>QDFX01000016.1 GCA_003347645.1 Rhizobiaceae bacterium CPCC 101076 | reverse complement strand
ACCGGCATCGCCGAACAGGGCAACCACACCGACCTCGTTGCCCGCCACGGAACCTACCGCCGGCTGCACGACGCGCAGAAGGTCATCTAGATTTCGGAGAGCAACATTTGCAGATCATCCAAGCTGACGTTCCAACCAAGAACGGCGACCTGTATTTGAAGCAGCTCTGCAAACACTGGGCCCATCGCTTGGATGTGACGCTCATGGGGAGCCGCGGGCGGATCATCATGCCGTCTGGTGCTGTGGTCGAATTGGAGGCCGGTCCAGACAATCTCTCCATAAAGATCACCGCTTCGGAGTCCGCAGTCGCCGTGGAAACGGGGGAGGTGGTCGTCGACCATCTCGAGCGATTTGCCTTTCGCGAGAAGCCGCTGTCTGTCTCCTGGCGCTGAGCGTCGACACATTGGCGCGGCTATGAAAGTCAGCTTCAGCGGCCATGAGGCGCTTCTCGCCCAGTACCGTCTGCCTGTCGCGGCTCTCCCGAGTTCGTGCCGCTTGCGCCCGCATGTTGGATTGGTCAGACATGGTCCAACTCCACCTGAAGCTTCGCGATGGATAACGACGGAGATCTCTCGCCTGGCACGCAGCAGATCGGCAGCAAACCTTGCCTGCCTTCGGCAGATTCAAGACCGTCATCCGGACAACGGCGGTTTTCGCTGGATTTCCGGGCCGCCTGGGGTCGATCGCAGGGTCGGCCCCTCACGCGATCCGTTCATGTCGCTGGCTCTCCGCCGTTCGCTTGGTCTTGGAGACTCGCTGTCGGCACATCGACGACGCACACTGCCCCGGAGGGCGGATAGTCTATTTGAACGGTTGCGCCGAGTTCGGTCGAGAGATTGCGGATCAGCCGGGAGCCGAACCCTGTTTTGGCCGGGACGGCGACGGGAGGCCCCTCCCTCTCCACCCATTGGAACCGAAGCCTGCCCTCCAGCCCGTCCTCGACGGACCAGGACACGTCCACGCGACCGTTCTCGCTTGCCAAGGCGCCATATTTCGCGGCGTTGGTCGCCAGTTCATGCAGTGCCAGCGTCAGCGCCAGGGCGGGTTTCGCTGCGATCTCAAGGCCCGGTCCCTCGATCCGCAGCCGCGCCCTTGTCTCGTCGTTGAAGGGCTTCAGCGCGGTGGCCACGACCTGCCGCAGATCTGCGCCCTGCCAGTGCTCTTGGGTAAGCACCCCGTGGCCGCCCGCGAGTGCCCGCAAGCGTGATCGGAAGGCTTTTTCGGCCTCTTGGTCCAGGCCGCGGAAGGTTTGCGTTGCGATCGCATCCACAACGGCCAGCGTGTTCTTCACGCGGTGCTCCAGTTCCGACAGGAGGAGCCGCTGAAGTTCGGCGGCCTGCCGCTCTTCGGTGCGATCGCGAAAGATTTTGAGGAAGCGGGCACTGTCGCCATCGTGCAACGGCAGCATCACGCCGGAGCCCCAGAAGCGGGAGCCATCCTTGCGGAGGTGCCAGCGATCGTCAGAGGCGCGCCCGGACTCGTCCGCGGTCCTCATCTCCCGTTCCGGCACTCCGGAGGCGCAGTCTTCGGGTGTATAGAAGATGTCGATGGGCAAGCCGAGCGTCTCAGCCTCGTCGTATCCTAGAAGGCGTCGAGCGCCGCCGTCCCAACCCGTTATCCGGCCGTCCGCGTCGAGGGAGATAATCGCATACTCTCGGGCGCCATCGACGACGTGGCGGAGCCGTTCGGCGGTGACGCGGAGGGCGTCCTCCGCACGCTTACGATCCGTAATGTCGTACAGCCGGATCGCGAGTTCTTGACGTTCCGGAGGACCGATTGGGAAGGCGTAGACATCGAACCAGCGGCCGAGCGATGGTGAGAGACGTTCGAAACGCTCGGGGCGACCTGTCGTCACGATCCGGCCGTAGGTTTCGAACCAATAATCCTCGTGCTCCGGCCGAAGCTCTCGAATGCTCTTGCGGACGGCGTCCACAAGCCCGGTATGCGAGATGAAGGCCGGATTGACCTCGAGGAAGACGTAATCGGTGGCCTTGCCGCGCTCGTCGAAGACGACCTGGATGGTACAGAACCCTGTGTCGATTGCTTCGAATAGGAAACGATAGCGCGCCTCGTCCCCATTGAGCGCTGTCGTTGCGCGCCGCGTCACATCGTGCTGGACCCTGGGATCCTGGGACATGGCACCGCCCCTTGTTGTTCCGTAACGGTACGACTCCACATCAGGTCCGTCGAGAGGACAGATGAACCGTTTCTGATGATTGCGGGGCTGCCCGGCGGCTGTCGCAACGCGTCTTCGGATTCTCCCAGCAGACCGACGGCCAAGACTTGTGAGGCGAGATCAGCGTTGGACAGCCTGCGCTGTCGCGACGCCTATGCGCGGGGCTTGCTGTCAGTTCAGGCGGACGGGATAATGCTCAGCGGCCGCGTTGAGAAACCGTTCAAATCCCTCGAATGGGTATCGCTCCGGGACCGTGGAGTGGCCCGGGATCTTCTGGATATCCTCATATCTGGCAAACACGGCGAAATGCGCCGGATACGCCTGCTCGTCCGCTCCCAGAAAGCGCCAAGAGAGGACTTGGGGTCTGGGCTGTCAGCGAGCTCAGACCTTAATGCCAGTGTGCATCCATGTCGTTCTGGATTGCCCTAGTCGCGTTCGTTAGCGCTGGTCAGATAGGAAGAGGTATGTGCTCATCCCGGTCATCGACCGGGAGATCGAAGCGCCCCTTGCCCCAATTCTGCGCGCGCCATTCGGCCTTGGCTTCTTCGATACGCTCCTCCGAGGAGGCGACGAAGTTCCACCAGATGTAACGTGGTCCCGCGAGTGTTGCGCCGCCGAGAATCATCAGCCGCGCGCCTCTGCTGCCGGCCGCCACCGTAATCCTGTCGCCAGGCCGGAAAACCATCATCTGAGATGCTGCGTAATCCTGGCCAGCGACCGAGATCGAGCCTTCGACGATATAGATGCCTCTGTCCTCATGGTCGTCTGGCATCGGCAATCGGCTTCCTGCGTCGAGCGTCACATCGGCGTAGAATGTCTCCGAGAACATCGTCGCGGGGGCGGCTTGGCCGTAGGCGTTTCCGAGGATAAGCCGAACCGAGACGCCAAGGTCCTCGATCACCGGCAGCGCCTCCTTGCCGTGATGCTCGAACATGGGCGCGATGTCCTCGTGACTGTCGGGCAGGGCCAGCCAAGTCTGAATCCCGAACAGGCTGTTCGGACCGCTCCGGGCCGCTGCCGACG
This sequence comes from Rhizobiaceae bacterium CPCC 101076, assembly GCA_003347645.1. GTDB lineage: Bacteria > Pseudomonadota > Alphaproteobacteria > Rhizobiales > Methylopilaceae > Flaviflagellibacter > Flaviflagellibacter deserti. Next base: position 92,623 of record QDFX01000016.1, on the reverse strand, counting down.
TGCGCTCCGAATGGGAAACCCCGCGCCCGGCGACCATCCAGTTCAGCGCGCCGGGACGGATGATCTGGTCGGATCCGATGCTGTCTCGGTGATGGAAGTCGCCGCGATACAGGTAGGTGACGGTGCCGAGACCAATATGCGGGTGCGGCCGGACATCGACGCCCTGGCCGGTCAGGAACTCGGCCGGCCCGGCCTGGTCGAAGAAGATGAACGGCCCGACCATCTGCCGCTTCGGCGCCGGCAGAGCGCGCCGAACCTCGAAGCCGCCAAGGTCTCGAGCACGCGGAACGATGAGGGTTTCGATCGCGTCCACGCCCACCTCATCGGGACAACCCGGTTCGATTGCTGGGTTCCAACTCATCTGCGTCATCCTCTCCTGGACTGCCGGGCGATCCCGTCCTCGTCTGCACCGCGCGAGGGGGCGCTACCGGTCCAACGACTGCCCGATCTGGCAAGCGGCCGTCTCTCCAACTAGCCCCGCAATCCGTCGAGCTTTGTCGCGGAAAGCGGAACGTCGCAGCTATGTCGCCGAGGCCGGCTCGGAGCTTCGCGTCGTTCGTGGTTTGGCGACCGCAGTCGCAAAGTGCGGAGGCCGTTCGAAATACTCGATCAGCAGTTCGGTGAGCACCCGAATCTTCCGTGCAGGATGCTGCCCTGGCGGCCGGACGACATAGGCTCCTGCCGGAGGTGGCGGATGGTGTGTCATCACCGGAACAAGCGCGCCCGAGGCCACATAGTCATGGGTGACGCAATCCGGAAGCCAGGCGACGCCAAGCCCTGCTGCCGCCGCGGCGGCGAGAGCGACGGCATTGTCGGCTTTGAAGCGCCCCTGCGGACGAACCGTGACGATCTCGTCGCCAACCATGAATTGCCAGCTTTCCGTCCCTTGCATGAGGGACTGGTGGTCGGCGAGTTCCTCCGGCTTCTCGGGGGAACCATGTGCCTTGATGTAGTCCGGGCTCGCGACCAGCTTTCCGTAGATCGGCCCGACACGTCTTGCGATCAGGTTGGAGTCCTGGAGATAGCCGACCCGGATCGCACAATCGTACCCTTCCGCGATGAGGTCGACGAAGCGATCGCTGTAACAGGTGTGAATGTGGAGATGGGGGTGGCGCCGCGCCATTTCCGCGAGTACCGGCGCGAAGTGGGACGGGCCGAAAGACAGCGGCGCAGCAACCCGCAAGCGGCCGCGAAGCTCACCTGCAGGTAGCATCGTTTCCCTGGCCACGTCGATCTCGGCGCAAACTCTGGCTGCGTAATCCCGGAACGTGGCCCCGGCTTCCGTGAGCGCAGCCCCGCGGGTGGATCGTGCGAGAAGCTGGACGCCAAGGTCCGCTTCAAGCCGGAAGAGCCGACGGCTGACGATCGACTTGGAGACGCCGAGCCGGAGCGCGGCGGGCGAAACTCCTCCGGCATCTGCAACTTCCACGAATGTCCGCAGCTCTTCGATGTCCATTCGGCGTTCCCCATTTCGCGACAGAGAGTGGCGCTAAACAGCGCTACCGCATCACAAATGGGAATGACAACGTCCGCCTCCTAGACGGTGCCGCAGCCGGAGCATGTCGCCCGGCGGACCAACCTCACTCACGACGGCACCGGAGGATGTGTTCATGACCTTTCGTAACGGCCTCGCCTCGCTTCTCCGTCCCGAAGACTCGGTCCTCGTTCTGATCGATCATCAGGCTTTTCAGCTTACGAACGTGAACAGCCATGATCCGCAGGCCGTGGTCAATAATGTGACCGCGCTCGCGAAGCTTGCGAAAGCTTTCAACGTTCCGACTATCCTCACGAGCGTGCTTGCGGCGCGTGGCGGCCTGCTTTTCAAGCAGATCACGGACGTCTTCCCGGACCAAGAGGTGATCGACCGTACCTGGGTGAACACCTGGGAAGACAAGAAGGTGGTCGACCTCGTCAAGGCAACCGGCCGCAAGCAGCTGATCATCGCAGGCCTGTGGACCGAAGTCTGCGTCGCCATGCCCGTCATCCAGGCCGCCGGTGAAGGCTGGGACGTGACTGTGATCACCGACGCGTCGGGCGGCGTTTCGACCGAGTCGCACGAGGTTGCCATCCAGCGGATGATCGCGGCCGGCGCGAACCCGATGACTTGGATGGCGCTGGCCGGGGAGTGGCAGCGCGACTGGGCACGCACCGAGCATGTCGAAGAAGTGACACAGATCCTGATCGATCACCTCGGCGGCAGCGGCATCGCATTCCTGTGGGAGCAGCAGCTGCTCAACACCCCGGTGCCGAGCACCGCGGGTTGATCCAAGCGGGGATGACGAGCTGCTCGAAGGTCGCGTTACGAACGCTGCCCGTCCAGCGCCGTCATCCCCACGGATGTCCGGATTCCCTATGCCCCGACACGCCGATCCGCGATCTCGGGGCATGTGATTGCTCCTACGACCGCAATCGGGAAGGAGCTGGTTGTGGGTGCAACGAGCTCTACAGCCATCTCGGAGGGAGGCGCCGATATGTTGCCAACCGGCGCTACGCGATACGAACGGCTCTTCGAAGGTCGCCCTTGGGTCAGCGGGAGCTCACACCGCCGCTGTCAACCGACGCCAGTGCACGACGGAAGCAGAACCGCAGCGATCCCCGCCCAGGTCACCGCGAGGAAGGCCAGCAGGTTCATTGTCAGCGCGGTCGTTCGCAGGAACGCCGTATCTCTGAAGCGTCCCGCTCTCGATCGAACGGCGATGAACGCGATCGAAGCCAGCGCGATGATTGTGGCAATGCCCGCGATCAGTGAATGGCTATCGGCATCCAGTCGCGTGCATGCGACGGACTCCGACGCATAGACGATGATGAAATGCGTCGCCCAGATAATCGGGCCAGCGAGCCAAAGTCCGATTCCCAGCGTGCCCACGCTTCGCATCGCGTTACATGCCCAGACGCGGGAATCCGTGGGTGAGCAACAGGCCCAGGGCCCCCTGTCCCAGCCCGTAGCCCCACAGCAGCACCATGTTGTCGAACACGACGCTGCGGCGTCCATCGGTCAGTCCCACGAGAATGCGCACGCACGCGAAGATGCCCATGATACATACGGCGGCGACGATCTCCGCTTGCAGGAAGCCCGCCGTGAAAACCAACGCCGCGTAGCCGCTATGCTGGGGTCGGAGTCCGGCCAGCCAATGAGACGCAACATCCGCGCCCAAGCCGAGGAGCAGCGTCAAAAGGCCGACCACGGTGAGGCCGACGGTAAGCCAGAGCCGCGGTACCGCCGCGCGTATCGATCGACCGCTCGCCCACAGCGCCGCGGCGCTGATACAGAGCAGCGCGGCAGACGCGATCCAGCCCGCGTGTGATGCCAATGGAGCGATCGGCGGCCAGTCCTGCGGTCGAACGGTCCAGAGATACAGATAGCTGAATACGTAGGAGAGATAGAGCGCTCCCGCCACGGCCATCAGTATGATCATCGCCCACCATGAATGCGAAGCAGCTCCCACCGCGTAAGTTGGCAGGCGAATACCACCTCCGATGTCGACGTCACCTGCGGACGGAGAATCGGTATCCCATGCCCACGCGACCACACATGCTATCGCCACCGCGCCGCAAATGATGGCGGCCGTGACCAACTTGACCGTAAGAAGCAGGAAGAAAGCTGCGGTGAAGATCGCGGCCAGCAGATGAGCCCAACCGGGCCCGGTCAAGCGGACGACGTATTGCGGCTCTGCCAGGATCGCTGAGGTAACAATCGTCTCCCGTCGCCCCGTGACGGTGCCGGGAAGGTAGTAACGTCCCTTGTGCACATCGGCACTCAGCCGGGCGTCCTCCCAGAGGGGGTCGCGGCTTTCGACGAATGGAACGCTGCGTGCGGCGTGCACGTCGTTTTCGAGCCATTCGAGCGTTCCCGCATTCCAGACGTTCCCCGCGGAAGCTCCGACGGTCGGTCTGAGATGGCGGATCAGGTCTAGCAGAAATACGAGCACGCCCGCGGCGATCATGAACGCACCGATAGTCGAGGCCAGATTAGGCGTCTCCCATCCCAATCCTGCTGGATATGTGTAGACGCGCCTCGGCATCCCGATTAGTCCCGCGATGTGCATCGGAAAGAACGCGATGTTGAAGCCGACGAACATCAGGACGAAGGCGATCTTGCCTAGGCGCTCCGACAATGCGCGTCGGCTGAAGGCTGGCGCCCAGTAATAGAACGCGGCGAAGAGCGGGAACACCATCCCGCCGACAAGCACGTAATGGAAATGGGCGACGACAAAGTAGGTGTCGTGGGCCTGCCAGTCGAACGGGACCATTGCGACCATCACGCCCGTCAGTCCGCCCAGTGTGAAGATGAACAGGAAGCCGAGGACGAACAACGATGCCGCCGTGATCCGCAGGCGTCCCGCTGCCATTGTCGCGATCCAGGAAAACACCTGGATTCCACTCGGCACCGACACCGCCATGCTCGCCGCGGAGAAGAAGCCGAGCGACATCGCCGGGATGCCCGTGGTGAACATGTGATGGACCCACAGGCCGAAGCTGAAGAAGCCAGTGGCGATCAGCGCGACCACGATCAGGCGATAGCCGACCAGCGGAGTGGCGGCCATCGTCGGCACGATCATCGACACCATGCCCGCGGCTGGTAGGAAGATGATGTAGACCTCGGGATGTCCGAAGAACCAGAACAGATGCTGCCAGAGAAGCGCGTCTCCTCCCCTATCCGGGATGAAGAACGGCCAGTCGAAGGCGCGCTCCAGTTCGAGCATCATCGTCGCCAGGATGACCGCCGGAAACGCGAAGACGATCATCACGGCGAAGATCAACATCGTCCAGGCGAAGATCGGCATCTTGTCGAGCGACATGCCGGGTGCCCGCGTCCGGAGCACGCCGACGATGATCTCGATCGCCCCGGCGATCGCAGAAATCTCGATGAAGCCGATCCCGAGCAACCAAAAGTCGGCTCCGGTACCAGGTGAGAACCTGGAGCCCGTCAGCGGCGGATACATGAACCAGCCGCCGGAGGGCGCCATGTCGAAGAACAGAGTCGAGAAGAAGACTAGACCGCCGACCAGATAGGCCCAGAACGCGAATGCTCCGAGACGTGGGAACGGCAGGTCCCGCGCGCCCAGCATCTGCGGCAGCAGGAGGACGCCCATCGCTTCAACGGCAGGCACGGCGAAGAGGAACATCATCACCGTGCCGTGCATGGTGAAGATCTGATTGTAGCTTTCCTGATCGAGGAAGAGGTTGCCCGGAACCGCCAGCTGAACGCGCATCAAAAGCGCGAGAACGCCCGCCAGCACAAAGAACAGGAAAGCCGCGCCGATATAGAAGTAGCCGATGACGCTGTTGTTGACGGCGCTGAGGATTCGCCAACCCTCGGGGATCGCCCAGACGGCTTGCAGCCGGCGAAGCTCGTCGCGCGGACGAGGCAACGGATTGGGCAGTTCGGCTGTCTCTCGCTCGGCGGTGCTCGTCATTGCAAGCTCATCAGGTAGGCGGAGATTGCATCGACATCCTCGGCCGCGAACAATCCGAATGGCGGCATCAGGTTTCCCGGCTTGATCGACTGCCCGTCCACGATGAAGCGCGTGAGGTTTTCCCGGCTCGTCGGCAAAGTGCCGGCCGCGATCGTGCGTCGCCCCCCGACGCGAGACAGGTCCGGTCCAACTAGGCCGGAAGCGTTCGCTCCCCGCACCGCATGGCAGGAGCCGCAGCCCGATTCCTCGAATATCCCCCGCCCCCGGACCGTTTCCGTCGAGCCACCCGCGACGTCTCCGCGGACCCAGGCGTCGAACTCGGTTGCTTCGAGGGCGATGACGTCGAATGCCATCAGGGCATGCGGCCCCCCGCAATATTCCGCGCACTGCCCCCGGTATATGCCCGGACCGTCGATCGAGACCCGCATCCTGTTGGTCCTGCCCGGGATCATGTCCAGCTTGCCGCCGATCGCGGGGATCCACAGGCTATGAATGACGTCCGGCGACGTCAGGACGAGCTCGACTTCCCGTCCGACGGGCAGGCGCAGTTCATTGGCCTCGGAAATTCGCCGCCCGTCAGGCTCGACATAGGTGATGCGCCACCACCATTGTTCCGCCGCGACTTCGATGCGGCCGGCGGGGGGCGTCGCGTTTCCCTGAATGTTCGCGCGCATCAACCACAAGCTGTAGAACAGAAGCGCAGTGAGCGTGATCACCGGGAACGCAATTCCGGCGGCCACGATCATCCTCTCCGAAGCGATCGCGCGCCGCACCGACACGCCACCCCAGACCGACGCGGCGGCCAGGGCCATGACCCCGAAGAAGATGATCGCCGCTCCGCCGAACAGCATTAGCGCAAGATCCGCGATGCGTTCGGCTTCGGCGCCGTTGGGCTCCAACACGGACTGGTTCATGGTGCCAGCCCAGGATGGCCCACGACGCGCTGGCTTGCGAAGAATGCGGATACGTCGGCTATCTGCTGGTCCGTAAGCCGAGCTGCTATAGGAGCCATGATGGCGTGGGTCGGAGAGGTGCCGCCCTTGCCGTTTCGCCATGCGGCGAGCTGCGCCGACAGATAGCGGGCGGGCTGGCCCGCGAGGCGTGGATAATCCGGCGAGCCGTCGCTGCCGTGGCAAGAAATGCAGGCCGGAATCTCCGCGCCGGGATCGCCCGATGTGGCGAGTTTTTGCCCCTCTTCAACGGATCCGCGGCGGGGATCGTCGTCGGGAGCCAGCGGCGGCAGTCCGGCATAGTAGGTCGCGAGCTTCTCGATCGCCTCGGGCTTCAGCGCGGCCGCAAGAGGCTGCATGATCCCGCTGTGGCGGGCGCCCTCGGCGTAGTCGCGCAACGAACGCGCGAGCCAATCCCTCGATTGACCTTGGAGACGGGGAACAAGCTTCGTCTGGGGTCCTCGCCCGGCGTCGCCATGGCATCGAGCGCAGGCTCCTACTCCATCCGGATCGCTCTCAGCCGTCGCCAGCTCCCGTCCGCCACCGCCGTCGACTTGAACCTCGGCCAGCGCGAGTTCCTCGTAGTGTCGCGCATCAAGGTCCGGCAACTGACGGAGGAAGGCGACGACTGACCAGATCTCATCGTCGCGGTCCTGGGCTGGCCAGGCTGGCATTCCCGCGTATTTCAGGCCGTGCTTGACGAGCCAGAACAACTCGCCGTCGGTCCAGCGATCAACGCGTTCGGCCAGATCCGGAGGTGACGGCAGCATGTGCTGCACCACAGGGCTCGGCCGACTGCCGGGCGCGCCGTGACAGAAGGCACAGCCTCCGTGAAAGTGCGCTGCGCCCAGCCGGATGAGATCGGCATCGTCGAGATTTGGAGACGTCTCCGGGGCCCGCGCCTTGACCGAGTTCTCCATGCCGAACCGGAGGAACTGGTCGACGATCCACCAATGTCCGCGACTGGCGGCGACGTTGTAGACCCCGGACGCCGCAAACAGGAATGCCGCGGCGACGCCCAGCCCCACGAGCAGGACGAATGCCATCGCGGCTTGTCGCGGCCGTTTGGCCAGTGCGATCCAGATATCCCTAAGAAGACGCAGCAGATGCACTCCCCAGTCGGCGGCCGAGATCGTCGATCATCCTCGCGGCAACGACCACGCCGGCGGTCAGGTAGCTGAGGGGGCATGCGGTGACCATGAGCAGTCCCGCCAATTGCTGGTCCGCGAGGCTCGAGGGTCCTGAGGAGCACAGGGCGAATGCGAGATGCGGCAAGCCGTACAGATCGCGCGGCGCGAAGATCAGCAGTCCTCCGAGCAGGCAAGCCAGCTTGCCCGTCAATAACAGCGCGACGATCCCTCGCCACGGCGCCGTCTCGCTCGACCTGAGGATCGCGGCCCAGAAAATGACGCTTGCCAGCGCGAGCACCGCCAGCAACCCGACATGCGTCAGCGCCCCGCCTGAAGCCGTGCCTTGCACCGAGGGCGCATGCCAAGCCCATAGCAGCACGATCTGGACCAATCCGGCCGCCCAAAGGGTTCGCGGTCGCTCGATAAGGGGCGCTCGGCGGGCAACGAACAGTCCAACGAGGGGGCCGAACACGTTCATCAGCAAAAGATGCTGGACCATCTGGTCCGACAGTGGACCCGGATCGGTCCACGGCAGCACGACCGCGCCGGCAACGATGACGGCGAGGGCGCCGGACAGCGCCGGACCTGACCATCTGAGGAATGTCGGTTCGGCGCTCATCTCACTCCAGAATCGACCTGTGCCACTGCTACCTAGGGCGATCATCGCTCGTAGCCAGCACCGGCGCGCAACGGGAACCGCAGCCTTGTCCTATCGTTGACCAATACATTTCTGGCTCTCGGATGAGTGTTGAACGCGATGATCGAGACCACCGCACGCCTGACTGTTCTTGCCATGCTTGTCGCTCCGCTCGCGGCGTGCGGCGATCAGTCGAAGATTCCCGAGGAACAGTCCTTCGGCCCCAATCCTACTCTGCCTGAGCCGAACTCGACGCTAATCCCGACGGTTCATATCGCGGAAGCAAGGGGCTGGCCGGAGGGAACTCAACCCAAGCCTGCCGCCGGTTTGACGGTGACGGCCTTCGCCACCGGGCTGACCCATCCACGCACCGTCCTGACGCTTCCGAATGGAGACGTCCTCGTCACCGAGACCGACGCCCCGCCAAGGCCCGATGACCGGAAAGGCATCAGGGGCTGGATAATGGGAATGGTCATGAAGAGAGCGGGTTCGGGAAATCCAAGCGCGAACCGCATTTCTCTTCTGCGCGACGCCGACGGCGATGGCCGTGCGGAGACGCGCGCAGCCTTCCTTCAAGGGCTCAATTCACCCTTCGGCATGGCGCTTGTCGGCAACGAATTCTATGTCGCCAATACCGACGCGGTTGTCCGCTTTCCCTACAACGAAGGCGACACCGAGATCAAAGCTCCGGGCGTGAAGATCGCCGACCTTCCCGCCGGGACGATCAACCACCACTGGACGAAGGACCTGATCGCCTCGCGCGACGGCTCGAAGCTCTACGCGACAGTCGGTTCGAACAGCAACGTCGCCGAGAACGGGATGGAGGCCGAGACCAACCGCGCGGCCGTGCTCGAGATCGATCGCGCCACGGGAGAGGCGCGTCTGTTCGCGTCCGGCCTCCGCAATCCCAACGGCCTGGCGTGGGAGCCCACTACGGGAGCGCTATGGGTCGCAGTCAACGAGCGCGACGAGATCGGAAGCGATCTGGTGCCCGACTACATGACGAGCGTTCAGGACGGCGGCTTCTACGGATGGCCGTACTCCTACTTCGGCCAGAACGTAGATGTGCGGGTTGATCCTCCGCGGCCGGATCTTGTCGCCAAGGCAATCAAGCCGGATTACGCCCTAGGCACCCACACCGCATCTCTCGGCCTCACCTTCAACACTGGCAGCCTGTTTCCGGCGGAGTATGCGGGCGGCGCATTCGTCGGACAGCACGGCTCCTGGAACCGCAATCCGCGGAGCGGCTACAAGGTGATCTTCGTGCCATTCACGAATGGAAAGCCATCCGGACCGCCGAAGGACGTTCTGACCGGCTTTATCGGCGAAGACGACACCGCGCTGGGCCGACCCGTCGGCGTTGCTCTGGACAAAGCGGGCGCCCTTCTCGTTGCAGACGACGTCGGCAACTCGGTCTGGCGGGTGGCGCCGGAACGCGCTCAAGCCAGCGTCTCCGGGGCCAAGGCCAACGAGTGATCCACCCATGCGCCCCCACCCAAGGCTTCTCCCGACCAGGACCACTGCGAGGAGATCATCATGTCGATCACGCCACCGGAACCAACAACTATTCCTAATCCCCCGCCTGAGCAGCCGCCTCCGACTCCGGAGCCGTTTCCGCCGCTTCCCGGAGAAACTCCGCCGCCCTACGAAGATCCGCCTCCGCCTTATCCGCCGGACGAAACGCCGGAGCCTAATCCCGACGAGAACCCCAATCCGCCGCGGCGCACCGACTGACCCGCGCGCCGTCGGTCCGGCCAAGCGCGCTGATCAAGATCGGAGGCTGCTCGACTGTGCATTCGCCCGGCTCGACGGCGAATTGCCGGACTGGCTCTCCGGAAGGCTTCGCACATTGCGCAGCGATAAATGGCGATGGGTTCGAATTCCACTCGGCGTTCTGTGCATAGCGGCAGCGGCGGTCTGGTTTCTTCCCGTCGTCGGAATCGAGTTCCTGCCGATCGGTCTTCTGCTAATCGCGCAGGACGTTCCGTTCCTCAGGAGGCCAACCGCACGGGTCGTCGATTGGTTGGTGGATCGATGGATCGCGCTGCGGACATGGTGGCGACGGACCATGATTTGGCTTCGCGGATGAAGAGTAGAATCGATGACGGCTGAGGAGACAAGGAGATCCACAAGCGCGAGCGACGATTGTACGGAACGATCCATCCAAACCCGAATTAGCAGGGAGAAGGACTTCGTCATGCGTCAGTTCATTCTTTCGACCGCGCTCGTGGCCTTCACCTCTGTGTCGGCGTACGCCCAAGGTATCATCGTGGATCGACTAACGGGTGAGGCAGACCAATCCTCCCCGACGCCGTGAACGTCCAGAGCCTGTCCACCTCTGAATTTGAACGACGGAGCCTCGCTCTGAGATCAGCCCTCAAAGCGCAACGCTCTTCCGCGTTCGGCCTCATTCGATCGCTTCACCAACGGCGCTGGGAGGCCGAAGGCGGAGAGCAGGAACCGCGGGTCATCGCCTCGGCTGAAGCTCCGCCGATGGCCGGCGGAGCTTCGCCTGTCAGCTGATCGCCCTGCCGCCGTCAGCCCTGCCGCCGGGTCCCTTCAAGGACGCGGCGCGCTGCGCGACAAAGGCAAGGCCATCATCGTCATCGTCCCAACGGACTTGAACCGGCCGTCCACCGCACGCCTCGCAGTGGAGCTTGCTCAACAGGCTGGCAACGGGCGTGCGCGGCGTCGCACCGAGATGAGCAAGATCGTCTTCCTCAATCGCCGACCGATAGCTGCAGAAAGGGCATCTCACGCATAGCAACATGGCAGTCCCCATTTTGGATCAGGTTCGTGATGCCGGTGGGGCGGCTTGCTCCGCCCCACGTCGTCAGTGCTTGATCTCGATGCGCTTGACCTGCGATTGCGCCCGCTTGGACTTGGGCAGCATGACGGTCAGAACGCCGTTTTTGAACCGTGCGTTCACCTGGCTCTCTTCGATCTCCCCGACGGGGATACGGCGCTCGAAGCGGCCGTAAAACCGCTCGGAGAACTGGCGGTCGCGGTCCTCCGTTTCCGATCGCCTTTCGCCGCGCAGCGTCAGGATGCCATCGTCGAGCAGCACTTCGACATCGTTCTCGTCCAAGCCGGGCAGCTCGGCGATCACGCGCAACTCCTTGTCCGTCTCGTTCACTTCCACGTTCGGCCAGCCGAGATTGATGGCCGGCGAACCGGCGAGCGGGGACAGAGACCCGAAGCTGCGGAAAACGTCGTCGAATAGCCGATTCATTTCACGGTGCAGCGAAAGAAACGGGTGTTCGTCGTCGCGAAACAGCGTTGGGCTGTCGCGGTAGATTGTCGGGGCCTGATGGTTGCTCCGGCCCCAGGGGATCAGATCACGGACATTCATCCTCAATCTCCTGTCGTTCCAGAACATCGGCTCCTCCGCGACGTCGCGAGCCGGCGCCGCGGAGGCCTGTGACTCGTCGATCAGGCGGCTTTCTGACCCTGATCGATCTGCGATACCTGCGCGGGCGAGGAAGCCTGGCCGATCTCGATCTGGCGCGGTTTCATTTCCTCGGGGATCTCACGCTTCAGGTCGATCGTGAGCAAGCCATTCGTCAGGTTGGCGTCCACGACCTTCACATGGTCCGCCAGTTCGAAGCGGCGCTGGAAGGTTCGGCCGGCAATGCCGCGATGCAGGTATTCGCCTGAATCGTCGCCTGTCTTGGCACCGCCGACGAGCAGGTTGTTACCCTCCTGCGTGACGGTTAGTTCATCCTGTGCGAACCCGGCCACCGCCATCGTGATGCGGTAATCGGCGTCACCTATCTTGGCGATGTCGTAGGGCGGCCAATTGTCCACTGAAGCGACCCGGCTCGCATTGTCGAGCAGATCGAGCATCCGATCGAAGCCCACGCTCGACCGATACAAAGGCGTGAAATCGAGTACGGTTCTCATAGCCACATCCTCCATTGAGCAACATGGATCAGAGAAGGCGCCAAGGGCCTGGCGCCTCCTGACTTCCGGTCCCGTTTGGCGACCGGCGGAATTCGATTTAGTCAGCTCCTAAGACCCTTCAAGGGCATGGATTCGCTGGTGCGCACAAAATTTTGCTGCAGCAACCAGGGTCCTTGTCTGAGTCAGGGTAGGCTGCCTTATTGCGTCAAAGATTCGGCATGGGCCGGCTGCGATCCAGGTGAGTGGCCTTTGTCATGCGAGTTCCCCAACGATGGCAGTCACCTTGTGTTCGTCACATAGGCTTCCCGCACGAACTGAGCCGTCCGCCCGATACCAAGACCTGTTGATCGAGGCTGCACGCGATATCGACGCGGATCTCCCCAGGGGACCGCATCTCAGAAAACCCGTGCCTCGCCCGCTCGTGCCGATCACTCGTGTACGATCACATTCAACGGTCTGGCTCAATATCGATGGGAAATCTCTCGTACCGTATCGCGTCGCCCCGCTAGGGAGGGCCAAACGCTAACTGCGAGGGATGTGGTGTCAGTACTCGGTGCGATTGACGAAGCGAAAGCCGCCGCATCTGCGCCATAGGCAAGCTTTGAACTCCGCTTTCATCGATCATGAACTCTCCGGGTTGTCGCCTGCCGGTATCGCTCGACGGGAAACGGTCACGAGACGGTGGTCATTGCCGCAAGTGGGTCCCCGAGGAACGCATTGTTTGCGGCAGTGCGGCCAGCGAGGAGCATTTCTCGCGGCTTCGATCCGGCGCTAGGTGACGTCCTCCGGAAGAAAATCGTCGGTTCCGGAATACGGAGGAACGTCTACCAGCGTCGCTATCAAGCGCAATAAAGCTTGCTGCTCGGGCCCGCTGCCCCATCCCAAAAAATCCCGTAAGTCGATCAAAGTTACCTGTCCGCCCGATGGTCGGTTTGCCTCGTGGATAACGACCGCTCTGCCATCGGAGGGATCGCGACCAAGAAACCAGGCGTCTCCATTGGGGCTCCGGTATAGCTCTCTGCGATCTGCCAAGCTGGTTCCGATCTGAAAAAGGGGCTGCTTTACGCTACGCGGGGCAGAGCCAATAGTTCCTCTGGCGATCCCATGACGATATTTGCGCCGAGCATTTGGCCGTTATCCGACCCGTATTGAATTTGGCTCGCGTTCTTCTGACCGGATTTCACCTTGATCATGAACACCACTTTGTCGAGATTGATAGTGATCTCGGAGCCCGTGGTGGTCTTCGCCTTGATCCAGTGAGCCATGAGGTCCTCCTATTCAGGAGGTCCGAACATTGCCGACCGGGCCCAGGTTCCAGCCGAAAGCTTTCGGCGATCAATCCGACCTTCTACGACGCGGTCGTTCCTGAACCTTCACGCCCGCCGCCCCCATCGCCGGTGATGTAGATGACCGGCAGGTCTCCGCGCAGGTCGCGCGCGGGCTTCGCGACGTCCCAGCGTTTTCCCTTGTCCAAGCCGGATATCGGTCACCAAGGCGCGAATGCGCCCTTGATCCGAATTCAGTTCCTCGATCGCAGCTTTCCCCGCATGGGCGACAAGAACCTCAAAGCCAAACTCTCCAAGATCCAGTCCGAGCAAATGGGCAATCACGGTTCGTCTTCGACGATGAGAATGCGTTGCTAGGTCAGGGCTGACTTCCAGGAAATTGCAGCGCCCAAGCCGATCAGGATTATTCCTGACCACCCCTTAGGGGCGGAAGCCCCGCCGAGGTTATGGCATCGACGAGGCCCCGAAGCGAACCGCGGGACAGTGCCCGGAGTTCAGTGAGACAACGGATGTCGTCGACGGGTCGTTCGCCTCTGGCCAGTTTCGAGCGGAGACGCGCCCTGGAACAACCGGGGAAGAGTGCTCGTAGCGGTTGGGTTCAGTCAGTGTGTGACGCGACGGTCGTCCCGCTTACGACCGCTTGGCACCAGCGACTGAGTTGCCTCGGCGATCACGCCCTTGATGGCGGACAGTGCATCGTCCGCGGCGTTGGCGAACACCCGTCCGGACTTCTTTGCGCCCCGGCCCATGCGGTCGGTCTGCGAAGCCGCAAGAGCGCCGGCGGCTGCGGTCGCGCCGGCGATCAGGGCGTTGCCGATGACCTGACGTCCCATTTCGCTGCCGATCAATGCCTTCACGACGGGTGATTTCCGGATCTGCTTCGGGACTTTGAACCCTGCAATTTTCTTCGGCACGCGATTCTTGTTCGCCATGCGTCTTCTCCTTTGGTCGTAGCTGATCGACACTAACGACCATTGCTCGGACAAAGTTCAGTCGCTCGAACCTGGAGACCCGGTCGGCTGCCCGCGCCTAGGGAACTCAGGCCCTCATTCATAGTTCACCGCACCTGACGAACGCTCGGTGAATGATGAAGCTCCAACAGAAAATCATCTCTCCTTACTCGATCGCAGACACTCCCCGCTTCGTGCACAGCCCCTTCCTCCGGGCGCTGTGTGATGGCGCCGGCGCTCTGTTCAGGGGAACGGCGATCGGGCTCGCGATGGTGCTGCAAATTTCATTCGTCGTCGCGGCTGGCTGGGTGGTACTGCGGCTGGCATAGCCTGGGGCCGGGAACAGGACGGGCGTCACACGCGTCTAGACGACATGAACACCGTCTGGAAACGCGCCGCCATTCACGCGCTAACGACCTTGGTCCGGAAACATCCTCGCGCCGCCTTCGACGCCGGAGCCGCCGGGGTCAAGCGGGCTGCCCAGGAATTCTGGAAATCGAAACGAGCAGTCTCAGAACAGATGAACCCGACGAAAACGGCGGATTGGTCGGATCTGGACGACGCGGACCGCGAAGCTCTCGCAGACTTCGCCAAATCCGAGGGAAGACGGTTCCGCGACACGCAGTTATCCTCGCGGTTACGAAGCGAAGTGGGCAGCGACGAGCGGCGCGAAGATCAGCAAGAGCACCAGGCCGATTATGACCGGCACTGACAAGAACTGGCGTATGGACTTCAGGAGCGCGTGCATCCCGCTACATCGTCAGATACGCGGAATGGTTCCTCCACGGATAGAGGGAACAACACCGTTCCGTTTGGATTATTGGGGCAAAGGAGAAAATCCCCATGCCCACAGACGTTCGAACTCATCAGGAGACAGAGTATCAGGACGACAGCGTCGAGGTCATCGACCTCGTCCAGAGCGAAGGCATCCCGGCGGCTCGCGCGCGTCGATTGATCAAGGAGCACGGCAATAGCCGCCGGCGCCTGATAGAGATCATCCGGAAGCCTATCGCGGCGTGATGGAGAGGACCAACTCGTGGTCTTGGCGACATTTTTTCTGATTTGGCTTCAACTCGCCGTCGGCATAATCGGCGGTTAGACAATCGCCTCGGTAGCGCGGGAGTCGTGGCAGCCACTGCAGCTCGACAGTCAAACCGTGGCTAGGCTACTACGCCACGGGCGCAGGTGTTCGGTGAATGAACACCACTGCGGTCTCTGCCGCTTGGTCTCCCTGGGCAGCGCGAAAACGGCTGCGCACTAGGCTGGCAGCATGTCGGGTCTCGATCGTGACGGTCAGGCGTTCTTCCTCGTCAGCAATGTCATAGCTGTCGATCACACCCTCTTCGAGCAATTGCTTCAGGATCGCGCGCATCTCGCCTCCGGAGCCGCGTTCGCGGCAATCACCACTCTCATGGCGAAATTAGTCGGAGCGGAATGAACTGCTTCTGAGGCTGTCGTTCAGCCATGGTTCATCTAAAACGGGCCGCCACCTAGCCACAGGTGACGGCCTTAAACCGTGGTCCTCATGCAGACGCGACACGGCGAATGCCGGCCAGGCTGGGGGAGCGGCCGGCGGGTCGTCCCTTCCTGGGACCTCGCTAAGGTCGGCCGAAATGGTTGGCCGGATGTGGACGGTGTCGTTGCTGGCGCTTCAAGAGCCGCCACGCCCGGAGTGCGGGTCAAGGCGTGGCGGCTCTGCCTGCATCGGCTTGCAGGCGGTCAGCAGGCAACCCAACCTTGCATCAGGCAAGATTGACGTAAATTAGAACAATTACAGGTAGCCGCCCGATTCGCCGCAGCGGGGCTTAGGATCCACGGCCGACCGGCGGTCGGTTTCCAGGCCAGCAAATGCCTGGTTCATTGAGTGAGCAGCAGAACTGCTTGAAGCACGAGCGCTGGCACTCCGACCAAATTTGCGGTTGCCAGCATTGGCGCTTTAGACAAGCGCGAAAGGGCGGGAGTCGCACCACGAAATCTGCCGCTCGTCGGCCGCGATGGCCCCACCCGGAAAAGATGCCGTCGCCGCCATTAAGCAGGCGAATAGAGCGCGGCTAGATTTCATGTCGTCGCCATGTGCAGGACTCAGGGAGCTCGCTCTCAACGGACCGGCGTTGGACGCCAAAGCGGTTTGAGGGAAGCAAGGCAACCGAACCTTGCATCGATATGAATTTCGCGCAACGCGTTAATGCAAAATGACCGCCAGGCCTGATGCAGCAAACGTGACGGCCCTCGTCGGATGCAGTGTTGTTGAGGGTCCGCAAGCTCAGATGAATGCGCGCCGGCGCGGGGCTTTCTTTATATGCAGCCGCACTTTGACTCTTTTCAGCCGCCTTTCCTTGATCAGAATATGTCTATGAATCAGCGAACAAAAATCCCTGCTGACAGAGATCAAGCAGCCTTGGCCGTCGCTCAGGATGAATTATCCGTCTCTGCTGAAATTACGCGTGAAATGGATGCCCTCGTCGACGAGTGGATCAGCCAACAGCCCGATCCAAAGCCGACACGTGCGGAAGTTGTGAGGATGGCGCTCCAGGTATTCTTGAACCTGAATGCTTTGGATGAAACGTAGGCGAGCGTTACCGCCACTTTGGGCTTTTGGTGCCGCGCTCCCAATGCACCTTCGGGGAAGATCCTCGGATCACTGATCCGGTAGGCCCAATCATGCGCAGCAGCGCCTCCCGAAGTACATCGGAGCGTGTTGGCTTTGGATCGGGCTGTTGTGAAATGTAGATGTCGATCGCAATGCTGAGGTCGGCCGGTAGCTGGGCTCCAATGATCTTCTCCTTCCCCATTCCGATCTCCTTGCAGCGTTCTCGTGGTTGCAAGGGTTTGGGGAGGTTTTACGGCGTCTCTGGTTCGATGAACGGACCATTCCGTGTCGGAAATGGATTACTTGACCTGGCTGGAACCCGTAGAGACCAAACTCGGCATGGGCGCGACGGCGCTCCTCTTCCCACTGTCACGTCAGGCCGCGATGTGACGGCCGCCGGCCATCGACGCTTAGGGGAGGACCTCGCCCGGCGACGATGCGGGGTTCTCTCGATCGAGAAGTCCAACACTTGAGCTAGATGAGCTGAAGCCAGCGGCAGAGGACCGGAACGGCGAGGCTGAAGAGCGTGGTCGTTACGAAAAACAGGCGTGAGTGCATGTTTCACCTCCGCCGCTGACTTGCCCTCAAAGAGTTAATGGAAGTTGAATTTGAACGGGCCGTCACGCCCTGCAGAGACAGCGTGACGGCCCGACTGCCTGCTCCGGCCGGGGGGCAAGAAGAGCAGGCGGTCTGGATCAGCTCAGAGCACAGATAAAGACCGCGAAGGCGGCGGCGAACGCCGTACCTGCGAAAAGCGCAACACCAACAGGTAGATAGACAGTCATTAGGCCCCCCATTTCGGGCTTCAACTCAGCATGTCTGGAATTCGTTCCCGCCGCTCCTCCCAAGGCGGCTTTTTCATGTCAGAAGGGAGCGCACTGATGCGCGAAAACTACGACCAAGGCTATCGAGCTATTGCTGGTTCATGAGGATACGTGAAGCGTCCGGCCGATCCCGGCGGAGCGACGAACAAGGGCATCACGACGCGCGTCTGTCCTCGTACCGTCTGGGGGGACCATCCTTTGGATCGAGGTGTTCATGTATGTACACATCCACCTCCACCTCCATGCTCAACTCAGGTGACTGAGCGCCAATCACGTCCTTGGCCAACGCTGCTCACGGGGCAACCAATCCGGTTGCAAGCCTCTGCAACCTGACCGCACGTTGCGGGCCGCCGGCGACTGCATGCGATCAGCGGAACGGATGCAGTCGGCGGTAGCTTCTGGAAGTCTGCATAGGAACTTTCCCGTGCATTTCTGGATTTAGTGGCCGTTGCCAGCCGACGATCAAAACGATGCCAGTGCGCTCATAGATGGTACGGGAGTGAAACTTGACGGGATCGGACCAAGCACAAGCCGGGACCGGCATTGAAGGAATGGATGACATTCTGGGCGGCGGATTTGAGAGAGACCGCCTGTACCTTTTAGAGGGCAGCCCCGGCACAGGGAAAACGACCACCGCCCTCAGCTTTCTGATACAGGGAGCTAAGCACGGAGAGCGCTGCCTCTACATCTCGCTATCAGAGACCGAGGAAGAGTTGCGAGCCGGCGCGAAATCCCACGGCTGGTCTCTAGATGGCGTCGACATCTTCGAGCTGATTCCTCCAGAAAGCCTCCTGGACGAGCAACACCAACAGAGCCTTCTTTACTCGTCGGACCTGGAGCTTGGCGAAACGACCCGGATGGTCTTTCAGGCGGTGGAAGAGCACAAACCCGCCCGCGTGGTCATCGACAGCCTATCAGAAATCAGACTGCTTGCTCAGAGCTCGCTTCGGTACCGCCGACAGGTGCTCGCATTGAAGCACTATTTCTCCAAGGTTCGTTGCACCGTGATCCTGCTGGACGATCTGACAACCGATACCAATGACAAGACCGTGCATTCCGTCGCCCATGGTGTAATCCGGTTAGAGGAGCTGCTGCAGGACTATGGCGCAGAGCGCCGTCGAGTTCGGATCGTCAAATATCGGAGCCGCAAATTCCGTGGCGGTTATCACGATTTTACGATCAAGACCGGTGGGTTAGAAGTCTATCCGCGTTTGGTGGCAGCCGAACATCGAACCCTGTTTGATCGCGCGCCCCGGTCGAGCGGGATGCCTGGCCTCGATGCTCTTTTAGGAGGGGGCATCGAGAGAGGTTCCAGTACTCTCGTTCTCGGTCCCGCAGGCACCGGAAAGTCGCTGTTTACGCTCTGCTTCGCTTTCGCCGCCATCGCACGGGGTGAGAAGGCGGCGCTTTTCGTCTTCGACGAAGAGTTGGGACTGCTGATCGATCGAGCGAAGCCTCTCGGGCTTGATATCGAAGCGATGAGAGATGCCGGGAGTCTGACCGTCGTAACGGTTGACGCAGCCGAGCTTTCTCCGGGAGAGTTCAGCGCCCGCGTTAGGGCCACTGTCGATACAAAGAAAATCAGGACGATCGTAGTCGATAGTTTGAACGGCTACCAGGCTGCGATGCCGGATGAGCGTTTCCTGGTCCTGCATATCCATGAATTGCTGCAGTACTTGAACCGCCAAGGCGCAACGACATTTCTCACCGTCGCCCAGCATGGTCTCGTTGGAGACATGAAAGCTCCTGTCGACGTCACTTATCTCGCCGATACCGTTTTGCTGCTCCGGTATTTCGAGGCCCGTGGTGAGGTCAGGCGGGCTGTCTCGGTAATCAAAAAACGGGCGGGTCGGCACGAAAAAACCATTCGCGAATTCACCATCGACGAACGAGGGTTGACGATCGGAGAGCCCCTGACTCAGTTTCAGGGAGTCCTTCGGGGCGTCCCTGAGTTCGTGGACAATAAAGGCGCCATTCTGGGCGATCCTAGATCATGAGCCAGGGTGGCGAGAGTTCCGAGCAAGTCCTCATTCTCGCCCCGGGCGGGCGCGATGCGCTGGTCGCCAGTTCTATCCTTCGCGACGCGCATATTCCGGGCACCATTTGTGCAGACATTGAAGGTCTTTGCGCCACTCTGGCGAAAGGAGCCGGCGCGGCTGTCATCGCCGAAGAGGCGCTTCTGACGGCCGACCTGGGCGCGCTTGCCGGTTGGATAAGCGACCAACCACCATGGTCCGACTTTCCGTTCCTCATCCTTGCTCTTCGAGGGGCCGGGATTGAGCGAAACCCGGACGCCAAACGTCTCACACTCGCCTTGGGCAATGTCAGCTTTCTTGAGCGACCCTTTCATCCAACTACGTTAGTAACAACGATCCGGTCGGCCCTCCGAGCGCGGCGACGTCAGTACGAGGCGCGCGAACGCATCGAGCAGATCCGCCGGGCCGAGAGCCTGTTGGAAGACCGCGTGCGGGAGCGCACCGCGGAGCTGGAAGCAGCCAACCGCCAACTGGCCACCCAAATCAACGAACGACAACAGATAGAACTGGCGCTTCGCCAGTCGCAGCGATTGGAAGCAGTCGGGCAGCTGACGTCCGGCGTTGCTCACGACTTCAACAATCTCCTCACTGTAATCCTCGGCAACGTCCGTCAGATGCAGAAGGCAGCGACCGAGCCCAAGATGGTGCGGCGGTTGACCATGATGGCCGAGGCGGCAGAGCGCGGCGCAAAATTAACCTCACAGATGCTCGCGTTCTCCAGACGACAAAAACTCGAGCCGAAACCGGTCGATCTGAATGAAACCGTTTCGAGCATGCGTGACCTTCTCCAAAGCACTATGGGTGGAAGCGTCCGGATCGAGACGGTCCTGGCGAGTAATCTTTGGCCGGCATTAATCGATCCTACGCAGATCGAACTCGTTATTCTCAACCTCGCCATCAACGCCCGTGATGCAATGGCGGTCGGCGGCGCGCTGACAGTCGAGACGGCGAATGTCTCGTTAGGGCCGCCGCGGCGACCTGAGGAACCGCGGTCAGGCGATTACGTGATGGTCGCCGTAAACGACACCGGCACCGGGATGTCTCCCGAAGTCATCGAGAAGGCGTTCGAACCGTTCTTCACCACCAAAGAGGTGGGTAGGGGATCCGGGTTAGGGTTGAGCCAGGTCTACGGACTGGCCAAGCAATCTGGAGGAGGCGTGAAACTTGACAGCCGCTTGGGAGAAGGAACCTCCGTCAAGGTATACTTGCCTCGGTCGACGTCCCGGGCCGAAGCAACCGCGGCGCGAGACGAAATTTCCATTCAGGCAGCGAATGAATTAGTGCTCGTGGTCGACGATGATAGCGCCGTAAGAGAGGTGACCGCGAGCATTCTCCGGGATCTCGGCTACAGAGTAACTGAAGCCGGTAGTGGGGGCGCTGCGCTCGAAGCCATAGGCACTCCGGATCTAGACGTCGTTCTTCTGGATTTCGCGATGCCGGGCATGAACGGAGCGGAGGTTGCCGCCGAGATCAGATCGCGCCGCCCAGATTTGCCAATCGTCTTCGCCACCGGTTACGCAGATGCTGGCGCCCTCACCGAAGCCCCCGAAGACCGCATCATTCACAAGCCGTTTGTCGAGCAGGAGCTCAACGCCAAGCTTCGGAAAGCAATCGGAGCAGGGTCATCTGCTGGAAATGTCGTCCGTCTCCAGAAATGAGAAAACTCCGCATCGCCGGTCGACTCCAGCTTTATTTGTTCGTCTTTTGTTCGAATGTCGATTCACACCTTAGAGGAGGCTTTCGGCCACGACACGCAGAACATCGATGCAGCAGGATGCTCACGCGCCAGAGGTACCCTGAGGGGTGCCGCTACTGGGGGCTCCAGAGGTTGCCGAGGAGCGTACAAAACCGTCCCGTCCGTCCTGGCGTTCAGCCATCGCTGTTAACGGCATTTCGAACGTGAAGCAGGTTTCATTCGCATCGGAACGCACCGTCAGGGATCCATCGTGCGCTTTCGCGATTTCCGAAGCGATGTGAAGGCCCAGACCGAGTCCCTCACTACTACGGTCGCCTCGTTGAAACGGCTGGAACAGTTGCTTCATCGCCTCCGGCGGAATTGGAGGGCCGGCGTTGCTGACGCAGAGTTTGAACATCCCATCCTCCGTGGTCGCCGCTATTTTCACGGGTAGCTCAGCCGCTCCGTGCGTGAATGCGTTGCCAAGAAGATTGGAGGCAAGCTGAGCGATCCGCGCTTGATCGCAGAGGACCTGCTGCGTGATGACAATCGCCTTCTCGACCGCTCGTTCGGGATAGGCGGTTTGTAGCTCTTCGACGACGTGTTCCAGGACAGGGCCGAGCGCTTCATGGCTGAGCCGCAGGGTGATCCCCCCTCCCAAACGACCGCGGGCAAAATCTAGCACGTTGTCGATCAAGCCGAACATGCGCAGGGCGCTGCCTTGCATGAGCCCAATCACCTTTTTGGATTTCGCGGTCTGCTCCTCTTGGGCCAGTATCCGAAGGCCGCTTGAGATGGCGGCCAAAGGATTACGAAGATCGTGCCCGAGAACAGCGATGAACTGTTCTCGCAGCTCGCCTAGCGTTCTTTCCGCATGAAGCCTTTCCTCAAGCTCCCGTTCATGACGGCGCCGCACCACCGCTTGGAAAATAGTTACGCGAGTGAAGATCAGAGCGCCGTCGGGATCGCGTCGTTCGACGGCATTTGCGAGGACCGGCAGCCGCCCGCCGTCTGCGGTCTGAAGATCGAGCGCGACTTCATGGAAAAATCCCTGCATCCGCAGGAGCGGGGCGAAATGGGTTTCATAAAAAATCCGGCCGGCGACGTTCAGAAGATCATGGAACCGTTTTCCGACGAGTTCATCTGGCGTGAACCCGGTCCACGTCGCCAGCGTCCGGTTCGCCTTCACGATCCGAGCGTCGGTCCCGAGCGAGAGATAACCGCAAGGCGCGTTCTCATATAGATCTTCCAGGTCCTCTGCGGCATCAGGATCGCGCATGAGATCAGACAAACGCATTGATTGCCGCCACGACCTCGGCCGGGGCGCTTAGATTGGGACAATGCCCGGTCGCGTTCAGCACCACGAAGCGGCTATTCGGAATCTGATTGTGAACGAACTCCCCCACCTCTTTCGACGCTATGATGTCCTCGCTGCACTGAAGGACGAGGGTGCGGGCCGTCACCCTCTGGAGGTCTCCTCGGTTGTCCGACGTGAACGTTACCCGAGCGAACGCTTTCGCTATTTCCGGATCAGTCCGGCAGAAGCTGTTGATCAACTCGTCGCCGAGCTCTGGACGATCCGGGTTTCCCATGATGGCCGGAGCCATCGCGGCGGACCAACCCATGTGATTATCGGTTAAGGATTCGAGAAGCTCTTCGATCTGTTCCGCGCTGAAACCGCCGACGTAATCATGATCGTCGATATAGCGCGCGGAAGGTCCTACCATCACCAAGCTCTCAAACATGCCGGGTGCTTCGATCGACGCGAGCGCTCCGATCATCGCACTGACGGAGTGACCGACAAAAATGGCGTCCCGCAGCCCGAGCTCCAGGCCGAGTTCGACCACGTCTTCGGCGTAACCAGAGAGCGTCGAGTATTTCGCCGGGTCGTAAGCCTTGAGATCGGATTTCCCGGCGCCAACGTGGTCGAAGAGGATTGTTTGAAATCGATCCTCGAAAGCAGGAGCAACGAACCGCCACATGTTCTGGTCACAGCCGAATCCGTGCGCGAAGATCATGGGCTTCCCGCTACCGCGAACGCGCACGTTGTTTCGATCGGCTACAGACAATCGGCCTCCTAACATGAACACTATCGCCTTTGGGCAAGCGTGCGGAAAGCCAAATTCGCACCGCAGTGCCGCCGACACACGAGGCGATCGACGTTAAGTTCGAAATTCCGCATTTGAACTATTCTTAAAACAGTACGGCAGCATTCTGCGCTCAAGGTCGAGCTCAGTTGATCCAACGGAATTGCTTGATGCCAGCCGTCGCAAACCTTTCCCCTACCGGTAACGCGTACATTGATGGAGTGCTAGGGGATGTAAAGTGGGCGGTCAGCACACTTACCTACAGCTTTCCGACCAGCGCATCCTACTACGGGACCAATTACGGGGAGGGTGAACCCCTTAACCAATTCGCAGCTCTGAACAGCACTCAGCAGGCCACGGTCCGCTCTGCCCTGACAATGTTCAGCTCCGTCGCGAATATCACATTCGCCGAAAAGGCGGAGAGCGCGACGCAGCATGCCGATCTGCGTTTCGCCATGTCGAACGATCCCAGCACAGCTTGGGCGTACCTGCCCTCGACAGCGGCCGAAGGCGGCGACGCATGGTTCAACAAGTCTTCAGGTTGGTACAGCAACCCCGCGAAGGGCAATTATGCGAATGCCACCTTTCTCCACGAAATCGGGCACTCGCTAGGCCTCGAGCATGCGCATGAGCATTATGTGATGCCGCAGGATCGTGACTCGATGGAGTACACGATCATGAGCTACCGATCATACGTGGGTGCCTCCACGACGGGAGGCTACACCAACGAGACGGGTGGCTATGCCCAGTCTTTGATGATGTATGACATCGCCGCCTTGCAGCACATGTACGGTGCCAACTTCAACACGCTGAGCGACAGCACGACCTACCGTTGGAGTGCCACGACGGGAGAGATGTTTATCGACGGAGTCGGGCAAGGCGTGCCCGTGTCCAATCGAATATTCCAGACGATTTGGGATGGCGGCGGCGTCGATACCTACGATCTGTCTGCCTATACGACCAATCTAAAACTAGATCTTCGTCCCGGCGAATGGACCACCACATCCAGTGCGCAACTCGCCAAACTGAAGTGGGACGGCTCCAAGCTAGCGGCGGGAAATATCGCCAATGCGCTCCAGCATGATGGCGATGCGCGCTCCTTGATCGAGAACGCGGTCGGTGGTTCTGGGCACGATACGATCATTGGCAATCAAGCCGCCAACTCACTGAATGGTGGCGCAGGCGATGACAAATTAACTGGAGGGGCTGGCGCTGACATTCTGGACGGCGGTCTGGGGACTGACACGGCCTGCTTCAGTGGACTTTCAACTCTGTACAGCTGCAGCCAACTGGCTGACGGATGGCTTCAGATCTCCGATTTGCGGGGGAGCATCCCCGACGGTGTCGATAAAACTTGGAGCATCGAATTCTTTCAGTTCGCGGACAAGACGCTTTCGTTTGCGGACCTGCTCGCTGGCACTCCCTCGACCGTGGACCAAACGCCCACGACCACATTGACTCTTACGGGCGATGGCGCCGCAAACATCCTCAACGGCGGCCTGGGGAATGACGTACTCGATGGGCGCGCTGGCAATGACAAGCTTAACGGGTTCGGTGGCGATGACCTGCTTTTCGGCGGCGCGGGAAGCGATCGACTTGATGGGGGAGCAGGGACCGACACCGCTAGCTATGAGACGGCCGCCCGCGGCGTCAACGCCGACCTGCTTCATCCGAAGTACAACACCCAAGATGCCAGGGGCGATCAATATGTGAGCATTGAGAACCTGACCGGCAGCAGTTTTTCCGATGTCTTGTCTGGCAATGACAGCGCAAACACGTTGGACGGGGGTAGCAGCAATGACACCCTGTTTGGCCGGAGCGGAATCGACAGTCTGCTCGGAGGCGATGGTTTCGATTTTCTCGACGGGGGCCTGGGGAATGATGTCCTGAGTGGCGGCAGTGGCAACGATACGCTGTACGGAGGCTTCGGCGCTGACCACCTCAGCGGTGGGGCCGGATCAGACATTTTTCAGTTTAGGTCGATAGGTGACTCCCTGCAGTCCGGTCGCGATACCGTCAGCGATTTCACGTCGGGCCTCGACAAGATCGATCTCCGCAGCATCGACGCGAATATCAGTGCTCGCCGAGATCAGGCTTTCACTTATCTCGGCGACGCCGCATTTACGGGCAGGGCAGGGCAATTGCACTTTGTCGACGGAGTCCTGTCCGGGGATACGAATGGCGACGGATTGGCGGACTTCGAAATAAACGTCTCTTCCATAACACCGTTAGTAGTGACCGACTTCTATCTCTGAGCCCACTTCGGAGGGAGCCATGACTGGCGAGTGGATGCATTTCGACCGCTGGCATGAGTGCGGGAAGCTCGGGGAACCCGCTTCCGTTTTCGAGGTAATGAATTCCGACGGTCAGACAATGTTCACAACGTGCGTCGAGCGGCTCGGTGTTCCATGGGATTGGAAGTCCGCGCCAATCCGCTTTCGGCTCGTTACCCCACCAAGAGCTCGTCACTCCGGGCCGATTCCGCGACCCGCCCCATCGGAAAAGCCAGCAAAGTGACCAATTGCGGCTCGGAGGATCAGATCATCTAATTAGAAAGGCGCAAGGGCGATCAACCATATGGCGGTGACTGCGCTCCCGATGGCAACTGCGAGAGCAATAGCGCCTGTCGCGCCCGCTCTCCTTGGAGATTGAATCGTCGACCATCTGCCCTCTGACGTCTTCCTCAGGGCCCTTTCGAAACGGCGAGCTTGATCGATCGGGTTTGGAGGTTTCAGCGCCATCTTGGGCTCGATTCGCCACGCTCCCAGCGAACGTCCTCCGGCGGGGCTTCGATTGAGCGAGGCTCCGGCAAGATCAGTCGGCACAAGGCTTCGCGGAGTACATCCGATCGGCTCGGCTTCGGATCTGGGTGCTGCTCGATCCATACATCAATGGCAATGCTCAGATCATTGGGTATCTGTGCGCCAATTATCTTCGCTTTCGGTCCCTTCAATCTGATTTGCTTTGCCATTTAGGAGTCTCCCACGCCGCGCGAATCAGGCGCGAGAGGCTGGAATCGTTCCAATGCGAGGATGCGACAAACTTTCCGATCAAAAGTCGACAGCGCTCACTGCATGCCATGCCGTACGTCGGAATCCAGGCAGCCGCTACATCGGCCGATCATAGGGATGCGTCAGAAAGGACTGGCATCCGTCTCCACAAGCATTGCTGATACCGACCGGGTCGACCGGTCGGCGCCCCGCCTGATCCGGTCCGGGGCCTGTCACGGTTACGGCATGAGCCGTCGAGACAGGAGAACGGGTCATGACACTCAGCGACACTCAACTGGCTCTGCTATCGATACGGTCGCAATCAACCGTTCGGCGCATACCAGATCGGCGACGTGTAGGCGCGCTCCTGCATTTCCATCACCGCGCCTTCCGGCGGCCGCACGCCAAAGTATTTGGCATCATAGGCCGTCCAGCGCGGCGTCGGGATTTCGAGAACGCGGCCGTAGTAAAACGCCCGCTGAGAGGGGTCGAACTCCGGGTCGGTCCATACCCCGATAAGCTCCGGCGATCCGATTGTGTTGGTCCAGATTGCATTCGCGACATCGACCGTCGTTCCGACCGCGGGCACTTTGCCATTCGTGCCGGGCTTGCGCTCGCCTGACCACGCAACGTCGTAGACCTTTTCACGAAGCACGCCTGCGGCGTCGAGCCATCCCTTTATGATCTGGTAGCGATCGAGATTGGCGCCGATCGGATCCTTCAGCGCTGCCACGAGGAAGGTTGGAGACTTACTGGCGGAGGGAGCGGGACCAAGATCTCCCCCCATCGGCACGCCCTTCATGTAGCCCGCAATCGCGGGGCTGCGGCTGTTGGCGTCGGCGGCGGTGAAGTCCCAACCGCCGAATAGGCGCACCGCCATGCGGGGTCCGGTGGTCGCATAGGTCTCGCGGCGCTCCATCGCATCGAACAGGCTCGCGCGTGTATTTTCCGTGGCCCAGACGGCGGCATAGCCCGATGCGGTCTGCTGCCAGTCCATGATGGCGAGGTCGCCCCTCTTCACGAAGGTGGCGGTCAGCCGCTCAGCGGAAGGTTCGGTGCTCGATGTCTTGCCGAAGAAATTCTCCTCTTCCACCGCGGTTAGGCCAGTATGGGCGTCCGTCGAGCCGATCATACCGAACTTGTAAGGATTGACGCCGAGCCGCGCTTCAAGCTTCAGTCCGTTCTTGAGTGCCGCCCGGGCATGTTCGAATTCCAGCATCTCCGGTTTCTTGGCTTCGGTCAGGTCGAGATTGCCCTTGTCCCAGCGCTCGAAATTCGCGAATTCGTCGTTCGGCGACAGGAAGGGATGCGTCTCGCTATCGCCCTTGATCTGCGTCGCCTCGTAAAGACGCTCCCAGCGCGCGCGTGTTTCGGCATATTCGCGGTCGATCGGCTTGTTCACTCCGGGCTCGATGACCGGGAACATGCGCCCGTTCGAGAGATTTCCATTGTGCGAGATGGCCAGCACGTGGCCGCCGGTCTTCTCTTCGTAGGCCGCCATCCATTTCCACAGATCGCGCGGATTGTCGCTTCCCGGCGGGAGGACGGTGTAGGGCACGACCTGACGCGCGAGAGTGCCATTATCCCGGAAGATGACGTTGCGATGCAGGTTGTTACCGCCCGTGTTCGACGTCCACTCGTATCCGATGAAGGCGGTGAACCGTCCCGGGTCGTTGGCTTCCTCTGCGGCGTCGATTGTCTCGTGCCAAGCGGAGCGGTAGGCGTCGCTATCCGGCGTGTAGAGGATTGGTCCCTTGAACTTGCCCGCACCGAACGAAGTGATGATGTCGACCGCAGCCGCGGCACCCTGGCCGTTCTGCATCATGTTGTACCATTTGCGGCCGAGAGGATCGGCGAGCAGCGCGGGCTTGCCTTTGAGAAGATCGGGGAAAAAGCCCATGTTGTCGGAATGATCGGCGACAACCAGGAAATCGAGCGGCCGCGACAATTTCACGGGTTGTCCTGACGAAGCCGTTAGTTCCTGGCCCTTGGCCAGGCGATAGGCGTCACGCGGATCGATTTTGGCGCCGAACGCGCCAGCATCCATCGAGAACGATGTATGGAGGTGGGTGTCGCCGAAGAACGGACGCGTCGGAAAGTTCCGTCCTGCATACGGCGAGTATGGACGCTGCGTTGGAAAGAGCTTCTCGGCCTCAGCCTTGTCCAGCGTGCCGATATCGCTGCCGGCGGCTTCTTGCGCTCCGGCAGGAAGGGCAAAAGCGGCGAAAACGCCGATGAGAACCGTCTTGCGCGACAAAAATGCCTTAAGTCTGCGAATGCAGGTGCTCATGACGCTTCCTCCGTAGTTACAAGAACGCGTTGGTCAGCCTTTCGATGGTCCAGAACGCTGCCATTGTACCGATGCCGTACGCCACGGCGGTGACGGCCTGGCGCGGAACGGTAACGACGCGGCGGATCATCGCGACAATGAAAAGAACCGCAGCGATGTAGATTAGCTGCCCGATCTCGACGCCGAGATTGAATGAGAACAGGGCCAGTGGAATATCGCCGCCCGGTAGCCCGACATCGGCTAGCGCGCCAGCAAATCCGAAGCCGTGCAGCAGTCCGAAGGCGAAGGCGACAGCCCACGGCCACCGAACCGTCAGACTTGTTTGGCCGCGTTCCTTGCGCGCGATTTCGGTGGCGACTAGCAGTATACTGAGCGCGATGACGCCCTCGACAGGGGCCGATGGCAGACTGGCTATCTTAAGGCTGGCGAGCGTCAGCGTTATCGAATGTGCGACGGTGAAGGCGGTGATCGTCTTCACCAGAATGCGCCAGTCCCGAACGATCATCATCAGCGCTGTCACGAACAGCAGATGGTCGAAACCGAACAGAATGTGCTCGACGCCGCTTCGTAAGTAGGCCGCGATCACTTCCCATTTGCTCTGCGCTTCCGGGATTGTCGCCGACGGCACCGCCGGTGTCAGTCGCCCGGTCCAGACATTTCCATTCTGAAATTCGGCACGCACCAGGGCTTCCGTCATCGTACTCTGCAGCCCATCGATTAGTACGCGCTGCCCGGCCAGCGGCTCAATCGCCCGCAGCTGCCAGGACTGCACCATGGCGTCTCCGGTCGGACGCTCGACCATCGGTGTCAGAGCTTCATTTCTGCCGGAAAACGTTGCGCGCAATGACAGTCGGGCATCGCCCTGCATCGGCGTCTTGAAGAGAATGCTAAATTCGCCTGGCGCTTCCTCGCGGATGTCGAGCAGGGCCGGACGCACTTCATGAGCCGCCGTGCTCGCCATCGCTGCCATCAGCAGAAGACAGAGGAAAGGGAAATGCGAGAGGAATTTCATTTCGCCACCAAGCTTTTGGCGGGCGTGTCGTCGAGCAATGCCTTCACGCTCTGGTCAAATTCGACGCCATACTTCTCGCGAAGCCGCGCGATATAGGCGGCGTAAGCCTCGTCCTGTTTCTCAACGCGCCATGCCGCGACCACTTTGTCGCGCACCTCGTTGAACGGGAGTTGCGCCGCCTCGTTCTTTCTGTCGATCAGCGCAAGATGATAGCCGTAGGCGGACTTGATCGGTCCCGACCATGTTCCAGGGACCGCTCTGAAGAGCTCTCGTGCGAAGTCCGGACCAAAGACGTTCGATACCGCCTGCGCATCGGCATTGGGAAATCCATTGCCGAGCAGAAACCGATCTCCTGCATTAGGACTGGGCCCAGCCTTTAATATCGCTCTCGCGTCACCTTCCGCATTTGAACGGGTTCCGGTGTTGAAGAACGCGTGGACGAACGACACCGTTGCGCCATGTGTGAAGCGCGCCAAATTCTTCTCGTAGTAGGCACGCAACACATCATCCGTCGGCTCGCCGAGCCGTGCAGTGTCGTCGACGATGAACTTAAGCTTCTGCGCCAGTCGACGGCGGATAATCGTGTCATCCTTGTCGAGCCCCATTTCGAGCGCCTCGCGGGCAAGGAGCTCTTCATTGACGAGTTCGGCAACAAACCCAGACAGCTCTTCTTTTGAAGGCGACCGGAGCCATTGCCTGCTCCAGGTTTCCTCGACCCACCTCAGTTCGCCCTCACCGATCCGGACCGGCGGCACTCCCGCAATTTCGACGCTATCTTTGTTGAGCCAACTATAAACGGCGAACAGGACCGTGCCTGCGGCGACGAAATGGACGAGCGGTTCTTGGAGGAGTTTCACCCGGCATCCTCCGTTGGCGTTGGACGAGGACTCACCATCGAACTCTACTGCCGCGTCGGATGTAGAGTGTAACTTACGCAACTTCAGCGGTTTCCGCGAGAGGAATTGCTCCGCGCGATGGAGCGTGGGCGGGCGATCTGCATCGCGGCAAACTCGAAACCGTAGTGGGTGCGTGCCCTCCGAAGAATCCAGTTAGATCGGCCGCCGATTTGCGCGCAAAAATGAAGTCCGGAGGGGGAGCGGAGACTTTGGACTATGCCAAAGCAAGCGACATTTCCGAGGCTTAGGAACCAAGCATAAGGTCAGAAAGAATAGCTATAACAATAGCTTAATGTCTGGCGGAGGGAGGGGGATTCGAACCCCCGATACGGTTTCCCGTATACACACTTTCCAGGCGTGCGCCTTCAACCACTCGGCCACCCCTCCGGACCGCTCTTGCGAGCGGAGGTGCCGCTATAAACGCCCGGCTCCCGCTTCGCAACTTGGCTGTGATGCCACGCTGTCCGCGAACTGAACCTCTTGCCCTCCGGGCGAGTTTATCCACGCGAGTTCATGTGGGAGTGGTGATGGCCGACGCTTTGCTCGTTCCGGATGACGATGCCTGCCCGGCCCATGATCCCGCTCTCTCCGCCGAGAATGCCGGCCTCGTCTATGTGACAGACGAGAATCCGGGCATCACCCGAAAGAAATCCGGCCTGCGCTTCGCCTATTACGGGCCGAACGGCGATCTGTTGCGGGACGAAAAGACGCTCGAGCGCATCCGCAGCCTCGCGATCCCGCCGGCATATGTCGATGTCTGGATCTGCCCCAAGGCCAGCGGCCACATCCAGGCGACGGGGCGTGACGCCAAGGGCCGCAAGCAATACCGCTACCACCCGAAATGGCACGAGATCCGCGACGAGACGAAATACGAGCGGCTGATCGAGTTCGCCGAGATGCTGCCGAAAATGCGCCGGCGGATCGACGACGACATGGCGCTGCGCGGTCTCTGCCGCGAGAAGGTGCTGGGAACGGTCGTCCACCTGCTGGACACGACCCTGATCCGTATCGGCAATGAGAAATATGCCGAGGCCAATAAGAGCTTCGGGCTGACGACGCTTCGCAACAAGCATGTCGAGGCCGGCAGCGAGCGGCTGCTGTTCTCGTTCAAGGGCAAGAGCGGCAAGAGCTGGAAGCTCACCGTGCGCGACCGGCGCATCGCCCGCATCATCCGCCAGTGCCAGGAAATGCCGGGCCAGAACCTGTTCCAGTACATGAACGGCGACGGCGAGCCGCATTCGGTCGCCTCGCACGACGTCAACGACTATATCCGCGAGATCGGCGGGTCGGGTTTCAGCGCCAAGCATTTCCGGACCTGGGCCGGCACCGTGACCGCCGCGCATGCTCTGGTCGATCTCGGCGGCTTCTCGACCAAGACGGAGGCGACGCGGAAACTGAACGCGGCGATCGACCGGGTTGCGGAACGGCTGGTGAATACGCGTGCGATTTCCCGCCGCTGCTATGTCCACCCGGCCGTCATCGAGGCCTATCTGGAAGGCACACTCACGGATGATCTCAAATCCGCCGTTCACGGGCGCCGTCGGCCGCATGGGCTGAAGCCCGAAGAATGGCCGGTGCTTGCCCTGCTGCAGGATAGGCTGGACGGCCGGAACAAAAGCTGAGGCCTGCTGTTCGACCCTCGAAGGGAGAACTGCGATGTCGATGCCAGCACAGAAGCAAGACGACCAGCCGGGCCACGAACACCTGATGAATCCGCGCCCGGATTACGAACCGCGCCTGAAAGGCACCGGCCGGCTCAAAGGCAAGGTCGCGCTCATCACTGGAGGAGATAGCGGGATCGGCCGCGCGACGGCTGTCGCCTTCGCCGAGGAGGGAGCTGACATTGCTTTCGTCTATCTCGACGAACGCAAGGATGCCGACGAAACCAGGAAGCTGATCGAGGGGCGCGGAAGCCGGGCGCATGCGATCTCGGCCGATCTGGGATTCCCCGACGCGGCCGCCAAGGTCATGCGCGAGACGATCAACGCCTTCGGCCGGCTCGACATCCTCGTCAACAATTGCGCCGAGCAGCACGTGGTCGAGGACTTCTCCGAGATCGATCCGGATCAGATCGAGCGGACGTTCCGGACCAATATCTTCAGCTATCTGTTCGTCACCCGCGAGGCGCTGAAGCATCTCGGCAAGGGATCGACGATCATCAACACGGCGTCGATCACCGCCTTCCGGGGCAACGAGGTGCTCGTCGACTATTCATCGACGCGCGGCGCCGCCGTCGCCTTCACCCGCGCGCTGTCGCAGCAACTCGCCAAGAAGGGCATCCGCGTCAACGCCGTCGCCCCGGGTCCGATCTGGACGCCGCTCATTCCGGCAAGCTTCGACAAGGATAAGGTGGCGGAGTTCGGCAAGAACACCCCCCTTGGTCGACCCGGTCAGCCGAACGAGGTGGCGTCCTGTTTCCTGTTCCTGGCGACCGAGGAAAGCTCCTACATCACCGGTCAGGTCATCCACGTGAACGGCGGCACGCCGATTTAGTGTATTTCGATCACTCGGATGTCGCCGCGCCGGTCCAGTACCGTCACGGCGACGTCGGTGCCGTGACGGCTGACGAGAAGGTCGCAACCACCCTCGCCGAGAGTGACGTTGTGCAGGCAGAGCTTGTCGATGAAGTCCGGCAGCACCGGCAGGTTCAGCCGTACATCGCCGGTCGAGTGTTCCAGCGTCAGCCCGAGACTGGCCTGAATGAGCGCCAGCGGTGTGGCAGCCGCCCAGGCCTGTGGCGAGCATGAGACGGGATAGCCGATAGGGCCCTGACGTTGCTTGCGGCCGAAGCCGCAGAAAAGTTCGGGCAGCCGGTTGAGCTCGATCTCGCCCGCTGCCTCGATCAGGCCCTTGAACACCTTCAGCACGGCGTCCTTCAGGCCGTAGCGGGCGAAGCCGAGCGCGATCAGGCCGTTGTCGTGCGGCCAGATCGAGCCGTTGTGGTAGGACATAGGATTGTAGCGCGCCGCGCTGGTCGAGATCGTGCGGATGCCCCAGCCCGAAAAGCTCTCGGGCTCCATCAGCAGCGCCGCGACGCGCTTGGCGCGGTCCGGATGGACGATGCCGGTGAAGAGGGCGTGGCCGGCATTCGAGCTCGCGACCGCGCATGGCCGTTTCTGACCGTCAAGTGCGATGGCGTAGGTGCCGAGCTCCTCGATCCAGAACTTCTCCTCGAATGCCTTGCGGATGTCCTCGGCGCGCCGATCGAAGGTGATGGCGTTCTTGTCATGCCCGAGCGCCCGCGCCATGGCCGCGGCCTCCCGCCATGCGGCGTAGACATATCCCTGCACCTCGCAGAGCGCGATCGGTCCCTCGGCGAAATCGCCATTGGTGTGGAAGATCGAGTCGACCGAGTCCTTCCAGCCCTGATTGACGAGGCCGGTGTCGCGCTGGCGGCGGTATTCGACGAAGCCGTCGTCGTCGACGTCGCCGTGATTGGTGATCCAGCCCAGCGCCGCCTGGATGTTCGGCCAGAGCGAGCGGATCGTCTCCACATCGCCGGTTCGAGACAGATAGGCGCCTGCCAGCATGACGAAGAGCGGGGTGGAATCGACACTGCCATAATAGAGGCCGAACGGCACCTCGCGCAGCGCCGCCATCTCGCCGAAGCGCATTTCGTGCAGGATCTTGCCGGGCTCGGCGTCCTGGAACGGGTCGGCGACCTTCGCCTGCGTATGCGCAAGGAGCGACAGCACGCCCTTGGCCATTCCGGGATCGACCCAGAGCATCATCAGCGCGGTGATGATGCCGTCGCGGCCGAACGCGGTCGAGAACCAGGGAATGCCGGCATAGGGATAGGCGCCATACGGCGTCTCGGTCGTCAGCATGGTCAGGTCGGCCATGGATTGGCGAATGACGTTCTGGACGAGCGTGTTCGTGCTCGCGATCCGGAGCGAACGGTTGTTCGCCTGTCGCAGCGAGCGGCGCATATAGGCGAATTCGCGGAAATATTCCTTGCCCTCCCAGCTCGCGAGATCCTTCGGATTGCAGGCGATGCGGACGAACATCACCCGCTTCTCCTGCGGGCCGAGGATCATGTCGTAATAGGCGAAGCTGGGCTCGATGCGGTCCGGAATGGGCCAGAAGGCGAGTTCGGTCGTGCGCTCGACCTGGTCGAGCCCGGCATAGGCAAAGCGCACCGTGCCGTCGCCGATCACGTCCACGCAGCGAACTCCGCGCCCCGGCCGGCGCTGTCCGCGCGCCTCGAAAAGATCGGCGAAATCGCAGTCGAATGTCGTGCTGACCCGCAGGCGGCGCGCCTCGTCGTCGTAATTGAAGATCGCGATCCTTTCGAACAGCGCCCCGTCCCAGACGAATTTCAGCCGGTGGAGATGGATCGTATCCTTCGGCAGCGCGAGCCGGTCGCCCTCGAAGAAATCGGGATTTGTCAGGTCGGCGGTCAGCGCGGCATTGTCGCTCTCGACGTTCGACGAGAGCCGCATCGGCCGTGCGCCGTTCAGGCGCAGTTCGAAGTGCGAAAGATGCCGGGTGTCGCGATTGTAGAGGCCGTCGGGATTGCCCTCCCAGGCCAGCAGGTCGCCATTGGTATCGAGCACGGCGAAGGTGTCGTTGTGCTTCAGCCGCGACGGCCGACCGCCGTCGAGCGTTGTGCGCGCCGGAATGTAGAATTGCGAAGGCAATGTCTCGTTCATTCGCAGCCGCCTCCGTCACCTGCGGAGAACACGCCACTCATGCTTTTGCGACGGCGTGCACGGCTGCAGGAAGCTCGAGCGAGCTTAGGCGCTCGCCAGCTCTTTTCGCAACCGCGACAGCCGCGGGCATCGTGATCACCGGACGCGTCATGGTCTCGTAGAGCGCCAGATAATCGCGGGCCATGCGTTCGGCCGAGAACCGCTTCTCGAATTGCAAGCGCACGTTATGGCGGTCGAGAGCCAGCACCTGCGGCAGCGCCGCATGTGCTGCTTCCATGCAGTCGACGACCAGGCCGGTAATACCCTCGTCGATCACTTCCGGCACCGAGCCGCAACGGAAGGCGAGCACGGGCGTGCCGCATGCCATTGCCTCGATCATGACGAGCCCGAACGGTTCCGGCCAGTCGACCGGGAAGAGCAGCGCGCCGGCGCGACCGAGAAAGTCCTTTTTCTGCTGGTCGTTGATCTCGCCGACGAATTCGACGCCCTCGCCGAGCAGCGGCTTGATCACGTCTTCATAGTAGACGGTGTCGGTGCGATCGATCTTGGCCGCGACCTTGAGCGGAATCCCTGCCTGACGGGCGATCATGATCGCCCGGTCGAGCCTCTTCTCGGGGCTGATCCGGCCGACGAAAGCCAGATAGCGCCCATCGCCCGGTCCCTCCGGAAGAAGATCGAGCGGCAGGCCGTGATGAACGGTCTTCACCCAATGCGCGTGAGAGATCGGCCGCCTCTGGGCGTCGGAAATCGAGACCAGGGGCATGTCTGGAAATTCGCGATAGATCGGGACGAGATCCAGAAGATCCTGTCGGCCATGCAGCGTGGTGACGATCGGGTGGCCACTATTGGCGAAGAAAGGATAATGGAGGTAGTCGGTGTGGAAGTGCAGGATCTCGAAATTGTCGGCTTCCTGAATGACCCTGTTCATCAACACCATGTGGTGGGCGAGGGGGTCGAGGACTGATGTGTCGAGGCGCAGAGCGCGTTTCGAGCCGGGAACGAGGCGGGCTGCCGTTTTGCTGTCACCGGAAGCGAACAGGGTGACGTCGTGGCCCAGTTTGACAAGCTCTTCGGTCAGGAACGAAACAACGCGCTCGGTTCCACCGTAGAGTTGCGGCGGGCAACTTTCATAGAGCGGCGCGATCTGTGCAATGCGCATATGAGCCCCTCGGGAAATCGGAAGATCATGCTATTAAGTCCATCGGCCGGGCTGAGGTTCCTGCCAGACGACCAATGCATTGCATGCGGTGGCTCATGGTCATGAAACGCAGGACGTTGCTGGTAGTCGCGCTGGCACTCTCTATTGCTGGTCTGGGCGGTGCAAGCGCCGTTCCGCTGCCGGAATCCAAACCCGCGACCTTACCGGCGCCAGGCCCGCTCAACGTCGATAAGACACCGGCGAAGCAGCTTTTCGGCTCGGAAAAGCTTCCGGCGGACATGGCGACGCGTTCTATCGGCTTCTATGCGAAGGGCTGTCTCGCCGGCGCCAAGGCGCTGCCGATCAACGGGCCGCAATGGCAGGTCATGCGGCTGTCGAGAAACCGCAATTGGGGTCATCCTCGTCTCATCTCCACGCTCGAGGAACTGGCGAGGAAGGTCCCGAAGGAGACGAAATGGCCTGGCCTTCTGGTCGGTGACATCTCTCAGCCGCGCGGCGGGCCCATGCTGACCGGCCATGCCTCGCATCAGGTCGGCCTCGACGCCGATGTCTGGCTCAATCCGATGCCGAACCGCCTCCTCACCGCGAAGGAGCGGGAGGATATTTCGGCGGTCAGCCTTGTCGCCAGGGACTGGCAGGACGTCGATCCGAAGATCTGGACGCCGGAGCATCTCAAGGTGATCCGGCTTGCCGCCCGGATGCCGGGCGTCGAGCGCATCTTCGTCAATCCGGCGATCAAGAAGGCGCTCTGTCGCGAAGCGACCGGCGACCGCGGCTGGCTTCAGACGGTACGCCCCTATTGGGGCCATAACTATCACATGCACATCCGCATGGTCTGTCCGCTCGGCAGCGCGACCTGCAAGCCGCAAGCGCCGGTACCGCCGGGAGACGGCTGCGACGCCGCGCTGGAAAGCTGGGTGAAGAAGCAGTTGCCGAAACCCAAGCCGGAGAAGCCCACGAAGCCGCAGCCCCCGCCGCCGCCGATGATGCTATCGGACCTGCCGGCGGAGTGTCGCGCGGTGGTCAACGCACCGGACAAGGCCGCCGAGCGCCCGCCGCTATATCCGGTGAGCGCGAAACCGTCCGCATCCGACGTGCCTGACGATCAGAGCGCCGATACGCCCGATCCGACGGGGCAGGAGACGCCGGTCCCGCCGACGCCGCAATAGCCGTTCGGGTTCTTCGCCAGGTACTGCTGATGGTAGTCCTCGGCGAAGTAGAACTCGCCGGCCGGCGCTATCTCGGTGGTGATGGTGTCATAGCCATGCGCACCGAGGGCCTTCTGATAGGCGTCCTTCGACTCCTCGGCGAGCCGCGCCTGTTCCGGCGTGGTCGTGTAGATCGCGGAGCGATACTGCGTGCCGACATCGTTACCCTGGCGGTTGCCCTGCGTCGGGTCGTGCGCCTCCCAGAACGTCTTCAGCAGTTCCTTGTAGGAGACGACGTCCGGGTCGAAGACGACCAACACCGCTTCGGTGTGGCCGGTATGACCCGTGCAGGTCTCCTCATAGGTCGGATTCGGCGTGAAACCGCCGGCATAGCCGACCGCGGTGACGTAGACGCCCGGGATCTTCCAGAACTTGCGCTCGACGCCCCAGAAGCACCCGGCGCCGAAGATCGCGGTCCGCAGACCTTCCGGATAGGGGCCCTTGAGCGGGCGGCCATTGACGAAATGGGTGGTAGCGGTCGGGAGCGCCCCCGGACGACCCGGCAGCGCGGACGCAGCCGTCGGCATGGGAATCTCCGGCTTGAAGAACGAGAACATGGACAGCCCTCCTCAGTAACGGCGCGGCAGCGGTCTCACCACTCTCGGCCTGCGGCGGCCGATCAGCATCAGAAACAGGCCGGCCAGGCCGAGGACGACGAAAGCCGGCTGCGCGAACAGCCAGGACCCCGCCGGATCCCACAGGCTCTCATACAGGGAGCGCAGCGAGTTCTCGATCGCTTCCATGCCGTTCGGCCATACGAGCTTCACGCTTTCGCCGAGGCTCGACAGGTAGAGCGCATTTCCGGCGATCGACCGTGTTCCATCGATGACCAGCGCGACAAATGCCGCCGCAAACAGAAAGACGCCGATCATCCGGACCAGAAACCGCATCGCCGCCTCGCGACCTTAGATAAGAAGACGGGCGGCCAAATACCATATTTGCGGCGCGCGGTACGGGTTCACCGATGAACGGCAACGATTTGTCCCAGCCTAAAAACGGCAATTTCTTAAGACATTGGTAACCGTGAAGTAGTGATGCGCACAAGAACAGCATTTGTCACATTTTTAGGCAGAGCGGAGGCGAAATATTGAATAAACAGCCAAAATCCGGCTGTTTTTATGTCGATCACGAACGCGCGAGGTCAATAACGGCCAAGAATTCATGGTTATCGAAGGCTCGAATCTCGAGCAGAAAAATGGTGGAAAGCTGCTGTTAATCCAATAGCTCCAATAGCCTAGGCGTCCAGGAGCGCAAATGCCCATGAACGCCGAATTCCAGTCCCCGTCCGACGATAACCGTACTGCCTCCCATTCCGCTCACCCGGGTTATGATGCGGCGCTTCTCGATGCGCGCCTCGAAGCCGAGGCGGCGATCCAGCAGGCCAAGCAGGCCGAAGCGCGTTTGCGGGCGGCGATCGACATCCTGCCGCAAGGCGTGGTCTTCCTGGATTCCGACGGCCGCTACGTTCTCTGGAACAAGCAGTACGGCGAAATGTATGCGGGCTCGTCGGACCTCTTTGCCGAAGGCGTGAAGCTCGAGGATACGCTCCGGATCGGCGTTGCGCGTGGCCAGTATCCGGAAGCGATCGGTCGCGAAGAGGAATGGCTGAAGGACCGGCTCGACCGGCTCTACAATCCGCGCGGCCGCCACGAGCAGAAGACGACCGACGGCCGCTGGATCCTGATCGAGGAGCGCCGCACCTCCGACGGCGGCATCATCGGCCTGCGCGTCGACATCACCGAGATGAAGCAGCGCGAGGAAAGCTTCCGCCTGCTCTTCGACAACAATCCCGTACCGATGTACGTGCACGCGCTCGAGACGGGCCGCATTCTCGCGGTCAACGATGCCGCGACCCAGCACTACGGCTATTCGCGGGATGAATTCTTGGCGATGACGCTCGCCGATCTCCGTCATCCGGACGAGACCGACGCCGAGACGCCGCCCGGCAAGCTGAAGCGCGAGGTCGGCTTCACCTGGAGGCACAGGAAGGCGGACGGCGAGGCGATCGACGTCGCGGTCTATTCCAGCCTGCTGACCTATGAGGGTGTCCAGGCGGAACTCATCGGCGCCGTCGACATCACCGAGCGGAAGCGCGCCGAAGAGCGGATCGCCTTCATGGCGCATCACGACGCGCTGACCGGTCTGCCGAACCGCGTCCTCTTCCGCGAAGAGATGGAAGAGTGCCTGACCCGCATCCGCCGCGACGAGACGGCCGCGGTGCTCTGCCTCGACCTCGACGATTTCAAGTCGATCAACGACACGCTCGGCCATCCGATCGGCGACCGGCTTCTCGTCCTCGTCGCGCAGCGCCTGAAAGGCGCCCTGCGCGAGACGGATACCGTCGCCCGCCTGGGCGGCGACGAATTCGCGGTTCTGCAGACCGGGATCGACGATCCCGAAGACGCCGGCTCGCTCGCCGGCCGCCTGATCGAGATCGTCAGCGCGCCTTACGAGATCGACGGTCATCTGATGACGATCGGCGTCTCGATCGGCATCGCGGTCGGCCCGAGCGACGGCGAGGATTGCGACCGGCTGCTCAAGGCCGCCGACATGGCGCTCTACCGGGCCAAAGCCGAGGGCCGCGGCGCCTATTGCTTCTTCGAAGCCGAAATGGACGCCCGCCTGCAGGCCCGCCGTCGCATGGAGCTCGATCTTCGCGCCGCGATCAATGCCGGGACGCTCGAAGTCCATTACCAGCCGTTGATCGAGATCGGCTCGGGCGACGTTGCCGGCTTCGAGGCATTGGTGCGCTGGAACCATCCCGAGCGCGGCAACATCCCGCCGATCGACTTCATCCCGCTCGCCGAGGAGACCGGCCTCGTCGTGCCGCTCGGCGTCCACGTGCTGACCCGCGCCTGCCGCGATGCCGCCGCTTGGCCCGGCGACACCAAGGTCGCGGTCAACCTGTCGACTCTCCAGTTCCGCTCGGGCAATCTGTTCGAGGTCGTATCGGATGCACTGAACGAGACCGGCCTCGAGCCGAAGAGGCTTGAGCTGGAGATCACCGAATCCGTCCTGCTGGAGAAGAGCGAGAACGTGCTTGCCACGCTTCATGCGCTGCGCGCGCTCGGCGTCCGTATCTCGATGGACGATTTCGGTACCGGCTATTCGTCGCTGAGCTATCTGCGCTCGTTCCCGTTCGACAAGATCAAGATCGACCGGTCCTTCGTGCAGGGCCTCGGCACGAATTCCGATTCGCAGGCGATCGTCCGGGCGATCATCACGCTTGGCAGGAGCCTCGGCATCACCATCACGGCCGAGGGCGTCGAGACCGCCGCCGATCTCGAATATCTCCGCAGCGAGGGCTGCCACCAGGGGCAGGGCTGGCTGTTCGCCAAGGCGCAGCCGAACGAGGCAGCCAGCGAGCTTCTCCGCGAGAACCGCCGCCGACCGAAACCTCCGGCCAAGAGCGCGGCCTAGGGTCGATCGGGTAATCGCTCGGCCGTCGCGGTCCTTGGCCGATGGCGGCTTTGCGTCCATCAAAGATGGTAGGGACGCCGAACGACCACGAAGCCGATGTTCCTTCGGCCTTGGCTGCTATCGAGATTGGTCAATGCCTCCTTCCGTATAATGAACTCGACCGAGAAAATCGCGAACGAGCGCGACCACCTCGTCGAGGTTGGTCTCCAGCAGCCAGTGACCGCCATTGAGCAGGTGGAGCTCGGCGTCGGGCAGGTCGCGAAGATAGGCGCGCGCCGATTTCTCCGGCATGTATCCATCCTGCGGTCCCCACACGATTAACGCCGGCGGCCGGTGCTCGCTGAGATAGGTCCGATGTTGCGGGAACCAGGCGCGGTTTTCCTTCAGACCCGCGATGAGGTCGACCGCGATCTCCTTGCGCTTCGGGGTCATCAATGACCAATGCAGCTTCCACAGATCGGGAGGAATGCGCTCGGCAAGTTCGGGGCTCACCTCGTTTAGGAACTCCTCCCTGAAGGTCTCCTCGGTAACCGCTTCAGCCAGTTTCTCCCGCATCTCTGACGGCGGCAGCTGCCAGGTCTTTTCGATTTCGGCGTATTTCGGTCCCAGAGCATCCTCGTAAGGGATGTCGCCGTTCTGGATGATGAGCGCCACCACACGCTCCGGCGCCTTTATCGCGAGCCGTGCGCCGATCGGCGATCCGAAGTCGTGTAGATAGAGGGTGAAGCGTTCGACGCCGAGCGTCCCCACGAAGCCGTAGAGGAAGTCGGCGTAGCCGTCGAAGCTGTAGTCGAAGTGGTCCGGCGTCGCGCTGTAGCCGGCACCGGGATAGTCCGGCGCCAGCAGCCGCCAGCGATCGGCCAGCCGTGGCATGAAGTTGCGAAACTCGTAGGATGAGCAGGGGTAACCATGCGGCAGCAGAACCACGGGCGCGCCCTCCGGTCCTGCCTCGCGGTAGAAGGTGTCGACATTGCCGATCGTGACGCGACGGTGTCGTACACGTGCGTCCATCGTAACCTCCTCGTTGGTTCCTCCTGGACACGTGAACTCATTCGCGGGCGCGGGGCTCCGCGATCCGTCCCTCCATCTATAGCGTCGCGATCATTCGAAAATGGGTCCACGGGAAGCGGATGGCGGCTCGCCATCCCCTAAAGCAGCCTCCCGATGGGGCTTTCAGCCTGGCTACTGGCCGCGCTTCGGCAGGGAGTGGACGAGCTGGGACAGGCCCTTCTGCACCGACGTGCCGACCTGTGCGACGACCTGCTGGACCTGCTCCATCGGGCTGCCGTCGTGCAGCACGATCACCGTCGTGCCCGTCGGGACGCGGCTGTAGAGGTCGATCACGTCCTGGTTGATCAGGCGGATGCAGCCCGAGGAGACGGCGCTGCCGATCGTCCACGGCTCGGTCGTGCCGTGGATGCGGTACAGCGTGTCCCGGCCGTTCTGGTAGAGATACATCGCGCGCGGGCCGAGCGGGTTGCCGAGGCCGCCGTCCATGCCGCCCGCCCATTTGGCGTTGCGGTCCGGATCGCGGGCAATCATGTCCGCCGTCGGAGTCCAGCGCGGCCATTCCGCCTTGCGCTGGATGGTGGCGACGCCGCCCCAGGAGAGGCCTTCCTTGCCGACGCCGATGCCGTAACGCATGGCGCGGCCGTTCTCCATGACGAGGAAGAGATAGCGGTTCTGGGTGTCGACGACGATCGTGCCCGGACGCTCGTTGCCGCTATAGGCGACCTCGCGGCGCAGATATTGTGGCCGCACACGGGAGATGTCGGAGGCCGGCAGCGCGAACTTTTCGTTCGGGCGCGGGCCGTAGCGGTCGATCGTGCCCTGGTCGAAGGTCGCGACCTTGGCCGTCGGGCCGGCACGGTCGGCGACGCAGCCGCCGAGCACCAGGCCAGCAGCGGCAACCATTGCGAGTGAAAGGGAACGACCGAAAGACGAAACAGAAAAACGCATGACAGGATCGGACCCCCGAGATCACCGCACCGAGCCGGAGAACCTGTGTCGTCAACGAAATGGCCGCTCGCGCGGCTATTCTTTGGCGAATAAAAGGCAGAATCCGACTGTGATATGAAGAGCACGATGCCAGATCAAGGTAAACAGCCGGTCACCATGATCTCGCGTCAGATGTCCCAATCCTTGCGTAGCGCGGTCTCGGCGCTGGCGACGATCTTCGTATCCGTCTTGCCGACCGCCTTATGGTCCTTGCCGTCGTAGTCGAGCGAGGACAGAACGGTTCGGATCGTCTCCAGCCGGGCGCGCTTCTTGTCGTTGGCGCGGATGATCGTCCACGGCGCCTCGGTCGCATGCGTCGTCCGCAGCATGCGCTCGGCAGCCTCGGTATATTCGTCCCAGAGCGGCAGGCCCTTGTAGTCGATCGCCGAGAGCTTCCAGGTCTTCAGCGGGTCGTGACGCCGGTCGAACAGGCGCTTGACCTGCATCTCCCGTCCCACGGTCAGCCATAGTTTGCGGATATGAATGCCATTTTCGACCAGCATGCGCTCGAAGGTCGGCACGTCCTTCAGGAACTGGTCGGTCTGCTCCGGCTTGCAGAAGCCCATCACCGGCTCGACGACGGCACGGTTGTACCAGGAGCGATCGAACAGGACGATCTCGCCGGCCGTCGGCAGCTTCTCGACATAGCGCTGGAAATACCATTGGCCGCGCTCCGCATCGCTCGGCTTGGCAAGCGCCACGACATGGCAGGAGCGCGGATTGAGGTGCTGGGTGAAGCGCTGGATCGCGCCACCCTTGCCGGCGGAGTCACGTCCTTCGAAGACGACGAGAATGCGAGAGCCGGTCGCGTTCGCCCAGCGCTGCAGCTTCAGAAGCTCGATCTGCAGCGCGTAGAGCGGCTCGTCGTACTCCTCGTCCTTCATCTTCTTGTCGTAGGGAAAGCCGCCGCTCGTGAAGGCCGCCTCCTCAATCACCTTCGGCAGTTTCGGCGCGTCGAGATCGATCTTGTGGCCCTGGATCGTCACGTCGACGCCGGGGTTCTCGTCCGGATGAGGGATCACGCCCGCGAGGGCCTTGGCTTCATCTTGCACGGCACAAATCCTCTGGAATCACGATCGCATCATGAATGGTTTAGAGCCCGCCCGCGATCCGGACATTGGAGCCGGTGACGAAAGAGGCCTGGTCGGACAGCAGGAACAGGATCGTCTCGGCGACTTCTTGCGGCGTTCCTGCCCGGCCGATCGGCAGCAGCGGGCCGCGCTTCGCGATGCGGTCGGGCTGTCCGCCGGAGGCGTGGATGCCGGTATCGATCAGCCCCGGCGAGACGGCGTTCACCCGCACGCCTTCGGCCGCGACCTCCTTCGCCAGCCCGATCGTCAGCGCGTCGATCGCTGCCTTGGTCGCGGCATACCAGACATATTCGCCGGGTGCTCCGAGCGTCGCCGCGATCGAGGACAGATTGACGATCGCGCCGCCCGGCCCGTCGTGTCGGGTCGAGATGCGCTTCAGTGCCGCCTGGGTGACGAGCATGGCGCCAGTA
This sequence comes from Rhizobiaceae bacterium CPCC 101076, assembly GCA_003347645.1. Taxonomy (GTDB): domain Bacteria; phylum Pseudomonadota; class Alphaproteobacteria; order Rhizobiales; family Methylopilaceae; genus Flaviflagellibacter; species Flaviflagellibacter deserti. Next base: position 48,012 of record QDFX01000016.1, on the reverse strand, counting down.
ACATTGAGATCGACCGTCGCGCGGATCGAGACCGGATCGGCCTCGTCGAAGCGGGACGCCCGGCCGACAATGCCGGCATTGTTGACGAGATGGGTGAGCTGGCCGAAGCCGTCGATCTCATGGAAGAGGCGGGCAATGTCGTCTTCCCGGGCGACGTCGGCCTGGAATATCTCCGCGCGGACTCCGTGCTTCCAGCAGTCCTTCGCAACGCCTTCGGCGGCCTCGCGGTCGCGCGCGTAATTGATGGCGACGTCATATCCCCGTTCCGCCGCGAGCCGGCACGTCGCGGCGCCGATGCCGCGCGAACCGCCGGTGACGAGGAGGAGGGGAGTAGCCAGCCTAATCCTCCATCTTCAGCGCGGCGATGAACGCCTCCTGCGGGATCTCAACCTTGCCGAACTGGCGCATGCGCTTCTTGCCCTCTTTTTGCTTGTCGAGGAGCTTGCGCTTGCGCGAGACGTCGCCGCCATAGCACTTCGCCGTCACGTCCTTGCGGAGCGCCGAGATCGTCTCGCGGGCGATGACCTTGCCGCCGATCGCGGCCTGGATCGGGATCTTGAACAGATGGTGCGGGATCAGCTCCTTCAGCTTCTCGCACATCGCGCGTCCGCGGCTCTCGGCGCGGGTGCGGTGAACCAGCATGCTGAGCGCGTCGACCGGCTCCTCGTTGACGAGGATCTGCATCTTCACGAGATCGCCGGCGCGAAGGTCGGTGATGTTGTAGTCGAACGAGGCATAGCCCTTCGAGATCGACTTCAGGCGGTCGTAGAAGTCGAACACGACCTCGTTCAGCGGCAGGTCGTAGACGACCATCGCGCGCTTGCCGACATAGTTGAGGTCGATCTGGTTGCCGCGCCGGTCCTGGCAGAGCTTCAGCACGCCGCCGAGATATTCGTCGGGCGTGAGGATGGTGGCGCGGATCCACGGCTCCCGGATCTCCTCGATCTGCATCGTGTCCGGCATGTCGGCCGGATTGTGCAGGTCGATCTGGCTGCCGTCGCGCATGGTGATCTCGTAAACCACGGACGGCGCCGTCGCGATCAGGTCGAGATTGAACTCGCGCTCCAGCCGCTCCTGGATGATCTCCAGATGCAGCAGGCCGAGGAAGCCGCAGCGGAAGCCGAAGCCGAGCGCGGCGGACGATTCCATCTCGTAGCTGAAGCTGGCGTCGTTCAGGCGGAGGCGGCCCATCGCCGCCCGCAGATCCTCGAACTGCGCCGCGTCGACCGGGAACAGGCCGCAGAACACCACCGGCTGCGCCGGCTTGAAGCCGGGCAGGGGATCGAGCGTCGGCTTCTTCTCGTCGGTGATGGTGTCGCCGACGCGGGTGTCCGCCACTTCCTTGATCGAGGCGGTGATGAAACCGACCTCGCCGGGGCCTAGCACCTCGACATTCGTCATCTTGGGGGTGAAGGCGCCGATCCGGTCGACCTCGTAGGTCGCGTTGGTGCCGATCATCCGCACCCTTTGGCCCTTCTTCAGCGTGCCGTCGAAGATGCGCACCAGCACGACGACGCCGAGATAGGCGTCGTACCAGCTGTCGACGAGCAGCGCCTTCAGCGGCGCTGCGATGTCGCCCTTCGGCGGCGGCAGGCGAGTAACGATCGCCTCCAGCACGTCCGGGATACCGAGGCCGGTCTTGGCCGAAATCTCGACGGCGTCGGACGCGTCGAGGCCGATCACCTCCTCGATCTGCTCCTTCACCCGCTCCGGCTCGGCGGCGGGCAGGTCGATCTTGTTGAGGACCGGGACGATCTCATGATTGGCGTCGAGCGCATGATAGACATTGGCGAGCGTCTGCGCCTCGACGCCCTGCGAGGCGTCGACGACCAGGAGCGATCCTTCGCACGCTGCCAGCGAGCGCGAGACTTCGTAGGCGAAGTCGACGTGGCCGGGCGTGTCCATCAGGTTCAGGATGTAGGTCTGGCCGTCCTTCGCGGGATAGGTCAGGCGTACGGTCTGCGCCTTGATGGTGATGCCGCGCTCCTTCTCGATATCCATCGAGTCGAGCACCTGCTCGGTCATCTCGCGTTCGGAGAGACCGCCGGTGAGCTGGATCAGCCGGTCGGCGAGCGTCGACTTGCCGTGGTCGATGTGCGCGACGATCGAGAAATTGCGGATATTCGGAATGGGGGCGGCGGTCATGGGCGCGGGATAGCACCCGCTCCGGAGGGCGGCAAGGCGAGACGCTTCTTGTTCAACGGCCCATTGTTCAGCGGCTTGGGCGGAGATCGCGGTGGAGCAGGCCGCGTTCGGCCGCGCCGGCGACGAACGCATCGGCCAGTCCCTCAATCAGCGGACGGCCCGAGATGTCGCCGCCGGCGACGAGCGCGGTATCCCGGTTGATCGACGGCATGTCGACCGGCGCAAGATCGACCAGGCGGCCCGATTCCAGTTCTTCCCGGATCGTCGGCTCCATCAGATGGCCGACCGCGGCGCCTTTCTCGATCAGTTGCAGGCCGGGCCGGAACAGCATCTGCGAAGAGGCCTTGGCGCGAAAACGCAGCTCGACGATCGGCTCCGGCGTCACCTGCCACCAAAAGAAGGTCAGGAATTGCGGCGCGATCTCGAACACCCGGTCGAGAGTAGGCTCCGGTCCGATCCTCTTGGCGATCGCGGGACTGGCGACCAGCAAAGCGCGCTCGCGGAAAATCGCGAGCGGGGTGAGGGTCTCGAGCAGCGGATTGAGATTCGGCCAGCCCATCACCGCGAGATCGAGCGCGCGGTCGTGCAGCCATTCGGCGATATCGCGGTGGCGGCCTTCCTCGAAATCGAACTCGACACCCGGATGCGCCGCCGCGAATTCGGCGACGACCGGGCCGGTGAAGCAGGTCACCAGACTCCGCAATGAGGCAACCGTCAGTCGGCCGCGCTCGACGGCGCGCAGCGCGTCCTCGCCCTCGAGCAACGCCGCCAGCACCCGACGTGCATAGGGCAGGAAAGTGATGCCCCGCTCGGTCAGCGTGATCTTCCGTCCGCGTTGAAGGAGCGCTCCGCCGAGCGCGTCTTCCAGCGACTTCACCCGCATCGACACGGTCGCCTGGGTGACGTTCAGCCGGGCCGCGGCCTTGGTGAAACTGCCGTCGCGGACTATTCGGTCGAATGTCCGGAGCTGATCGATATCCATTGAAGAATCTTATGGGACTGTTTGGTATTCCCTATGGAAGTTAGTGTATCATCGGAAAGTCCGATGTGAGACTGAAAAATGAATGCTGTCGATACGCTTGAAATCGTTGAGCTTGATGTGGCTGAAGCCGAGGCTGCATTGTCGGAACTCGCTGACGTGCTGGTCGACGCGGTCGAGAGCGGGTCGTCGGTCAATTTCATGCGCGGCTTCGGCCGGGCGGAGGGCGAAGGCTTCTGGCGCGGCCAGTTGCCCGGCATCGCCGACAAAAGCCGCATCCTTATCGTGGCCCGCGAAGCCGGACGCGTGGTGGGCACCATCATCGTAAGTTTCGCGCATCAGCCGAACTCGCCGCACCGAGCCGAGCTCGGGAAGATGCTGGTGCACTCCAGCACGCGCCGCCGGGGCCTCGGAAAGCGGCTACTCACGACCGCTGAAGCCATTGCGAAGCGGCATGGCCGGACACTGCTCCACCTCGATACGGCGACCGGCAGCGCGGGCGAGCACCTCTATCGGAGCGCCGGCTGGATCGAGCTCGGCACGATGCCGGACCATTCGATGACGCCGGACGGCGTGCTGGCTCCCGCGACGTTCTTCTACAAATTCCTCTAATACGGAAAGTTGATCGACTACGGTCAATCCACGTCTCGCCTTGGCCGGAACGAGCCCTATAGTCCGCCACCGATGACCTCTCGCTCGCCAAGTGAAGCCAGTATCTCCCTCGCCTTGCAGCTGAAGGCCGTCGGCAAAGGCGACCGTGCGGCGCTCGCCGCCGTCTACGACCGGACTTCGGCGAAGCTTTTCGGGGTCTGCCTTCGTATCTTGGACGACAGGAGCGAGGCCGAGGAAGTGCTTCAGGAAACCTACATCACGGTCTGGCGGCGGGCCGGTACGTTCGACCCGGACCGGGCGAGCGCGATCACCTGGCTCGTCACGGTGGCGCGCAACAAGGCGCTCGACCGTGTTAGGGCCGACAAGGTGCGCCGGCTTGAGGCTCCGCTGGATATCGCGGAGGAGGTGCCGGACGGCATTCCGTCGGCGCTGGCCGATATCGAGAACGCCGAACAGGTTCGCGCGCTGCACGACTGTCTGGACAAGCTCGATGCCGATCAGCAGGCGTCGATCCGCACCGCGTTTCTGGAAGGCGCGACCTATGATGAACTCGCGCGCCGTCGCGGCGTGCCGCTCGGTACCATGAAGAGCTGGATCAGGCGCGGCCTGATCAGCCTGAGAGGATGTCTCGGAGAATGAGCCCGAAAGCACCAGAGCCGGTGTTTGAGGACGGCATCGAGCGGCCGCTCGCCGCCGAGCTCGTTCTCGGGCTGGTGCAGGACGAGGAACGCGAGGCGCTGCTTCTCCGTCTGCGGGACGATCCGGTGTTCGCGGACGAAGTCTCGTTCTGGGAGACGCGGTTTTCCCCGTTGATCGATTGCATCGAGCCGGTCAAGCCGCCCGAGCATGTCTGGGCCGGCATCGCGGATCACATCCACCCGCCCACCGTTCCGGTGGCGACCCTTCGCGCGGCGCCGCGCAACGGCTTCTGGCACAGCCTGCCGGTCTGGCGCGGAATCGGTTTCGCCGCGAGCGGTCTCGCCGCCGCATGCCTCGCCTTGCTGCTGTTCTCGACGCCGCTGGTACCGCCGAAGACCATGGTCGCGATGCTGAACCTCGAAGACGGCCGTTCCGCGTTCATGGTGACGGTCGACAAATCGGCCGGACGTATCGTGCTGATGCCGGCGGCCGATTCACCGGCGCCGCCTCAGCATACCCACGAGCTCTGGCTCATCCCGGCGGGCGGTTCGCCGGTCTCGCTCGGCACCTTCGTCGCCAAGGGGCCGGTCACGCTACCCATGCCCGATACCGTCATGCCCCAGACGCGGGCGAACGGCGTCCTGGCGATCTCGGTCGAGCCGATGGGCGGTTCGCCGACTGGTCAGCCGACAGGCCCGGTCGTGGCCAAGGGCGCGATGCACAACGTCTGACAAAATTTGTCGAAGATTTGCATCCGTAATTCATCCAGCTCCGTATGTTCTATGTCTTCTGAGAGGGCGGAAGGCATGCATATGGAGGTATACAGGGATGGACAGGAATCTTCTGTTCGGCGCAATTGCTACAGCATGTCTCTTTGCGCCTGTCGCCGTCATCACGAATTACGCTAACGCGCAAGGTATGATGATGGAGAAGACGGTAGAAGTCGGTGGAGCGCCGATGTATCCGTCGAAGAATATTATCGAGAACGCCGTCAAGTCGAAGGACCACACCACGCTCGTCGCTGCGGTGAAGGCGGCCGGCTTGGTCGACACGTTGTCTGGCAAAGGCCCGTTCACGGTCTTCGCCCCGACGAACGAGGCCTTCGACGGCCTTCCCAAGGGCACGGTCGAGACCCTGCTGAAGCCCGATCACAAGAAGATGCTGAGCGGCGTGCTCACCTATCATGTGGTCGCCGGCACTCACACCGCCGAGGACATCATGGCGGCGATCAGGAAGGGCGGCGGCAAGGCCGTGTTCAAGACGGTCAACGGCGAAAGCCTGACGGCGATGGTGGACGGCAAGAAGGTCGTCCTGACGGACGCCAAGGGCGGCAAGTCGGACGTCACCCAGGCCGATGTCATGCAGTCGAACGGCGTCATCCACGTCGTCGACAAGGTTCTGCTGCCGGGTTGATTTCCCAACCCTCCTTCCCGGTCTGCAGAGAGGGTCGCCCTTCCGGGCGGCCCTTTTCGCGTCGGTCCGGCACTGCGCCCCGCGCAACCGAGGCCTGCCCATACCGGGACACTCCAGCCGGTCGAGGCCCCTATGTTGCTGGAACATTCACAGTTCCAGCAGTAATTCGATTTGAGAACCTCCACATCCTCGGCCGCCGCGCCCAGACTGGTCATCTTCGCATTGGCGCTCGGCGGCTTCGCCATCGGCACCACCGAATTCGCGACGATGAGCCTTCTGCCCGACTTTGCCGGTGAATTCGGCATCGACGTCGCGCGGGCCGGTCACGTCATCAGCGCCTATGCGCTTGGCGTCGTCGTCGGCGCTCCGCTCCTCGCGGTACTCACCGCGGGAATGCGCCGCCGAACGCTTCTGATCGCGCTGATGATCGCATTCGCGATCTTCAATGCACTCTCGGGAATGGCGCCGAACGTCGAATGGATGCTGGTCTTCCGCTTTCTCAGCGGTCTGCCTCACGGCGTCTATTTCGGCATCGCGGCGTTGACCGCCGCTTCGCTCGTTGAGGAGAGCCGCCGTACGACGGCGATCGGGCGGATGTTTCTCGGCCTGACCATCGCGACGATCGTCGGCGTGCCGGTCGCGAGTCTGATCGGACAATATGTCGGCTGGCGCTGGTCGTTCGGCCTCGTCGCCGCGATCGCGACGCTCACGGCGATTCTCGTCGCCGCCTTCGTGCCTGACCGCGATCACAAGGGTGCGCACAGTCCGCTCGGCGAACTCGCGGCGCTCAAGCGGCCGCAGGTCTGGCTGACGCTCGCGATCGGGGCGATCGGCTTCGGCGGCGTTTTCGCCGTCTACACCTATCTCACCACGACGATGATGCAGGTGACCGACGCCTCGCCGGAGGCGATGCCGTTCGCGCTGGCGGTCTTCGGCATCGGCATGACCATCGGCAGTCTCGTCATGCCCCGCTTCGCCGACCGCGCCCTCATGCCGACGGCGGCGGCGCTGCTGATCTGGTCGGCGGTGGTGCTCGCGATCTATCCCGCCGCGACCCACAATCTTGCTGCGCTGATGGTCGTGCTGTTCTGCATCGGCTTCGGAGTTGCCCTCGGTCCGGTCCTGCAGACCCGGCTCATGGATGTCGCCGGCGACGCGCAGGCGCTCGCAGCGGCGCTCAACCATTCAGCCTTCAACACCGCCAATGCCCTCGGACCCTGGCTCGGCGGCATGGCGATCACGGCCGGTTACGGACTGACCTCGACCGGCTGGGTTGGCACGCTTCTCGCACTTGCGGGGCTGGCGATCTGGGCGGTGTCGTTCGCTCTGGAGAAGGCCGATGCTCGACGCGGCGAAGGACTGCCCGAAGCCGCTGAATAATAGACCTAGTCCGAGGCGAGCGCCGTGACAGGATCAAGCCGCGCCGCCTTCAGCGCCGGCATGAAACCGAACACGATGCCCGTCATCACCGCGCAGGCGAACGCCACCACGACCGGCAGCACGGTGAATTGAAGCGGCAGCCCGGCCATCGCAATCGCTGCGCCGGACGCAAAGCCGAGCACGACGCCGAGCGTGCCGCCGAACGCGGCCACCACCACGGCCTCGGTCATGAACTGCTGCAGGATGTTCCGCGTCGCCGCGCCCGTCGCCATACGGATGCCGATCTCGCGCGTCCGCTCGGTCACGCTCATCAGCATGATGTTCATGATGCCGATGCCGCCGACGAGGAGCGAGATCGCGGCGATGGAGGCGAGCAGGACCGAGAGCGTCCGCTGCGTCGACGAGATGGTCTCGACCAAAGCCGCCATGTTGCGGATCTGGAAGTCCTCCTTGCCATGCCGTTCCTTCAGCACGCCGGTCACGGCGGCCTGCGTCTCGTCCATCCGCGTCGTATCGGTGACGGCGATGGTCAGGCTGCGGACGCTCGGATCGCCGAACAGGCGCATGCTGCCGGTCGTCACTGGCACGAAGACGACGTCGTCCTGGTCGCCGCCGAATTGCGAGGCACCCTTCGGACCCATCAGGCCGATGATCTGGAACGGCACGTTGTTGATCAAGAGGAAGCTGCCGACCGGGTCGGCCTCGCCATAGAGATTCTTCGCCGCCGTCTGGCCGATGACCGCGACCGTCGCGCGACCGTCCTGGTCGGCGCGCGAAAAGAAGACGCCGCGCTCGACCGGCCAGTTGCGGGTCTCGGGCATGTCGACTGTCGTCGCGGTCGCCTGGGTCTGGTAGTCGCGATTGCCGATGCGGAGAGTCACCTGGCCGCTTCGCTCGGGAACGGCGGCGGAGACGTTGGGCAGTTCGGCGACGGCGTCGCCGTCCTCCGGAATGAGCGTCAGCACGCTCGATCCCGCCTGCACGCGCTCGTTCGGCGCGCCGGGACGTACGACGAGGAGGTTCGAACCCATTGAGCCGATGCGGGCGAGCACCTCGCGCTGCGCGCCCTGTCCAACCGCCAGCATGGCCACGACCGACGCCACGCCGATCATGATGCCGAGCAGTGTGAGGATGGTGCGGAACAGGTTCGTCCGGAGCGCCCGGATCGCCATCTTTCCGGCCTCGGCCATGTCCGCCGCCAGCGAGGAATGGCCGGGCTCGGATGCCGGCAGGACAGGTGCGTTCGCCGCCGCGAGATCTGGACCCGTGTCGGACGTGATGTTGCCGTCGTGGATCTCGATGACGCGGCGGGCGTGCTTGGCGACCTCGCGGTCATGGGTGATCAGGATCACCGTGTGGCCGCGCTCGGCGAGCGATTGCAGCAGCGCCATGACCTCCGCGCCGCTCTTCGAATCGAGCGCGCCGGTGGGCTCGTCGGCGAGGATGATCCGGCCGCCGTTCATCAGCGCACGGGCGATCGAGACGCGCTGCTGCTGGCCGCCCGACAGCTGGCTCGGCCGGTGGCCGGTGCGTGCGGCGAGGCCGAGCGCGCCGAGAAGGTGCGTGGCGCGGCTTTCCCGCGTCGCGAGGTCGAGGCCGGCATAGATCGCCGGAACCTCGACATTTTCCAGCGCGGTGGCGTTGGCGATCAGATTGTAGCTTTGGAAAACGAAGCCGAATTCGTCACGGCGCAGGCGTGCGAGCTCGTCGCGGCCGAGTTCCGAGACGTCGCGGCCGGCGAAGCGGTAGGTGCCGCGCGTCGGCTTGTCGAGGCAGCCGAGGATGTTCATCAAAGTCGACTTGCCGGAGCCCGACGCGCCCATGATGGCGACGAACTCGCCTGGATAGATGCTCAGCGAAATGCCGTGCAGCACCTCGACCGGCACCTCGCCGCCATAGGTCTTCACGATGCCGCTGAGTTCGATCAGCGGCTCGCCGGTCGCGACCGAGCCGGACGGGAGCTCGACGTGCTTCACAGCCGCATCATCCCCGGACGACGCTGGCCGCCGCCCGGATTGCCGGCGCCTGTTGGGCTGGAGGAGCCGATCACGACGGTGTCGCCTTCCTTCAGTCCGGATTTCACCTCGGCAAGGACGCGCGTCTTCACGCCGACCTCGACCGGGCGGCGCTCGGTGGACGATCCATCCTTGATCAGGACCGTGTATTGGCCGCTGCCGGGCCGGGATTCACGCAGCGCCGCCGTCGGGATCGTCAGGACGCCCTTGGCCTCGGCGACGACGAAGAAGACCTGCGCGGTCATCTGCGTCATCAGTTCACGCTTCGGGTTCTGGACGTCGAACAGAGCGGTGTAGAGCACGACGTTGTTCGTGATTTCCGGCGTCGGCAGCACCTGACGGAGCGTGCCTTCCCAGCTCTGCTGGCCGGAGCCGAGCGTCGTGAACGTCGCCTTCATGCCGAGCTTCAGCTTCGGCACGTCGGCCTCCGAGACCTGCGTCCACACGGTCATGGTCGACAAGTCGGCGACGCGCAGGATGATCGGCGCCTGCTGGTTGGCGTTCAGGGTCTGGCCCTCGCGGGCCGAAATCGAGACAACAGTGCCGGCCATCGGCGAGACGATCTTCGTATAGCCAAGCGTCGCCTCGTCCCCTTTCAGTGTCGCGGCGGTCTGCTGGATCTGCGCCTTCAGCATGTCGACCTGTGCCGCGGCCGAGCGCGCGGTCGCCTCGGCGCTCTCGAACGTCGTTTCGGAGACGGCCCTGGTCTCCACGAGCTTGCGCTGGCGCTCGAGCGTCTGGTTGGCGAGGTCGCGCTGGGCTTCCTTGTCCTGGAGCTGCGCCTTCAGCGCGGCGAGCGAGGCGCGGCCGGCCTCGACCTTGGTGTTGAGGACGACGGGGTCGATCTCGGCGAGGAGATCGCCCGATTTCACCTCGGCGCCGACATCGACATGGATCGTCTTGAGCTGTCCGGACACCTGCGCGCCGAGATCGACATAGTCGCGCGGCTGGAGATTGCCGAGCGCCGAAACGCTGTCGACGATATCGCCCCGCGTCGCCTGTGCTATTTGCAGTGCGGCCGCCGTGCCCTGACCCGAGCCGCCCCAATACCAATAAGCCCCGGCCGCGCCGGTCAGCAGCAGGACGGCAAGAGCCGCCACGCGCGTCGACACTCGGCGCTTCGGCTTTTTGGGCGTGTCCTTGAAATCGAGATCGAGCGACGGGCGGGTCTCGGCGGTACGCGGAGCTTCGGTTACGGGCATTCAACTCAGGTCCGGGAGCGGGACGCTCTCGAAACATATACGCGGAATGCGGCGCAACCCTGCGCAACGCGAATAGCAATCAAAAAATGTATATTTAGCCGGATAGCATTTCAAAGTCGGATAATTATTTACAACCACACGCCGCTATGCATATTCGAACCGACCGACTGGAGATTTCGATGAAACGCCTCGTTCTCGCGGCCATCGCCGCGTCCCTCATCTTCGTCGCTCCTGCCCGCGCGCAGGATGCGAACACGCTTCTCAACGTGTCCTACGACATTTCCCGCGAGCTCTACGTCGCGGTGAACGCCGAATTCGCCAAGGTGTGGAAGGCGAAGACCGGCAAGGACATCACGGTCAACCAGTCGCACGCAGGCTCGTCCAAGCAGGCCCGCGCGATCCTGGAGGGCCTCGAGGCCGATCTCGTGACCTTCAACCAGGTCACCGACGTCCAGGTGCTCGCCGACAAGGGCGCGGTCTCCAAGGACTGGCAGAAGGCGTTCCCGAACAATGCCTCGCCGTACTACTCGCTGCCGGCCTTCGTGGTTCGCGCGGGCAATCCGAAGAACATCAAGAACTGGGACGATCTCGTCCGTGACGACGTGAAGCTCGTCTTCCCGAACCCGAAGACCTCGGGCAATGGCCGCTACACCTATCTCGCCGCCTATGCCTACGCGCTCGGGAAGTATGAGGGCGACACCGCCAAGGCCGACGAGTTCATCAAGAAGTTCCTGTCGAACGTCGCGGTGTTCGACACCGGCGGCCGCGCCGCGACGACGACCTTCGTCGAGCGTGACATCGGCGACGTCCTGATCACCTTCGAGGCCGAGACCTCGGGCGTGGTGAAGCAGTACGGCAAGGAAAAGGTCGCGACGGTCGTTCCGCCGGTCAGCCTGCTCGCCGAATTCCCGGTCGCCGTCGTCGACAAATACGCCGACAAGCACGGCACCAGGGATCTGGCTAAAGCCTATCTCGACTACCTCTATTCGCCGGAGGGCCAGGAGATCCTGGCCGGCTTCGCCAATCGCGTGAACGACAAGAACGTCGTCGAGAAGCACAAGGCCGAGTTCCCGGAGGTTCGCCTCCTCACCGTCGAGAACGTCTTCGGCGGCTGGGACAAGGTGATGAAGGACCATTTCGCCTCGGGCGGCAAGCTCGACCAGGTCTTCGTCGGGAAGTGAGCATGCGTATCCCGGCTGGAGCGCCTAGCGCGGAAGGCCCGGATCCATATGCCGCAGCGCTTGCGGTTCAATCGGCCACAGGGCTTATGGGTCCCGGACAGCGGCGATGCCGCTTCCGGGACACGTGCGTTTCAGTCCACTAGCGTCCGCGCCCCACTCCCGCTAATCACCGACGCGATGTCTTCCCGTCCACGTCGCGTCCTTCCCGGCTATCGCCTCGCGCTTGGCATCACGCTCGTCTATCTCGGCGTGATCGTCCTGCTGCCACTGGCTGCGCTCCTGATGCAAGCCGCGAACACCGGCTGGGACCAGTTCTTCGCCATCGTCACCAGCCCGCGCGTCGTCGCCGCATTCCGCGTCACGCTCCTCGCCGCGCTCGGCGCGTCCGTCTTCAACGCCGTTTATGGCCTCGGCCTCGCCTGGGTGCTCGTGCGCTACGACTTTCCGGGCAAGCGCCTGCTCGATGCACTCGTCGACGTCCCGTTCGCGCTGCCGACGGCGGTGGCCGGCATCGCGCTGACGGCGCTGTTCGCCAAGAACGGCTGGCTCGGAAGCTGGCTCGACCCGCTCGGCATCACCGTCGCCTACACGCCGCTCGGCATCGCCTCGGCGATGGTGTTCACCAGCCTGCCTTTCGTGGTTCGCTCGGTGCAGCCGGTGCTGGAGGATCTCGGCCCGGAGGTGGAGGAGGCGGCACTGACGCTCGGCGCGTCGGATCTGCGCATCTTCCGCTCGGTCATCTTCCCGGCGATCTTCCCAGCCTTCCTCGCCGGCTGCTCGCTCGCCTTCGCCCGCTCCTTGGGTGAGTTCGGAGCGGTCATCTTCATCGCCGGCAACCAGCCGAACTATACCGAGATCGCGGCGCTCCTCGCCTTCATCCGGCTCGAGGAATACGACTACCCGGCAGCGGCGGCGATCTCGACGATCTTGCTGCTCCTCGCCTTCGCGATGCTGATCCTCACCAATCTGCTGCAGGCCTGGCACCTGCGCTATGTCGGGCGGGGGGACTGATGTTCTTCGGCCGCGCTAATCCGCAAAGCACGCATTCCACGACCCGCGTCTGCGAGGGCCGGACGGCGCGCGCGATCATTCTCGGCAGCGTGCTGGTGCTGACCTTCTTCGTCATCGTCCTGCCGCTCGTCGTCATCTTCTCGCAGGCGCTCGCCGTCGGCATCAGGACATACGGCGCCAATCTCTTCGCGCCCGAGACCCTCCATGCGATCTGGCTGACTCTGGTGACCGCGCTCGTCGTTGTGCCGATCAATGTCGTGTTCGGCATCGCGGCCGCCTGGGCGGTGACGAAGTTCCGCTTTCGCGGCCGCAATCTCCTCGTTGCTCTGATCGAGATCCCGTTCTCGGTGTCGCCGATCATCGCCGGCGTGTCCTATCTCTTCGTCTACGGCGCGCAAGGCCTGCTCGGTCCGCTGCTCGACGCGGCGGGCATCAAGATCATGTTCGCGCTGCCGGGCATCTTCCTCGCCAGCCTGTTCGTCACCGCGCCGTTCGTCGCGCGCGAGCTGATCCCGCTGATGCAGGTGCAGGGAACGGACGACGAGGAGGCGGCGGTCAGCCTCGGCGCGTCCGGCCTTCGCATGTTCCTGTCGGTGACGCTGCCGAACGTCAAATGGGCGCTGCTCTATGGCGCCATCCTCTGCAATGCGCGCGTCATGGGCGAATTCGGCGCGGTCTCTGTCGTCTCAGGCAATATCCGCGGCGTCACCAATACGCTGCCGCTGCAGATCGAGCTTCTGTACAACGACTATAATTCAGCGGGCGCATTCGCGGCGGCGACGGTGCTGACCGGGCTGGCGCTGGTGACGATCCTGGTGAAGGTCGCCATCGAGCGATTCGACGAGGGCGGCCGGGCGGCGCGGAAAAAGGGCGGCGGGCGGCACTGAGCCGGACGCGGAGCGTCCACGCGAGCTTCGCTCGCGGCTCAGGATGAGGTCGCTCCCGCTTCGCAGTCCGGGGAAAGTCACCGCCACAGGATCGCCTCACCGTTTCGTGCATTATGAGTGGATGCGCCTCCTGCTTGTACCCACCGCCGCGCTCGCCATGACGCTTCCCGCGGCGGCGCAGGAGGTCGCGCCCGAGCCTGATCCTGTCGCCCTGCGTGTGATGGTCCGCACCGAGGCCGTCAAATCTGGCATGCCGCCCGAGATCGCCGACGCGGTCGCGACCGTGGAGAGCGGTTATCAGATCTTCGCCTCGGGTGACGCCGGCGAGGTGGGGCTGATGCAGATCCTGCCCTCGACCGCGCGCATGCTCGGCTTCTACGGCACCAATGCCGAGCTTCGCGTTCCTACCACGAACATCCGCTACGGCGTGACCTACCTCACCGGCGCTTGGCGACTCGCCGGCGGCGACGTCTGCACGACGGTGATGAAATACCGCGCCGGGCACGGCGAGACACGGTTCTCGCACAAATCCGTCGCCTATTGTGTCCGGGTCCGGCAGATCCTGGCGGAGCAGGGTTATTCGGTGCGTGGCGAGGTTCCGGTCGCGACCTTCGGCGCGCCCGCGGTTGCCATGGCTGGCGGACGGGTGAAGACGGCGGCGGGAGCGAGGAGTTCAAGAAGCCGCATCAACTGGACGGCGCACAATCGCCGCATCAAGGCAATCGAATCGAAGATCAGCCGGGCGTCGCTGACGATTATGCAGTGAAGCGGGCTTCGTCCGCTGGCAGCGCCGCTGGGCGGTCGCGGACCGCATCGACCAGGGGCGCGACCTCGAAGCCGCCATCCTCGATGGCGCGGCGGACCGCGCGGGCGACGACGACGGCGGTCGGCTCGTCGCCATGGACGCAGAACGAGTCGAAGCTGATCGCGAGCCGCTTGCCGGAGGCGGAAATGACCTCGTTGTCCTGAACCATGCGCGTGACGCGTTCGGCCACGACTTCCGGGTCGGAGATCACCGAGCCATTGACGGTGCGCAGAAGCAGCGTGCCGTCATCGCCGTAATGACGATCGGCGAAGGCTTCGCTGGCGAATTGCAGGCCGAGCATCTCGGCTGCTTGCCCCATCCGCGAGCCGGCCAGACCGAGATAGATCAGATTGCGGTCGACCGCCTTGATCGCGCGGCCAATCGCCATTGCGTGATCGAGGTCGCGGGCGGCGGCGTTGTAGAGCGCGCCATGCGCCTTGACGTGGACGAGCGGCACTTCGGCGTCGGCGGCGGCCTCGGCCATGCTGCCGATCTGATAGGCGACGAGCGATTCCAGCTCGTGCATGCTCATCTGTATGAAAGTGCGGCCGAAGCCGCCGAGATCGTCGAAACTGGGATGGGCGCCGACGGCGACGTTTCGTTCCGCCGCCCAGCGGCTTACCGCTCGCATCGTATAGGCGTCGCCGGCATGGAATCCGCAGGCGATATTGGCGCTGGACACCAGACCGAGCATAGCCTCGTCGGTGCCGTAGCCTTCACCGAGATCGGCGTTTATGTCGATCCTACGTGCCACTCGACCTCCCAGGACGAAGCAGCCTCATTTATGCCTATAATGTGTGACGGTTCGCTTAGCGCGCATAGGGGGTTACAGCCTTCGCGTGAAAATAAATTTCGGTCAATTTTCCCTGCTTGGTGACGCGGCGTTAACCATCTCGTTCGGGACCGAGATGTCCCGCGCGACGAATGCCCGAGTCGTCGCCGCGGCGAAGGCGATCCGGAGCGCGAACATCCCCGGCATTTCGGATGTCGTTCCGGCTTTCGCGGCGCTTTCGGTTCACTTCGATCCGCTCGTCGTCGAGCATTCGAAGATCGTCGAAGCCATTGCAGGAATTGATGTTTTTGACGATGCCGACATGTCGGCAGGCCGTTTCGTCGACATCCCGGTGCTCTACGGCGGCGAGGCGGGGCCGGACCTCGACGAGGTGACGCGGGAAACCGGGTTGAGCGCGACCGGCATCGTCGAACTGCATTCGTCCGCCGAGTACCATGTCTACATGCTCGGCTTCCTGCCGGGCTTCGCCTATCTCGGCGATCTCGACGAGAAGTTGCGTTTGCCGCGCCTGAAGACGCCGCGCACCCGCGTTCCGGCCGGTTCGGTGGCGATCGCCGACCAGACGACCGCGATCTATCCGCTGGAATCTCCCGGCGGCTGGCGGCTGATCGGACGCACGCCGCTCCGCCTTTTCGACCATACGGCGGATCCGCCGGCGGTGTTCGCGGCCGGCGACAGGGTCCGCTTCCGCCCGGTGACGGCCATGGAGTTCGCACGCATCGAGGCCGGCGCTTGACGTTCGAAGTCCTCGATCCGGGTTTGCAGACCACCGTCCAGGATCTCGGCCGGCGTGGCCATCTGGCGCTCGGCGTTCCCTTGTCCGGTGCACTCGACGCGACGTCTCTTCGGCTCGCCAATCTCCTGGTCGACAACGGCGAGGGCGCCGCGGCGCTGGAATGCCGGTCGCCGGGTCCCGTTCTGCGCGTTTCCGCTCCCTCGGCGCGCATCGCGTTGGCAGGCACCGCCGCGCCCCTGATCGTCGAGCGCGGCGGCGATGTCGTGGAATGGCCGTCCTGGCGCTCGGTCGATCTCGTCGAGGGCGACATCGTTCGCGTCGCGCCCTTCGCCGACACGGCCGTGGCTTATCTCGCGATCGCGGGCGGTGTCGCGGTGCCCGAGGTGCTCGGCTCGCGCTCGACCTTCCTGCGCGGTGGTTTCGGCGGGCTCCGGGGGCGCGCACTCAAGGCCGGCGATGCCCTGTCTGCCCGCGATCGGGAACGCGCTGGCCCGTGCCTGACGCTGATCCAGCCGCCGCTGATCGACGAATTCCCCACGCTCCGCATGGTGAAGGGTCCGCAGGCGCCGATGTTCGGCGAGAGCGCGCTGATCGAACTCGTCCGTGAGAGCTACACGGTCACGCGCGATCTCGACCGCATGGGTGCCCGTCTCAGCGGTCCCGAACTGGTCCGCAAGGAAAGCGGCGAGATGCTCTCCGACGGCACGGTGCCGGGCGCGCTGCAGGTGCCGCCCTCGGGCCAGCCCATCCTGCTGCTCGCCGACTGCCAGACGACCGGCGGCTATCCAAAGATCGCAACCGTGATTTCGGCGGATGTCCCGGCGGCCGGGCGGCTGATGGCGGGTTCGCGGGTGCGCTTCGCCTGGGTCGAAGTAGAGGAGGCGGTGGACGCCCTCGGCGAGGCGGAGCGGCTGTTCCATCGCCGCGTCGGCATGATCGCGACGGTGCGCGAGGGGACGCGCTTCAGCTGCTGAGGCGCGAGAAGACGTTCTCGACTTCGGTCAGGCCGAACGGCTTGCGCAAGAACGCCATCGCCCCGGCCTCCTCGGCCTTCAGGAAGGTGCCGCCGTCGCGGTGGCCGGTAATGACCACGGTCTGCGCGCCGTATTTCTCGCGCGCCTCCTGCGCGACCCGAAGCCCGTTACCGCCGCCCGCAAGATGGATGTCGGTGATGATCAGGTCCGGTTGCTCGCTGAAGACGAGATAAAGCGCCTCGGCCTCGTCGGCGACGACGCCGATGATGTCGTGTCCGAGACGCTCGAGAATACTTTCGAGATGAAGGCCGACGATGAATTCATCCTCGACGATCAGGATCCGCATTTTTGGTCCGTTCACGGCCGTGTTGTTCATCAGCCCCAAATTCCGCACAAGAAACTTCTGTGACAACCGTAACGGTGCAGTTGGCATTCAGTTCCACTTTGGATTCCTGTTTGTAGCTAAATGGCCTAACGCCACATATTGATGCGACATGAACACCACTCACCCGAAGACACTCGGCGTGTTGCTCGCGGGAGGGCTCGCGCGGCGCATGGGAGGCGGCGACAAGCCTCTCAGGACGGTCGGCGGCAGAACCATTCTCGATCGCGCCGTCGCGGCGCTCAGGCCGCAATGCGAGGGACTGATCCTGAACGCGAACGGCGATCCCGAGCGGTTTGCGTCGACGGGGCTGCCGGTCGTGCCCGACGACGTGCCGGGCTTCGCCGGGCCGCTGGCTGGCGTTCTCGCCGCGCTGGACTGGTGCGCCGCGAACCGGCCGGACATCGAATGGGTGGTCAGCGTCGCGGCGGACTCGCCCTTCCTTCCGCCCGATCTCGTCGCCCGCCTGCATGAAGCGCGCGAAAGGGCCGGCGTCCCGATCGCCCAGGCCGAGACGAACGGCCGGAACCACCCCGTCAACGCTCTGTGGCGGGTCGATCTGCGCGGCGATCTTCGTCATGCCTTGGTCGAGGAAGAGCTGCGCAAGGTCGGTGCGTGGACGGCGCGGCATGGCGCGGTCGACGTTCACTGGGACAGCGATCCGGTCGATCCGTTCTTCAATGCCAATACGCCGGAAGACATCGCTGAGGCGGATGCGCTGGCCCGGAAGTTGGATATCTGACGCAGTTCACGGCGCCGCGGCGACGATATCCTTGAGAAGCCGGAGAAAGCGCGAGGTCCGGACGCCATCTTTGTTTTCGCTGCGATCGACCGTTTGGACGACGACGAGTCGCTTCGCGGGGAGCACTGCAATGAGCTGGCCGCCGAAGCCGGACGCAAGGCTCGCGCTGTCGCCCCAGCGCGCGGGATCGAGCGTCCACCAGAGATAGCCGTAGCCGATGCCCTTCCGCTCGCTCTGGGAATAGGTGATTGTCGACTGCGTGATCCAGTCGGCGGGCACGAGCTGCTGGCCGGCCCACTGGCCCCGGTCGAGGATGAGCTGGCCGAACCGGGCGAGGTCGCGCGCGCTCATCCGGAACGTGTAGGCCGGGTGCTCGGAGACTTTCTCGAACACGTATCGGCAATCGCCGAGCGCGAAATCCTCCATGCCGATCGGCTGTGCGATACGTGTCGCGAAGCTCTGGAAGATGTCGTCGCCGGTCTGCTTGCGGTAGATCGTGCCGAGGGCGTTGAAATCCCAGTTGTTATAGAAAAAGAACGTTCCCGGCGCATGGCTTCCGCGTTCCGGCCGGTGACGACGGATGACGGCGGTCTCGTGCGCGGCCCGATGATAGACGCCCGAGCGCGCCATCAGCAGGTCGCGCACCGTCGCCCGCTTCTCCTCGGGCGTGAGCGAGGGCGGGACGTCGTCCACGCCGAGATCGCTCAGCGTGCTTGCGAGATCGATCTGCCCGTTGGAAACAGCAATACCGTAGAGCGCACCGAGGAAGCTCTTGCGCACCGAGGCGGCATTTACCTTGCGCCCGACATCGCCCCAGCGCGCAATCGCCTTGCCGTCCTGCACGATCATGATCGCTGTCGAGCCGAGCGTCTCGAAGTGCTGCTTCGCGGCGTCGAGGTCGGACATCGACCAGCCGGCCTGCGCCGGATCGGCATTCTCCCAAGGCTCGGCCGATCCCGGTTGACAGATAGCGAGAGCGGCAATCAGCGGAAGCGCGGCGAGAAGCTTCATGACGCTCCTGGATCGGAAGGCTCGATGAATATGGGACCGGTCGCGGCGCCGTCCGGCCCCCATAGACTAATGACACGCCGGTTTGGTCAGAAGCCTGTCGCGAACGCCGTCTCGACCGGCCGGGCCTCGGCCAGAATTACATTCGCGATCATGCCGATATCATCGAGGTCGATCACCGGGATCGGTGCATCGGGCAAGGGCTTGTCGGCGGCGATGGCGCGGATCGTCGGGTCCTGCGTGTGGAGGAACGGCCGCCCGTTAGCCTCGCGCCAGATCTCGATCTTCGGATGCGGGCCGCGCTTGAAGCCCTCGACGATGACGAGGTCGACCGGCGACAGCCTGCCAACCAGCTCCGGCAGGGTCGGCTCCGGTGCGCCGCGTAGCTCGTGCATCAGCGCGAACCGGTTCTCCGAGACGATCAGGACCTCAGACGCACCGGCCTGGCGATGCACCCATGAATCCTTGCCCGGCTTGTCGACGTCGAAGTTGTGGTGGGCATGCTTCAGCGTCGAGACACGCAGGCCGCGTTTGTTGATCAGCTCCGGAAGAAGCTTTTCCAGGAGCGTCGTCTTTCCCGCGCCGCTCCAGCCCGCCAGTCCGATCAATCGCATCAAATCACTCCGCCCCGCGAAACGGGCAGGGCTCTATAGGCGAGATCGTTGACCGATGCACCTATCAGGGTTGCGGAGAAAGCCGGCTCATGACACTTGAGCGACGAGCTTCGGAAGCTTAAATAACTTCCAGATTTTGTTGATTACAACGCAATCCATCTGGTCTATGTAGACCACCCCTTCGGGGACGATTGTCGTAGCTAAGGTTGATGATTTTGTCGTCGATACCGAACACCGCGCCCTTCAGCGAGGATGAGATCGCGATTCTCAATCGCGTCATCGCGCCCGCGACGCCGCTTCAGCGCGCATGGCTGGCAGGTTTCCTGACCGGTCTCGATGCCGCGCAGGGCATCGGTGCGGCACCGCAGCCGGCCGCGCCGGCGAAGGCTGCGGAGCCGCTGACCATCCTGTTCGCGACCGAATCCGGAAATTCCGAGAAGCTCGCCGCCGACGCCGCCAAGGCCGCGCGCAAGAAGGGCTTCAAGCCGAATGTCATCGACTTCGGCGACCTCCAGCTTTCCGACCTGACCAAGGCGAAGAAGCTCCTCGTCATCGCCGCGACCTGGGGCGAGGGCGATCCGCCGTCGCGCGCCGTCCGCGCCTATGAAGAGCTGATGAGCGACGCCGCCCCGAAGCTCGACGGCGTCGAGTTCAGCGTGCTCGCGCTCGGCGACACCGCCTATGTCGATTTCTGCGGCACCGGCCGCAAGATCGACGAGCGCCTCGAAGCTCTCGGCGGCAAGCGCGTCGTCGACCGCGTCGATTGCGATCTCGACTACCAGGCTCCGGCCTCCGGCTGGATCGAGGCCACGCTCGACACCATCGCGCCCGCTCCGGCAGCCGGCGGCGGCCACGTCATCGAGGTCGATTTCGGCGCCCGCCAGGCCGTCGTTCCCGATTCACCGGTGACGGCCGAGGTCGTCGACCACATCAACCTCAATTCCTCGCGCTCGGCGAAGGAGACGTTCCACGTCGCCCTCGGCTTCGAGAACGGCTCGATCCCGTACGAGCCGGGCGATGCGCTCGACGTCTATGCCGAGAACGATCCGGCGCTTGTCGCCGAAGTCCTCGACCTCACCGGCCATTCCGGAAACGAGGCACTGCGCGGCGACCTGATCCGAGACCGCGACATCACCACGCTCTCGCCGAAGACGCTGGAGAAGTTCGTCGCCGCGACCGGCAATGCCGAGGTCAAGGCGATGATCGACGGCGGCCATGTCCGCGACTGGCTGACCGGCCGCCAGCTCATCGACCTGCTCGCAGCCTATCCATCGAAGCTCTCGATCGAGCAGATTTTCGACATCACGCGCCCGCTCGCGCCGCGCGCCTATTCGATCGCCTCCTCGCGCCGCGAGTTCGAGGACGAGGTGCATATCCTTGTCTCGGCGGTGCGTTACGAGAGCTTCGGCCGCCAGCGCATGGGCGTCGCCTCGTCCTTCATCGCCGACCGGGTGAAGAAGGGCGCGAACCTTCGCGTCAAGCTGAAGCCGAACAAGCATTTCCGCCTGCCCGAGCCCGATCGCGACGTGATCATGGTCGGTCCCGGTACCGGAGTCGCGCCGTTCCGTGCCTTCATTCAGGAGCGCCGTGCGATCGGTGCGCAGGGCCGCAACTGGCTCTTCTTCGGCGACCGCCAGTTCACACACGACTTCCTGTACCAACTCGAATGGCAGGACGCGAAGGCGGACGGCGTGCTGACCCGCATGGACGTCGCCTTCTCGCGCGATGCGCCGGAGAAGATCTACGTGCAGGACAAGATGTGGGAGAAGCGCCGGGACCTCGTCGACTGGCTCGACGGCGGCGCTAAGTTCTATGTCTGCGGCGATGCCAAGAACATGGCCAAGGACGTGCGCTCGACGCTCGTCAAAGCCTATGCCGACGTGAAGGCGCTGACGCCCGAGAACGCCGAAGCCGCCGTACGCGCCATCGAGAACGAGAAGCGCTACCTGACGGACGTGTATTAGGACTCGTCATCCTCCGGCTTGACCGGAGGATCGCTGTGGACCCGGAAATGGGTCCTCCGGTCAAGCCGGAGGACGACGGATATGACCGACAAGTTGGCACGTAACGAATATCTGAAGGATGCGAGCCGCTATCTGCGCGGCACGCTGAACGAGGGCCTCGCCAACGAGATCACCGGCGAGATCTCGGAGGACGACCAGCAACTCGTCAAATTCCACGGAATGTATCTGCAGGACGAGCGCGACCTCCGCGCCGAGCGCTCGCGGAAGAAGATGGAGAAGGCGTTCTCCTTCATGATCCGCGTGCGCATTCCGGGTGGCGTCACCACGCCCGCGCAATGGCTCGCGATGGACGAGATCGGCCGTGTCTACGCCAACGGCACGCTGCGCCTGACAACCCGCGAGACGTTCCAATTCCACGGCGTCATCAAGTCGAATTCGCGCGCCGCCATCCGCAAGCTGGATTCGGTGCTGCTCGACACCATCGCCGCCTGCGGCGACGTCAACCGCAACGTGCTGTCGGCCTCCAACCCGCACCAGTCGGGCGCCCATCAGGCGGCCTATGATCTGGCGAAGAACATCTCCGATCATCTCCTGCCGCGCACCGGCGCATATCGCGAGATCTGGATCGACGGCGAGAAGATCGCCGGCGGCGAGGAGACGGCGGAAGTCGTCGAGCCGATCTACGGCAAGACCTATCTGCCGCGTAAGTTCAAGACGGTCGTCGCGGTGCCGCCGCAGAACGACGTCGACATCTACGCCCACGATCTGGGTTTCATCGCCATTCTCGACGACAAGGGTGCGATCGAGGGCTGGAACGTCACCGTCGGCGGCGGCATGGGCATGACCCATGGCGACACCAAGACTTATCCCCGCACGGCGAACGTGCTCGGCTTTGTCCGTCCCGAACATGCGCTGAAGGCGGCGGAAGCCGTGCTGACGACCCAGCGCGACTGGGGCGACCGGACGAACCGCGCCCATGCCCGCGTCAAGTACACGGTAGAGGATCGCGGTGTGGACGCCTGGCGCGCCGAGGTCGGCAAGCGCATCGGCGTCGCGCTCGCCGCGCCGCGCCCGTTCAAGTTCACCGGCACCGGTGACCGCTATGGCTGGACAGACGGCGAGAACGGCCGTTCGCACCTGACGCTCTTCATCGAGAACGGCCGCATCAAGGACGTTCCCGGCGGGCCGCAGATGATGACCGGCCTGCGCGAGATCGCGAAGATCCATGACGGCGAATTCCGCATGACGTCGAACCAGAACGTCATCGTGTCGAACGTCTCGAAGAAGAACCGCAAGAAGATCGAGGCCATGGTCGTCGAATACGGCCTGACATCGCAGGCGTCCGCCATCCGCCGTAACGCGATGGCCTGCGTCGCGCTGCCGACCTGCGGCCTCGCGCTGGCCGAGAGCGAGCGATACCTGCCGTCCCTCGTCACCAAGCTGGAAGAAATGGTCGCCCGCCACGGTCTCGCCGAGGAGGAGATCGTGGTGCGGATGACCGGCTGCCCGAACGGCTGCGCCCGTCCGTATCTCGCCGAGATCGGTTTCGTCGGCAAGGGTCCCGGCCGCTACAACCTCTATCTCGGCGCTGCCTTCAACGGGGAGCGGCTGTCGAAGCTCTACCTCGAGGACGTCAACGAGACCGAGATCCTCGATGCGCTCGAGCCGATCATCACCGATTATTCCAAGGCGAAGACGCCCGGCGAACACTTCTCCGACTTCGTCATTCGTCGCGGCTATGTCGCGGCGACGACGAACGGCCCGGACTTCCACGTCAACACGGGACCGCAAAGGCCAGCGGCGTAGCGGCTCGTTCCTTGCCTCTCCCATTTTATGGGAGAGGTCGACTCGCCGACAGGCGCGCGGGTGAGGGCAATGCTGCGTGACGGTCAGAAAACCAATCTTGCGCGCCAGCTCCGCGCGGAACTCACCGATTGCGAACGCATCCTGTGGCGCGAACTTCGAAGTCGGAGATTCGCCGGTCGCAAATTCCGCCGTCAGGTCCCGATAGGTCCGTACATCGCCGATTTCGTCTGCCTGGATGCGAAGCTCGTCATCGAACTGGATGGCGGGCAGCATTCCGAGAGTGCGCGTGATGAAATCCGGGATGCGTATCTGAAGAGTGCGGGCTGGACGGTTCTCCGCTTCTGGAACAACGACATGCTCCGGAACCGGGAAGGTGTGCTGACTGTGATTTCCCACACATTGGGCACCGTGTAGCCCTCACCCGCTCGCCTATCGGCGAGTCGACCTCTCCCGTAAACGGGAGAGGCAAAAGCTGATGCAAGCGCGTCACAATGGAGACAATTGCAGAACCCCTCCCAGAGAGAGGTCCGTCTGCCTGCGTCAAAACGCGCAGGTGCGACGCAGCCGGACGCGCCCCAATCTTTTGTTGTGTTCAACACAATCGAAAGGAGGTGATCCAGTGTCTCATTGTCTTACTCCGCGGTCGCTGGTCATCGCGAGCTGGGTTTCCTCTTCGGATTTTTCAGCCGCGTAAGCTGCGCAAGCACGGTTGGATCCGTGCCGCGGTATGACAATGGAAAGGCCATCCGAAAGGATGGCCTTTCTCATTTCGGAGGCCCATGACGACGCCGATTACTATCTTTGTCGATGCCGATGCCTGCCCGGTGAAGGACGAAGTCTATCGCGTCGCCGGACGCTACGGGCTGAAGGTGTTCGTCGTCGCAAATGGCTTCATCAACGTCCCGAAAGAGCCGATGATCGAGCGGGTCATCGTGCCTGCCGGTCCGGACGTCGCCGACGACTGGATCGCCGAGCGCGCCGCACCGGGTTCCATCGTCATCACGCAGGATGTCCCGCTCGCGGACCGCTGCATCAAGGCGGGCGCGGAGGTGATCGGCAATACCGGCCGCGCCTACACCACGGCCTCGATCGGCATGGCGCTCGCGACGCGAAACCTGATGGACGAGCTCCGCTCGGCCGGACAGACGACACGCGGCCCGAAGCCGTTCTCGCCGAAGGATCGCTCGGCGTTCCTGTCGGCGCTCGATCAGGCCGTGGTGCGGCTGAAGCGCGCCGGGTTCGGCGCGTAGCCGTCATGCTCCGGCTCGACCGGAGCATCCACCCGTAAGCGCCCTATGGGTCCTCCGGTCAAGCCGGAGGACGACGGTTTAGTAGATATGCCCCGACGGGCCGGTCTGCCATCCGAGCGCCGGTCCCGGCACGACAGGTTCCGCGGCCATCTGCGGCTCATAGGCCGGCGGAGGCGGCGGCTGGTAGGGCGCCGACGGTGTCGGCGTCTTGCCGCTCCGGTAGCGGGCGGTGTCGCGGCGTGGCGTATCTCTCGGCGCCGACGGACGCTGCGCGACCATGCGCGGCGGGGCGTAGACCGGCGGCTGGTAGATGCCTTCGGCTTCCTCGACCGGAGCAAGCTTCGGAACCGGTTTCTGCCCGACGACGGTGCGCTGGTTGATGGCGATCAGGTCGTCGATATCGGCCGGGCCGCGTCGGGCGACGCGAACGAGATCGCCGGTGCTCTCGCCCTTCTTCACCTTCTCGTAGAAGGCGTTGCCGCCCTCGATGGTGACGTAGCGCATATTGTTGTAGCCGGGCTCGTAGCCCTGCGTATGGAAGAATTCGGCCTTGCCGACGGTGGGGTGGCGCTTGCCGTTCAGCACGTCGCCCGAGACCCGCATCGCGCGTTCGCGGCTCTTCGGTTCGGTCATCTGCCGTTGCAGAACGCCGGGCGCGAACTGGCGCGGTGCGCCGACCACGGCACAGACCGTCTTGCCGTATTTGCCGGCCTCATAGCGGTTCATGACGACGGAGCCGACGGCGAGCATGCCGTCCTCGCTTGAGCGGTTGGACTCGAAATACATCGCGCGCGCCAGGCATTCGCGATCGCTCATGCCGCGCGGGATGTAACCGGTCTTGCTGCGAGGTGCCGTCGCGCAGCCAGCCATGAGCAGGCAGAGCGCGACGGCTGTCGCGATGCCGCGGACGGTACGCAGCCGCGGCGGAACGAGATACGCAACCACTCTTCTACTCACACACAAGCGTCGATACGCGACGGGCTAGTGATGTGCGAAGAAGGTTGATGGAGTCTTTCGCTGAAAGGCTCAGGGGCGGAAAAAGCGAAGAGGAGCCGCGCTTTGTCTCCTCTCCTGCGAAGCGGGAGAGGGTCGAGTGCGTGTCAACGCACCGGGGTGAGGGCAAGCACGATGCTAGTGGCCGTCGTCCTCCGGCTTGACCGAAGAACCTATTGGGCCCGCCGTGAGGTGGGATTCTCCGGTCAAGCCGGAGGATGATGGAGTGCGTGGTTTGCCCTCACCCGCTCGCTGCGCGAGTCGGCCTCTCCCGTAAACGGGAGAGGTAGGGGCCACTCACCCGAACGCCCCCAGCTCGTGCGTGATCGCCGTGCCGATCTCACGAACCTGCGCGAACATCCGGCCGATCGGATCGAAGATCTGCTCGTGCTCGGTGGCGTAGGAGACCGAGGCGCGCGGGCCGTGCGGCTCGCCGAAATCGCGGCCGGCCGTCGGGTCGGCCTCGTTCGGGAAGACTTCCGCAAGGAGCGACAGCGCCGCCGGCACGTCGAGCTGGAGCAGTCGCATCTGCAATGCCTGCCGGGTCACGCCATGGCGCGGCGAGAAGTCCGGGATCGCCACAGCCATCAGCCAGATGCGCTGGATCAGCGCGATGCGGAGCGCGTGCAGCAGGAGCTCGCGCGTCTGCATCTGCGGCGCGTTCGGCCAGGCCGAGCGAAGCTGGACGTAATCGGTCTGGATGCGGCGGAACATGGCCTGCACCGGCGCCCAGAGGTTCAGCGTGTTCAGCGCCTCGGCGACGCCGACGAGCTGGCGGGCGCGGAGCGGGTCGACATGCGCCGCCCGGTCGAGCCAGGAGCCGGGATCGAGCAAAGCGATGCCGGCGCGCAGGACGTCGATATCCGAATGCTCAAGCGCGCGATGGGCAAAATCGAGCGCGCGGCGGAAGCGCGGGCTCCGCTCGCGAAGATCGGAGAACAGTTCGGGCTGGCGGGCGGCGGCCGCGCCGATGCCCTGGAGTGTGTTCGCGCACCAGCCGAGCTGCTGCAGGATGGCGTTGTTGAGGATCGCGCGGAGTTCGCGCGGGTGTTTGATGACGGTCGGGCCTGTGATGCCGTCGCTCTGGCGCATCGGCGGCCGCGAGCCTGTCGGGTCGAGCAGAGCCGGGCCGAACGCGCCGAGAAGCGAGGCGTAGCCCGGGTCCTCGGTCAGTTCGTGCATCGAGGCGCCAATCGTCGCGAAGAAATCAGCGGCGAAGTCGGCTTCCTCGTAGATCGGATCGGTGTTCTTCGGCGGCTGATCGAATGCCTGCTCGGCGATGCGCGCGATCGAGGCCATCGCCAGTTCCGGCGTGTCGAACAGGAGGTACCCGTCGCCGCCCTGGAACGAGCTCTCGTCGCGCGTCCTGATGCCATAATCGGCGAAGACCTTGCGAGCAGGAGAGGGCGAGAGGTATTTCAGCCGGTCGGTCAGCGAATAGGGATGCGCGCCGCGGCCGATCGAGTCGCCGTGGGTGTCGAACAGGATCAGCTCGATATCCGTCAGCCCGTGCTTCTTCATCAGGTCGGCGAGCTTCAGGCGCAGGCGCTCGATCAGGAAGGTCGCGTCGAGCTGTCCGACATAGCGGCCGGAATCGGAATAGCCGAACTCGATGGCGAGCTTGCCGGTCTCGCGCAGATAAGCGCGATAGTGCGGGCTCCGCAGCGCCTCCTCGATCGCGCGCGACCCTTGCTCCAGCGCGTCCGCCGTCTCGAACAGCGGCGAGATCTCGATATGCTTCTCGACGCCGAACAGCTTCGCCAGCCAGAGCACGGAGAGGAGCGTGTAGCCGCTCTCGGTCTCGGCGATCAGGAAGCGGATCGGCGCGTCGCCGTCGATGTGCTTGGCGATCTGCGCCATCGTCATCATCAGGCGGGTCGCGGAGGCCTGTTCGGCGAGGATCGCGCCAAAATCGACCGGAACGGCCTGCACCTTGTCGAGCGCATTGTTGATCGCACCGAGGAGGACACGGCGGCGGAACGGGTCGGCCGGCGGATCCTGCAGGCCCAGCCGCAGACGCACGGCGTTATGTACCTGCGCCGCATTCAGCCGGACATGCGTATGCGCCAGCGACATTCCGTGCGAGGCGAGGCCGGCACGGGCGACGGCGAGGGGAAGCTTGTCGCTCTCGGGCGCGTTCTCGATCGCGTCCGCGAACAGGTCCATTAGCGGCTCGATCGTCGGCAGCGCGTCCTCGCGGTGCTCGATCAGTTCGGCCGCGAATTCGGCCACGGTCTCCGGATCGCCCTTGGTCGGAACCGAGGCGATCTGGCGGTCGATGCAGCCGATGGCGCGGTCGATGCGCTCGGCGAGATCGTGCGCGGCCGGGTATTGCGATACGGCATCTTCGAGGCGGGTGAGCTGAAGGCGTTTCATCCGCAGGCGCAGGCGAAGCGTATCCCACCAGTTGATGTCGACGCGGCCGTCGGTGTCGTAGCCGACCCAACTCGCCAGGATGACCGGTTGCGGCACGAGCTTCGTCCAGTCGCCCGGCCAGACCTTCGCGGCGCCGGCGAGGAGCGAGCCGTTCAGCCGGTCGATCGCGTCGCGGCCGTTCCTGATCGCGACCATGGCCTGGTTGAATTCGTCCTCGAGCGTCGGTGTCTTCGGCCGGTGCGAGCCGACGTAAGGCTCGGGATCGTGGCCCGAGGCGCGGGCGGCCAGGTTCTCGAACACCTCGGGCGGCGCCGAGAAGGTCGGGTGCGCGGTGAAGACGGCGGCGAAGCGCGTGCGGGCATATTCCGCTTCCGCTTCCTCGAAGCTGCCGGTGAGCGTCGTCAGCGTGTCCGCGATGCGGTCGTAGCTCGCCTCGGACGCCGCCGGATCGGTGCCGCCGACATAGGCGGCCAGGCGCTTCGCGCGGTCGCGGAACGCCTCGTCGCGAAGCTCGGAGATCACCTCGTCGACCTGGGCTTCGGTCAGGTCGCCGCGTTCGAGCTGGCGCAGGATGGTGCGTGCCGTTGCGAGCACCGGATTGGCGAACGGGTCCTCAACGGCGCGTTTGCGCTCGGTCTCGGTCAGCGCGAGAAGATCGGCAACCTTGGAACGGGCGGTCGTGGTCACGCGCGTAGCTTCGTCCAGCATTGATATTCGCTCCGCGGGACCGGGAGGACGGTCCGCTTTCAAGCCTTCGCGCCGCCCCGCACGGTCGGCACCGAAATGAGTAGAACCACGCGTGCGTCACAAATCAAAGTCCGTCGTGCAATCGACGGACCAAATGTCACGCGAGCGACCTTTCCCCATGCGGGATTCACTTGCAAATCAGCCGGCTTCGCTATTCCTTCGCTCGCCGTGAGCACGACCGCGCGACCAGCCTGCACGGACTGCCAGACGCCTCTCCGAGGCGGGTTCTGACATGCGGCGGCATCTGTCGTTTTTCGGGCTCGCGCTGCTCATCCCGATCCTTGCTTTCGTCGGTTTCGTCCTCTTCGAGTTCGCCGTGCGCGAACGCGCCCGTGTGGAGCAGGATGCGCAGCAGAGCGCGCGCCGCATCGCGACTCTGGTCGATCAGGAACTGAACAGCCTGACGACCGCGCTCGACGTGCTCGCGGTGTCGCGCTCGCTGCTTGCCGAGAATCTCCAGTCTTTCCACGGGTTTCTTGAGGATGTGCGGCAGCGGGAAGGCCTGGGCGTCGTCCTGCGCGACCTGACTGGCCAGCAATTGGTCAATGCGCGCATGCCCTATGGCTCCCAGCTCCCGAAGAGCCTTCTGCCGGGCGAGATCGACGCCGCCGAGAACGGACGCGACTTCATCTCGGACATGTTCATCGGGGCGATGTCGCGCGAGCCGCAATTCGTGCTCACGGTCCCGATCATGATCGACGGCCGGCTCAAATATCTCCTCAGCGCGAGCCTGCCGGCCCAGCGGATCAGCGACATCCTCGCCCGCGAGAATCCCGGCGAGGAGGCCAACGTCGCTGTCATCGACCGCAGCGACAAGATCCTCGCCCGCAGCCGCCGGACGGCGGAATTCGTCGGTCGCACGGCGTCGGCGGACCTCCTCGCCAATACCGGCGGGCAGGAAGGATCGTGGACCGGCAATACGATCGACGGCCGGATCATCTTCGGCACCTATTCGCGGACCAAGGGGCCCGGCTGGCGCGTCGTCGTCGGCATGCCGCAGGAGGTGCTGGAGGCGCCGCTCTGGCGGTCGCTCCTGGTGTTCGCGACCGTGGGTCTCGGCCTCGCCGGCCTGTCACTCGTCTTCGCCTCGTTCTATGCGCGCCGGATCATCGTTCCGTTCGAGCGCCTGGCCCGTAACGCGGAAGCGCTCGGGCGCGGCGAGCCGGTAGAACCGCTGCCGTCCAACATCCGCGAGGCGCAACTCATCGGTGCCGCGCTCGCGGACGCATCGACCGAACTCCGCAAACGCGAGGACGAGCTTCGAGAGTTCAATGTCGGCCTGGAACATCAGGTCGAGGAACGCACCGCCGAACTCGTCGAGGTCAACCGTCGCCTCATCGCGGAGGCCGAACAGCGCGAGCGCATCGAGGGACAGCTTCGACAGGCGCAGAAGATGGAGGCAGTCGGCCAGCTCACCGGCGGCATCGCGCACGACTTCAACAACCTGCTCGCCATCGTCACCGGCAATCTCGATCTCCTGCTACGCCGCCTGCGCGACAAGCGTGGCGACGTCGAGCGCTTCGCTGAGAACGCACTGGAAGCCGCCAATCGCGGCGCGGTGCTGACGCATCGCCTGCTCGCCTTCTCGCGCCAGCAGCCGCTGATGCCGGAGCCAATCGACGTCAACAAGCTCGTCGGCGGGATGTCCGACCTGATCCATCGCTCTCTCGGCGAGGGGATCGAGATCGAGACCGTGCTCGCGGGCGGTCTGTGGCGCACCCATGCCGACAACAACCAGCTCGAAAACGCGCTCCTCAATCTCGCGGTGAATGCCCGCGACGCGATGGAGGATGGCGGAAAGCTGACGATCGAGACCGCCAACGCGCATATCGACGAGACCTACGCCGCCGAGCACCAGATGCGGATGGGGCAGTACGTCCTGGTCGCCGTCACCGATACCGGCACCGGCATGACGCCCGGCACGATCGGCCGCGCCTTCGAGCCGTTCTTCACCACCAAGGAGCCAGGCAAGGGCACCGGGCTTGGCCTCAGCCAGGTCTACGGCTTCGTCCGCCAGTCGGGCGGCCATGTGAAGATCTACAGCGAGCCCAACCAGGGCACGACGGTGAAGATCTACCTGCCGCGCTTCTTCGGTCCCGCCGAGGCCAATGCGGCCCTCGCGGCCATGGAGTCCGTTCCGACCGGCCAGGAGACGATCCTGCTGGTCGAGGACGAGGAAAGTGTCCGCAAGGTCAATGCCGAGACGCTGCGCGAGCTCGGCTACACCGTCCTTGAGGCGGAGGGGGCGGCCACGGCGCTGCGCCTGCTCGATGGAACGCCGAATGTCGCCTTGCTTTTCACCGACGTCGTCATGCCCGAGGTCAACGGCCGCAAGCTCGCCGACGAGGCCCTCCGTAGGCGTCCGGAATTGAAAGTCCTGTTCACCACCGGTTATACGCGGAATGCCGTGGTGCATAACGGCGTGCTGGATCCGGGTGTGAACCTGATCCCGAAGCCGTTCACGCTGCCGCAGCTGGCGCAGAAAATTCGTGAAGTGTTGGAGGCGGTTGCCTAGGCCTCGTCCTCCGGTTCGTCCGAAAGATCCTGGGCAATATTGTTTGGACGCTCCGATCGGGAGCGAGACCGTGGGGGAGCATGCTTCGTTTCATTCCGGCGATCGTTCTTGCGATCTGCGCGACGCCCGCATTCGCTGAGACGACCGAGGGACACGAGGTCTACGGCGGCGATCTTTCGCTGCTATGGGGCCTGCCTTTCGCCGGCATGCTGCTGTCGATCGCGATCTTCCCGCTCGCGGCCAATCATTTCTGGCATCACCATTACGGCAAGATCGCAGCCTTCTGGGCCCTCACATTCCTTGTGCCCTACGCCGCGACCTTCGGTATCCGCACCGCATCGACGGATCTGATGCACACGGCACTGCTCGAATATCTGCCGTTCATCATCCTGTTGTTCGCGCTGTTCACGATCTCCGGTGGACTGCTCGTCATCGGTAACATTCATGGCAGCCCGGGCACCAACACCGCGCTCCTCGCTACCGGCACCTTCCTTGCGAGCTTCATCGGCACGACCGGCGCCAGCATGGTTCTCATTCGACCGCTGCTCCGCGCGAACGACGATCGTAAGTACAATGTACATACGGTTATATTCTTTATCTTCCTTGTATCGAACATAGGCGGATCGTTGACGCCGCTCGGCGATCCGCCGCTGTTCCTCGGCTTCCTGCAAGGCGTCGAGTTCTTCTGGACGACCACGCATCTCGCCCCGGAGACGCTTCTCCTGGTCGTCATCCTGCTCGTTCTGTTCTACGCGATGGACTGCTTCCTCTACGCCAGGGAAGGGTCGCCGCGTCCCAAGGATCCGACGCCGGACACGCCGCGCATCGGTTTACTGGGGCTCATCAACATTCCGCTGTTGCTCGGTGTGGTCGCGGCCATCCTGATGAGCGGCCTCTGGAAGCCCGCTTTCGGCGTCGAGATATTGGGCACCTGGGTCGAGGGCCAGAACCTGCTCCGCGACGTGATCATCATCGTCCTCGCGATCCTGTCCCTCGTGCTGACGCCCAAGGACATCCGCGCGCGCAATGAATTCGACTGGGAGCCGATCAAGGAGGTCGCCAAGCTCTTCGCCGGCATCTTCACCACGATCATTCCGGTGATCGCGATCCTGCGCGCGGGCTCCGACGGCGCGGCGGCGCCGCTCGTCGATCTCGTGACGACATCTGACGGCCAGCCGATTGACCAGATGTATTTCTGGATGACGGGTGTCCTGTCGGGCGTGCTCGACAACGCACCCACCTATCTCGTCTTCTTCAACCTCGCAGGCGGCGATGTCGAAAACCTCATGGGACCGAACGCGTCTATCCTGGCCGCGATCTCAGGCGGCGCGGTGTTCATGGGCGCGCTGACCTATATAGGCAATGCACCGAACTTCATGGTGCTGGCCATCGCAAAGAACAGAGGCATCAAAATGCCGACCTTCTTTGGCTATGTGCTGTGGTCCGTCGCTATCCTGGTGCCTAGCTTCCTGCTTCTGACCTGGGTGTTCTTCGGCTTCGATTGACGGAGGTATTGCGATGAGGGTGTTTCGCGGTGTCGCCGCTCTCGTCGCGATCTTCGGGCTCGTCCTACAGTACGGCGTCTTGGTCGCCACTTCGCCGGACCTGTTTCTGTGGATGACCTTCAAGTTCGTCAGCTTCTTCACGATCCTGACGAACACGCTGATAGCGCTGGCGTTCGCTCTGCCCCTCTTCAGGCCCGGGACTCTGTTCGAACGTCCGGCGGTCCGCATGGCCGTCGCCGCCTACGCGGTCGTGATGGTCGTGATCTACGCCGTCATCCTCGCGCCGCTCGAGCCCCCGCACGAGGGTGCAAATCTCGTCGCCAACACGGTCCTGCACCGGGTTACGCCCGCACTCTATCTGTTCGACTGGCTGGTCTCGCGCGGGAAGGGCAAATTGCGGTGGAGCGACGCCTGGAAGCTCCTGATCGCGCCGCTGATCTACGGCCTCTACACGCTGCTGCATGGGCCGCTATCGGGTTTCTATCCGTACCCGTTCTTCAACGTGCCGAAAGATGGCCTCGGCCAGGTCATGCTCAACCTGGCCGGGATAGTCCTGTTCTTCTACGCGGTCGGCCTCGTCCTGGTGGCGATCGGCCATGCGATCGCCTGGAGGATGGCGCAGATCAGGCCGCCGTCCTGACGCGTGGAGCCGAGCCGAGCACGTCGCTGGCGACGTGTTTCTCGAAGCGCTTGAAGTTCTCGACGAACATGCCCGCGAGCTTGTCGGCCTGGTCATCATATGCGCGCGGATCGGCCCAGGTCGAACGCGGGTCGAGCAACGCGGAATCCACGCCCGGAACCGCGACGGGCACTTCGAAGCCGAACACCGGGTCGATGCGGAAATCGACTTTCTGCAACTGCCCCGACAGAGCCGCCGAGAGCAGCGCGCGCGTCGCCTTGATCGGCATCCGTTGTCCCGCGCCGTAAGCGCCCCCCGTCCAGCCGGTCGAGACCAGCCAGCAGGTTGCCTTGTGCCGGCCGATGAAAGCACGCAGCAACTCGCCGTATTCGGACGGATGGCGCGGCATGAACGGGGCGCCGAAGCAGGTCGAGAACGTCGCCTGCGGCTCGGTCACGCCGCGCTCGGTGCCGGCGACTTTCGCCGTGTAGCCGGACAGGAAATGGTACATCGCCTGCGCCGGGGTCAGCCGCGCGATCGGCGGCATCACGCCGAAAGCGTCGGCGGTCAGCATCATGATGTTCTTCGGATGCCCGGCGCGGCCGATGAGGCTCGCATTCGGGATGTAGTCGAGAGGGTAGGCGCAGCGCCCGTTCTCCGTTTTCGACACGTCGTCGAAGTCCGGAAGCCGCGTCTCCTCGTCGACCATGACGTTTTCGAGCAGCGTGCCGAAACGGCGGGTGGTCGCGAAGATTTCCGGCTCCGCCTCCTCCGACAGGTTGATCGTCTTGGCGTAGCAGCCGCCCTCGAAGTTGAAGATGCCGTCCTGGCCCCAGCCATGCTCGTCGTCGCCGAGGAGGGTGCGCTCGGGATCGGCGGAAAGCGTGGTCTTGCCGGTGCCGGACAGGCCGAAGAACAGCGCGCTCTCGCCATTGTCGCCGACATTGGCCGAGCAATGCATCGGCAGGACGCCCTTCGGAGGGAGGAGGAAGTTCAGCGCGCCGAACACCGACTTCTTCATCTCTCCAGCATAGGCGGAATTGCCGACGAGGACGATGCCGCGCGTGAGATCGACCGCGATCACCGTCTCGGAGCGCACGCCGTGGCGTTCCGGGTCAGCCTTGAAGCTCGGCAGGTCGATGATGGTGATCTCCGGCACAAAGCCGGCGAGGTCCTCGCGCGGAGGACGGATCAGCATGGTGCGGATGAAATGCGAGTGCCACGCATATTCGGTGAAGACGCGGACCTTGATGCGGTGCTTCGGATCGGCGCCGCCGTATAGATCCTGCGAGAAGAGTTCCTTGCCTTTCAGGTGGTCGAGGAAGTCCTGGTGAAGTAGATCGAACTTCTGCGGTGCGATCTCCGCATTGTTCTCCCACCAGATCTGGCTCTCGGTATGGCCGTCGCGGACGATGAACTTGTCCTTCGGGCTGCGCCCGGTATGCGCGCCGGTGTCTGCCGCCAGCGCACCGTGCTTGGTCAGCATGGCCTCGCCGCGCCGTACCGCCTGCTCGATGAGCTGGGTGTCCAGAAGATTGCTCGTTACGCGGGCTAGGAAAGCCACTTTAGACGCGGTTTTATCCGCCTGACCGTCGATAAGCATGTCGTCCTCGCAAGCATGGGCAGGCGAGTTGAAGCGGGATTTCAAATCGCCGCAAGACAACATTCAAAGCAGAAAATCGTTCATTTTGCAGATCAAAATATTGACATGAAACGGACATGAAACGTCTTCGCGCGAATTCATGCCCGTTTCGCCTCTTAACGGTTGGTTGACCAGCGAGAACTGGTCTCAATCGTTACAGTGCTGGTTCGACTGCTGGAATGTGGTCGACCACATGTCAGGCTGGGCTTTTTTGTCGCGCCTCCGCTGCGAGGTCGACGAGCATCCTCCGCAGCGTTCCCGGGGTCGTCACGCGCTCGGGGAAGCGGAGGTAGAGGGTTTGGCGGCCGAGGCTCAGTTCGGCGCCCTCGGGATCGAAGCCGTCCATCCGCCACGCGCCGGCAGGAGCGCCGAGAAGGTTCGTCGCATAGAGCGCGATCGCGTCCGCATGATCCTCGTTCATATGCGCGGTCGCGCCTGCTTCCGAGGCCACGAGGTCGTCGGCGTCGACCACATCGGTCACGACCGCCTCGCGAGCGAGCGTCTGGATGCGTCCGAACCCGGCGACGAGGTGGGCCCCCTCGATCTCGATCCTGAAGAAGCTGAAATCGGCGAATTCGGCATAACCCTTCGCAGAGGGATAGCGGGCCAGGAAACGGGCCTTGCAGCGCGGCTCGTCGGTCCTCTCGATCCGGCCCCAGAGACTGACGCGAGCACCGGCGAGCGGATCGCCCGCCCAGGCGTCCTCGACCATCAGCGAGACGCGCGGATCGGCGTCGACGTTCATCGTGTGCTTGGCCAGGTTGGACAAAAGCAGTAGCGGCGAGCCGTCGGCGTCGGTTGCAACCGCAACGAGCGAGGCATAGGGTGCATGCGAGTCGCGGTCATTTGTCGCCAGCGCACCTTTGCGTGCTTTTCGAAGCAGTTCTCGCGCCACAGATGCGGCATCGAAGTCGCCGGAGGAGTTCAGCAAAACCTTCCCTTTCCGAAGAATAGTGTTCCACAACCCTTGATTTTCTCGGACGAGAGGTGACTTCTGACACCAACCGCTCCATGATCCTTCAAGGGAGTCGGCCTTATTTCGGCCATCTGCGCCGCGTTCAAGGCCGCAACTCGAACCGAGGCAGAAGAATCTTCGATGCCCACGATCGCGCTGGTCGATGACGACCGCAACATTCTTACCTCCGTCTCGATCGCTCTTGAGACCGAGGGCTATCGCATCTCGACCTATACCGACGGCGCCGCCGCGCTGGAAGGGTTGAAGGCCAATCCGCCTGATCTTGCGATCTTCGATATCAAGATGCCGCGCATGGACGGCATGGAACTCTTGCGCCGTCTGCGCCAGAAGTCCGAGCTGCCGGTCATCTTCCTGACGTCGAAGGACGAGGAGATCGACGAGCTGTTCGGCCTGAAGATGGGCGCCGACGACTTCATCAAGAAGCCGTTCTCGCAACGCCTCCTGGTCGAGCGCGTGAAGGCCGTGCTTCGCCGCGCCGCTTCGCGGGACGGCACCGGCCAGCCGAAGGTCGGCGAGAGCGCCGGCAAGGCGCTGGAGCGCGGCAACCTCGTGATGGATTCCGAGCGCCACACCTGCACCTGGAAGGGCGAGGCGGTGACGCTCACCGTCACCGAGTTCCTGATCCTGCAGGCGCTCGCCACGCGTCCGGGCGTCGTGAAGAGCCGCAACGCGCTGATGGACGCGGCCTACGACGATCAGGTCTATGTCGACGACCGCACGATCGACAGCCACATCAAGCGGCTTCGCAAGAAGTTCAAGGTCGCCGACGACGATTTCGACATGATCGAGACGCTTTACGGTGTCGGCTACCGCTTCAAGGAAGTGTGAGCCGGGTTTGACGTTGCGCGCCCGCGGGCGCAATTTCGCACGCCATGACCGCTGAGACCGATCGCTCCGACGTCTATCTGGACGGCGACGCGGACAGCTCCGCCGAGGAGCATGGCCGCGGCTTCCGGTTGTCTCGCCTGTTCGGCCCGTTCGGATCGAGCCTGACCCGGCGCATCGTCGTCCTCAACCTCGCCGGCCTCGTCGCGCTCCTCTGCGGCATCCTCTATCTGAACCAGTTCCGCGCCGGCCTCATCGAGGCACGCACGCAGAGCATGCTGATCCAGGGCGAGATCATCGCCGGCGCGATCGCGGCCTCCGGCACGGCGGACAATTCCTCGGTCTGGGTCGATCCCGACAAGCTGATGAACATCTCGCCCGGGGAGATGTTCTCCCAGCGCGGCGACACGATCGACAATCTCGAATTTCCGATCAATCCGGAGCGCGTCGCGCCGCTTCTCCGCCGCCTCGTCAGCCCCACGCGCACCCGCGCACGCATCTACGATTCCTACGGCGCTCTCCTGCTCGACTCCCAAAGCCTCTACAACCGCGGCGACATCCTCCGCTTCGACCTGCCGCCGCCGCCGACCCCGCAGGAGATGACGCTGCTCGGCCGGCTGTTCGATACGGTGCGCGGCTGGATCTTCTGGAGCGACGTGCCGCCCTACAAGGAGCTGGCCGGCGTACAGGACTATCCGGAGATCGTCCGGGCGCTGGCGGGCGCTCCCGCCTCCGAGGTCCGCCGCAATCAGAAGGGCGAGATGATCGTCTCGGTCGCGGTGCCGATCCAGCGCTTCCAGTCGGTCGCGGGGGTTCTGCTGCTGTCCACGCTCGGCGGCGACATCGACAAGATCGTCCAGAACGAGCGCATGGCCATCGTCCGCGTCTTCCTCGTGGCGGCCGTGGTGATGATCGTGCTGTCGATCCTGCTCGCGGGTACGATCGCGGGACCGGTGCGCCGCCTCGCCAATGCCGCCGAGCGGGTGCGGAACCGCATCAACAGCCGCACCGAATTGCCGGACTTCTCCGACCGTAGCGACGAGATCGGCCATCTCTCGAAGGCATTCCGCGAGATGACCGACGCGCTCTACAATCGCATGGAGGCGATCGAAGCCTTCGCCGCAGATGTTGCGCACGAGCTCAAGAACCCGCTGACCTCGCTCCGCTCCGCCGTCGAGACATTGCCGCTGGCGAAGACGGAGGCGACGCGGAAACGCCTGCTCGAAGTCATCGAGCACGATATCCGCCGCCTCGACCGGCTGATCTCCGACATCTCCGATGCCTCGCGCCTCGATGCCGAACTTCAGCTTCAGGAACGCGACCCGATCGATGTCGGCCGTCTGCTGACCGCCGTCGTCGGCCTGCAGAACGAGATCCGCTCTGAATCCGGCGTCCCGCTCCGCCTGATCATCGCGGATAACGCCAAGGGCAAGGACAGGCTGCTCGTCTTCGGTCACGATTCCCGTCTCGGCCAGGTCATCACCAACCTCGTCGACAATGCCCGCTCGTTCTCGGAGCAGGGTTCGGAAGTCCGCGTCATCTGCCGTCGCCTGAAGAACGAGATCGAGATCGCGGTCGAGGACGAAGGCCCAGGCATCCGGCCGGATGCGGTGGAGCGTGTGTTCGAACGCTTCTACACCGACCGCCCGAGCGAGGGCTTCGGCCAGAATTCCGGTCTCGGTCTCTCGATCTCCAAGCAGATCGTCGAGGCGCACAAGGGACGCATCTGGGCCGAGAACCGGGTCTCGCGCAGCGAGAAGGACGAGGACGGCCAACCGAAGATCATCGGCGCTCGCTTCGTCGTGCGCCTGCCCGCCGCAGTCCGGTGAGCTCCATCCACGCCTCCTGCGTCGTGCTCGACGGCAAGGGCGTGCTGATCCGGGGCGCATCAGGAGCCGGCAAATCGCAGCTCGCGCATATGATCATTCTCCGCGCGCCGCTCTACGGACGCGAGGCGATCCTCGTCGCCGACGACCGGGTTTTGCTGGAGCGGTACGGCGGGGAAGTGCGTGCTTCCGCTCCGGACAACCTCAAGGGTCTCTTGGAGATACGCGGACTGGGCATAGCTCATATGCCGAATCTGCAGGACGTGTGTCTTGGAGTAGTCATCGACCTGGTTCCGCCCAGCGAGTTGCCGCGCCTTCCAGAACCCATTCTCCTGACTACGGAAATCGCTGGCGTCACAATGCCGCGAGCTTTTGCGGCGACACCTGAACGCGGCTTAGACATATTATTAACTATGTTTGGACAGGCTGGTGCCGTCATCGATTGTCACGAGCCTCTTGCGCCCTTGCATCAAGATGGAAAGAGTAAGCAACCTTGAAGCCGGGTCCGGCACGCCGACATATAGACGGCGGCCCGAGGAATTAATGATCGGCATAGTATTAGTGACCCATGGGCGTCTCGCCTGCGAGTTTCGCTCGGCGCTTGAACACGTCGTGGGTCCTCAGCAGCAAATCGAAACAATCATGATTGGCCCTGAAGACGATATGGAAAGTCGTCGGCAGGACATCATGGACGCCTGTTGCCGGGTGGATACCGGCGACGGCGTGGTGGTCTGCACCGACATGTTCGGCGGTACGCCCTCGAACCTTGCGATCTCCTGTATGAACGGCAAGAAGATCGAGGTTGTCGCCGGCATCAATCTGCCGATGCTGATCAAGCTCGCTTCCGTCCGCCACGAACTCGGCCTGGTCGAGGCCGTGACCCAGGCGCAGGATGCGGGCAGGAAATACATTTCCGTCGCCAGCAGCGTTCTGGCAGGCAAATGATCGATCCGCTTGGCTGGCCTGCCGGCACCGCGGAGGACGGCATCATCAGCCGCGAATTTCCCATCATCAACAAACGCGGCCTTCACGCCCGGGCCTCGGCCAAGTTCGTCCAGTGCGTCGAGCTGTTCGAAGCCGAGATCAAGGTGACGCGCGGTGGCGAGACGGTCGGCGGCACGTCGATCATGGGCCTGATGATGCTGGCGGCCGGCCCCGGTTCCACCATCACAGTGACGGCCAAGGGCCTGGAAGCCCGCGAATGCCTCGACGCGCTCGAAGGTCTGCTCGCCGAGAAATTCGGCGAGGAGGAGTAACGGCCTCATCCTGAGCCGGACGCGCAGCGTCCGTGTCGAAGGATTGTCACGAGCGCTGAACTTGCTGCCATCCTTCGACGCGAGCCTTCGGCTCGGCTCGGGATGAGGGCTCTTACGACTTTCACCGGTGGACCCTACCTTTTAGGGTAGGGCAAACTTCCTCATCCCGCCGGAGCCCATGCCGCATCACACGCCGCTCATCGCCACCATTGTCGCCGGTCTCGGTATCGCTTTCATACTCGGCACGCTCGCCCAGCGGCTGAAACTGCCGCCCCTTGCGGGATATCTTCTGGCGGGCGTGCTGATCGGACCCTTCACGCCCGGCTATGTGGCGGACCAGGAGCTGGCCCTGGAACTCGCCGAGATCGGCGTCATCCTGCTAATGTTCGGCGTTGGGCTGCACTTCTCCCTCGGCGATCTACTCTCCGTCCGCGCCATCGCCATTCCGGGCGCGATCGGCCAGATCGCCATTGCGACGCTCATGGGCATGGGTCTGGCCTGGGCGCTGGGCTGGGGTCTCGGAGCCGGCCTCGTCCTTGGTCTCGCGCTGTCGGTCGCGTCGACCGTGGTTCTTCTGAAGGCTTTGCAGGATCGCCGCCTCGTCCAGACAGAACGCGGCCGCATCGCGGTTGGCTGGCTGATTGTCGAGGATCTCGCAATGGTCCTCGCGCTCGTCGTTCTGCCGGCGCTCTCCGGCGTCCTCGGCGGCAAGGCTCCGGCAGATGAAGGCGCCGGTCTCGTCGCGATGCTCGGTCTCGGCCCGCTCAATCTGTGGCAGATGCTCGGCGTCACCGCCCTGAAGCTTTTCGTTTTCGTTTCCCTGATGATCGTCGTCGGTCGGCGGCTGATCCCGTGGATCCTGCACTACATCGCCCATACCGGCTCTCGCGAACTCTTCCGTCTCGCGGTCCTCGCCATCGCGCTCGGCATCGCCTTCGGCGCGGCCTCCCTGTTCGGCGTCTCCTTCGCGCTCGGCGCGTTCTTCGCGGGCATGATCCTCGCCGAAAGCCGGCTATCGCATCAGGCGGCACAGGAGACGCTGCCGCTCCGCGACGCCTTCGCCGTCCTATTCTTCGTGTCGGCCGGCATGCTGTTCGACCCGAACATCCTCGTCAGCCACCCGATCGCGGTGCTGGTCACGGTGCTGATCATCATCGCCGGCAAATCGGTCGCGGCCTATTTCATCGTGCGTGCCTTCGGTCACGATCGCCCGACCGCACTGACGATCGCCGCGAGCCTCGCGCAGATCGGCGAATTCTCGTTCATCCTCGGCGGGCTCGGCGTCGGGCTCGAATTGCTGCCGGAGGAGGGGCGCGACCTCATCCTCGCCGGCGCGATCATCTCGATCCTGCTCAATCCGGTCTTCTTCGCCGTGCTCGACAAGATCGCGCCGCCGGAACAGAAGGCGAAACCGAAGCAGCCCGCCGAGCCTGAGGCGGTGCCCGCCGAAGCGGCCCTCTCCGACGTCCAGAACGGCGACATCCCGGACACGACGCTCACCGGTCACGCCGTCGTCATCGGTTATGGCCGCGTCGGCCGACTGGTCGTCGACGCGTTCATCGAGGCCGGCATCCCCCTGATCGTCAGCGACGAGCGGACAGAAGCGGTGGACGAGCTTCGCAATCGCGGCATACCCGCGCTCACCGGCAATGCCAACGAGCCGGGAATGCTGGGGGCGACCAATCTCAAGGCGGCACGCTGGTTCGTCAGCGCCATCCCGAACCCGTTCGAATCCGGCAGCCTGATCGAGACCGCGCGCGAGGCGAACCCCGCGCTCGACGTCGTCGCCCGCGCCCATTCGGACGAGGAGGTCGACCATCTCCTCAAGGCAGGCGCGACGCGGGTCATCATGGGCGAGCGCGAGATCGCGGCGGCGATCATCCAGCACGTCATCGGCCGCCCGGCCGACGAGAGGATGGACGCGACGCCCTGACTCTCTCCCACCCCAACCCGGCTGTTGCCGAGTTGGGACTAAGCATGACCAAGTCGGAAACATCCGACTTGGTGGGAGAGAGCGGACTCGGTCGGAACGACCGAGCCGAGTGAGGCGGGCGCCGAAGGCGTTCCTGCCTCTCCCGTTCACGGGAGAGGTCGACTCGCGAAGCGAGCGGGTGAGGGCAGCCGCAGCGCTCGTCATCTCCGGCTTGACCGGAAGATCCACGCCAAACGGCAGGCCTCCTATGGGTCCTTCGGTCAAGCCGGAGGACGACGGCAACAAGCATCGTGCTGGCCCTCACCCCGGTTGCCTGATGGCAACTCGACCCTCTCCCGCTTCGCAGGAGAGGGGACCCTGACACATCCCCGTCATTTGCCTGTTGGCATAGCTCCTGCAAAGCTCGGGCGGGGGATATGCCGATGGAAGCCTACGATCTCGTCGTCATTGGTAGCGGGCCCGCTGGTCGCCGCGCCGCCGTCCAGGGCGCGAAGCTCGGCAAATCGGTTCTGGTGGTCGAGAACAGGCGCCGCGTCGGCGGCGTCTCTGTCCATACCGGCACGATCCCCTCCAAGACGCTCCGCGAGACCGTGCTCAACCTCACCGGCTGGCGCGAGCGCGGCTTCTACGGCCGCTCCTACCGGGTGAAGCAGAACATCGACGGCTCGGACCTCGGCGACCGCCTGACCATGACCCTGGAGCACGAGGTCGAGATCCTCGAGCACCAGTTCCAGCGGAACGGCGTCCGCTGCCTCGCCGGGCTCGCGCGCTTCATCGATCCCCACCGCATGATCGTCTCGTGCCCGGACGGCCGCGAACAGCCGGTTACGGCCGAGCGTATCGTCATCGCCACCGGCACGGTGCCGTTCCATCCCTCGAACGTTCCATTCGACGGCGAACACATCGTCGATTCCGACGCGGTCATCGAAACGCCACGCGTGCCGCGCTCGATCACGGTCGTCGGCGCCGGCGTCATCGGCATCGAATACGCGACGATCTTCTCCGCGCTCGACGTTCCGGTGACTTTGATCGAGCCGCGCGACAGCTTTCTCGATTTCATCGACCGCGAGATCATCGACGACTTCGTCCACCAGCTCCGCGACCGCGGCGTCACCATCCGCCTCGGCACGCCGGTCACCCGGGTCATGCTCGACGACCAGAACTGGGTCGTCACCGAGCTCGCCGACGGCCGCCGCATCCGCACCGAAATGCTGCTCTACGCCGCCGGCCGTATGGGCGCGACGGCCGATCTCGGCCTCGACAAGGCCGGCATCTCGACCGACAAGCGCGGCCGCATCGCGGTCGATCCAAAGACCTTCCAGACCGAGGTGCCGCACATCTATGCTGCCGGCGACGTGATCGGCTTTCCCTCGCTCGCCTCGACCTCGATGGAGCAGGGCCGCATCGCCGCCTGCCACGCCTTCAACCTGCCGCTGCCGCCCGCGCCACAATATTTCCCCTACGGCATCTACGCGGTGCCGGAGATCTCGACGATCGGGATGAGCGAGCAGGAGGCGCGCGACAAGGGCTTCGCCTACGAATGCGGCATCGCCCGCTTCCGCGAGACCTCGCGCGGCCACATCATGGGTCTCAATGCCGGGTTGATGAAGATGATCTTCGCGATCGACAGCCGGAAGCTGCTCGGCGTCCACATCATCGGCGAGGGCGCGACCGAGCTGATCCATATCGGTCAGGCGGTGCTGAACCTCGGCGGTACGCTCGAATATTTCATCGAGAACACCTTCAACTATCCGACGCTCGCCGAGGCCTACAAGATCGCCGCCCTCGACGCCTGGAACCGCATGCCCCGCGCGGCGGCTATCACGGTGCCGATCCCCTCCGCGCTGGAAGGCGAGGGACCGCTCGCGGCGGCGCCTGCGGAGTGAGCTTTGCCTCTCCCGTTTACGGGAGAGGTCGACTCGCAAGGCGAGCGGGTGAGGGCATGATTGCAGCAACGAGCATCGTGCTTGCCCTCACCCCGATCGTCTGACGACGACTCGACCCTCTCCCGCTTCGGAACGCTTCACCCCAATCTCGGCGCCAGCTTCCCGCGCGGCCCGTCCAGCCGCACGCTCCAGAACACCACGATCAGCCCCACAACGGTGATCGCCGCCGCAGTCAGCGGCACCGCCTGCAAGCCCGGACCATGGTCGATGGTGAAGCCGCCGGCCCAGGCGCCGAGCGCATTGCCGAGGTTGAACGCCGCGATGTTGAGGCTCGATGCCAGGTTCTGGCCGGCGCTTCCGGCCTTCTCCAGCACCCGCATCTGCAGCGGCGCCACCGTCGCGAAGCCGGCGATGCCGATCAGCCCGACCGCGACCACCGCCGCGATCTCGCTCTCCACCGCCACCGCTGAGGCGGCGAGCACCAAAGCGAGCCCACCCACGGTGAGGAACAGCGACCGCACCAGCCCCTTGTCGGCGAGCTTGCCGCCGAGGAGGTTGCCGATCGCGAGACCGCCGCCGAAGACGAGCAGGATGGGCGAGACCGCAGCCTCCGAGAAGCCGGTGATGCGGGTAAGGATCGGCTGCACATAGGTGAAGAAGGCGAACACGCCGGCAAAGCCGAGCACGGTCATCAGGAGGCCCAGCAGCACTTGCGGGTCCTTCAGCACCGCCACCTCGTCGCCGAGCGCCACCGGCTCGGCCTTCTCCTTCACCGACGGCACGAATACCGCGAGGATGATCATCGCCAGCACGCCGATCGCGGCCACCGCGTAGAACGGCGCGCGCCAGCCCCAGTTCAAGCCCATCCAGGCGCCGAACGGCACGCCCAGCAGCGTCGCGGCGGTCAGGCCGGTGAACATCACCGAGATCGCGCTTGCCTTGCGGTCGGCCGCGACGAGCCCGGTCGCCACCACCGAGCCGACGCCGAAGAAGGTGCCGTGAGCGAGCGAGGTCACGACCCGCGCCGCCATCAGACTCCAATAGTCGGGCGCCAGCGCACAGGCGAGATTGCCGACGGTGAAGATCGCCATCAACGCGATCAGCACGGTCTTCCTCGGCAGCTTGCGGGTCGAAAGCGTCAGGATCGGCGCGCCGACGAACACGCCGAGCGCATAACCGGACAGAAGCAGCCCCGCCGTCGAGACGGAGACGCCGAGATCGGCCGAGACCTGCAGCAACAGGCCCATGATGATGAATTCGGTGGTGCCGATGCCGAAGGCCCCGGCGGTCAGCGCATAGACGGCGATGGGCATGCTTATGCCTTTCGGAAGCTTG
The DNA here is from genome assembly GCA_003347645.1 of Rhizobiaceae bacterium CPCC 101076. Taxonomy (GTDB): domain Bacteria; phylum Pseudomonadota; class Alphaproteobacteria; order Rhizobiales; family Methylopilaceae; genus Flaviflagellibacter; species Flaviflagellibacter deserti. The sequence goes on along the minus strand of QDFX01000016.1, from coordinate 3,040 downwards.
AAAGATTTGGCTCGGGCGGCATCTAAGCCGGGTCCGGCCAGGTTCAAGTTCCATAGTTCGATATTTTACGAACTATCGCAATCCTGCATGCGGAATGCTAGATATGCGTCATGCGCGCTTACAAGCATCCCTCGATCGACGACGTCACCATGGAAGAGATCTTCCACGCCCTGAGCGATCCGGTGCGTCTCGGCATCGTCCGCCAGCTCCATCGCGAGGGAGACCAGACCTGTTCGGCCCTCGATGGCGGCCGCCCGAAATCCACCGTCTCCCACCATTTCCGCGTCCTGCGCGACGCCGGCCTGGTCCACACCCGCGTCGAGGGTGTGACGCATATGAACGCGCTCCGGCGCAAGGAACTGGACGAAAGGTTTCCGGGGCTGATGACGGCGGTGCTTGGCTAGGGCATGACCGCGTGCTTTCTCTCTCCCCAACGAGGGAGAGAGCGGACTCGGCGACCGGCCGAGCCGAGTGGGGGACGCCGAAGGCGTTCCGAAACACGGTATAGCCTGGCTCCCCTCAACCCGCTCGCTGCGTGCCGCAGCGAGTCGACCTTCTCCCGCCAAGTCGGGTGTTCTCGACCTGGCCATCATACGAACTCGGCAACAGCCGAGTTCGTGGGGGAGAGGCATCGCTCGCACTCACCCGCATTGGTTGCTAGTCTCGCCGCGCATCACACGCGGGGAGGGCGGCGTGATCGACTGGCTGCACACCTTGCCGATCCTGCCCGGCGCCGCGCTGGTCGCGGCATGCTTCGTCATCCCGACGCTCGTCGGCACGGTGCTGCTCCAGCCGACGGTTGCGCGCATGGTGCACCAGGAGCGCAATCCGAACGATTCGCTCGGTCTGCTCCTCTCCACCTTCTCGCTCTATTACGGCGTCCTGCTCGCGCTGCTGTCGATCGCCGTCTACGGCAATTACCTCGATGCGGAGGACGTCGCCGGCCGCGAGGCCGCCGGCCTGTTCACGCTCTACCGGCTCGTCGACGGCTATCCAGAGCCGCTGCGCGTCGAGGTTACGAACCTCCTTCGCGATTACGCCAGGGAGGAGAGCGGCCCCGGCTGGGCGTCGCAGAACCGGGGCGAAACCTCTCCCGCAAGCAGCGCAATCGTCGACCGCATCGGCCACGCACTGCTCCGCTTCAGCCCCGACCGCGACAAGGGGCAGGACGTGTTGCACGCCCAGGTGCTGACGCGGTTCGGCGATTTCGTCGATGCCCGCCGCACCCGAATCCAGGCGGCGCGCACCTCCATCCCGACCATCATGTGGTACGTCGTGCTCATCGGCGCCGGCCTCAACATCCTGGTGCTCTGGCTGTTCGACCTGAAGCGCCTCACCCATTTCATCATCGGCGGGGTGCTGTCCCTCTTCATCGGCCTCGTCATCTACATGGTCGCCGTGCTCGACCAGCCGTTCCGAGGCGCCCACAGCCTGCAGCCGGAAGATCTGGCCTACACGCTGGAACGGATGGCGCCGAGACAATAACCGCCGCCGAGAGCGGCACCGGGAGGAAACCATGTCCACCACACGCATCCTGGCCAGTCTGACCCTCCTCGCCGCCATCGCGGCCGTCCCGCTGCCCGCCGTCGCGGCCCAGCCCAGCTTCAATTGCGACAAGCCGGCCAATGCCGCCGAGGAGATGATCTGCAAGGACGACCAGCTCGCCGCGCTCGATCGGGAGACCGAACGGCTGTTCCGGCTGGCGCGAGACGGGGCGAGCCTCACGCCCGACAAGCGCAAGGAACTGGTCGCCATCGAGCGCGGCTTCATCAAGGGGCGCGACGATTGCTCGAAGGCGGACGACAAGCGCGCCTGCGTGATCACGGCCTACGTCACCCGGATCAGCGAGCTCAGGCAGGATTATCCCGATGTACTCTCCGGCGACGCCATGGGCGCCAGCGTCGGCCCGTTCGCCATGCGCTGCCCCGGCATCGACGCCGACATCGCGGCGAGCTTCATCAACATCGATCCGATGTATGCCTATCTCTCGTGGCCGGGCAATTCGCTGGTCTTCACCCAAGCCCAGTCCGGCTCGGGCGCGCGCTACACCGCGACCACGGCCGCAGGCACCGCTGAGTTCTGGCAGAAGGGCCCCGAGGCCACTTTGACCATGCCCGGCAAGCCGCAGATGACCTGCAGCATCAAGGCGACGATTTGAGGGAGCCACGCTCCGACATGGCAGTCCCCGGACTTGATCCGGGGATCCACCCTGCCATCCACGTCCTTTTCCTCTCGACCACGCTGTGACTCGTGGATGCCAAGGCCAAGCCTTGGCATGACGAAGTGAAGGAAAAAATCGACCTGACCAGCCGCGAGTGCCGAGGGAAATTCCGACGGCGGACTAATCAAGTCCGCCCACGTTCGGCGGCCAATCGCGCTGAACGGGCGCGCTGGCGCGCTCCAGCGCTTCGATCCCTTCCGGCGTGATCTGGATCGAGCGGAGCTTGTGCTGCGCCCATCCGTTCTCGATCAGGCTGGGAACGACCGGGAAATCGTCCTCGAAAAGCAGGGGGGTGGTGTCCAGCCACCGCATGGAAACCCAGCGCCCGTTGGCCCTCTGGAGGATGGTGAGTATTCGGCCCTGCTCTGGTGTCGGGTTCATGTCGGTTCCCCTTGAGTGCCATCCCGCAGGGCGGGAGGTCGCCGAAGGTCTCGGTTCACAGGGTCATTCCCCGGACGGCGGGGAAACCGTGCTTGAGTAAAAACTTAGGCTCGGGGGGATGCCCGTTGAACCATCCGAAGGTTTGTCCGATCTAACCAAAACAATCGTCTGGGTTGCGCCGCGGCACTCGACTCTTGACAATATTCCTATCATCTGCTTATCCTCCGCTCATCCTCACCCTGCGAGGGGCGCTTGCCAGGTACCGGCCGGCCGGCGTGGGATGAGGAGCGGCGCCTGCGGGCGGGGTCCGGAACCCCGCTCCCGGGAGGCCGGAGGATGTAGGACGGCCGCGAGGCGTCCGACGAGCGGGCCCGTCGGGCACCATGACCCGTCCGTGCCTTGCACTGGGGACGAGCCGTGGTCTTCGAAGGCTCTCAA
>QDFX01000015.1 GCA_003347645.1 Rhizobiaceae bacterium CPCC 101076 | reverse complement strand
TGGTCTTCGAAGGCTCTCAAACCTTCGACGGCCATCGGCCGTGGAAGCGCCCGCCTCCTCCGACTTAACCGCCGTGCGTGGGATGCGGATCGCGTCAACACACAAACCATTCAGAGGATGCGACCGCATCCCCCGCCCCTCCGAGGGGCGATCTTTCCGACATCGTTGTTTTGGGCAGGCGAGGATGAAGCGCGCCCATCTTGCCCTTGCCCGTCCCCGCTCCGCCCTCTAGAACAACGCCAAAATCCCAGTCCCAGCAAAAATATCCGGAGCGCGGCCGCCATGGCACGTCAGTTCATCTACCACATGAGTGGCCTGTCGAAGACCTATCCGGGCGGCAAGAAGGTCCTCGAGAACGTTCACCTCTCCTTCTATCCGGACGCCAAGATCGGCGTGCTCGGCGTCAACGGCTCCGGCAAGTCGAGCCTGCTGCGCATCATGGCCGGCATCGACAAGGAGTTTAACGGCGAGGCTTGGGCCGCACAGGGCGCCAAGGTCGGCTACCTGCCGCAGGAACCGCACCTCGATCCTTCGCTGACGGTCCGCCAGAACGTCATGCTCGGCGTCGCCGAGAAGCAGGCGATCCTCGACCGCTACAACGATCTCGCGGTGAACTATTCCGACGAGACCGCGGACGAGATGACCAAGCTGCAGGACGAGATCGAGGCTCAGGGCCTCTGGGATCTCGATGCCCGCGTCGACCAGGCAATGGAGGCGCTCCGCTGCCCGCCGGACGACGCGGATCCGAACAATCTCTCAGGCGGTGAGCGCCGCCGCGTTGCCCTCTGCAAGCTCCTGCTCGAACAGCCGGACCTGCTCCTCCTCGACGAACCGACCAACCATCTCGACGCCGAGACGACGCAGTGGCTGGAGAACCACCTCCGCAACTATCCGGGCGCGATCCTGATCGTCACCCACGATCGCTATTTCCTGGACAACGTCACGAGCTGGATCCTCGAACTCGACCGCGGCCGCGGCATTCCCTACGAGGGCAATTACTCCTCATGGCTCGGCCAGAAGCAGAAGCGCCTCGCCCAGGAGGCCAGTGAAGACAGCGCCCGCCAGCGCGCCCTCGCCGCCGAGTCCGAATGGATTTCCGCCTCGCCCAAGGCCCGTCAGGCCAAGAGCAAGGCGCGCATCCAGCGTTATGATGAACTGGTCAAGAAGGCTGCCGACAAGGCGCCGGGCACGGCGCAGATCGTCATTCCCGTCGCCGAGCGCCTGGGCAACAACGTGGTCGATTTCACCGGCCTCACCAAGGGCTTCGCCGACCGCCTGCTGATCGATGACCTCACCTTCAAGCTGCCGCCCGGCGGCATTGTCGGCGTCATCGGCCCGAACGGCGCCGGCAAGACCACGCTCTTCCGCATGCTCACCGGTCAGGAAACGCCGGATGCCGGAAAGATCGAAATCGGCGAGAGCGTGCAACTCGGCTATGTCGATCAGTCGCGCGACGCGCTCGATCCCAACAAGAACGTCTGGGAAGAGATCTCCGGCGGCAACGACATCATCTACCTCGGCAAGAAAGAGGTGAACTCGCGCGCCTACACCTCGGCCTTCAACTTCAAGGGCTCCGACCAGCAGAAGAAGGTCGGCCAGCTCTCGGGTGGTGAGCGCAACCGCGTCCATCTCGCCAAGATGCTGAAGTCGGGCGCAAACGTCCTTCTCCTCGACGAGCCGACCAACGACCTCGACGTCGAGACGCTCCGCGCACTCGAAGAAGCGCTGGAAGATTTCGCCGGCTGCGCCGTGGTCATCAGCCATGATCGCATGTTCCTCGACCGTATTGCGACGCACATGCTGGCCTTCGAGGGCGACAGCCATGTCGAATGGTTCGAGGGCAATTTCCAGGACTACGAGGAAGACAAGAAGCGTCGCCTCGGTCCCGATGCCGTCGAGCCGAAACGGCTGAAGTACAAGAAGTTCAGCCGCTGACGGCCGTCTGTTTCCGTGCCCTTCGCGGCGCGGAAGCCACGCGAAAAACCTGTTCACCGCGTCGCGGCAAAAATGATTTGTTGGCGATTGCTGCCCATTATTGCGCGCATCCTTTAGGTTCCCTTGGAACTCACCCAGTCGGAGTGTAGTTTCCAGCACAGGGGAACGCGCAATAAACGAGGCAAGCAGCTATGGCCGGTGAACGATCACTGTGGGAGCGTGTCAAGGAAACACTCCTGAAATGGGGTGATGACGATCGCGTGCAGGGCCTGGTGAAGAAGGCCCAGGCGACCGTCAACGAAGTCGCGGACAGCATCACCCACTCGAAGTCGGAACCCGCGCCGAAGAAGGCGACCACCGTCCGCAAGGCCGCGCCGAAGTCGACCGCCCGCCGCGCACCGCCGAAGGCAAGCACGACCAAGGCCCGCAGCGCCGCCAAGTCCACAGCGGCACCGAAGACCGCCAAGGCTCCGGCCGCGAAGGCCGCCAAGCCCAAGCCGCCTGCGAAGCCGAAGGCGCCAGCGAAGGCGGCCAGTTCCTCGGCCGCTTCAGCAGCCGCGAAAGCGCCTGCCGCCAAGAAGCCCGCCACGAAAAAGCCTGCGGCTTCGAAGACCGCCGCCTCTTCCAGCGCATCGGCCATCAGCTCCGCTTCCGCAAAGCCGGCGGTTGCCAAACCAGCGGCAACGCCGAAAGCAGCGAAGCCTGCCGCTCCGAAGGCCACCACTCCAAAGACTACGACGCCCAAGACCCCAGCCAAGCGCACCGCACCGAAGAAGCCTGCCCCCGCGAAGCCCGGGCCGGCCGAAGACGGCGGTTCAGAACCCGGTCCGGCCGCTTCCTAAATTAACGACTGAGCCGCAAGGCATCTTGCGGCGCTGAGCCAGACGGCATAAAGATATCTTTATGTCCGAACGTGAATCGAGGCAGTTCCCGCTGCCTCCTCTTCTTTCCGTGCTCCGCGCCGCCGGCGAAGAGACGCGCTTGCGTATCCTTGCGTTGCTCGCGCAGGGCGAGCTTAACGTTTCCGACCTCACCGACATTCTCGGCCAGTCGCAGCCACGCATCTCGCGCCACCTCAAGCTCCTTGTCGAGGCCGGTCTGGTTGAGCGCCAGCGCGAAGGTAGCTGGGCTTTCTTTCGGCTGACCGACAGCGAGCCCGCCTCCGGCGTCGCGCAGGCAGTTCTGCAGCGTCTGGATCGGGGCGACCATGATCTCGCCCGCGACCGTGAACGGCTCGCCGAGGTGCGTTCGTCGAGCGCGGAAAAGGCTGCCGCCTATTTCTCGCAACACGCCGACAATTGGGAAAACATCCGCGCTCTGCATGTCGAGGAGACGGCAGTCGAAGCGGCGATCCGCGTCGCGGTTGGTAGCAAACCCATCCATGCGATGCTCGACATCGGCACCGGCACCGGCCGCATCATCGAGTTGCTCGGCCCGCAGGCGACAAGGTCCGTCGGCGTCGATGCCTCGCTCGACATGCTGTCGGTCGCGCGCGCCAATCTCGCGCACAAGGGTCTGCTTTCGGCTCAGCTTCGGCAGGGTGACGTCTATGCCCTGCCCGTCCCGCCGCAGAGTTTCGACCTCGTCGTCATCCATCAGGTCCTGCACTTCCTCGACGAGCCGGCGCGCGCCATCCGCGAAGCGGCCCGAGCGCTGTCGCCGGGCGGCCGCCTGCTCATCGTCGACTTCGCGCCGCATGAGCTCGAATTTCTGCGCGACCAGCACGCCCATCGCCGCCTCGGTTTCGCCCCGGATCAGGTCGAGAACTGGCTGCGCCAGGCGGGTCTGGAGCCCGTGCAGCATCACGACCTCGCGGCTCCGGGAGGCGAGCCCGACAAGTTGACCGTGTCGATCTGGCTCGCACGCGATCCGCGCATCATCACCGATATCCCACTCACAGACACCGGCCGGGCCGTGGCATGACAAACAACAACAACGACAGCGAACGCCTGAGCCGCCGCGAGGATCACAGCAAGATCGGCGTCTCATTCGAGTTCTTTCCGCCCAAAACGGCGGAGGCCGAGGTCAGCCTGTGGGCGTCGATCGGCAAACTGCTTCCGCTCGCCCCGCGTTTCGTGTCGGTGACGTATGGGGCGGGCGGTTCGACGCGCGAGCGTACGCACCAGACCGTCACGCGCCTCGTGCGCGAAACCGAAACGCCACCCGCAGCGCACCTCACCTGCGTCGCCGCGACCCGCGAAGAGATCGACGACGTCGCCCGCGCCTATTGGGAGGCCGGTGTCCGCCACATCGTCGCGCTACGCGGCGACCCGCCGGCTGGTATCGGCGCGCATTACGAGCCGCATCCCGGCGGCTATGCCTATTCGAACGATCTCGTCGCCGGCCTGAAAGACATCGCCGGGTTCGAGGTCTCGGTCGCCGCCTATCCGGAAAAGCATCCGGAGAGCCCGTCGATCGACGCCGATATCGATGCGTTGAAGGCAAAGGTCGATGCCGGCGCCGACCGTGCGATCACCCAGTTCTTCTTCGACAACGATACTTATGAGCGCTACGTCGAGCGCGTCCGCAAGGCCGGGATCGAAATCCCGATCGTGCCGGGCATCGTCCCGGTGCACTCGTTCAAGGCCGTCTCGAATTTCGCGAGCCGCGCAGGCGCAAGCGTGCCGGCATGGTTGGCGCAGCGCTTCGACGGGCTGGAGGACGATCCCGCAACCCGTCAGCTGGTCGCGTCGGCCGTGGCGGCGGAACAGGTGCTCGACCTCGTCGATCGCGGCATCACCGACTTCCACTTCTACACGATGAATCGGGCCGATCTCGTCTACGCGATCTGCCATCTGCTGGGCCTGCGCCCCAAGGTCGAGGAAGCGGCATAGTTCCCCTCTCCTGCGAAGCGGGAGAGGGTCGAGTCTCGGTCACGCGCCCCCGGGTGAGGGCAGGCACGATGTATCCACCGTCATGCTCCGGCCTGACCGGAGGATCCACTCACGGGCGCCCTATCGATCCTCCGGTCAGGCCGGACGACGACGAACCAGCCTTCAGCCGATAGAGCACATGCGGCAGCCCTGCCCGCTCGATCGGCTTCTCGAAGGTGAAGCCGCACCTCACCATCACCGCTTCCGACCGCGTATTGTCGGTCAGCGCGAAGGCGACGATGTCGGTGAGGCCGAGATTCTCAAAGCCGAGCTGGGTCGCGAGTTTGCCGATCGCGGTCGCGCAGCCTTGCCCCCATTTTTCCGGCACCAGCGTGTAAGCGAGCTCTACCGCCTCCTCGCCATCGACCTCGGTGCGGCGGATGCCGCCCCAGCCGGCGAAATCGCCAGTCTCCAGATCACGGAAGAACCACATGCCGTAGCTGTGCTCGCGCCAATGCGCGCGCTCGCGGCCAATGAACGCTTTCGCCGCCCGCGGCGGGCGCACGCCGCCAAGCGTCCTCATCACCCGCTCGTCGCCGAACACCTGTTCGATTCCGGTGAGGTGACCTTCATGCGGCACGTCGCCGAACAGGCCGGCGACTTCCACCATTGTCGGAAAAAGAAGGCTCAGCATGCCTAGCCGATCGCCTCGAGCCCGACCTGGCCGAAGCCGCGCGCCGAGAGCGCGCCGAGCAGAGGAATAGGAAGAGAATTTCTCTGCGTGAACAACGCCCGGGGAACAGATACGGGGAGACCTGTCTCGTACGGACCGACCAGGGCCGCGACGCGACGTGCGATTGCCGGTGCTGGATCGATCCAATTGACGGGCCACGGAGCCAAAGCCGTCAGCCGATCGAGGATTAAGGGGTAATGGGTGCAGGCGAGCACGATGACGTCCGTGCGGCTGTCGCCCTCACCGACAAAAGCGGGCGCGATTTCCGCGAGCACATCCTCGTCCCTGATCGTCTCGCCGCGCAAGACGGCCTCGGCGAGGCTCGCCAGTCCTTTACTGCCCACGAGATTGACTTCGCAATCCTGCGCATGGGCAGCAACGAGTTCATGCGTGTAGTCGCGCGCGACTGTTCCCATGGTCGCAAGCACGCTGATCCTGCGCGTCTTTGACAATGCGACGGCCGGCTTGATGGCCGGCACCGTACCAACGAAAGGTATGTCGTGACGCGCCCGCAGAACAGGTAGCGCCAGGGTCGATGCAGTATTGCAGGCGATGCAGACGATGTCCGGCGCATATCCACGGATGAACTGGTCCATCACGAGCGAAACGCGCTGGACCAGGGCTTTCTCCGCGAGACGACCATAAGGGAAGACTTCGGTGTCGCCGATATAGACGAGTTCGGAGCCTGCCATCTGGGTGGCGATCTCCGAATGGACGGTCAGCCCGCCCATTCCGGAATCGAACACACCGACGCGCGGCGGGCGGCCGGAAACTGGGCCGCGTGCCGTATCCGTCGTTCCCGCCAGCAGATCAACCCTCACCCGCGATCCTCATCGACTCGCCCGGTTGCCTTAGAATGGCTCGATTTTGATAACGAATTCGAACGCGCAACAAAACACCCCGTTCAAGTGTGCGAAGTGCTGCCGCACCTCGCCGCTTGCCAAAGGCACTCAAATTGAGGCCTGATCCGCCGTCGCAAGGAGGTCAACATGAACGTCTCGCGTCTCGCACTGATCGCTGCGTTCGTCGTCGCTGCCGGCTCTGCCCATGCGCAGAGCGCGGAAGGTGACTTCCTGAAGCGCTTCAATGGCTCCTTCGCGGGGGGTGGAGGAGTTCGCACGGCAGCCGACGGTAGCCCGTGGAACGTGAAGTGCAAAGTTAACGGCGCCTCGACCGACTCATCGGTGAAGATCGACGGCAATTGTACGGCCGCGGCGGTGGTAACCCGCAGGATCGGCGCGGACCTCACGGTCGATTCCTCGGGCAGATATACTGGCACCTATATCGGTTCCAAGATCGGCCCGGCCGCGCTTTCCGGACGCCGCCAGGGCGACACGATCGTTCTCGACGTCACTTGGCCGAAACCCGTCAATGGCGATACCAAGGCCAAGATGACGATCAGCAACACCGGCAGTGGCTTCAGCTTCGCGGTCGACGATCTCGACAAGCCTGGCGGAAAGCCGGTGCGAATGAGCGATATCAGGCTGACGCGCTGACCAGCAGCGCGCTTCCGAGACCGCCTGCGGCTGCGATGGCCGCGAGGCCGAGCGATCGCGCAGGCTGATGCTTCAACTCATGGAACAGACGCACCGCCAGGATCGCGCCTGATGCTCCGATTGGATGGCCGCGCGACAAGGCGCCGCCACCGACATTCACGATGCCGGAATCCAATCCGAGACCGTTGACGCAGGCCATCGCCTGAATGGCGAACGCTTCCATGATCTCGGCGCGCGCCAGATCGCCCGGGGGTACGCCGTGGCGGCGAAGCAGAGTCTGCGCCGCTGTGATCGGCGCGAGGCCCGGCTGCTCCGGATTGCCTCCTCCCCGCTGGCCGCCGAGTATCCTGAGCTTCGGCCCGGAATGGCGTGAGGCGACCTCTTCCGAAACCACGACGACGGCAGCCGCAGCATCGGCTTCGACCGCCGTCGTCGCGGCCGTCACCGCGTGCCCCGGATCTCCGGCCAATGCCGGCAGCCGGGCACACACACCCGCATCGAGCTTGCGGCTGAATTCGTCGCGCTGAAGACGGGCGACGAGAACGATCTCATCGCGATGATCCGTCCGGAGCGCCGTCCGATGGCTTTCGACGGCGAACCCCTCCTGTTCTACGCGTGAGATGCCGAGTTCTTCAGCGAGGAGGCCAGCCGCCTCGATCATGTCCGGATCCCGGTCGGCCCACGGCGTGAACGGCGGACGTGAATATTCGCGAGGCATTTCGTTGGGCGCGCTCGGGCGGACGAAGCGCAGCGGCGAGCGGCTGAAGCTCTCGACTCCGCCGGCCACGACGACCTCCGCCTCGCCGGACGAGATGCACGACGCTGCCAGCATGATCGCATCCAGCCCGGCACAGCATTGCGTATCGATCGTCAGTGCCGGGATGCTTTCCGGGATGCCTGCGGCAAGAGCCGCGAGCCGGGCGGGATTGCCGCCGCCGTAGAGGGCGTTGCCGAACATGACCTCGTCGACAGGTCCCGGCCGCAAACCGGCGTCCTTCAATGCCGTGGCAATCACCGGCGCCGCAAGATCGTGAAGCTCGACATTACGGAACGCGCCGTTGCGCGAGGCGACCGCGCTTCGCCGTGCCGCGATGATATAGACCGGCCTCATGTCAGCACCTCGCAGGAGCCGTCGCGCCAAAGCGTCTCAAGCGTGGCAATATCGGTCTTGCCGGATCGCGTGCGCGGCCATTCGCGGACGAGCGCAAACACCTTCGGCACGCGGTTCGACGGCAGTTTCATCAAGAGATGCTCGGTCAGTTCGGCGCGACTGGGTTTCGGACCCGGCTCGGCATGAATCAGGCCGATCAGACGCACTCCCCTTCGCTCGTCCGGAACGGATATCACACCCGCCGCCGCCACCGCGGGATGGCGCTCCAGTGCGCCCTCTATCTCTTCAGGATGGATGTTCCGCCCCGAAACGATCGTCATCCGGTCATCGCGGCCGACGAGATGCAGGAAGCCGCTCTCATCCAGATATCCCCGATCGCCGACCGACACCTCCTCGCCCGCGCGATGCAGGTCGCCGGTGCCTGTCGCATAGCCGAGAAAAACGAGCGGGCTCTCGACATAGACAAGCCCTTCCCGTCCCTCCGGCAGCCTGCGGCCGCGCCGATCACGGATGCTGATCGAAACGCCGGGAAAGGCCCTCCCGACCGAGCCCGACGGCACCGGCTCGTCGTCTCGCGCGAGCGCGACGAAACTCAATTCCGATGCGCCGTAGAACTCGGCGAAACGCGCGCCGGGGAAGCTACGCCGTATCTTCGGCAGCCGACTCTCCGGAAATTTCGCGCCGGACGACAACACCCAACGGACCGAGCCGAACGGCGCCAGTCCTGCTAATTCCGCAGCGTCGGTCATAACGTCGAGCTGGGTCGGCACGGCGTAGATCACCGAGACCCCGTGTGCCGGGATCAGCCGCACCGCACCCGGCCAGAAGCCGCGCGTCAGCACGACCGTTGCTCCCGCATGGAGGCCGCTCGCAACGGCATAGAGAAACAGCGAATGCGTCAGCGTTCCTGCCGCGAGAACCACATCCTTCGGCCCGATCCCGAATTCCGCATCCGCCCCCTTGAAGCTCGCGGTCCATGACGAATGCCCGCGCCGGAAGCCTTTCGGCACGCCCGTCGAACCCGAGGTGAAGCCGACATAGAACGGCGCGCTCGCGGCGGGCATGGGCAATGCTGTCGCCTCGGCGGGCGCACCGACCGTGTCCGCCAGTTCGGACATCGTACCGAACGCGTCCGGCAGAACGACGGCCCGCTTTATTGATTTGAGGCCCTCGACGGTGCTGACGATCAACGCCGGGGCAAGCTCTTCGAGCGCGGCGTCACGGAGCCCGTCGGGCCATGAAGCATCGAGTATCTGTGCTTCGCGGCCGGCATGCGCGACCGCCAGAAACAGAAGAGCGAGCGCGGGTCCGCTCGGCAAATGGAGCGCAACCCCCACACCGTCGGGAGTCTGCGCCGCGATCCACGACGCGAGCCGAGCCATCGTCCGGTCCAGCTCGCTCCAGGTCAGTCGGTCGTTCTCGAAGATCAACGCCGTTCGGCCGGGCGCCCGGCCCGCATGGCCTGCCAGCGGTGCGGTGACGCTCATCCCCGTCCGGCGATCGCCTTCGGCACCGCGCGGCTCGCGGCATCGGCGATGAAGCCGACAGCAATCGCTTTCAGCATGTCGCCCGGCACGAAGGCCATGCAGGCGAGCAAGGCCTGAACGAACGTCATGTCGGCCTTCCATGCGAGAAATGGCACGCCGAACAGATACATGACGCCGATGCCGCCGATCAGCGAGGCGATGATGGCCGCTGGGATGATCGGGACGTCCTCTAGCCTGGACATCACCAGACCGGCGACAAACGCGGCCGGAACAAAGCCCAGGATGAAGCCCGCGCTCGGCCCGTAGAAAACGCCAAGGCCGCCACGGCCGCCCGCAAGGATCGGCGCTCCGAGCGCGACGAGGAAAATGAAGAGCAGCACCGCCAGGGCACCGTTGCGCGCGCCCAGCGCGACGCCAGCCAGCATGATGCCGAGGCTCTGAAGCGTGATCGGCACGCCGCCGGCAACCGGCAGATCGAATTTCGGGAGCAGCCCGAGCGCTCCGATGATCGCTGCGAATAGAGCGATCCGGACGAGGTCGCGCGTTTCCATGAATCAGACCCCCGCTTCGGTCCCCGCCACCTTATCGGGACGCGTGACATATGACACCACGCCGGTGGCCAAAGCCTTCAACAATCCACCGGGAAGAAGCGACAGTGCCGTGACCGCGGCCTCGTCGAGACCCGTTCCGTTCACCGCCATCAGCACCGGAATGCCGATCAGGTTCAGCAGGACATAGCCGCCGACGACCGAGGCGAGAAATGCCGCGCCGAACATTCCAAGACGGAGCGACCAGCGATCGAACAGATAGCCGGAGACGAAAGCCGCCGGAATGAAACCGAGGATGAAACCGGCAGTCGGGCCGGCGAATACTTCAAGTCCGCCTCGCCCACCGGCAAGCAGCGGAGCACCGAACAGCAGAAGCAGGACGAAGAGAGCGGCCGCCAGAGCACCCCGGCGCGCGCCGAGCATCACGCCCGCGAGCGTCACGCCCATGCTCTGGGCCGTGATCGGCACACCGGCCGCGAACGGCAGATCGACCTTCGGAACCCACCCGAGCGCGGCGATGATGGCCGCGAACAGGACGATCAGTGCAAGATCTCTCAACCCCATTCTCGTCCCCCGCGCCGGGACCGCGCGACACCGCGCGCATCCAGCGCTTCCGCCACATGATCCGCTATCCGAAATGTATCGGCGATGAACGGGCCAAGCAGTCTGAACGAAGGCCGCCGTCCCGTACGGGCCCGCCAAGCTTCGCTCCGCGCCTCCCAATTGGCGCTCAATACGGGGATGAACCGGATCGCGAGCGAAACCGCAAGTGATAGCTTCCTCGGATTGAGGCCGAATGGTCGCAGCAATGTGAGCACCGGCGTCAATGCCGCCATCATCGCCTGCATGGTCGTCGTCATGCTGACGAGGTCCGCAAGCAGGATCATCATCACGAGCCTTGCCACCGCGGCGACAGCTTCCTGCCATGTTCCGGCGAGGAGATGCAGCGCGGCGATGATGGCCAGAAGCACCGCGAATGAACGGATCATCGCCAGCCGTTTGAAGGCTTCCTTGCCGAGCGAGGCGTAGAGCAGCACCACTCCGGCGAGCGCCGCGACAAGCGCGCGCCAGTCGTCGACCGGAAGGATGACGACGCTGAGAATGGCGAGCGCGGCCAGCTTCGCGCCGGCCGGCATGCGGTGCAGCCAGGTCTCACGGCCGAGATAGTTCGAGATCATGCCCGCCTCGCTGTCTTCAGGCCGCGTATGGACGCCTCGTAGGCGGCGATGACAGTCGCGGGCCTGCCGTCCTCTCGGACACGGCCGTCGTCAAGCCAGAGCAGACGGTCGAAAGCCGACAGGAATTCGAAATCATGGCTGGCCATGACGACCGCTTGCGGCAGCGCACGCAGCCGGTCCGACAGGTCGAGGCGGGTCGGCAGATCGAGGCTCGAGAATGGCTCGTCGAGAAGGAGCACCGAGGGTTCAGGCGCGATCACCGAGAGCAGGCAGACGAGTTGCCGCTGTCCTTCCGAGAGCTCGTGAACCGCACGCTTTTCCCACCCCTCGCAACCGTTTGCAGCGAGAAGTTCGCGTGCCGCGGCATTCGCCTCGGCGTCCGTCATTCCCTTCTCGGTGAGACCGAAGGCGATCTCCTCGCCGACCGTCGGAAACAGGATCTGGTGGTCGGGATTCTGGAACAGGAAACCGACATTGCCGGGCAGTTCACCGCGGTGGGTTTTCGTCTCCAGTCCTTCGACGAAGACTTCGCCGGCATCCGGAAGCAGAAGCCCTGCCGCGAGCCGAAGCAGCGTGCTCTTGCCCGAGCCGTTATTGCCGATCAGCCCGACCCGCCGTTCGCCTAGAGATGCCGAGAACCCGTCGAACACGGTTCGCGCCCCTCGGCCGAGCGAAACGTTGTCGAACCTCAGATAGGGCGAAACCGTGTCAGGCATGGGTTGCCTGCATACGCGTCCCGGGAAGAGCGGTCCAGTTCCGGGTCAGCCGGTGGAAGCGGCCCGGTCGATCAGCCAGACCAGATCGCCATGCGGTTTCAGCCGTGCCGAGGGCAGATCCTCGCCTGCCCGGACGCGTGCCAAAGTCGCCGCCTTGGTGGCTCCGGCCACCAGGAAAGCCGAGAACCGGCAGCTCTCGAGCGCGGGGAAAGTCAGCGTCACGCGCGGCACGAAGGGCTTCATGCCGGGCTCGGACGCGACGACCCACTTCTCGCTCTCGTTCAGCGTCGACATGCCCGCGAACAGCGAGGCCGTGTGGCCGTCATCTCCCATACCGTTCAGTACGAGATCGAACAACGGGCGCGATGCGTCGAGCTTGTCAGCGCCGTAGAACGCCTTCAACTCGGCTTCGTAGAGACGGGCACTCTCTTCCGGCGACGCGGTCTCGGTCGGGATCGCATGGACGTTTTCGGCCGGCATGGGTACATGGTCGAGCAGCACCCGCCGCGCCATTCCGGCATTGCTCAATTCGTCTCCCGGCGGCACGAAACGCTCGTCGCTGAAGAAGACGTGGATGCGCTCCCAGGGCAGGTTCTCACCCGCGAGGAGCCGATAGAGACGCTCAGGCGTCGAGCCGCCGGTCAGGCAGACCGCCACCCGGCCCGGATTATGGTCGATCGCCGACAGAAACCACTGCCTCGCACGCTCGGCGAGATCGTCCGGATCCTGCAGGATTTCGACGTTCAGCGTCATCCGTTATAGAGCGAGCGCCAGGTGCGCCCGTCCTTTTCGAGCAGGTGCTCGGAGGCCTCCGGCCCGTCGCTGCCCGCCTCGTAAGTATGCATGCCCATCGGTCCGGCCTTTTCCCAGGCATCGAGGAAGGGCTGCACCGCGCGCCAGCCGGCTTCGACACCATCCGCGCGCTGGTAGAGGATCGCGTCGCCAACCATGCAATCGTAGATCAGAGTCTCGTAGCCGGTCGCGGGCGCCGCCTCGAAATAGTCCTTGTACTGGAAGGTCATGCCGACCGGTACGGTCTGGATTTCCGGACCCGGCACCTTGGCGTTGAAGTGCAGGACCATGCCCTCGTCGGGCTGGATGCGGATGACCAGATCGTTGTCGCCGAGTTCGTCCATCGACAGGTTCCTGAACATCGAAACCGGCGCGTTCTTGAATTTGATGACGATCTCGCTGCGACGCTTGTTAAGGGCCTTGCCGGTGCGCAGATAGAACGGCACGCCGGCCCAGCGCCAATTGTCGACTTCGAGCTTCAGCGCGGCGAATGTCTCGGTGGTCGAACCCGGCATGACGTCCGGCGATTTGCGATAGGAGGTGATCTCGCGATCGCCGACATAGCCGCCGCGATATTGCGCGCGTACCGACATCGCGATCGCTTCCTTCTCCGTCACCTGACGGATCGAGTCCAAGGCCTCGGCCTTCTCGGAGCGCACAGCATTCGCATCGAAGCGCGACGGCGGCTCCATCGCGACGAGCGAGAGAAGCTGGAAGAGATGGTTCGGCACCATGTCGCGCAGCGCGCCGGTCACATCGTAGAACTTGCCGCGCGTACCGACATCGACCGTCTCCGCGACGGTGATCTGCACGTGGTCGATATGATTGCGGTTCCACACCGGCTCGAACAGGCCGTTGGCGAAGCGCAGGATGAGGATGTTCTGGACCGTCTCCTTGCCGAGATAATGGTCCATGCGGAAAATCTGGTCTTCCTTCAGGACGGCGAGAAGCTTGCGGTTGAGTTCCCTGGCGGATTCGAGGTCGGTGCCGAACGGCTTCTCGATGATGACGCGACGCCAGGCGCCATTCTCCTCGCGCGTCAGCCCGGCCTTTGCCAGATGCTGGGCGATCGGCGCGAAGGCCGCCGGCGGCGTCGCGCAATAGAACAGGCGGTTGCCCTTGGTACGCCCGTTCTGCTCGATCCGATCGAGTTCGCGTCCGAGCTTGGCGTAGGTCTCGTCGTTGTCGAAGTCGCCCGAGACATATGTCACGCAGGACAGAAGCCATTGCGCCGTCTCGGGATCGACGGCCTGAGTGGCGAACTCCTTCAGCGAGTCCTGTAGCTGGAGGCGAAACTCTTCAGGCGGCTGATCATGGCGGGCGACGCCGACGATCGAGAAACCTTCGGAGAGCAGTCCTGTCGCAGCCAGATTGTAGAGCGCAGGCAACAAAAGCCGCCGGGTGAGATCACCCGAGGCGCCGAAGATCACGAACGAACAGGGCGGAGCCGCCGGCGGTTTGCGCGTCTCGTTACTTATCAACATCTGGCGGCGGGACCTTTGGTTCGAGATGTCCGCCGAAGCCCTTACGCATGGCCGAGAGCACCTTCTCCGCGAAGGTGTGTTCCTGGCGCGAACGGAAGCGCGTGTAGAGGGCGGAGGTCAGAACTTCGGCCGGAACGGCCTCGGCGATCGCGGCCTGGACGGTCCAGCGACCCTCGCCGGAATCGTCGACATAGCCGGAATACTGGGCAAGCTCGCCGTCTTCCATGAAAGCGGCGGCGCTGAGATCGAGCAGCCAGGATGTAACGACGCTGCCGCGCCGCCAGACTTCGGCGACTTCCGTGATGTCAATCTGGATTCGTTCGTCTTCCGGAAGACGCTCGGAAGCGGCGTTCTTCAGGATGTCGAAGCCCTCGGCGTAGGCCTGCATCATTCCGTATTCGATGCCGTTGTGGATCATCTTCACGAAATGACCGGCGCCATTCGGGCCGGCATGAATGTAGCCCTGTTCGGATCGCGCCCAGTCGCCGTTGCGGCCGGCGGTGCGCGGAATGTCGCCATGCCCCGGCGCGAGCGTGGCGAAGATCGGCTCGATACGATCGAAGGCTTCCTTGTCGCCGCCGATCATCAGGCAATAGCCGCGCTCGACGCCCCAGATGCCACCGGAGGTACCGACATCCATGTAATGGATGCCCTTCTCGGCCAGCATCTTGGCGCGGCGGATATCGTCCTTCCAGAAACTGTTGCCGCCGTCGATGATCGTGTCGCCCGGCTCCATCAGGCGTGCGAGTTCATTGACCACCGCTTCGGTGATGTCGCCGGCGGGCACCATGACCCAGGCCGTGCGCGGCTTTTCGAGCTTGGCGACGAAATCCGCGAGGTCGGACGTACCGGTTGGCCCCTCCTCCGCAAGCTTGGCGACAACCGCTGGATCACGGTCGTAAATCACGGCCGTATGACCGTTCTTGAGCAGGCGGCGAACGATGTTTCCGCCCATCCGGCCGAGGCCGATCATTCCAAGCTGCATGGATTCTCTCTCCCCGGCGACGACATAGGGCAGCTAGACGACAGTCCAAAGACTTGCGGCAATTTGGCCGGCGAGCAAGTGCCGAAAACGGAAGGCTGTTATCCCGGAATCCGCACTACGAATCCCGGGACGATGACTAAAGTCTACCGCGTGCGCTCATGCTCGGCCTCACCAATTTTTCGATCCAGTTGCGGATTTCGGTGAGGCGCCGGCCAGTTTCCAGAACATCGGAATCGTAGCCAAGCCGCCAGGCGATGTCCTTGCGCGCCGGGTCCTTGCCCAAGGCACGCAGATCCTCGGCGTGCCTGTTCAGCTCGTCGAGGTCGCGGAACGGCCCCTCGTCGACAAGAATCTGACCATAACGGGCGACGACCGCGGCCATGTCGTCGAGCGTGAACTCGGGATGATACTGCACGCCCCAGAACGTGCCTTTACCGTGTTTGATTTCCGCAGCCTGCACCTCGGAGAATGCATTGGTCGCGGTCACCGTCATGCCGTCGGGTTTCATGCCGACTTCGTCGGTGTGGACGGCAGGCGCATCATAGGATGGCCCTTTGCCTTCATGCAGGGCGTGGTTGCGTCCGGCATCGGTCAGCACGATCTTGCGGGCGAGCCCGATCTCCCGGCCCTGCTTGGAGCGCACGACCGTTCCGCCCGCCGCGACGGACGCGACCTGCAGGCCCCAGCACGAGCCGAAGAACGGCACGCCGGAGTCGAAGACCGCCTGCGCAAGCTCGATCTGCTTCATGCTCTCCGGCTCGCCCTTGTAGATATTCAGGGACGAACCGGTGATCGCGACGCCGTCATAGCCGGCAAGCCCGCCGGAATCCGGCAGGTTCGCGCCCTCGTCCGTCGGAAAGCAGATATCGACGACAGCATCGGGGGCCAGGTCCCGCAGCACGTCGGCATAGGCCTCGCTGTAGGTGAGGCCCATGAACTGTGCCTGCCGAGCGCGAGCGCTCGGCGTGTTGCCCTCCACGACCAAAAGGCGCGGCGCACGTGTCATGCAGCAGCTCCGAGGTCCCCGCGGATCGCGGCGCGAATGAGCGTTTCGAATTCCTTCGCCTTGAAGGGCAGCGGGTTACCGCCGGTCGACGGATCGCGTTCCGCATGTTCCGCGAGTTCGGCCACGCGGTCTTCCTTGACGCCGAGCTCGGCCAGGGTGTGCGGCACGCCGAGCGCCTTACGGAATTCGAGCATCCATTCCAACACGCCGTCGAAGCCGCCCTTCGGCAGATCGAGTACGCGCGCGAGAAGCGCCATCTTCTCCTCGATCGCCGAGCGGTTGGCGACGAGGACGTAAGGCAGCATCACGCCGTTGGTCAGGCCGTGATGAGTGTCGAAGATCGCGCCGACCGGATGCGAGACCGAATGCACCGCGCCGAGGCCCTTCTGGAACGCGGCCGCGCCCATCGAGCCGGCCGCCAGCATCCGCGAGCGCGCCTCGATGTCGTCGCCCTTGACGTAGGCACGTGGCAGGTATTCCGCGATGAGTCGGATGCCCTCGATCGCGATGCCGTCAGCCATCGGATGGAAGCCCGGCGCGCAATAGGCCTCGATGCAATGCGCGAGCGCGTCAAAGCCGGTCGCGGCCGTCAGGAACGGTGGCAGGCCGACGCTCAGCTCCGGATCGGCGATGACGATCTTCGGCAGCATGAGCGGATGGAAGATGATCTTCTTCTCGTGCGTCGTCTCGTTGGTCACGACCGCGGCGCGGCCGACCTCCGAGCCGGTGCCGGCCGTCGTCGGAACCGCGACGCTCGGTGCGATCACCTCGGCATTGGCGCGGGTGTACCAATCACCGACATCCTCGAAGTCCCACACCGGTCGAGTCTGGCCGACCATGAAGGCAACGAGCTTGCCGACGTCGAGCGCCGAGCCGCCGCCGAGCGCGACGACGCCGTCATGCTTGCCGGCGCGATAGGCTACGAGGCCGGCATTGACGTTGGCTTCCGTCGGATTGCCCTTCACGTCGGAGAATACGTCCGAGGTCAGCCCGGCGCCCTTCAGCACCTCGCGCGCCTTGGCCACCACGGGGCCATCGACGAGGCCCTTGTCGGTGACGATCAGCGGCCGGGAAATCCCCGCCGTCTTGCAGGCGTCCGCCAGTTCGGAAATGCGGCCGGGTCCGACCAGAACGCGCGTCGGATAATTCCACGCGCCCTTCAATTCAGCACTCATCAGGTCCTCAGATCTTTTCACGCAGATGGAAGCTCTTCGGCCGGGTCAGCATGCCGTAGCCGAGTTCGGAGAGGGACGCGCCGCGGCCGGTATCCTTGACGCCAGTCCAGGCGAGCGCCGGATCGAGATAGTCGCAGCGGTTCATGAAGACGGTGCCGGTCTCGACCTGGTTGCCGAGTTCTTCCGCCTTGTCGACGTCCTGCGTCCAGATCGACGCGGTCAGGCCGTAAGGGGAGTCGTTCATCAGGCGGATTGCCTCGGCGTCGTCCTTGACCTTCATGATGCCGACGACCGGGCCGAAGCTCTCGTCCTTCATCACCTTCATCGAGTGGTCGACATCGGTCAGCACCTGCGGCGCGAGATAGGGCGTGCCTGCCTTGTCAGCCGGGAAGTCCTTCGGATCGAGATGCGCCTTGGCACCCTTCGCCAGAGCCTCGGCCGTCTGTTCGCGGACGAGATCGGCGAAGCGTACATGCGCCATCGGACCGAGAGTCGTCGTCTCGTCGAGCGGGTTGCCGAGCACGTATTTCGAGGTGATGTCGGAGAACTTCTCGACGAAGCCGTCATAGAGGCTCTCGTGCACGTAGATGCGCTCGATGCCGCAGCAGCACTGGCCGGAATTGTAGAATGCACCGTCGACGAGGTTCTCGACCGCATAGTCGAAATTGGCGTCGGCCCGTACATAGGCGGGATCCTTGCCGCCGAGTTCGAGACCCATCGTCGTGAACGTGCCGGCGGCGGCCTTCTCGATCGCCCGGCCGCCCGCGACCGAACCCGTGAAGTTCACATGGTCGACCGACCCCGAGGACAGGATCTTCGTGGTGTCGTCATGAGTCAGGACGAGCGTGCGGAACAGGCCCTTCGGCGCTCCGGCTCTGTCCATCGCCTGCTGAAAGCGGTCGCCAACGAGGATCGTCTGCGTCGCATGCTTCAGGATCACCGCATTGCCGGCAATGATCGCGGGAACGATCGAGTTCACCGCCGTCAGGAACGGATAATTCCACGGCGCGATCACCATCACGACGCCGAGCGGGTCGCGACGAATGAAGCGGCGGAAGCCGTCCCTCTCCTTCGGCACGATGTCGGCAAGCGAGGAATCCGCCAGCTCGATCATGGTGCGCACGCGCTCCTCGACCGGCCTGAACTCACCGCCATAGCGCACCGGCCGGCCCATCTGCAGCGCCAATTCCGGCACCACTTCCTGGTTCATGCTGAGAAGTGCATCCATGAACCGCACGGCCAGCGCCTTGCGCTCGGAAAGTGGCGTCTTGCGCCAGGCGGCCTGCGCGGCGCGGGCTTCCGCCAGCGCCGTCTCGATCTCAGCCGGTGTGGCCGTCGTCTTGCGCGCTACTTCGCGTCCGTCGACCGGGGATACGCATACGATCTCGCTCATGCTCGTTCCTTGTGTTCCCCTCTCCTGCGAAGCGGGAGAGGGTCGAGAGCGCGGCAGCGCTCCGGGGTGAGGGCAAGCACGATGCTCATTGCTGCCATCATGCCCTCACCCGCTCGCTGCGCGAGTCGACCTCTCCCGCAAGCGGGAGAGGCAAAAGCCTCAGATAATCTCGAAATACCGCTGCATCTCCCAGTCGGTGATCGCCCGGCGGAACTCTCGTTCCTCCCACTCGCGCGTCGCGGCGTAGTGATCGACGAAGGCGTCACCGAACAGGTCGCGCGCGGCCGCAGAGGCTCTTAGTCGCCCCGCGGCTTCCATAAGCGAGCGCGGCAGAGCCCGTTCCGGCGCGTGCTGCACCGCATAGGAATTGCCCTTGATCGCCGCATCCGGCTCGATCCTGTTCTCGACGCCCCAGAGACCGGAACCGATCGCCGCGGCAAGCGCGATGTAGGGATTGATGTCGGCCGCCGCCACCCGGTATTCGACGCGCTGGCTCTTCGGCGAACCTGGAATGACGCGCAACGCGCAGGTGCGGTTCTCGACGCCCCAGGTTGCATCGGTCGGCGCCCAGAAGCCGGGGATGAGCCGCGTGTACGAATTCACCGTGCAGGCGACCATCGCAAGCAGTTCCGGCATCAGCTTCTGCTGGCCGCCGACGAACCACCGCATCGTGTCCGACATGTTGTGCGGCTTGGTCTCGTCGTGGAAGACCGGCTTGCCGTCCTTCGTGAACGAGACATGCAGATGGCCCGACTGGCCCGGCCAATCGGGCGACCATTTCGCCATAAAGGTCGCCATCCAACCGCGCTGCTGGGCCAGGATCTTGGTGAAGGTCTTGAACATCACCGCGCGGTCGGCGGCCTCAAGTGCACCCGAATATTCGATCGCCGCCTCGAGCACGCCCGGTCCGGTCTCCGTGTGCAGACCCTCGATCGGGAAATCCATGTCGCGGCCGAGCGCCAGCAGGTCGTGGTAGAAATCGGAGTGCACCGACGAGCGCAGCATCGAATAGCCAAAGAAACCCGGCGTGATGTTGGTCATCCCGCGATAGTGCTTCTCGCGCACCGAGTGCGGGGTCTCGTCGAACAGGAAGAACTCGAATTCGGCGGCCGCCGTCACGTCGAAGCCCTGCTTCTTGGCACGGTCGAGCACACGGCGAAGCGTGCCGCGCGGGCAGACCTCCTCGGCAGCGTCGGCGAACTCGCTGAGGAAGAACAGCATGTCGCCTTCGAGCGGCACGTCGCGGCAGCTTTCGGGGATCACCCTCACTGCCGCATCCGGGTAGGCAGTATGCCAGCCGGTATAGGTGACGTTGTCGTAGAGCTGGTCGTTCGAATCCCAGCCCAGCACCACGTCGCAGAAGCCGAAGCCCTTCTCCAGCGCGCCGAAGAACTTGGTCTTGGCCATGTATTTGCCGCGCATGATGCCGTCGGCATCGACAACGCCGACCTTCACATGGTCGAGGCCGCGCTCTTCGACGATCGCTCGCGCGTCGGCGGCAGTCTTCACATCACGGGGATCCATGATCGCTCGCTCAAACGGTGGGAACACGACGGCCGGACGCAGAGGTCCGGCCGCCATTGATGCAAGGTCAGTGCGACTTGTATTCCGCCGCGCCCTTCGAGAGAGCGAACTCCTCTTCCGGCGACAGAACCAGCTTGTGGCGTCCGACCACCGCGAAATACACGGTCATGATCGCAAACCAGACCAGCACCCAGAGCACGCCCTTGGTGAAGTTCGGATCCTGCACCTGGTAGCCGAGCGTAACGACCGCGATGATGATCGTCAGCACTGCGCCCACATTGCCGAGCGGACTCTTGTAGGGCCGTTCGATATGCGGGCTGTTCTTGCGCAACAGGATGAACGACACGGCCTGCGCGATGTAGGAGAACATCGCGCCCGAGACGGCCATGTTCAGCAGCACGCTGCCGATGGTCGCTCCGCCCTGCTCCGCGCCGAGCGCGAACCAGATCGCCAGCATGACCGCAAGACCGGTGAGCGAGCCGACAATCATCGCCACGTGCGGCGTCCGATACGTCTTGTGCGTTACCGACAGGCCGCGCGGGAAATAGCCCGCACGCGACAGCGAATAGATTTGCCGGCCCTGCGCGTAGAGGATCGTGTGGAAGCTCGCGATCAGGCCGGTCAGCGCCACGATGCCGAGCAGCACGACGCCGCTGTCGCCGTAGATCGCACGGAAGCCATCAAGCAGCGGCTCGAGCGAGGTCGAGAGCTTGAACGAGCCTACATTGGCGACCGACGGATTGAGCAGAACGATCATGAACGCCGAGACAATCAGCGTGAACATGCCGAGCACAATGCCCTTCGGCATGTCGCGCTTCGGATCGATCGATTCCTCGGCCGCGAGCGGCAGTTGCTCGATAGCGAGGAACAGCCAAACCGCAAACGGGAGCGTTGCGAGGACGCCCGAGAAGCCGAACGGGAACAGCGAGCCGCCGCCATCAGCCAGTTCGGTTGCCTTGCCCTCGGCGTCGACGCCGATGTTCAGCGCCCAGCGGCTGAAGTCCATGTGCGGGATCGCGCTTGCCCAGAAGAAGACGAGCACCGCGAGCGAGATCAGGGTCACGACCATCGTCACCTTGAACGACAGTTCGAGGCCGAACACGTTCAGACCGAGGAAGATCGCGTAGAAGACGACCCAGATAACGGGTGAATACGCCGGATCCAGACCGAAGATCGAATTCACGTACGCTGTGATGAAGGTCACCACGACCGCCGGCGTGATGACATATTCGACGTTTTCGCAGAGACCGGTGAAGAAACCGCCCCACGGACCCATCGCCGTGCGGGCGAAGGAATAGGCCGCGCCTGTGTGCGGCAGCGCGGCGGACATCTCGGCGATCGAGAAGGTCAGGCCGAGATACATGATCGCGATGATGATGCCGGCGACGAGCATGCCGCCCCAGCCGCCGGTCGCGAAACCGAAGTTCCAGCCCGAGAAATGACCCGAGATGACGGCGCCGACACCGAGCGCCCAAAGCGACGCCACGCCTGCGTAGCGTGTGAGGCCCCGCTGGGCGAAATAGGCATCGTCGACCTTTTGATAGGTTACACCGGGACTCGCCTGAGCGCCGGTCACTGTTCCGCCACTTGCCATGTCTCTGTCCCCTCTGCCATTCGGACCTATCGTCCCTCAGCACCCCAGCCGCGCGGTTGATTACCGCTTCTCGACTGGGAATGATCGTTCCAGACATGCAAGGATTGTGTCAACTTGGAAGTAACGCTCCGCCAGCCAATCAGGGGATCGAACGGTGGACAAGAGTGTGACTGACGCAAGACATTCACTTCCCGACCGGATCGGTAGCCTGCTCAGTTCGTTGACCGCGCAGGAGCGCCGTGCCGCGCTCTATCTGCGCGATCACTATCCCGTGGCCGGCCTCGATCCCCTCGCCCGGCTGGCGCGCGCCAGCGGCGTCAGTTCGCAGACCGTGCTGCGCCTGACGGCGAAGCTCGGCTTCGAGAGCTACAGGGAGATGCAGGATCATCTGCGAGCCGAAGTGTCCGCCGAGCGCACCTCGCCGCTGGGCCGCTGGGTGACTCGGCAGGAGCCGGAGCCCAATGCCGATTGGCTGGGCAATTTCGGCGGTCAGGTCGCACAAAACGTGCAGGCGGCATTCTCGTTGGTCGTGCGCGACGATTTCGAGGCCGCGGCGAAGGCGCTCTCCGACCGCAAACGCGCGGCGCTCGCGATCGGCGGCCGCTTCACGCAGTCGCTCGCCCGTACCATCGTCCGTCATCTGGAGATCGTGCGCGGCGGCATCGAGGAGGTCGGTTCGATCTCAGCGACCTGGCCGGACCGCCTGATCGACGTCGATCGTCGCTCGATCATCCTTGCCTACGATATTCGCCGCTATCAGCAGGACGTGGTCCGCTTCTGCGAGATCGCCTCCCAGCAGGGCGCGATGGTGATCCTGTTCACCGACAGCCGCGCCGCGCCGGCGTGCCGCTTCGCCAATATCGTCTTCGTGGCGCCCACGGACGCGCCGGGCGCGTGGGATTCGCTCTGCGCGCTTTCGGCTTTGACGGAGGCGCTGATCGCCCGCGTGACCGAGCTCGAAGGCGGCGGAACGACCGAGCGCCTCGGCCGGCTGGAAAGCATCCGTGAGAGATTGCTGGGCAGCCGGACGGAGTAAAAATCAGGCCGTTGCGCCGACCTCGACGGGCTTCCGCGCTCGAACGGTGGCGATCCTTTGCCTGATTGCTCCCGGAATTTCGCGCACCAGGCGAAGCGAACCGGCACGCATCGGCTGGTATTCGGTCCAATAGCAGAGACGATAGCAGGCGATGACGACGATCAGGGTCACGCACCAGCTCAGCAGGATGTCGGACATGAAATGTCCGCCGAAGGCCAACCTGTTCATCGACATCACGGAAGCATAGCCGAACAGCCATGTTGCGGCCCTCGCCCGCCATTCCTTCGCCATGACGAGCACGAAAGCGAGGATGCAGATCGACGACGAGGCCTCGCCGGAGACGAAGGAGCAGTTCGAAGTGCAGTGGCCGTAGACCTGCCAAGCCGGCGTGAAATCGAGCGTGCCGCCGAACTCGACGATATCTCGCGGTCGGACGCGCCCCCATAGCTCCTTCATGATGCCATTGACGAGCAGTGCCGGGCCGAGAAGCAGGCTGAGCGCGAGGAAGCACGCGGCGCGCACGCCCAGCAGATAACGGAAGCGTCCGAATGCACTGGCGATCAAGGATACGAGGACGAAAACGGCGAGCAGGCCGGTGACCCACTGTCCAATCGAGCGCAAGGCCACCGGCCCCGGCGCCTTGCCGGCGGCAAAGCCGACGCCGGGCACATAGAACAGGCGGCTGATCGCGATATCGATGCCGGGAACGAGCATGACAGGGACGCTGATCGCGAGGATGGCAACGAGGAGAAAGCCGAGAGGACGGGTTCTCGCGAACCGTTCCAGTCCTGCGAACCAGGCCGCGGCCTCGGACATATCCTGTCACCCCATCCGGCCGAAGGGGCCGCCCCGGGACGCGATCTAAACGACACCGGATGAAGGACTGACGACAGTCTCGGGACTTACACACGCAGCCAAACGAGGGTGGAATAGTGTGATTTTCAGGTGACGATCTCGATGTGGTTGTCCCACATATATCGATCCAGATCGCTGCCGCCGACGCGGGCCAGATCGTGCGTTTCGGCACGGGCGATCTTCACGCCGGCATTACCCGAGGAGACGATGAAAGTCCCCGCTTCCGGCGCCGCCGCGACACCGCAGACGTCCGGCATGGGTGCGAGGCCGAGATAGCGGCCGGTCGAGCGATCCCAGAATGCCGCCATGCCACCGCGCGGGCTCGTCGCCGCGATCAGCCGCTCCGAACCGTCGAGACAGATTGCGCCGAGATAATTGTTGAGCCGGTAGAGATCCTCGTCCGGCATTCCCAGCATGCGGGTCCTGCCATCCTTCGAGACCAGGCCGACCAAAGGCGGCGCCTCTTCCGGATCGCCCTCGTACTGGCAGGCGAACGCCGCCTCGCCGTCCGAGGCGACCGCGAGATGCCGTACGGACAAGCCCGTCAGGTCCGACCCGAAATCAACCTTATACCTCGCCTCGCCGGAACGCGGATCGACCAGCGCGAGGCTCGGCTCCATGCGGTGCTTGTTCAGGATCTCGCGCCCGGATGCGGGGTCCGTACGTGCGCCACCATTGGCGACGAGCAGAAGCTCCTTGCCCGGCATGAAGGCGACGTCATGCGGGCCGATGCCATGCGTCGGCTGCTCGCCGATGCGGCGATAGTTTGCCGCCGTATCATAGACGCCGAGCACGCCTTGCCCGGTCTCCAGATTGTTCTCGGTCGCGTAGAGAAGCGTCCCGTCGCCGGAATAGGTGCCGTGGCCGTAGAAATGACGGCCTTCGGGGCTTCGGACAACCACTTTCACGGCGCCGTTGCGGCGGTCGATCACCGCCATCCAGTCGCCCGGTCGCCTAGCGAAGACGACAAGGTCCGGGCTCGCCGGGCTCAATGCGATATCATGGCCGCGATCGGGCAGCTGCGTCTTGAACAGGGTGCCGCCGTCGGCGGTGAACACTGCGAGGTTCGAGACGCCGGCCGCGTCGTTGCAGGCCGATACGTACAGCCGCTCGCGGGCAAAGGCCGGCATGCCGCCGGCGACGAACGAACTCGCCAGCGCCAGCATGAAGGAGCGGCGGTCGATCTGCATCGTCAGTCTCCGTCGAGGCTGTTGAAGCCAACCACGATGCCGAGTGCCGCCGGCACATAGGCGGTCGTCAGGTCCCGCGCGCCGCGCACCGCATTGCGCAGGAGAAGCAGTTTCGAGCGCTGCGAACCGTCCTTGATCATGTCCGGCAGCGGCGCCGGCAGGGATTCCGCAAGGCTCTGCGCCGTTTCTGTGGCGCCCACCGTGTTGATGCCCGGCCCGCCACTGCCAAGGATCATGTAGCTCAGGTCAGCCGCCGATTTGAGATTGGTCGCGATCGTCGCGTTCGAAAGCCCGCTCCGCCACCATTGGGCCGCTTGCGGCTTGGCCTCTCCCGAAGTCGTGCCGACTGGCACATCGAGTTTCTGGTCGCCGACGACCTGGAACAGCATCAGGAGGTCCGTCCCAAAGCGCGTTACCGCTTCGCGCGCCGGGCCCTCGTCGCCGGTCTTGAGCTTCTGGATCAGCGGTTTCCAATCCGTCAGCACGTCCTTGGAGACGCGCGTGAGATTGAACGAGATCGCTTGCCCCGCCGCGCAGCGCCGCTTGGCCCCGAGATCGCCCGCTTTCAGCGCCGCCGCCGCTCCCTCGTCGTAGAGCAACCGCTCGAGCGCGCTCATGCCCTGCACCGCAACGCTGCGGTCGTACATCGAATCTTCCGTCAGTGCATCATTGCTTGAGAGAAGCCGCGCAAGGCCACGCGCCACATCGTTTTTCCGCTCCGGCCAATACGCGATCCGCTCGTACCGGAAATCCTCGGAGATCGGCCCGTAGCGAACGAGTTCGACCGCTGCCCACGCCTCCGCCGCCTCACGGAACTGCACACCAAGCTGCTCGAAACCCCGGTCGTCCGGCTTGCCGCAATAGGTCTTCCAGGCCTCGTTCTGTGTCAGGAAGCGCGCTGCCAGCGCCTCGTAGCGCGGCACGACGAACTGCTCGGCGATTCTCACCGCCTCGGCTTTGAAGTCAGGGTTCTGGTTGACCGGCACGTATTCTTGCGCGGCCGCGGGAAGCACCAAGAAAAGAATGAGGGCGGCAGACAGGAAACGCAGCATCACAGACCCTCGACGTAAGCGAGCAACCGATTGCGGTCCTCGTCATTCAGCGCGTCGAACCTGGCCAGCGCTCCCGCGGCCTCGCCGCCATGCAGCGCAACCGCATCGGCCACAGTCGCCGCCCGCCCGTCATGCAGCAAACCGGCATGTGCCGCCAGCGCCCGAGATACCCCCCATAGCGGCGCGGTCCGCCATTCCGTCGCCGCCACGCCCGGTTCAGTCGCACCGCCGTCGAGGCCGGCGCCAAGATCGTGCAGCAGGAGGTCGGTGAAGGCGCGCGCCTGGCCTTTCGCCGTCGGCATCGACGGCACGTGGCAGGAAGCGCAGCCCGTCGCCGCGAACAGCCGCTCTCCTTCGGGATCGGCAACGGGCGCCGGGGGTGGTGGAACGTTGGCAAGGTAATCGGCGAGCATCGCGACGAGATCATGCCGGATTTCGGGCTGTCCCGCCTCCGAGCCATTCGGAGCATTCCGGCAGGCTTTCTGCGGGCAGTCGCCCTCGACCTTCGGCATCCCGTCGGTCGATAGGCCGATATCCATCGAGAACGCCGTCTCGATCTGATGTGTTAGCGTTGCCCCCGACGCCTTGAGCCCGAAACGGCCGACATGCTGTTTGCCGTCCGGGCCGACGATCCAGTTCACCCGGCCGGAAATCCCGTCGCCGTTCCTGTCGTCCGGATCGGCCAGCGCGACGATGGCCTCGTCGGGAACCTCCGCCAGCAAGCCCAGCCCTCGCAAAGCCGGCGCCGCGCGGACTCCGATCCGCGTGTCCTTGCCGAACGGACCATAGGCAAGATCCTTCGCCTCGGCCCCAGCCGGCGTCATCACCGCCCGGCCCTCCGGCTTGATCCCGGAGACCGCCGAGGTCTGCAACTGCCCCCCATAGCCGGGATCGAACCGTCCGGCGGCATCGCTCAGCTTCAGCACCATGCCGTCGTGGACGAACCGCCCGTCCGGCCCGACGTCCGAACCCGCCCTGCCGAGACTCTGATGGCAGAACACGCAGGCCCGCGCGTTGAAGACCGGGCCAAGCCCGTCATTGGCTTTCGTCGACGATGGCGCGGCGACCCAGGCGCGGTCGAACAGCGCCTTGCCGATGGCGCGGCCGAGCCGCGCGTCGCTTGCGACGGCGCCGCAGGCGCTCGTCACTACGAGACCGGCCGTGAGGGCAAGCCAGGCACGCATCAGGCGATCCTCAACCAGCCCATCATGCCGTTCTCCTGATGCTCCAGGATATGGCAGTGGAACATCCAGTTCCCCTCGGCCGCGACGAACGCGATCTCGATGCGCTCCTTCGGCTGGACAACGACGGTGTCCGCCAGAAAGCGCGGCAGTTTCTGTCGCGAGGCCGAAAGCACCTCGAACGTATGCCCGTGCAGATGGATCGGGTGCGGATGCGGCGTCGCGTTCATCAGTTCGAACACGTAGTTCCTGCCGGGTGTAAGCTCCGCCAGCGGCGGCGGCAGATTGCGATGATCGCCGGTCGGCCATTGCTGCTTGTTGATCGCCCACATGCCGCGACTGCCGACACAGAGGCTGTCGAGCAATTCCTTCGCCAGCGGATCGTCCGGCGAGAAATTCTGGGCGATCGAGGCGGCAGCCCCGCTCGCGGCGCTGAACTGGAATTTTACATGTTCCGCTGCCTCGGGCTCGGCACGCGGCACATGCGGCGCGTAGAGCGAATGAGCGACCAGCGGACGCTCCGGCAGGTCCTCGCCGGTCGCGCTGAAGGTCGCGAGCGGCCAGGGAGTGGCCGAGAAATAGTCGAGCACACGGAAGACGCTGCCCGACTTCGGGACGCGGATGTGGAGGTCGACCCGCATCGCCGCGCCGAGACGCCACGTGTGCAGCGGGATCGGCTCGATGGCGTTGCCGTCGGTCGCGATCACGAAGCCGTCCGCGCCGTCGAGACCGACATCGACCATGCGTGTAGGATCGAGATTGAAGATGCGAACGCGGATGTCGGCGCCGGCCGGCACGTCGGCATTGTATGCGGCCGAGCCGTTGACCGTACGAACCGTCCCGAACGTCCCTGCCCTGCCGGCGCCCTCGGTGGTGAAGAAGGGCAGCCACTCCCCCTCGGGCGACAGTCGCCAGTCCTTCATCGCCAGCGTGTGCTCGGCGTCGAACGGTTCCAGTTCGTCGCCTTCGACGATCAGCAGGCCCGCGAGGCCATGCCCGATCTGGCTGACGCCGTTGCAATGCGAATGGAAGAAGAAGGTGCCGGTGTCGGGCGGGGTGAATTCGTAGGTGAAGCTCTCACCCGGCTCGACCGGCGGCTGGGTGATGTACTGCACCCCGTCCATCGCATTCGGCAGGCGGATGCCGTGCCAGTGGATCGACGTGTGTTCGGGAAGTTTGTTCTGGAGCTTCGCCCGAATCTTATCGCCGAGCTTCACACGAAAAGTCGGGAACAACTCGTCGTTGTAGAGCCAGAACGGAGCGTCGACTGCGGCCCCCGCGATACTTTTGCCGCTTTGGACCGCCGCGACGAGATCGATTTCGTGCAGTACGCCGGCCGGCACCACAGGCGCCGGCGGCAATGTCGAACCCGCAGCCGCGGCACGCACTCCCGGAAGGTGGGAGATGGTGGCGAAAGCCGCCGCCCCTCCCACGCCGCCGAGCAATGCGCGCCGCGTCAGCATTGGATCACTGGACGGCCGACGGATTGTCCAGGCTGTCCGAACCTTCAACGGTGATCTCGAGGCCGAGCTTGGCGACCAGCGCCTCGATCGCACGGGCCTGGCCGACGAGACCGTCGACGGCCGCCTGCACCATCTTGTTGCCCTGCTTGTTACCTTCGCCGATCATCTGGTCGTAGGCTTCCTTGCCGCTGTCGGCGCGCTTCTTGATCGCGTCGAGAGCCGCTTCCGCCTTCTTCATCGCGGCGTCGACGGCCTTGGCTTCCTTCGGGGCCTTCTCGGCGGCATAGGCCGCGAGGCTCGCACCCTTGGTCACCTTGCCGTCGGTGCCTTTGTACTCGCCCTTGTAGATCGCGATCATGCCCACTTGGTCATAGTAGTGCGAGTTGTGGGTGTTGTCGGAGAAGCAGTCATGCTCCTCCTCTGGATCGTGCAGGATGAGGCCGAGCTTGATGCGCTCGCCGGCGAGCTCGCCGTAGGAGAGCGAGCCCAGGCCGGTCAGGATCGTGGCGAGGCCGGCCTTTTCGTCCTTGCCCGTCACGTCCTTGCGGGCAGCGCCGTCGGCGCCCCAATTGCCCGCCATCTCGGTCAGGTCGTCGACCAGAAGATCGGTCGCGGCCTTCAGGTAGTCGCGACGGCGGTCGCAATTGTCATTGGTGCAGGCCGATGTGTCGTAGTCGGTCGCCTTGCGCTCGCCCGAGCCCTTCTCGGTGCCGTGCAGGTCCTGGCCCCACAGCAGAAACTCGATGGCGTGGTAGCCGATCGCGACGTTCGACTCGATGCCGCCGGCTTCCTGCAGCTTCAGCAGCAGTTCCTTGTTGATCGTCGAGGCGTCGATCTCGTCCTTGCCGATGCGGATCGTCTTGTTGGCGATCACGTTGGCGGTATAGGCCGGGTTCTCGTCCGAGGTCTCGCCGTAGGAGCCCTTGTCGACATAGTCGATCAGGCCTTCGTCGAGCGGCCAGGCGTTCACCTTGCCTTCCCATTCGTCGACGATGGCATTGCCGAAGCGGTAGCCCTCGCTCTGCTGGTAGGGAACGCGCGCCGCCTTCCAGGCGGTACGAGCGGCCTTCAACGTGTCCGCGTTCGGCTTGGCGAGGAAGGCATCGATGGCGGTCTGCAGATCCTTCGCCTTGGCGAGACTGTCCGAATAGATCGCTTCGGCGACATTGGCGTAGTTGGTCATGATGTCGGCCGGCTTCGTCGCGGCGAAGCTCGGACCAGCAATGGCCAGCGACAGCGCGGCGGCCGAGATCATGGTGCGGAGCGAAATCATCGTTTTCTCCTGTCGCCGCCGGAGCGGCTGGGCGGAATCGTGGGCCAAAGGGGGCGGCGCGGCGCCCGCCTCTGGACAGACACGGCAAAGCCCATCCGGACAGGACTGTCAATGAAATGATCTTTGATTTTATTTAGAATAACTCGAATGTAGAGAGTACTTCAAGTAAATATAACATGTATCTTCGCATTATACTAAAGACTATACAATCGCTATATGCAGAGCCACATGCCGTCATAAACTACGCAAAAAGGCGTAGATGGACAGTCTGACGCACATGAAACTGCCTAAAAATATAGCAAATCGCGACAAGAGGCTTAATTTTGTGCGAAAGCGCAGGCCGTCGCGGGCGGGTCACGCGACCCGAGCAAACTCATTGAATGAACACGGCTTTCCTTGATCGCCTAGCGTGCAGAAAACGCTGGCACGCGCTTTGCTGACCGTTCTCCGGGGGCTGCTGGCAGCCGAACCCAGAATACGGAGAGGCGTGATGCAAAAACTATTCGGAACCCTGGCGAAGACGGCGAGCACACTCGCCGCGGCGGCCATGGTCGCGGGCGGGCTCAATGCTGCGGCCGCGGCGGAGGACACGATCAAGGTGGGCGTGCTGCATTCGCTGTCGGGCACGATGGCCATCAGCGAGACGACGCTGAAGGACACGATGCTCTTCCTCATCGACGAGCAGAACAAGAAGGGCGGCGTTCTCGGCAAGAAACTCGAAGCCGTCGTCGTCGACCCCGCTTCCAACTGGCCGCTCTTCGCCGAAAAGGCCAAGGAGCTGATCGCCCAGGACAAGGTTTCGGTCGTGTTCGGCTGCTGGACCTCGGTCTCCCGCAAATCCGTGCTCCCGGTCTTCAAGGAGCTGAATTCCATCCTCTTCTACCCCGTCCAGTACGAGGGTGAGGAGAGCGAGCGCAATGTCTTCTACACCGGCGCCGCTCCGAACCAGCAGGCCATCCCGGCGGTCGACTACCTGATGAAGGAAGAAGGCGTGAAGCGCTGGGTGCTCGCCGGCACCGACTACGTTTATCCGCGCACGACCAACAAGATCCTGGAGGCCTACCTCAAGGCCAAGGGCGTCGCCGCCGACGACATCATGATCAACTACACGCCGTTCGGTCACTCCGACTGGCAGACGATCGTCTCGGACATCAAGAAGTTCGGCTCGGCCGGCAAGAAGACCGCCGTGGTCTCCACCATCAACGGCGACGCCAACGTCCCGTTCTATAAGGAACTCGGCAACCAGGGCGTCAAGGCGACCGACATCCCGGTCGTGGCGTTCTCGGTCGGTGAGGAAGAACTCGCCGGCATCGACACCAAGCCGCTCGTCGGCCATCTCGCCGCCTGGAATTACTTCCAGTCGATCGACACGCCGGAGAACAAGGCCTTCATCGAGAAGTGGCAGGCCTACACCAAGAATCCGAAGCGCGTGACCAACGACCCGATGGAAGCCCACGTCATTGGCTTTGCCATGTGGGTGAAGGCGGTCGAGAAGGCCGGCACCATCGATCCGGACAAGGTCATCGACGCGCTGCCGGGCACCGAGGCGCCGAATCTCACGGGCGGCACCTCCGTCATGCTTTCGAACCACCATATCACCAAGCCGGTCTTCATCGGCGAAGTGAACGAAACCGGCCAGTTCGACGTCGTGTGGAAGACCGACGGCCTCGTCCCGGGCGATGCGTGGTCCGATTTCCTCGATGGTTCGAAGGACCTCGATTCCGACTGGGTCAAGCTCAAGTGCGGAAACTACAACACCAAGACCAAGAAGTGCGGTGGTCAGGCCTCTTAATTCTCCCAGGCTGAACTGACCCCAGGCCGGGAGGCGGCGTGCGGCCGCCTCCCGCTTTTCACTCCAGATGGCACCAGGGCTGATGATCCTCGCATTGCTGCGCCGCGTGGCGCCGATTGTCCTGATCGCATTCGTCGCGATCGCCGGCCCCGTTCGTGCCGAACCCGTCGATGATGCGCTGGCGCTGTTCGCCACCGACAAGTTCGACGATACGCAGAAAGGCGTGGAGGAACTGGCGAAGTCCGGCCATCCCGGTACCGCCGACATCCTGACCGCGCTTGCGGGCGGCAAGCTGTTCTTCAACCCTGCCGACAGGATGATCTTCTACCGCGATGCGTCCGGCACGCTGCGAGACGCCCGCTACGGCGCGCCCTCGACCGTCGACGCCGCGACCCTGAAAACGGTGCGGCTCAACAACCGTCTCCGCCGCGTCGTCGAGGCATCGCTCGGCTCGGCCGATTTGATCTCGCCCGATCCCGGCAAGCGCATCGGAGCCGCCGAGGCCATCTTCAAATCCCGCGACCAGGCCGCTCTCCCCTCCCTCGACACCGCGCTTGCCAACGAGAAGGACACGCGGGTCAAGCAGGCGATGGAGGTCGCGCGCGCCGCGATCATCGTCACCTTTCCGGGAGCATCCGACGCCGACAAGATCGCCGCCGTCGACAAGATCGCTTCTCGTGCCGACCAGGAGGCCGCCGCCCTGCTCCGCTCGCTTCCGGCCGATACGCCGGAGGCGGTGAAAACCCACGCGGAAGGCGCGGTCACCACGATCGAGCACAAGCTTGCGCTCTGGGCCGCGCTGCAGAACGTCGCCTACGGCATCTCGCTCGGCTCGGTGCTGCTGCTGGCGGCCGTCGGCCTGGCGATCACCTTCGGCCAGATGGGCGTCATCAACATGGCGCATGGCGAGATGGTCATGATCGGCGCCTACACCACCTTCGTGGTCCAGCAGGTTATCGCCGCCTACGCGCCCGGCCTGTCCGAGGGCTCGCTCCTGATCGCGATCCCCCTCGCCTTCCTCGTCGCCGGCGCGATCGGCGTCGCCATCGAGCGTTGCGTCATCCGCTTCCTCTACGGCCGACCGCTGGAAACGCTGCTCGCCACCTGGGGCATTTCGCTGATCCTGCAGCAGACGATCCGCTCGATCTTCGGCCCGACCAACCAGCCGGTCAGCGCGCCGTCATGGATGAGCGGCGCCTTCGACGTCGGCGGCATCAGCCTCACCTACAGCCGCGTCGCAATCGTCGTCTTTTCGCTGATGGTGTTCTTTGCCTTGTTGCTCGTGCTGCGGCGCACCTCGCTCGGCCTTCAGGTCCGCGCCGTCACCCAGAACCGGCGCATGGCCGCCGCGATGGGCATCCGCACCGACTGGATCGACGCCATGACCTTCGGCCTCGGCTCGGGCGTCGCCGGCATCGCCGGCGTCGCTCTCAGCCAGATCGACAACGTCTCGCCGAATCTCGGCCAGGGTTACATCATCGACAGCTTCATGGTCGTCGTATTCGGAGGTGTCGGAAATCTCTGGGGCACGCTCGTCGGCGCGATGACACTCGGCATCGCCAACAAATTCCTCGAACCCTATGCGGGCGCCGTGCTCGGCAAGATTCTGCTTCTCGTGGCGATCATCCTGTTCATCCAGAAGCGGCCACGTGGCCTGTTCGCCCTCAAGGGCCGGGCGGTGGAAGCATGACCCGCTCGCTCTTCATCGACCGCACCGGCTGGATCTTCCTCGCGATCGTCCTCGCCGTCGCCGTGCTCGTCCCAGCCTCAAACCTCTTCCTGCCGGCGGGATCGCCGTTCCGCGTGCCCGACTACCTCGTTCCGCTGCTCGGCAAGTATCTCTGCTTCGCTCTGCTCGCCCTCTCGATCGACTTGATCTGGGGCTATTGCGGCATCCTCTCGCTTGGCCACGGCGCCTTCTTCGCGCTCGGCGGCTACGCGATGGGCATGTACCTGATGCGCCAGATCGGCACGCGCGGCGTCTACGCCGACCCGATCCTGCCCGACTTCATGGTCTTCCTGAACTACAAGGAACTGCCCTGGTTCTGGCACGGCTTCGACATGTTCTGGTTCGCCGCGATCATGGTCGTGGTGGTGCCCGGCCTGCTCGCCTTCGTCTTTGGCTGGTTCGCGTTCCGCTCGCGCGTCACCGGCGTCTATCTGTCGATCATTACGCAGGCGATGACCTTCGCCCTGATGCTCGCCTTCTTTCGCAACGATATGGGCTTCGGCGGCAATAACGGCCTGACCGACTTCAAGGACATCCTCGGCTACAACATCCAGTCGGGAGAGACGCGCGCCGTCCTGTTCCTGCTGTCCGGCCTTGCGCTCGCCGGCGGCTATATCCTCTGCCGCTTCATCGTCTCATCGAAGCTCGGCAAGGTCCTCGTCGCCATCCGCGATGCCGAAAGCCGCACCCGCTTCATCGGCTACCGCGTCGAGAACTATAAGCTCGCGGTCTTCGTCATCTCGGCGATGATCGCGGGCGTCGCCGGTGCG
The DNA here is from genome assembly GCA_003347645.1 of Rhizobiaceae bacterium CPCC 101076. Classification (GTDB taxonomy): domain Bacteria; phylum Pseudomonadota; class Alphaproteobacteria; order Rhizobiales; family Methylopilaceae; genus Flaviflagellibacter; species Flaviflagellibacter deserti. The sequence goes on along the minus strand of QDFX01000015.1, from coordinate 64,388 downwards.
CTGTACGTACCGCAGATCGGCATCATCAACCCGTCCGAATTCGCGCCGGCGGCCTCGATCGAAATGGTCATCTGGGTCGCCGTCGGCGGCCGCGGCACGCTGGTCGGTGCGGCGCTCGGAGCGCTCGTCGTCAACGCCGGCAAGACCTGGTTCACCGGCGTCCTGCCCGACGCCTGGCTGTTCGCGCTCGGCCTGCTCTTCGTGCTGGTCACGCTCTTCCTGCCGAAGGGCATTCTTGGCGTCATCACTGACGGCTGGCAGCGCACCCAGCGCCGCTTCCGCTCGGACGGCTCGGTGCCTGCCCCCGTCCCGAACGCGGCGGAGTGAGCGGAATGACCATTCCAAGCCTCACCCCGACGCTTCTGTATCTCAACAACGTCACCGTCTCGTTCGATGGCTTCCGGGCGCTGAACGCGTTGTCACTCGCCATCGACCAGGCCGAGATGCGCGCCATCATCGGCCCGAACGGCGCCGGCAAGACGACCATGATGGACGTCATTACCGGCAAGACCCGGCCGACGGACGGCGAGGCCCTGTTCGAGGGCCATCACGATTTGACCCGCCTCGACGAGGCATCGATCGCGACGCTCGGCATCGGCCGCAAGTTCCAGACGCCAACGGTGTTCGAGATGCACACGGTCGAGGACAACATCCTCCTCGCGCTGAAGGCGGACCGCCGGCCATTCCGCGCCTTGTTCTCCCGCCGCACCGCGCAGGAGAAGGAACGTATGGACGCCCTCCTCGAGCGTATCCGTCTGAAGGACCATCGCCGTCGCAAGGCGTCCGAGCTCAGCCACGGCCAGAAGCAATGGCTGGAGATCGGCATGCTGTTGGCGCAGGAGCCCAAGCTCCTCCTAGTCGACGAGCCGGCAGCCGGCATGACCGACCAGGAGACCGCCGACACCGCCGATCTCCTCCGCGAAATCGCCCAGACGCGCTCGGTGGTCGTGGTCGAGCACGACATGGTCTTCGTCCGCGATCTCGACGTGAAGGTCACCTGCCTGCATGAGGGCTCGGTGCTAGCCGAAGGCACGCTCGATCAGGTCTCGTCCGACGAGCGCGTCATCGAAGTGTATCTGGGGAGGTGAGGAATGAGCGTAACCGTATTCCACCGCCCTCATCCTGAGCCGGGCCAAAGGCCCGTGTCGAAGGACGGACGCGAACTCGGAGCCTGCCGCCATCCTTCGACACGCGCGCTTTGCGCGCGGCTCAGGATGAGGTCTTCATGCTGACCGTCGACAAACTCTCGCTTTATTACGGTGCCGCCCAGGCCCTCTCCTCGGTTTCGCTCATTGCGAAGCCCGGCGAGGTCACCTGCGTGCTCGGCAGGAACGGCGTCGGCAAGACATCGCTGATGCGCGCCATCGTCGGCCACCGCGCCATCTCCGCCGGCTCGATCTCGCTCGACGGCACCGACATCACGAAGACCCGCACCTATGAGCGCGCCAAGCTCGGCATCGCCTATGTGCCGCAGGGCCGCGAGATCTTCCCTCTCCTCACGGTCCGCGAAAATCTCGAAACCGGCTACGCGCCGCTGCCCCGCAGTCTGCGCAACGTGCCGGACGAAATCTTCCACCTCTTCCCGGTGCTGAAGAGCATGCTCCACCGCCGGGGTGGCGATCTCTCCGGCGGACAGCAGCAGCAGCTCGCGATCGGCCGTGCGCTCGTCACCCGCCCCAAACTGCTCGTCCTCGACGAGCCGACCGAGGGTATCCAGCCCTCGATCATCAAGGATATCGGCCGCGCGATCACCTATTTGCGCGACCGGGGCGATATGGCGATCGTGCTGGTCGAGCAGTATTTCGAGTTCGCGAAAGAGCTTGCCGACCGGTTCATCGTGCTGGATCGTGGCGAGGTCGTCGCGTCGGGCGATCAGAAGGCGCTCGAGGGGGATGATGTACGTCAGCGACTGGTCTTCTGATGTCTCGCCCCGCGCCGAGGCCCCACGCCGGCAGCGCTCCCACGGTCAGCTCTCCTTCGACGTAACCTCCATCAACGGTCTCACCCGCCCGGCGCGCATCGCCGAGAGCGGGCCGTCGCGCATCCGCTTGCCGAATGTCCCGACAGGCGAGCTAGAAGCCGTCATCATGAACACCGGCGGCGGCGTTGCCTGCGGCGACCGGTTCGAGGTCGCCGCCAATGCCGGCCCCGATACGCACACGGTCATGACGACGCCGGCGGCGGAGCGCGTCTACAAATCGGACGGCCCCGTCGCTACGGTCGACGTCTCGATCCGGGTCGAGAAAGACGCCGTCTTCTCATGGCTGCCACAGGAAACGATCCTCTATGACCGTGCCCGACTTCGCCGCAGCTTCTCGGCCGAGATCGCGGGCTCGGCGAGCTTCAGCATGTTCGAATCCATCGTCTTCGGACGCGCCGCGCATGGTGAACGCATTGCCGAGGGGCTGCTGGAGGACCGCTGGCGCATCCGCCGCGACGGAAAGCTGATCTACGCCGACACGCTCCGCCTCGAAGGCCCCATCGCGGACCTCCTCGACAAGCCGTCGATCGCCAAGGGCTCCCGCGCGCTGGCAACATTCCTGCATGTGGCACCCGACGCCGAAAACCGGCTCGAACCTGTTCGGGAACTGATGGAAAACGCATCCTGCGACTGCGCCGCAAGCTCCTGGAACGGCATGCTCGTGCTACGTTTTCTGGCACCGGACATCGGCTCGCTGCGCCGTGCCGCCATCGATATTCTGACCCGCTTCCGGGGCGCTCCCCTGCCCCGCGTCTGGCATTCCTGAGAGGGACTTGAACGGTGAACCTCACACCTCGCGAGAAGGACAAGCTTCTCATTGCCATGGCGGCCGAAGTCGCGCGCAAAAGATTGTCGCGCGGCGTCAAGCTGAACCATCCGGAGGCGGTCGCACTGATCACCGACTATGTGGTCGAGGGCGCCCGCGACGGCCGCTCAGTTGCCGACCTGATGGAAGGTGGTGCCCACGTTTTGACCACCGATCAGGTCATGGAAGGCATCTCCGAGATGATCCACGACATCCAGGTCGAGGCCACGTTTCCGGACGGCACCAAGCTCGTCACCGTGCACCATCCCATCCGGGGCGCGGCGTCGAAGAGCGTGCCCGGCGAGGTAACTGCCCTGCCCGGCGAGATCGTCTTCAACGAGGGCGCGACGCGCGTGACCATCGAGGTCGCCAATATCGGCGACCGGCCGATCCAGATCGGCAGCCACTACCACTTCTTCGAAGCGAACCCCGGCCTCAAATTCGAGCGCGACAAGGCACGCGGCATGCGCCTCGACATCGCCCCCGGCACTGCCGTCCGCTTCGAGCCCGGCTCAAGCCGCGAAGTGACGCTCGTTCCGCTCAGCGGCAAGCGCGAAGTCTATGGCTTCCGTGGTGACGTGATGGGGACGCTCTGATGGCGGCGCAGCACTACACCGGCGGCTGCCAATGCGGCGCGGTCCGCTACGAGGTCACCGCCGACATCGACAAGACGATCAGCTGCAATTGCTCGCGTTGCGGCAAGCTTGGCTCGATCCTCGCCTTCGCGCCGGCCGAGCAGTTCACGCTCCTTCAGGGCGAGGACCAGCTCACCGAATACCGCTTCAACCGCAACGTCATCTCGCATCTCTTCTGCAAGATCTGCGGCATCGAGAGCTTTGCGCGCGCCGAAATGCCCGATGGCACGAAAATGGCGGCGATCAATGTCCGCTGCCTCGACGGCATCGAGATCGAGACGCTTTCACCGATGCAATACAACGGCCGCGCGGCCTGATCCGAGGTTCAGATGTCCAACGCCCGCCAGCCCGCATCGCTGCCCCGCCAGGCTTATGCCGACATGTTCGGCCCGACCACCGGCGACAAGATCCGTCTTGCCGACACTTCCCTTGTCATCGAAGTCGAGAAGGATTTCACCACCTACGGCGAGGAGGTGAAGTTCGGCGGCGGCAAGGTCATCCGCGACGGGATGGGCCAGAGCCAGATCACCAATGCCGACGGCGCGGTCGATACCGTCATCACCAATGCGGTGGTGCTGGATCACTGGGGCATCGTAAAAGCCGATGTCGGGCTCAGGAACGGCCGCATCTTCAAGATCGGCAAGGCAGGCAATCCGGACGTCCAGCCGGGCGTCGACATCATTGTCGGCCCGGGCACCGAGGTCATCGCCGGTGAAGGCAAGATCCTCACGGCCGGCGGTTTCGACACCCACATCCATTTCATCTGCCCGCAGCAGATCGAGGAAGCGCTGATGTCCGGCGTCACCTCCATGCTCGGTGGCGGCACGGGTCCTGCGACCGGCACTTTCGCCACGACCTGCACGCCTGGCCCGTGGCATCTCGCCCGGATGATCGAGGCGGCCGACAGCTTCCCGATGAATCTCGGCTTCGCAGGCAAGGGCAATGCCTCGCTGCCCGGCGCGCTGAACGAGATGGTGCTGGCCGGCGCCTGCGCGCTCAAGCTCCACGAGGACTGGGGCACGACGCCCGCCGCGATCGACTGCTGCCTCTCGGTCGCCGACGAGCACGACGTGCAGGTGATGATCCACACCGACACGCTGAACGAGTCGGGCTTCGTCGAGGACACGATCGCCGCCTTCAAGGGCCGCACGATCCATGCCTTCCACACCGAGGGCGCGGGCGGCGGCCATGCACCGGACATCATGAAGGTGGCAGGGCTCGCCAACGTCCTGCCCTCCTCCACCAACCCGACCAGGCCGTTCACCAAGAACACGCTCGACGAGCATCTCGACATGCTGATGGTCTGCCATCACCTGTCGCCGTCGATCCCGGAAGATCTCGCCTTCGCCGAGAGCCGCATCCGCAAGGAGACGATCGCCGCGGAGGACATCCTCCACGATCTCGGCGCGCTCTCGATGATGTCGTCAGACAGCCAGGCCATGGGCCGCGTCGGCGAGGTGATCATCCGGACCTGGCAGACCGCCGACAAGATGAAGCAGCAGCGCGGCGCCCTGCCCGGCGAGAAGGGCGACAACGACAATCTGCGCGCCCGCCGCTACATCGCGAAATACACGATCAACCCGGCCATCGCACACGGCGTATCGGCGCATATCGGCTCGATCGAGCCCGGCAAGCTGGCCGACCTCGTGCTCTGGACGCCGGCATTCTTCGGCGTGAAGCCGGACCTGATCATCAAGGGCGGTGCCATCGCGGCCGCCCCGATGGGCGATCCCAACGCCTCGATCCCGACGCCGCAGCCGGTCCACTACCGCCCGATGTTCGGCGCCTATGGCCGCGCCGTACAGTCGACCGCTCTGACCTTCGTCTCGAAATCCGCCCTTCAGAACGGCCTTCGCGACAGGCTCGGCTCGGTGAAGGAGTTCGTGGCGGTGGACAACACCCGCTCGGGCATTGGCAAGAAGAGCATGATCCACAATGACGCCACTCCGGTCATCGAGATCGATGCGGAGACCTACGACGTTCGCGCGGACGGCGAGCTTCTGGTCTGCGAGCCGGCCGAGCGCCTGCCGATGGCGCAGCGCTATTTCATGTTCTGAGTGGTCTGATGCTGGACGTTGTAGAGGGCCTGGAAGGTAACTGGTCGATTGCGCGCACCATCGACCCGGAAGGATCGCTTGCTGGCGTCGCTACCTTCTTCCGCCGGACCGACGGGTGGCTCGCCTATTTCGAGCGTGGCGAGTTGAAGGTTGCGGGCGGCAGCTATCCGGCCGAGCGGCGCTACCTGTTCGAACCCCTGACCAACGGCTTCGCGGTGTGGTTCGACGCCGAGCCGCTCCGCCTCTTCCACAAGATCGCCCTGATCCGCTCCGAGGACGGCTCGCTGACCGGAGAGGCGACGCATCCTTGCGGTCGCGACATGTATCTGACCACCTATCGCTTCGCGGGCGATGGGTTCACCATCCGCCACCGGGTCACCGGCCCGAACAAGAACTACACGATGACGACGGCCTATACCCGCCGCACCGACAAAAGGATCGCCGCATGAACCGCGCCGCCCTCATCGTCCGCCGCCTGGCGGTCAAACCGGAACTGGTCGTCGACACGATCACGCTCGACCATCAGGCCCGCCACCGCCGCCGGGTGACGATGACCGCCGACAACGGCCTCGAATTCCTGCTCGATCTCGGCGCGGCCGCCATACTGGAAGACGGCGACGCGCTGAAGCTCGACGACGGCAAGCTCATCCGCGTCGTCGCGGCGCCGGAAGACCTGATCGAGATCACGACCGAGAATCCGCTGCGGCTGATGAAGATTGCCTGGCATCTCGGCAACCGCCACACCCCGGCGGAGATCACCAAGGAAGCGCTCTATATCCAGCCCGACCACGTGTTGGCCGACATGGTCCGCGGCCTCGGCGCCAAGGCAATTGCGGTGAAGCGTCCGTTCCGGCCGGAACAGGGTGCCTATCATGAGCACGGCGAACACGGGCACAACGGCGCGGAAGTGCACACCGGTTCCCATGGTCATGCACATGGCGGTGCACATTCGCATGGCCACGATCACGACCATCATCATCACGACCACGGCCCGGACTGCGGGTGTGGCCATGACCATCATCATTGATCCCGACCTCATCCTGAGCCGGGCGCGAAGCGTCCGCGTCGAAGGATCGTCACGACCTCTGAGCTTGCGGCCATTCTTCGACACGCGAGCTCCGCTCGCGGCTCAGGATGAGGTCAGATGACCACCCTACCCCTCTTCGCCTGGTTGTCGCCCACCTTCCCGGTCGGCGCCTATGCCTACTCCCATGGCCTGGAATGGGCTGTCGAAGACGGCGATGTCCGTGACGAGGCAAGCCTGCTCGACTGGCTAAGGGATACCTTGACCCACGGCGCTGGCCGGAACGACGCGATTTTCCTGGCGGCGACGCACCGAGCTCTAGCATTCGGCGACCTCACCAAAATAAATGAAATCAACGAGCTGGCACTGGCCTTTGCACCATCGCAGGAACTTCGCCTCGAAACCGCCCAGCAGGGCCGCAGCTTCCTCGACGCCGTGCTTGCGGCCTGGCCGCACGATAGCCTGACTGACGCCGCGAAGGGCATTGACGAAATCGCCTATCCGGTCGCGGTCGGGCTTGCCGCCTCGGCCCACGGCATCGCGCGGCAGGCCACTCTGCCGGCCTTCCTTCTGGCTTTCGCGCAGAACCTCGTCTCAGCCGCGATCCGCTCCGCGCCGATCGGTCAGACGACCGGAATGCGCGTCCTGTCCGCCCTCACTCCGCTGGTGACCGAACTGGCCGGAACCGCCGAAAATCTCTCGCTCGACGATGTCGGCAGCGCGGTCTTCCGTGCCGATCTCGGCTCGTTCCGCCACGAAACCCAATACACGAGGCTCTTCCGCTCATGAGTGAACACGGCCCCCTCCGCGTCGGAATCGGCGGCCCCGTCGGCTCCGGCAAGACGGCTCTGATGGAGCAGCTCTGCAAGACCCTGCGCGACCGCTACGACATCTGCGCCATCACGAACGACATCTACACCAAGGAGGATGCCCGCCTCCTGACGGTCGCCGACGCCCTGCCCGTCGAACGCATCATGGGAGTCGAGACTGGCGGCTGCCCGCATACCGCGATCCGCGAAGACGCCTCGATCAACTTGGCCGCAGTCGCCGACATGCGCCGCAAATTTCCGAACCTCGACGTCGTCCTGATCGAGTCCGGCGGCGACAATCTCGCGGCGACCTTTTCGCCGGAGCTTGCGGACATCACGATCTACGTCATCGACGTCGCCGGCGGAGAGAAGATCCCGCGCAAGGGCGGCCCAGGCATCACCCGGTCGGACCTCCTCGTCGTCAACAAGATCGACCTCGCTCCCTATGTCGGCGCCGATCTCTCGATCATGGAAGCCGACACCAAACGCATGCGCGGCACCCGTCCCTATGTCTTCTCGAACATCCGCGCAGGCATCGGAGTCGACGTGATCGCAAGTTTTATTGAGAAAGCGGGCGGTCTCGCCCCAAAGGCGGCATAATCGGGGCATTGATTAGGGTCAAAGACAACGCCCAAACAGCGCCTCAAGGTGCGTGGGTTCAGTGGGAGGCCCTGATGCTTGGCAGCAAAACCGCCACGACTCCGTATTCCGTCCATTTCTTCAAGCGCGTCTGCAACGATGTCGGCCGAGAAGCCAAAGTCCTGCAGCGCACCATCCACGTGCCGGCCGCCGCCTCGTCCGAGGCGGCAATCGACATGGCACGCACGGAAATGACGACGACGCATCGCACGCCTCACTTCCTCGTCGATATGATGGAAGTCGAGGTCGCGGAGCTCGTGAATTAGAGACGATCCTTCTGGTCAGTTGCCCCGCGGCGGCCTATGTCGCTTGCGATGCTGACTTACCGCAAACTGACCACGGCCCAGCGCCGCGCGCTCGACCGCTTCGCCCGTTCGCATGACCTGGAAGCACCGGCCAGTCACTGGCCGGAACTCGGCAGCGCGGACATCACCGCGCTGATCAGTTCCGCTCTTCTCGAAAAGCGCGGCCGCAACGAACACGGCGAACAGCTCTACCGCCTCACCGACGAGGGCACCCGCGTTCATGACGAGATGTGGCGCGACGGCAAGGTGCCGAGCCACCCGAAGACCTTGCCGTTCGATCCGTCGACCCTGCTCGAGTGATCCTGCCTATTCGTCTCGCGACAGTTCCCATCGGGTCAGGATCTCGGCGATATCCTGCTCCATCACCGCCACCCGTTTCGAGAGCGGGCCAAACTCGCGGAGATACTGACGGACGAATGTGCCGTTGTGATAATTCAGCAGCTGGGGAGGCGCTCGCCTGACCGCGTTGCGATACTTGACGTCGCGGCGAAGAAGGTTGTGCAACAGACCCTGATCGCTCGCGATCGAATACCACCGCCTTGCCTTGATGAGATCGTCATCTGAAATCGCCATGAAATCGGAGTACCAGGTCGCCGCGATCTTCCGGCCCCGGCGATCCCCGAGATTGAGCAGGAAGACGCCGGCATTGATCGCCCAGTAATCGTCGCGGCCGGCTGTATCGGCGATCAGCGGCTCGGACCTCCAGCCGATGATCTCCCGGATATCAAACCCGAGATCGTGCACATAGGCATCGGCGTCGAGATAGAGCACCCAGCCCCTATAGCCCTCGTCCATGATCTCCTTGATCAGCGGGATGCGATTATAGGTGGCGTGCCAGGAATAATGACCGCGCTTCAGCCCGACGAAGGACCGGTATTCGAAGCCGTGGCTTTCGCAATAGGCGCGGTTCGCCCGCTCGCCGATCGCCAGCATCGGGGCGTAGATTTCCGCGTCCGATGTCTGCAGCAGCAGAACCTTCGGTTTCGAGCGGAAGCGGAGGAAAGCTTTCATCACCTGCGGACAAGAGCCTAGCACGGCAAGCCGAGCATTCTGCACTCCCTTAAGCTGCGTCTCGATGTCCGCACGATCAGTCGACTAATCACCGGAAGTCGCTAATGTGCGGAGCAGGCGCGCCCTCAACACGCCAGGACAAAGGTTCCTGCCACCGGGGGAGAGCAGCATGAATGCGACCTTCTGGTCCACGAGACGTGGCATTCTGGCCGGCTTGGCGGCGGTTGGTGCCCTCATTCCATTCCGGAGCCGGCCGGCCGAGGCCGAGGGAGACGCCACGCTCCGCCCCTTCCGCGTTGACGTCCCGGTAGATCAGATCGCGGATCTCCGCAGGCGCCTCGCCGCGACCCGATGGCCGGACAAGGAGACGGTCACCGACCGATCGCAGGGCATACAGCTCGCGGCGTTGCAGCAGCTCATCGCCTATTGGGGAACCGAATACGACTGGCGCAAGGGTGAGGCGAAGCTGAATGCCCTCCCGCAATTCATCACCGAGATCGACGGGCTCGACATTCACTTCGTTCACGTCCGTTCCCGTCATGCGAATGCCCTGCCCCTGATCATGACGCATGGCTGGCCCGGCTCCGTTTTCGAGCTGCTCGGCACCGTTGGTCCACTCACGGACCCGGTCTCGCACGGCGGAAGCGCCGAGGATGCCTTGGATCTCGTCCTGCCCTCGATGCCGGGCTACGGATTCTCCGGCAAACCCACGAGTACCGGCTGGGGTCCGGACCGCATTGCCCGAGCCTGGGCCGAACTAATGAGCCGCCTCGGATACACCCGATACGTCGCACAGGGCGGCGACTGGGGCTCACCCGTCTCCAGCGCGATGGCGCGTCAGGCGTCGGCAGGATTGCTCGGCATTCACATCAACCTGCCGGCGACGGTGCCACCCGACATCGCGGCCCTCCTCGCCCGTGGCGCGCCTCCACCGGAAGGACTGTCCGACAAGGAGCGCGCGGCGTTCGAAGCGCTCGACAGGTTCTACAAGATGTACCGGGCCTATGCAGCGCTCATGGGAACGCGACCGCAGGTGATCGGCCAGACCATCACGGACTCTCCGGCCGGTCTCGCGGTCTTCATGTACGACTACAACAACGGCGAGCCGGAACGTCTGCTCCGCAAAGACGACTTCCTGGACAACGTTTCGCTGTACTGGCTGACGAACAGCGCGGCGTCCGCAGCGCGGCTCTATTGGGAGACAAGCGGTCAGAGCGTCATTCTCTCGTCCGCACAAAAGACCTCCGAAATCGCCCTTCCGGTGGCGATCACGGTCTTTCCGGACGAGGTCTATCGCGCACCGGAGACATGGGCGCGGAAGGCCTACCGTAATCTCATCTATTTCAACGAGGTCGACCGAGGGGGGCACTTCGCTGCCTGGGAGCAGCCCGAGCTATTCGCGGCCGAACTCCGCGCGGCCTTCCGAACACTTCGCAATATGCACTGATCGCCGAGTTTCACCGAAGCACGGAGCGTACGACATGAAAGCGGTCCAGTTTATCGCGACAGCGGTCCTCATCGTCGGCGGCCTGACCCTCGATATGGCGCAGTCGCAGCAGCCCGGCGTCAAACGCACCGATCTGCTGCGTCACGACCTCAGCATACCGGGACGCGACGTCGTCCAGGTGCGTGTCGACTTCGCCCCTGGGGTCGCGTTTCCGGCGCACAAGCATCCGGGCGAGGAGATCGCCTATGTCATCGAAGGCCTGCTTGAATATCAGCTCGACGGCAAGCCGCCGGTAATGCTCAAGCAAGGCGAGTCCTTGTTTATTCCGGCCGGCATGATCCATACGGCGAAGAATGTTGGCACCGGCAATGCCGCCGAACTCGCCACCTACATCGTCGAAAAAGGCAAACCGCTCGTCGCGCTCGAACAGGCAAACGCCCCGCCGAAGTGACAGGAGCGCGATCGTGGGAGAGTGGCCGCCTGGTGAAAGGCGTGGTGGGCCCGGCAGGACTCGAACCTGCAACCAGACCGTTATGAGCGGTCGGCTCTAACCATTGAGCTACAGGCCCACGCAAACCGAGCACTCGCATGAGGCGGCCCGCTCGCGCAAGATCGTATGCCTTCATCCCGCCTGCTTTCACCGCTCCTGTTCGCCTCCCGCAAACTGGAGTCTTTCAATGCGCCTCGCGCTTGCCGCCGCGTTCCTCGTTCTGGCCGTTCCCGCGCTCGCCCAACCGGTCCCCCCTCTGCCACCGTCGATCACCGTCTCCGGCGAAGGCAGCGTCTCGGCCAAGCCCGACATGGCTACCTTGTCGTCGGGCGTAGTCACCGAGGCCAAGACGGCTGGCGACGCACTCGCAGCCAATTCGAAGGCGATGGAAACGCTGCTCGCCAGCTTCAAGTCCTCCGGCATCGAGGACAAGGATCTCTCGACGTCGGGTTTCTCGGTCCAGCCAAAATACGATTACCAGCCGAACCGAACCGGTGATCCGCGCATCATCGGCTACACGGTTACGAATACGCTATCGGTAAAAATCCGCGATCTCTCGAAGCTCGGCACGATCCTGGACAAGGCGGTGACCGACGGCTCCAACCAGATCAATGGGCTCAGCTTCGACATCGACAAGAAAGCGCCGCTGCAGGACGAAGCCCGCAAGGAAGCGTTCGCCGATGCCAAGCGCAAGGCCGAGATCTATGCAGAGGCGGCCGGCGTGAAGTTAGGAAAGTTGCGCGATCTTTCCGAACAGGGTGGCGGCTTCATCCCGCCACGGCCGATGGTCATGCGCCCGCAAATGGCGGCCAAGGCCGACTCTGTACCGGTCGCGGAAGGAGAGCAGGACGTCCAGATCAACATCACGGCGACCTGGGAAATCGCCCCCTAGCGTTCGCCCATGGCGCGTCCCTGAAACCCGGCTATAAGGGTTTCGGGGATGGAGGCTGACATGGCGGATGATGGTGAAGTCGCGACCGGGCGGACGACGTCGGTATGGTGGATCGCCGGCATGGTTCTCTTGCTGCTCGCCGGCCTTCCCGTAGCCGCACTGCTCGACCTGCGTGCGCTGTCCGAGGATCTATTGCGCCGTCAGGGCGGCGAGATCAGCCGCATCATCGACGACATGCGCGGCTTCTATTCCGCCGAGGTGGTCGGCCGCGTCCTTGCCGCCAATGGCCAGACGATCAAGCCAACGCATGACTTCCATGCCGTGATTGGCGGCATCCCGATCCCGGCGACCTTGTCGATCGAACTCGGCAACCTGATCAGCAAGCGAAACGACTCGGTGAAATACCGCTTCGTCTCCGATTACCCATTCTCCGGCCGCGGGCCGCGCGATCTCGATCTCTTCGAAACGACAGCGATCCAGCGCCTCAGGAACGATCCGAGCCAGCCGATCATCTCCGTCTCGGGATCGGTGTTCGATCGCGAGATCCGAATGGCCAGTCCCGTCCGGATGGCCGCCGCCTGCGTGGTCTGCCACAACACGCATCCGGAAAGTCCGAAGAAGGACTGGAAGGTCGGCGATGTTCGCGGCATCCAGGAAATCACGATCCATCAGCCGATCGCGGCGAACGTCTTCGCGTTCAAGTTCCTGCTCGGCTATTTCGCGCTGGCGGCTATCATCGGCATCTCGTTCGTGCTGTTCCAGCGCCGCCAGTCGCTCGCAATGGCTGGCATGAACCGCGAGCTAAGCGAGGCGAACGACTTCCTCGCGGCGATCTCGATGAAGATCGCGAAATACCTTTCGCCGCAGATATACAAATCGATCTTCTCCGGACAGCGCGACGTCGCGATCGCAACTGAGCGCAAGCGGCTGACGATCTTCTTCTCCGACATCAAGGACTTCACCGCGACAACCGAGCGGCTGCAGCCGGAGGACCTGACGGCGCTGCTGAACGAGTATTTCACCGAGATGTCCAACATCGCGCTGAAGCACGGCGCGACTGTCGACAAGTTCATCGGCGACGCGATGCTCGTGTTCTTCGGCGACCCGGAAACCAAGGGCGCAGCCGAGGACGCAAATGCCTGTCTCCGGATGGCGGTCGAGATGCAGAAGCGGCTCGTGACGCTAAACGGTGAGTGGCGGCGGCGCGGTGTCGAACGGCCCTTCCAGGCGAGGATGGGCATCAATACCGGCTTCTGCAATGTCGGCAATTTCGGCTCGGAAGACCGCATGGACTACACGATCATCGGTGCCGAGGCGAACCTCGCGGCCCGCCTACAGACCACGGCGGAACCGGGCGGCATCGTGCTGAGCTATGAGACCTACGCGCTGGTTCGCGATCTCGTCCGCGCTCACCCGCTGGAGCCGATCCACATGAAGGGCATCAGCCGCGAGGTGATTCCCTATGCCGTCGACGGCCTGACCGGCGACGAGGAAACCCGGCCGATGGTGTTGAGCGAACAGGCCAAGGGCGTCGAGGTGTTCCTCGACTTCGACGCGATGGATCCGGCTGCCGCGGACAGAACGCGGCGGCTGCTGGAGCAGGCCATCGCGGCGCTCGACGTCAAGACGAGAGCTGTACCCACGACCTAGGCTGCTTTTGGCTGGATCCGGTTGTCGCCGTCGACCATGACGACGCTTGGAACGTGCGTCCGGGCTTCCTCGGCGCTCATGTCGGCATAGGCGACGATGATGACCTTGTCGCCCGGCATGGCCAGACGGGCGGCGGCGCCGTTCAGGCCGATCACGCCCGAGCCCCGCTTGCCCTCGATGACGTAGGTCGCGAAGCGCGCACCGGTGTCGATGTTGTAGATCTCGACGCGCTCGTTGATGAAGAAGCCCGCCGCCTCCGACAGATCACGGTCGATCGAGATCGAGCCTTCGTAATGGAGGTCGGCTTCGGTGACGGTCGCACGGTGGATCTTGCCCTTCATCATGGTGACGTTCATCGCGTGCCTCGTCTTCAGGTTGTCAGGGAGCGCGGTCAGATAGCGGATTGCGGTTGATGGAACAACCGTGTCCCGGTCCGTGTGCGCGATAGCGCATCACGAGAACCGGGTCCCAGCGCATATTCGCGAAGCTCAATGTCCAAAGAGCGCCTGCGGCGCACTCACGTGCTGGGCCCCGGATCACGCGACACGGCGGCACCGTGGGCGGTCCGGGGGACAGACTTCCGTTTTTAGTTCTGGTATTGTTCCCGCGAATCCCATGCCGAAGTTCACTCCCCATCAGGACGATGCGCTGAAGGCCGTCGGCGACTGGCTCAAGGCCAGACCAGGACGCGGCTCGACGCCCCAGATCTTCCGCCTGTTCGGCTATGCCGGAACGGGAAAGACGACGCTTGCCCGGCATCTGGCCGAGGGCATCGACGGCGTGGTGAAATATGCCGCGTTCACCGGCAAGGCAGCTCTGGTGATGCGATCCCGGGGGTGCGAGGGCGCGTCGACGATTCACAGCCTGATCTACAAGGCGAAGGAGAGCGGCGAGGAAACGCCAAATTTCGAGCTCTGGGACGAAGCCCCCGCCTCCCGCGCCAAGCTGATCGTCGTCGACGAGTGCTCGATGGTGGACCAGGAACTCGGCCGCGACCTGCTGTCGTTCGACGTTCCCCTGCTCGTCCTCGGCGATCCGGCGCAGCTTCCGCCGGTTCAGGGTGGCGGGTTCTTCACGAATTCCGAGCCGGACGTGATGCTGACCGAGGTCCACCGTCAGGCGCAGGACGATCCGATCGTACGGCTGTCGATGCAGGTGCGCGAGGGCCGGACGCTGGAGCCGGGCGTCTATGGCGAGACCGAGGTCGTGCCGAAGTCGCAACTTGATCCCGCCCGTGTGCTTGGCGCGGAGCAAGTGCTGGTCGGACGAAACAACACCCGTAAGGCCTACAACAAGCGCATGCGCGAACGGCGTGGCTTCACCGAGGAACTGCCGATGACCGGCGACAAGCTGGTCTGCCTTCGAAACAACCGAAGGAAGGCGCTGTTCAACGGCGGCCTCTGGACTGTGACCGAAAACCGGACATCCAAGTCCAAGCTCGTAACCATGCGGATCAAGCCAGAAGAGGAAGGCGGACGCCGCGAAGTGAAGGTGACGGTGCGTCCGGAATGCTTCCTCGGCGCGATCGAGGATCTGAGCTGGGAGGAGCGTCGGGCCTATGACGAGTTCGATTTCGGCTATGTGCTGACGGTGCACAAATCCCAGGGCTCGCAATGGGACGACGTGGTGCTCTTCGACGAGAGCTTCGCCTTCCCCGACAGCCGGGCACGGTGGCTCTATACCGGGATCACGCGGGCGGCGAAGCGGTTGAGCGTGGTGGTGTGAACTCCGCTATGGCGAACACTAGCGCACCAATGACGGCAGCGACCTTGGGTCGGGTTGACTGGCGCGTAACGGGCATGATCGAACTGCACAGAACTTAGGCAGGCGCAGGTTGAGTCTGCCAGCGAGGATGTGCGCACTCGATGGCCCAGAACTCCGATATGCTGAAGCGGCTCTTCCACGGTTCTCCGCCGGTGAGCGGGCTGGAACGATTTCGAGCCGGCATCGGCGCCCTGATCGGCATTCTGATCACCGGTCTCGTCGCGCGCCTCGCCTTCGGCTCGTTCAACGAACTGCCCTATCTGCTCCCGCCAATGGGCGCGTCGGCTGTTCTGTTGTTCGGTGTGCCGGCGAGCCCCCTCGCCCAGCCCTGGTCGATCATCGGCGGCAATATGGTCTCGGCGCTGATCGGCGTCACCGCGGCCCAATGGATCGACGATCCAGCCATCGCGGCTGCGATTGCCATCGCGTTCGCCATCCCGGCGATGCTCAGCCTGCGCTGCCTGCATCCCCCGAGCGGCGCCGTCGCACTGACCGCCGTGCTCGGCGGCCCGGTGATCCACGCCGCTGGCTATCATTTCCTGCTTTGGCCGCTCGGAGCGAATACGCTGCTGATCGTCCTGGCCGCGCTCGTGTTCAATAATCTCACCGGCCGCAGCTACCCGCATTCGGTGATGCCGGCGACGACGTCTCCAGGCCACGGAACCAGAGACGTGCCGCCAATGTCGCGCATTGGCTTCACATCCGCGGATATCGAGGCGGCGCTCATGGAATATGGCCAGTTGCTCGACGTAGACCGGGCCGACCTCGAAGCGGTGATGCGCAGTGCTGAATTGCGGGCCTTCCGCCGTCGCTCGGGCGAACTGCGCTGCGCCGACATCATGTCACGCGACGTGCTGGCGGTCTCGCCCGGCGAGACATTGCGCGAGGCGCTTCACATGCTGCGCGAGCATCATATCAAGGTCCTGCCGGTGACGGACGAGGACGCGCGTGTGATCGGCATCCTGACCCAGACCGACCTCCTCACCAAGACATCCTGGGGCAATGGTGGCCCCTCGGTCCGGTTTGGCCAGCGGCTCGGCAACGCGGCGCGGATGAAACCGGCGCCGCAGGACGTGGTCTCCGACGTGATGACGACGCCGGTCCGCACAGCCACGCCGAACATGCCGGTCGCCGACCTGCTTCCCCTGATGGCGGATGGTGGCCTCCACCACCTGCCGGTCGTGAACGACCAGGGGCGCCTTGTCGGCATCATTACCCAATCGGACGTCATCGCAGCCCTGTTCGAGGAGAAACTCGAACAGGAGGCCAAGACACCGGCGGCCTGACGCACCGGCTTTTTACAAACAAAAAGGTGCGGGCGTTGCGGCGCCCGCACCTTGGTTCGCTTGGTCGTCGGCTCGAACGGCGGCGCGACTGTGTGGAGGGCGCGCCGCCGGGGCCTTCGAACCTTGCGAAGCCTTACGCCTTGACGGTGGCCTTCTTGTACTTGGCCGCTTCTTCCGACCCGCCCGTGGCGTTGCCCTTCGAGTAGGAATGCGCGCCGACGCCGGCCAGACCGCCGCCCTGGACGATCAGGTATTCGTCGCGGATCGGACGGCCCTCGAAGAAGCATTCGAGGATTTCGCGCGTGCCCGCCGCATAGCGCGTCTGGGCCGAAAGCGAGGTGCCGGACATATGCGGCGTCATGCCCTCATTCGGCATCGTGCGCCACGGATGGTCGTTCGGGGCCGGCTGCGGGAACCACACGTCGCCCGCGTAACCGGCGAGACGGCCGGATTCCATGGCCCGCACGATGGCGTCACGGTCGCAAAGCTTGCCGCGCGCCGTGTTGACGATGTAGGCGCCGCGCTTGAACAGCTTGAGCGTCTCGTCGTTGATCATGTGCTCGGTTTCGGGATGAAGCGGGCAGTTCAGCGTGACCACGTCGCAGACCGGATACATATCCTCGCGCTTCGCATGCCAGATCAGGTTGAGCTCCTTTTCGACCGACTCCGGCAGACGGTGACGATCGGTGTAGTGGAGCTTGACGTCGAACGGAGCGAGGCGGCGGAGCACCGCGAGGCCGATGCGGCCAGCTGCGACCGTGCCGACATGCATGCCCTCAAGGTCATAGGACTGCTTGACGGCGTCGGCGATATTCCAGCCGCCCTTGCGGACGATGTCGTGGGCCGGGATGTAGTTGCGCACGAGGCCGAGGATCATCATCACCACGTGCTCGGCGACCGAGATCGAGTTGCAGAACGTGACTTCGGCAACGGTGATGTTGCGCTCCATCGCGGCCTGAAGGTCGACATGGTCCGAACCGATGCCGGCCGTCAGCGCCAGCTTCAGCTTCGGCGCCTTGGCGATGCGCTCCGCGGTGAGATAGGCCGGCCAGAACGGCTGCGAGATGATGACCTCAGCATCGTGCAGATGCTTTTCCAGTTCGGAATCCGGGCCGTCCTTCGAGGACGTAACGACGAGTTCATGGCCGAGGCTCTTGAGCCACTTGGCGAGGCCGAGGTTGCCGGAGACCGAACCGAGCATTTCGCCGGGCTTGAAATCGATGGCCTTCGGCGTCGGAGCCGTCTGGCCGTCCGAATAGACCTTGATTTCCGGAATGCTGTCACGGGCATATTTCGGCGGGAACCCGGTTTCCGGATCGTCATAAAGTACAGCAACAACCTTCGCCATGCTTTCCTCCTCCCAGAGGATACCGTTCGCGCTGCTCTGCAAGTACAGACAAAGCTATCCTCTTCTCTGGAATAGCTCCAAATCTGGAAAGCGGCAGTTGTTGCGAACATCTGCTGACGCCCACGTGGCATCAGCTTCTGCGAGAGAACATGGCGACCCCTCGCGCAGCCTTCAAACTGATTGTTTTTGTTTTTTGATAGGCTCGGCCTATCAATTCAGGATGTCGAGTTCCAGACGCTGTCGCACGCTCGGCTGGGCTGCCACGGCGCGAAGCGCGCGGGCGAGAGGTTGAAGCGGCTCCCGCTCCGCCACAACAAGGCCGACCTGATGGCTGGCGTCCGGCTCGACGAGTTTGAGCGTCCGCATTCCGCTCAATTCACCTATGACCGCTAGGTAGGTGTGAGGAAGGACCGTCGACCAGCGCATGGTCGTCAGGTGCTGGAGCAGCGCGAAAGGCGAATTGGTCTCGAACACCGGACGGACGACCTGCCCCGCCTCGCGGAAATGCATGTCGAGGATGCGGCGGTTCTGCATGTCGTTGGTGAGGAGCCCAAGCGGGATGCCCGCCGCCTCCTCCCAGGTCACCTTATCGCGGTCGTCGAACGCGCCTCCAGCCGGCGTGACGAGCACATAGTGTTCCTCGTAGAGCGGGAACGTGCGGACTCGGGCCAAGGGTTCGTTGTCGAGATAGGTGACGCCGGCATCAAGCTCGAAGGCATCGAGGCCACGCTGGATCTCGGCCGAGGTCTGCGACAGGACCTGGATCGTGGTGCGCGGGTGAGCTTCCGCGAACGCCTCGGTCAACCAGTGCACGAGCGGGAGCGCGACGGGGATGACACCGATCTGCAGGCGACCGACCAGACCTTCGCGAAGGCCGCCGAGATCCTGGGTCAGGCCCTCGTAATCGGCCAGCACACGCTGCGCCCATGCAAGGACGCGCTCGCCTTCGGCGGTGAAGCCGATGAAGCGATGGCCGCGCTCGACGACGAGGACGCCGAGCGTCTCCTCAATCTGCTTGATGCCGGCCGACAAGGTCGGCTGGGTGACGTTGCAGGACGCAGCCGCCCGGGCGAAGTGCCGTTCACGTGCGAGCGCGGTGAGATAGTGGAGCTGGCGAATGAGCATGGAGAGGACCGACGAAAATCGTCGGCCCTCTTAGCACAACCTGCGGATTTTCCGCGAACTAGCGGACTTCGGCATCCTGCGGCGCGGCATCGAAGCTCGGCGGGTTCTGGCGGAATGCCCTGCCCTTACGTGCCTCGGTCTCGCCGCGCTCGAACAGCGCCTTCATGTAGACGTCGTCGAAGGCGCCCTGCGAAAGCTGGGCGAAATCGCCGCCGATATGGGCGAAATTGATCGGAATCGCGTCACGTTGCGCCGACTGGAAGACCCGCTCGACATCCGCGCGGCCGGTCGTTTTGAGCGCGATGCCGATGGCGCGGCCGAGAACCGACAAAGTGTTCGGCTGCGTCATCTCGAAATGGCGCACGATCTGGCTGTTCAGGATGAGATAGACGCCCTCGGACGGCAGATGCATGAAGCTCGAACCGTCCATCCACCCGTCTGGAGCCAGATAGAATGGCCCGCCGACGCTGCCGTCGAGATGCACTTCGCGGACGCAATGGCCGTTCGCCTCGAAGTCGAAGGTGACCGGTGGGAACAGGCCCGGTACCGACGTGGATGCGAGCAGGACGTTGCGGAACAGGGCGAGTCCGTCCTCGCCGCCGTGCTTGGCGATCGCGCCCATGTTCCAGACCGTGGTGCGCTCGGAATCGAGGCTGACCGTCGTGACGAACAGACGGCGGCCCTTGTCATATTCCTTCGCGATGGCTTCGAGCAGTTCAGGTGTGACCTGCTTCGCGATCGTGTCCTTGAGTGGCCAGGTGTCGAGGAGGCTCTGCGGGGTCGCCGCATCCTCGAAGACGTCCCCGGCATTGATCGTCGTGTAGCTCTCGCGCAGATGCTGGTCGTAGTCCTTGCCGAGGAAGGCGAAGGGCGCGATTAGCGCGCCCGTCGAGGCTCCGGTGACCACGGAGAATTGCGGACGGTCGTCGCGCTCGCTCCAGCCATTGAGGATGCCGGCGGCATAAGCGCCGTCTGCCCCCCCGCCTGACATGACGAGCCATGGGCCGGGCTGCTTCGGCACGGCATTGAGGAAGGCCTTCTCATCGTCGCCGAAGAAGCGCGCATCCGGAATGCTCGGATACGTGGCCTGATCCTGTTCTTCTAGCGTGAAGGCGCGGCGGCCATCAGGCGTCTCGCAATCCGAGGCGGCGTAGGCCGGGGATATGCTCGAGGTTGCCGTGAGGGCGGCGGTGAAAAGGAGAGTGGCGGAGGAAATGGAAGCGACTTTTGTCATGATCGCTAAACGCGAAAAACCCCGTCAGGGTCCGCTCTGCACCGCGACCTGATGCCCTAGCAATTAGGCCTAGACCGCAGATGATGCAGCACTATCCCGCACGCGGTCCCGACGTTGAGGGAGTCGAAGCCTTCCGCCATCGATATGCGGACGGTCGTGGAACGGGCGAGGACTTCGGCGGGCAGTCCGGGGCCTTCGGCGCCCATGAGGACGGCGGAGCGTGCGGGCGGTTTGAGCTCGGTTAGCGTTAGATTTCCCGAGGGCGACAGAGCGAACGGAGTGAAACTGCCCTGCCCCAATGCCTCGAACAATTCATCGTTCGACAAGAAGCGGGCCGACGGGACGCTGAGCACGGCGCCGACCGAGACGCGGATCGCCTTGCGGTAGAACGGATCGCAGCTTTCCGGATCGAGTAGGACCGCGTCCGCGCCGAAGGCGGCAGCGTTTCGAAAGATGCCGCCGATATTGTCATGGTTGGCGATTCCTATGGCGACAACGACAAGCGCATTGTCGCTCAGAGTCGACAGTAGCTCGACAGTGGTCGGCTGAAGTCCGCGCTCTGCGATTGCGAGGATTCCGCGGTGGAGATGGAAGCCCGCGATGGCGTCGAGGACTGCCTGAGTCCCGGCATAGACCGGGACGTCATAAGGAAGCTCGGACAGAAGGGCCGCGAGCTTTTCGATCCTCTTGCCGTCGATCAGAACCGCCTTTGGCTTGTGGCGCGTCGAACGGATGAGCATGCGAAGCACAACCTCGCCCTCTGCGATGAACTGGCCCTCGCGGCCAACGAGGTCGCGCTCGCGCACGGCGCGGAAGGCTGAAATGCGGGGGTCATCGGGGTCGTAGACAAAGAGCGGAAACATCACGCGCTTATACACGCAACCGTTTGCCCGCCGCGCCGTTCTTTCCGGCACGGGAGAATGCGATGAGACATCTCGGATTGGGAATTGCGGTTCTCGCGGCCTTGGCTTCGCCAGCCGTGGCAAAGGGGCTGTCGCCCGACGACGTGAACGGCGCCAGCCTGGAGAACGGCGAGCCGTCGAAGGCCGCCATCCTGAAGGCGCAGGTCCTGCTCGACCGGGCACGCTATTCGCCCGGCGCGATCGACGGGATCAGCGGCGACGCCACCGAGATCGCCCTGAAAGCATTTCAGGTCGACAAAGAATTGAAGCCGACCGGCAAGCTCGATGCCGACACGCTCGGCAAGCTGACGGAGGCCGACTCCGCCCCGATTATGATGCGTTACACGATCACCGCCCAGGACTTGAAGGGCCCGTTCGCCGAGAAAATTCCCGACGACATCGCCGAGAAGGCGAAACTGGATCGCCTCTCCTACACGAGCCTGCGGGAAGAGCTGGCCGAACGCTTCCACATGGACGAGGAACTTCTCAAGGCTCTGAATCCTGACGCCGATTTCGGCAAGGACGGCACCGAGATCGATGTGGTCTCCGTCGAAAAACAAGAGGGCCGCGCCTCCAGTTCCGAGGCCGCGGCCGAACGCCTCGTCGTCGACAAGAGCGAGCGGACGCTTCGTGTCTTCGGCAAGGACAACAAGCTGATCGCCCTCTTCCCCGCGACCATCGGCAGCAAGGACAACCCGGCACCGGACGGCGAGACCAAGATCACTCGCGTCGCCAGAGTGCCGACCTGGAACTACGACCCGAAGCTGAAGCTCGAAGGCGAAAAGGACCGCCCCGACGAGCCGATGACGGTGAAGCCCGGTCCGAACAATCCGGTCGGCGTTGTGTGGATCGCGCTCGACCGGGATCATTTCGGCATCCACGGCACGCCTGAACCCGAGAAAGTCGGCAAGAACCAGTCGAGCGGCTGCGTGCGCCTGACGAACTGGGACGTCGAGGAACTGGCGGGAATGGTGAAGAAGGGCGTTCCGGTGATGTTTGAGGAGTGAACCTCGTTCAAGCCGCCCTCACTCTCCTCCGCTGGTCTGCGGACGATCTATCGTCCGGACTCACACCCTCGGAATTGCCGATGCCTCCGGCCAGCCGACGCGTGCTGTCTTGAACCACGATGCCGGCCGCGCTCTTCGCTAGCGATTTCCGCCACCCTCACATGCAAAGCCGGCGTTGGCATCCAATGCGCCTCTACCTTCAACGGTGGACGATAAAGAGCGGACCAACTTCGTGTGGTTAAACGCGCGATAAGAAATGAGGCTTTGGCTTAACCCGTTGGTCTGAGAGGCTCTGCTGACGGGCGCAAATTGCCTGCTGACCCCTCAAGCATCCCCGTCGAGCAGGCGGGCCGCCACGCTTCCCCTGGACTGCGTGGCGGCCATCCGTGTCCAGCGCTGCAGTTGCCACGCGGCCCGCGCGATGGAGGTCGAGGAAATTGTAACCTCGCCGCCCGCTGAGAGAGTCGACGCCGCCATCACAGTCCTCGATCGAGAAGTCCCCCGGCGACGCCGACGCGATTGGAGCGATTTCGGCGGATGATCGTCATCTGCAAACATCTCCAGTCAGCGCACCCGACTGTCGACGAACCAGACCACCGCGATGCCGATCCAGTAGCAGACGATGTCCCACCAGGAGAAAGTACGGCCGAGCATGATCGCGCCGACCTTGGTGGCGCGGACCGCTTCCAGCATGGGCAGATGCCAGAGTTGGCTCAGCTCGACCACGGCGGCGAGAATAAGCGCGACGAAACCCAGGATGATCAGCCGGCCGTTCGGCACAATGACCAGCAGGATGAGCAGGAAGAGCGCGCCCCACATAACCGAGCCGCCCCACCTCTCGACGGACAGGCTCAGATCAAAATAGCCGTTACGAAGCAACAGGCCGGCCCCGATGACCGCGAGGACCCAACCGAGATAGCCAAGCCTGAGCGGCAGCGACATGACGGCGTCCCCTCCCTAGGCCGCAGCCTCAACACCAACCCAGATCATGGACAGAGATGGCGTCGATTCGAATAGAGCCGCCGCAACACGGATCGGCTCAATCCTCGCCCTTCATCTCCACATGGAAGTGGTGCAGCACCCGGTGGAAGATCGGCGACAGGACGAAGCCAGTGGCGATGACGATCATCAGGCCGGAGAAGATGGCGTAGCAGCCGGCGAATATCTTGCCGGCTTCGGTGTGGAGTTCGCCGACCGGGCCCATGCGGGACAGGATCATCGCCGCGTTCACGAAGGCGTCGATGAGCGACATGCCTTCCGACAGCATGTAGCCGGCGATGCCTATCGCGAGGCCGAACGCTGTCAGCCCGAACCAGATACCGACCGCCTTCGCCATGCGATTGGCGAACTGGCGGCGGGTGATGACTTTCTGATTGCTGCGTTCGAAGCGGGTGAGCATTGGGGCCGTCATGCTCCGGTGGGACCGGAGCGCGCATCGGACGGTGGATGCGTCCTCCGGTCAAGCCGGAGGACGACGCTCAAATCAATTGTCGAGGAAGCTGCGGAGCTTACGCGAGCGCGACGGGTGCTTCAGCTTGCGCAGCGCCTTTGCCTCGATCTGACGAATGCGTTCGCGCGTCACCGAGAACTGCTGGCCGACTTCTTCCAGCGTGTGGTCGGTGTTCATGCCGATGCCAAAGCGCATGCGCAGCACGCGCTCTTCGCGCGGCGTGAGCGTCGCCAGCACGCGGGTCGTCGTCTCGCGCAGATTCGACTGGATCGCGGCGTCGATCGGCAGGATCGCGTTCTTGTCCTCAATGAAGTCGCCGAGGTGTGAATCCTCCTCGTCGCCGATCGGCGTTTCGAGGGAGATCGGCTCCTTGGCGATCTTCAGGACCTTCCGCACCTTCTCCAGCGGCATGGCCAACTTCTCGGCCAGCTCTTCCGGAGTCGGCTCGCGGCCGATCTCGTGCAGCATCTGGCGCGAGGTGCGGACGATCTTGTTGATCGTCTCGATCATGTGCACCGGGATGCGGATCGTACGCGCCTGGTCGGCGATCGAGCGGGTGATGGCCTGCCGGATCCACCAAGTGGCGTACGTCGAGAACTTGTAGCCGCGACGGTATTCGAACTTATCGACGGCCTTCATCAGGCCGATATTGCCTTCCTGGATGAGATCCAGGAACTGCAGGCCGCGGTTGGTGTACTTCTTGGCGATCGAGATGACGAGGCGGAGGTTCGCCTCGACCATTTCCTTCTTGGCCTGACGGGCTTCCTTTTCGCCCTTCTGCACCATCTGGACGATCTTGCGGAACTCGGCGATCTCGAGACCGGTCTCGGCCGCGAGAGTCTGCACCTCGCCACGGATGTCCTTGATGACGTCCTTGTCGCCGGCGACGAATTCCTTCCAGCCGCGACCGCCCAGCTTGCCGACGCGGCGAAGCCAGTTCGGATCGAGCTCGGAGCCCTGATGCTCCTTGAGGAACTGGACGCGGTCGACGCCGTAGCTGTCGGCTAGACGCATCAGCCGGCCTTCGAGCGACACGAGGCGCTTGTTGATGTCGTAAAGCTGCTCGACGAGCGCTTCGATGCGGTTGTTATTCAGCGACAGGGACTTCACGTCGACGACGATCTGATCCTTGAGCGTCTTGTACTTCCGCTCCTGGGCCGGCGTCAGGCGCGCATTGAGCATGCGCTGCTCGACGTTCTGGTCCTGCAGGCGGCGGAGCTTCTTGTAGTTGTCGGCGATGCTATCGAAAGTCTCGACGACCTGCGGCTTCAGCTCGGCTTCCATGGCGGCGAGCGAGGGATTGCCCTCCTCATCCTCGTCCATGTCGCCGTCGATCGGTGGCGCGTCGGCTTCCGGCAGCGCCTCTTCGGCCATGGCATCGCCACCGACGGGAGCCGGGATGGCCTTGCCCTCTGGGCCCGCATAGGTGGCCTCGAGATCGATGATGTCGCGCAGCAGGATCTTGGCTTCCGCCAATTCGTCGCGCCAGATGATGATGGCCTGGAAGGTCAGAGGGCTTTCGCAGAGACCCGCGATCATCGCCTCGCGACCGGCCTCGATGCGCTTGGCGATCGCGATCTCGCCCTCGCGAGACAGCAGCTCGACCGAGCCCATCTCGCGCAGATACATGCGGACCGGATCGTCGGTGCGATCGGACGGTTCTTTGGCACTGGACGTCGCGACAGCGCGCGGCGACGCCTCGACGATATCGCCGCCGTCATCGTCGTCGTCGTCGTCACTGCTCCGCTCGGCGGCTTCCTCGGCTTCCGCCTCTTCGGCGTCGACGACATTGATGCCCATCTCGTTGAGCATCGACATGATGTCTTCGATCTTGTCGGGGTCCGTCTGGTCGGAAGGAAGGACCTCGTTCAGTTCGTCATGGGTGACATAGCCGCGCTTCTTCGCGGCTTTGATCATCCGACGTACCGACTGATCGTTGAGGTCGAGGACAGCACCATCGGGCGCATCAGCGGCCGGGGCTTCCTGCGTTTCTTCCTTGGTCGCGACTTTGTTTGCTACCATGTCGTCCGTATCTCTCGCGGGGCGCGGGGGTGCCCGGCGTTCATGTACCGTTCAGCTATATAGCGCGAACCGCGCTCGGAAACATCCGCAGCGAATCACTATATCCGACTGTCCGCCGGCTGCGTTAAGCGCGAATTAACCGTGCCGAAAACGCAAGCCACATCAGAGACTCCGTGCAGGCCGCCCTGATGCAGCGCCGAAACCCTCGATAGCGGCTTCGGTGCCTTCGACTTTGCTCAATTGGTTTTGAATATCGACGAGGTGGGAAAAATTCTCCTCGGTCGTATCCTGCCCCAGAGCGGCCTCGGCCGCTCGCAGCTCCTTATGTAGCGCATGGGCCTTCTGGTGCAAGGCGAGGCTATGCAGGAAGCCGGTCTCCGCGTCCAGATCATCCGCTGTGGCGGCCGCCCACCAAAGGCCCGGCGTCAGCGCGGCCTCGGCGCGCGCGAGCGAGGCCGAGAGGCCGGCGCGGGCAACCGCGCCCTCCATCATTTCGGAACTCTGGGCCTCGTCGTGGGCCGCGGCATCGATGGCGACGCGCCGCAGACGATCGAGTTCGGGCGAGGTCAGTTCGAGTTCCGATAGGGTTTCGGCGTGACGGTCGAGCAGACGTGGATGGCGGATCAGCGCGATGAGCAGCGCCGCCTCGCGGACCTTGGTGATGGCTCCCGAGAATTGCGGGCTCTGGCGCAGGCTCGAACTTGCGCGGAGCGGCTCGACTCGATGACCGACACGCGAAGGGCGGCGGTCGGAAAAACCGCCCTGCCCGCGCGGTCCACCACGTCGCTGATAAGCCACCGGCACCGGCGGCGCGAATATCTGCAGCTTCTCGGCGATGGCATTGCCGTAATGGCGGCGCACGCTTTCGTCGGAGATGGCGCGGACCAATTCGCGCAGACGTGACTCAAGGGCGGCACGGCGCTCCGGCGTATCGACCGGCTGGGCGTCGATCTCGCGCTCCCACAGCACCTCGACCAGCGGGCGGGCGCGCGACAGCACCATGTCGACCGCCTCACGCCCTGACGAGCGGACGAGATCGTCTGGATCCTGCCCATCCGGCAGGAACGCGAAGCGAAGTGAACGGCCGGGCTTGAGATGCGGCAGGGCGACGTCGATGGCGCGGTGGGCGGCGCGCTGGCCGGCTTTGTCGCCGTCCAGGCAGAGGATCGGCTCGGGCGCCATCTTCCAGAGAATATCGAACTGGCTCTCGGTGAGCGCGGTCCCCAGCGAGGCGACCACGTTGGCGATGCCGGCCTGGGCCAGAGCGATCACGTCCATATAGCCCTCGACTGCGATGACGGTATCGGTTTGGTGGACGGCGGCGCGGGCGCGGTGGTGGTTGAAGAGAACCGCGCCCTTGTGGAAGAGCGAGGTCTCGGGCGAGTTGAGATATTTCGCCGGGGCGTCGGCCTGCATGGCACGGCCGCCGAAGGCGATGATCCGCCCGCGCACATCGTGGATCGGGAACATGATGCGGTCGCGGAAGCGGTCGAACGGCTCGGCGACGTCATCGCCGTGGACAAGAAGCCCGGCCTCGATCATATCGCCGACGGACACGTTCTGCGCGGCGAGGTGCGATTTCAGTGCGGTGCGGTCGGAAGGCGCGTAACCGAGGCGGAAATTGGTGCGCGTCTCTTGGCTCAGTCCGCGCTTGTCGAGATAGGCGCGGGCATTGGTCCCTGCCCGTCCCGCGAGGCTCGCCTGAAAGAAGGCCGCGGCCATGTCCATGACGTCGTTTAGGCTGGCGCGGCGCTGGGCGCGCTCGATCTCCTGCGGCGCGGATTTCGGGACTTCGAGGCCGGCCATTCCGGCCAGACGCTCCACCGCTTCAGGAAACGTGACGCCCTCAGTCTCCATCAGGAAGCGGAAGATGTCGCCGTGCTTGCCGCTGGAGAAGCAGTGATAGAAGCCCTTCTGGTCGTTGACGAAGAAGCTCGGCGTCTTCTCCTTGTTGAAGGGAGACAGGCCGGCCCATTCGCGGCCCTGCTTCTTCAGCTTCACCCGGCGGCCGACGACGTCCGACACCGGCAGGCGTGCGCGGATCTCGTCAAGAAAGTCGGGTGTGAAGGCCATAGTATGGTTATAGCGTAGGATCGAGCCGAAAGGTGGCGGACCGGCTTTTCCACAGGCGCACGAACTACAATGGATCCGATGAAGGCGCTTTACGAGAAGCTGGCTCACCAAGTCGAGCTCTCTGTCCAGATTTCACCGGAACGCCTTCGCATACGGCCGACCGATCCGACGGGCTTCTCGATCGAAGTGACTTTCGAATGCGATGAGTGGATCGCTTATTGTGGCGACGCTGGCGTTCATGCCCATTTCGACGACCCACAAGGAGCCTTCGATTTCGTAATGTTGGCCCTGTCTCCGGAGTTCGAGCTCTTCGAGGTCTGGGAGGATGGGCAATATCGGTATGGAGGAACGGGCCCCCGCGGCACCGGCAAGGGCTTCTACAAAGGCCTGCGACAGGTCCGCCGCTTCACGAATAATCTCGATCCAGCGAACAGCGGCTTCGACTTAACGGTCGAACTGATCCGGGTGCGCGAGAGCGATGGCGCTCGTGCCGTTCTCGATCGCATTCCGCTGGCCGCCGACGACCTCCAGAAGGTCATCCCGAGGGCCAAGCGTTTCTTCGAAACGGCCGACCTACCGCAGAAACCGGATGGCTTGAGAATATTGGATGATCGCGGGGGCGAGTTGTTCAGCTGGCGTCCCGAAAGCAACGACTGAGCCTCACGCCCTAACGAGATGCTTGTTCCAGCGCCTCTCCAGCAGCCTGAAGCCCTGGACCAGGATGAACGAAATGATGAGGTAGAGAACACCAGCCGCGAAGAAGATCGAGATCGGATCGTAGGTGCGCGCGATGATTGTTCGCGACATGCCCGTCAGATCGAGCAGCGTGATCGTCGATGCGAGCGAGGAGCCCTTCAGCATCAGGATGACCTCGTTGCTGTAGGCAGGCAGTGCGATCCGGGCGGCACGAGGCAGGATGATGCGGCGATAGGCCTTGGACATCGACATTCCGAGCGTGCGCGCGGCTTCCACCTCCCCCACCGGAACGGCCTGGATCGCGCCGCGCAGGATCTCGGCGATGTAGCCGCCCGTGTGCAGGCCCATGGTCAGGATCGCGCAATAGTACGGCTCGCGCAGGAAGGGCCAGAGCACGCTGTTCCTGATGAACTCGAACTGGCCGAGGCCGTAATAGACGAGGAAGAGCTGCACGAGCAGCGGCGTGCCACGGAAGAAGAAGGCATAGGCATAGGGGCCGGCCGAGATCAGCGGGTTCGGCGAGACGCGGGCGAGCGCGAGCGGAATCGCGATGATGAGCCCGAGAATGCCCGAGACGATGACGAGCTGGATGCTGAGGAGCGCGCCCCAGAGAAGCTGAGGCAGCGAATGCAGGATCAGTTCGAGATTGATCATGCGCGCGACCGCCGGATGCCGCGATTGGCCCGCTTCTCCATGAACTGGAGCGCCGTCATCGACACTATGGTGATGCAGAGATAGATCGCCGCCGCCGCGAAATAGAAGGTGAAGGGCTGCTTGGTGACGCTGGTCGCGATCTGCGCCTTGCGCATCACCTCCTCGAGCCCGATGACCGAGACGAGCGCGGTGTCCTTCATCAGCACCATGAAGAGATTGCCGAGGCCAGGCAGTGCGATGCGCCACATCTGCGGGAGCACGATGCGGCGGAAGATGCGGCCTTTCGAGAGCCCGAGCGCCATTCCCGCTTCGATATGGCCGGGCGGGATGGTCAGGAGCGCGCCGCGGAAGACCTCGGTCGCATAGGCGCCAAAGGTGGAGCCGAGCGCGAGCGTGCCCGCCGCGAACGGGTTGAGCTCCATGTAGTCGAGATCGAACATCTCGCCGATGCCGTTCAGCACGGCGGCAGAGCCAAAATAGACGAGCAGGATGATGACGAGTTCGGGGACGCCACGGAAGATCGTGGAATAGATGTCGCCAAGCCAGCGCACCCAGCGGATCGGCGACACCTTCGCCATCGCGCCGAGCAGACCCAAAGCGAGGCCGAGCATCAGCGCGGCGAACGCGATGCGCACCGTCATCCATGTGCCGAGCGCGAGCTGCGCTCCGAAACCTTGAAGATCGATCATGGGGATAGAAAAAGGGCCGCCTCGGCGGCGGCCCCTTCACTGTTGATCAGCGGATGCTGAAGGGGAAGTATTTTGCGTTGATCTTGTCGTAGGTGCCGTTGTCGATGATCGTCTTCAGCGCCGTATTGAGACGAGCCAGGAGCTGGGTGTCGCTCTTGCGGACGGCGATACCGATCTTGTCGTCATCGAACACCGGCTTGTTCTTGAACTCGAAACCCTTGCCGGCGTCGCCCTGCAGCCAGTCATAGGCGAGGAAGGAGTCGGCGAGCACGACATCGGTGCGGCCCGAGCTCAGGTCGAGCCAGGCGTTCTCCTGGGTGTCATAGAGCTTGACGTTGTCGGTGGTGCCGAGATTCTTCTCGAGCCATTCGGAAGCGATGGTCGCGCGCTGGGCACCGATCGTCTTCTTCTTCAGCGCGTCGACCGAGGTATCGAGGTCGACGCCCTTCTTGCCGATGAACTGAAGCTTGTTGCGGTAGTACGGGTCGGTGAAGCTGACGACCTTCGAACGCTCCTCGGTGATCGACATCGAGGCGGCGATGAAGTCGAACTTCTTGTTCTGCAGAGCCGGGATGATGCCGTCCCAGTCCTGGGTGACGATGGTGCACTCGGCCTTCATTTCGGCGCAGAGCGCCTTGGCGATGTCTATGTCGAACCCGACGACCTCACCTTTTGAGTCCTTCATGTTGAAGGGGGCATAGGCACCCTCGGTGCCGATGCGGAGCTTGTCCGCGTGGGCCGCGGAAACGGCGCCAAGCGCGAGCGCGGCAGCCAGAACGGCTTTGGCGAGCATGCGAACGGTCATTGCGGTTGGTACTCCCTGTCTTGATGATTTTGACTGGCCATGAACTGACGGCAGCGAGCCGAGGTGGGGTGGTCGAAGACTTCCGCCGGGGTTCCCTGCTGCTCGATGCGGCCCGCATCGAGAAAAATCGCTCTCGTCGAGACATTCCGCGCGAACCGCATCTCATGCGTCACGAGGAGCATCGTGCGCCCTTCCTGGGCGAGTTGCTGGATGACGCCCAGGACCTCGCCGACCATTTCGGGGTCGAGCGCGGATGTCGGCTCGTCGAAGAGTATGACCTTGGGCTCCATGGCGAGCGTGCGCGCGATGGCCGCACGCTGCTGCTGGCCGCCCGACAACATCATCGGATAGCTCTCGGCCTTCCCGGCGATGCCAACCTTCATCAGGAGCTTTTCGGCCCGGGCGACCGCCTCGGGATAGCTCAGGCCAAGCACCTGAATCGGCGCCTCGATAATGTTCTCCATCACCGTCATGTGCGGCCAGAGATTGAAGCTCTGGAAGACGAAGCCAATATCGGATCGCAGCCGCGAAATCTGCTTCGAGTCCGCGGCGCAGAGCGTACCATTGCGCTGGCGCTTCATGCGGATGGATTCGCCGTGGACGGTGATCTCGCCCTCGTCCGGATTGTCGAGCAGATTGAGGCAACGAAGCAGTGTGCTTTTGCCGGAACCGGACGTGCCGATGATGGCAATCACTTCGCCTGTGTGGGCCTCGATATCGATGCCCTTCAGGACTTCCAGGTTGCCATATCTCTTCTTGATACCTTTGGCCTGCAGGGCCGGAACAGCATTGGACGACGCCAGGACACACTCTCCGCTGCGAACTCCAGTTCCAGTCTGTTGTCGCCGGAACTACGAGTCAAACACGGGCTTTACGCCCGCGCTTGCCTATAAACCTGCAAGGTTCTTGCCGAAACAAAAAAAGCCCGGCTGAGCCGGGCTTTTCAGTCCTCGATCCCTGACAGGATCAGACGGTCTTCAGGTTCGCAGCCTTGCTCTTGCCGCGATCCGGAACGACGTCGAATTCAACCTTCTGGCCCTCGTTGAGGGTATAAAGGCCGGCCGCCTCAAGAGCGGTGGCGTGGACAAATACGTCCGGGCCGCCCGTCTCGGGCTGGATGAAGCCGAAACCCTTCTGGGAATTGTAGAACTTAACAGTACCAACGGTAGCCATGAACTGGCCTCCTCAAAAACGCACCCGACAGGCGCGTGCCGCTCTCTGGAATTTGGGAACCTGAACGCACATCCCAAACTCGGGTACGGCAGTAAGGCAGTCCAAATTCTACTCGCGGGGGCCGCTCACAACATCGGCAAATCAGCGCCCCGACTGCCTTTAAATGGAGCAGTCGGGCCGGATTGGCAAGGATCGTAAACCTACGGGAAATGCCCCATCAGGGCTGGAAAGTGAACCTGACCAAGTCGCGATAGAGGAGAATCTGGCGCGGCAAAATGGTCACGTCCTTGAGGGCACGACCGAGGATCAGACCACCCTCGACAAGCGTCGAGGCCATGTCCGAAAGCGCGTCCAGATCGACTTTGTGACGAGGCGGATAGCGCTCCGAAATTTGATCGAACCGGGCGCGGAAGCGGCGACGCCAGACCAGCAGCGCCTCGGCGTTGAGATCGCGAATCTGCTGATCGAAGAGTTGGTCCTGATAGCAGAAGCTTGCGGCCAGGCAGCCCGGATGCGCTTCGGGCAATTGCCCCATCATCTCGGCGAAGAGACGCAGGCCGACGAGGAAGCCGTGCAGCGGATCGTCGTTCAGTTCGTCGCCACGGCGGAAGAGCTCATCGAGCACTTCCCGATCGTGGATCATGTATCGCTCCATCAGGGCGCGGGCGAGTTCGGTCTTGTCCTTGAAATGGTAGAAGAAGCCGGACTTGGTGATACCGACCTCGGCGATCAGTTCCTCGATCGAGGTCGAGGCGAAACCCTTCGCCAGCACTGCCATCTCGGCAGTAGCGAGCAGGCGTTCGCGTGTATCCGAACCCTTGCGTGTGGGAGCCTCGATCATACGCAACTGTACCACGAGTGCAGTCCTCCCCCACATGTCTGGCGATCCGGCTGAACCAGATTGCCAAGGAACCTGTTTCAAGCACTTGATATCCAACGTCAATTTATAAATATGACAAACCGCACCGTGCGCTTTCTAGCTGAAGATGGACCACCGACCTAGGGTCCGCGCCGGGAGGGGAAACCCGAACGGAGCAAAAATGCCCAAATACAGAAATGACCTGCCGCAGCTCGGCGACACGCTGTTCCTGACCGACAGCGGCCTTGAGACTACCCTGATCTTCCATGACGGGATGGAGCTGCCACATTTCGCGAGCTTCGACCTTCTGAAGACAGCGGCCGGACGCAAGCGGTTGCGCGACTATTACGAATTGCATGCCCGCACGGCGGTCGAGAACCGCATGGGTTTCGTGCTCGAAAGCGTGACTTGGCGCGCCAATCCCGATTGGGCGAAGAAACTCGGTTACGATGCGCGTTCGCTCGCCTTCGCCAACCGCGACGCGATCGACATGCTGGTCGACATCCGCAGAGAGTTCGAGACGCCGGCCTCGCCCATGGTGATCTCCGGCAATCTCGGCCCGCGCGGCGACGGCTATGACCCCGGCAGGCTGATGAGCGCGGCCGAAGCCGAGGATTATCACTGCACCCAGATCGATACCCTGTCCTGGACCGAGGCCGATTTCATCTCCGGCTTCACCATCAACAACGTCCCGGAGGCGGTCGGCATCGTACGCGCGGCGAAGCGCCTGGAGGTCCCGTCCGTGATCTCGTTCACGCTGGAGACCGACGGCAGGCTGCCGACCGGGCAGACGCTGCAGGAGGCGATCGAGACAACCGATGCGGAGACCGGCGGCGCGGCGGCCTACTTCATGATCAACTGCGCGCACCCGACCCATTTCGAGGACGCGCTCAAGGCCAACGCCGCCTGGACCCAGCGCATTCGCGGCTTGCGAGCGAATGCATCGAGGCGGAGCCATGCCGAACTCGATTCCTCGCCGGATCTCGATGCTGGCGATCCGATCGAACTCGGCCGGCAATATCGCGATCTGCGTCGGAGTTTCGGGCATCTCACCATGCTGGGCGGCTGTTGCGGCACCGACCACCGCCATGTGCGGGAGATCGCGCGCTTCTGCTCGTCAGCTGAGGCCCTGGCCTGACATTTCGTGGGCGGGGCCTCGGCTCCGCCCACCCGAACATCACGGATTGCAAAACGAGCCGGGATCGCCAAATTCGTCGGGATGCTCCGACGAATCCTCCCCCTCGCCTGCCTGATCTTCCTCTTGCCCCTTGCCGCACGTGCGGGCATCGACCCACGCTTCGTCGCGGTCGAGCAGCGGGCTGAGGATCTGAAGCGGCTCGAAAGCGTGGTCGTCTCTCAGAATGGAACCATCGTCTATGAGCGCGGTCCGGTCGATCGGCCGACGAACATCAAGTCGCTGTCAAAATCGGTCATCTCGGCGCTGGTCGGCATCGCGGTCGACAAAGGCGTGCTGAGCGGACCTGACGAGAAGATCGCGCCGATCCTGTCCTCGAGCCTGCCGAAGAACGGCGATCCGCGGCTGAACGAGATTACCGTCGGTGATCTCCTGACCATGCGTTCCGGGCTGGAGCGGACATCCGGGCAGAACTACGGGACGTGGATTTCGAGCGCGAACTGGGTGCGCGACGCGCTGGATCGGCCGTTCGTCGACCAGCCCGGCGGGCGGATGCTCTATTCGACCGGCAACACGCATCTTCTCTCGGCGATCCTGACCAAGGCCTCCGGCAAGACCACGCTGCAGCTCGCCCGCGACTGGCTGGGCGGGCCGCTCGGCATCGCTATCCCGTCTTGGGACCGCGATCCGCAGGGCATCTATCTCGGTGGCAACAACATGTCGCTCTCGCCGCATGCGCTGGTGAAGATCGGCGAGATGTACCGGAACGGCGGCATGGCCGGCGGCAGAAGGGTGCTGTCGAAAGGGTGGATCGACGCGTCGTGGACGCCGGTGACGCAGAGCTTCTTCACCGGGCACGGCTATGGCTATGGCTGGTTCGAGACCGACATCGGCGGCCACAAGGTGCACTACGGCTGGGGATTCGGCGGCCAGATGCTCTACGTCGTTCCGGATATCGGGCTAACCGTCGTGATGATGTCGGACACCGGCCACTATGAACGCGGTAGCGGATATGTGCAGGACCTGCACGCTTTGCTTGGCGAAGCCATAATTCCGGCGGCAATGTCCGGCCAAAGCGCGGTTCAATAATTCTTCGGATTCGAGGTCTTCGTGCCGGCCCTTCTGCTTGCCCTTTTCGTACTCGCCGCAACCTCCCTTCCCGCTTTCGCGCAGGACAAGGCCGCGATCGAGGCCGGTTTCCGGACATGGCTGACGACAAAGGTCTGGCCCGACGCGCAGAAGAAGAAGGTGTCGAAGGCGACGTTCGACACCGCTTTCTCGGGCGTGACGCTCGACTGGACCCTGCCCGACCTCGCCGCGCCGGGCGCGCCGCCGGCGAAGGAACAGCGCCAGCCGGAATTCCAGACGCCGGGCGCGTATGTCGCCGAGACCAAGTTCGCTCCACTCGTGCCGAAAGGCCGGGCGCTACTCCAGCAGTACGCCAGGACCCTCGACGCCGTGGAGAAGAAATCCGGCGTGCCGCGCGAGATCATCGTCGCGATCTGGGGCCGGGAATCCGGGTTCGGCGCGGCGAAGCCCAACAAGAACGCCATCCAAGCGCTGGCGACGCTCGGCTATATCGGCGCGCGGAAGAACTACTTCTATCCAGAGCTGATCGCGGCGCTGGAGATCCTCGAAGGCGACCACATCGCCCTTGCCGACCTCAAAAGCTCATGGGCCGGCGCGATGGGCCAGCCGCAATTCCTGCCCTCGAAGTTCCTCGCCTATGCCGTGGACCAGGACGGCGACGGCAAGCGCGACATCTGGAAATCCGTACCGGACACTTTGGGCTCGATCGGCAATTTCCTCGCGGCTCATGGCTGGGTACGAGGGCGCTGGTGGGGCACCGAGATCGACGCGCCGCAGGCGGCGTCCTGCACCTATGAGGGACCGGACAAGCCGCGACCGGTGAAGGAATGGCTCGGAATGGGCGTGAAACCCGTCTCGGCGGTGATGTCCAAGACCCCCGACCTCGCCGGCCATCTCCTGATGCCCGCCGGGCGGCAGGGACCGGCCTTCCTGGTGTCGGAGAACTTCTACGTTCTCAAGAGCTACAACGAGTCAGATATGTACGCGCTGTTCATCGGCCACCTCGCCGACAAGCTGCGCGGCGATGCGACGATCCGGGCGCCGTGGAACACGCTCAGCGGCTTCACCCGCAACGATGTCCGCGAGATGCAGCTTCGGCTCGAGAAGAAGGGACAGGATGTCGGCACCGCCGACGGACTGGTCGGCTTCCGCACGCGTGTCGCGATCGGCGTCTGGCAGCAGGCGAACGGCCGCGCGGCGACCTGCTATCCCGATGCGGACATGGTGAAACAGGCGGGCCGCTGAACGATCGCAAAAAATTTCGGCGCGATGTCGATCCTGGCAAACCTCGTTCGTCGCCTTGGTATGGGACCAGAGAGGTCTCCACGATCATAGGAGCAAGACAATGCGCGTGATGGTTTTCGTGAAGGCGACGGCGGACAGCGAAGAGGGAATGAAGCCCTCGGCCAAACTGACCGAAATGTTCGAGGCCATGGGCAAGTTCAACGAGGAACTGGTCAAAGCCGGCGTCATGCTGGCCGGCGAGGGCCTGAAGCCCTCTTCGGAAGGCAAGCGCGTGGCGTTCGACGGCCCGAGCCGCACCGTCATCGATGGTCCCTTCGCCGAAACCCGTGAGCTTGTCGCCGGCTACTGGCTCTGGGAGGTCAAGGACATGGCCGAAGCCGTCGAGTGGGTGAAGCGCTGCCCCAATCCGATGTTCGGGCCGAGCGAGATCGAAATCCGGCCGATCTATGAGATGGCCGACTTCGAAGGGATCGTGACGCCGGAGATCGTCGCGCAGGAAGAAGAGCTTCGCGAAAAGCTTTCCGATCGCTGACATGCGTCGGTCGCCGCCACAGCTTGCCTGTAGGAGTTCGCTTCCTTAAGCGGGAAGCGTGGCGGCGACCGAAACACATCAGGCGATCGAGGCGGTCTTCCGGATCGAGCGGGCGAGGCTCATCGGCGGCCTGACTCGCGTCGTACGCGATCTAGATCGGGCGGAGGAGCTGGCGCAGGACGCCCTCCTGATGGCCCTCTCCG
The DNA here is from genome assembly GCA_003347645.1 of Rhizobiaceae bacterium CPCC 101076. Lineage (GTDB taxonomy): Bacteria > Pseudomonadota > Alphaproteobacteria > Rhizobiales > Methylopilaceae > Flaviflagellibacter > Flaviflagellibacter deserti. The sequence goes on along the minus strand of QDFX01000015.1, from coordinate 27,352 downwards.
AATGGCCGAAGACCGGCGTTCCCCTAAACCCCGGCGCCTGGTTGATGGCTGCCGCCAAGCGCCGGGCCATCGACGGGCTGCGCCGCGACAAGATGCTCGCGCGAAAGCATTCCCAGATCGCCCAAGAACTCGACGAGGAGATCGATCCGGTCGGGGACATCGAGGCCGCCATGGACGACGATGTGGGCGACGAGCTTCTGAGTCTCATCTTCACCGCCTGCCATCCGATCCTGTCGGCGGAGGCGCGCGCGGCCCTCACTCTGCGCCTGATCGGCGGGCTGACCACGGAAGAGATCGCCCGTGCCTTTCTGTCGGCCGAGCCGACCATCGCCCAGCGCATCGTCCGGGCGAAGAAGACGATCGGCAACGCCGGACTGACCTTCGAGGTGCCACGTGGCAAGGAGCGGAAGCAGCGCCTCGCTTCGGTGCTGGAGGTCGTTTATCTGATTTTCAACGAGGGTTATGCGGCCACGGCCGGCGAGGACCTGATCCGCCCGGCATTGTGCGCCGAGGCCCAGCGCCTGGGCCGGATCCTTGCCGGGCTGGCGCGCGACGAGCCCGAGGTCTTCGGTCTCCTTGCGCTGATGGAAATCCAGGCCTCGCGGCTGGCCGCCCGCACGGCGGCGGACGGCTCTTTCGTGTCACTGACCGAGCAGAACCGTGCCCGCTGGGACCAGTTCCTGATCCGCCGCGGGCTCGCCGCCCTGGAACGTGCCGAAGCGCTGGGAGGGGCCAAGGGCCCATATACGCTACAGGCGGCGCTCGCCGCCTGTCATGCGAGGGCGCGCAAGGTGGAGGATACGGACTGGAACAAGATCGCGGTGCTTTACGACACGCTGCGCGAGGCGATGCCATCGCCTATCGTCGATCTGAACCGGGCAGTCGCCTACAGCATGGCCTTCGGTCCGGAGGCCGGACTTAAGCTCGTCGACGAGATCGCCGGGGTCGCGGCCTTGCGGAACTACGCGCCCCTGCCCGCCGCCAAGGGAGATTTCCTGTTCCGGGCCGGCCGGCTGGCGGAAGCCAGGGGCCAATTCGAACGTGCGGCGGAGCTTACCCGCAACGACCGCGAGAAGGCCTTCCTTCTCGAAAGGGCGGAAGCCTGTGGCAGCTAGACGACCATGCGGAGCGCGTGGGACGGGCAATAGAGGGCAAAGCGGTTCCGCCCTTCCCGTTTGGCGGCATAAAGAGCGGCGTCGGCCCGTTCGGCCGCTTTCGGCAGTTCGTCCTCGGCCGTGACGAGATAGCCGCCGATGCTCGCGGTCAACGACAGGGTGCCGCCGTCATGAATCGGCAGCGAGGCCTGACGGAAAGCGTTGAGCAGGCGCTCGGCCATCGTCTCCAGCGACTTCGCATTGCAGTCGGCAAGCAGCACTATGAACTCGTCGCCACCCCAGCGCGCGCAGATGTCGTAACTCGACAGCGCCGAAGAAATCCGACGGGAGAATTCAAGCAGGACACGATCGCCGATTTCGTGGCCGAGACTGTCGTTGATCGTCTTGAAATGATCGACGTCGATCAGGAGCAGACCCAGATGGCGGCCGCGGCGCAGGCGCCGCTTCTTCTCCTGGCCGAACCGGCGGATGAAGCCGCGGCGGTTGGAAATCTCGGTCAGCGGGTCGAGCGAGGCGAGATGTTCGAGTTTCTCGGTGCGCTCGCAGACGAGCTTTTCGAGAACGCCCGTCTGGGTACCGATTGATTCCGCAAGGTCGCCGAAGGCTCGCGATAGACGCCCGATCTCGTCGGGGCTGTCGTCACGGATCGGATTTGAGAAATCGCCCGCCTGCATGAAGCGGATTCCGCGCTCGACCCGCTCCAGGCGGTCGAGGACGCTGCGGCGGAACAGCAGGGATAAGAGCGCCACGACGCCGATGAGGATCGCGGCGAGAAGCAGCGCGATCGGCGCGAACATCCGCCAGTCGACGATCTCGTCGATGTCCATAAGCGTGACGTTGAACCAGCCGAGGCGGTCGAGATAGCCGACGCCAACGAGATAATCGTGCCCGCCGATGCGCAGATAGCTCGATTTCACGAGCGCGCGGCCGTCGGCGACGTCCTGCATCATGCCGGACAGCGCATTCCGGCCCTCGTCGTCGTCGATCAGCCCGTAGATCGTCTTCTTGGCCTTGATGTCCTTGGTCAGGCTGTGGAAGTCGACGAAGCGGGGATCGCGGTGGGCCTGCACGGCGCCGGCGCGATCGACGAACATGCTCTGGACGCCGTTCTGCGGAAAGTCGACGACCTCGCGAATGAACCAGCTGAGATCGACGCCGGTGCCGATGATGCCAAGGACCCGGCCGCCCTCGCTGATGATGCAATTGATCCAGACCTTGGTGACGTTCAGGTTGTCGTCGCGGTCCACGTTCAGATGGCAGCCGGAACCATATCCCGCCGTCTTGAAGTACCAGCCGTCGCGCGGATTGTCGGCTGAGACCGTGTAGCGCTTCTGGTTGCCGAGATAGGTCGCGTCCTTGTCATTGAAATAATAGTCACCGGTCGAGCCGATGACCGCGAAATAGCTTTTGTCGCGGAATGATATCCGGAAGTGCTCCAGCTCCGCGACGCCACGGTTCTCCGCCGAGATCGACGACGGGTTCTTGGCCCATTCCACGATGGTCGGCGAGCGGGCCAGGGTTTCGGCCAGCGAAACTTCCCGCATGAGGGATTCGAGGCCGCGATAGCGATCGAAGAGGATCTGGTTCTCGGCGAACAGAGTACCGATCTTCACCACGGTCGTGTTGACGATCCAGACGAAAGCGAACGCCGCCGGCACTGCGACCAACGTCATGGCCACAATCGTCAGAATGATCACACGCGCCCTGAGACTCGCCGCGAAAGCGAGCCCGCTGCCGCCGATGGCCATCGCAGCCCCCTGCCCGAGACCCAGCCCCCTGAGCATATCGAACATAGCGAGCTAAACCGTGAGTCGTTGACGTTTCGTGCACGGGGAAAACTGAATTCTGCATTCACTTTCCAGCGCGGAAGGCTAAGCTCCTCTTGGAAAGCAACGCGGAGACTGACCGCACAGCATGCCTGGTATTCCAGGAACCCCTACGGAAACAAGACGTTGCTTCAAAAGAGAACGAGGAGGTCCGCATGGATTGGGACATGGTCCAAGGCCGTTGGAAGCAGTTCAAAGGCAATGCCAAGGAAACCTGGGGCAAGCTGACGGACGACGATCTCGATGTGCTCGAAGGCAGGCGGGATCGGCTCGTCGGCAAGATCCAGGAACGATACGGCTGTGCGAGGGAGCAGGCCGAGAAGGAGGTCGACACCTGGTCGCGGCGGCTCCACGTCCGCTACGAGGAACCCGGGCCGCAGCCTCACTAGGCCGCGTCGTCCAGCACCTCGTCGGTGATCACCTCGAACTTCACTAGATTCGAGGGTCCGAAGATCGTCGATAGCGCACAATCGGTCGCGTCGCGGCCCCGAGCCATGACGATGCGGCCGATGCGCGGTTTGTTGTGGCGTGCGTCGAACGTGTACCAGCGTCCGCCGAGGAAGACCTCGAACCAGGCCGAGAAATCCATCGGCGCCGGGTCTTTCGGAACGCCGATATCCCCGAGATAGCCGGTCGCGTAACGCGCAGGGATGTTCATGCAGCGGCAGAGCGTGACGGCCAAGTGCGCGAAATCGCGGCAAACGCCGATCTGCTCGTTATAGCCGTTCCACGCCGTGCGCGTGGCGCAGGCGTCCTTGTAGTTGAACTTGATGCGGGTGTGGACGTAGTCGACGATCGCCTGCACACGCGGCCAGCCCGGCGGCGTATTCCCGAACAGGTTCCAGGCGATGTTCAGCAAGTGCTCGGTGTCGCAGTAGCGGCTGCCGAGCAGGTAGACGAGCACCTCGTCGGGAAGATCCTCGACGCGGTGCTGCTCGGCATCCGGCGCGTATTCGTCAAGTTCGCCGGAATCGTGGATCAGAAAGTCGGTCCTGATTTCGAAGCGGCCGGCGGGCGCCAGAACGCGGGTGCAGATATTGCCGAAACTGTCGCGATAATCGGCGGCGTTCACCTGCGGGCTGTAGGAGAAATGCTGTGGCGACAGGAGATCCTTCAGCCGGGTTGGGTGGACGCTCAGCATCAAGAGCATGGGCGTCGGCTGGGGGTGCTCGAAGGCGATGTCGAACCCGCAGCGTATTTTCATCTAGGCCTCTCTGAGATCCACTGCCCGATCCTTGCGGCCGGACATTCCGGTAGAAGCAAGACGGGTGCCGAAGCGATCGGCAGTTCTGAGAACGCGGTTGGCCGTTAGGCGTTCCTATTCAGCGGCGTAGCTCGTCTCGCTTTCGTCACTGACGTCTCGCACCTCGACCTCGACGGTCATTCCAAGGCTGTCGGAACGCGAGCCGACCCAGGTGCCGTAGAGCGGAACCGCCTGCCGCGGATCGCGCGCGACCGCAACCCGGATCAGATCGCGATTGCCGATGATACCGTTGGTGGGATCGAACTCGACCCAGCCGGCACCTGGCAGATAGATCTGAACCCAAGCATGGGTATTGCCGCCGCCGAAACGGCCGCCCTCGACCGGCGAATAGAGGTAGCCGGAGACGAAGCGCGCGGCGAGACCGAGCGCCCTCACCGCCTCCATCATCAGCACCGCGAAGTCCCGGCAGGTGCCTCTTCCGCTCGTCAGCGTGGTGATCGGATCCTGCGAACCTAGCTCATAGCGATGGACGTAGGTGAAACTCTCCTTGATGGCGTGGGTGATCGTCATCAGGAGTTCGCCGGTCGGCGTCTCGGCGTCGCGGTCGAGGAACTGGCGGACCCAGTGATCGACCTCGTGGTCCGGATCGAAATAATGCCGCTCGATCGACCTCGCGAGATCGGGCATCTCCTCCGGGCCGTAGGTGAAGGGATAGGTCCGGGCGTAGGTCTCCATTCGAAAGTCGGGCGTGTTCTGCGGCAGATGCTCGAGCCGGACATTGCTCTCGAAACGCAATTGATCTGAGTGCTCGCCGAACCGGGCGATGGCCACACAATTACCGAACGTGTCGTGGATCCAGCGCAGGTCGACCGGCTTCGGATCGATGTCGACCCGGATGTCGAGCAGGCGCTGGTCGTAGCTCTCCATCGGCCGGAACATCATGCGATGCTCGCCAAACGCCACCGGATGACGGTAGCGATAGGTCGTGACGTGCCGGACGGTCAGTTCAGGCATTTGCCCAGTCTTGTCTTGGAAACGCTCCAAGATACGGCAAAGGCGGCGCAACCGCGAATCGTAGGCCGCGGAACCGGTTAACGCGACGCCGGAAAAAAATTTCCATGACGTCGGGATTAAAGTTTTACGTCGCTACGTATACGGACCAATGGGGAAAGATCAGACCTTCGATGTCGCCGGCGAACTGGGAGCGCTCAAGCGCTATGCCTGGTCGCTGACGCGTGACGAGCACGAGGCAGAAGACCTCGTTCACGACACGCTGGTGCGCGCCTATGAGGGCCGAGCGAGCTTCAAGGCCGATGGCGACCTGAAGACCTGGCTGTTCTCGGTCCTGCACAACACCTTCATTTCCAAGATCCGCAGTCGCCGGGCCTACGATGCGCGGATCGGCCATGTGGCCGAACTCGCCGACACGCAGGTCGAGCCGGAGCAGGAAGCGCGGCTTCGGCTTGCGCAGATCCGCACCGCCTTCACGGCACTGCCGGCCGATCAGCGCGAGGTCCTTCACCTCGTGGCGATCGAAGGCATGGCCTACCAGGAGGCTGCTGCCACTCTCTCCATTCCCCTTGGCACGCTGATGTCGCGTCTAGGCCGCGCCCGTGCCGCGCTCCGCGCCCTCGAAAGCGCCGATGCGAAGGTCGTTCCCCTGCGGCTTGTTGGAGGTAGCGATGACGAGCGTTGAACGCGTGGGTGATGCCGAACTTCATGCGTATGTCGACGGTCAGCTCGATGTCGCGGGCCGGCTCGAGGTCGAGGACCATTTGTCCCGGCATCCGGAACTCGCCGCCCGCGTGATGTCCGACATGCGGGCGCGCGATGCGCTCCGCCTGGCCTTCACCAACCAGCGTACGGTGGTCGAGCCGCGCAACATCGTGGCCGCCGACCGTCTGTCGAAGGCTCTGAACTTCCGTCGTTTCGCGGTTCCGCTGCAGCGCCTCGCAGCGGCGGTTGCCATATTCGCGCTCGGATGGAGCGCGCATACCGGCTGGACCGAGTTGAAGAAGCCGTCGGCGCAGACCGTCAGCACGCAGTCGTCGAGCTCCGTCACTCCCGCCGCGCATGGCCTCAACCACGTCGCGATGAGCTTCGACCCGGCCAAGCTGGGCCAGGCGCTCGACGTGAAGCTGCCGCGCGTGCCGGCCGGCTGGAAGGTCGTCGGCGCCGAGATCGTCCAGTCCGGTGGCGGCACCGGGGTGCAGATGACCTTCGAGACGCCCGAGTTCGGCCGGCTGTCCCTGCTGGCCCGCCATACCCGTGACGTCGGCATCGTGCTGCCGACGATCGCGAAGAACACCGCAGAACCCACCGCTTACTGGCAGCTCGTATCCGACACCTACGCGCTGACCGCAGATCTTCCTCGACAGCCGCTGGAATTCGCGGCGCTCGAGCTTTTCCAGACGCTCTACTGAGCTTCCAAGACCAATAAGCCGGCCACAGAGCGCGGCATTTCCGCATCCCAAGACTAGGAGAAACGTCCGTGAGTGAAAAATCCGATCCCTCTCTGCGCCCGCAGGTGTCCGAAAGCACCCGCTGGCTCCAGCTCGTCGTCGGCGTCGTCTGCATGATCGCGACGGCCAACATTCAGTACGCCTGGACCCTCTTCGTTCCTGAAATCCAGCAGACCTTCGGCTGGGAACGTGCATCGATCCAGATCGCGTTCACGATCTTCGTGCTCGTCCAGACCTGGCTCGCGCCGATCGAAGGCTTTTTCATCGACAAGTTCGGCCCCCGCCTGATGGTCGCCTTCGGCGCCATCTTCATCGGCGCGGCCTGGATCATCAACTCGCAGGCGACCAGCCTGTTCGGCTTCTATGTCGGCGCCGCCATCGGCGGTATCGGCGTGGGCTCGATCTACGCGACCTGCATCAACAACGCGCTCAAGTGGTTCCCGGATCGCCGCGGTCTCGCCGTTGGCCTCACGGCGGGCGGCTACGGCGCGGGTTCGGCCGCGACCATCCTGCCCATCGCGGCGATGATCGAGTCGTCGGGCTTCCAGGAAACCTTCCTGTTCTTCGGCCTGCTCCAGGGCGGTCTTGCCTTCGTGGCGGCCTGGTTCCTGCGTTCGCCGGCCAAGTCCGAGGTCAAGACCTCGACCTCGCTCGCCCAGAGCCGTCGTGACTACACGCTGAAGGAGGCCCTGAACACGAAGCTGTTCTGGCTCATGTTCTTCATGTTCATCTGCGTCGTCACCGGCGGCATGATGGCAGTGGCCCAGCTCGGCGTCATCGCGCAGGACCTCGGCGTGAAGGAATTCGAAGTCAACATGTACTTCTTCACGATGGCTGCCCTGCCGCTCGCTCTGATGCTCGACCGCGTCATGAACGGCATCTCGCGTCCGCTGTTCGGCTGGATCTCGGACAATATCGGCCGTGAGAAGACCATGGTGATCGCCTTCACGCTCGAAGGCATCGGCATCATCGCGCTCGGCTATTTCGGCTCGAACCCGTGGGCGTTCCTGCTCCTGTCGGGTCTCGTGTTCCTGGCCTGGGGCGAGGTCTACTCGCTGTTCTCGGCGCTGGCGGGCGACGCCTTCGGCACCAAGCACATCGGCAAGATCTACGGCGTGCTCTACACCGCCAAGGGTATCGGCGCGCTGTTCGTTCCGGTCGGCAACCTGCTGATGGAAGCGACCGGCACCTGGTCGACCGTGCTCTACACCGTCGCCTGTATGGACCTGCTCGCAGCGTTCCTGGCGATCGTAGCGCTCCGTCCGACCCTTGCGGCGCATGTCGCAAGGTCGGCCGCCTCGGTGAAGACTACCAAGACCGACGATATCGCCGACGCCTCGGCGGCGCCGGCCCACTGATCCTGAGCTTGGGGCCGGCATCCGTGCCGGTCCCAGACCTCGCGGTCCTTGTGCCGCGTTTCCTCCCTCGTCTTATCCTCCCCGGACGACGAGTTCCTCAAGGCAGGCTTCCCTCGCGGGAACGCCTGCCTTTTTTCTTTGTTACCGCCTCGGCTAAGGTCCGCGCTGACATGCCGGAACGGAGATTGGCTCTCGTTCCTGCCTGTACGGACGATCTAGAACGGCTTCTGCCTCTCGCGCGCGCCTTCGATGACGAAGACGGCCATCCGCTCTCCGACCCAGGTGCCCGAGCCCTCGGCCAATTGCTCGGCGATCCTGCGCTCGGAGCGGCCTTCCTGATAAGGCGGGAGACCGAAACCGTCGGCTATGCGGTTCTCTGCTTCGGCTATTGATAGAATGGGGGGCCCGGGAGGCGTTTGTCGACGACTTCTACATCCGGCCAGACCATCGAAATTCGGGCTTCCGCGAGACCGCTTTGCGGCTGCTCGGGGGAAAGCGCCAAGGCCTATGACATCAGGGCGCTCCATCTTGAAGTGATGCCCGGGAATCCGGCCAAACGACTCCACGAACGCAACGACTTCGTCGATCGCAGCAGCAGGTTGATGACACGAAGACCATGACAGTGCGCTAAGCGTTGACTTGGCCCTGCCCCATCGTCTAGAAGCAGCGCCGTGCGGGCCGTTTTGGCCCGCGCTTTGTTTTGTACGCACCCGTGGCCTGGGCGTCTTTGTCCAAGAGCCTGTCGGCCTCCGAGAGGAGGTGACCAGGAGGGCGCGTCTTCCACTCGCATTCGAGGGAACGCGATATGTCGAAGCGTCACGAGTCCAAGCATAAGATCGACCGCCGTCTTGGCGTCAACATTTTTGGCCGGCCGAAGAGCCCGGTCAACAAGCGCGAATACGGCCCGGGGCAGCACGGCCAGCGCCGCAAGGGCAAGATGTCCGACTTTGGCACGCAGCTGCGTGCCAAGCAGAAGCTGAAGGGCTCCTACGGCGACATCACCGAGAAGCAGTTCAAGCGCATCTACACCGAAGCCTCGCGCATGAAGGGCGACACCTCGGCCAACCTGATCGGCCTGCTTGAGTCGCGTCTCGACGCCGTCGTCTACCGTGCCAAGTTCGTCCCGACGATCTTCGCCGCCCGCCAGTTCGTCAACCACGGCCACGTGAAGGTCAACGGCCGCCGCGTGAACATCGGCTCCTATCGCCTGAAGGCCGGCGATGTCGTTGAGCTGAAGGAAAGCTCGCGTCAGCTGACGATCGTGCTCGAGGCCGCCGGTCTCGCCGAGCGCGACGTGCCGGATTACATCCAGGTAGATCACGGCAAGGGTGTTGCAAGCTTCACCCGCGTTCCGACGCTGAGCGAAGTACCCTACCCGGTCCAGCAGGAACCGAACCTCGTCGTCGAGTTCTATTCGCGCTAAGATCAACATCCCTGAGAATCGAAAGGCCGTCCTTCGGGGCGGCCTTTTTGTTTTCAACAGCACAACGGGGCGTTGCCTTACTCACGTCTTGATTGCACGGCCTGTGGCGGGTTCAACTAGTTCCAAACAACAGTAGTATCGTGCCGACGCAACAGAAAGAAGCTTCCATGCTGAAGGAATGCGAACCTTCCGCATACTTCCCTGCAGATCGTGAAGCACCTCGCGAGACCAGTTTTGTCGGAATTTTCGATTGGGATCACCCCGCCGACTTGGTCGTTACCTCTCCGGGCGTCGCCAAGATTTTCTCGCTATCTCCAGAACGCGCCGCTCGCGGCCTGCCTGTCGCGGAATTCCTAAAGCGAATTCATGCCGACGACTTGCCGAGCTTCACCGCGGAACTGGAACGGACCCTCGCCGTGGGCGGAGATTTCTGGGCTGAGTATCGCGTCGTACTCGAGGATGGCACCACGAAGCGCGTGCTTGGACGCGGCCGATGGGATAAGGAAACCGGACACTTCCCTGGAGCGATCGTTCTGCTGGATGACGGCCGGCCGCGACGCGAGTGGGGGCCGCGCTGCCACAAGTTGGCACCGCGCGAGCTCGAATCGCTGCACTGGTGCAGCCGAGGCAAGACGAATTGGGAGATTGGCCAGATCCTCGGGATTTCCGAGAGGACCGTCGAGCATCACATCTCGTCGGCGGCACGCAAGCTGCAATGCAGCACGCGCGCCCAAGCCGTCGCACAGGCCATTCGCGAACAGCTCATCGATTAAAAGAGGTCAGGTTTGGGCCTGACCTCCTTGAACGCCTGCTCAGCTGGCCTGCTTGACCGCGAGGCCCTTGCCGCTGAGAAATTCCTGCAGTTCTCCAGCCTGGAACATCTCACGGACGATGTCGCAACCGCCGACGAATTCGCCCTTCACGTAGAGCTGCGGGATGGTCGGCCAGTTGGTGTACTGCTTGATGGCGTCGCGGAGGCCGTCGCCTTCGAGGACGTTCACGTCCTTATACGGCACGCCGACATATTCCAGGATCTGGACGACCTGGCCGGAAAAGCCGCACATCGGGAACTGCTTCGTGCCCTTCATGAAGAGCACGACATCGTTCGACTTCACGGTCTCGTCGATAAACTGCTGCGTGTCGGACATTCGAGAAATCCTGTTTCACTGACCGTCAGGTAAGTATGCCACCCCGAGAGCGTCAACCCTGCGCGCGCAACTCTGCTCAGCTATTGGGCGCGGAGGTCTGTAAAGCGAGCGCGTGCAGCACGCCACCCATGCGGCCCTGGAGCGCCGAGTAGACCATCTGGTGCTGTTGGACGCGGCTCTTGCCGCGGAAGCTCTCCGAGACGACGGTCGCGGAGTAATGGTCGCCGTCGCCGGCGAGGTCCTTGATCGTCACCTCGGCGTCCGGCAGGGCGTCCTTGATCATCCGCTCGATATCGGCGGCTTGCATCGGCATTGGTCAGTTCTCCGAAACGTCGAGCGCGCCGGACATATAGGCCGGCAGCCAGCTCTCGTGAGCATGTTCAAGATCCGAGACCGGGATGGACTCGCCGTCCGGCAACGTCAGGGCATTACCACCGGTCGAGCCAATGCAAAGCGCCGGAACGCCGGCAGCGGCGGCATCAGACAGGACCTTCTCCGGATCGTCGGTGGTCAGAACGTAACGCGCTTGGTCCTCGCCGAACAGCGCGGCATGTGCGGGGATACCCTCCGGCAGCGCGCTTATGAGGGCGCCGATCTTGCCCGAGATCGCCATTTCGGCGAGCGCGATCGCGAGACCGCCGTCCGAGAGGTCGTGAACCGCGGTCGCCTTGCCGTGCGCGATAAGACCACGGACGAAATTGCCGTTGCGGCGCTCCGTCTCGAGATCGACCGGCGGAGGAGCCCCGTCCTCACGCTGATGGATGACCGCGCGATAGGTCGAGGCGCCGAGCCAGCCGGTCGTCTCGCCGATAAGGATGATCGGCTCGCCGGCATCCTTGAACGCGAGCGTGGCGCTCTTCGCGACATCGTCGACGACGCCGACGCCACCGATGGTCGGCGTCGGCAGGATCCCCCTGCCCTGCGTCTCGTTGTAGAGCGAGACATTGCCCGACACGATCGGGAAATCGAGCGCGACGCACGCCTCCGAAATGCCCTTCAAGCAGCCGACGAACTGGCCCATGATCTCGGGACGCTCGGGATTGCCGAAGTTCAGATTGTCGGTGATCGCCAGCGGACGGCCGCCGACCGCCGTGATGTTGCGCCAGGCCTCGGCCACCGCCTGCTTGCCGCCCTCGATCGGATCGTTCTCGCAATAGCGCGGGGTGACGTCGCAGGTGATCGCCAGTCCCTTCGGGCCATCCTCGATGCGCACGACGGCCGCGTCGCCGCCGGGGCGCTGCACTGTGTTGCCGAGGATGAGGTGGTCGTACTGCTCGAAGACCCAGCGCTTGGAGCAGAGGTCGGGCGAGCCGAGCAGCGTCAGCAGCGCCTTGCCGAGCGAGGCCGGAGCCGGGACGTCGGAGGCGGCGATGACCGGCGCCTTCGGAGTCGGCACCCAGGGACGATCGTAGAGCGGCGCTTCGTCGCCGAGTTCCTTGATCGGCAGGACGGCCATTTCCTCGCCGCCATGCTTCACCCGGAACTTGAGGTCGTTCGTGGTGTAGCCGACGATTGCGAAATCGAGGCCCCATTTGGTGAAGATCGCCTTGGCGTCTTCCTCGCGGGCCGGATCGAGCACCATGAGCATGCGCTCCTGGCTTTCCGATAGCATCATTTCATAGGCGGACATCGCCGCCTCGCGGGTCGGCACGCTGTCGAGATCGAGCTCGACGCCGAGATCGCCCTTGGCGCCCATCTCGACGGCCGAACAGGTGAGACCGGCGGCGCCCATGTCCTGAATGGCGATGACGGAGCCCGAAGCCATCAATTCGAGGCAGGCTTCGAGAAGGAGCTTCTCGGCGAAGGGATCGCCGACCTGAACCGTTGGCCGCTTCTCCTCCGAGCCCTCGTCGAACTCGGCCGAAGCCATCGTCGCGCCGTGGATACCGTCGCGGCCGGTCTTGGAGCCGAGATAGACGATCGGATTTCCGACGCCGGTCGCGGCCGCATAGAAGATCTGGTCGGAACGGCAGATGCCGACCGCCATCGCGTTGACGAGGATGTTGCCGTCATAGCGGGTGTGAAAGCCGAACTGGCCGCCGACCGTCGGCACGCCAAAGGCATTGCCGTAATGGCCGATGCCGGCGACGACGCCGGAGATAAGATGACGCGTGCGCGGGTGCTTCGGATCGCCGAAGCGAAGCGCATTGAGCGCCGCGATCGGTCGGGCACCCATGGTGAAGACGTCGCGGAGAATACCGCCGCAGCCGGTCGCCGCGCCCTGATAGGGCTCGATGAAACTCGGATGGTTGTGGCTCTCCATCTTGAAGACCACCGCCATGCCGTCGCCGATATCGATGACGCCGGCGTTCTCGCCCGGTCCCTGAATGACCCAGGGCGCCTTGGTCGGCAGACCTTTCAGATGGATGCGCGAGGATTTGTACGAGCAGTGCTCGTTCCACATCGCCGAGAAAATGCCGAGCTCGGTCAGCGTCGGCTCGCGGCCGATCAGATCCAGGATGCGCTGATACTCGTCCGGCTTCAGCCCGTGCTGGGCGACGAGTTCGGGCGTGATCGGAATCTGGTTGGCGATCATCGGAATCCTGCGGAAGGAGAAGGTGCGGAGGGAATAGCCTCCCGCCGCCTATGTGGCAACGCAAAGCCTGTGCCGCCAGTCGTTTCGTTAACCCACCGTTAGGGCCGTTCGACGGTCCGGGCATTTGTCTAAAATTTTAGGCAACTCGTTCAGGTCCCGTGGATGATGCGCGCGTACAGAGTGGTCGAGACATGGAGTTTTCGGTCATGGACTTCCTTCGCCGGTTCCGGGATGAGACCTCGGGCAACATCCTGATCATGTTCGCCCTGATGCTGCTGCCAATCTTGAGCGTGGTCGGCGCCGCCGTTGACTACACTGTGAAGGCCCAGGAAGCGACACGCCTGCAGACGGCACTCGACAACGTAGTTCTGGCGCTGGCGCACGAGCCGATGGCGAAGGACGACGCCGAATTGAATGCCCTCAAGGTGAAGGTGAACAAGTTCCTGTCTGACAACTACAAGACGCCGTCTGGAGCGTCACCAACGGTGACCAAGATCACCCGTGAGAGGGGTTCTTTCTCCATCGAGGCCTCAGCGACGATCGATACGAGCTTCATGAAGGTCGCGGACATCAAGACCATGGACATCTCAGTCTCAAGCACGGCGGTCTGGGGCTCGAGTAAGGTAGAGGTCGTGATGGCACTCGACAACACCGGCTCGATGGCCAGCAGCAACAAGATGACGGAGCTCAAGAAGGCCGCGAAGAACATGATCGATATCCTCGCGGCCAGCGCCTACGAGGACGGCGCGGTGAAGATCGGAATCGTTCCGTTCGCCACCAGCGTGCGTGTTCCCACGACCACCACATACAAGGCCGCCGATTGGATTCGTTTCGATCAGTTCCGCGTCTGCAGTTACAGGAACGGGCGCGAGGACAAATGCTGGTTTGAGTCGCACCCGGACAAGTTCAAGAAATCGAATTGGCAGGGCTGCATACTTGATCGCGACCAAAGCTATCAGAGCGATTCCAACTACGCCTATGACGTGATGGACATCATCAACCCGACAGCGGCCGCAGCCAGTCATCACGGCTATGATACGGCGGATACCACGACTCTATATCCGGCGGTCCAATCTTGCCCGCCATCCGAAAGTGCTCTGAAGACCGTGGTCCCCCTCACGACTGATTTTGCTGGCTTAAAGACCGCGATCGATGAGATGACGCCAGCCGGCAACACTAATGTCACGATCGGCGTGGTGTGGGCGCAAGCGTTGCTCTCGTCGGCAAAACCTTTCGATCAAGGCGTACCGCCGGGAACGGAGGGAGTTCAGAAGATCATGATTGTCCTGACGGATGGCGAGAACACTCGAAACCGCTTTACCGACGACAATGATGACTCAAACGAGAAAGCAGAGAAGATCGATGCTCGCACCAAACTCGCGTGTCAGAACGCCAAAACGTTCGGCACGGTTTTCACCGTTCGCGTTATCGACGGCAATCAAGGGCTGCTGAAAGACTGCGCAACCGGCACGACCGATGCCGAGAAGTCGCAATATTACAGCAACGTCACCAATTCAGCGCAGCTGACGAAGGTATTCCAAGGCATCGCCAACGAGATCAACAAGCTGCGCCTCGGCAGTTAACCATCGCCCGATCAGGCGGCGCGCGCGCCGCCTGCGATGCTGGTGAAGAGGCCGAGACCGTCTGTGCCGCCAACGAGCGGGTCGATCAGGTTCTCGGGGTGCGGCATCATTCCGAGGACATTCAGCTTCTCAGAATAGACGCCGGCGATCGCGTTCATCGAGCCGTTTGGGCTTCCTTCGAGATGATTGCCCGAGGCGTCGCAGTAGCGGAACGCGACGAGGCCCTCGCCTTCGATGCGCGCCAGGGTCTCCGGGTCGGCGAGATAATTGCCGTCGCCGTGAGCCACCGCGACCTCGACCACCTGACCCTGCCTATAGTCGCGCGTGAACGGCGTCCCGACCCGCTCGACCTTCAGATGCTGCATCCGGCAGACGAATTTCAGATGCGAATTGCGCAGCAGCGCACCGGGCAGAAGACCTGATTCCACAAGGATCTGGAAGCCGTTGCATATGCCCAGCACGAGGCCGCCGCGGTTGGCATGCGCCCTCACCGCTTCCATGACCGGCGAGCGCGCCGCGATCGCGCCGCAGCGAAGATAGTCGCCATAGGAGAAACCGCCCGGCAGGACGACGATATCGGTGCCGTCCGGGAGCGCCGTCTCGCCGTGCCAGATGATTTCGGACTCGCGACCGGTCGCGGCCTTCAGCGCACGGGCAGCGTCGCGCTCGCGGTTGGAGCCCGGGAAGAGGATGACGGCAGATTTCAACCCGCGATCTCCACCCGGTAGCTCTCGATCACCGTGTTGGCGAGGAGCTTCTCGCACATCGCCTTGATGTCGGCTTCTGCCTTGGCCTTGTCCTCGCCGGCCACTTCGAGATCGAACACCTTGCCCTGGCGGACGCTCTCGACGCCGTCGAACCCGAGCGATCGAAGCGAGCCTTCGATCGCCTTGCCCTGCGGGTCGAGAACGCTCGTCTTCAGCGTGACGGTAACACGAGCCTTCATCGATCAGCCCTTGACGAGGGTCGGGCCGCTCTTCGCGACCGGGTTATCGCTTTCGGACAGGATTCCGAGACGCTTGGCGACTTCGCTATAGGCCTCAACGAGGCCGCCGAGATCGCGGCGGAAGCGATCCTTGTCCATCTTCTCGTTGGTCTTCATGTCCCAGAGACGGCATGAGTCCGGGCTGATCTCGTCGGCGACGACGATACGGACCATCTCGTTCTCCCAGAGGCGGCCGCATTCCATCTTGAAGTCGACGAGGCGGATGCCGGCGCCGAGGAACAGGCCCGACAGGAAGTCGTTGACGCGGATCGCCAGCGACATGATGTCGTCGATCTCCTGCGGAGCGGCCCAGCCGAAGGCCGTGACATGCTCTTCCGAGACCATCGGGTCACCGAGCGCGTCGTTCTTGTAATAGAACTCGATGATCGAGCGCGGCAGCTGGGTGCCCTCCTCGATGCCGAGGCGAGTCGACAGCGAGCCGGCGGCAACGTTGCGGACGACGATCTCAAGCGGGATGATCTCGACTTCGCGGATCAATTGCTCGCGCATGTTGAGGCGGCGCAGGAAGTGCGTCGGCACCCCGATATCGTTCAGATTCTGGAAGATATATTCCGAAATCCGGTTGTTCAGCACGCCCTTACCGTCGATCACTTCGTGTTTCTTGGCATTGAAGGCAGTGGCATCGTCCTTGAAGTGCTGGACAAGCGTTCCCGGCTCCGGACCCTCATAGAGGATCTTCGCCTTGCCCTCATAAATGCGACGGCGGCGGTTCATCGGCAGATACCGTTTCTCGAGAAATCCAACGGCCGGACTCCGAACTGAGCCGCGGGCGGCGCGGCAGGCGAGAGCCGAATCGGTATCATCGGCTGCGTCCGCCCGGCGCGCGGACCGAAACTATCCGATCACGTCTCGCCTTACAACGCGCGCGGTTCTGTCATCGTGACCGGCTATGCCGTTGATTTGACATCGGGCGGGAGATATTCAACCCACAGAGACAGAGGAGACGCATGAATGACGACGTTCGACGAACGCGAAGCCGCCTTTGAGCGCAAATTCGTGCTCGATGAGGAGCAGGCCTTCCGCGCCGTGGCACGCCGCAACCGTCTTCTCGGCGAATGGGTTGCGCAAAAGCTCGGCAAGACCGGGGATGACGCGGTGACCTATGCCAGGAGCGTCGTTCAGGCTGACCTCGCCGAAGCCGGACACGAGGATGTGTTTCGCAAGGTGCGCGCCGACCTCGATGCCGCGGGCATCGATGTGTCGGACGCCGAGCTTCGGCATCTGATGGGCGAACTGCTCGGCCAGGCGTCGGTCGAGATCGCCGAAGGGCTCTAAGGTCAACCGACCAAACTGCCAGCTTTTAAGGGCTTTCGCTGTCGCGGGAACTGCCGCGCTGCGACTTTCGTTGTGGTTCCATGGTGACGCGGCCGAACCGCGTCTGCCTTCACCCTGTCATTGCCGACTGCCAAGGGCAGATCGGCCATGCTTCGGAGGAACTCCACAATGATGTCCCCTAAAACGGCCGTCAGCGCATTGGCGCTGTTCCTCGCCTCGGCGGGCGCCGCGGCCGCCTTCCCGGCGACGGCGACCACCAGCCTGAATGTCCGCTCCGGCCCCGGCACGAATTTCGGCGTGGTCGATCAGCTTCAACCCGGCGATACGGTCGAAGTTACCGCGACACAGGGAAGCTGGTATCAGGTCAACGGGTCCGGCTGGGCGAGCGCCAACTATCTCTCCGGCGGCGGGACCGCAGCCGTGGAGCAGCCTTATTACGAGGATCCGGGATATGACGGCGCCGATATCGCCTTCTATTACGGGTCGGACCCCTATTATTGGGACGACGGCGGTTATTACTGGTACTGGCGCGGCGGGCGTAGGCATCGCGTCGACTGGGATTGGTTCCGCGACCGCGATCGCAACGATTTCCGCTGGACCGATAATCGTCATCGGCGCGACTTCGATAACCGCTGGCGCGGCGACCGGTTCAGGGGTGACGGCCGCCAGCGGATCGTCCGAAGCGGCAGCGGTGAGTTCGGTGGCGACCGGCGGATCATACGCCGCAATACCGAGGGACCTGCCGTTGAAGGCCGTGGCCGATTCCGCGGCGAAGGTCAGGTACAGGCCGGACGAGATTCGGAAGGCGGCCCGGCGCCCGTAGTCCGCAGCGGCATGAGAGGCGGTGGCGAAGGTCGGTTACAGACCGGACGAGCTTCGACAAGTGGCCCGGCGCCTGTATTCCGCGGTGGAGAAGGACGCGGGCGCGGTAGCGGCGGCTTCAATGCCGGTCGAGGCGGCGGAGGCGGCGGCGGTGCACCGGTCTTCCGGTCCGGCGGCGGCGGCCAGGGTCGCGGCGGCGGCTATTGACCCGTCATTGACACACCATGGTCCGCCGGCAATGCCGGCGGGCTTTTTCATGCCCGCATGCTACGCGCACGACGTTAGTAGAATGCGCTATCGCCATCTCATGAATTGGTCTCACATACTCAGGTAAACCGGTCACATACTTTGGGTTTACTCCCGGAACAGAGCACCTTTCTTCCCGTTCTCCTGCCGAGCCGACGTGCGGCGAAGACGCCAGACGAGTTCGTCTTCCTCCTCCGCCCCCAAGATCGCCGGTGCGATATGCAGGAGAGTTTTGTCATGAAGTTTCTAAGTCTTGCCGGCAGCGCGCTAGCGCTCGTCTTCGTTTCAGCGACCGCGGCGGCTGCGTTTCCGGCGACGTCCACCGCGTCTGCCAATGTGCGCTCCGGTCCGGGTGCCACCTACAAGATCATTGATCATCTCGCGAACAATGCGGCCGTCGAGGCTGGTCCCTGCCAAGGCAGCTGGTGCCAGGTCGGCTCCGGCTGGGTGAAGCAGTCGCTTCTAGCGGCCGCGGCGCCCGCCTATCCCTCAACCTCATACTACGCTTACAACGAGCCCTACTATTATGACGACTACTATGACGACGATTATCCCTTCGACAATGGTCCCTTCTTCTTCGGTTTTCACCATCGTGGCTTTCACGGCCATCATGGCCATGACCACGGCTTCCCCGGTCATGGAATGGGTGCGGGCCACGGTCCGGTCGTCATAGGTCGGGCTTCGACCTTCGGACCGGCTCCGGGCATGGGCGGTCATTTCGAGGGAGGCGGCTTCGGCCACGGCGGCGGGTTCGGAGGCGGCGGCCACTTCGGCGGCGGCTTTGGTGGTGGCCACGGCGGCGGCGGTTTTGGCGGAGGCGGCTTCGGAGGCCATGGCGGCGGCGGTGGAGGCGGCCACCGTTAGCCCTCAAATAGGAAACCCGCCGGGACTTTCCGGCGGGTTTTTCGCAGGTTCAGCTCTTGCCGAACACGCGCCTGAAGATCGCGTCGACCTGCTTGAAGTGGTAGCTGAGATCGAACAGGGCTTCGAGTTCGGCGCCGGACAGATAGGCCGTTACGTCCGGGTCGGCCTTGAGCAGCGCCAGGAAGTCTCCTTCCCCGCGCCAGACCGGCATCGCATTGCGCTGAACCAGTTTGTAGGAGTCCTCGCGGCTTGCGCCCTTCTGCGTCAGCGCCAGCAGCACGCGCTGCGAATGGACGAGCCCGCCGAGCAGATCGAGATTCTTCTGCATCCGCTCAGGATAGACGACGAGATTCTCGACCACGCCGGCCAGCCGCGACAGCGCGAAATCGAGCGTCACCGTCGAATCCGGACCGATCATGCGTTCGACCGAGGAATGGGAGATGTCGCGCTCATGCCAGAGACCGACATTCTCCATGGCCGGGATCGAATAGGCGCGGACCATGCGGGCGAGTCCGGTGAGGTTTTCAGTCAGGACCGGATTGCGCTTGTGCGGCATGGCCGACGAGCCCTTCTGGCCGGGCGAGAAATATTCCTCCGCCTCAAGCACTTCGGTGCGCTGCATGTGCCGAACTTCGAGCGCCAGACGCTCGACCGATGAGGCGACCACGGCGAGCGCAGCAAAGAAAGCGGCGTGACGGTCGCGCGGGATGACCTGCGTGGAAACCGGCTCGACGTTGAGGCCGAGCTTCGCCGCGACATGCTCCTCGACGCGCGGGTCGATGTTCGCAAAGGTGCCGACGGCGCCCGAAATCGCGACGGTCGATACCTCATCCTTCGCCGCGACGAGGCGGGCGCGGGCGCGGGTGAATTCGGCGAAATAGGTCGCGAGCTTGAGGCCGAAAGTCACCGGCTCGGCATGGATGCCGTGCGAGCGGCCGATGGCCGGCGTCATCTTGTGTTCGAAAGCGCGCTTCTCGATCGCGGCCAGCAGGCGGTCGACATCGGCGATGAGGATGTCGGCCGCGCGCGTCAGCTGGATGTTGAAGCAGGTGTCGAGCACGTCCGAGGACGTCATGCCCTGATGGACGAAGCGGGCATCGTCGCCGACGAATTCGGCGAGATGAGTCAGGAAGGCGATGACGTCGTGCTTGGTCTCGCGCTCGATCTCGTCAATCCGCGCGACATTGAACTCGGCCTTGCCGCCCTTCTCCCAGATCGTCGCCGCCGCGCTCTTCGGAATAACGCCGATCTCGGCCAGAGCGTCGGCGGCATGGGCCTCGATCTCGAACCAGATGCGGAAGCGGGTCTCGGGCGACCATATGGCCGCCATCTCGGGTCGGGAATAACGGGGGATCATCTCGTCTTTCCTTTCTGGGCCTCATCCTGAGCCGCGCGCAGCGCGTGTCGAAGGAGGGTCACGAACTCAGACTTGCCGCCATCCTTCGACAGGTGCACTGCGTGCACGGCTAAGCATGGGGCCGGAGAACTTATTTCGCCGCCTCGGCAGCATTTCTGATCGCCGCGATCTTGTCGGCATAACCGGTGCCGCCGCCGAACACCGCCGAGCCCGCGACGAGCACATTGCCGCCGGCAGCGGCGCAGGCGCCGGCCGTTTCCGGAGTCACGCCGCCATCGATGACGATGTCTACCGTGCGGCCGGCGAGCATCGCGCGGATCTGTGCGATCTTCGGCAGCTGGGACTGGATGAAGCTCTGGCCGCCGAAACCGGGGTTCACGGTCATGACGAGAATCTCGTCGACGTCGTCGAGAATGTTTACCAGATGCTCGATCGGCGTTGCGGGATTGATCGCGGCGCCGGCGCGCTTGCCGAGCTTCCTGATCGTCTGCAGCGAGCGATGGAGATGAGGACCCGCCTCGACATGGACCGAGATCGCATCGGCACCGGCCTCGGCGAAGGCTTCGAGATAGGGATCGGCGGGCATGATCATCAGATGCACGTCGAGCGGCTTCGACGTGTGGCGGCGCACCGCCCGGACGACCTCTGGACCGAACGTAATGTTCGGCACGAAGTGGCCGTCCATGACGTCGATGTGGATCCAGTCCGCGCCAGCCTGATCGACCGCACGAACCTCGTCGCCGAACCGTGCGAAATCGGCGGCTAGGATCGAAGGAGCTATGAGGATATCCGGCATGCCCGGGCGATTAGCACGGCGGCTTGCACAGCGCCACGCTCAAACCTCGTCGCCCTCAATATGCTCCTCGATCTGCTGCAATCGCCTGCGCTCGCGGCGGGAAGGACCGCGCCCGCCCTCCTCCAGCGCCGCGACCACGCCGTGGAGTGTGCGGATGTCCTGCTCGGACAGGCCCAGCCGATGGAAGATGTTGCGCAGGTTCCGGATCATGATCGACTTGCGGTCGACCGGATAAAAGAACCCTGCCCGCTCCAGCGCGCCCTCGATATGTGAGAAGAAGGACAGGAGATGCTGTTTCTGTGCCGGCGGCGACTGCTGCGGCATGTCGAAGGGCAGCGCATTGCCGGTCGCGGCCTTGAACCATTCGTAACCGACGAGCAGCACCGCCTGAGCGAGGTTCAGACTGGCGAAGGCCGGATTGACCGGAAAAGTGAGAACGCGATCAGCGAGCGAAACCTCGTCGTTCTCGAGGCCGGTTCGCTCACGGCCGAACAGGATACCGCTCTTGATGCCCTCGGCCTGAAGCGCGTTGACGCGAGCGATCGCCTCGCTTGGGGCATCCACCGGCTTGGCTTGGCCGCGTTCGCGGGCGGTCGTTGCGAAAAGCAGGCCGAGATCGGCGACCGCCTCCTCCAACGTCTCGAAGACTTGTGCGCCGTCGAGGACCTGCACCGCGCCGGACGCCATGGCACGCGCCTTCGGATGCGGGAATTTCGTCTGCGGCCTCACGAGGCGCAGATCGGCCAGTCCGAAATTGGTCATCGCCCGCGCCGCAGCGCCGATATTCTCGGGCATCTGCGGTTCAACGAGGATGATCGCCGGACCGGCCATGCCGAGATTCATCTTGCTGCTGTCGGTTCCGGCGCCGCTCATCCGCTACTCCTGGCCTCCGCTCCATGGCGAAGCCCGCAAAAGTGAATTCAATTTTCTGGCCCCGCTTGCGCACGGGATCACGCGCGGTTGATATAGCGCCCCGCACGAACAGGTGAGAAAGGCTTCTTCAGATGGCGAAAATCAAGGTCGCGAATCCGGTCGTAGAACTCGATGGCGACGAGATGACCCGAATCATCTGGCAGCTCATCAAGGACAAGCTGATCCACCCCTACCTCGATTTGGATCTCGAATATTACGATCTCGGCCTGCCGCACCGCGAAGCTACCAAGGACCAGGTGACTGTCGACGCCGCGAACGCGATCAAGAAGCACGGCGTCGGCGTGAAATGCGCGACCATCACGCCCGACAATACGCGCATGAGCGAATACAATCTCACCGAGATGTGGCGCTCGCCGAACGGCACGATCCGCAACATCCTCGGCGGCGTCATCTTCCGCGAACCGATCATCTGCAAGAACGTGCCGCGCCTCGTACCCGGCTGGACGCAGCCGATCATCATCGGCCGCCACGCCTATGGCGACCAGTACCGTGCGACCGACTTCCTGTTCCCGGGCAAGGGCACGCTGACGCTGAAATTCGTCGGCGAGGACGGCTCGGTCATCGAGCGCGAAGTGTTCCAGGCGCCAGGCGCCGGCGTGACGCTCGCGATGTACAACCTCGACGAATCGATCAAGGAATTCGCCCGCGCTTCGCTCAATTACGGCCTCGCCCGCGGATATCCGGTCTACCTGTCGACTAAGGACACGATCCTCAAGAAGTACGACGGACGCTTCAAGGACATCTTCCAGGAGATCTACGATTCCGAGTTCAAGTCGGAGTTCGAGAAGAAGAAGATCCACTACGAGCACCGCCTGATCGACGACATGGTCGCATCCGCGCTGAAATGGTCCGGCGGCTATGTCTGGGCGTGCAAGAACTATGATGGCGACGTGCAGTCCGACACCGTGGCGCAGGGCTTCGGCTCGCTCGGCCTGATGACGTCGGTTCTGATGACACCGGACGGCCAGACGGTCGAGGCGGAAGCGGCGCATGGCACCGTGACGCGCCATTACCGCGAGCATCAGAAGGGCAAGGAGACCTCGACCAATTCGATGGCCTCGATCTTCGCCTGGACCCGCGGCCTCGCGCACCGCGCCAAGCTCGACAACAATGCCGACCTCAAGGGATTCGCCGAGACGCTTGAGACGGTCTGCATCCGCACCGTCGAGTCCGGCTACATGACCAAGGACCTCGCCCTCCTCGTCGGCCCGGACCAGGGCTGGCTCTCGACCACGGGCTTCCTCGACAAGATCGATGAGAACCTGAAGAAGGTCATGGCCTCGTAGGAACCGATGCGGCCTCCTCGCGATTATCGCGAGGAGGCCGCACATGGCTACGATTGCCGAACAAGTCTATCCGCGCCAGCTTCGCGCCTTGCACTGGACGGTCGTCGCGCTGGTGATCGTCCAGCTTTTCTCGGCCGATTGGATGGAAGACTTCTTCCGCCGCGCCGAGCACCTCCCGCTCGGCACCCTTCCGGACACCGCCGGATCCGCGCTTCATGCGCTCTCCGGTGCGACCATCCTCATCCTGATGGCGGTGCGGTTCCTGATCCGCCTGAAATACGGGACGCCGCCGTTGCCGAGCGACCTGCCGCGCGGGCTGCAGCTTCTCGCGCTGACCAACCACTTCGCCTTCTATGCCGTGCTAGTCCTTATGCCGCTGACGGGCCTGTCAGCTCTGATGTTCGCCCGCGATCTTGGGGCCGTGCACGAAGCCCTGAAGAACGTCCTCTACGTTCTCGTCGGGCTGCATCTGGCAGGCGTCGCCTTCCACATGTTCGTGCTGCGCGATGGCCTGCTCTGGCGGATGCTGGTCATCCGCCGCTGAGCGAAGATGTTGCCTAGAGCGCGGAACCGCCGATCCACCAGGTATTGCCGGCGACGTCGCGAACGCCGGCGCGACGGTCGCCGTCCTGCTGGTTCGCCGGCTCCTGCACCGGGATGCCGCCATGATCGAGCGCGCGCTGATACGCGGCATCGACGTCATCGACATAGACGTGAAGCCAGACCGGGAAGCTCGGCCATTGCTCGGTGCCGTCGGCGACCATGATGGTTGAATCGCCGACGCGGACCGAGGCGTGCATCAGCGTGCCGTCGTCGCGGTCGTAGCGCAGGATGACCTCACCGCCGAAGACCTCGCGGATGAACTCGATCACCCGGGGAGCATCCCAGGCCATCATGTATACGGAAACGGTGGAGTGGCCTTTTCTCGGCATGACATCCTCGAACGCGGAAACAATCTCGCGATCACAGGGCATCAACGAGACAGGGACGTGACGGTTCGCTTGCGAACCGCCCTACCCTACGGATTGATGAGTGCGTCGGCCACCCCCGACGGTACGCTAGCCGGCGCGGAGCTGGGCTTCGACCGCGGCGAGCGCGGCTTCGGCCTTGCCGCCCTCGGGTCCGCCGGCCTGCGCCATGTCCGGACGACCGCCGCCACCCTTGCCGCCCAGCGCCTCGGCGCCGGCGCGGACGAGATCGACGGCGTTGTTCGCGCCGACCTGATCCTCGGTCACGCCGACGACGATCGAGGCCTTGTTCTCGTCGTCGACCGCGATGAAGGAGATGACGCCCGAGCCGATCTGCTTCTTGGCGTCGTCGACAAGGCCCTTGAGCTCCTTCGCCGGAATGCCCTTGAGCACGCGGCCGAGAAACTTGATGCCGCCGATATCCTTGGCTTCAGGGGCCACCGCCGTGCTGGCACCACCGCCGCCGAGAGCGAGCTTCCTGCGGGCGTCTTGCAGTTCCCGCTCCATCTTGCGGCGTTCTTCGACGAGCGTGGCGACGCGGGAGGCGGCTTCCGCAGGCGCGACCTTGAGATGGGCCGCGACCTCGTCGAGCACCCTGCCGCGATCGGCGAGGTATTTGCGGGCGGCATCGCCGGTCAGCGCCTCGACACGGCGGACACCGGCCGAAACCGCACTTTCGCCGACGACCGCGACGAGGCCGATATCGCCGGTGCGGGCAGCGTGCGTGCCGCCGCAGAGCTCGACCGAGAAGACCTTGTTGCCTTCGCGCTCGCCCATGGAGACGACGCGGACCTCATCGCCGTATTTCTCGCCGAATAGCGCGCGCGCACCGGAAGCGATCGCGTCGTCCACCGCCATCAGCCGCGTCTCGACCGGGGCGTTGGCGAGGATCTGCGCGTTCGAGATGTCCTCGATTGTCGCGATATCGGCATCGTCGATCGGCTTCGGATGCGAGAAGTCGAAGCGCAGGCGATCCGGCGCAACCAGCGATCCTTTCTGCGCGACATGATCGCCAAGCACGCGGCGGAGCGCCTCGTGCAGGAGATGGGTCGCGGAATGGTTGGCGCGGATCGCGGTGCGGCGGGCGTGATCGACCTTGAGCTCCAGCGCAGCGCCGAGCGTCACCTCGCCGTCTTCGACCGAAACCGAATGGACGAACAGGCCGTCGGCGCGCTTCTGGGTGTCCGACACCGCGAGGCGAATGCCGGAGCCGATCATGATTCCGCGATCGCCCTGCTGGCCGCCGGATTCGGCGTAGAACGGCGTCTGGTTGAGGACGACCGAACCGGTCTCGCCCTTTTTCAGCGCCGGAACTTCCTTGCCGTCCTTGACCAGAGCGAGGACGACGCCTTCGGCGGTCTCGGTGTCGTAGCCGAGGAATTCGGTGGCCGGCACCTTGTCGCGGATCGAGAACCAGACGGTCTCGGCCGCGGCGTCGCCCGAACCCGACCAGTTCTTGCGGGCATCGGCGCGCTGGCGCTCCATAGCCGTCTCGAAGCCGGCGGTGTCGACGGCAATACCACGATTGCGGAGCGCGTCCTGCGTCAGGTCGAGCGGGAAGCCGAACGTGTCGTGCAGCTTGAAGGCGACCTCGCCGGAGAGAGTATCACCCTTCGACAGGCGGCTGCTCTCCTCATCGAGGATCTGAAGACCGCGCACCAGCGTCTTGCGGAAGCGGGTTTCTTCGAGACGAAGCGTCTCGGTGATCAGCGGTTCGGCCTGAACGAGTTCGGGATAGGCGGCGCCCATTTCGCGGATCAGGGTCGGCACCAGCTTGTACATGACCGGCTCGCGCGCACCGAGGAGTTCGGCATGGCGCATGGCGCGGCGCATGATGCGGCGGAGGACGTAGCCGCGGCCTTCGTTCGACGGCAGGACGCCGTCGGCGACGAGGAAGGATGAGGCGCGCAGATGGTCGGCGATGACGCGATGGCTCGGCCGGCGGTCACCCTCGGCGTCGACGCCGATCGCCTCGATCGAGGCCCGGATCAGGCCGCGGAACAGGTCGGTGTCGTAGTTCGAATGGACGCCCTGCATGATCGCCGCCATACGCTCGAGGCCCATGCCGGTGTCGATCGACGGACGCGGCAGGTCGACCCTATTGCCGGGCTCGATCTGCTCGTACTGCATGAAGACGAGGTTCCAGAATTCGAGGAAGCGGTCGCCGTCCTCGTCCGGGCTTCCGGGCGGCCCGCCCTGCAGCGCCTCGCCCTGGTCGATGAAGATCTCCGAGCACGGACCGCAAGGACCGGTATCGCCCATCTGCCAGAAATTGTCGGAGGTCGCGATGCGGATGATCTTGTGGTCCGGCAGGCCCGCGATCTTCTTCCAGAGGTTAAAGGCCTCGTCGTCGGTGTGGTAGACGGTGACGAGGAGCTTGTCCTTCGGCAGGCCGAAGACGCCCGTCGTAAGGCGCCACGCCATGTCGATGGCGCGTTCCTTGAAGTAATCGCCGAACGAGAAATTGCCCATCATCTCGAAGAAGGTGTGATGGCGGGCGGTGTAGCCGACGTTTTCGAGGTCGTTGTGCTTGCCGCCGGCGCGGACGCATTTCTGCGCGGTCGTCGCGGTCGAATAGGGCCGCTTCTCGACGCCGGTGAAAACGTTCTTGAACTGGACCATGCCCGCATTTGTGAACAGCAGGGTCGGGTCGTTGCGCGGAACCAGAGGGCTCGACGGCACGACCTGATGGCCTTCCCTGGCGTAGAAATCGAGAAACGCGGCCCTGATCTCGTTGACGCTGCTCATCAATGCTGCTCACGCCCGCCCCGAGGTGAGAGAGTTGGGCGGCGGACTTGTCTTAGCGGGGGGTCCGGAACGTGTCTAGGAAGGTTTGCACGTCCGCTTGCGGGGCATAGAGCGTGCGGGCTCGCCTCTCCCGAGGGGAGAGGTCGAGTCGCAGCGCCAGCTGCGACCGGGTGAGGGGCAAGGCCTGTCGGTGAGGGCATCGGGGCGAGAGGCGTACCCCTCACCCCGCTCGGCCTGCCGGCCGAGTCGGCCCTCTCCCCTCGGGAGAAGGTGGGAGGCGCGCCTCATCCTCGCCTGGCTCGATCAGCGATGTTGGAGAATGCTCCCTCGGAGGGAGCGGGGAACGCCTCGGCGTCCTCTGACTGGTTTGGTTTGCGTGGATGCCTGAGGCGTTCC
>QDFX01000014.1 GCA_003347645.1 Rhizobiaceae bacterium CPCC 101076 | reverse complement strand
CGTGTCGAGCGCGCCATTCGCATGAAACGGCGTCGTGGCGATCGCATAAACGCCGGATGCAGCGGGACCGAAGGTCATCCCCAAACCTCACACAGAACACCTTGCCGCGACAGGGGCGGCCGGACACCCATACTTTACTTGCCATGAACCTCCCGACATGTGAGCCGGGGGATTGGAACAAACGACCGCCAGCGGCTTTGAATCGCGGCATGTTTCACACGGCAATACCACATGAGGGGCCGGACGACGTGGAGCAGCATTCGGAAGATCAGACACTGAATGCTGCGACCCGGAGTTCGCCGTTCCCCGCCGGCGGGGGCGAGCTCGGTGCGCTGATCCGCGCCTTCGACTGGTCGCAGACGAGCATCGGCCCGATCGAGCACTGGCCGCAGAGCCTAAAGACCGTCACGGGGATGCTGCTGCTGTCCCCAGTCCCGATCGTCCTCCTCTGGGGCGAGGAGGGTATCATGATCTACAACGATGCCTATTCGGTCTTCGCCGGCCAAAGGCATCCGCAGCTCCTCGGCTCGGAAGTTCGCAGGGGCTGGCCGGAGGTCGCCGACTTCAACGACCACGTCATGAGAACCGGCCTCGCCGGAGGCACACTCGCCTACCAGGACCAGGAGCTGACGCTCTATCGCCACGGCCGGCCGGAACAGGTCTGGATGAACCTCGACTATTCGCCGGTGCTCGACGAAAAAGGAAAGCCGGCGGGCGTCATCGCCATCGTCGTCGAGACCACGGAACGCGTCAGGGTGGAGCGGCGGCTGCGCGAGGCGGAAGCCCGGCTCCGCTTCCTCGACGGGCTCGGCAAGGAGACCGCGAAAAGCACCGACGCCGACGAGATCCTTGCGATCAGCACCCGCATGCTCGGCGAATATCTCGGCGTATCGTCCTGCGCCTATGCCGACATGGACCCCGACGAAAACGGGTTCACCATTCGCGGCGATTGGGCGGCTCCGGGCTCCCGCAGCATTGTCGGTCATTACAACCTGGGTGATTTCGGCCGGCTCGCGGTAAGGAACCTGTCCGCTGGCCTGCCGCTGATCATCAACGACAACCTGACCGAAATCCTGCCGCACGAGGCCGCGACCTTTCAGGCCATCGGCATTACGGCGACGATCTGCATGCCGTTGGTGAAGGAAGGACAGCTGACCGCATTGATGGCCGTCCACGACAAGGTCGCGCGGCGCTGGACGGCGAGCGAAATCGCGCTCCTCACCGAAGTCACCGAGCGCTCATGGGCGCATATCGAGCGCGCACGATCGGAGGCGGAGGTCAGGCTCGGCGAGCAGAGATTCCGCGACGAGCTCGCCGAGAAGGTCGAGGAACGCACCGCGGCCTTGCGACAGGCCGAGCAGGCGCTTGGCCAAGTGCTGAAGATGGAAGCCCTGGGCAACCTCACCGGCGGCATCGCCCACGACTTCAACAATCTTCTGATGGCGGTGCTGGGCAGCCTAGAACTTCTGCGCAAGCGCCTCCCGCAGGATCCGGGCATCGTGCGCCTGCTCGACAATGCGATGAACGGCGCCCAGCGCGGCGCGTCGCTCACCCGGCGGATGCTGACCTTCGCCCGGCAGCAGGATTTGAACTTCGAGCCGGTCGACCTGAACGAGCTCGTCGGCGGCATGAGCGAGCTGATGGAGCGCTCGCTCGGCCCAATCATTGCGGTCGAGATCGATCTCGCGCCCGATCTCCCGTCGGTCGAGACCGACCGGAACCAGCTTGAATCCGCTCTCCTCAATCTCGCGGTCAACGCCCGCGACGCGATGAATGGCGAAGGCCGCATCGTGATCGCCGGGCGTGAGATGACGCCGACGGGCCGGGCGTCATCTCTCCAGCCGGGTCGCTATATTTGCCTGTCGGTCACCGATACCGGCCATGGCATGGACGAGGCGACGCTGAAGAAGGCGACCGATCCATTCTTCACGACCAAGGAGGTGGGACGGGGTACCGGTCTCGGTCTCTCGATGGTGCATGGCTTTGCCGAACAATCGGGCGGCACTCTCATCCTGAAAAGCGCCCCGGGCGCAGGGACAACCGCGGAAATCTGGCTGCCGGCCCGGTCGGTCGAGGTTCCCACCTACCATGATAACGGATTGGCGGCGGAAACGGTCGGCGGCAGCCAACGGACGCTTTCGGTTCTCGCCGTCGACGACGACGACATGGTGCTGATGAGCACATGCGAGCTGCTAGAGGATCTTGGCCACCGTGTGACGTTTGCCC
Organism: Rhizobiaceae bacterium CPCC 101076; assembly: GCA_003347645.1. Taxonomy (GTDB): domain Bacteria; phylum Pseudomonadota; class Alphaproteobacteria; order Rhizobiales; family Methylopilaceae; genus Flaviflagellibacter; species Flaviflagellibacter deserti. The sequence goes on along the minus strand of QDFX01000014.1, from coordinate 110,902 downwards.
GCTGCGGCCGGGAGGCGCTCGACAGCATCGGGCGCGCGCCGTTCGATCTCGTCATCACCGATCATGCAATGCCGGAAATGACCGGCGCCCAACTCGCGACCGCGCTGCGCGCCAGCAAACCCGATTTGCCGATCATCCTCGCATCGGGCTATGCCGACCTGCCGCCGGGTACCGCCGACGGCATACCTCGCCTGGCCAAGCCGTTTTCCCTTTCCGCTCTCGCCGAGGCGATCGACAAGGCAATACCGGCCTGATCGTCAGCCGACGGTGCCCGCCGCCTTGGCGAGACGCCTGGCACGCTCGGCCGTCAGCGCATTCTGCTGCGCCTTCCTGCGGATCGCGACGGCCGACAGCACGACACCGATCACGACCAGCACGACACCGCCGATCAAACCTGCCGACATGACCTCGCCGAGTATCAGGGCTGAGGAGACGAGACCGAGAACCGGCACGCCGAGGGTGATGTTCGACATCGCGAAGGTCGAGACACGGCGGCCATATTCCGACGAGACGACGAAGCAGATCGCCGTCGCGACCGGGCCGATATAGGCGACGAGGCCGACGAGTTGTGGCGTCCATTCGATCTGCGTGGGCGAGCCTTCGAAAAAGACCGCCGCTATCGTCAGTGGGATCGTCGCGAACAGCATCTGCCAGGGCGCGATCTCAATCGGCTTCGCGGTCCAGACATGCCTGCGGACGTGGAGGATCACGACAGCCCAGCACATCGCGGCCGCGAGCAGAAGCGCATTGCCGAGCAGGACCGCGGGCCGCGTCCAGTCCATGCCGAGAGGCGAGCAAATCAGCGCGATGCCGGAGAGGCCGACGGCAAGGGAAAAGAGCTGCCAGCGTGTCGGCCGCTCGCTGACGAACAGGCAGGCGGCGATCACGCCCCAGAGCGGGGTCGTATAGGCGAGCACCGCCGCGCGGCCGGCATCGGTGAACTGCATCGCGGTCAGGCTGAGAGCTGTGAAAGCCATCATCTGCAGACCGCCGACGCTGAGCAGGATCGGCCAGTCCGCACGGGGCGGAAACCGCAGCTGCCTGCGCATCCAGCAGAGCGCGAACAGCAGGACACAGGCGGTCGAGAACCGGAACGACGCCAGCCAGAGCGGCGGGATGGACCCGAGCGCGGCCTTCATCGCCGGCCAGCTCAGGCCCCAGAGCACGACCATCAGGCCGAGCCAGATCGCCGTCTGACGCGCCTCGGCGTCACGGGTGGAAATAGCCTGGGTGCAGGTGGTCGAGATGCTCACGAATGCCTCTGCCGCACAGGCACGAACGCAACGCGTACAGAGTGATCCCAATCTGCAGGAAAGTTCGTGCTATTTTGCGGACAGATCCGTCATATAGAGAATATTGAACCGGTTATTGCCAATATCTGGGGATTTTGTTCCGATGCAGAAACAGAATTTCGACGCCGCCACGATCCGCATCATCGATGCGCTTCAGACCAACAGCGAGATCAGCCTCGCCGATCTGGCGAAGGACGTCGGCCTGTCCCAGTCGCCCTGCTGGCGCCGCGTCAGCGAATTGAAGAAGAACGAGGTCATCCAGCGCTCGGTCGCGGTCGTCGACCCGGCAGCGCTCGGCCTCACGGTCAACGTTTTCGTCCACGTCTCGCTGGAGAAGCAGAACAAGGAATCGCTCTCGATCTTCGAGCGCGCGATCGCCAAGCGGCCCGAAGTCATGGAGTGCTATCTGATGAGCGGCGATTCCGACTATCTGCTGCGCGTCGTCGCCGAGGATCTGTCGAAGTACCAGGAATTCGTGATCGACGTCCTGACCCAGATCCCGGTCGTCTCCAGCATCCGTTCGAGCTTTGCGCTGAGCCGGGTGAAATACACCACCGCACTGCCGACCGCCCACCTGGTCTGAGTGCGAGGAGGCGAAGGCTTTTGCTAGAACTGCATGGCGTGAACAATTCATCGGCGAGCGACTTTATGTCCAAACTCCAGGTCAGGCTCTATTTCGACGACAACAGCTGGATCGGCCCCGGCAAGGTGGCACTGTTAGAGGCCATTGCCGAGCACGGTTCGATCTCGGCGGCGGGCCGGGCGATGGACATGTCCTACAAGCGCGCCTGGGACCTCGTCGCGGAGATGAACCGCATCTTCGGATCGCCCGTTATCGCCGCGCAGCCGGGTGGCAAGAGCGGCGGTGGCGCGGAACTGACCCCACTCGGGCGTGACGTGGTCGCCCATTTCCGTGCAGTGGAGGCGGCATCGCAGCAAGCCGCCGGCTCGCACATATCGAGCCTCGAAGAGATGCGGAAGCAGAAAACCTAGTCACTCGCGGAGAGATAGATCGCGGCGAAACGCTCTATGCCGGCGCGGTCGTCTTCGTCGAAGCGCGCAAGGTCCGGGCTGTCGAGATCGATCACGCCGATCACCTTCCCATTCCTGATCAACGGCACGACGAGTTCCGACCGGGACGCGGCATCGCAGGCGATGTGCCCGGGAAAGGCGTGGACGTCCTCGACGAGCATGCTCTGCCGCCGCTCAACCGCAGTTCCACAAACGCCCCGACCGACCGCGATGCGTACGCAGGCTGGCCTTCCCTGGAACGGTCCAAGCACCAGCTCACCGTCCCGCATGAAATAGAAGCCGGCCCAGTTCAGCCGGGGCATCAACTGGAACAGCAGAGCCGAGGTGTTCGCGGCATTGGCGATGGGATCCCGCTCGCCTTCGAGCAGGCCCGTCAATTGGCTGGTCAGGTCGTCATAGAACGTGGCCTTGTCAGCCGCGTCGGCCACTTTGAGTTCGAACATTTCTATCCCGAGCGGTGATGGATCCGCTCGGGATATAGATGCGACGGCGCCCCTCGTCACGAGGGGCGGCTTACGCGGCCTGGGCCGCCCGCTAGTCCGCGAGCCGGTATCCGACCCCGGTCTCGGTGAGGATGATCTCCGGCCGCTCAGGGTCCTGCTCCAGCTTCTGGCGGAGCTGGCGGATATAGATGCGCAGATACTGGACGTCGCCCGCGGCACCCCAGACTTCCTGCATCAGCATCCGGTGGGTCAGCACCTTTCCGGCATGGACAACCAGCATTCGCAGGATGTCGTATTCCTTCGGCGAGAGCTTCACCGGCTCTCCGGCCCGCGTGACCTTGCGGCGCGTCAGGTCGACCGAGACATCGCCGGTCTGGAAAACCGGAGTGCCGCCATCATCCTGGACTCTGTGGCGGAGAGCCGCCCGAATGCGGGCGATCAGCTCGGCCATGCCGAACGGCTTGGTCACGTAATCGTCCGCGCCGAGATCGAGCGCCTCGACCTTGCCCTTCTCGTCGCCCCGGCTCGACAGCACGATGATCGGCAGTTTCGAGCCGGAGGCGCGCAGGCGCCGGATCACCTCGCCGCCGTCCATGTCCGGCAGGCCGAGATCAAGCAGCATCACGTCGGGTTTCTCATGAACGGCGAGTTTCAGCGCGATCTCGCCGTTCTCGGCCTCGATGACATGGAAGCCGTTCGGCCCGAGGCTCGTGCGCAGGAGCCGCCGGATCGGCGGCTCGTCATCGACGATGAGGATCGGGACACCATCGCTCATTCGGCGGCCTCGCCGCGCACCGATGGCAGGAACAGGCTCGCCGGGAAGCGGACCGTGAAGATCGCGCCCGAACGGTCGGCGCGGTTCTCGACATTGATCGTCCCGCCGAGCGTCTCGACGAAGCCGCGACAGATCGCAAGGCCGAGGCCCGTTCCGGCAAGCCGGTGATCGCGTTCCTGGAAGCGGTGAAACTTCTCGAAGATCTTCTCCGCTTCCCCGTCCGGGATGCCCGGCCCCTCGTCGATCACACGCAACGCCATTCCCGCATCGTCATGCTTCGCCTGGATGGCGATCAAAGTACCGGCCGGCGTGTATTTCGCCGCGTTGTCGAGGAGATTTACAAGCACCTGTTCCAGCATGACTGCGTCGGCAGACAGGAACGGCAGGCCATCCTGAATGTCGATCTGGGTGCGATGTCCTGCCAGTACACGCTCCGTCCGGCGAAGCGCGCTCGCGATCACCTCGCCGACGTCCACAGGCGCACGCTCGACCACGATCGCTCCCGAATCGAGCCGCGTCATGTCGAGCAGGTTGGCGACGAAGCGCGACAACCGCTCGGTCTCCTCCTCGATCGTCGCGGCGAGCTCGTCGCGCGCCTTCGAGTCGAACAGGTCGTTGTACTGTCGGAGCGAGGTGACCGCGCCGAGGATCGAGGCGAGCGGCGTCTTGAGGTCGTGCGACAGCGAGGCTAGCAGCGAAGAGCGCAACCGCTCCGTCTCGGCCGCCAGACGAGCCGCGTCCATGTCGTGCGCCAGACCAAAGCGCTCGACCGCGATCGCCGCCTGGTCCATCAGCGCCTCCAGCAGGCGCCGTCCGTCGGGCGTCAGCAGCGGTCCCGGCTTCGTTCGCGTAAGGCCGACCACGCCCGGAACCTTGTCGCCAGTCCGCAGCGGCAGGAACAGCCGCTTGGCGCCCGGCAAAGTATCCGCGCCGCGTCCCGCCGGGGTCCGCGCCTCGAACGCCCATTTCGCGGCGCCGAGATCGGCTTCGTCGAGTTCGTCCTCGGGAGGATAGCTAGACTTCAGCTGGAGCCCGCCGCCTTCGTCCAGGAGCACGACGACATCAAGCTTCAGCATGGAAGCCATCTGGTACGCCGTCGCCCAGAGGAGATCGTCGAGCGTGCCAGCAGCCGAGACCTTGCGGCTGAACGAATAGAGCGCCTCGGTCGTCCGCGCGCGGTTGCGGGCGATCAGGACCTCCGACCGGACTTTCGCGGCGAGATTGGAAACGACGAGCGCGATGACGAGGAAGAAACCGAAGGCCGCGATATTGGCGGGCGCGGCGATCGTGAAGGTGTAGAGCGGCGGCAGGAAGAAGAAATTATAGCAGAGCGAGGCGGCAAGGCTCGCGACCAGCGACGGAACGAGGCCGAACGTGACCGCCACCGAGACGACCGCCATCAGGAAGACGAGGTCGATCGTCTCCAGCCCTACCACCGGCTCGATCAGTTTGCCGGCGCCGAGCGCGATGCCGACGGCCAGGGTGACGCCGGCATAAGTCCGGATCGGATCCGGGCGGACGGGAGCCGCGGCCTTCACCGGCTTCTGCTTCTGCCCCGTCTCCTCGCCCGCCACGACATGGACGCTGATCGGCCCGGCCCGCCGGACCAGATCGTGGACCACCGAGCCGTGCATGACCTCGAACCAGCGCGGCCGGTCGGACTTGCCGATGACGATCTGGGTGACGTTGTTCGCCGTGCTGAACGACAGCACCTCATCGACGACACCGCGGCCCGGAACGGTCGCCTGTTCTCCGCCGAGTTCGCCCGCGAGCCGCAGGCAATCGGCGATGCGGTCTCGTTCATCCTCAGAAAGCGAATGGCTGCGCGCGGTCTCGACATAGAGCGCGGTCCAGGGCGCATGGAGCTGATCGGCGAGCCGCTTCGTATAGCGGATCAGGCTCGGGCAGCGCGGGTCCTCGGAGACGCAGACCAGCACCCGCTCCCCGGCCGCCCATGGGCCACGGATCGCATGCGAGCGCATATGGTCGAGAAGCTGTTCGTCGACCCGCTGCGCGGTCCGACGCAGCGCGAGTTCGCGAAGCGCCGTCAGGTTGCCCGGCGAGAAATAATGGTTCAGCGCCCGCTGCGCCTGCGCCGGCACATAGACCTTGCCCTCCCTCAGCCGCTCGATCAGGTCGTCCGGCGAGATGTCGACGATCTCGATATCGTCGGCGCGATCGAGCACGGCGTCCGGCACGGTTTCGCGCACCCGCACCCGGGTGATGCGGGCGACGACGTCGTTCAAGCTCTCGACATGCTGGATATTGACCGTCGTGAAGACGTCGATCCCGGCCTTCAGCAATTCCTCGACGTCGAGCCAGCGCTTCGGATGCCGGCTGCCGGGCGCATTGGTGTGGGCGAGCTCATCGACGAGGACGAGCTGCGGCCTGCGGGCAAGGATCGCGTCGAGATCCATCTCGTCGAGTTCGTGCCCGGCATGACCGACCTTGCGGCGCGGCACGATCTCAAGGCCATCGACCAGGGCAGCCGTCTCGGCGCGCCCATGCGTCTCGACCACGCCGACGACGACGTCGACGCCGTCCTTCTGCCGCCTCTTGCCGGCGAGCAGCATCTCATAGGTCTTGCCAACACCAGGCGCGGCGCCGAGCACGACCTTGAGGCGGCCGCGCCTGGCGGTCGCCTCCACATCCATGATCTCCATGTCGTCGCCGATGACCGGGCTCATTCCCTCATCATAACACCCAACGGATTTCCAAGACGTTCGAATGCGAAGGTCAGCTCCGCGCAGAACCATGACGACGATGTCGCCGCCCTGAGCGCCGCCAGCATCGGCGCGTCCTGCGCAAGCTTTTCGAATATCCGGACCGCCCGGCGGCCGGCCAGATCATCTCCCATCGGCCCCACGACGGCGAAGACCAGATCGGCTGGCAGCCTACCCCTCTCGAACGTCACCGGCTGGATCAGCCGGGCGGCGGCCCAGCTCACGCCGCCGAAATCCGGCGGAGTGGCCATGGCGAGCGCGACGCCCTTGGACGCCCATCCCACGGGAGTCTTCAGGCGGAACGTGCTCTGGAGCTTCGCGCGGTTCAGCGCCGTGATCTGCCCGAGTCGCGCCGAAAGCAGTCCAAGAGCATGGTCACGATGAACGACCTCGATCCCGAACAGCACATGTTTCGACTCCACCATGAGACCGGGAGACCGAACCGCGACCGTCATTACGGCTTCGCGTCGTCCAGAGCGAGGTTCAGCGCGAGCACGTTGACCCGCGGTTCACCAAGAATGCCGAGCTGCCGGTCCGTGGTGTGCCGGGCGACGAGATCGCGGACCGCGTTGACGTCCATGCCGCGTGCCTGGGCGACTCGGGAGACCTGCACGTCCGCCGCCGCCGGCGAGATGTCAGGATCGAGGCCCGAAGCCGAGGTCGTGACGAGATCGGCCGGAACCGGGCCGGCCGGCACGTCGCCGCGCAGCTTCTCGACATCGCCCTTCACGCGGTCGATCAGCTTGGCATTTGTCGGGCCGAGGTTCGCGCCGCTCGACGCGCCGGCATCGTAGCCATTGGCGCCCGCAGCCGAGGGGCGGCCGTGGAAGTACTTCTCGCCGGCGAAGTTCTGGCCGATCAGCTCGGAACCGACGACGGTTCCGTTCTTCTCGATCAGGCTGCCATGCGCCTGATGTGGAAACGCGACCTGAGCGACGCCGGTCACGGCGAGCGGGTAGAGTAGCCCGGTGACGACCGTCATCAGGACGATCATGACGAGGGCGGGACGGATCTGGTTCAACATGATGGACCTCAAGCAAGCCCGATGGCGGAGACGACCATGTCGATCAGCTTGATGCCGACGAACGGGACGACGAGGCCGCCAAGGCCGTAGATGACGAGATTGCGCCGGAGCAGCGCGGCTGCGCCGACCGCGCGATAGGACACCCCCCTAAGCGCGAGCGGGATCAGCGCGACGATGATGAGCGCGTTGAAGATGATCGCCGACAGGATCGCGCTCTGCGGCGTTGCCAGCCCCATCACGTTCAGCGCGCCGAGCTGCGGGTACAGCGCGAGGAACATCGCCGGGATGATCGCGAAATACTTCGCGACGTCGTTGGCGATCGAGAAGGTGGTCAGCGCGCCGCGCGTCATCAGCAGCTGTTTGCCGATCGAGACGATCTCGATCAGCTTGGTCGGATCACTGTCGAGATCGACCATGTTGCCGGCTTCGCGGGCCGCCATCGTGCCGGTGTTCATCGCCACGCCGACATCGGCCTGCGCGAGCGCGGGAGCATCGTTCGTGCCGTCGCCGCACATCGCCACCAGCTTGCCCTTGGCCTGCTCGTCGCGGATGAGCTTGAGCTTCGCCTCCGGCGTCGCCTGGGCCAGGAAGTCGTCGACACCCGCTTCCGCCGCGATTGCGGCCGCCGTGAGCGCATTGTCGCCGGTGATCATCACCGTGCGGATGCCCATGGCGCGCAGGTCGGCGAAGCGCTCCTTGATGCCACCCTTGACGACGTCCTTGAGGTGGACGACGCCGAGGAGCTTCGAGCCCTCCGCGACGACGAGCGGCGTACCGCCCGACTTTGCGATCGACTGCACAGCCTTGGTGACCTCCGCCGGCACGTCGTTGTTGCCGAGGGTGCGCACATAGGCACGCACCGCGTCCTCCGCGCCCTTGCGGATCTGGCGGCCGTCAATGTCGACGCCGGACATCCGCGTCTGCGCGGTGAACGGAATGAACTCGGCCTTCAGCCCGGCCATGTCGCGGCCGCGAATGCCATACTTGTCCTTGGCCAGCACGACGATCGAGCGGCCCTCCGGCGTCTCGTCGGCGAGCGAAGCGAGCTGCGCCGCATCGGCAAGGTCACGTTCCGTGACGCCAGGAGCCGGCACGAACTCCGTCGCGACGCGGTTGCCAAGGGTGATCGTGCCGGTCTTGTCGAGAAGCAGCGTGTCGACATCGCCCGCCGCTTCCACCGCGCGGCCGGACATCGCGAGCACGTTGAAGCGCACCAGACGGTCCATGCCGGCGATGCCGATGGACGAGAGCAGCGCGCCGATCGTGGTCGGGATCAAGGTCACGAACAGCGCGACCAGGATCACGATCGGAACCGCGCCGCCCGCATAGGAGGCGAAGCTCGGGATCGAGGCGACGGCGAAGATGAAGATGATCGTCATGCCCGCGAGCAGGATGTTCAGCGCGATCTCGTTCGGCGTCTTCTGCCGCTCGGCGCCTTCGACGAGCGCAATCATGCGATCGAGAAAGGTCGAGCCCTGGGCCGCCGTGATGCGGACCTTGATCTGGTCGGAGATGACGAGCGTCCCGCCAGTCACCGCAGAGCGGTCGCCGCCTGATTCACGGATCACGGGCGCGGACTCGCCGGTGATGGCTGCCTCGTTGACGGAGGCCACGCCCTCGATCACCTCGCCGTCGGAGGGAATGATGTCCCCCGCCTCGACGAGAACGACCTGGCCGGGCTCGAGTTCGAGCGCGGGAGTGGGGATCCAGGTGCCCTTCGCCTCATCGACGTAGAGCTTGGCCACGACCTCGCTGCGGGTCCGGCGCAGGCTTGCGGCCTGAGCCTTGCCGCGGCCCTCGGCTACCGCCTCCGCGAAGTTCGCGAACAGGACGGTGAACCAGAGCCAGAGCACGATCTGGAACTGGAAGCCGAGCTCGGCCGTCACGCCGGTCGCGAGGTCGCGTACGAGCAGGACGGTCGTCAGCGCCGCGACGACCTCAACGACGAACATGACCGGATTGCGGATCATGTGCGCCGGGTTGAGCTTGGCGAAGCTCCCCCGGATCGCCGGCACGAGGATGGCGCTGTTGAAGGTACTTGATTGTTTACGGGCGCTCATTGCGATCACCGATCAAAAGGTGGTGCCGGACAGCATGGCGAAATGTTCGACCACGGGTCCGAGTGCGAGGGACGGCAGGAAGGTCAGGCCGCCGACGATGAGGACGACGCCGACGAGGAGGCCAACGAAGAGGCCGTTGTTGGTCGGGAACGTGCCGGCCGAGGGCGGCAGCGTCGTCTTCGCCGCGAGCGAACCCGCGACCGCGAGCATGGGCACGATCAGGAAGAACCGGCCGATGAACATCGCGATGCCGAGCGTCAGGTTGTAGAAGGGCGTGTTGCCCGTCAGGCCGCCGAACGCCGAACCATTGTTCGCCGCCGCCGAGGTGTAGGCGTAGAGGATCTCCGAGAAGCCGTGCGGGCCCGGATTGGCGATGCTCGCCACGGCCGAGGGCAGCACGGTCGCGATCGCGGTGAAGAGCAGGATGGCGAAAGGCGAGCAGAGCACCGCCAGCATCGTCATCTTCACTTCGCGCGCCTCGATCTTCTTGCCGAGATATTCCGGCGTGCGGCCGACCATGAGGCCCGCCACGAAGACCGCGATGATCGCCATCAGCAGCATGCCGTAGAGACCCGCGCCGACGCCGCCGATGATGACCTCGCCGAGTTGCATGTTGATGAGCGGGATCATGCCGCCGAGCGGCGTCAGGGCGTCATGCATCGCGATGACGGCGCCGCACGAGGCGGCGGTCGTGATCACGGCGAAGAGCGCCGATAGGGCGACGCCGAAGCGGACTTCCTTGCCTTCCATATTGCCGGCGGTCGGATCGACGCCGAGCTGGGTCAGCAGAGGATTGCCGTAGGCCTCGGCCCAGTAGCAGAACGCCACGCCGGCGATGAACAGCACGCCCATCGCGCCGAGGATCGCCCAGCCCTGACGCTCATCCCCGACCATCCGGCCGAACACGTTCGTCAGCGCGGCACCGATCGCGAAGATCGAGATCATCTGGATCAGATTGGTCAACGGCGTCGGGTTTTCGTACGGATGCGCCGAGTTGACGTTCAGCGGACCGCCGCCGTTCGTGCCGAGCATCTTGATCGCTTCCTGAGAGGCGATCGGGCCCTGCGCGATGGTCTGCTGGACGCCTTCGAGCGTAGTCGCGGTCGCATAAGCGTCGAAGTTCTGCGGCGTGCCCTGCCAGACGAAGACGAGCGCCATGATGAAGGCGATCGGCAGCAGGACGTAGAGCGTCGCGCGCGTCATGTCGGTCCAGAAATTGCCGACCGTGCGCATCGACTTGCGGGCGAAGCCACGGATCAGGACGACCGCGAGCGCGATGCCGGTCGCGGAGGACACGAAGTTCTGCACCGTCAGCCCAGTCATCTGGACGAGGTACGACATCGTCGTCTCGCCGCCGTAGTTCTGCCAGTTGGTGTTGGTGACGAAGCTGATCGCGGTGTTGAACGACAGATCGGTCGGCACCGCGCCGAAGCCCTGCGGGTTCAGCGGCAGCCCGCCTTGGAGACGCTGCAGAAGGTAAAGCAGCAGGAAGCCCGCCAAGTTGAAGGCGAGCATCGCGATCGCATAGACGCTCCAGTGCTGCTCGGCATTGGGCCTCACGCCGGAGAGAGAATAGAAGACGCGCTCCACCGGCCCGAAGACCGGCGTAAGGAAAGTGCGCTCGCCCGAGAACAGGCGCGCCATGAAGCCGCCGAGCGGCCTGACGCACACGAGCACGAGCGCGCAGAAAATAAGGATTTGCAGCCAGCCGTTGAAAGTCATCGTGCCCTCCTCAGAACCGTTCCGGCCGCACGAGGGCGTAGACGAGATAAACGAACAGGAACGCGGTCACGGCCGCGCCCAGGATGTAGTCGAGGAGCATGATCAGATCCCCTCCGCCGCATTGGCGTAGGCGATCGCGAGCGCAAACAGCGCCACGCCAAGCCCAAGCATCAGAATGTCGAACATGGATATGATTTCCCGGCGCGGGAGGTCCGCGCTTTACAACCGGGAATGTCGTCGGAAGGGCATAGGCGGGCGAGTTGGCGCGCTCCGCCCGTGCATAGGAATCCTATAGGGGTTTCGAGACTCCGATCCCTATGCCTTGGCTATGCCGACGCCCCGCCTGGCCAATCGCGCCTTGATGCGGAGGGTCATAGAATCCGGGCCTCGGGCATGTCGCCCCTTGGTGCTGAAATGCGTCCGCGATCTCGCGTACAGGATCAACTGAAGACCGTTTTTCTCGTCGGCCCGACCCGTAAGGGCCGCTGGCTCGTTCAGGAAACGAGTGGCCTCCTCGAAGGTCTGTTTTTCTCACAGCGCGCCGCGCTTAAATTCGCGATGGACGAATGCCGCGCCCACCGGAACTCGGTGGTGATCAGTTCGTCGACTCTGACATCGAGGCTTGAACGGCACTGACAATCGAGCCGGCAGGCTACCGTCGAGCCTGTCGGCTGCCCCATCTCGATAGCGTCCCGAGCAACGGTGAAAGCCGGATTTTGCGGTCACACGACTGAAGCACTCCGCCCGTAAAGACACCTGCCGTCTTCGTGGCCAGATCCCGGCCGCATCGACGGTGGGGACGGGCAGATCGATGCAACGAGAACGACCAAATTCGCCGGAAACCTCGCCGCTGCGCGAGGCCGTAGCGCGATGCCGCGCCGGCTTCATCGCCGTCGGCCTGCTGACCGCCGTGGTCAACGTCCTGATGCTGACCGGCTCCGTCTACATGCTGCAGGTCTACGACCGGGTGCTGCCCTCGCGCAGCATCCCGACGCTCGTCGCGCTGTCGATCGCGGTCTTGATCGTCTACATATTCCTCGGCGTCTTCGACTGGGCGCGCCAGCGCATCCTGTCGCGCATCGGCGCCGCGCTGGACGAGAGCCTGTCCGGTCCCGTCGTCGCCTCGATCCTGCGCATCACGCCGAAGAGCAAGAGCGCCGGCTCCCAGCCCGCCCGCGATCTCGACACGGTTCGGGGCTTCCTCTCCAGCATGGGTCCGACGGCGCTGTTCGATCTGCCGTGGATTCCGCTCTACGCCGGCCTGTGCTTCCTCCTCCACCCGCTGCTCGGCTGGACGCTCGTCGCCGGCGCGGTCCTGCTGGTCCTGTTGACGCTGTGGTCGGAATTCGCCGGCCGCGCTCCGGCAAAGGATGCGGCGACCGCCGGCGCGCAGAAATCCTTCGCGCTCGAAGCCGCCCGTCGTAATGCGGAACTCGTGGCCGCGCTCGGAATGGAACAGCGGGTCGTCGATCGCATCAAGCAGCACAATGCCCGCCATGGCCTGGCGCAGCAGCGCGCCAGCGACGTCTCTCTCAGCATCGGGTCGATCTCGAAGACCCTTCGCTTCGTGCTGCAATCCACCAATCTGGGTCTCGGAGCCTGGCTCGTCGTACAGGGCGAAGCATCGGGCGGCGTGATGATCGCATCGTCCATCCTGACCAGCCGCGCGCTCGCTCCGGTCGAGCTGGCGATCGGGCAATGGAAGCCGTTCCTCTCCGCACGCGGATCGTGGACGAGGCTCAACGAGGCGCTGAAGGCGACCGCGAAAAAGGAACCGGAGGTCGCGCCCAAGCCGGCAAGCCAGAAGCTGACCGTGGAAGATATCTATGTCGCCGCGCCCGGCTCCGCCGCGCCGATCCTGAAGGGCATCAACCTCTCGCTCGAAGCCGGTCAGGCGCTTGGTGTGATCGGACCCTCGGCCTCCGGAAAATCGACCCTGGCCCGCGCGCTTGTCGGCGTCTGGCAGGCCAACCGGGGCGAGATCCGCCTCGACGGCGCGACCTTGGATCAATGGCCCGCCGAGGTCCGTGGAGGGATGATCGGCTACCTTCCACAGGATATCGAACTGTTCGACGGCACGATCGCGGACAATATCTGCCGCTTCGACCCGAAGGCGACCTCGGCCGACATCCAGGCGGCGGCGGAAGCCGCCGGCGCGAACGAGATGATCTTGCGGCTTGCCAACGGCTACGAGACCCAGATCGGCGAGGCCGGCAGCACTTTGTCCGGCGGCCAGCGCCAGCGCATCGCGCTCGCAAGGGCGCTCTACAAGGACCCGTTCCTGGTCGTGCTCGACGAGCCCAATTCCAATCTCGATTCCGAAGGCGAGCTCGCCCTCGAAAAGGCCGTCGAGACCATCCGCCTGCGCGGCGGCATCGCCGTCGTCATCGCCCATCGCCGCTCCGCCCTCGCCAAGGCCGATCTCGCTCTGGCGCTCAATGCCGGCCAGCAGGTCGCCTTCGGGCCCAAGGACGAGGTGCTGAAAAAGGTGCTCGCGCCGGCGGCGGTGGTTCCGCAGGAAGCTCCGGCACTCAAGGCCGTCGCAGCGCAGGGGGCACGCTCGTGACTGAAGCCCGCACGCCTCTCCGCGACATCAGGTCGGTCAGCCTGTTCAGCCTGTCCGCAGCTGCACTTCTCCTCGTCGCTGCGGGCGGCTGGGGCTCGACGGCGCCGATCGCCTCCGCGGTGATCGCGCCGGGTCAGGTCGTCGTCGAGAGCAATGTCAGGAAGGTGCAGCATCCGACCGGTGGCGTGGTCGCGGAAATCCGCGTCGACAACGGCGATCATGTCAAAGCCGGCGACGTGCTCGCTCGCCTCGACGATACGGTGACCCGCGCCAATCTCGCGGTGATCGACAATCAGCTCAATCAATTGCTGGTCAGGGAAGCGCGGCTTTCGGCCGAACGGGACGCCTTGTCGGACTTCTCGCTGCCGGAGGAACTGACCGTCAGAGCCGACCAGGCTTCGATACGGAAGATCCTTGCCGGCGAGCGCACGGTTTTCACCTCGCGGCAGACCGCGAAACAGGGTCAGACGTCGCAATTGCGCGAACGCATTTCCCAGACGCGGGAAGAAGTTAAGGGCCTGGAAGCCCAGGTCGCCTCGAAACGCCAGCAGACCGGCTTCATCCAGACCGAGCTCGAAGGCGTGCGCTCGCTCTACAAGGACAATCTCGTTCCGCTCAGCCGCGTCACCGCGCTGGAGCGCGAAGCGGCCCGGCTGCTCGGCGAGGAAGGCCAGCACATCGCCGACATCGCTCGCGCCAAAGGCCGGGTGGCGGAGACCGAGATGCAGATCCTCCAGCTCGACCAGGATCTCCAGAAGGAGATCGCTTCCGAACTGCGCGACACCGAATCCAAGATCGCCGAACTGCGGGAGCGATACACGGCCGCGCTCGACCAGTTGAACCGCGTCGACATCCGCGCGCCTCAGGACGGCATCGTCCACCAGAAGACGATCTACACCAAAGGTGGCGTCATCAGCCCCGGCGAGCAGCTGATGCTGATCGTGCCGGAAGCCGAAGGCCTGGTTGTCGACGTCCGGATCGAGCCGCAGCTGATCGACCGCCTGAAAATCGGTCAGCCGGTGACGATGAAGTTCTCGGCCTTCAATTCCGCGACCATGCCTGACGTGTTCGGCACGCTCGCGCGAATATCCGCCGACGTCAGCCGCGACGAGCAGTCGGGCGCGATGTTCTACACGGCGAGGATCGCCATCAAGGGCGAGGAACTCCGCAAGTTCCAAGGCAAGACGCTCGTTCCCGGCATGCCGGTCGAGACCTTCATCGATACCGGGGCGCGGACGGCGTTCGCCTATCTGACGAAGCCGATCAACGACCAGCTGGCGCGCGCCTTCCGCTACGACTGACCGGCCGGCACCTCACTCGACCTGATCGAGATAGGCGCCGTAGCCTTCCTTCTCCATGTCGTCGCGATGGATGAAGCGGAGCGATGCCGAATTGATGCAATAACGCAGCCCGCCCCGGTCCGCCGGACCGTCCGGGAAGACATGGCCGAGGTGGCTGTCGCCATGCAGCGAACGGACCTCGGTCCGCACCATTCCGTGCGACACATCCCTTAGCTCGTTGATGTGCGTCGGATCGATCGGCTTGGTGAAGCTGGGCCAGCCGCACCCGGACTCATACTTGTCTGCCGAAGCGAACAAGGGTTCGCCCGACACCACGTCGACATAGATCCCCGGCTCCTTGTTGTAGAGGTATTCGCCGGTTCCCGGACGCTCCGTGCCGTTCTGCTGGGTGACGTGGTACTGCTCGGGCGTCAGCTGAGCGATCGCGTCGTTCGATTTGTGATAGGCGCTCAAGAATAGCTCCCTCGGTTTGGTCTCCTATAAATAGGAGCCTGCCGCCGATTTCCCTAGACACCCTGCGTCCTACAATAGGGATCGGGCCTCAACAGGGGAGAACCGCTTTGCGCCTGTCTGGCAACCTGCAGGCAACGATCCTGTCTGTAATCCTGCTATTGCCGTGGCCGGCCGGAGCCGAAGCACCTCGCCTCGCCGTCTTCGGTTTCGAACCGATCGATACCAGCCTCGAAGGCGAGATGTCGGGCGCACGCTCCGACGAGCAGCAGCGGCTCGCCATGATCAGCGATCAACTGCCGCGACTGCTGATCGACCGAGGCGGGTACACGATCATCGATCTCGCGCCGGCCACCGACGCGATCGCGAAGTCGGGGCCACTCGATCGCTGCAATGGCTGCGCGGCGGCCATCGCCAGACCGTTGGGCGCCCGTTTTGCGCTCACCGGCACGGTGCAGAAAGTGAGCAACCTGATCCTCAACATCAACGTCTCCGTATGGGACACGGAGACCGGAAAGGAACGCTACCGGACCAGCGTCGACATCCGCGGCAACACCGATGAATCCTGGTCGCGCGGTGTGTCCTATCTCGTCCGCAACCGGTTGCTGGCAGCTCTGGCCGAGATAGCCGCCACCCCGTAACGCTCACGTGGCGTCCGGAGTGAGGATATCCTGAAAGAGTGAAAGTCGATGGAAGACCGGATTCAGACGGCTCGGCCGCAACGTGCAGCGTTAGTCGGCGACATGGACTGAAGCTTGCGGCAGGTCTCGGCGCGGCAATGCTGTCGGCATCCGTATACGGAGCAGTTGCCCCCGACGGCACCGAGCAGGTGCCTGGAACTACTCCCAGCCAACGGAGGCAAAGCTTTCTTCCACGTCACGATCATCCTGGCCGTCAAAGCGCCAATACCGCACCCAATCGACCACCACTTCCGCCTCAGCGAATGTGGGCTGGCCGGCCCAGCCTTTTGGAAACCAGGCACCGAGATACAGTCTGCTTCGGCGCGTCGGCACTGTCGTGTCAATCGAGGCGACCTCTCGGCCGTCTACAAAAAACACCACGCTTGGTGCTGATGTCGCAGAGCCCGCTCGCCAGTCGAACCGGACGATGTGAAATTGACCGTCGGCAATGGTCGCTGGGAGATGCACGTATTGAGTCGTGGATTCGCCCTCGCGCTCTCCGATCCAAGTGTTCGCGAGCATGCGATTAAAGGACACTCCCTCGTGAGGCGGCCCAGGACGTCCCGGAAATTCGATATCGATCTCGTGGTTGCCAATGTGGTTGCCTTCCTCTCGGTAGTGGAAGGCCCACATGGCGGTCGCCACGCCGAGGACCGGAGCGACCTTTAGGCGAGCTTCATACCGCCCCGACCCGAGATAATTCCGCGTGGCGATCATCGCGCCGACGCGCGTGCCGTCCTCGCGCGGCGTGCCATCGCGGTTCACTCCCCGAACAGGACCTCGATAGCTATCGCCCAGCGCTTTCAGGACAAGCGCCCCCTCCTGAAGACCTACATTTTGCGGGCTGACCCCACCATTGTAGTCGTGCCCCTCGCCATCTTTTCCGCCCCAATTACGCTTGCCGACGAGCCATTTGGACCTGTCCAGTCGTTGGCCGTTGAAGTCATCGGAAAAATCCGGCTCAGCGATCGAACTCGGAGAACTCTGCGCAGGCGCGATTGCGCGCAGGCGATTGCGCGCTTCCCGGCTTACCCACGCTCCCACGCGGCCCGCCATGGACAACACGCTTTCGCAATTTTCAAACAGACACCGGGTCAACCGGACCTTCTGCCCCGACGGGAAGCCAGCACCTCGATCCAACTCGACACGAATGAGCTGGCTCCGCTCTCGAGGACGGAAGGTGTTCTGGAACTCCGCTGGCAGATTGGCTGCGACTGGGAGGATCTCGACGATTCGACCAATTGCCTGCTGTCGCCCGCTGGACGCGCTCACTCTCTGGTTCGACCGCACGTCGAAAAGGTAGGTCTCGGGAAGATAGGCAAGCACATAGGGGGCGCCTGAAAACACTTCCAGCGCTCTGTCCCCGGGGACCAGCACCTCACCTGATGAGGCGACAACAGGGCCGACCGTCCCTGCCGTCGGCGCCGTAAGCGCTCCATTGTTATAGAGACGCTTTAGATCGTCAGACGCCGCCACCGCTTCCGCCCGTGCGGCTTCGTTGGCGGCGATCTCGCGCCCCAGGGAATTTTTTTGCACCTCGAGTTCCGCGAGTTGCGAACTGGCGGAGTAGTGCGAAATGACGAGTTCCTCGACCCGCTGCTGGTTCGTCAGCTGGCGGCGCTTGAGCTGACCCAGGCTGGCCACCCCCTTGTCCATCTCAGCAAGCTGCGACTGAGCCAGCGGCAACATTGTTTCGGAGATGGCCAGCTTGGATTTGAGCTGCTCAAGACGCGAGGTGATTTCCGCCTCGCGGAAAGACAGTTCGGCGAGAGCCCGCACGAGCGTCGAGGACTCGAGCCGCACCAGAAGTTCGCCCTTTTCCACTTTCTGGCCCGGTTTGACGTGAACGGACACGATCTTGCCCTCGTAAGACGGCGCGACGGCGAACATTTCCTGAAGTACGAGCCCATCGGCCCGAAGGAAGATCCACGAGCCAACGAGGTAATTTGCGAGACCGAGGAAGAACGCGATCAACAGTGCGAAATAGACGTAACGACCCCAGCGAAAATTCGCGACGCGGGTGTCGTTACCGAGCGTATCCAGCCGCTCCCTTTGGCGCAGACGCGTGATCATTTCGCGATCCTTTCCCGCGCTCACCAGCGTCGGCTGAAGCGGACCCGTTGCGGCACATAATTATCGGTTCGAGAGGCGTCGAAGCACCATTCCTGAACGTAGGCCAACACGCGAACGAGCCGCATGAAAAGCCCGCTAAACACCCCGTAGCCGGGAATGAGCAGAAGATAGGGGGCATAAACCCAGCGATTTGTAGCTTCCAATGCGGCGACGAATATCACTGCGTCCAAGCACATCAACCCGAGCTGAACGGCAATCAGAAACGGGATGGCAGCCTCGCCGATCTGCACGTAGAGGTGCAGTAAGTATAGCGGAAAGGCGACCGCCAATATTATGTGGAAGAATAGAAAATCCACCTGGTGGGTCGCTTCGACGAGGTTGAAACTTCGGCTCAGCGGGTTCGACAGACGTCGATGCTTGCGATACCGCAGTCGGACAGCGTCGCGTTCCCACCGCAGGCGTTGACGGAGAAGCCCCCAGGCTGTCTCGGGAACGTCGGTGTAGCAAAGGGCGCCCGGCGCGAAATCGATCTTCCAACCCTTGGCTCGAAGCCGAAGCGTAATGTCGAGATCCTCGCCGCCACCGACGTCGATGCCGCCGACGGAGGTCAGCGCAGAACGCCGGAACGCAGCGAATGCCCCGGACGCACAGACCACCAGCCCGAACATCTCTGCGATGCGCTTGCCGAGCGATATCGTCACCAGGTATTCGATGACCTGAAAGCCGGCGATTAGACTCCGGTTGCCGTTGCGCGGAAGAATATCCCCGCTGACGGCACCCACCTTGGGATCCGCGAATGGTGCCGCGATGCTCTCGATGGCAAATCGATCGTATGAGCAGTCGCAGTCCACATTGACCAATATGTCGCCGGACGCCATCCGGATGGCGAGATTGACCCCTGCGGACTTGCCGCATCGGAGGTCGGTTGAGAACGCCTTGTCGGCGAGGCCCTTTGCTACAAGGCTAGCCGCGACCTTGCTCATACGGTCGCTCGAGCCGTCGGAAATGAGAATGAGCTCGAAGGCGCGCAGCGACTGCGCGCGAAGGGAGAGCACGCATCTCGTGATCGCGGATTCTTCATTGTGGCCAACGACGAGAACGCTGATTTTGGGATGTTGGGGAGTCGGATGCGCGTCGTTGCGCTGATGGCGCCATTTCCTGCTGCGGCCAGCGGCATAGGCTACGATCGACAGCCCGTAGCGAGGAATCTCGAAGATCAGGACGTACCAAAACATCGCGATGAAGCCGATGGTGCCCTGTTCCGTCAGCAGGTCGTATGCGCTTGTCAGGTCATGTCCGGCGCTCACGGCAGAAAATCCGCTTTTTCAAAGACACGAAGGTCCACCCCCAGATTGGCTCGCAGGCGAGCCACACAGCCGCTGAGGAGTTTGTTCAAACGCTCCTGTGTGCTGGCCGCATCCTCGCTGGCCAAGAAGACGTAATCCGACCTCGCCCCCTGTACGACCCTGCCTTGTGCTCCGAGGCGACCGATCAGATCGGCGACAAGTTGCTTCCGGCTGGCGTCGAAGACCTCGGCTCCCTTGGAGGCCACGATCTTCATCTCATTCGCGTAGGCCAACTCGGCGAGGCTGAACATCTCGTCCCTGGCGCACGCAGCGTTGAGGAGACGGATCAGGTCCAGCGGAAGCGTCAGCACGAGCACCGGGCTAACAGCGCTCGATTTCAAACCTGCGGCGAGGAGGAATTGGGAGCCCGCTTCAGAGATCGCATAGTGGAAGGCGCGCACCTTCTGGGCACGTTCTCCGTCAAAATGGCTTGAGCAGTCCATGCACACAAAGCCGACCAAAGGCTCTGAACCGCTGAAACCGCACGCCCCGCACTTCAGGGCCGTTCCCGCGGCCTCATGGTCGCTTCCGTAGTGCCGAAGTTCGCGCGAGCATTTCGGACATGCGAGACGTCGGTCCGACGTTTCGAAATCGGGCTCCGGCCCGAGATACGCGCAGCGCAGATGGTGGATAAGCCTGACATCGGCGATCTCGGGGCTTCGGCAAGAGGGGCACTCCTCCCGCACATTGAGCCGTGCGGATCCGCAGTGCGGGCAGGCATGAAAGCAATCGAAAAGGCGTGCGGTCAGATAACCCGCAGCGGCCAGACGCTCGGCAACTGCCCGGACCTCCAACACCGGAACGAGGCCACCATATGTGAATCCTTCCCTGGTATTCGGGGCGTACCGCGCGGTGAGTTCTTTCTCGTGCACGTGCAAAAAGGCGAGGAGCCGGAGATCCGGGCGGGACGACGTGCGCAACCAGGGCGCCAGCTCTTCCCGACGCTGGTGGAATCGGTCCCTCACCGATCGGCTAAGATCGCGCCAGTCTTGTCCGGGCGGGCAACTTAAGTCCGCGTCACTCCCAAGCGTAGCGGTCAGATCGGTGACCGGCAGCAGATGTCCCTCGCGACAGGTCACGAGATAGCTGGCGCGCTCCACATCGCTCGCATCCCGGACGATGATGCTGTCACCGAATACTGCATCTCCTACGCGAGGAGTGACTAAGTTTGCCGCCGTTGTATTCATGAGCCGCTAACTCTGTCACTGCGCGAAAGTTCCTAGAGATCCGAGTTAGAATGCTTCTGTTCCAAAGAAAAATCTATCGTCGCTGACAACAACTGAAGGCTGTGATGCCGCCACAATGATGTTTATATCTTGACAAATAAGGAAGCGAAGCGAGCAATTACTTATGGTGTCGGAAAATGTCGTCGCCTACGCCGACATTTTCATCGCACCAAGCCATTGATTTCGCGTCCACAAGGGATACGAAGGCGGCGTCCATCCCCGCACGCCGCCGTTACCCCTCAGCAATCGATTGCGCAATCAAGGGCTCTGCTTCTTATCGCGACTGTGCGAGCATCCAGTTGATCTCAGCCCGCCAGTCGGTCATCCGGATCGGCGTGCCATGCGTGCCCGTCTGGAATCGGACGAAGCGCGTCGGATAGTCGGGTGCCTTTGCCGTTATCGAACGGAAGAAGCGTTCCTGGCCGTCTACCGGGAACACTTTGTCGCTCCCGCCATGTCCGAAGACCACAGGCACTCTCGCGTGGAACGCCGCGCTCGTGGAAAAATTCTTGTCCGATAGTGACCCCAGCAGCAGGAGGCCACCGAGCCGGGGTCCGATCACGGGATCGCGGGCGAGCTTCCAGCACAGCGCGCCACCCATCGAACCGCATGCCACGATGATCGGCGCCTCAGGAGAGCGCCCGGCATAATGATGTAGCAGAGCCGTGATCTCCGCCGCGCCGCGATCGCCGAAATCGGAAAAATCAGGAGAGAGATAAAGCCCGCGATTGGCGACCATCAAATTCTTGATGCGGTTGAAATTGCCGCCAAAAGTGAAGTCGTCTACCCCCTGGTTGCGACTGCCGCCTTGGCCGTGCAGGTACATGGTGATGATCGCGGCGCCGTCCGGCTTCCCGACCGCGAAATGGCGGATCGTACCGATTCCGGTCTCTAACGCGATGTCCTCTTGCACCTTGCGCACGCCCGTAGAGACAAATTGCCGGCGCGCACGGCGCTCCGGCACCTCATCGCGCTGATCGATGTCACGCGCTTCGCTATAGTCGACCACGCGGTGACGATCGCCACCCTCACTCGAAAGGATCGCGGGATAGGCGAACAGGTCGTCCTTGAAAGGCTTCAGCGCCTGCGCCTGCGCCTGCGCCTGCGCCTGCGCCTGCGTCTGACCAGCGCTGGCCAGCACACCGGTCAAGACGAGAACGGCGCTGCCGATACCGCCCCATGAAAACGCGAACCGCATGTCAGCCCTATTGTTTACGTGGCCGGCACCTTCCATCGCGCTTTCGGCGTGCCAGCATCTGACCACGCGGCCCTAGCCGAATCCCGACATTGATAGCAGGCGACGAGCCTGAGTCCACAATGGACGCGTCATCCCCTGCGGCGGACAGCCGCGTGGCCATGCCAGAATGCCGGCCGAGAAGGCTAACCGGCCATGGTCGAGACATGCGCCGACACCACCCGCCAGCCCTCCGGAAAGCGGACCCATGTCTGGCTCTGCCTGCCGATCGCCGTAGAAGCCTCGCGCGTGAATTCGGTGTCCGCCGTGGCGAAGTCCGTTCCGAAGGTCGTGATCACCGTCCTCGTCAATGTCCGGTCCAATTTGGCGCTCGGCCTCGCCCGCCGGAATTCCGCGATCGCCTCATAGCCGTAGAGCGTCTCGCCGGCTCCGTAGCGGATCGTGAGGCCGCTGTTCCAGAACAGCTCGTCGAGCACCGCGATGTCGTTGCCGACAAGTGCGCGTTCGTAGCGCCGGAACGCGGCCTGTACCTCCTCGACAATGTCGGGAATGTTGATCGCGAAAGCCATCAGACCTCCGAGCCCCTCAGATAGCTGATCAGGATATCGGTCACGACGCCCTTGCGCTGCTTCAGCCATTCCGGATCGGCGAAATCGTGCTGGAACATGCTGCTCAGCGTGTAGCGGTTTGAAACGTGCACGAAGCACAGGCCGAGGATAGAAACGTAGAAATTCTCGGCGTCGATATCCTTGTGGAACAGGCGCTCCGCCTGACCGCGCTTCAGGATCGTCCTGAGCGAGTCGAGCAGCGGCTGCGTCATCACAGGGATCGTCGCCGAGCGCTGGGCGATGCGGCCCATCATCAGGTTCTCGCTCATGATGAGGCGAACGAAATATGGGTCGGTGCTCAGGAAGTCGAAGGTCAGCTCGATGAGCTGGCGCATCGCCGAGATGGGATCGCCCTCATTGACGTCGAGCGTCCGCTCGCGGTCACGGATGACCTTGTAGCATGCCTCCAGCGCGGCAAGGTACAGGTCGTCCTTGTTGCTGAAGTAATGATAGATCATCCCGACATTGACGCCGGCGCTCGCCGAGATGCGGTCGATACGGCTGCCGCTATATCCGTGGTCCGCGAATTCCGACATCGCGACATCGAGAATCCGCTGCCGCGTCACGGCTCCATTGCGTTTCGGGCGATTGCTGTCCGCTTTCCGGGCCGAACCGCGCGCCTTGGCGGGCGCGTCGGTCGCGAGAGAATCCGGCGTGGTCGTTTTCATCATGCCCTGTTTCCCGGCGTCCTGACGCCGGATCCTACTACTGCCATATCCTGAGCGCCCATTTTACGCGCGTGGCGGCCGGTCAGCCGATATGTCTCCGAACACATCAACCGCTAGTTGAAGCAAAGCCGAGTCGGCACCGCGCCGTCCCATGATCGATAGGCCAACGGGCGCGCCATCCACAGTGCCGACGGGAATTGTCAGCTGCGGCAGCCCGCCGAGTCCCGACGAGCACAGGAGCGCCATCGCCTTTTGCCGGTATTCGACCTGGATGTCCTCCAATGCCATGTCCCGCCACGGAGCAGGACACGGAGTAGTCGGCAGGGCGATCAGGTCGCCCTCACCGATCGTCTCCGCGAGCGACGAGGCAATATCGGCGGCTCGATCGCGCGCCACCTTCAGCTCGTCCGCCTCGATCTGCGACGCGAGGTCAAACCGCTCGCGCACGCCCTCTCCGAAAACCGGCCTCTGGCTCCTGACCCAGCCACCGAGCGACGCCCAGATCTCTCCGGCCTGGACGATCAGGAACGTCTCGAGCCATTTGCCCAGGCCGTCGGCGCTCAGCACGGCCCCGGCATGAACCGGAAACTGGCTCCTGAGCGCGGCAATGCCCGGCTCCAGCGCTTGGCGAACGTCGGGATCGGCCCGTTCGAAGGCATCCTCGGCAATCAGCAGGCGCCGGAACGGCGCGACCCGCCCGCCCGCGCCAAGCAAAATCTGCCCGACAGTCTGCAACGTATTCGCATCGCGCGCGAACCAGCCGACGGTGTCGAAGCGCGGCGCAAAACGCGACACTCCGTGCAGCGGAATCCGCCCATGGGTCGGGCGCATGCCGAACAAGCCGCAATAGCTCGCGGGAACGCGCACAGAGCCGCCGCAATCGGTCCCGATCGCAAAGTCCACGAGACCGCCGGCAACCGCAACCGCGGACCCGCTCGACGATCCGCCGGGGAGCCGCCCCGGGGCGCGGGGATTGGTCGGGGTGCCGTAATGGAAATTGTCTCCCGACAACGAATAGCAGAGCTCGTCGCTGATCGCCCGGCCGGCGAGCGTCGCTCCGGCATCGAGGAGACGCGTCACTGCCGTCGCCGTTTCAGTTGCCGGAGGGTGCGAATCTAGCCAGGCGGGATGGCCAAACCCGGTGCGGCTTCCCTTGATGTCGAAGACGTCCTTCGCGGCGAAGGTCAGGCCGCGAAGCGGTCCGTCATCCGCCCCGGCGTGGACAACATGGTTGTCTTGGCAAAACGCCCCGAACGGATCGTCCGGCGGCCTGACGGCTGAGACTTTCGATCGAGGCACGGGCTAGACCTGCGGCCGATGCAGGGTCGCGGCAGGGCGTGTCATCGTCCTTTTTCCCCGTTTGTAGGCGAAAAGCACGGGCGCCAGTTCGGCCACCGCCTCCTCGGGAGTCGAGCAGTCGATGACGACGAAGTCCGCCGTCTTGCCGATTTCTATGCCGTAGTCCTTCGCATTGATCAGCCTCGCCGACCGGTCGGTGATCATGCTGAAGCACTCGCGAATGTCGCTGGTCGCGCCGATGTGGCAGATATTGGCGTTCAGATTGGCCATCCGGATCAGCGAGCAATCGCCGAACGGCGTGAACGGGTTGAGCACGTTGTTCGTCGACAACGAGCAGTTTACGCCATGATGGAGAAGCTTGTGCGTGTGGGTCACGCCGCGCGTCTGGTTGCAGTCGTGGTCGCGTCCCATCAGAAACAGGTCAGTCGAAGGCAGCGCCGTCAGCGCCACGCCTGAATCGCTCATCCGGCGCGCCGCGGCCGCGAAGCGTTCGGGGCTCGCGGCAGCGAGCTTGGTGACATGGCCGATCGTCGTCCGGCCGCCCCAGCCGAAACGGTCCGCCAGTTCGCAGACATAGTCGAGATCGAGTGTGTCGGCGGTCGGGCCGAAATCGAGATGCATGTCGATATCGACATCGAATTCCCGGGCCATTTCGAACACCCGGTCAATCTGCCCGTGCGGATCGCTGTCTGTATAGGGCGCTGCGCCGACGACGCGACCTCCGCGCCTAAGCGCCTCGACCATCAGCTCGTCGGTGCCGGGATTGTTGAGCAGCCCTTCTTGCGGAAACACGCAGATCTCGACGTCGATCGCCCAGCGATAATCCTCGATCAGCGACAGCACGCCTTCGAGCCCGCGCAGCCCGATTCCGGGATCGACCTCCAACTGCGTTCGCATCCGCGTCGTGCCGTTGAGGATGCATTTTTCCAGCGTACGGCGGCCGCGCTCGTAGACGTCCTCGGCGGAGAAGCCTGCCTTGGCCTTGGCGACTTCGGAGATCGCTTCGCTGAGGTCGCCGCGCTGGGCGTTGCAGCGTTCGAGAATGCACGATTTGTCGAGATGGATATGCGTCTCGATGAATCCCGGCGCCACCAGCCGGCCGCCGACATCGAGCACCTCTCCGTCGGCGGCGAGGAAATGCTCAATTGCCACGATGCGCCCGCCATCGATGCCGATATCCACGGTTGACGCGGGCTCGTTCGGAAGACGGGCATTCCTGACAATGAGATCCATTCGTCCTAGCTCCTCGAACGATCAGGCGGCTGCTCGCCGCCACAGGTTTTCGCTGGCCTTCTGCGCATCGGCCATGATGGCCGCCTCGTCGACGCCGACCGCTGCTTCGTCGCGCACACGGATCACGCCATCGACGATGACATCGCGGACATTGCTGCCCTGCCCGCAGTGAACGAGATTTCCGAGCGGATCGATCAGCGGCACGAAGCTCGGCCGGTCGATGTGCATCAGCACGACATCGGCCTTCCTGCCCGGCACCAATGATCCAAGCTCGCCGTCGAGGCCGAGCGCGCGGGCACCATTCATCGTCGCCATCGCGAACACGTCTTCCGGCTGCCAGTCGGGTTCCACCGTGCCGGCCTGCAGGCGTCCGATGCACAGCGCCCAGCGCATCGCCTCCACCATGTCGCCGAGCAGATTATCGGTCGCGAGCGCGAGATTGGCACCGGCGGCGCGCAGCCTGCGCGTCGGCGCTATCATCCCGCCGCCGGCATTGCCCTTCGGCACATGCGCGACGTTGATGCCGGCCGCACCGGCACGTGCGATATCGCTGTCGTTCAGCACGATGCAGTGCGCGGCGATCAGGCGGTCGTTGAGAAGGCCGATATCGTCCAGGAGTTCGGTCGGCGTGCAGCCTTCCCGCTCTTGGATGAAATCGACTTCGAGTTTGCTTTGGGACAGATGCGTGGACACGCGCAGACCGTGCCGCTCGCTGGCGGCCCGGATCTCCATCAGGAAGTCGCGGGAACACGTATCCGGCGCATGCGCCCCGATTACGACATTCACCCGGCCATCGAACGAGCCCTGATAACGGTCGGCAAGTGCAAGGCAGCGATCGAGTGAACGGCGGCCGATAGCGGCGTCATAGACCCATAAGCCTTGCGAGACGCGCGAGAAGTCCACGTCATGGATGCGGTCGCTCGCCACTACGCGAAGCCCGAGTTCAGCCATCGCCGGCAGCGTCTCCTCGACATGGACATACATATCGTTGATGAGCGTCGAGCCGAATTTCAGGGATTCGAGCGCGCCGAGCCGGGCCAGCGCGACCGCCTCCGCCGCCGAAATGACATGGCCCTGCGGAACGCCCTTCGTATAGGCCGGCGCAAATCCCATGTCCTCGGCCGTTCCGCGCATCAGCGACAGGACGGAATGGGTATGGACGTTCATCAGGCCCGGGATCGCGAGCATTCCGCGCCCGCCGATCGTCTGCGCGGCGATGGGCGGCGGCCCATCCTCGACGGCCTCGACCAGGACGAGCCGGTTGCCTGACGTGCCGATCCGCCCATGCGGGATGGACGGCCGCATCAGGTCGCCCGTCAGAATGTGGGCGTCCTCGATCAGGATGTCGACGTGTGATGGCCGCCGGGCGTCCGACATTCAGCGCTCCACCGGAAGGCCGGATAAGCCGAGCACGGCCTGCCGCGCGCGCTCCATCGCGGCAATGTCGGCGTCCGAGAACACGCGCGGCCCCTCCGCGAAATGCGCCGACACCCAGCCGAAAAGGTAATCGTCATCGCCGATCAGCGGGGCCACCATCTGCGCCTTCGTGCCGAACTCCTGGACCAGGGCCGGCGGCGGTGCCAGCGCGGGGTCGGCGAAGACATCGCCCTGGATCAGCGTCGTTCGGGTCGCCTCGACCCGACGGACCGTCAGCGCCCTGCGGTGATCGGCCGAGAAATTGCCCATCATCGACACGCCGCCAGGCGCCAGGACCTCGGCGCACGGCACGTTGACGCTCAGGGCCGCGGCCGGATGATCGACGCGAACCGTGCAGCGCATTGCCCCAGTCTCGGCCATCAGCGTGCGCAGGATCGCCTCCAGCTCCGGGACGATTGGGAAGCGATTGTCATTCATCGCCGAGCCCCCCGATATCCACCTGCCGGTGCCCCTGCGCGAGGCCGATGCAATACTGCTTCACGAAGGGTTCGAGCGCCGCGAGGGCAGCCTTGCGCGGCGCGTTCGCCTCGAAGATCGCCTTGGCGCGGTTGTTGAGTTTCCGTCGAAGCTCCGGGTAGTCGATCGTGACGAGTTCACCGCCCTCGACGACGACACGGCCGCCAACCATGACGCGGTCGACGCTGCGCCCCTCTTCCGCGAAGACGAGCTGGTAAAGCGCGTCGTTCAGCGGCGTGAAATTGACCGATGCCAGATCGAGAAGCACCAGATCCGCGGCAAGGCCGGGGCGGATGTCTCCGGTCACATCCTGCAGCCCTAGCGCCCGCGCGCTACCGCGCGTCGCCATCCCGAACACGTCGCGGGGCGTCAGCCAATCGTTTGGCTCATGCGAGGCGGTGCGCGACAGGTATGAGGCAAGCCGCATCGTCTCGAACAGGTTCTGGTGGTCCGAGCAACTGCACGCATCGCTGCCGATGCCGACGCAGATCCCGGCGGATCGCATTGCCGGAACATCGGCGATGCCGCTACCAAGCCGGAAATTGCTGGACGGATTGTGCGCGACGCAGGCCCCGCGCCGGGCGAGGATGTCCAGGTCGTGCCTATCCAGCCAGACCCCGTGCGCCGCCGTGAAATGGCTGCCTAGCACGCCGAGTGAATCGAGATGCGCCGTCAGGCTGCGTCCGTAGCTCGCCGCACCCGCGACCGCCTGCACCTTCGACTCGGCCAGATGCGCCTGCATGCCGACGCCATGCTTCTCGGCAAGGTCGCGGCAGCCGGTCCAGAAATCGTCCGAGCAATGAAGCGGGATCGTCGGCGCCAGCGCCGGCCGGACGACCGAGCGGTCGAACGGCCAGTCCTCCAGCATCCGTTCGCACGCCGCTAATGATACGTCTTTTGTCGCGAGCGTGATGCTGTCCACGGTAGCGCGCAGCTCTTTCGGCAGCGCATTGCGGAGGCCCGGGATCGCCCGCCAGAAGGTGCGGTCGGCCATCATCGGCGCAATTACCGCCCGCATCCCAGCATCGGCGAAGCCCGCGGCCGTCGCGAACATGCCCTCGGGCGTCGGCGCCGGAAGTTCGAGGACGAGGTCGTAGCAGGCGGTGCAGCCCTTCAGCAGCATCTCTGCCGCCGAGGCCTGCGCCAGCAGATAGCGATCCTCAAACCGCTGCCCGCCGCCGGTCCACGGCCCGTTGTGCAGGTGCAGTTCGAGCGTCCACGAGCGCGACACGCCCTTGGCTATGGCGAGATGGCTGTGTGTATGCGCATTGACGAGGCCGGGGATAATCAGCCGGTCCGAGGCGTCCATTTCCGCGACGCCGTCGGAAACCTCAAAGCCCGGCGCGCCGATCTCGGCAATCACCCCGTCCATCACGAGAATATCGGCGTGCCGCACCGCCTCGTCGCCGGGAGTGGCGACGAGACCGCCGCGGATGACGAACGGCTGATGCCTGCTCACGCCGCGTCACTCGCGGGCAGGACGACGCAATCGTCCGGGCCGAACCCAAGCATGACCTCGCTGCCCGGCTGCGGCATCGCGCGACCGATATTCTTGTCGAGCGATTGCACGAGCGTCCCGTCCTTCAGGCGCGACCAGAGGCGGACATCCGCGCCGACGATATCGACGCTCTCGGCAATCGCCTGCATCCGGGTCGCGGGCTCCACTGTGCCATCCGTGATCGCCAGCCGTTCCGGCCGTATGCAGAGCGTCACCGGTCCCTGCTCGGGCGAGCCTTGGCGCATCGTCACACGAACATCGCCAACCGGCGTCGCGACGATCCCGGCATCGCCGGCCGCTTTCGAGAGCGTCCCGTGAATCCAGTTCGCATGGCCGATGAAATCGGCGGCGAACAAAGTCTTCGGCGATTGATAGAGCCGCGCCGGCGTATCGATCTGCTCGATGCGGCCCCGGTTCATCAGGACGATGCGGTCGGCCAGCCCCATCGCTTCCTCTTGGTCGTGCGTGACGATGATCGACGTGCACTCGAAAGAGGCCAAAATGGTGCGGATCTCGCGCCGCAGCTGAAGCCGAAGCTTGGCGTCGAGGTTCGACAGCGGCTCGTCCAGCAGCATGATGTCGGGCCGCGTGACGAGCGCCCGCGCCAGCGCCACCCGCTGCTGCTGCCCGCCACTCAATGCGTGTGGCCTGCGGTTTTCGACGCCGGGCAACTGGACCTGCTGCAGGACCTCCAGCGTGCGGGGAGCGATCTCGTTTTTCGGCGTCCCCCTGTTCTTCATGCCGAAGGCAATATTCTCGGCCACAGTCATGTGCGGAAACAGGGCATAGTCCTGGAACACGAGGCCGACATTGCGCTCGTAGGGCGGCCGAAGCTCCATGTCCGCGCCGCCGATGAAGATCCGGCCGCTGTCGGGCCGCTCGAAGCCCGCGATCATGCGCAACGTCGTCGTCTTGCCGCAGCCGCTCGGGCCCAGTAGCGCGACGATTTCGCCCTTGTTCACCTCGAAGGTCACGTCGTCCACGGCGGTGAACGAGCCGAAGCTCTTCCTGATGTGCTGAAGGTCCAGAACTGCCATGTGTCAGCGCCCGTAAACGCCGCGCCCGACGGCGGCGTCCAGTCCCGCAAGCCGGTCGAGCAGGACGATGATGAGGATGGTGGCAAGGATGAAGATGACGGACAGTGCGGCGATGGTCAGGTCGAGGTTCGCCCGCATCTGCGCCAGGATCGCCACCGGCAGCGTGAAGGTGAACGCGTCCGACAGGAACAGGCTGATGCCGACATCGTCGAACGAGGTGACGAAGGCGAAGATCGCGCCCGCGACGATACCGGTGCGCGCCAGTGGCAGGGTGATCTGCAGCAGCGCCTTCCACGGACGCGCGCCTAGACTCAGAGCCGCCTCGTAATAGCTGGAGCGAATGCCGACCAGCGATGCCGCCGTGGTCCGCATCACATAGGGGAACGTGATCAGGACGTGCCCCATGATCAGCCGCGGCATGCCGTCGATGATGCCGAGCCGGCTCGCGAACATCAGGATGCCGAAGCCGAGGACGACGTTCGGAACGACCAGCGGCGACAGCAGGATGGCCTGCAGCACCTTACGCCCCCGGAAGCCGGCCCGGTCGAGCCCGAGTGCAGCCAGTGCACCGAGAACGGTCGAGGCGACCGTCGCGATTGCGGACACCAAAAGGCTCGTGGCAAGCCCCTGGTAATAGTAGTCGTCGGCGAGGAACTTCTCGTACCATTGCAGCGAAAAGGCCGTCGGTGGAAACGGCCCGATGAAACTTCGCGCATCAAACGAGAGGACGATCGCCACGACCACCGGGATCGCCGAGAAGCCGATGAAGCTCGCGAGGAAGAGGTAGTAGACGGAGCCGAACAGCGCGTCCGCGAGGCGCTTGGTCATTTGCCCGCCTCCTGCCACTGCGTACGTACAAGAT
The DNA here is from genome assembly GCA_003347645.1 of Rhizobiaceae bacterium CPCC 101076. Classification (GTDB taxonomy): domain Bacteria; phylum Pseudomonadota; class Alphaproteobacteria; order Rhizobiales; family Methylopilaceae; genus Flaviflagellibacter; species Flaviflagellibacter deserti. Next base: position 79,896 of record QDFX01000014.1, on the reverse strand, counting down.
GCAGCAGGCCGTAGAAGATGCCGAGCGAGATCACCATCATGACGATCGACAGAGCGGCCCCGCTCGGGAAATTCGCCACCTCCGAAAACCGGAAATAGATCAGGTTCGAGACGAACAGCACGAAGCCGCGCCCAACCAGCATCGGCACGACGAGATTGCTGATGCAGAACGCGTAGCCGATAATGCCCGCCGACAGGATGCCCGGAACGCTCATCGCCAGCGTGATCTGGACAAACGTCTTCCAGTGCGGCGCGCCGAGAGACAGTGCGGCGTCTTCGAGCCTCGGATTGATGTTCTGGATCGTGCCGATCAGCGTCAGCGCGACGAGCGGCATCGTGGTGTTCAGCAGGCCGAGCACGACCATCAGCTCCGCCACGCTCGGGCTCGTCGGCGCAATGCCCAGCAGGCGGCTGAACCCGGCCAGCGGACCAAGCGAGCCGAACGTCATCGAGATCGCGTAGATGCGGACGATCAGGCTCAGGAACAGCGTGCCAATCAGCGAGGCGATCAGGATGCGGCGCATGATCGGCGACGCGCGGCGTACGATAAAATGCGCCATGGGATAGCCCAGCATCAGCGCCAGCACGGTGCTGATCAGGCCGATCCGGAATGTGTCGAGGAAGTACTGCGCGTATTCCGGTCCGGCGAGGAGCGCGTAGTTCTCAAGCGTCAGCGCGCTCGTCGCATCGCCGCCTACACGGCCGGCGATGTGCGGCTTCAGGCTCTCGTGCAGGAGCACGAGCAACGGACCGAACAGCAGCGGCAATATGACGATCAATGCCGGCCACAGCATGGATGCAGTCAGGCCTGGTCGCTTCATCGAGCGCGCCTCAACCGGGATGTCTCAAACCAGAAGGATGGGAGGCGCCAGCCGCAGCCGTCACCTTGAGTGTCAGCCGCGCACCAGCGGGACGATTTCCTTCTCCCACCGGGCATTCCACTCGTTCATCACCTTCCCGAGATAGGCGAAATCGGCGAAGTAGGCGTGCTTGCCGAGCTCGTCCGGCGCGTAATACCAGCCATCGAGCTTCGGGTTGGTCTTGGCGGTCGGCTGGGTCGGTCCCGAGCCAAGATTCATGTTGTAGATTTCGTTATTCGCGGGATCGGCGAAAAAGTTCGCGAACTCGAACGCCGCCTTCTCGGGCGCGCCCTTCAGGACGCAAAAGCCTTCATTGTAGAGGAAGCCCTTGTTGTCCGGCATCCGGTTCATGATCTTCACCGGGAAGTTCTTCGCGGTCGCGAACCAGCCGCCATTGTTCCAGAAGCCGACCGAGTACTGGCCGGTCGCCATCGCATTGATGTACTCGGAATTGCTGGTGCAGATTTCGCCGATCTGACCGGCCTTGGCGAGTTCCTTCACGAACTCCCAGCCCGGCTCCGCATTCTTCTCGTCGCCCCCGCGCTGGATGGCGCAGCTGACGATGAACAGGCCCGTCAGGTTGATCGGATACGGCACGCAGAGCTTGCCCTTGAACTCCGGCTTCAGCAGGTCCTCGATCGACTCGAAACCGCCCGGCAGCAGGTCCTCGCGATAGCCCCAGAAGGCACCCGCCGTGCTGAGCGGGATCGTCATCTTCTGGCCGGCCGCGTTCTTCTGGATGAACTGGTCCGGGATCGTCTTGAGGTTGGTGACGATGTTCTCGTCGACCGGAACCAGCCAATCCTCCGCCATCAGCGAACGGAACACCGGGTCCCACACCGACAGCACGTTGTACTGGGTGTTCGGCCACGTCGCCTTGATCTTGGCGACCACCGCCGCCGCACCGCCCGAATGCAGTTCCCAGGCGACCTGCGTGTCACTGGTCTGCTGGTACTTGGTGAGAAGCTGCTTGGAGACGTCGATCCACTGGGCGCCCCACTGGACGACCATGAGCCGATCCGCGGCCACCGCCGGGCGGATCATGCCGGGCGCCATCAGGCCGCCCATTGCGAGGCCGGAACCCGCGAGGGCGCCTTGCGTGAAAGTTCTGCGGGTGATCGATGACATGACAGCCCCTCGAAAAGTCGGTTCGCACTCGATCTCGCGGGCCCGCCCTATGATTGTCGGCGGCTCGCTTTCTAAGCAAGTGTTTATTTAGTTTGTGGGCCGGCAAGGCTCGCGTAAAGACGATAAAACGATCATCGCCATCAACGTCAAAGCGTTGTTTCTAAATGGGTTCTATTGACAGAACAGCAGCCCGCATCGGGATTGTGCAGCATGCCTGCACAATAATTCTGCACACCCGAACCGAGCCGAATGCAGCTAGCCGCTAGACGCCCGAACGGCCCGCATCCTGGTCGCGCAGCGCCTTCAGCACCGCCTCGCCCGTCAGGCGATTATGCTCTTCCAGCCGCTCGGCCAAATCGAGTCTCGCGCCCGCACGAAACGCCACCATGATGCCCTCGTGCTCGATGAAGGATTGGTCGAGCCGGTCGAGATTCTGGTTGACCGCGAACCGGAGCCTCAGGATCCGCTTCTGCAGATTGTCGTAGGTCTGCAGCAGCACCGGGTTTCCCGCCGCCTTTGCAAGGCAGTGATGAAACTCCTGGTTCAGCCCCGTATAGGCGACCGGGTTGCGGTGGGTTTCGGCGGCGCCGAGATCGGCGTGGACGCGCTCCAACCGGGCGCGATCCTCGGCCCGGGAGCGTACCACCGACAGCAATCCGATCTGACGCTCGATCGCGCCCTTGAACTCGAACACATGCGCGATCTCGACGGGATCGATCGGCGCGACGACGGATCCGCGATTGGGGCGCAGCTCGATGAACCCTTCCGCGGCGAGTACCTTGAGCGCCTCGCGCAGCGGCGTTCGCGACACGCTGAATCGGCGGCAGAGATCGGCCTCGGAGATGCGCGCACCGCTCGGCAGTTCGCCGCTGAGCAGAAGCCCGCGCAATTTGCCGACGACCTGGCCGTGCAGGGTGCTGGCGCCTTCCTCGAGCGCGATCTCGGCGTCGGAAGGATCGTCATGCAACATGGGTCAAGCTTCCGCCGGGGAGCGCGCTGAGATGCGCCCGTCATCGGCGAACATCGTGCCGAAGCGCGCCAGCGGCGCCATCGAGACGCCGAGCGCGCGAAGGCAACCCCAGAGCGTGAACGAAACGGAATCGAACACCGGCACACCGGTCCGGCGCTCGACCTCGGCTCCGACGATCGCGCCGCGCATATTGGTGCACACGATGGCGATCGCATCCGGCTTCGCTGTCGCCACGTCCTCGCACATCGCCTCGATGGTCTGCTCGGAGACCTCCGCGAACGAGAAATTGTCGGACAGCCCGCTGTGGCGGCGCGCGACCGTTGAGATGCCGATCCGGGCATAATTGCCGGCGATCTTCTCCTCGACATCCGCCGTGTAGGGCGTGACGAGGGCGATGCGCTCGACGCCGCGCTCCGCGAGCAGCCGGTTCAGGCTGAGGATGGCGCTCGTCGCCGGAACGCCGGTACGGCTCTCGATCGCGTCGCAGAGCCTCTGATCGGTATCGAAACCCAGCCAACTGGCCGAGGTCCCGTTCCAGGCCAGCACGTCCGGCCGCGCATCGGCCAGAAGGTCGGCCGCGGACAGGATCGGCTCCTGCTTGAACTGCTCGTTCGCATCCTCGTCGAGCGCGATCCGCGTCACCCTGAAGCGCCCGAAATGTGCGGTCACGTCCGGGAAAAGCGGCTGCAGCAACAACGACGTATAGGGCTCGAGCACGGTGTTGGAAGAGGGCGTCAGCATCCCGATCAACCGCGTCGAGACGGCGAGACTGGACTCATTTTGCATTCAATACTCGCCTTTCTTGGCGCTCCGGATCGACTCGGTCGGTCACGATTTTCCCGACCTATACGGCGGTAACGCCACGATCGGAAGCACTCATTTCGTATGCCGTACGTACGGCCTAAGTGCCCGCATAATCAATTGCATGCACTTGAAAAATTGCACAACGATGAGGCGCGCCGTGATGCCGTATTCGGCAAAACCCGGGCGTCGCGTCTCTGGGAGAGGAATGCCTAGATTTTGATATTTAAGTAAACACTTAATTGTCGCACGATTGCCGCGCAATTGAATTCAGAAGTCCGTCCTGGAGTTCCGCCAATGCGCTTCCCGATCCTGCTCACCTCGGTCCTTTCCGCAGTCCTGCTGGCCTCCTCCCCGAGCACGGCTCAGGCGCCTGCAGGCGGCGGCAAGGTCTTCCGCTACGCCTATCGTGTCGATCCCGCCTCGCTCGATCCGCACGCGCTGGCCGAGACCTTCACCCTGTCATGGCTCGGCCAGGTCTATGAGCCGTTGGTCGGGCGCGGGAAAAACCTCGAACTCGTCCCGGCACTCGCCACCAAATGGGAGCAGCCCGAACCGAATGTCTGGCGCTTCCACCTGCGCACGGGCGTCAAGTTCGCCGACGGCTCACCGTTCACCGCCGACGACGTGGTCTTCTCGCTGCAACGCGTGAAAAAGGACGGCTCGGACATGGCCTACACCGTCGCCTCGGTCACCGAGATCAAGAAGGTTGACGACTTCACCGTCGATCTGGTGATGGCCAAGCCGAACCCGATCCTGCCGGTCCAGACCACCTCGACCTACATCATGAGCAAGGCCTGGGCGGAGAAAAACGGCGCCACCGCGCCGGCGAGCGTCAAGGCAAAGGTCGAGAACTTCGCGTCGAACAACGCCAACGGCACCGGCCCGTTCAAGATCGAATCCCGCCAGGCCGGCGTGCGCACCATCCTCGTCCCGAACAAGGAATGGTGGGGCGAGAAGGAAACCAATGTCGATCAGGTGGTCTTTACGCCAATCCAGGCCGACACAACCCGTGTCGCGGCCCTGCTCTCCGGCGAGGTCGACATGATCTATCCGGTGCCGCAGCAGGACGCCGCGCGTATCGACGGGACCGGCACCTACCAGGTCCTCAAGGGCGCCGAACTGCGCACGATGTTCCTCAACATGGACCAGAAGCGCGACGAGCTTCTGAACTCCGACGTCAAGGGCAAGAACCCGTTCAAGGACCGCCGTGTCCGCCAGGCGATCTACCAGGCCATCGACGTCAATGCGATCCGCGACCGGGTCATGGGTGGCACGTCACGCGTTGCCGGAACCATGATCGCGCCCGGCATAAATGGCTATGACGCCAAGCTCGACACCCGGATCCCCTATGATGCGGACGCCGCGAAGAAGCTTCTCGCCGATGCCGGTTATCCGAACGGCTTCTCGTTCGGCATGGACTGCTCGAACGACCGCTACGTGAACGACGAGCGCATCTGCCAGGCCATCGTCGGCATGCTGGCCCGCGTCGGCCTCAAGGTGACGTTGAATGCGCAGACCCGCACCAAGTTCTTCGAGAAGGTGCTGGCCCGCGACACCTCGTTCGCGATGCTCGGCTGGCAGCCGCTCAGCTATGACGCGCACTCGACCCTGCAGGATACGATGAACACGCCGGTCGACAAGGTCGGCACCTACAATGTCGGCAATTACTCGAACCACGCGATCGATAAGCTGACGATGGAGATCGAGACCGAGATCGATCCGGCCAAGCGTTCGGCGCTGATCGCCGAGGCGATGACGCTCGACAAGGATGATTTCGGCCACATCCCGGTCCATCAGGCGGGACTGGCATGGGGCGTGAAGAAGGGCGTCAGCGTCGTGCTGCGGTCCGACGACAGCCTCGAGCTGAAATGGGTCAAGCTCGACTGACGCCATAACAGGGGCCGGCCATGGGCTTTCTCATCAGCAGACTGGGACAGACTATTCTTGTCCTGTTCGTGGCCGCCTTCGTCAGCTTCGCCCTGTTCCGCTATGTCGGCGACCCGGTCAACAACATGGTGGGACAGGCGGCGAGCCTCGCGGATCGCGAGGCCATGAGGCAGGCCCTGGGCCTTGACGATCCGACCCTCCTGCAGTTCGGCCGCTTCGTCGGCCAGGCGGTGCAGGGAGATTTCGGCATCTCCTACCGGTTCGGCCAGCCGGTCGCCCAGCTCCTCGCGGAACGCTTCCCCGCCACTCTGGAACTCTCGATCGTCGCGATGATCATCGCGACCGGGCTCGGCATTCCGCTCGGTGTCTGGACCGCACTCCATCGCGGCAGCTGGATCGCCCAGGCCCTCCTCACCCTATCCCTGATCGGCGTCGCATTGCCGACCTTCCTCATCGGCATCGTGCTGATCCTGGTCTTCTCCGTCTGGCTCGGCTGGCTGCCCTCGTTCGGTCGCGGCGAGGTCGTGTCCATCGGGGGCTGGACCACGGGCCTCCTGACATGGACCGGCATCAAGGCGCTGATCCTGCCAAGCATCACGCTCGGCGTATTCCAGCTCACCCTGATCATGCGGCTGGCGCGCGCCGAAATGCTGGAGATCATGCGCTCGGATTTCATCCGCTTCGCCAAGGCGCGCGGCCTGCGCCGCCGCACGATTGAATACGGCCACGCGCTGCGCAACACGCTCGTGCCGGTGGTCACCATTGTCGGGCTGCAGTTTGGCAACGTCTTCGCGTTCTCGATCATCGTCGAGACCGTGTTCCAGTGGCCGGGTCTGGGTCTCCTGATCATCCAGGCCATCCAGTTCGCCGACGTGCCGCTGCTGGCCGCCTATCTCGTCCTGATCGCGTTCTGCTTCGCGGTGATCAACCTCGCCGTCGACGTGCTCTACGCCTGGATCGACCCGCGCGTCCGGGCCGCCGGCATGGGGCGGAGCGCGGCATGAGCACGACCGATCGATCGAACGGCATGATTCCGTCGCGCTGGTGGGACAGCGACATCCTCTATCGCTTCCGCCGCTCACCGGTCGCGGTCGTTTCCGGGATCGTCACCATCGCCCTCATCGCCGCGGCGATCGGCGCCGACGTCATCGCCCCGTTCGATGCGTTCGATCCGGCCACCGCGAACGTCATCGACGCGCGCCTGCCGCCGGGCAGCGAGGGCATCTATGGCGACATCTACCTGCTCGGCACCGACCCGCAGGGGCGCGACATGCTGTCGGCAATGATCTACGGGCTGCAGACATCGCTGGTCGTCGGCCTGTCCAGCATCGCGCTGGCGGCCTTCGTAGGCGTCCTGCTCGGCCTGCTCGCCGGCTATTTCGGCGGCATGCTCGACGCACTGATCATGCGGATCGCCGACGTCCAGCTCAGTTTCCCGGCCATCCTGATCGCGCTTCTGATCGACGGCGTCACCCGCACGGCCCTGTCCCGCGAGACGCATGAGCGCTTGGCGGTGCCGATCCTCATCGCCGCCATCGCCGCCTCGTTCTGGGTGCAATACGCTCGCACCGTCCGCAGCCTGGTCCTGACCGAGCGCGGCCGGGAATATGTCCTCGCGGCGAAGGTAACCGGGGTCAGCACGACGCGTATCCTCGCCTCCCACATCCTGCCGAACGTCCTTGGTCCGGTCCTCGTCATCGCCACCATCAACCTGGCGCTGGCGATCCTCACCGAGGCGACCCTGTCCTTCCTCGGTGTCGGCATCCCGTCGACCCAGCCCTCGCTCGGCTCGCTGGTCCGGATCGGCAACGAGTTCATCTTCTCGGGCGACTGGTGGATCAGCGCTTGTCCCGGTGCCCTGCTCGTCATCCTGTCGCTCTCGGTCAATCTGTTCGGCGATTGGCTGCGCGACGCGCTGAATCCAAAGCTCAACGCATGAGCGCGCTCCTCGAAGTCGAGAACCTCCGGGTCGAGATCGCCGCGCGGGCACGCCGGCTGGTCGCAATCGACGACGTCTCGTTCTCCATTCCCGAAGGCGAAGTCCTCGGCGTCGTCGGCGAGTCCGGGGCCGGCAAGTCGGTCACCGGCACCGCCATTCTCGGCCTGCTCGAACGCCCGGCCTACCAAGCCGGCGGACGCATCGTCTTCCGCGGCAACCGCATCGACAATCTCGACGGCGAGGCGATGCGCGCGCTGCGCGGCCGCGAGATCGCCGCCGTGTTCCAGGACCCGCTGACCAGCCTCGACCCGCTGATGACGATCGGCGCGCAGCTCGTCGAGACCATGTTGACCCACCTCCCGATCGACCGGCAGGAAGCATGGACGCGCGCCCATCGCCTGCTGGCGGAGGTCGGTATCCCCGCGCCTCGCGAACGGCTGCAGAGCTACCCGCACGAACTCTCCGGCGGGATGCGGCAGCGCGTCGTGCTGGCCCTCGCCTTCTGCTGCGAGCCGAAACTCATCATCGCCGACGAGCCGACCACCGCGCTCGACGTCTCGATCCAGGCGCAGGTGCTCGACCTCCTGAAGCGCATGTGCCGCGAGCGCGGCACGGCGGTGATGCTGGTGACGCACGACATGGGCGTCATCGCCGAGGCAGCCGATCGCGTGGCGGTGATGTATGCCGGGCGGCTCGTCGAGATAGGCCCGACCTCCGAAATCCTGCGCGCCGCCGCCCATCCCTACACGCAGGGCCTGATGGCCTCGATTCCGACCATGCGGCGTCGCGGCGGCGATCTGCTGCAGATTCCCGGCTCGATGCCGCGGCCGGACGCGCCGGTCCCGGGATGCGCGTTCCATCCGCGCTGCTCGCACGTCATGGACCGCTGCCGTTCCGAACGACCGTCGAGCTTCGTCTCCGGCGCGTCCCTGGCCGCATGCTGGCTGGCCGAACATGGCGCGCCCGCCGCGAGGCCGCGCCCGTGACGCCGGACACCATCCTCTCCGTCGACGGCCTCACCGTCCGCTTCGACGCCTCCCAGCCACTCCTCACCCGCCTCGTCACGCGCACCGGGCGGCGCACCGTCCATGCGGTCGAGCTCGTCGATCTTCAGATCGCGCGCGGCAGCACCTTTGCGCTTGTCGGGGAATCCGGCTGCGGCAAGTCCACCATCGCCCGCACCATCGCCGGCGTGCAGCGGCCGACGGGCGGCGGCGTCTCGTTCATGGGCGTCGACATCGCGGCCTTCCGGACGCGGCGGGCCTCCATGCGCTATCGGCGCGACCTGCAGATGATCTTCCAGGACCCCTATGCCAGCCTCAATCCGCGCTGGCGCGTGGGACGTATCATTGCCGAGCCGATCGTCACCCACGGCCTGCTGAAGCGCGGGCGCGAGCTCGATCTCCGCATCGAGGAACTGCTGTCGACCGTGGGGCTCTCGCCCTCCGACGCCCGCAAATTCCCGCATCAGTTTTCCGGCGGCCAGCGCCAGCGCATCTCGATCGCGCGCGCCTTGGCGTCCAACCCCGCCTTCATCGTCTGCGACGAGCCGACATCGGCGCTCGACGTCTCGGTCCAGGCCCAGATCCTCAACCTGATGCGAAAGCTGCAGCAGGAACTCGGTCTGACCTATCTCCTGATCTCGCACAATCTCGCAGTCGTTGCCCACATGGCCGACAGTCTGGGCGTGATGTATCTCGGCCGGATTGTCGAGCAAGGCGACGCCGGCCAGCTCCTCGACGACCCGCAGCATCCCTATACCCGCCTTCTGCTCGACACCGTCCCCGATCCGCACGCGCCGAACCGCTCGCGCACACGGCTCGCCGGGGAAGTGCCGAGCCCCCTCTCCCCGCCAACGGGCTGCGCCTTCCATCCGCGATGCCCGGTTGCCAACGAGCGCTGCTCGCACGAGATCCCCCGTCCCGTCCGGGTCAGAAAGGCATGGGTGTCCTGCCACGCGGTCGAAGAAGCGCGCCTTCCGCCGTCCCTGCCAAATATGCTCGACCCCCTGAACAACACCGGAGACGCCGCGTGAAGAAGACGATCATCGGTTGCCTTGCTCTGATCGGCGAGGACGCCCGCCCCTCTGATGGCCCCGTGGATATCGAGATCGACGGCCGGCTCATCACGGACATCCGCCCGCGCGGCGCGAAACAGCCTGAGGGCGAGGTGATCCCCGCTCAAGACCATCTCGTCGCGGCTGGCCTCATCAACGGCCACCACCACAGCCATGAGGGCTTCTACAAGGGCCGCAAGGACAACCTGCCGCTCGAACTCTGGATGAACTATGTGCGGCCGCTGAAGCCGATCGAGCTGACCCCGCGCGACGTCTATCTGCGCACCATGATCGGCGCGATCGAGGCCGTCCGCAGCGGCACCACCACGCTCTGCGACGACACCAATCAGAGTCCGCGCATACGACCGGAGCATGTCGAGCAGGTGTTCCAGGCCTATGAGGACATCGGCATCCGCGCCAATGTCGGCATCACCCTGTTCGACCGGCCATTCTTCCGCGCCGTTCCCTTCGTCGACGAGGAGTTTCCGCCGGATCTGCTGGCGGAATTCGACAGCACCCGGATGTATTCCGGCGACGAACTCCTGTCCTTCGCACGCGGGCTGGCGAAGACGCGCAATCCGGCGGACCACCGCGTCGCCTACATGGCCGCGCCGTCCGCTCCCCAGCGCTGCACCGAGAAATTCCTGCGCGACGTGCGGCGGATGGCCGACGAGTTCGACCTGCCGCTGATGATCCACGTCCAGGAGACGCGGATGCAAGTCGTGACCGGGCAGCTCTTCTATGGCTCGACCATGGTCGAATATCTTGAGCGCATTGGCTTCATGAAGCCGAAGACCGCGTTCATCCACGGCATCTGGCTCAACCCGCGCGAGATCGAGATTCTCGCCCGCACCGGTGTCAGCATCCAACACAATCCGCCATCGAACCTGAAGGTTGGCTCCGGCCTCGCCCCGATCCGCGCGCTTCTCGATGCCGGCGTCAATGTCAGCATGGGCACCGACGGCTGCGGCTCGATCGAGGGCACCGACATGCAGAACGCGCTCTATCTGACCGGGCTTCTGCAGAAGCTGCGCGGCGACCACACCGGCTGGGTCGGCGCGACGGAAGCTCTCTATGCCGCTACCATGGGCGGCGCCCGCGCGCTCGGGCGCGACAAGGAACTGGGCGCGGTCGAGACCGGCCGCATCGCCGATCTCGTTGGCTACCGCCTCGACACGATCCCGTTCGCGCCGCTCAACAACCCGGTTCAGCAGCTCGTCTACGCCGCCGGCCGCGCCGAGGTCGATCTTGTTCTGGTCGACGGCGAGGTGATCGAGCGCGACGGAAAGCTGACCCGCATCGACGAGGCGGCGATCATCGACGAAATCCGCGAGGCGCATGCCCGGATCGAGCCACAATTGTCGGCCTCGGAAGCCGATGTCGAGCGGATGGTGCCGCACTATGAGCGCATCTACCGCCGCTGCCAGTGCATGGACATCGCGGCCGACACCTATCCCGCTCGCTTCAGTCACTGAACCCGTCGCAAGGAACGCCGATGACACGACCAGCAGACTTCTACGAACGCGCCACGAATGCGCTCCATGATGCGAACGAGGCGGCCTGGCGCGAGACCGATCCGGAACAGGCCGTCAGTCATTTCACGCGGACGACCCGCGAACTGCTCGGCGATCCGGATGCGCCTAAAAAGCTCGGCGCCCTCAAGCCCGGAGAAAAGCAATTCGTCGTGTCTGGCGTCTTCTTCATCGCGCCGACACGTGATCACATGATCCTCTTCGCCGACAACTTCCAGCAACGGCATGCGCGGATCAGCGTCACGGACAGCAGGCCGGGGCACACCGTGCAAACGAAGAAGGCCGCCGTCGTGCAGAACACCGACAACGACACGATCTTTCGCCAAATCCTGAGTTCCGGTCGTGTCGGTTGTTCGATCTATGTACCGGTCATGTGGAATGGCGAGGTCATCGGTATGTTCAACACCGCCGCCCAGGCCCGCTATATGTTCGACGAAACCGATATGCGCGTTCAGAAGATTTTCGCCGCGCTCGCTGCCGGCGTCTGGATGGGCCTCGGCGGCCCGGCCCTCGTGGCGGATGTCGCGAAAAGCCTGGGACCATGGTCGGGCTGATCCCGCGCGGCTGAGATGCCCAGCCCAGTTCCGCCGGTTACGCCACCTCGATGGAGGAATAGGCGGATGCTGGAGATCACCGTAAGCCTTATGTCGTAAAATGACTCTTTCCAGGACTGTCGCCGCCGACGGCTTCAAGAGCACCGCCATCTTCGTCGTCGACGGCAAGCCGCAGCGTATCGTCCTGACCCCCGCCGGAGGGAACAAGCTGAGCGGCACGTCGGCCGCGCCGCTCGCGTCTCCCAAGGGCGCGGTCGAGATCTCGACGCCGGACGGCAAGAGCGTCCTGGGCAAATTCGAATGAGCGCCGTCGTCCGCTTCAACTTCCGCCTGGGTGCGCCTTGCTGCGAAGCGGCCGCAAGCCTACGGAGCGGTCAGTGACGGCTATTCCGGTTGATCTTCGGTACGGCTGGAGCGGTTTCGACGCCGCCTCCGAGCTCCACGATGATTGGACAGTGCGGTCGGTCCCCCTTCTCACACTGGCCGACAAGGTCACGCAGCGTCCTGGCCATCTCCTGAATCTTGAGCGCCTGCCGCTCGAGTTCGGCGATGTGCCTGCGGGCGACTGCGCGCACGTCGGCGGTACTGCGGTCGCTGTCGCCCCACAGCGCCAGCAATTCCTTGATGCTCGCCATCGAAAAGCCAAGGTCGCGGGCGCGCCGGACGAACCTGAGGCGATGCAGGTCATTCTCGCCGTAGTCGCGGTAACCGCTGTCGCGGCGCTCCGGCAGAGGCAGAAGGTCGATGGATTCGTAGTACCGGATCATCTTGGCGGAAACGCCGGAAGCCTTCGCGGCCTCGCCAATGTTCATGACCCTTCTCCTTGTGGTTGACCTTACCATGATGGGAAGGTGCACTCCTCATTTCAAGTCCCCGTCCCGGTTCGCGGGAACTCTTCCGCGATCGCTGGATTGCCCCACCGGGAGCCCGCCGCATGAGAGCCTTTCTGATCGCCTTCTTCCTGTGCACGGTGCTGGGCACCTACGGACCAGCGGCGCATGCGCACGGCTCGAGGCACGGTGCCGCGATGGGCTGTCCCGGTCAGTCGTCGCATGGGGACCACCACGGCAACCAGAAGCAGAATACCGCGTGCTGCTGCCTCGGCATGTGCCTGGGAACCGTTCTGCCTGCCCCGCAGCCCGCCGCCGCACCGGCGGTCGAGAGCGGGGTTCCGGAACCGTTTGCAGCCGCCATGTCAGGTTCCGTCGTTCGCCCGCCACGGCCGCCGCCCAAGGTGTGACGTCTCCAGCGAAGCGAAATCACATCACGTCGCTCCCTGCTGGGAGCATGGAGACGAACATGAAGAACACGATGAAAAGTATTATTGGCGCGTCCGTGATCGCCGCGATGATGAGCGCGCTCCCGGCTGCCGCGCAGACGAGTCACGGCGCCGCGCACGATACGCCCGCGGCCAAGGCCAACATGGAGGCCCATCAGAAGATGATGGACACCATGAATGGCATGAAGCCGACGGGGGATGCCGACAAGGATTTCGTCATGATGATGATCCCGCACCATCAGGGCGCGATCGACATGGCCGAGGTCGAGCTCAAGTACGGCAGGGATCCCGAGCTCAAGAAGATGGCCGAGAAAATCATCGCCGACCAGAAGAAGGAGATCGGCGAGATGAAGAAGTGGCAGTCTGCCAACAAGTAAGGACTGGGCGGCGGGGGCGCCTAGGCGCCCCCGCATGCCCAGGGGCTGGCAAGGCGCCGGAAGGCGCTCCTTGGTCCGCGGCGGAAGACGTCGCGAACCTTCATGCGGCCGAATTTCGGCCGTCGAGCCAAGCATTCCATGGAGCAAGACCATGCACACCCAACAGATGATAGCCACCCATCCGCACGTTCAGGGCAGCACGAACGACGCCCTGATCCGGGCGATCGACATCGCTGCGGACTGCGCGCTGATCTGCACCTCGTGCGCCGACGCCTGCCTTGGCGAGCCGATGGCGGCCGAGCTGACCCAGTGCATCCGCCTCGACCTCGATTGCGCCGACGTCTGCGCCACGACGGCCTCGGTCGCGACCCGGCGCACGGGCTCAAACGAGGCGCTGATCAAGAGCATGCTCGAAGTGTGCTCCGAGGCATGCCGCGTCTGCGGAGAGGAGTGCGCCCGCCACGCCGACCATCACGAGCACTGCCGGATTTGCGCTGACACCTGCCGCCAGTGCGAGCAGGCCTGCCGCGAGGCCGCGGCGAGCATCAGCCCCGGACGCTCCGCTCAACATTGATTGACCGCCGGGCGGCGAAATCCTTCCGCCGCCCGGCGACTCGGGCTTGATGCGGTGTGAGACGTACTGTAGCGGGGTCCGCTGATGACGACACTCCTTCGGGGGCAGTCAATTCACCGTCTTCACTTCATATCCGGCGTCGTTGATGGCCCTGAACAGGGTCTCGACAAGGGCGTCGCTCTCGACGGACACGGTCTTGCTCTTCAAGTCCACGTCCACCGAAGCGGCCGGGTCGACGCCCTTTACGGCTTCGGTCACAGCCTTGACGCAGTGGCCGCAGGACATCTCTTGAACCTCAAACTTCGTCAACGTGATCTCCTTTCGCGAGTCGGAGCGAAGGTGGAGGTTCCAGCGGTGGGAAGGTCAAGACCGGTTTTTGTGGCTGTGCCCTTGACCTTCCCATGACGGGAAGCCCCATCTGACAGCGCAGTGAAAGGAGTGGCCATGTCCACGACAACTGCGCCGTCCCCCGAGCGGACGGAGAAATTCGATCTCGCGATCCAGGGAATGACCTGCGCCTCATGCGTGCGCCGGGTCGAGAAGGCGCTGGAGCGTGTCCCCGGCGTCTCCCGGGCTTCAGTCAATCTCGCGACCGGGCGCGCCAGCGTCGACGCCGCGCGCTCAGTCGTCGCGTCCGATCTAGAGCAGGCGGTGTTCTCCGCCGGATACGAGATCGCCCCAGAGCAGACAGACCTCGCAATCGAAGGCATGACCTGCGCGTCCTGCGTCCGGCGGGTCGAGAAATCGCTTCTCGCGGTTCCAGGCGTCGCGTCGGCCGCGGTGAACCTCGCAACCGAGCGCGCGACCGTCCGCCACCAACCCTCGGCCTCCGTTAAGGATCTCGTCGCCGCCGTCGAGAAGGCTGGCTATCAGGCGAAGGAGGTCGTCCAGGCCGTTCACGTCCACGACCACGGCGACAAGGCCGAGGAGTTCGACCGTCTGCGCCGGAATCTGATCCTCGCGGTGGTTCTGGCGCTCCCCGTCGTCGTGCTCGAAATGGGTACGCACCTGGTCCCGGCGCTGCACGACTGGGTCATGAACATGCTTGGCGAGCAGACCAGCCGGGTCGTCCAGTTCGTGCTGACCACGGTTATCCTGGTCGGGCCTGGGCGCCGCTTCTTTACGAAGGGCGTTCCTGCGCTCCTGCGCGGCGGCCCGGACATGAATTCGCTCGTCGCGGTGGGGACGGCGGCTGCCTGGGCTTACTCCACAGTGACGACGTTTTTGCCTGCGCTGATGCCCGAAGGCACCCGCAACGTCTACTTCGAGGCGGCGGCGGTGATTGTCGCCCTCATTTTGCTGGGGCGGTTCCTCGAGGCGCGCGCCAAGGGCCGGACGGGCGAGGCCATCAAGCGCCTCGTCGGCCTCCAGCCCAGAACGGCCCAAATCCTGCGCGGGAACGAGACCGTCGAGGTCGCCGTCGGCGACGTTGTCGCCGGAGATGTCGTCGTGGTCCGGCCCGGCGACCGCATCCCGGTCGACGGCGACGTGATCGACGGCTCGTCCTATGTCGACGAATCCATGATCACCGGAGAGCCCGTCCCGGTGTCGAAGGGCGCCGGAGACGAAGTCGTCGGCGGCACGATCAACAAGACGGGCAGCTTCACCTTCCGGGCAACCAAGGTCGGCGCCGACACGGTGCTCGCCCAGATCATCCGCATGGTCGAGCAGGCCCAGGGCGCGAAGCTGCCGATCCAGGCGATGGTCGACCGGGTCACGGCATGGTTCGTCCCGGCCGTCATGACCGCCGCGCTGCTGACGTTCGTCGTGTGGCTGATCTTCGGCCCCGATCCGGCGCTGTCGTTCGCGCTGGTCAACGCCGTTGCCGTGCTGATCATCGCCTGTCCGTGCGCGATGGGGCTGGCGACCCCGACGTCGATCATGGTCGGCACGGGTCGGGCTGCCGAGATGGGCATCCTCTTCCGGCGCGGCGACGCCCTGCAAACACTGCGCTCGGCAACGATCGTTGCGTTCGACAAGACGGGCACGATGACCGAAGGACGTCCGCGGCTCACCGACCTGGAGGTGATCGGCGAGATTGACGAGGAGGAGATATTGCGGCTGTCAGCCGCCGTGGAAGCACGCTCGGAACATCCGATCGCTGCCGCCATCGTCGACGCGGCGAAGACCCTCGATATCGGCGACGCCGCCGTCGAGGACTTCGAGGCAGTGCCCGGGCACGGGGCGCGCGGAACAGTGGACGGCCGTCGCGTCGAGATCGGCGCCGATCGGATGATGGCCGCGGCGGGATTGTCGGTCGATCAGTTCGCCGACGTCGCGGGCCGTCTCGGGAACGAGGGCAAGTCGCCGCTGTACGTCGCCGTCGACGGACGCCTCCAGGCGGTTCTCGCGGTGTCGGATCCGATCCGCGCGACGACGCCCGCGGGCATCGCGGCGCTGCACGCCCTCGGGGTGAAGGTCGCGATGATCACGGGCGACAACCGCAGGACCGCCGAGGCCGTGGCCCGCCAGGTCGGCGTGGACACGGTCGTCGCCGAGGTGCTGCCTGCAGGCAAGGTCGCGGCGCTAAGGGAGTTGTCTTCCGGTTCCGCCGGCGTCGTCTTTGTCGGCGACGGCATCAACGATGCTCCGGCTCTGGCGGAGGCGGGCGTCGGCATCGCCATCGGCACCGGAACCGACATCGCGGTCGAGACCGCCGACGTGGTGCTGATGTCCGGTGACCTGCGCAATGTCGCCAATGCCATCGCCGTCTCCAGGGCGACCCTGAAGAACATCCAGCAAAACCTGTTTTGGGCGTTCGCCTACAACGTGGCTCTGATCCCGGTCGCGGCCGGGGCGTTGTTCCCGCTCTACGGCGTGCTGCTGTCGCCGATCTTCGCGGCCGGGGCGATGGCGCTATCGAGCGTGTTCGTGGTCACGAACGCCTTGCGCCTCCGGGGCATGAAACCGCGCTTGAGCAATCTCTCCATGAGGTAGTTGCACATGTCGGAGAAACGAAATGGCAGACCCCGCGAAAGCAAACGTTTTCAAGGCAAGCTCGCAAAGGCGGGGTCTTCGAGTTCCAGAAGAAAACTTATGCGACTGCCAGCAGTTTCGCCTGCTCATCCTGCGCGGCTCATTGGAGCCGCCAGCAGCGCCCCCAGCTGGTTCCTGCCGCTGATTCCTCTCGATCGTCCTCACTGTTCGTCCCGGGCGCGCCTCACGCTTCCGATCCGTGATGGCAGTCCATCGCTATGTTGGCCCGGGAAAGGTCGCTTTGGCCAAAGTGATACCCAGCCAGGCGCCGCCAGCGAGGCAGACAGCGATGCAGAGGACGGCGACGATGAACGCCTGAGTGATGGCTGCCGGATCGGTGCGCGCGTCAAGGACTGTGTAGAAAATCCCGCCGATCACCGCGACGCTGAGCGCGGTGCTGACTTGCAGGGTCGAACTGACGATGCCGGCGATCATGCCGGAGAACGCCGGCGCGACGCGGCCCGTCACCATCCGCATCAAGGTCGGCAGTCCGAGCCCCTGGCCGAAGCCGATCACGAACAGGATGACCCCAAGCGGCACGGGTGCAGGCGGTGCCCCGGTCGGAGTCGCCATGATGAGCCAGACCAGGCCAAGAAGGCCGATGGTTTCCAGACCTAAGCCGATCGGATTGACATACGCGCCGAAGATCTGCCTGCCGGCAGATGTAGACAGCGGCCCCAGAAGGAACCCTGCACCGAACGGAAGGAAGACGAAGCCAGCGCTGAGCGCGGACACGTGCAGCGCGCCTTGCAGATAGATTGAGAACAGCAGGAAGAAGGCGCCGATCGAATAGAACGACAGCGCGACCAGCAGCGCGCGGCCAAGCCCCGGTGCCTGCAAGGCGGCCGGATCGAGCAAAGGGGTGCCGCCGGAGCGAGCCAGCCGGGATTCATACCGCCAGAAAAACCGCGCCAGCACCGGCACCGCTGCCAGCGACAGCAAGGACCATAAGGGCCAGCCCGCTTCGCGCCCCTCGATCAATGGCAGGATCAGCGCACCGAGCGTCACCATCGACAAAGCCGTGCCGCCGAGGTCCAGCCTGCGCGCGTCCTGCGCACGCGTTTCCTTCAGGATAGAGATGCCGAACAGCACGACCACGATCGCGACCGGGAGGTTGACGAGGAAGATCGCCCGCCACCCCAGGCCCATCAGATCGAGTGAAATCAAGACTCCGCCCAGTGCCTGGCCGACGACGGAGGCCAGACCGAAGACCGCGCCATAGAGGCTGAGCGCCAGCGGTTTTTCCTTTTCAGGGAACATCGCCTGCACCGAAGCCAGTGCCTGCGGCGCCATGACTGCCGCCGTCACGCCCTGCAAGGCGCGCCCCGCGATCAGCGACCAAGGCGACCAAGCGAAACCGCACAGCAGCGACGCTGCCGCAAAGCCGATCAGCCCGAGGATGAACACACGGCCGCGTCCGAACAGGTCGCCCAGTCGCCCGCCGGTGATCAGCGTCACGGCATAGAGCCCGGCGTATGAGGAAATGACGAGTTGCTCGGCGGAGGGCGATGCGCCCAATCCCTCGCGGATCGAGGGAAGCGCGACATTGACGATGAAGAAATCGAGCGGCGGCAGGAATGCGCCAGCCAGCAGAACCACGAACATCGCCCATCGGCGCGGGTCGAGCGGGACCGCATCGGCCTGGGGCGTGGCGGCCGGCAATGTTCCCGCCTGAGATATGACACTGACACTCACGGCTGTCTTCCGTTCTTGATTGTGAATTTCGCTGATGCCGACAGGTCCTGGATTGGTCGGCATGGTTGCGGCTCAGAGAGGTGTCGCCAGGCTGCGCTGCGGCTTGACGGCCGTGACGAGATCCACGTCGGCCATCACCCGCGCCGTTTCGGATGAGTTCAACGCCGCTCTCATGGCCGCCTCGTCCCGGAACACGCAGGTCGCGATCGCGATCAGGCCGGCGCCGTCTCCCTGCGGGAAGAAGCCGGCGAGGCGTTCGAGCCCGTAGGGCCCCCAGCATTCGAGCACGAGCGGGAAATGGACGTTGATCCAATGTTCGCGGTTGAACGGCGTGTTGCCGTTCCCGGCATAGGTCACGTACATGGTGATCATGGCGGTCCTCTCAGAATGTTGAAATCGGCGGCTATGGAGATGTCGCGCCGGGCGCTTTGTGGCCCCGGCATCATCTAGGCCATCAGATTTGTTCGATAACTGACATTGCTGTACGCATGGCGTTCAGTTTTGTAGGTCAGGCGCAATGGAGTGGAGTGACGTCCGAATTTTCCTGGCGATCGTCCGTTCCGGCACGCTGGGCGGCGCTGCCCGTGCGCTTCATCTGAGCCATCCGACTGTCGGGCGCCGGCTGCGGGCTCTCGAACAGGCAACCGGCAATACGTTGTTTCAGAGGACGGCCGACGGCCTCGTTCCGACGGAAGAAGGCCATTCCATCATCGCCCTGGCGGAGCAGATGGAGGAAGGCGCCTTGGCGATGCAGCGGCGGCTCGCCGGGCAGGAGCAAAACCTTCGCGGCAGCTTGCGCGTCTCGTCTGCCGACTGGTTCGGCGCCTACGTCCTGCCCCCGATCATCGCCGACTATGCGAGCGCCTATCCCAACGTCGATGTCGAGATCCTGACGGGCACCCGCTTGTTCAGCCTCGCGCAGCGCGAGGCCGACATCGCCTTCCGCATCGTTCCCTTCGACACGCCCGACGTCGTGCAGCGACGGCTAGTCCGGTTGTCCTATGGTGCCTACGTCGCGACGGAATCGCCCGAACCGGCATACGGCGATGGAGCCGGGTTTCGGCTGATTACCCACGATACGTCGACGGGCCAGTTCCCAGATATCGGTTGGCTTAAGGAGAGCTTCCCAAATGCCAGAACCGTTCTGCGGTCGAACAATCGGAACGTTCAGGGGCGCATGTGCCGCATCGGCATCGGTATCGCAGTTCTGCCGCAGGTCGTCGGCAATCAGATGCCCGGCCTCCGCCGGTTAAACCTGCCGGCGGAACCGCCCGGACGCGATATCTGGATGGGCTACCACCGTGACATAAGGCGTCTTGAACGTCTGCGGGCCTTCATCACTACGGTGACCAATCACATCGCGAACGTACAATCCTGAAAGAAAATATGCGCCCGATCGACACCTCCTGCCTCAGCCTGAGGATCACGGGGCGGCCCGGCGCCCTTGACTGACCTGCGAGCAATTGACGCCACACACACGATTGGCATGCACGTCCGATAAACGACCGATTTTGGCGTACATTCACCCCTGCGGTCTCAGTCGTTCCGTATCGCAAGTTATGCGACGCAGGTCTGCGAGGCCTGCATGGTGATGGCCGCCGGACTATTCCGTAGACGACAGCGCCGGTCATTTTCTGTGGTGATCCCGGGAGGGCTCGAACCTCCGACCTACGGTTTAGGAAACCGCCGCTCTGTCCAGCTGAGCTACGGGACCGCCGCGGTCTGGGTATCATAACCGCGCGCCGATTTGCAGCCTGTCATCGCACCTCGTCCTCAGCCTAGACTGCAAAATATGCGGCTCCTCACGGGTCCAATCCTGCTCGTTGCGCTCGTTCTGGGCGAAGGGCGGCCCGCATTCGCCGAATGCCCGCCCGCTCCCATCGAGACGATCGCGGGTCTCCAGCTCGTCGAAGACGGGCTCCGCTCCCCGGACGGCCGTGTCTTCACCCTTGCCGGTATGATCCTCGATACGTCGGGACGCGATCGCCTGGGGAGGCTGACAGCCTACCGGCCGGTGATCCTGCGTCCTGCCGGCCCGGCCGATCGCTGGGGCCGTTTCCCGGTTCATCCGGAGACCGGCGGTGTGCTGATTGAGGAAACCCTGCTTGCCGAAGGGCTTGGCCATGCCGCCGCGCTGTCGCGTCCGGCCTGCCTCGAAACCCTCCTGCAAATGGAAGCGAAAGCGCGCGCCGCGCGGCTTGGAGTCTGGCGCGGCTCCGGCTATGTGATCAGGGCGGCGGATGGCGATGCCTTGGTCGCGAGACTGGGCGAGCATGTCGTCGCGGAGGGGCAGGTGATCTCGACCCGTAAGGTTCGGGATCGCGTCTATCTGAATTTTGCGAAATATTGGCGTCGCGGGCTGAGCCTGATCGTCGCCGAGAAGGATTGGTCCGCGATGGCGGATGGCCGCCCAGCCGAAGCGCTCTCCGGCAAGGTCGTGCGGGTGCGCGGCCGGTTGGAATGGCGTGGCGGGCCGGTGATCCTGGCGGACCCACGCGAGCCGATAGAACCGGTGGTGGTTGGGCAGGTGAGCAGGTGATGGTGCGGCGGGTCGGGTCCGTATTGCGTTTCGGTGTGCTGGCCGTGCTCCTCGCCGGCCTGGCCGCTTGCGCGGGCCTCGAATCCTCCACGACGAGCGCCGGCCTCGTTCCCACGGTCGCTCCCCGCGTCGTCGGTGCCGACACGCCCACCCGTCGCGAGCACAGCCGGATTCTCGCGGCCTATGGCGGTGCCTATCAGGATCCCGCGCTCGATCTGCTGCTGTCGGAGGTCTCGGCGAAGGTTTCCACCGCGTCCGACCGGCCGGACATCGCCTACCGCATCACGGTGCTGAATTCGCCATCGATCAACGCCTTCGCGCTGCCGACGGGAGACCTCTACGTCACCCGGGGCCTCCTCGCTCTGGCCAGCGACACGTCGGAGATCGCCGCCGTCATCGCCCACGAAATGGGCCATGTCTCGGCCCGTCACGCCTTCGACCGCGCCGACAAGGAGCGCGAGGCCGTGCTTGTCAGCCGTGTCGTCTCGGACGTGCTGAACGATCCCGAGGCCGGTGCGACCTCGCTGGCGAAGAGCCGCCTCGAACTCGCCCGGTTCTCGCGCGAGCAGGAACTGGAGGCCGACCGCATCGGTGTGCGCACGCTTGCCAAGGCCGGCTACGACCCGTACGGCGCTTCCCGCTTCCTTGCCGCCATGGGCAGGAATGCCGCTCTTCGCGCGGCGAGTTTCGGCGGTGGAGAAGGGGAGAAGGTCGACTTCATGTCGAGCCACCCGGCTACGCCCGAGCGCGTCGAACGCGCGACCACCGCCGCCAAGGACGCGCAGGCGACCTCGAAGCCCGAACGCGACCGCGACCGTTTCCTGACCGCGATCGAGGGCATGGTCTATGGCGACGACCCGGCACAAGGTTTCGTCCGTGGCAATCGCTTCATCCACCCGGTGATCGGCTTCGTCTTCGAGGCCCCGCCGGGCTTCAATCTCGAGAACGCGTCGGAATCCATCGTCGGTATCGGACAAAACGAGACCGCGCTTCGCTTCGACAGCGTCAAGGTTCCGAGCGGCCAGCCCATCGGCCAACATCTCGCGACCGACCTGATGACGGGTGTCGAGGTCAGCGGGGTGGAGGAGGTCACGGTGAACGGTTTCCCGGCTGCGCTGGCCGTCGCCCGCGGCCGCGACTGGAATTTCCGCCTCGCCGGCATACGCTTCGGCTCGGACGTCTATCGCATCGTCTACGCCGCCCGCCAGCTGACGCCGGAGATCGACGCCCAGTTCCGTGCCTCGATCCAGAGCTTCCGTCGCCTCACCTCAAGCGAAGGCACATCCGTTCGTCCGCAGCGGCTCGCCATCGTCAAGGCGAAGGCCGGCGACACGATGCAAAGCCTCGCCGCGCGCATGGCAACCGCGGACCGCCAGATCGAGCGTTTCCAGGTGCTGAACGAACTGGCGCCCGAAGCGCAGATCGTCCCTGGCGGGCGTTACAAGCTGATCGTGGAGTGATGGTCCCCCTCTCCTGCGAAGCGGGAGAGGGTCGAGTTGCCGTCAGGCGACCGGGTGAGAGCCAGCACGATGCTCATGGCCGTCGTCCTCCGGCTCGACCGGAGGACCCATATGACGGTGCCACTTGGGGTGGATCCTCCGGTCAAGCCGGAGGATGACGAATTCAAGCGAAGGCCGCGGCCGGTTCCGCTTCGAGCGCCCTCTTCAGCTTCTCAAGCGCCCGGTTCTCGATCTGCCGGACGCGCTCCTTGGAGATTCCGAGCAGTTCGCCCAGCGCCTCGAGCGTCACGGCGTTATCGTCGAGCTTCCTGGCCCGGATGATCTTCAGCTCGCGCTCGGAAAGGACGCCGAGCGCCTTCCGGAGCCACATCGTCCGCCGTTCCTCGTCGATCAGGTCGCCGACCGCCTCGTCCGGCAGCGGCGCGCCATCGATCAGGAAGTCGACCCGTTGCGCGGCGTTCTCGCCATCGTTCTCGGTAAGCGGCGCATTCAGCGAGAGGTCGGGGCCGGAAAGCCGCGAATCCATCAGCGCGACATCGGCTTCGGACACGCCGATCGCCCGTCCGATCTGCCGATAAAGCTCCGCCGTGGTCAGCGTGTCGTTGGTCTGGCCAAGCCTCCACCGAAGTCGCCGCAAGCTGAAGAACAGGGCCTTTTGGGTGGAGCTCGTACCGCCGCGCACGATCGACCAGTTGCGCAGGATGTGATCCTGGATCGCAGCCCGGATCCACCAGGTCGCATAGGTCGAGAAGCGCACTTCGCGTTCCGGATCGAACCGTGCCGCCGCTTCCAAAAGGCCGACATGGCCTTCCTGGATCAGATCGGCCATCGGCAGGCCGTAATGACGGAACCGCGCCGCGATGGAGATGACGAGGCGCATATGCGCCGCCGCGAGACGATGCAGCGCCGCCTCGTCACGTTCATTCTTCCAGCGCTGAGCGAGCTTGTGCTCCTCCTCGCGTTCGAGGAAGGGTGCGCTCATCGCAGTCTTCATGAACTGGTGGCGCAGTCCATCGGCAGCAGCCATCGAAACCTCCTGGAACGCAGTAAGCGAATCAAGAAACGTCCGAGGACTTGAAAGGTTGCGGGGGCGCCCTAACGCGTGGGTATGGATGCCCTATACGTAGGGATGCATTCAGGCGGACAAGCCCGCCCTAGGCGTCGTAGCCGAGTTCGCTCGCGGCCATCTGTCCGACCGCCATGTCGATCTCGGCGGGCATGTCGTCCTCGAACCACCAGGCCGCCGAAAGTCCGGTCCAGGCAAGTATCCACCGAAGCAGGCGCGTGCGCTCGATGCCGGCCATGTCCGATACGATCTCGACACGCCGCAGGAACCGGTCCTTCTCCTTCGGCACCGAGGGCGCGTCCTCCGGATTGCAGAACAGGTTTGCGTAGTCGAACGCCCGGTCGCCCAGGATGCGCTTGGGATCGATCGCAAGCCAGCCGCGCGCGCCGAAATCGAGGACGTTGTCGTGGTGCACGTCCCCATGCAGGACGCCGATCTCCTTCTGATTGGAGAGAAGGTCTCGCGCTGTGCGGGCCGAAAGCGCAAGGAGGCCGCCATGTACTTCGGCCGCCGGCCAGAGGCTGCGAAACCATTCAGTGAGCGGGACGAGGTCCGGAAGCGGTTTGCCACGTGGCGTATGCAGTTCGGCGATCGCGTCGCAGAGTATCCTGGTCGCCTCGTCATCACGGCCGTCCCGCGCATATTCGGTGAGACGCCGCTTCCCTTCCGCGCGCTCCAGAAGGATCGCATCATCGTCATGAGCGAAGACACGAGCGGCGCCGCGACCGTCCCACCAGTTCATGAGGAGATGGCCGAGCTTTTCTTCGACGGCGTGCGAGACCTTCAGCATCGCGGGTTCACCGCGATAGCGGACCGGAAGTAGCTGGCTGCTGTGCGTCTCGATCGGCGGGCCGTCGGGCGTGAGCTTCCAACGACCGAGATACTCGTCGAACATCAGCTTTCCTGTCGCCAAAAACAAAAGGCCCGGCTTTCGCCGGGCCTTCGTAAATCCAGAACCTGAAGGAAATCAGGCGGCTTCCGCCTCGTCGCCGTCGGTCTCGTCGGCGTCCGTCTCGGCTTCCTCGCCGCGGACAGCGCGTTTCGGGCCCTTCGCGAGCATTTCCTCGATCTTTTTGACCGATTCGGAATCCGTCAGCTTCTCGACGGCCGCAAGTTCGCGCGCCATACGGTCGAGCGCGGCTTCATAAAGCTGGCGCTCGCTGTAGGACTGCTCCGGCTGGGTATCGGCGCGGTGCAGGTCCCGGACCACTTCGGCGATCGCGATCAGATCGCCCGAATTGATCTTGGCTTCGTATTCCTGGGCGCGGCGCGACCACATCGTGCGCTTGACGCGGGCGCGACCCTTCAGGGTCTCGAGCGCCTTGGCCATAACCTGTTCGTCGGCCAGCTTGCGCATGCCGACGCTCGCGATTTTCGAAACCGGAACGCGCAGGGTCATCTTGTCCTTGGCGAAGGTGATGACAAACAGTTCCAGCTTGAAGCCGGCAACTTCCTGCTCCTCGATCGCAACGATCTGGCCGACGCCATGCGCCGGATACACGATGTGCTCGTTGGTCTTGAAGCCGTGGCGGTTGCTGGTCGGCGTGGGCTTCTTGGCGGCAGTGGTCATAATGGCGCGCGCTCCGTGTCACTTGCGGCTCCGAGGCCGCTCGTCTTGGCCGGTCCGCCCCCCGCGGTCGCACCGGCAAATTTCCGTTCGCATATCCGTCCAGAGACGAACTGATGATTACCGCTCAACGCAATGAGCAGTCGGCCACAGCTGCGAACCTCAAGCTTTGGTCGAAAAAAATGCCCCGTCTAGGAAACGGAGCCGGCCCGTGACGGGCACCTCAAGCATCCAGAGACCCTATCATAAAAATGTCTTTTCCGCAAATCCGCGTTGCCTGTATCGCGAATACATCAGCTGACATTCGAAGGGTTCGTGCCGTTTAGGCTTAACCGGGCCCGGGACGCTGAACTTGATCGTCCGCGAAGAAGATATGGGGTTGGCGACCATCAAAGTGAAGGCCTAGACATTAAGTCTATGGCCGGTCCTTCCGACGCCCGCCCCTGAGCAATACCGCGGCTCTGGATATGATGTCCGGGAACGAGAACCAGTAAAACGCGTCGCGGATAACCGGCTAGTCGCCTTCGCCGGGCTCGGGCGACAGCAGTTCGAGCTTGCCCGGCTTGCCGTCCCATTCCTTGGCGTCCGGCAGCGCGTCGCGTTTCGTGGTGACGTTCGGCCAGCTCTTGGCGAAGTTGGCGTTCAGTTCGAGCCAGGATTCGAGGCCTGTTTCGGTATCGGGCTTGATGGCCTCGGCCGGGCATTCCGGCTCGCAGACGCCGCAGTCGATGCACTCGTCAGGATGGATGACGAGCATGTTCTCGCCCTCATAGAAGCAGTCGACGGGACAGACCTCGACGCAATCCATGTATTTGCACTTGATGCAGTTCTCGGTCACCACATAGGGCATCGTCTACACGTCCATCCTTGGTCTTTGCGTGTCTGCCTAGTCGACGCATGCTTTGCACGCAAGCTTCGAGGCTGTGTGCTGGTAAATACAGACCAGCCTCAAGATCAATCCTCTTTTTCGAATCGATCTAACATTCGTCTGTCGCGCTTGGTCGGCCGACCCGTACCGGGGTCACGCTGAGGACCAACCGCCACGGGCCCGGGCCGTTCCGGCGGTGGCGGACTGTGATCGTCGAAGAGAGCGCTTGCGACGGTCGCGCTGCCGCGCCGCTCGGCGAACCCTTTCACCTCAAGCACCCGGACGCGGTTCTCCAGGGCAATGGTCAATGTGTCGCCGACCTTCACCGGTCGGCTTGCCGCATCAATTCTGATGCCGTTCAGTCGAACGTGACCCGAAACCGCCAGTTCCTGGGCGAGCGTCCGGGTCTTCACGACCCGGGCGTGCCAGAGCCATTTGTCGATGCGCTGACGGTCCGTGCTCAAATTGCCGAACTCAGGTCCGGGTCTTGTCGCTTTCGAGCTTGGCCTTGAGATCGGCCAGAGCCGCGAATGGCGAGCTCGGATCGATCGGCCGCTCGCGGCGTTCCGGACGACGCTGCTGCTGTTGCTGATCGGGGCGGCCGCCCTGGCGATCGTCGCGGCGCGGCGGCTTGCCATGGCGCTCGCGGCCCTCCCCGTTCTGGCCTTCGCGACGGTCGCCGCGGTTCTGGCCTTCACGCTTGTCGCCACCGCGCTGGTGGCGCGGCTTGCCGGAACGCTCGGGACGGCCTTCGCCGCCCTCACCCGGCGCGCCCTGGCCGGGACGGCGATCGCGGTTGTTCGGAGCCGGACGGCGATTGCCCTCGAACCGGCCCGGGCGCCAGATCTCGATCATGACCGGCTCGGCGGCAGCCGTAGCGGCAGCGTCGGACGAAGCGACGTCGATATCCGGAATGCCCAGGATCGCGTCGGCCAGAACCTCGCTGCTGGCTTCCAGCCCCGGGTCGACCGTCTCGGTAGCCACGGGCGCCTCAGGCTCGACCGCCGCCACCGGAGCCTCGGACTCGGCCGGAGCCGGCTCGGAGACGGCGGCATCAGCCAAAATCTCGCTGCTTGCTTCAGCATCGACCTGATCAGGCGCCGGAGCATCGGAGACTGCTTCGGCAGCATCAGCACTCGGCGCAGCCTCGGTCGCAACCGGTGCCGCAGTAACCGTCGGTGCCGGACGGCGTTCGACCCGGTAACCCAGCGAACGCAGGATCGCCGCGAAATCCTCGCCAGCGCAGCCCGCAAGCGAGGTCATCGCGACCGTCACCGTGAAGCCGTTCCCCTCGGCCGCTCCCGCCGGAGCATCGCCGGGCGTGATGCCGGGCCGATAGGCGATGGCGGGACGAATGAGGTCCGCGAGACGCTCGAGGATATCGACGCGGATCGCCCGGTCGTTGCAGAGGCGGTAACCGAGAGCCCGGAACAGGTCCTTGGGTCCGTTCGGATCGGTCTTGAAACTCGTGCGTCCGCTCGACGCCAGGCCTGCAACCTCGGCAGCGGCGGCATTGTCGCGGCTGTGATGCAGCGACCAGAGCTGCGCCGCCAAAGCGCGCGGAGCCGGCTTCAGCAGCGCCGGAAGATAGAGGTGATAGGCGCCAAACCGCACCCCGAGGGCGCGCAGGCTCGCCCGGGCGTCCTGATCGAGCCCCTTCACTTCGTCGGAAACCTTGGCACGATCGAGGACGCCGAGCGCCTCGACGATCTGGAACGCCAGGCCGCGCCCGATGCCTGTCAGGTTCTCGGCCGATTCAAGCGCGAGCAGCGGTCCCAGCAGCTTCTGGATGTTGGTCGTCAGCCAGAGCTGGAGCCGCGCTTCCGCCTTCTCGCGGTCCGGCGCCGACAGCACGTCGTCGGCGAGAAGCCGGGCGCGCGGAGCGAGCGTCTTGTCGCCCGACGCCAACTTTCCGACGGGCTCACCGAGCCAGCGCAGGGTGCCGTCCGAAGAGAGAACGAGTTCGCTGTCGGGAGCGGAGGCCAGCCGGTCGGCCCGCCTCGCATACTCGCCGCCGAGCGCTTTCTGGGCCGCGGCGCGCAGCGCGCGGCCGTCTTCACCCTCGGCGCTTTGATCCGCCGTGAACCGGAACGCGGAAAGATGTCCGACATGCTGTCCTTCGACCAGCACGTCCCCGCTTTCCGTCACCTGCGCTTCCAGCATGTCCTTGTCCCTCAGCCGCCGCATCAACACGCTCGAACGGCGATCGACGAAGCGTTGCGTCAGCCGCTCGTGTAGAGCGTCCGACAATTTGTCTTCAACCGCGCGTGTTAATGCCTGCCAATGTGCCGGGTCTGCAAGCCAGTCCGGTCGATTGGCGACAAATGTCCAGGTACGGATATGCGCGATCCGCGCCGATAATGTGTCGATATCGCCATCGGTCCGGTCCCCCTGATCGACCTGCCGGGCGAACCAGTCGGCTGGGATTTTACCCTCCCGCATCAGAAATCCATAGAGGGTCGTGACAAGTTCGCCATGCGCGGCCGGAGCAACTTTCCGATAGTCCGGCACCTGGCAGACATCCCAGAGCAGCTCGACCGCCTTGGCGCCCTTGGCGAAATCCCGGGTCTCGTGGTCTCGAACCGCGTGCTCCAGCGCCTCGATGTCCTCGCCCGTCGGAGCCCGCGTCAGGCCGGGTTCGGTCGGCGCCACCGCGAGACTGGCCAGTAAGGCGGCGGGCGAGGAGAAATCGAGATCACGGCTTCGCCACTGAAGCAAACGCACGGGATCGAAATTATGGGTCTCGAGCCTTTCCACGAGTTCGGTCTCGAACGGTTCGCAACGACCCGTCGTTCCGAACGTACCGTTCGACAGATGACGTCCCGCGCGGCCGGCGATCTGGCCGAATTCCGCGGGGTTCAGGCGGCGGAACTGGAAGCCGTCGAACTTACGATCGCCGGCGAAGGCGATGTGATCGACGTCGAGATTGAGGCCCATGCCGATCGCGTCGGTGGCGACCAGATATTCGACGTCGCCGCTCTGGTAGAGCTCGACCTGGGCGTTGCGAGTGCGCGGGCTGAGCGAACCGAGCACGACCGCCGCGCCGCCGCGCTGGCGGCGGATCAGTTCGGCGATGGCGTAGACCTCTTCCGCCGAGAAGGCGACGATCGCCGAGCGGCGAGGCAGGCGGGTGATCTTCTTCTCGCCGGCGAAGGTCAGCTGCGACAGGCGGGGACGGCCGAGAATGCTCGCACCAGGCAAAAGCTTCTCGATCAGCCCTCGCATGGTGGCGGCGCCAAGCAGCATGGTCTCATGACGGCCGCGGCGGTTCAGCAGCCGGTCGGTGAAGACATGCCCGCGATCGAGATCCGACGCGATCTGGATTTCGTCGATAGCGACGAAGTCGACCTCCAGATCCTGCGGCATGGCCTCGATGGTCGAGACCCAATAGCGGGGACTGGACGGCTTTATCTTCTCCTCGCCGGTGATGAGCGCGACCTTGTCGACACCGACCTTGTCGACGATACGCTGATAGACCTCGCGCGCGAGCAGCCGCAGCGGCAGGCCGATCAACCCCGAGCCCTGCGCCACCATGCGTTCGATGGCGAGATGGGTCTTGCCGGTATTGGTCGGCCCCAGAACGGCAGTGACGCCCCGGCCGCGTTCGGCCGGCGATAAGGTCTTCAATCTGTCCATTGGGTGGCGGAAGGCCTTCGGTTAGCGAGCAGGCCCGCTGTTTTCCTTAATGGGCTGAATCTGGGAACGTTGGCGGAACGAATCCAGCCCGAATCGGTGACTCGCGCCTGAGTCACGGTCTGTTCTACTCGGCCCGCACGTTAACACTCGGCCTAATAGGGAACAAAGACCGGCCGAATCGGAGACGCGACGATGTTCCCGGTTTGGATGCCCCATATGTTGATCAGCATGCGCGATAAGGACAACATCTGGGCGCCTCCGAAACCGCCTGTGTGGATAAGTCACACAGGGATGGTTAACGCGGCGTCCCGTTATCGGACGGAGCGGCGACGGCCTCGCCGGCATCAGCGTGTTTGGTCGGATTCTGAGTCGCGGTGAATTCGCTCGCCTCGATCAGCATCGTGCCCATGCCGGTGACGAGCGAGATCTTCCAGGGAGCGACCATCTGGGTACCCTGGATCGGCGCGAGCCAGGCTTCGATGGTCTTGTTCTGCTCCATATAGTTTGGCTTGCCGTTCGCCCGGTGGCCGGCGATCGCCTTGTACGTCGCGCGGCAGACGACGACCGGACCTTCATAACCCTTGATCGTCTTCACGTTCTCGATGCGGAGATAGGACATCTTGATGTCGAACCGTTCCGTACCCTCGAAGATCGGCAAAGTGCGGTCGCAGACGCTCGGCTCCAGCGTGTCCGACTTCTTTGCGACCGGCATCAGAAGCGCGCTGATCGGATCGATCACGCCCTTCTTATGCTCCTGCGTCACCGGGACCCGGTCCGGACGATAGGGCAGCGGCGGCGTCACGGTATCGCGCCGCACGCGGCCGCGCGACAGAGCGATCCGGATCTTGCGAACTTCGGAGCTGTCGGCCGTGTCGATCGCGGCGCTCAGCGGCCAGACGCCGTCCGGATAGACCGTGCCGATGGCCTTGCCGCTCATCGCGAAGCCCATGCCGTCGGCGCCGAAATCGACCACGTAGCGCCCCTTATCCGGCACCGTCGCCTTCAGGGTTCCGCTAGCGAAGTTGATGGGGAGCACCGCGAGACGTGCGGTATAGGCGGCCGTGAACTCGGTCTCACCCGCGAGAGCCGGCATCGCCGTGACGCACGCCGCAACGGCGACCACCGCCATGCGGGCGGGCCGCGCGATCGGCAAACCTGAGAGCAATGACGGCACAGCGGTAATCCTTCGGCGTCGCAAATCGTGGCTCTTCCGGCCCGATTCAAGCATTGACAATGCTCCAGACGGCCCGTTCCGTCGAGAGTGGGCGAGCAATTCCGGGCGGCCGTTGCAACGGAGACTCAGTTTCTGCGGGGCTTCGCTTGACGCAAAAGGGGGTTGGCGACTATACAGCGCGACCTTCGAGCGCCCCGGCTCTCGCGGCCTGTTCTGCTTTTGCTTTTCGGGTCCGGCCTGCTCGCCCCGTAATTCTTGTATATGGAGCACTGCGATGTCGCGGCGCTGCGAACTGACTGGAAAAGCCGTCCTCGTTGGCAATCTTGTCAGCCATTCGAATCGTAAGACGAAGACCCGGTTCCTGCCGAACCTCGTCAGGGTCACCCTGCTGTCCGACGCCCTCGGCCAGTCCGTGCGCCTGCGCGTCACGGCCCATGCCCTCCGCTCGGTCGAGCACCGCGGCGGTCTCGATGCCTTCCTGCTGAAGGCTTCGGAGAACGACCTGTCGCAGAAGGCCAAGGAACTGCGCCGCAAGATCGTCAAGGCCGCCGGCGAGGCCACGGCGGCTGCATAAGGCAGCACCGATGCCCGCGAACGGAACCGTCCGACAGCTTGCCCTTCCGGTCGCCGCCATGGCGGCCGTCGTGGCGCTCTCCAACGTTGCGGTCCAGTATCCCGTCACGGCGTTCGGCCTCGGCGACTACCTGACCTACGGCGCGCTGACCTATCCGCTCGCCTTCCTCGTCAATGACCTGACCAACCGCCGCTTCGGCCCGACGCTTACGCGCCGGGTCATCTATTGCGGCTTCGCGATCGCCGTCGTGCTGTCGATCGCCCTGGCTTCGCCGCGCATCGCGCTGGCGTCGGGCACGGCGTTCCTGTTCGGCCAGCTTCTCGACATCACCGTCTTCAACCGCCTCCGCCGGATGACCTGGTGGCGTGCGCCGCTGGCTGGCAGCCTGCTCGGCTCGGCGCTCGACACGGTCGTGTTCTTCTCGCTCGCCTTCGCCGGCGACCCCATGATGTCCGGCCCCGTCACCTATCCGACCTTCGGCGTCACCGTCCCGCTCTGGGTCGGCCTCGCCTTTTTCGATTTCCTGGTAAAGGTAGCGATGGCGCTGCTGTTGCTGGTGCCTTACGGCGCACTGATGGGTCGCATCCGGCCGGCTGAAGTGGTTACGGCTAGCCGCTGAATTTTCGCACTTCCGTTCACCACGCCGTCGTCCTCCGGCTTGACCGGAGGACCCATGCAGCCTTCGCCACGACGATGGATGCTCCGGTCAAGCCGGAGGATGACGGTAACAGAAGCCTAGCCCTGTAGCTCGCCCTCATCCGGGATGGCAGTCCATGTCACTCCTTCAATCCGAACTGCAGCAGGATCGTCCGTTGAAACGGATTGAAATTGTCGTCCGATAGAAGCGTCAGCACCGTCGTGCCATCCGCTGCCTTGGTCGCCGAGATCGCTTCCAGATTATCGATCTCCTGAGAAAGGTTCGCCTCGAACAGAAGCGGCCCGTCCAGCACCGCGCCCGGGGCGACGTCCTTAGCGGCGATGCGGCGAATGCGGATCGACAGCAAAGGCGCCCTGTACTTCCGCTGCAGGACGACGAGATCACCGCCCGGCAGGAAGGTCGCGTCGGTCACGGCGAAGCCGTCGTGCTCACGAAGGCTGAGGGTCTCCGCGAAGCCCCCTTTGCCGGGAATGAGCCAGGCCGGATGATTGCCGTCCTTTCCGCTCGGATCCTCGCCGAGCATCAGGAAACTCCCAGCACGCGGCTGGCCGTCGGGCACGATCGCCAGGGCCTCAAGGCCCGCATTCGACGGCATCGCCGTCATCCCTTTCGGCAGGCGGATCGTCAAAAAGCCCCTCGGATTGGCGTTATTCGCCCCGAAATCGAACCGCAGAAGCTGCGGCACACCCTCCGTCGTCACCCAGGCCGTGCTGCCACGAACCTCCAGCGCCTCGGTGTCGCCTCGCGACGTCCCGACAAGCGAGGCGCCCTTCGCATCCAGCACCTCGGCGATCGAGGCATCCTCGATCCCGATCGGCCGGGTGCCGTCATAGACGATGCGGCCTTCCAGCCAGGTCGCACGGTCCGAAAGCGCGCGGAACCGGCTGCCGTCGGCCTCGACGCGGAGCCCGGAATAACCACCGAAGCTTCGGTCGCTGCCCCTGAGTTCCAACCCGCCGCGAAACGTCAGGGCGCCAAACTCAGTCCGTTCCGGATTTGCGCGTTCGAAGGAGGCAATGGGCTTTGCCGTGATCGTGATCGGCTCGGCCAAAGCGGGCGTCGATGCCATGGCCAGAATGATCGACGCCAGAGTCCACATCAGGCCCGGACGGTTGCGCGGCGCGGAGCCGGACTTCTCGGCGTCGCCTTCTCGTCGAAGAGTTCGGCGAGCTTCTCGGTCATCACACCGCCGAGTTCCTCGGCATCGACGATCGTCACGGCGCGCCGGTAGTAGCGCGTCACGTCGTGACCGATGCCGATGGCAATCAACTCGACCGGCGAGCGCGTCTCGATGTCCTCGATGACGGCCCGCAAATGCTTCTCGAGATAATTGCCGTTGTTGACCGACAAAGTGGAATCGTCGACGGGCGCGCCGTCCGAGATCATCATCAGGATGCGGCGCTGTTCCGGCCGGGCCAGCAGGCGCTTGTGCGCCCAGTCCAGCGCCTCGCCGTCGATGTTCTCCTTCAGGAGACCCTCGCGCATCATCAGGCCGAGATTCTTCCGGGCCCGGCGCCAGGGCGCGTCGGCGGACTTGTAGATGATATGGCGGAGATCGTTCAGGCGGCCTGGATAAGGCGGCTTGCCGGCCTGCAGCCACGCTTCGCGCGACTGCCCGCCCTTCCAGGCGCGGGTCGTGAAGCCAAGGATCTCGACCTTCACGCCGCACCGCTCCAGCGTTCGCGCTAGAATGTCGGCGCAGGTCGCCGCGACAGTGATCGGGCGTCCGCGCATCGAGCCCGAATTGTCGAGCAGGAGCGTGACGACGGTGTCGCGGAAATCGGTGTCGCGCTCGCTCATGAAGGAGAGTGGCTGCATCGGATCGGTGACGACGCGGGACAGACGCGCCGGATCGAGCGTGCCCTCTTCGAGGTCGAAGTCCCAGGCGCGGTTCTGCTGCGCGAGCAGGCGGCGCTGCAGCCGGTTCGCCAAACGCCCGACGACGCCCTGGAGGTTGGCGAGCTGCTTGTCGAGATACGAGCGGAGGCGCGCCAGCTCGTCGGCGTCGCAGAGCTCCTCGGCGTGCATGGTCTCGTCGAAGCGGTTGGTGAAGGCGCGGTAGTCGACGGCCACACCTTGAGTGTTCGACAGCTGGCGCCGCGGCGGCTCGTTAATGTCCTCGGCGTCGCCCTCCTCCGCCTCGTCCGGCGTTTCGGAAGGCGGCGCGTCGGCCTGCTCCATCTCGCCGAAATCGGGCTCGTCGTCGGTCGCCTCGGCCTCCGCCGACTGGGCACCCTCGGCGCTCTCCTCGCCGCGCTCGCCGCCCTCTTCCTGGCCGGGATCCTTGTCGGTGTCCGCGTCGCCCTCCTCATCCGTCATCTCGTCGAGATCGGAGGCGAATTCGTCGCCCATTTCGAGCGCGGTCAGGAGTTCGCGCATGGAACGCGCGAATGCGATCTGGTCGTTCAGGACCAGATCGAGGTCTTCGAGATTCTTGCCGGCCTTTTCCTCGATCCAGCCCTTCCAGAGGTCGACGACCTTCTGGCCGGACGCCGGCGGCTCGATACCGGTCAGCCGCTGGCGGACCATCAGCGAGAGCGCCTCCTCGATCGGAGCGTCCTCGCGGGCGGACAGGTCATCATAGCTCGCGCGCGTGAAGCGTTCGTCGAGCATCGCCGTGATGTTGTTCGCAACACCCGACATCCGGCGCGAGCCGATCGCCTCGCAGCGCGCCTGCTCGACGGCGTCGAAGATCGCCCGCGCCTCGGTTCCCCGCGGCACGAGCCTGTTGTGCAGCTTCGGGTCGTGGCAGGCGAGTTTCAGCGCCAGAGCGTCGGCATTGCCGCGCAGGACAGCGGCATCCTTCGCGGTCAGGCGGCGCGGCGGTTCCGGCAAACGTGCGGTATTGCCGGTGAGCGAGGCTCGCTCCTGCGAGAAGCTGATTTCGAGATCCGACTTGCCCGCGATCGCGCGCAAGGTCGCGGCCACCGAGCGCTTCAGGGGCTCGCTCGGCGGTTCGCGTGGCTTGGTCGGTCCTGAATTCGAGGCGGCCATGACTCGACCTGGCTCAGCTCAGTGCGACATTCACCGCGGATTCGGCCAGTTCCTGGCCGAAGCAGCGCTGATAGAACTCGGCGACCAGCGGCCGCTCCAGCTCATCGCACTTGTTGAGGAAGGTCAGGCGGAACGCGAAGCCGATATCGCTGAAGATGTCGGCGTTTTCGGACCAGGTGATCACCGAACGCGGGCTCATCACGGTCGACAGGTCACCGTTGATGAACGCGTTGCGGGTCAGGTCGGCGAGACGGACCATCTTCGAGACGATCTCGCGGCCTTCGGGCCTGCCCTTGTAGTGCGGCGACTTGGCGAGGACGATATCGACCTCGTTGTCGTGCGGCAGATAGTTCAGCGTCGTCACGATCGACCAGCGGTCCATCTGACCCTGGTTGATCTGCTGGGTGCCGTGATAGAGGCCCGACGTGTCGCCGAGACCGACCGTGTTCGCCGTCGCGAACAGGCGAAAGGCCGGGTGAGGACGGATGACGCGCTTCTGGTCGAGCAGCGTCAGGCGGCCGGATACTTCGAGCACGCGCTGGATCACGAACATCACGTCCGGGCGGCCGGCATCATATTCGTCGAAGACGAGCGCGACATTGTTCTGCAGCGCCCAGGGCAGCATGCCGTCCTTGAACTCGGTGACCTGCGCGCCGTCCTTCAGGACGATCGCGTCCTTGCCGACGAGGTCGATACGCGAGACGTGGCTGTCGAGATTGATGCGCACGCACGGCCAGTTGAGGCGCGCCGCGACCTGCTCGATATGCGTCGACTTGCCGGTGCCGTGATAGCCCGTGACCATCACGCGGCGGTTCCGCGCGAAGCCGGCGAGGATCGCAAGCGTCGTGTTCTTGTCGAACAGATAATCGGGATCGAGATCCGGAACGTGGTCGTCGGTCTCGGAATAAGCAGGCACTTCCAGGTCAGAGTCGATACCGAACGTCTGACGTACGGACACCTTCATGTCCGGTATACCCCGGACGCCTTCAGCTACAGTCGCCATGAAACCTCCTGAACCACGACCCGCACGGCCGTGGGCCGCCCGCCATGGGCGACATGCCAGTCAGCAGAGACCAGCCTGTTTTAGGTAATTATAGGCTTGGATGACAGCGCGCAATTTATCCTCGGTCGCACGGTCACCGCCATTTGCATCGGGATGCAGCCGTTTCACCAAGGTCTTGAAACGGGCCTTGATCTCTTCCCCCGACGCACTCTCTTCCAGGCCGAGTTCGATCAGCGAATTCCGCTCGACCTTCTTGAGGGCGCGGCGACGCGGTGCCTCGGGTTCGGGCCGGCGCGCCTCGGCATCGCCTCCGAATACGTTGAAGGGGTCCGCGAAATCCCAATTGCCGAAGCGCGGATGAGATGAATGCGGCCGCGGCGGGACCTTGCCGCCGGCTGCACGGTTGACGCCCATCGTCCATGTCGGGCGATGGCCGGTCAGCGAATCCTTCTGCCAGGCCGCAACCGCGTCGTCCGGCATGTCGCGGAAATAATTGAATGACTGGTTGTACTCGCGGACATGCTGGAAGCAGAATCGCCAGTACTGACCCTCGCGGTCACGCCCCTTCGGCGCGCGAAAATCGCCCTTGTCGGCGCAGCCGGGGTGTTCGCACATTCCGGGCTTCGCCTGTGCTTCGGCAGCCGTCGGCTTGCGCGCGGCGCGGATGCGATCGAACCAGGGTGAATCAAGTTTCATAGCGTCGATTATGGGCGGCTCCGGCGGGCGCGACAAGCGAACGCGGCCACTGGTCTCAGGATGCGATAGAAGGGTTGACGGATCGATCACGACGGCGCGCAGAACGCTTCGTTCGACGAGCCGGAGCCATTATGTAGGCGCTATGAGCACGTTTAGAAACCGCATTGAATCGAAACTTCGCGCCGCCTTCGAACCGACCCGGCTGGAGGTCATCGACGAGAGCCACCAGCATGCGGGCCATGGCGGCTGGCGCGAGGGTGGGGAAACCCATTTCCGTGTCCGCATCGGCTCGCCGCAATTCGCCGGCAAGAGCCGGGTCGAGACCCATCGCGCCGTCAATGCCGTGTTGGCCGAGGAACTCCGCGAGCGGGTCCACGCTCTGGCGATCGAGGCTTCGGCGAGCTAGCCGTCTTGAGCCGATATTCGTAGCGATCCCTGATACGTGCATTGAAAAACTGTCCCTTCGACATCGCGTGGACAAAATCCTCGTGCACTTCGGGCTCGACGCCAAAATAGGTGTAGGTCCGATTGCTTCCGACGAATGTCACGTCGAGTTCGCGGTCGTCCGGCAGATAGGCAATCTGTTTGATCGCGGTCGAGGGCACTTCTCGCCTCCGAATCTTTCAATTGGAAACGCCGCCGGAGTCCTGCGGTTTCGTGGCGCTTGGATTTGGAGCGGCGAAGGCCGATATAAGGCGTCTAGGTTTAGATGATGAACGCAAACCAACCCTTCGGCCTGTTCCGCCTCCGCGCATCCCGCATGCCGGCATGGCAAATCGCCGTGATCGGCGCGATCGCGGCCGCGATCGTCGTGACTTTGGCGATCGTGGCGACCGGCGTCTTCCTTGTCGTGTTCCCCGCGCTCCTGGTGCTGGACGCCGTCTATCGCTGGCGTGCCCGAAAGAGTGCCCGCGCGCCGCGGTCCGCAAGCGAGACGATCATCGACGCGGAATACGAAGTCCTGCCGCCCGAAGACCGCAATCGCCGCTGATCACTTGGCCGGGCCGGGCGGCGCGTCGAGCCGCGACGGCTCCGCATTGTTCGGCGTCGCATCGGAGCTCGGCCCAACCGGCTGCTGCTCTACCGGCACCGGCGGCGGATTCTGAACATCCGTCGACAGGAAGAAGAACAGCGCCACGACCGCGAGCGCCAGACCACAGATCAGAACCCACAGAACCGGGGTCCCTCTGGCGCCCTGACGGGCCTCGGTGGCGTTTTTGCGGGGCGGGGTGTCGTGCGTGCGGTGGTCGGTCACGATGATCTCCTTTCGGGGACCAACGTGCGCGTCCGGGCCGGGTTCCGGCGACGGTCCCTGCTGGGCCAGCCGCGTATCCCTTGCCCGCTTCCTGGATGCCAGAACCGCGTTCAACTCGCCGCCGAGAATGAAGGCGACCGAATTCATGTAGAGGAAGAAGATCACCGCCATGATGCCGCCGAGGCCGGCATAGGTGGAGGCGTAATTGCTGAACCGCGCCAGCCAGTATCCGAATACGGACGCGCCGACGAGCCAGAGAACGATGGTCAGCGCGGTGCCCGGCAGGATGAACAGGATCGGCACGCGCTGCGGCGGCAGCCACAGATGGGCGAGGATCAGCCCGCCCGCGAGGAACAGGCCGGTCGCGCTATAGCGGAAGAACTCGTCCGACCAGGTCGCTGCCCGGATCTCCGGAAAATATCGGACCGCAAACTCCCAGATGGGCGACCACAGGACGACGGCCACCGCAAGCACGAGCATGCCGGCCGCGCCGAGCAGCATGAAGCCGGTGCTCTGCAGACGATTGAAATACCAGGTCCTGAGGTCCGGAACGCCATAGGCCCGGACGAGCGCGACCCGCATCGCCTCGACCGCCGAGGACGCAGTCCACAGCAGAAGGACGACACCGACCGTCAGAAGGTCGAGGCGGCGTCCGGTCAACACACGAGTGATTTCACCGGCCAGCGGCGCTGCCAGAGACTCCGGCCATCCCTCGAACGCCAGCCCGATCACCTCGGACGCGACCTGCGGCGTGCCGATCAGCGAAGCGAGCGCGGTCACGACGATCAGGAACGGAAACAGAGCGAGTAGCACCGACATCGCCACATGGCTCGCGATCGCCCAGGCGTCATGCGCGGTGAAGCGCAGATAGACGTCATAGACGATGGCCCAGGCAGATTTCATACGGCTCCGAGCCAAAGCGGCGTTCCTGCATCCTGAAGACTAGCCATAAACAAAGGATCGGGGCGCTGTCACGGTTCAACCGCAACGCGCCCCGATCCTTTGTCGATAGTCCGGCAATGCCGGTTCGTCAGGCCGCCTGAACCTCGCGGAGGAAGCCGTTCACGGCTTCTTCGAGCCGCTGCGCCTCCTTCGACAGGTCGGTCGCGAGATTGGCGACATCGTCGGCGACCATGCGGGCGGATGCCGCCGCTTCCTCGACCGAGGCCATGGCCAAGGAGCCGGACTGCGCTTCGTTCGACGCCCGGGCGACGTTGCCGGCGATCGACTGCACCGAGGCCGTCTGTTCCTCGACTGCACCGGCGACGGCGGCCGCGATAGACGAGGTCTCGGAGATGATGCCGCTGACGCGCTCGATGGCGACGCCGGCATCGGCCGAGGCCTCCTGGATCGCGCCGATCTGGCGGGCGATTTCCTGCGTTGCGCTCGCTGTCTGCGAGGCGAGCGTCTTCACCTCCTGCGCGACGACCGCGAAGCCCTTGCCCGCTTCGCCCGCCCGGGCCGCCTCGATGGTGGCATTGAGGGCGAGAAGATTGGTCTGGGATGCAATCGCCTCGATGAGGCTGACGACCTCGCCGATGCGGGTTGCCGCCGTCGCGAGACCACCCATGGTATCGGACGTGCGATTGGCTTCCGTGACCGCGCGAGACGAAACCTCGGTCGACTTGAGCGCCTGCTGCTCGATTTCCTGGATCGACAGAGCGAGCTCTTCCGCTCCGGTGGCCGCCGCGGTGACGTTCTCGGAGGCGCTGTTGGCGGCATTGCCGGCCGCCCGGGCCTCTTCGGTGACGCGGGTCGAGGCCTCGATCAGGTTCGACGCCGTCTCCTCGAGATTGCCGGCGGCCGAGCGGACGCCGTTGATCGCGGAATTGGCCAGCGCCTCGAACTCGTGCACGAGCGATTCGACCGCGCGGGCGCGGGCCTCGCGCTGGGTCGCAGCAGCGGCCTGTTCGCCGGTAAGCCGTTCGCGTTCGATCGCGTTGTCGCGGAACACGAGCACCGCGCGAGCCATCTGCGACAACTCATTGCGGCCCTCGGCGCCTTTCACCTCGATATTGGTGTCGCCATCCGCCAACCGGCGCATGTCGGAAGTGAGATCCGACATCGGCTTGGTGATGCTGCGGCCGATGAAGAAGCCGAGCGTCGAGCAGACCAGAATGGCGATCACGATGATGCCGACCGCGACCATGTTGGTCCACTGCTCGGCCTGATGCCGAACCCCGGCCGTCTGGGTCTTGCCGTCGCGGGCAAAGGCCAGCAGCGCGCTCGTGTTCAGCGAGACGTTCTCGAGCGTGTCGCTCGTCACATTGGCTGCCGTCCCCTGCTTGTTGCGGGCGGTGCGCCAATCCTTGAACAGCTGCTGATAGGTCGAGATCGCCTCGGCGGCCTTATTCTTCGTTCCGTCATCCAGAAGCGGATTGTCCTTCAGCTGGTCGCCCAGCGTCGTGAGGCTCTTGTTGAACTGGTCGAACAGCGAGGACGTGCCGGAGATGATGTAGCCCTTTTCGAGCTTGCGGATTTCCTGGACGGTCTTGGCGATCGCATAGCTGTCCTCGCCCAGCGCATTCAGCTTATCCTCCATGAAGACCTCGAGATCGTCGCCCGCGGCCTGCAGCTTCTGATCAACACCGGGAGCCTGCTTGGTGCCGAGCACCGCCTGCGCCTTCACGATATCCGCGAACGCGTCGGCGGTCTGGTTCAGGCCGTCGGAGAGCAGACCGACAGTCACCAGAAAATTCTCGTCGTCGACATTGGCACGGATCGCCTCGATCGCCCGCGTCGCCTCTTTCCTGGCCTGGTCGAACGATCCCTTGATCGTGTCGGTCGGCTTCAGGCGATATTGCGCCACGGCCGACGCCATCGTCGCCAGCTGACCGCGGAAACGCTCAACCTCGCTGGAAATATC
Source organism: Rhizobiaceae bacterium CPCC 101076 (assembly GCA_003347645.1). Taxonomy (GTDB): domain Bacteria; phylum Pseudomonadota; class Alphaproteobacteria; order Rhizobiales; family Methylopilaceae; genus Flaviflagellibacter; species Flaviflagellibacter deserti. The sequence continues at coordinate 38,910 of QDFX01000014.1, read as the reverse complement.
GGAATATTTGTCGGCACGCTGGACCGCCGTCGCCACCTCATGCTGGCCGAACCGGAACGTGCCGGCGACAATGAGGAGGGCGATCAAGGGAGCGATGCTCAGCAGCGAGACACGCAGGCGCACCGATGTCAGTGCGGCCGGAACGCGCACGCGCTTGAACACATTCACTCGCTGAAACGCGGAGAAAATACGCATTACTATACTCCCCAGCCTTTGCCCCCATTGAGGTGATTTGCCACCTTCGGTTGATTGGTACAAATACGCATTACCGCTTAACAGAATGTTGCGGCTAACGCCGGAACCCGTTGATGCTCTTGGGATTGAGCTAAATCCCGTACACAGATGCGTGATCGGCAGACGATGATGGACATGGACCGCAGCTTCAATATCGGCCGCATACGCTCGGGCCTCGCCCTTCTCCTGTCTCTCCTGATCTGTGCAACCGCACTTCGTCTCGGCTCGACCCTGACTACGCCCAACCTCGGGTGGTATGCCGGTCTCGCAAAGCCGGACTTCAACCCGCCGAACTGGGTGTTCCCGGTCGCCTGGACGACCCTCTTTTGCCTGATGGCCGTTTCGCTATGGCTCGTCGTGCGCGCCTCGGGCGGATGGATCGCCAGCAACCGGGCGCTCCTGCCCTTCGGCGTCCAACTCGTTCTCAATGTCGCCTGGTCCTACGCCTTCTTCGCCCACCAGAATCCGTTCGCCGGCGTCTGCGTCATCATTGCGCTGATCGCGGCGATCATCTGGACTATTGTCGCCTTCGCGCGCAGGGATCGCCTCGCCGCGTGGCTGCTCGTTCCCTATCTCGGCTGGGTGATGTTCGCGACCGCTCTCAACGTGACGATCTGGCGATTGAACGCCTGACATCCTGGGTGACCCAATGGATTCCGCGATTTTCTATCTGATCCCCGTCGCGATCGCCGCGGTCGCCGTCGTGCTGGTCATGGGCCTCGTCAACATGATGAAGGGCGGCGACCCCGACCGCTCGCAGAGCCTGATGCGCTGGCGCGTCCTGCTCCAGTTCGTTGCCATCGGCGTCATCATGCTGTTCCTCTGGGTCGCCGGCGGACGTGGCTGAAGTCGATATCGCGGCGGCGATCTAGCATCTTTCCAACCTTGACCTGTGCGGCCAAGATCGCGGGATCACCAATGCAGGCGTGCGGCTTGGCTATCCCTGAGCGCGGCTGAACCTTCGGAGAGACGATCTTGGTCTTCGTGCCGCTGAGCGACGAAAATCCAAGGATTCTCATCCGCTATCCGTTCGTTTCCTGGGCCCTGATCGCGATCAATCTCGGCGTCTACACGATCTTCCAGTCCGGTCTGGTCCTCGACGACAATCTGGCAGCGACCTATGGCTGGGGGCTGATCCCTGCCGTCGTCTTCGGCCATGCCGCCGCGCCCGTACATGCGGGAGTGCCGCCGGAATTGACGATTTTCACGTCGCTCTTCCTGCACGGCGACCCGTTCCACCTGGTCGGCAACCTGCTCTTCATCCTCGTCTTCGCCGACAACATCGAGGATTCGATGGGGCATTGGCGATTTGCCTTGTTCTACGTTCTCTGCGGCATTGCCGGCTCCGCGGCGCACGCATTGGCGGTGCCGACCTCCGAGGCTCCCCTGATCGGTGCCTCGGGCGCGATATCGGGCGTAATCGCGGCCTATCTCCTGCTTCATCCCAGGGTGAAGATGTGGATCCTGTTGTTCGGCCGCATCCCGCTTCGAGTCACCGCGTTCTGGATCATCATCGCCTGGTTCGTGGTTCAGCTCGGAAGCGGCCTCTTCGGCTGGGACGACGCAATCGCGTGGTGGGCCCATACTGGCGGATTTCTTGCCGGCGCGATGCTGATCCCCCTGTTCAAGCGCGACGACGTACCGTGGTTCGGGCGGCCGCCGAAAACGATCTGAGTTCCAGCGGATTTGCGCTCGCGGACACGTTGACCGGCCGCAGCTTGACCATTACCGTCGCCGCTCTTCTGGTCCGGCCGCTTCCCATGCGCCTTGCACCCGAACCGTTCCTGCACCGCCGGTAACAGATCATGGTTCAGCCAATTCGCACGGTCGGCATCATCGGCGCGGGACAGATGGGCTCCGGCATTGCCCAGGTCTGCGCGCTGGCCGGCATGGACGTGCTGCTGCACGACATCTCGGAAGAAAAGATCAAGGCCGGTATAGCCACGGTCGGCTACCACCTCGCCAAGCAGGTGGCGAAGCAGCACATCACCCAGGAGCAAAGCGCCGAGGCCCTCGCCCGTCTTCGCCCGGCGGTCGGTCTCAGCGATCTTGCGCCGAGCGATCTCGTCATCGAGACCGCGACGGAGGATGAGGAACTGAAGGCGGCGCTGCTGTCCGAAGTCAGCAAAAGTCTCCGGCCGGATGCGATCATCGCCTCGAACTCATCCTCGATCTCGATCACCCGCCTTGCTTCGGCGACGGACCGTCCGGAACAGTTCATCGGCATCCATTTCATGAACCCGGTGCCGGCGATGCAATTGGTCGAACTCGTGCGCGGCATCGCCACCGGCGAGCCGACCTTCGAGGTGGCGCGGGACTTCGTCCAGCGGCTGGGCAAGACGACGACGGTTGCGGAGGACTTCCCGGCCTTCATCGTCAACCGCATCCTGATGCCGATGATCAACGAGGCGATCTACACGCTTTACGAAGGCGTCGGGACGGTCGAGGCGATCGACAACGCCATGCGGCTCGGCGCCAACCACCCGATGGGACCGCTGCAGCTTGCTGACTTCATCGGCCTCGATACCTGCCTGTCGATCATGCAGGTGCTGCACGACGGCCTGGCGGATTCGAAATACCGCCCCTGCCCGCTGCTCGTGAAATACGTCGAGGCCGGCTGGCTGGGACGCAAGACCCAGCGCGGCTTCTACGATTATCGAGGCGAAAAGCCGGTTCCGACCCGCTGATTATTCAGCAGGCGCGGACTTCTTCTTGTCGCTCAGCCGCTTCAGCATGTGCTTGCGCAGCACCTTGTTGATCGCCGTCTGGTAGCGATCCTCGCGGCTCTTGAACCAGGCCACCACGTCGGAATCCAGCCGGATCGTCACCGATTGCTTCACCGGCTTGTAGAGCGCCTTGGCTTCGGCGCTATCAGCGGCCGAAGAGGGGCTCGCGGCATCGACGACGGCCGCGCCGGCATCGTTCTTCTTCTTGCCCTTCTTCTTCATGAGATCCCCCGCACCGCCGGTACGTACATACCCACACGATCTCTATACTCGAAAACTCGAATTTTGTCAGCAGCGATTCGTTAGCCAAAAAGCCCGCTTTTCGGGATCGCGCGCCCCGTTTGGTGCATTTTCGTCCGGAACGGAGATGCGCCATGGACCCGGTCAGCGCCAATGCCTCGGCGGCGGCCATTCTCGAAGGCTACCGCCGGGCCATGTCCGAGCAGACACCTGTCGTGCAGTCGGACCCGGATGAACTCACCCTCACCGATGTCCTCGAAAACGCGACCGAACACGCCCAGGGGCTCGCCGGCTACCGGCTGGCCGGACCAGGCAAGAGGCTCGACCGCAGCGCCTGAATTCTTAACGGCGCGTTTACCCTGGTTTGTCAGGGTGGGTGCGAGGAGTAGATCTTGGACACCGCATCTCTCGCTTTGACCATGACGTCGATGCAGGCCGGCAGCCGCGCGCAGCAGGCCTCGATGATCGCCCTGAAGCAGGCGAACGAGATGGATCAGTCGATCGTCAACCTGCTCGCCTCCGCGGCCGAGGACATCAAGGCCCTGCTCCCCGACGGTGTCGGCGGCATGATCGACCGGGACGCCTGAGATGGGCGCCTTCCAGGTCAACGCCAAAGGTTATTATCTCTATACGCCGAGCTGGCAGCGCGATCCCGGCGCCACGATGCGCGCGGCCAACCGGGCGACCTACGACAACATGGTCGCGAACCAGAGCACGGCCGCCAACAATCTGATCGGCGGCAGCCTCGATTCGACGGCAGGCATGGTTCAGCTCACCATGCAGATCGCCAACGAACGCGTGCAAACACAATTGCAGGAGAGGTACAGCTCAGCGCTCTCCGGCCTCGACACCCTCGCTTAAGCTCAAGACTCTCCGACGGCGGCCTTTATCAGCGCCTTTCCGTCCTCGGAATCCCATACCGCCGGCCCCGGCAAATAGCCGATCTCGCAACCCGATCCGTCGATGATCAATGTCGTCGGCAATCCGACCGCGCGCCCGGCCATTTTCAGCGCCTGGAACAGCTTTCCGGTCGGCTCGGCATAGCGATTGATGTTGGCGAGCTTCAATTCTTCCAGAAACGGGACCGATTTCTTAAAGCCGTCGAGATCGATCGAGACGGCAACGACCTCAAACTTGTCGCTGCCCAGTTCCGACTGCACACGATCGAGATTCGGCATCTCCTCCCGACAAGGCACGCACCAGGTCGCCCAGATGTTCAGGAGCACAGTTTTCCCGGTGAAATCGGCGAGATTCAGCGGCTGCTCCTGGGCATTCACGAAGGTCAGCTCAGGCAAAGCGCGCGGCCGGTCCGGTACCAGGACGCCCGCGACCTCCCCGCGAGCAAGCGGTTTCATCCGCTCGATCGCCTTCTGATCGCCCGCACAGGCGAGCGCTCCTTGATTGCTATCCGCCGCGCTTCTCACGTATATCGCCGCCACGCCGGCGGCGATGCCAAGCACGGCGGCCAGTGCGAGAAGCCGCACCGTCGATCCGGAGCGCTTTGTCTCATCGGTCATGGGCTGGTCCGTATCATGCCTCAAAGGGGCTTGTAGATGAGCAATAAGATGTGGGGCGGGCGCTTTGCAGAGGGGCCCGATGCCGCACTCGAAGCGATCAACGCGTCGATCGATTTCGACCAGCGCTTCTATGCTCAGGATATACGTGGCTCGCAAGCGCATGTCGCGATGCTCGCCAGGCAGGGCATCCTGCCGGAAGCTGACGCCCGCGCCATCGCCAAGGGCCTGAGCGACATCCTGGTCGAGATCGAGGCCGGCGACTTCAAGTTCTCGCGGGCCCTCGAGGACATCCACCTCAACATCGAGTCACGCCTCGCCGAGTTGATCGGCCCCTCGGCCGGCCGCCTGCACACCGCGCGTTCCCGCAACGACCAGGTCGCCACCGATTTCCGGCTTTGGGTACGCGACACGATCGACTCGACCGACAAGGTTCTCGCCGGTCTCCAGACCGCACTCGCGAAAAAGGCGCTGGCGCATGCCGGTACGATCATGCCGGGCTTCACTCATCTGCAGAGCGCCCAGCCGGTCACGTTCGGCCATCATCTTCTCGCTTATGTCGAGATGGTCTCGCGCGATCGTGGGCGGTTCGCCGATGCGCGCGCCCGCCTGAACGAGAGCCCGCTCGGCGCGGCGGCCCTTGCCGGCACCGGTTTTCCGATCGATCGCCATGCCACCGCTGCGGCGCTCGGCTTTTCCGGCCCGATGCGGAATTCGCTGGACGCCGTATCTTCCCGCGATTTCGTGCTGGAGACTCTGTCGGCCGCTGCGATCGCTGCGACCCATCTGTCGCGTCTGGCCGAGGAGATCGTGCTGTGGACGACGCCGCAATTCGGCTTCGTCCGCCTGTCCGACCGGTTCACCACCGGCTCCTCGATCATGCCGCAGAAGCGCAACCCGGACGCCGCCGAGCTTGTGCGCGGCAAGACGGGTCGCGTCATCGGCGCCCTGATCGGCCTCCTTACCGTCATGAAGGGGCTGCCGCTCGCCTATTCCAAGGACATGCAGGAGGACAAGGAAGGCTCGTTCGACGCGCTCGACACCTTGCGCCTCTGCACGATCGCGATGACCGGCATGATCGAGGACCTCGAGCCGGACGCCGTGGCGATGAAGAAGGCCGCGGGAGCGGCCTATGCCACCGCCACCGACCTCGCCGATTGGCTGGTGCGGGAATTGAAGCTCCCCTTCCGCGAAGCCCACCACGTCACCGGCCGCATCGTCGGCAAAGCCTCGTCGCTCGGCAAGGCGCTGGAGGAACTGACGCTGTCGGACCTTCAGGAGATCGAGCCGCGCATCACCGATGCGATCTTCAACGTCCTCGGCGTCGAACGCTCGGTCGAGAGCCGCACCAGCTTCGGCGGAACGGCACCCGCGAACGTCGCGCGCGAGGCCGAAGCGTGGCAAAAGCGCCTCGCCGACGAAGCGTCCAGCCGTTGAGCGGCCATCCCGCCCTTGCGCCGAAAGCCTTCATCCACGATGTTGCGAACAGGATGGGGACGTATCCGCGTATGATTCATTTTCCGGGAATTCGGCCATGAACCGCCGCACGATCGTGACCGGCGTGGTTTTCACGGCGATCCTGCTCGTCGTCGCCGGTTGCGGCCGTCGCGGCGCGCTCGAGGCGCCGCCGAATGCCCAGCTCGCTCCGCCGCCGCCCGTCCAGAAGTCAGCCCTCACGGTTCCCACTCCGACGATATCGACGAACAGCGATGTCGCCGAAAGGAATAACAACGACAGTGATGAAGTCGAGGCGATGGCGCTCGGCACCGGTCCGGTGCTCGACAAATCGGCTCCGACCTCGGGTGGCTATGTGAAGGGCTGGGCCTACCAAGCCAAGCCGTCGGCGACCATGGTGCCGCCGGCGCCGGGGCGCACCAGGCCGATGAAATCGTCGAACAATTCGTTCCCGCTCGATCCACTCGTTCAATGAGCCCGAGGGCTCCAGCCCGTGCATCACTTCGCCTATCGTGACGGCATCCTCCATGCCGAGGATGTGAGCCTCGCCGCCATTGCGGAAGAGGTCGGAACTCCCGTCTACGTCTATTCGACCGCGACTTTGGAGCGGCACTACCGCGTCTTCGCAGAAGCCTTCGCTGGCATGCCGTCGCTCGTCTGTTACGCGGTCAAGGCGAACTCCAACCAGGCCGTTCTCGCCACTCTCGGGCGGCTCGGCGCGGGAATGGACGTCGTCTCCGGCGGCGAGCTGAAGCGCGCGCTCGCCGCCGGCGTCCCGGGCGAACGCATCACCTTCTCCGGCGTCGGCAAGATCGACGAGGAGATCGCGGCCGCGCTCGACGCGGGCATTCTCTGCTTCAACGTCGAGTCCGAACCGGAACTCGCCCGCATCTCCGCCATCGCCAGCGAGCGTGCAGCGACCGCCCGGATCTCGCTTCGCGTCAATCCGGATGTCGACGCCAAGACCCACGCGAAGATTTCGACCGGCAAGGCCGAGAACAAGTTCGGCATTCCGTTCCAGCATGCCCGCGCGGTCTACGCGGAAGCGGCCAAGCTACCTGGGATCGCGGTCACCGGCGTCGACATGCATATCGGCAGCCAGATCACCGAGGTCGAACCGTTCGACGCCGCGTTCGCGCTGATGGCCGATCTCGTCGGCACGCTGCGCGCCGACGGCCACATCATCGACCACATCGATGTCGGCGGCGGGCTCGGTATCCCCTACAAGCTCGACAACCAGCCGCCACCGCTGCCCGACGACTATGCGGACGTGGTGAAGAAGCATCTCTCCTCGCTCGGCGCGAAGATCGTGCTGGAACCGGGACGCCTGATCGCCGGCAATGCCGGCATCCTGCTGACCCGCGTCATCTATGTGAAGGAGGGCTCGGCGAAGAGCTTCGTCATCGTCGACGCGGCGATGAACGACCTGATCCGTCCGACGCTTTACGACGCCCATCATGACATCTGGCCGGTTGCCGAGCCGGAGCCGGCCGTCGCCCGCATCAGAGCCGACGTGGTCGGACCGGTCTGCGAAACGGGAGACTATCTCGCCCTCGACCGGTCCATGCCGCCGCTGAAGCGGGGCGACCTCGTCGCGGTCATGACAGCGGGCGCCTATGGCGCCACCCAGTCCTCGACCTACAACACGCGGGCGCTCGTGCCGGAAGTGCTGGTCCGCGGCCCCGAAATGGCGGTGATCCGCCCGCGTCCGCCGCTGGAAGACCTGATCGGCCTCGACCGCATCCCGACCTGGTTGCGCTAGACGCGCATACCCGTTCTGCACACTTGGTTACACTTTAGTCTGCCCTAGGACAGGCTGACGCCTCGTCTTCGCCCAAGTCCGTGCTACTCTTCTACATATGGAGAGTTCAGCCACGTGACGGGCGACGGCAACTCCGCCCCGAAATCACCGCCTCCCTTCGGCGAAAGCCCGAGGGCGCTCGATGCCCTGATGCAGCGCGCCCGTGCCGCACTCCTCTGGGAAGGATTGTGGCCCCCACTGGCCGCCGCCGGCACCGTCCTTCTCGGCTTCGCCGCGATCTCCTGGTTTGGCTTTTGGGACCTCATATCGCCTTATGGCCGCATCGCCGGTGTCGTCCTGTTCGGCGCGGTGCTGTTCTACGCTCTTTTCCCTCTCACTCGGTTGTCCTCGCCGAACCGCGCGTCTGCCCTCGCCCGTATCGATCGCGCCAGCGGCCATAACCATCGCCCCGCCACCGCGCTCGGCGACCCTCTGGCAAACCAGCCGGACGATCCGGTCACCCGCGCGCTCTGGGCCGTTCACCGCGCCCGCGCGTTGGAGGCGGCTCGCGATCTTCGCGCCGGCTTCGCCGCTCCTGGCCTCGCCCAGCGCGATCCCCGCGCACTTCGTTTCCTCGCGATCCTCGCCGCTCTGGTCGCATTCATCGCCGCCGGCACCGAGCGCGGACCGCGCCTGCTGTCCGCCTTCGACTGGCACACGCCGGCGATCGGATCCGCCCCTCCTCGCCTCGACGCCTGGGTGACGCCGCCGGCCTATACCGGCCGCGCGCCGATCTTCCTCACCGCTGCCAAGCAGGAAGACGCCGAACGGGCCGTGATGCCGGAGGCGGATCGCATTCACAGCGTTCCGGCCGGCAGTGTCCTGGTCGTTCGTACCGGCGGCGGCCGCACTGAGGTTTCCGCGCCGAATGCGCGCGTTCTGAACCCTGACGACAAGGTGCCCGGAATGGCGAAAGCCCCGCCCGGCGCGCCCGCCAATCCCGGCGAAGGGATCGCGGAGCAGCGTTATGCGCTCGACAACGACGCCGATGTCACCGTGACCCGTCCGACCGGCGAGCCCTTGGTCTGGCGCTTTACGGTCATCCCGGACAATCCGCCGTCCATCGCCTTCCGCACCGAACCGCGGCAGAACGAGAACGGCGCGCTGAACGTCGAATACTCCGCCTCGGACGATTACGGGATCGTCGCCGCCAATGCCGAAATCGCGCTCGCACCGCCCCGCGCGCTCCCCGGCAAGGAGGTCAAGCCGCCGCGACCGCTCTATGGCGCTCCTGAGGTGAAGCTCGCTTTGCCGCAGGGCCGAGGCGGGGATTCCGCGACCGCGATCGACGTCATCGATCATCCCTGGGCCGGTGCGCGGGTGCGCATGACGCTCGTCGCCAAGGACGAGCCCGGCCAGAACGCACGGAGCGAGACGCTCGAAACGGTGCTGCCGGCCCGACCCTTCACCCATCCTGTGGCGCGCGCGCTGATCGAACAACGCCGCCGTCTGGCGCTCGACGCCGAGCAGAAGACCGGCGTCCTCAGCATGCTCGACGCGCTGGCGCTCTATCCGGAGCGCTTCACGCCCTCGAATGGCGTCTATCTCGGCCTGCGCTCGGCCTATTGGCGGCTCGCCGGCGCGAAATCCGACGACGATCTGCGCGGCGTGGTCGACTATCTCTGGGAGATCGCGACACAGCTCGAAGACGGCGATCTGCCGGGCATGCAGAACGATCTCAAGGCCGCCGAGAAGGCGCTGCGCGACGCGCTCGACCGCAATGCGCCGGACGAAGAGATCAAGAAGCTGATGGATGATCTCCGTGCCGCGCTCGACAAATATCTGCAGGAGATGGCGCGGCAGATGCAGCAGAACCCCAATCGCCAGACGGGGCAACTGCCCCCAGGGGCCAAGCTGCTGACGCCGCAGGATTTGGCGAAGATGCTAGACCGGATGGAGGACCTCGCCCGCGGCGGCAACAAGCAGGCCGCGAAGGATCTCCTGTCCGAACTTTCGGAGCTGATGAACAACCTCCAGCGCAGCCAGCAGGCGCCGGGGCAGATGGACGAGGGTTCGGAGGCCGCCGCCAAGGCGCTCGACGAACTCGGCAAGATGATCCGCGAGCAGAGCCAGCTCCGCGACGAGACCTTCCGCCAGCGGCAGCCGGGCCAGCGCGGCCAGCAAGGACAACAGGGGCAGCAGGGGCAGCAGGGACAACGCGGCCAGCAACAGGGTCAGGGCCAGATGGGCCAACAGGGCGAAGGCCAGCAGGGCGAACCCGGCAGCGATCCGGGCCAGCAGGCCGGCGGACGCGAGGGCGGCCAAGGCGATCAGGGCATGGGCGGCCTCGGTGAGCGCCAGGGCGCGCTCCGCCAGCGGCTCGAACAGCTCCTGAAGGACATGCAGGCCCAGGGCCTTGAAGGCAATGACTCGCTCGGCGATGCCGGCAAGGAGATGGGCTCCGCCGAGGGCCAGCTCGGCGAGGGCGATGCCGGCCGCGCCTTCGGCTCGCAGGGCCGCGCGCTCGACGCGCTCCGTCAGGGCGCCCAGAGCATGGCCGAACAGATGCAGCAGCAACAGGGCCAGCAGGGCCAGGCCGGCAATCAAGGCCAGCCGAATGGCGGCCGCCGCCAGGGCCAGCAGGCCACGCAGGACGACACCGATCCGCTCGGCCGTCCGACCCGCTCCCGCCGCTACGATCCCGGCTCGACAGTCCGCGTACCCGGCGAGATCGACGCCCAGCGCGCCCGTCGCGTACAGGAAGAGCTCCGCCGCCGCGTCAGCGAGCCGACGCGCCCGCAGGACGAGCTGGATTATCTGGAGCGTCTGCTGAGGGATTGATGGCAAAGATTTGCCAAAGCTCCATCTCAACAGAAACATTCGGGCGGTGCGTTTTTCCGGGGCGGCGAAGCCGAGCCCGGAAATACGGCAGGACCGATATGGCTCCTCCGGTTAAGCCGGAGGACAACATCCGTTAGCGCTCGGAGTGTGGGTCACGGACTCCGCTTCGCGACCCCGAGACACACCCGGCCGATCCCGCCTAGGCCGCTTTCCGGGACTCCAGCGCGCCGTCCACCGCGCCGCGGATATCGGCCAGGCTGAACGGCTTCGTCACCACGTCATGGATCAGTGCTTCGAGGTCCGACGCGCGCTCGCGCTGATCGGCGAAGCCGGTCATCAGCAGGATCGTCATGTCCGGGCAATCGCGCGCGGCCGAAAGCGCCAGCGCGATGCCGTCCATCAGCGGCATGCGGATGTCGGAGAGCAGCAATTCATAGCCGTCCGGTTCGGCGATCAGCTTGTCGAGCGCTTCGGCGCCGTCTGAGGCCGTCGTGACCTGATGGCCGTCGAGCTCCAGCGCGCGATGGACGAAGCTCCGGATCGAGTCTTCATCGTCGACAACGAGGATACGGGCCATTCTTACGGTCCTCCGGTGATTGTCACGCCGTCTTCCTCGACGACGCCGACGAACGGCAATTGTCTATATGAATGAGCAACATCCATTCCATAACCAACCACGAAATAGTCCGGACATTCGAACCCGACGTAATCGGCGTTAATATCCACGGTACGCTTGCCCGGCTTGTCGAGCAGCACACAGGTCATAACCTCGCGCGCTCCCCTCTGTATCAGCAGGTTTTTCGCATAAGCGAGCGTCCGTCCCGATTCGAGAATGTCGTCGACGAGGATGACGTCGCGGCCGGTCACATCGCTGTCGATGTCACGCACGACGTCCACCGAGCCCGTCGACGTGGTGCCCGTCTTGTAGCTCGAGAGCTGCAGGAACTCGATCTGCGGCGCGAGCTCGGCATCGTGCATCGCCCGGATCAGGTCGGCGGCGAAGACGAAGCTGCCGCGCAGGACCGCGATGACCAGGAGGTCCTTGTGGTCCGCCAGTGCGATCTCTCTCGCGAGTTCGTGGATACGCTTGGCGAGAACCTCGGCTTCGAACAGCGGCCGGACAGTCAAACTCATTGATTCACCCGGGCGGACACATTGAACTGCGCGTCACGCGGATTAAGGAAGCGGACGGAGACGTCCCTGCCCCCGGCCGGCGGCGAAGCCAGCTGCGCGGCGAAGGGCAGCACATCACCAGCCGCCAGTTGAGGCTTCGAGGGCATCGCCGTCCAGACATAAATTTCGCGGCCACTCGTGGCCCGCACCGCAAGCCGCACGCGCGGCACCTCGACCGTTTGCTTCGAGACATTCTCGATGGAGCCGGTGACCGCGAGAACCGGAACGCCATTCTCGATCGTCTCGGACGTCTCGACGTCGTGGAAATCGAGGCCCCGCAAATTCACCGGAATACCGGCCACAGCGTAAAGCGAAGCGAGATCGGGGAATACGGACGCAACCTTGTCGCGCCCCGCAAAGAGGGCGATCACCAGAACCACGCCCGCGATCGTTGCCGCCGTGGTCGTCCGGGGTTTTTCGATTCGGATGGGAGGAAGCAGGCGCCTCGGCTTCTTCGGCGATGGCGGTGCGGGCGCGGCGGCGACGGGTTCCGGCACGTCCTCCTCGTCGTCCTCGTCCTCCTCATATTCGGCATCATCCCAGTCGAACGCCGCGACCGGCTCGACCATCTCCGGTTCGATCTCCTCCTCTGCGGCAAGATCGGTCTCCGGCATCACGCGCCATTTCGCGCCGCATTCCGCACAGCGCACCATGCGACCGTCCGGGCCGAGCGATTCAGGCTCGACCTCGTACTGGCTTACGCAATCGGGACAGGTGATAAGCATGGCGTCGCGACTCGTCTTAGCGCATGAACATGCCCGCAGGCGGCAAATCGGTTGATGCCGCCCGCCATCCCGCGCGCGCGCGGTTAACAATCGGTTAAGCTGACGGATATCTGCTTACGGAAGCAGGTGAAGTCCCTTCCGAGAGGTCGGAAAAAGTGGTCCGGTTCGAAAACGTCGGTTTGCGCTATGGGCCTGGTCCCGAGGTCCTGAGCGATCTCTCCTTCCAGATCGATGCGAACTCGTTCCAGTTTCTGACCGGCCCGTCTGGCGCCGGGAAGACGTCTCTTCTGCGGCTGCTTTTCCTGTCGCTCAAGCCGACGCGAGGGCTGATCTCGATCTTTGGCCGGGACACCGCAACCCTGACCCGCCGCGACCTGCCGGACATCCGCCGCCGCATCGGCATCGTGTTCCAGGATTTTCGACTGCTCGACCATCTGACCACGTTCGAGAACGTCGCCTTGCCTCTCCGCGTGCTGGGCCGGGAGGAGAGCATCTACCGCGCCGAAGTCGTCGAACTGCTCCGCTGGGTCGGGCTCGGTGACAGGGTGAACGCCTATCCGCAGGTGCTGTCGGGCGGCGAGAAGCAGCGCGCCGCGATCGCCCGCGCCGTGATCAGCCGTCCCGAATTCCTGCTCGCGGACGAGCCGACCGGCAACGTCGACCCTCACCTCGCCCGCCGTCTGCTCCGGCTGTTCGTCGAACTGCACAAATCGGGCACGTCCGTGCTAATCGCTACGCACGACATTGCCCTGATGGACCTGTACGATGCACGCCGACTCGTCCTCAGCGACAGCCGCCTTCATATTTACGATTGATGAGTCCGCTCTCCTCCCGCCTCTCCAGTCTTTCGCCGCTTTCGCCGGGCGAAGGCCGGCGCTCGCCGCCTCTGGTGCCGGGCGCTTCTCTCGCGGGCAGCGCGCTGATCGTGATCATCGCCATCATGAGCTTTCTCGCCTCGCTCACGGTCGGCGCGGTCGATATCGTCCGCGATGCGGCGCGCGGCTGGCAGTCGCAGGTCCTGCGCGAAGTGACGATCCAGATCCGGCCCGCCGACGGCCGCGACATGAACGCGGCCGTCTTGCAGGCTCTGGCGCTCGCTCGGGCGACGCCGGGCGTGACCAGCGCCCAGGCCTATAGCGACGCGCAGATGGCGGCCTTGCTGGAACCGTGGCTCGGCTCGGGCGTGAATATCCGCGACCTCCCGACACCGCGCCTGATCGTTGTGCGTACGGCCGAGGACCGGCAACCCGACCTCGCGGGCCTGCGAAACCGCCTCTCGGCCGAAATACCCGGCGCGAGCCTCGACGATCACACCGCCTGGCTCGACCGCCTGCGGTTGACCGGCAACACGCTCGCCGGCTTCGGCATCTCGATCCTCGCGCTCGTCATTCTCGCCACCGCGCTCTCCGTGCTGTTCGCCACGCGTGGCGCGGTCTCCGGCAACAAGGACGTTGTCGAGGTGCTGCATTTCTGCGGTGCGCGCGACGGCTATGTCGCCCGAGCCTTCGCCCGCCGCTTTCTCGGTTTGGGGCTACGCGGAGCGATGATCGGCGGCGGTCTCGCCATCCTGTTCTTCCTGGCTGCCGACCTCCTTGGGGGGTCAGGAGATGCGGCAGGAAGTCTGCTCTTTGGCCGTTACAGCATGAGCCTGAGCGGCTATATCGGCATCGTCGTTCTGGCGCTGTTCATCGGCGTCCTGACCGCCGCGACCTCGCGGCTCACTGTGATGGCACATCTGAGGCGGCTCGATTGACCGGTGAAGAAGGCACGGGAACGAAACCCCGGCCGCCGTCCTTGCTGAAGCGCCTTGTGCAGATCGCCGTCATCGTCGGCAGCATCGGCGCGCTCGCGCTCGTGGGCGGCTTCATCGCGTTCGTCGCGACAATCCCTCGGGATGAACCCGCGGCCAATGTTTCGGGAGACGGCATCGTCGTCCTGACCGGCGGAGCCGAACGCATCGCCGAGGCAACCGAGCTGCTCGCCGAGGGCCGCGCCCGCCGGCTTCTGATCTCCGGCGTCGATCCGCAAACCACCGGCGCGGAGATCGTGCGCATCTATCCCCGCGCCAAACGCTGGCTCGACTGCTGCGTCGATCTCGGCCGCCGGGCATTGAACACCGCCGGCAACGCCGTCGAGACCCGCGAGTGGATCCGGCGCCACGGCTTCCAGACCGTCATCGTGGTGACGTCGGGCTGGCATATGCGGCGCTCGCTGCTGGAACTCCAGCGCGTCATTCCGGAAGCGATCCTCCTGCCGTATCCGGTCATCACCGGCAATGCCGGCAGCGAGACATGGTGGGGGGAGCCGGCGAATTTCCGCCTGCTCGCCACGGAATATGTCAAATACCTCGCCGCCCTCATCCAGGTTCGCGTCGCCCCGCGGATCGCCGACGACGAACCGAAGAAGTCATGACCGTCCTCCGCGCAATCGCCTTCAACATCCTGGCCTATTCGCTGTTCCTGATCATGGCGGTGCTCGGCCTGCCGTTCCTGGTCACTCGCGAAAGCGCGTTCTGGGTTGCCCGCGCCTGGGCCAACATCACGATCTGGCTGATGCACCACGTCGCCGGAATCAAGCTGGAGGTGCGCGGCCTCGAGCATCTGCCAGACGGCGGCTGCATCATCGCCGCGAAGCACCAGTCGGCGCTGGAGACGTTCTCCGCCGTTCCCTATCTTGGCCAGTTCGCGTTCATCCTGAAGCGCGAGCTGAACTGGGTGCCGCTGTTCGGCTGGTACACTTCGCGGACCGGCATGATCCCGGTGAACCGAGGCGCGAAGTCGGCCGCGCTGCGCGAGATCACGATCAAGGCCAGGCAAGCGATCGCCGAGGGCCGCAAGATCATAATCTATCCCGAAGGCACCCGCCGGCCGCCCGGCGCGCCGCCGGAATACAAGTTCGGCGTCATCCATCTCTATTCGGAACTCGACGCGCTCTGCGTTCCGATGGCGGTCAATTCCGGCCTCTATTGGCCCCGCCGCTCGCTCAAGCGCTATCCCGGCACTGCCACGCTCGAATTCCTCGAACCGATCCCGCCGGGCCTCGACCGTGACACTTTCCGGACCCTGCTGCAGGATCGGATCGAGACGGCAACCGCGCGCCTGATCGCGGAAGCCCGCACGCGCGGCGAAGGCATCCCGGAAAATGAGATCGCGCCGCCGAAGACGAAGTCAGCCCAGTAGCCGACCGCCAGCTGCCATCGAGCAGGGCTCACTGCCCAGTCGCTCGGCCATCCATTCGAGCTCCGGATCGCAGACACCGATATGGCGAAGATGCGTCACCGTGTTGATGACGTAGTCGCGGTTCGGCCCGCCCTCGCCCCGGCTCTGCGAGACGAGCGCAAGCCTCTCTTCCCGCGTCAGGCGCCCCGCGTATTGGTGGTGGCGGCGGTCCGCGACATAGGCCAGCGCGACTTCACGGCTGCCGTCCTCGAACCGGACGGGCCGCATCACCTCGCGATAGACGTAATTCCTGAGCTCACGCTCGTGCAGATAGGCGCGCGTCTCGTGCGCCCGCTCGGCGGCCACCCGGAAGGCGACGCCACGGCATGAACCGCCGGCGTCGAGCCCGAGCACCAGACCCGGCTGCTCTTTCGTGCCGCGCCAATGATTGGAAAAGATGCAGAGCGACCGGTGCGCCCCGACGAGCCGAGCCGGCTTTGCCTCATCGAAGGCAAATCCCGGCTGCCACATCAGCGAGCCGTACCCGAAAATCCAAAGATCTGTAGAAGCGTCCATTACCTGCGGGCGCGGAGCTTCGCGAATCTCCGCCTTCTTCGAGCTAAGCCTTGGCTGACGGCGGGATCAAGGCAAACCACATGCCAGTCACGGCTTTTCATAGCCCGAATCGTCATCCTCCGGCTTGACCGGAGGATCCATGGCGATGATGTGGATGCTCCGGTCGAGCGGGAGCATGACGGCGGGCAATCCCTCACTCCCCGGCCGGCGTCCCCGTCCCGTGGCGGCGGCCGAAATCGGCCTCGGACGTATCCTGCCCCATCTCGACGATGCCGCGACGGATCGCGCGTGTCCTCGTGAATAGGTCGAACAATGTATTGCCGTCGCCGCGCCGGATCGCGCGCTGGAGCGCCGTCAGGTCCTCGGTGAAGCGGCCCAGCATTTCCAGCACCGCATCCTTGTTGTGCAGGAAGATGTCGCGCCACATCGTTGGGTCGGACGCGGCGATGCGGGTGAAGTCGCGGAAGCCGGAGGCCGAGAACTTGATCACCTCGGCGCGGACGCTCTCCTCCATGTCGGCGGCGGTGCCGACGATGTTATAGGCGATCAGATGCGGAATATGGCTGGTGATGGCGAGCACGAGGTCGTGGTGCTCCGCCGACATCACCTCGACATTGGCGCCGATGCCACGCCAGAAGGCGGCGAGCTTCTCGACGGCCTTCGGGTCGGTGCCCTCCGGCGGCGTCAGGATGCACCAGCGGCTCTGGAACAGCTCGGCAAAGCCGGCATCCGGGCCGGAATGCTCGGTGCCTGCGATCGGATGCGCCGGGACGAAGTGCACGTCGGCCGGCAGATAGTTCCCCATCTGCTTCACGACCGACGTCTTAACCGAGCCGACATCAGACACGATTGCGCCGGGCTTCAGCACCGGACCGATCGCCTTCGCCACCTGCTCCGACGCACCGACCGGCACGCAGGCGATGACGAGGTCGGCGCCGTCGGCCGCCTCGGCCGGGTCAAGCGTGTAGGCATTTCCGAGGCCCAGCTCACGCGCGCGGTCGAGCGTCTTCTGCGAGCGCGTCTGGACGACGATCTCCTTCACGAGCCCGTTCTGCCGTGCCGCATGCGCGATGGATGAGCCGATCAGGCCGATACCGATCAGCGCCAGCCGGCCGAAAAGAGGTTCAGCCACGCGGCGCTCCCATGAATTCGGCCAGGGCTGCCACCACGAAACGGTTCGCCTCCTCGCTGCCGACCGTCATCCGGAGCGCGTTCGGCAGGCCGTAGGCGGCAACGCGGCGCAGGATCAGGCCGCGCGTCGACAGGAACTCGTCGGCGTCGGCCGCCGTCTTGCCCGGCTCCTCGGGGAAATGGATCAGCACGAAATTCGCCACGCTCGGCGTCGCGTGGAGGCCGAGCTTGGACAATTCGAGGTCGAGCCATTCGAGCCATTTCGTATTGTGCTCGACCGACATCTCGATATGCGCCGTGTCATCGAGGGCGGCGACGCCGGCCGCGACCGCAGCGCCCGATACGTTGAACGGCCCGCGGATGCGGTTCAGCACGTCGACCACGGCCTCCGGCCCATACATCCAGCCGATACGCAGATTGGCGAGGCCGAAGATCTTCGAGAAGGTGTGGGTAACAACGACGTTCTCGAACTCGTCCACCAGTTCGCGGCCGTCGGTGTAGTCCGGCTTGCGGACATATTCCGCATAGGCGGCGTCGAGGACGAGCAGGATATCGGGGCGCAGCCCGGCATGCAGGCGCCGCACCTCTTCCGCCGGCAGATAGGTGCCGGTCGGGTTGTTCGGATTGGCGATGAAGACGATCTTCGTCCGCTCGGTGATGTTGGCGAGGATTGCGTCGACATCGGCGGTGTAGCCGGTTTCGGGAACCACGACGGGCGTCCCGCCCCGGCCCATGATCGCGATCTTGTAGACGAGGAAGCCGTGCTCGGTGAACAGACCCTCGTCCCCCGGACCGACATAGGCATGGGCGAGCAGGTTCAGCAGTTCGTCGGAGCCCGCGCCGCAGACCAGACGCGCCGGATCGAGGTCGTTCGCCTTGCCGATCGCCTCGCGAAGTACTTTCGACGTGCCTTCCGGATAGAGCGAGAGCTTGGCGCCCGTCGCCGTATAGGCCTCAATCGCGCGCGGACTCGGCCCGAATGGCGTCTCGTTCGAGGAGAGCTTGAAGATGCGGTTGACGCCCGGCGCGCCGGTGGACTTGCCGGGGACGTAAGGCTCGATGTCGAGAATGCCCGGGCGCGGCACCGGGCGGATAGGCTGGCTGAGCATTTCTGTCATCCTGCCGCGGCGGCAGGGGCCGCGGTGTCGGCGAGGTCGATCGGCTGGGCATAGCTGCCGACGCGGACCGCTCCCTCGGGTACTCGTGCTGAGGGGATGGCGACGAGACCTCGCCATCGATCGCCGCCGACGGTCTCGGTGATCACGTCGAACATGCCGGCCGGTGGCGCGGCGGCGAAATCGGCGGCGACCACCGCGATCTCATCGACGGCGGCATCGCCGAGCGGCTTCGCGATCACCACCGCAGGCGTCGCGGCCGGGCGGTCCGGATAAATCAGGAACGGCAGGCGTGCCATCACCTGCGGCTTGCCGGGACCGATGTTCAGCCACCACGGCGAGCGCGTGACGCCGAGCCCGATCAGACCGAGATCGCCCTGCGAAGCGGAGACGGCGGAAACCACTGCGTCGGCGCTGTCATAGGCGATGAGCGGCACGTCGAAGCCCATCTGGAAGCGCGCGAGATCGCGCATGCCGGCCGGGTCCGACGACATGTCGACATGCACCGCATACGGCGCCTGCACATGGGTGAAGCCGGAAATGATCGTCCGCCAGATGTTCTCGACCGCCGAGAACGGCAGCCTTCCGCTGTGGCGGGCGACGAGGCGGCGCATCATGTCGGCCTCGCGGCCGGGCCGGAACGCCGAGCCGGTCTCGCCGGTGCGCTTCACCCGGACCAGCGCATCGATGATGCCGCCCCGTTCGATCAGGAGGCGATGCATCGCATCGTCGATCCGGTCGATCTCGTGGCGCAAGTCGTCGAGGGTCTTGGGCGTGTCGTTCATGGCGTCTGGCTTGTGAGCAGGGGCGCACTCAATACGCCGCTGATGCCGGAAGTCAAAGAAACGTTGACTTCAGACCGGCGTGACACCTTATCTGTCGCCCGCACCTAGGAAGGATGCCCGGCGCTATGGCCAGGCCGAAAGTCGTCGAGTCGATCAAGGAAGCAGCCCGCCGGGAAGCGGACCTGCCACAGAGCCATGTCGCACGCTTCGGCCCGGAAAGTCCGCTGAAGCTCGATTGCGGCATCAGCCTCTCGCCCTATCAGGTCGCTTACAAGACCTACGGCACGCTCAACGCCGACAAGTCGAATGCGGTCCTTGTCACCCACGCGCTGACGGGCGACCAGCATGTCGCCAACGAGCACCCGGTGACCGGCAAGCCCGGCTGGTGGGAGACCATGGTCGGCCCGGGCCTGCCGATCGACACGACCCGTTATTTCGTCATCTGCTCGAACGTCCTCGGCGGCTGCATGGGCACGACCGGCCCGTCGTCGATGAATTCGGCGACCGGCCGCCCCTGGGGCGTGGATTTCCCGCTGGTGACGATCCCCGACATCGTCCGCGCCCAGGCCGCCCTGATCGACCACCTCGGCATTGACCAGCTGTTCGCCGTCATCGGCGGCTCGATGGGCGGCATGCAGGTGCTGGAATGGGCAGCGAGCTATCCGGACAAGGTCTTCGCGGCTATGCCGATCGCCACCGCCGCCAAGCATTCGGCGCAGAACATCGCCTTCCACGAGGTCGGCCGCCAGGCGGTCATGGCCGACCCGGAATGGCATGGCGGCCGCTATCTCGAGCACAACGCGGTGCCCCGCAAGGGCCTCGCGGTCGCGCGCATGGCGGCGCACATCACCTATCTCTCGGAAGCCGCGCTGCAGCGGAAGTTCGGCCGCGAATTGCAGGACCGCGAGCGCCCGACCTTCACCTTCGACGCCGACTTCCAGGTCGAGAGCTATCTCCGCCATCAGGGATCGAGCTTCGTCGAGCGCTTCGACGCGAACTCCTATCTCTACGTCACCCGGGCGATGGACTATTACGATCTCGCGGCCGACCACGGCGGCGTCCTCGCCAACGCCTTCAAGGGTACCAAGACCCGATTCTGCGTGATGGGCTTCACCTCCGACTGGCTGTTCCCGACCTCCGACAGCCGCGCCATCGTCCACGCGCTGAACGCAGCCGCGGCGAACGTCTCCTTCGTCGAGATCGAAAGCGATAAGGGGCACGACGCGTTCCTGCTCGACGAGCCGGAATTCTTCGCCACCGCGCGCGGCTTCCTCGCTGGTGCCGGCAAGGCGCGTGGCCTTCCGGAGGCGGAGGGCTGATGGTTTCTCCGAGAATGGTCCGCGAGGGCGCTCCGATGCGCGCCGAGTTCGCGCCTGTGGTAGAGACCGCGCGTCCCGACCATCTCCTGATGGCAGAGATGATCCAGCGCGGCGCGCGCGTCCTCGATGTCGGCTGCGGCGACGGCCAATTGCTGCGCCTGCTCGTCTCCCGCAAGAACGTCGACGGTCGCGGGATCGAGCTCAGCCAGTCCGGCGTGAACAATTCCGTCGCCCACGGCCTCTCGGTCATCCAGGGCGACGCCGACAAGGATCTCGACCAGTATCCGGACGATGCCTTCGACTATGTGATCCTGTCGCAGACGCTGCAGGCGACGCGCCATCCCCGGGCGGTAATGGAGAACCTGCTGCGGATCGGCCGCCGCGCCGTGGTGTCGGTCCCGAATTTCGGTCACTGGCGGATGCGCATGCAGCTCCTCGCGCTCGGCCGCATGCCGGTGACGAAGACGCTGCCCGAGACCTGGTACGACACCCAGAACATCCATCTCTGCACGATCCGCGATTTCGTCGATCTGTGCGATGAGGTCGGCGCTCACATCGAACGCGCCGTCGCGCTCGACGTTTCGGGACGACCGGTCGGCCTGCGCCTTCCATGGTGGTTCTGGAACCTGTTCGGCGCACAGGCGGTGTTTCTGCTGAGCAGGGGCTAGGCACCCCTTCCGCCGTCGGAACTAGGCCTCGTCTCGCCGAACCGGAATCCCCACGCCCGGCACCAGAACCGGCGAGCGCACCCTGACGCGGCTCTCCTTAGCCGCCTTCCTTTTGGCGCGGACTGGCGTGTACACCGACTTCACCGCCTCGACGATGTGGACGCCCGAGAACGGGCTCCAGAACTGGCCGCCCAGCCGCTCCAGCGCAATCGCCGAGCGCAGCACGATGCCCTTGTCGATCGGCGGGAACATCAGCGCCTCGCTCCAGGTCACCGGCGCGAACTGCGACTCGCGAAGCAGCGCCGAGAGCTGTGCGCGGCTGTAGGGGCGTCCGTGGCCGAAGGGCGTGGATTCGATCCGCGCCCACGGCCCACGCCGGTTGGCCACGACCGCGAGCAATTTGCCGCCCGGCGCCAGGCACCGCGAGCATTCGCGGAGCACTTCGCGAGGATCGTCAGCGCTCTCCAGTGCATGGACGAGGATCACCCGGTCTATGGCCGCGTCAGGCAAGGGCCAGATGTCTTCCTCGACCAGCGCCGAGGCCGTGCCGCGGCCGGACTCCCAGGGCATCACCCCCTGCTCCGCCGGCATGAAGGTCATCACCCGTTCGGCATCGTCCCGGAACGGCCCGAGAAACGGCGCGGCGAACCCGAAGCCAAGGACCCGGAGGCCGGCGACGTCCGCGAACCGCGCGCGCAGTTTCGCGCGCAGGACGCGCCGGGCCATCTGCCCGAGGCGGCCGTGATAGAAGGTGCGGAGATCGACGACGTCGAGAGACAATAGGGCCTCTTAGTAGAGTCCCTCGTTCCTCATAACATCCGAGATGAGGTTGTCGGGCTCGCGATCGAGGCAGTGGATGTTCTTTACCCATACCCGGCGGCTTCCATACCGGCCGTCGATCGTGACCAGTTTAGGATAGCAACCGACCGAGGGATCGTTGACGTAATAGGGCCGCTCGCTCGGCCAGATCGCCTGGGCGGCGCGGCCTTCCCTGCCCTGGCGATGGCTCGCATCGGCGATTCCGGGGGCCGCGGTGGCAGCAATCACAAACGCCAAGCCGAAGGCAGTGGAGATTTTCCGGATCATCGAAGCCATCCCGTAATGCGTCAGCTACAGGAGATAGTCCGGCCGCCCCTTTGTTCCAAGGGAAAAGCCGACCTTTCAGCCGGCATCTCGTACTGTGCTTATCGATCGGTAGCAGAGACGAGGTTCAAGCCGCCTGGAACCGATTTATCTGAGGACGGCTTTCGCCAATATCCCGCCGGCCAGCATCTATCGCATCGTCCGGAAGGGCGACGTGCCGCCCGAGTGCCGCCCGGCTGACGAAATCCTCCCGAAACACGGCCGTGTCACGATCAGCGCATCACACAAAGATCGGCCGTACGACGGCGTTCTCTACACGCACCCGAACGGCCGGGGAGGATGCCATGCGCGAGCCCGATCACGACAAACTGGATGCACTCGTTGGCCGGATGGTCGGCGACCTCGGCGCCTGTACGACGGGCCCCCTGGTCGTCCTCGGAGACCGCCTGGGCCTGTTCAAGGCGATGGCCGATGGTGACCCGGTCTCGCCGGAAGAACTGGCGCAACGCACCGGAACGCGCGAACGCTATGTCCGCGAATGGCTGTCCGCCCAGGCGGCGGCGGGCAACGTCGACTATGACGACGAAACGAACAGGTTCAGCCTGTCTCCCGAACAAGCGGCAGTGTTCGCCAACGAGGACAGTCCCGCCTTCTTTGCCGGGGCGTTCGAAATCCTCCAGGCGATGTGGATGGACGAGCCGAAAATCGCCGACGCCTTCGTGAGCGGCAACGGCGTTGGCTGGCACGAACACAGTCAGTGCCTGTTCCGCGGCACGGAGCGCTTCTTCCGGACCGGCTACAATGCCAGCCTCGTCAGCTCCTGGATTCCGGCCATGAATGGAATGTCCAGGCGCCTCGAGGAAGGAGCCGTCGTCGCGGATGTCGGCTGCGGTCACGGCGCCTCGACGGTCCTGATGGCAAAGGCCTATCCGAAGTCCCTTTTTTACGGCTTCGACTATCACGAAGCCTCGATCGAGCGAGCCCGCTCGGCCGCGGAAGAAGCGGGAGTCGGGGACCGCGTCACCTTCGACCGGGCGTCCGCGTCCGATTTCCCGGCAAGGGACTACGATCTCGTCGCGATGTTCGATTGCCTGCACGACATGGGCGACCCGGTGGGCGCCGGCCGCCATGTCCGCGAGACGCTCGCGTCCGGCGGCACCTGGATGATCGTCGAGCCGTTCTCCCACGACAGGCTCAAGGACAACCTCAATCCGGTCGGACGGATCTATTACGGCGCCTCGACCATGCTCTGCACCCCGGCCTCGCTAGCCCAGGACGTGGGATTGGCGCTGGGCGCCCAGGCGGGCGAGACGCGCCTCAGGAAGGTCGCTCTAGACGCCGGCTTCTCGCACTTCCGCCGCGCGACGGAGACGCCGTTCAACATGGTGTTTGAGGCACGCGCCTGAAACGAGAAAGGGCCGGCTCCCATGGGCCGGCCCTTTCGTCATCGTGCCACCGGGATCAGTAGCAGATCTTCTTCGTCTTCCAGACGAACTGGTCGTACTTGTTGCTCCACACCTTCACCTTCTTGAAGGTGCAGAAATCCGGACCGTAATCGTAGGCCGGGTAATAGCCGCCGTAATGCGGGCCGTAGCCATAGCCGTATCCGCCGAAGCCGATACCGATGTGGATGCCCTTGGCCGAAGCGGCGGTCGGGGCGGCGGCAGCGGCGCCGAGAGCGGCGATTGCGGCCATGGAAATCATGATCTTGCGAAGCATCGTGGTCATCCTCGGTCTTTGGAGAGACCGTCCGGAACCATTTCCCGCGGCCTCGATGACCATTGGTCGGCGCCGCCTCGAAACGGGTTCAATGCCCCGTTCGCAGGGTGAATGATTTCTTTCCGCGTCCGCCCAGTTGACCTTCAACCCGGCCAAGCCCAGTTTCCCGCGCAAGCGCAAGGAAACAATCAATGCCCGATATCCGCCTCGTCCCCTGCCTCGCCGACAATTACGCCGTGATCGTTCGCGAGGGAGATACCGTGATGCTCGTCGACGCACCCGAGGCGGGTCCGATCCGGGAGCAGCTCAAGGCCGATGGCTGGCGGCTGACGCACATCCTGATCACCCACAAGCACGACGACCATATCGCCGGCATTCCGGAGCTCGCGGCCGAATATTCGCCGATCATCGTCGGACCCGAAGCCGAGCAGGACAAGATCCCGGGCCTCACCCGGACGGTACGCGAGGGCGACAAGGTCGAGGTCGGCCCGATGGTCGCCGACGTCTACGAGACGCCGGGACACACCTCCGGCCACGTCTCGTTCCATTTCCCAAAGGAGAAGCTGCTGTTCTCCGG
The DNA here is from genome assembly GCA_003347645.1 of Rhizobiaceae bacterium CPCC 101076. GTDB lineage: Bacteria > Pseudomonadota > Alphaproteobacteria > Rhizobiales > Methylopilaceae > Flaviflagellibacter > Flaviflagellibacter deserti. Next base: position 14,130 of record QDFX01000014.1, on the reverse strand, counting down.
CGACACCTTGTTCGCGCTCGGCTGCGGCCGCCTGTTCGAAGGCTCGCCCGCCCAGATGTGGCACTCGCTCTCGAAGCTCCGCGCTCTGCCGGACGACACCTCGGTCTATTGCGGCCACGAATACACGTTGTCGAACGCCCGCTTCGCGATCACGGTCGACCCGCACAACAAGGCCCTGCAGGAGCGCGCCGCCGACATTGCCCGCGCGCGGGATGCCGGCCAGCCGACAATTCCGTTCCAGCTCGGGCTCGACAAGGCGACCAGCCCCTTCCTGCGCGCCGACGATCCGGCCGTCGCGACAGGCGTCGGAACACCGGGAGCCTCGCCGGAAACCGTGTTTGCGGAAGTTCGCGAGCGCAAAAACAATTTCTGACAAACCGCGTTGCAATGCCCCGCGATCTTTGGCATAGAACGCGCCTCGCGCCGGGCACGCCCGCCGCGACGGGACTGAAGCGTGCGGGTGTAGCTCAGGGGTAGAGCACAACCTTGCCAAGGTTGGGGTCGAGGGTTCGAATCCCTTCGCCCGCTCCAGTTTCCCATCGATCGAAGCCGTGGGGACTCCACGGCTTTTTTCGTTTGGGCCTACATGTCGCGGATTGCTCGCGAAGGGCTCCGGTTACCGCGCGGTTACATGATGCTCCCCGCTACGGAAACCCGCCCCGGCTGTGATCCGTCGGCGGCCCGTAACTCCCTCTCATCTTCCCACTTTAATTGGACACCACACTTGCCAGCTTCCAAGCACGATACATTCGCTGACCGCCGATCCGCTGCAGCGAGCGCCAGACAGGCGCTGCTCGAAAAGTTCAAAACCCGTCCGGCCGAGGATGATGCGGCCGAGATCGAGCGCCGCGCCGAGCGCACCCGCATTGCCGAGGCGCGCGCCGCCCGCCTTGCCGAGAAGGAAGCCGTGCGCAAGGCCGAAGAGGATCGCCGCGCCGCCGTGCGTGAGCAGGAAGAAGCCGAACGCCTCGCCGCCGAAGCGGCAATCGAGGCCGAGCGCGTCGCTGCCGAACAGGCGCTGGCCGAAGAGAAGAACGCCCGCGACGCTGCCAAGGCCGCGCGGATCAAGCAGGTGGTTGTTGATGAGGCTGCGCAGAAGGCCGCCCGCGACGCCCGGTACGCCAGCCGCAAAAGCCGTGTCGCGCGCGGCTGAAAGCCAACGAGCTACCGAGGGTTCGACCCTTCCACCGACCCAGTCAGCCCGAACAGAAGCCGCGGGAAACCGCGGCTTTGTCGTTTTCGGGCGAGCCCGTTCGCTGGGGCGCACACACCTTCAGGGCGCGTTCCCCTGTTCTTCAGGTCCGCTAACGGCCGAACTTCAACTGCTCCTTGCCCGGCATTGGCGAGCCATCTCCAGGACCCGCTTGAGGACAGCTATTGCGGCCTCGCTTTCCTTGCCACCGGCGCGGGACAGGTCCAGGGCGAAACGAAACAGTTCTTCAAGGCCCTGGTCGTCTTCAGCGATCAAACGCGTCGCCGCGAGAACGGCTTCGTCGGTCGGAGCCAGTCCCACCGCCGCCTCGACGATCTGCCCAACGACGTCCAGTTCTGGATGAAGCCCCAGGCGCGACGAACGAGTGTTTACATAGTCCGCCATCCGGGCGAACAACGCCACTTCATCGTCATAACCTTTGGCCATTGCCACGCGTGCGAGCACCTTCAGGCCCGGCATGCATTGTTGGCGGGCAGTTTTGGCAATGCGCGCAGCACTGGTTTCGGTTGGCCTTGCTAGCGCTTGGTTCACCCGAACCAGGACATCGACGTCCACAAAGCCCTCGTCGCTGAGCGCTGTGTCCAGCTCCACAAAAACCACGGGCTCTGGCGGCGCGACGTGGGGACGCTGACACTGGTGGGCGATCCATTCCGGCAAATAACCAAGCTGGACCTGATGCCGCTTTTGGCCTCCCAAAAGTCCCTTACTCACCCACCAGCCATCAACAGCAATGGCAAAGCTTTTTCGGTAGCGAGAAGATTCCACCTCTTGTCGAGCAAGGACACCAAACCGATCCTCGCCGGCGGCCTTCGCTTCCTGAATGAAGGACTGAACTTCTCTCAGTCGAGAACGCAGGCCAGCGACCTCGACGGGCATACCTTCATTCAATTTGCGCCAAGAGCCGGCTGGCGGCCCTGCTCGTTGGCCTTGGATCTTCGTCGCCACGCGACGCCTCGACAGGGAAGAGCGCGCTCACGCCGTCCCATCCTGCGGAGTCGTTTCTGACCTCAATCGTTCCATTCGCGCGAGCGCATGTGGCATCGATTTCGATCGTAATCGCGTCACTGCGTTTCGTTGTTGGCACCCACGACATCCCCTTTTTGTGCCCGGGGCATTTCTCGGAGTCGTGCCTGTGGCGCTATGAGGCTCGGTTCACGGCAGTGGCTGGTCGCCGGGTGTGGAAAGTGGCGGACAAGTCCGCCACTGCCAATATCAGCTGGCCTTCCTGGTCACCAGCGTCAGCGTACCGTCCGGCCCCAGGCTGGCTACGATGACGTGGGCCGAGGTCAGGCCCTTGGCTTCGAGCTCGGATTTGATTTTGGGGGAGGCGTCGATCGAAGCGCGCAACCTTTGAAGATCGCCGTCGCCGCGCTGTGCCACCACTTTGTTGACCTGCGTCTGTGTGGATTCAGGCAACTCATTCATATCGACGATATCGATGCTTTGAATCGTCGGGGTCGCCGCGGGGGGAGATGTCGGCGCGGCCGTAGGAGGCTGCACGGATGGCTGCTGCGCGGATGGCGCTTGCGCGTTGGCCGCCGTTGCGAAGGCGAGAGCGGCGCCCGCTGCCAGAATTGCGATCATGCGCATGGGGATTCCCTTCCTCGGGCATGGTCACCAGCGACCATCCTGACACCTCACACGCCGAACGCGGTTGGAAGTCGGGCGTCGGATGGTCATTCCGTGGTCATGTCGCGCCGAAAATGTGCACCGTCTCGCGGCGCCCGAACGCCGGCAGGGTTCCCACGGCGGCCATGCGGCGATGGTGAGGCGGCGAGCGCCGTGCAGTTTCAGTTCCAGCCCGCCCACCAAGCAGACCGCTCACCGGCACCGGCTCAAGGCGCACGAGGCCATAGCAGAAGAAAGGGCGTTTACTCCGCAGCATCGCCCCCCGGCACCGCACACACCTCCGACCGCGTCAGAAACCGCCGTTCCCGCCCGTTATCCAGCGAGAACATGCCACCGCGGCCCGACACGACGTCGATGATCAGGTCGGTGTGCTTCCACATCTCGTATTGGGGGCCGCCGATGTAGAACGGCATGCCGCCGATATGGCCGAGCAGCACGTCGGCATCGCCGATGATGAAGTCGCCCTGCGGGTAGCACATCGGGCTCGATCCGTCGCAGCAGCCGCCCGATTGGTGGAACAGCACCGGGCCGTGATCGGCCACGATCTCCTCCAGCAGGCCGAGCGCCGCCGGTGTCGCGATTACCTTGTCCGCCATTTCTATCGCACCGTCGCTGAATGGAGCGGCGGCGGCGCCGATCGCGCCGCCGCCCGTCTGTCAGAAGAAGCCGAGCTTCTGGGGGCTGTAGCTGACCAGCATGTTCTTGGTCTGCTGGTAATGGTCCAGCATCATCTTGTGGTTCTCGCGCCCGACGCCGGACTGCTTGTAGCCGCCGAACGCCGCGTGCGCCGGATAGGCGTGATAGCAATTGGTCCACACCCGTCCGGCCTGGATGGCGCGGCCGAACCGGTAGCAGCGGTTGGCGTCGCGGCTCCAGATGCCGGCGCCGAGGCCGTAAAGCGTGTCGTTGGCGATCGCCAGCGCCTCGTCGTCGTCCCTGAACGTCGTCACCGAAACGACCGGTCCGAAGATCTCCTCCTGGAAGACCCGCATCCGGTTGCTGCCGCGGAACACTGTCGGCTTGACGTAATAGCCGCCGGCGAGATCGCCCGGCAGCATGTTGCGCTCACCGCCCGTCAGCACCTCGGCGCCTTCCTTCCGGCCGATGTCGAAATAGGACAGGATCTTCTCGAGCTGCTCGGTCGAGGCCTGCGCGCCGATCATCGTGGCGGGGTCGAGCGGATCGCCCTGGACGATCGCCTCGACGCGAGTGATCGCGCGCTCCATGAACCGGTCGTAGATCGATTCATGCACCAGTGCCCGGCTCGGGCAGGTGCAGACCTCGCCCTGGTTGAGCGCGAACATGGCGAAGCCTTCGAGCGCCTTGTCGAAGAAATCGTCGTCGTCGGCCATCACGTCCTTGAAGAAGATGTTCGGCGACTTGCCGCCGAGTTCGAGCGTCACCGGGATCAGGTTCTGGCTGGCGTACTGCATGATCAGCCGGCCGGTCGTCGTCTCGCCGGTGAAGGCGATCTTGGCGACCCGCGGCGAGGACGCCAGCGGCTTGCCGGCCTCCAGCCCGAAGCCGTTGACGACGTTCAGCACGCCCGGCGGCAGGGTGTCGGCGATCAGGTCGACGAAGAGGAGGATCGAGGCCGGCGTCTGCTCGGCCGGCTTCAGCACCACGCAATTGCCCGCCGCGAGCGCCGGAGCGAGCTTCCACACCGCCATCAGCAGCGGGAAGTTCCAGGGAATGATCTGGCCCACCACGCCGAGCGGCTCATGGAAATGATAGGCGACCGTGTCGTGGTCGATCTCCGATATGCCGCCCTCCTGCGCGCGGATCGCGCCCGCGAAATAGCGGAAATGGTCGATCGCCAGCGGCAGGTCGGCCGCCTTCGTCTCGCGGATCGGCTTGCCGTTGTCCCAGGTCTCCGCATTGGCCAGAAGTTCGAGGTTGTCCTCCATGATGTCGGCGATGCGGTTGAGCATCAGCGCCCGCTCGGCGACGCTGGTGCGCCCCCAGGCCTCCTTGGCCGCATGCGCGGCATCGAGCGCCGCCTCGATGTCCCGGGCGTCGGACCGCGCGACCTCGCACAGCACCTGGCCGTTCACCGGCGACGGATTGTCGAAGTACTTGCCGGACAGCGGATCGGTCCACTTGCCGCCGATGAAATTGCCGTAACGCTTGGAGTACGGCGATTTCGCGCTGCGAGAAAATTCGGCCTTGTTCATTGTTGTTCCTCCCGAAACACGCCGCGAAACGCAGCCTGTCGGCAGGAGAGTCCGGTGGCGGGGGCGCGTCGTTAAAGGACACGCCGGCGGGACCGAAGCCCTGTATGCTGCCGATACGCTATTGTTTTTGTGTCATGCGTCGTCGCACGGCTGACCCATCATGTGGGCGCGCTTCGGCCGGTGTCCAGCCGCCCTGGCGCATGGCGCGGCTTCTGTGCGATGCAGTCAGCGTCGAGCGGTCGCCCGGACGCGACTCGCACCCGCCGTTTCATCAGCGATGCCGGGAACGGCCATAACTATGCAACGTTGTGGGCTCACTGTCGCTCGACACCACATCCCAACATCGAGAGTACCGAGACCGTCATGGCCAAATTCACCAGCCTGCAGATCGACGCCAAGGGCGAGGACGAAATCGAAATGACGTTCGAGACCGGCGACGGCGCGACGTTCACGTTCACCGCCTCCGTCGACGACGTGGAAACCATCCAGGACGCGCTCGACGAGATGTTCGAGTACGAGGAAGACGACGCCGAAGAACCCGAGGCGGGAAAGAGCTCCGCGTCATAAATCTTCGCAGCCATCCCGGCGCAACCGCCATCAGCGAACGCCCGAGCTGATCCCGCCGGGGATCAGGCCGCGACCTTCGTCAGGAACGAATCGACGAGACTTCTGAGGTCGGCCGTGCGCGCGGAAATGTCCGACGCGGCCTGATCGACGCTCGTCGACGACCCCGACACCCGGTCTGCCGCTGACGAAACGTCACCGATATGGGCGTTCGCGGAGGTGGTGCCCAGGGCCGCGTTCGCGACACTGCGGCTGATTTCCGACGTTGCCGCGCCCTGCTCCTCGACCGCCGCGGCGATCGCATTGGTCGAACGGTCGACCTCTTCCATCGTCGCGGAAATCTCCCGGATGGCGTCCACCGCCTCGCGCGAGGCGGTCTGGATGGCGCCGATCTGAGTCGAGATGTCTCCGGTCGCCCGCTCGGTCTGGTTGGCGAGCGTCTTGACCTCCTGCGCGACGACGGCGAACCCCTTGCCGGCTTCCCCGGCGCGCGCTGCCTCGATCGTGGCGTTGAGCGCGAGAAGGTTGGTCTGTGCGGCGATGTCCTGGATGAGGGAGACGACATCGCCGATCCGCGCCGCCGCCTCGCTGAGGCTCGCGACGGTCGAATTCGTGCGCCGCACCTCTTCCGAGGCCTGGCCGACAATCCTGCTCGTCCGGCCGATCTGGCCCGTGATCTCCTGAATGGAGGAGACCAGTTCCTCCGCGGCTGCCGCCGCGATCTGGACATTCCCGGTCGCCGTGTCGGATGCCTGGGCCGCGGCGCCCGCTTGCTCGACAGTGGCACTCGCGACCTGATCGAGATCTCGGGCGGCCGACTGCATGGCCGCGCCGTTCTCGGTCATCGCCTCGAGGAGACGCTGGACGTCCTGGCGAAAGCTCGCGATCGCCGCATCCACCACGGCTTGGCGCGAGAGCGCGGCGCTGCGGCTCGCCTCCTGTTGCTCCCCGAGCGTCACTCTCTCGGCGGCATTGGCGCGGAACACGACGAGCGCCCGCGCCATTTCCCCGATTTCGCCCGACCGGTCGGTATCGCCGATGACGGCGTCTTCTCCGCGCGCCATTTGCAGCATCGCATCGCGTATCCGCCCGAGCGGCTTCGTGACCGAGCGGATAAGCAGCGTGGCCGCGCCGAACAGACAAAGGACAAGAAGTCCGCCGACCGCGGCCTGTCCGAAAATCTCCCGCCACACCTGAGCCTGGAGAACATCTATATAGACGCCGGTCCCTACGACCCAGCCCCAGCGCGGATAGCCTTTCACGTAGGACGTCTTCGCCACCGGAGCCGCTTCGCCGGGCTTGGGCCAAAGATAATCGACCGTTCCCGCGCCGTGCGCCTTCACCTCGTCGACGAAGGCGACGAACAGCCTTTTGCCGTTCGGATCCTTGTTCTCGGTGAGGTCCTTGCCGTTTAGTTCAGGCTTGATCGGATGCATCACCATGCGAGGATGCATGTCGTTGACCCAAAGATATTCGGTGCCGGCATAGCGCATCGATGCAATCGCGGAGAGTGTTGCCTTCTGCGCTTCCTCGGTCGTCATTTCGCCGGCCTCCGCCCGCTTGGCGAAGCCGTCGGCAAGGCCGATGGCACTTTCGACGATGTGCTGAAGCTCGGCCTGTTTGTAGGCCATCGCGGTCCGATGGGATTCATAACCGCCGTAGACGATCATCCCGAACAGCGCGATCCCGCCAAGCCCACCGATCAGATAAAGCTGCCTCGCAATCGACCCCTTGCCCATCGCATGCTCCCCGCGCATTTCCCTACGGAATCCTGGAGAAAAATTCCTAACTCATAGATAATTTTACGTGTAGGGGGACGACTTTGCGACCAGGAGGGGAACGATCCGCAAGTCGCAAACGACCCTAACCGCGCGGTAGGGTCGGAACGGCTTGAGATCACATTCGGCTGGCATATCGAAAATTCGCCTCGCGCTTCGAAAACGATGAACCCGGCGGACTGCCTTCCGCGTTCATCGGTTGCGGGAGGTTCGATCATGAACACCAAACCGACCACTGCCTTCCAACAGGGGCGAGCGGCAGCGGCTGAAGGCCGGCAGGCTCAGGACAATCCTTACGAGCAGGGCACCCGCGATCATGCGGAATGGTTCGAGGGATGGCAGTTCGTCCACGATTTCGAGGAGGACGGCGAGATCCCCACGGACGCATGACGCTCGTCCGGAGGGTGCATCCGGCGGCAGCCGCACACGATCCGTGTCCGGGCCGGCCCGATCGCGTGAAGCGTGATCCGAGGCGTGAGCGCGCCGCTCTCGCCTCGCGGGCCGAGCGGCGCTAGAACGCCGCCATGACGACAGACACCACGACCCTCACCCAGCTCGGCCGCGCCACCGAGACGCCCGCGTCTCCTGATGCCGCGACGCTCGAGCGCGTGCCAAACCCGCATCCGGACACGGATTACGTCGCACGCTTCACCGTGCCGGAATTCACCTCGCTCTGCCCGGTCACCGGCCAGCCTGATTTCGCGCATCTGATGATCGACTACGTGCCCGACGCCTGGCTCGTCGAATCGAAGTCGCTCAAGCTCTATCTCACCTCGTTCCGCAACCACGGCGCCTTCCACGAGGATTGCACCGTCGGCATCGGCAAGAAGCTCGTCGAGACGCTGAAGCCGCGCTGGCTGCGCATCGGCGGCTATTGGTATCCGCGCGGCGGGATCCCGATCGACGTTTTCTGGCAGTTCGGCGCGGTCCCGGAAGGCACCTGGGTACCCGATCAGGGGGTCCCTTCCTATCGCGGCCGAGGCTGATAAAAGGAGCCTCCGCGACATACTCGGCCTTTGGTATGAGGCCGGTTGAAAAATATTTCCATTTCCGCCACTAAGGCGGCTCCCCTGGTGGAAGGTCTCCATGGCACCGGGCCACGTCCCAGCTCAGATTACATCCAGTTCCGCTCCGAGCGAGAAGCTGCGCGCGATGTTCGACGCGGCCGTCGCGGCGGCATTGCCGTCGGTCATCGTCCCGCAGCATCTGCCGCCGATCCCGAAGGGCCGCACCATCGTGATCGGAGCAGGCAAGGCCTCCGCAGCGATGGCCAAGGCCGTCGAGGACAACTGGACCGGCCCGCTCGAGGGCCTCGTCGTCACCCGCTACGGCCACGCCGTCCATTGCGACAGGATCGAGATCGTCGAGGCCTCGCATCCGGTGCCTGACGCCGCCGGCGAGGACGCCGCGCGCCGGATCCTCGAAAAAGTCCAGGGCCTCAACGAGGACGACCTCGTCATCGCGCTCATCTCCGGCGGCGGCTCGGCGCTGATGGCGCTTCCGGCCGAAGGCCTGACGCTCGCCGACAAGCAGGCGCTCAACAAAGCGCTCCTCGCCTCCGGCGCCTCGATCGACGAGATGAACTGCGTCAGGAAGCATCTCTCGGCGATCAAGGGCGGCCGCCTCGCGGCCGCCGCCTGGCCGGCGACCGTCGTCTCGCTCCTGATCTCCGACGTCCCCGGCGACGACCCGTCCGTCATCGCTTCGGGCCCGACCGTCCCGGACCGTACCACTTTCGCCGACGCGCTCGCGATCGTCCGCAAATACAAGATCGAGGAGCCCCGCGCGGCGATCGAACATCTCGAACGTGGCGTCGGCGAAAGCATCAAGCCCGGCGACGCGAAGCTGTCGCGCGCGAGCCTCAAAATGGTCGCGACGCCCCAGATGTCGCTGGAAGCGGCGGCCGAGGTCGCCCGTCAGGCCGGCCTGACGCCGATCATCCTCGGCGACGCCATCGAGGGCGAGGCGCGGGAGGTCGCGCGCGTGATGGCCGGTATTGCCCGTCAGGTCGTCCAGTACGATCAGCCGGCAAAAAAGCCCTGCGTGCTGCTCTCCGGCGGCGAGACCACGGTCACCGTGCGCGGCAAGGGTCGCGGCGGCCGCAACGCCGAATTCCTCCTCGCGCTCACCGTCGCGCTCGACGGCCTGAAGGGCGTCCACGCGCTCGCGGCCGACACCGACGGCATCGATGGCAGCGAGGATAATGCGGGCGCGATCGCGCTCGACGACACCCTCTCGCGCGCAGCCGACAAGGGTGTCAGCGCCAAACTCAAACTCGCGGACAATGACGGCTACGGCTTCTTTTCCGCGCTCGACAGCCTTGTGACGACGGGACCCACGCTGACCAACGTCAACGACTTCCGCGCCATCCTTATCACTGACTGAAGAAGGGAGGCGGGGTCGGGACCCCGCGAGATCGCATGCGTGATCGCAAAGCCAAGATTGTTGCCACCGTCGGCCCGGCCAGCTCGAGCCCGGAACAGCTCCGCGCCCTGTTCGAGGCCGGCGTCGACATGTTCCGTCTCAATATGAGCCACGGCACGCACGACGACCATCGCGCCCGTTTCGAGGCCATCCGCGCGCTCGAAAAGGAAACCGGCAAACCGATCGGCATCCTTCTCGATCTGCAGGGCCCGAAGCTCCGCGTCGGCACCTTCGCCGACGGCCCGGTCACGCTCCAGAACGGCGCGCTGTTCCGCTTCGACCTCGATCCGAAGCCGGGCGACGTCAGCCGCGCCTACCTCCCGCACCCGGAAATCTTCGCAGCCGCCCGCCCGGGCGTGCAGCTCCTCCTCGATGACGGCAAGATCCGCATGGAGGTGCAGGAGCACGGCAAGGATTACGCGGTGGGCAAGGTCATCACCGGCGGCGTGCTGTCGGAGCGCAAGGGCGTCAGCGTCGTCGGCGCCGTCCTGCCGCTCGACGTCATCACCGAGAAGGACCGCCGCGACCTCGAATTCGGTCTCGGTATGGGTGCCGACTGGGTCGCGCTCTCCTTCGTCCAGACCGCGCAGGACCTGCACGATGCCCGCAAGCTGATCGGCGGCCGCGCGCTGATCATGTCGAAGATCGAGAAGCCGGCCGCCGTCGACGTCCTGGAAGAGATCGTCGAGGCATCCGATGCCATCATGGTCGCCCGCGGCGATCTCGGTGTCGAGATGCAGCCGGAAGAGATCCCGGCCGTGCAGCGCCGCATGATCAAGCTGTCGCGCCAGTATGGCCGCCCGGTCGTCGTCGCGACGCAGATGCTGGAAAGTATGATCCATTCGCCGACACCGACGCGCGCCGAGGCCTCGGACGTCGCGACCGCCGTCTATGAGGGCGCGGACGCCGTCATGCTTTCGGCCGAAAGCGCCTCGGGCAAGTTCCCGATCGAGGCCGTGACGATGATGAGCAAGATCGTCGCCAACGTCGAAAAGGATCCGGAGTACAAGCGCCTGATCCTCAACTCGCATCCGGGCTCGCGCGCGACGATCGCCGACGCGATCTGCGCCTCGCTCGGCACCGTCGCGAGCGTGCTGCCGCTGACCGCCGCGGCGACCTACACGACCTCGGGCTCGACCACGTTGCGCGCCGCGCGCGAGCGTCCGCTCGTCCCGATCTTCTCGCTGACGCCGAGCATCGAGACGGCACGCCGCATGTCCTGCGTCTGGGGCGTCACCCCCGTCGTCATCCGCGACATCGAGAAGGTGTCGGAGATCGTCGCCTTCGCGACCGAGGTCGCCAAGTCGAACGGCGTCGCCAAGGACGGCGACATCATGGCGGTGACGGCCGGCATGCCCTTCGCGCAGTCGGGCACCACCAACCTGCTCCGCATCTTCCAGGTCGGCGGCGTCTGACCGCATAAATAGTTAGGGGAAACGCCAATGGCGAAATGGGTTCGCTTCACCCATCAGGGGAAGACCGCGTTCGGAACGCTCGACGGCGACAGCATCACCGTCCATTCCGGCGATATGTTCGACGGCGCCACGCCGACCGGCGAGACCGTCGCGCTGTCGTCGGTGTCGCTGCTGGCGCCGACCGAGCCGACCAAGATCATCGCGATGTGGAACAATTTCCACGCGCTCGCGGCCAAGCTCCAGGTCGCGGAACCCGCCGAGCCGCTGTTCCTCCTGAAGTCGATCTCGTCGGTCACGACGCCCGGCGCGGTCGTCAGGAAGCCGAAGGGCTATGAGGGCCCGGTCGTGTTCGAGGGCGAGCTCGGCATCATCATCGGCAAGACCGCGACCCGCATCTCCGAGGAAGAGGCCGCCGCCCACATCTTCGGTTACACCTGCGTGAACGACATCACCGCCGCAGCGATCATCACCAGGGACCCGACCTTCCCGCAATGGGCGCGCGCCAAGGGCTATGACGGCTTCGGCCCGTTCGGCCCGGTCATCGCGACCGACGTGAAGCCGGAGACGCTGGTGGTGAAGACGGTCCTGAACGGTCAGGAGCGCCAGAACTACCCGATCGCCGACATGATCTTCCCGGCCGCGAAGCTCGTCTCGCTGCTCTCGCACGACATGACGCTCAACCCGGGCGACCTGATCGAATGCGGCACCTCGGTCGGCGTCGGCTCGATGAAGGAGCCGGTGAACACGGTCGAGATCATGATCGAGGGCATCGGCACGCTGACCAACACGGTCGAGCTGTGATCTGGACGTCATCCTTCGGCTCGCCGAAGGATGATGACGTCCCCCGGGCAAGTGCGCGAAACGCACGCCGATCCGGGGCCCAGCGCATAAGCGCGCCGCAGGCGCTCAATAACTAAAGAGCTTCGCAAATACACGGTCCCGGTTCTCGGGATGCGCTACGCACACCCCGACCGGGAAACGGCTCACAGCATCTCCCCGTAGAGATTCCGCCAGCCGGGATTGCTCTCCTCGATCAGCGCGATCTTCCACGCGCGCCGCCATTTCTTGAGCTGCGCCTCGCGCGCCCGCGCTTCGAGGATCGAGGCATAGTTCTCGGCCAAAACCAGCATGGTCACGCCGGAGGTCTTGGTGACGCCTCGGCCAGCCCCTCGCGATGCTCGTACATCCGGCACGCCAGATCGTTCGTCACGCCCACATAAAGCGTGCCGTTCCTGCCGCTCGCGAGAAGATAGACCCAGAAGCGCCCCAAACCGCCTTCTGGTCACGCATAAACGCGCCGCAGGCGCTCAATAGATAAAGTGCGGCTTCGCCGCGAGGAGCGCTGGATCTCGCGATGCGCTTCGCGCACGCGCTCCGGGGAAACGGGACAAACAAAAAGGGCCGCCTCTCGGCGGCCCTTTTCAATCATTCAGAACCCTAAGGCTCAGACGGCCTTGGCTTCGTGAAGCTGGGCGATCTGTTCCTGGCTGTAGCCGAGGTCGGCGAGCACTTCGTTGGTGTGCTGGCCGAGCAGCGGCGAGGCGGTGACCTCGACCTTCAGGTCCGAGAACTTGATCGGGCTGCCGACGGTCAGGTACTTGCCGAGCTTCGGATGATCGACCTCGACGACGGTGCCGCTCTCACGGAGCGACTTGTCGTTGGCGATCTCCTTCATCGACAGGACCGGCGCGCACGGAATGTCGAACTTGCGCAGGATGTCGACGGCCTCGAACTTGGTCTTGTCCGACAGCCATTCCTCGATGAAGGCGAAGATGTCGAAGATCTTGTCCTGGCGGGCTTCGGCGGTGTTGTACGCCGGATCCTCGATCCACTCTTCCTTGCCGAGAGCCTTGCAGATCGGCGCCCAGGCATGACCCTGGATGGTGAAGTAGATGTAGGCGTTCGGGTCGGTTTCCCAGCCCTTGCACTTCAGAACCCAGCCCGGCTGACCGCCGCCGCCGGCATTGCCGCCGCGCGGAACGACGTCCGAGAACGTGCCGTGCGGGTACTGCGGGTACTCTTCGAGGTAGCCGATGGCGTCGAGACGCTGCTGGTCGCGCAGCTTGACGCGGCAGAGGTTGAGCACCGAGTCCTGCATCGAGACGGCGACCTTCTGGCCCTTGCCGCCATTCTTGTTGCGGGCGTGCAGCGCGGTCAGGATGCCGATCGCGAGGTGCATGCCGGTGTTCGAGTCACCGAGAGCCGCGGCCGACACGGTCGGCGGGCCGTCCCAGAAACCGGTCGTCGAGGCGGCGCCGCCGGCGCACTGGGCGACATTCTCGTAGACCTTCAGGTCTTCGTAGTGGTGGCCGTCCGAGAAGCCCTTCACCGAGGCGACGATCAGGCCCGGATTGATGGCCTTGATGTTCTCCCAGGAGAAGCCCATGCGGTCGAGCGCGCCCGGGCCGAAGTTCTCGACGAGAACGTCCGACTCCTGGATGAGCTTGGTGAGGACTTCCTTGCCTTGCTGGGTCTTGGTGTCCAGCGTCAGCGAACGCTTGTTCGAGTTCAGCATGGTGAAGTACAGCGCGTCCGCGTCCTTGACGTGGCGGAGCTGCGAACGGGTCACGTCACCGGCGCCCGGACGCTCGACCTTGATCACGTCAGCGCCGAACCACGCCAGAAGCTGCGTGCACGCCGGACCAGCCTGGACGTGCGTGAAGTCGATGATCTTTATACCTTCGAGTGGCTTCGTCATCTGTCGATCCATTCCCTTTCAAGGTTTGCGTTGTTCCTGACGCCCCGACCTTCCGGTGCTGGGTCAGGAAGTGATCATTCCGCCCGGCAGAAGCAAGGCTTTTCCGGGCGGAATGAAGCCAGCCTTTCGGCCAGCGGATATCTCAGTCCGTCTCAGACGCTCTTCTTTTTGACGACGGATTGCGGGTTGAGGTTTCCGATATTGCCGGATTCGGAACCTGCTTCCGGGTCGATGG
>QDFX01000013.1 GCA_003347645.1 Rhizobiaceae bacterium CPCC 101076 | reverse complement strand
GCGGCGAGGTCAACTCCTTCCTCTCCAACGTCCAGGCCGCCTGATCCCCCAACCCCAGGCGTAACCAAAGGCCGGTCCAGAACGGACCGGCCTTTTCATTTTTGCATTCCGGGAATGGTCAGCCTGCCACGGCCGCCCGAAGGCGCAGTTTGTCGAGCCAGCGATCCCGATCCTCAAGCGATAGCTTGTCAGCTCGGCCGATGATCATGCGCCGGAGCGGCCGGATGCCGACGAGCCGCAGAACGTTACGCTCCAGTACCTTCAGCTCATGGGGACGGAACTGGAGAGGGTAGAGCGAGGATGGCATGCACATCGTGACGATCACGCTGGCGGTTTTGCCCGTCAGCAATGGCTTCGGCCCCGTTCTGCTTTCGGTCAGGGCGAAGCCGGGGCGAAGCAATTGTTCGAGAAAGCCCTTGAGCAGCGCCGGCATGCAGCCCAGCCAGAGCGGAAAGATCAGGACGATGTGGTCGGCCCAGGCGACGCTCTCCTGCGCCAGCGCGATCTCTTTCGATGGCGGCTGACGCCACTCGCTGTGGGAGCGGAGAAGAGGGAAAGTCACCGCCGCGAGATCGATGCGGCGGACGAGATGGCCGTTCTGTTGTGCCTCATCGCAATAGACGTCAGCCAGCGATTGGCAAAGATGAGGCTCTTTGCCATCCGGATGTCCCTGAATGACGAGGATGCGTGTCATCCCATAGGCGGATTAGAAAGCACTGTTAGTTTCACCCTGTCGCGGAAAACGATGTGGCGGGTGGTTGTGAGGACGATCGCGTCGATGCGCTCGAGCTCGCTGAGCATGCGCGATACGGTTTCGATGGTGAGTCCGAGATAATCGGCGATGTCGTAGCGCGACATCGGCAGATCGACAGAGGTTTCGGTTCCGACGCGGGAGCCGAGATTGAGCAGGAAGTTCGCGAGCCGCTCGATGGCGCTCCTGCGGCTGAGGACGACCTGGGCACGTGTGCGCTCGAGCGTGCGGCCGGTGAGCGACAGAAGCTCCTGGGCCATGGCGCAATTGTTCTCGGCTGCACGATCGATCAGCGAGCGCTGGAAAACGAGAAGCTGGGTCGCGGCGACCGCTTCGGCGGACAGCGAATGATCGTCATTGAGTTCGAGGCCGAACACGTCGTCCGGAAAATGAAAGGCATCGATCTGCCGGCGGCCGTCGCCGAGAAGGGTGAAGGTGCGTACGACACCGGATTTGACCTTGTAGACGAACCTGCGGGGCATGCCCTGCCCGAAGACCCGTTCGTCGGCCGCGTAGCTCATCACCACGGCCGGAACCGTGCCGGTGCCGCTCAGCTGCTCCGATCGTGGCGCCGAATGACACGCATCGATGCGCTCTTCGTGGGCAACTCCGATTGTCGAGCAGGCCGTGAGCATTTGCGGTCTCCCTCCGTCTCCAAATCAGTATGCGGAGCGGGGAAATCGCGAAATAAGGAGTGTCGCGTACGGGATTTCGCTTAACGTTCAACGGAGCATGACGCTCCCATCGGTTGCGGGTAACGAGTCGTAGTTCTTGATGACAGATCAGGCCGCCCGTTCGGAGACGAAAAAGGCCATCGGCTATGTCGTGGCTTGTGCCACCCTAGCGACGGGCGTGCTGATACGCGGTCTGCTCGAGCCCTTCACCGGCACGGCCGCCGGCTATCTCCTGTTCTTCCCGTCCATCGTCGTCGGAGCCGCGATCGGTGGCCTCGGGCCGGCTTTGACCGCGACTGCGCTCGCTACCTCCATCGGCATGCATGCGAAATGGCAGGCCGGACTGGCGCAGACCGATCTTCTCTATGCCGCCCTGTTCGCACTCAACGGGATCGGCATCGGCATCATTGGCGAGCGCGTCCGGCGAAGCCAGTGGCGGTGGAAGACCACGACGCGGGCGCTGCGCGGACGCGAGGCGCATCTGAAGTCGATCCTCGACACCGTGCCGGATGCGATGGTCGTTATCGACGAGCAGGGCATGATCCAGTCCTTCAGCTCCGCCGCCGAGCGGCTGTTCGGCTGGTTCGCCGACGAGGCTGTTGGCAGAAGCATCTCCATCCTGATGCCCACTCCCTATCGGGAAGCGCACGATACCTATCTCTCGCGCTATCTCGCGACCGGCGAGGCGCGCATCATCGGAACCGGCCGGGTCGTCGTCGGCCTGCGCAAGGATGGCTCCACATTTCCGATGGAATTGTCGGTCGGCGAGATGCGCTCGATGGACCAGCGCTTCTTCACCGGCTTCGTCCGCGACCTGACCGAGCGGCAGCAGACCGAAACGAGGCTCCAGGAACTGCAATCCGAACTGATCCACATCTCCCGGCTGAGCGCGATGGGCGAGATGGTCTCCACGCTCGCGCACGAGCTCAACCAACCGCTCTCGGCAATCGCGAACTACCACGCCGGAACGCTGCTCTACCTGAAGGACAGGAATGACGAGACCGCGGAGCTACTGCGCTCGCCGTTGCAGCATGCGAGCGATCAGGCATTGCGGGCCGGCGAGATCATCCGGCGCATGCGCAATTTCGTGGCGCGCGGCGAGACGGATCGGGAGGTCTTCAGTATCGGGCGCATCGTCGAGGAAGCGGGCGCACTCGCGCTTGTCGGCGCCAAGGAGCGCGGCATCCGGACGTCCTTCGTCTTCCAGCGCGAGAACATTCATGTCTTCGCCGATCGCGTTCAGATCCAGCAGGTCATCCTCAATCTCATCCGCAATGCGGTCGAGGCCATGGACGGCTGCCCGCGCCGCGAACTCCTCGTCATGGTTGCGAAAACGGAAGGCGGTTATTCCACAGTCAGCGTGGCCGATACCGGCAGCGGCATCGCGCCCGAGGTCGCGGACCAGCTGTTCCAGCCCTTCGTGACCACGAAACGCGAAGGGCTCGGCGTCGGCCTGTCCGTCTGCCGGACGATCATCGAAGCAAACGGCGGTCGGATCGAAGTTGACGAAAACCCAGGCGGCGGCACGATTTTCAGGTTTACACTGCCCCTGACTCAGGAGGAGGCTGCCGATGGCCGATGACTCGGTCGTGTGTGTCGTTGACGATGATGCGGGAGCGCGCCAGTCGCTGAGTTTCCTGCTCGGCATGGCGGGCATGAAGGCGGAAGCCTTCGAAGCTGGCCCGCATTTTCTGGAATCCCGGGCTGCCGATATCTGCAAATGCCTGATCGCTGATGTCCGCATGCCGCTGATGTCCGGCATCGAACTTCTGGACGCGATCAAGGCGCGGCGCCCTGAGCTCAGCGTCATCGTCATAACCGGCCATGGCGACGTCCCGCTGGCAGTCGAGGCGATGAAATCCGGCGCGGCCGACTTCATCGAGAAGCCTTTCGACAATGAACGTCTGCTCTCGTCCGTGCGGGCGGCGATATCCCAGCCCAGCGAAGAGATGAATCCCGTCAAGGCGGCGATCGAGGAGCGGCTGAACACCTTGTCGAGCCGCGAGAGGCAGGTCCTGATGAGTCTCGTGCGCGGCAATCCGAACAAGATCGTCGCCTATGAACTCGGCATCAGCGCCCGCACGGTCGAGATCCACCGCGCGCATGTGATGTCGAAGATGCAGGCGAAGAGCCTGGCCGATCTCGTGCGCTTCGCGCTGGTCGCGGGCTGCCTCAACGAGCCGGGTTAGGCCGCCTTCGCGGCGATGGCCGCGCCGCCGATGATCAACAGCGCCGCGACGATGATCGCGAGGCTCGATTCGGCCTGCCCGGTCAAGATCAGGAGCAGGGTCGAGACGAGCGGGGCTAGGTAGGAGAGCGCGCCGAGAAGCGGCAGGTTGCCGTGCTTGGTCGCATGATCCCAGGCGAAGAAGGCGAGGCCCGTCGGGCCGAGCCCGAGCGCGACGATCGCCAGCCATTGCCCGCCGTTCGGCGCGATTGTCGTTTCGAAGACCAGATGACAGATCGCGCCCGCGACGGCGATCGCGCCGCAGACACCGACGAGCATGCCGCTAGGCGTCGCGCCATATTTCCGGTTCGCGACCGAATAGCCCGACCAGACGAAGGCGCAGCCGAACGCGGCGAGATAGCCCATGGCCGCCCCCGCCGAGGCGGCTTCGGTGTTCTTGCCGAGGAACAGGCTGAACGTGCCGGCAAGGCCGAGCACTGCGCCGATCAGATGGGGGAGCCGCAATCGCTGCCCGGCGGCGAGCGTCGACAGCAGCACGATCAACAGAGGCCAGAGATAGGCGATCAGGCTCGCCTGCGCGGCGGGAGCGGCCGAGAGCGCGAAGAAATAGAGCGCGTGGTAGAGGAAGATGCCGACGAAAGCGGTCAGCCAGGGGGCCGCCGGCTGGCGAAGCTCGGCCAGACGTTCGCGCCCACCCATGGCGAGTGCCGCGAGGCCTGCGAGAAAGGCCACGCCGAAGGTCAGCGACAATAGCTCGAAGCTCGGAATGCCGTTCGCGTGGACGGTGAGCAGGGCAAGCGCCGCCCACAGCATGATCGCGACGAGGCCGATACCGGTCGCCCGCGCCTGGCCGGGACGCGCCGCTGTTTCGCTGAGTTCCGACATTCCATCCTCCGCGCCGTCTCTAGCCCCGCCGGCGCGCTCCGGATTGGCGTTTCCTCGCGAAGTTTATGCAGAACCTCTCGCCGTGACGGCAAGGCGGGCGTTTCGCCGGTATTGCCCAGGAGTGATGCCGTCGGAGAGGCGCATGCGGCGGGTCAGGGCGCTTTGGTCCGTGTGTCCGGTTCGAGCGGCGATCTCGGCAATGGATAGGTCCGTTGCCGCGAGGAGCTGCCTCGCCTGGTCGAGCCGCAGTCGCGACAGAGCCGCATGGGGGCTTTCTCCCAAGGTTTGCTTGAAGAGAGCATGAAGGCGCGAAGGACTGACGCCGCAGGCAGATGCGATCTCCGCTATGCCAATCGACCTCGAGCTGTGCGCTCGCATGAACGACAAAGCGGTGTGGATCCGACCGTCGCGGCGATGGGACAGGCTCGAGATGAAGAGGCCGTTCCACGCCGAAATCGCTTCGGTCGTCAGGTCCTCGCGCGCGAGCCGGGCCTCCAGAAAGTCGATCAGGCCCTGAGTATCGGCGCCGATCGTGAAGAACGGTGTCCCGACGAATGTATCGGCCATTCCTGTCGGCACGAATGCGTCCTCGACCGGAAGGTCGGCGACGATGAAGCGGTTCTTGCCGCGTGCGCTGAACGCATGCGTTTCGCCGGCGGCGATGAACACGCCGACGCCCTGCGAGACCTGTCCGTTGCGATGCTCGACCTCAAGGTCGAGGGCACCCCGGCACGGCAGCACGATCTGATGATAATCGTGCCGGTGCAGATTCACCTGATCCGCGTAGGATCGCAGTTCGACGCAGATCCCGTTCATCGTGATTCCCGCATCGCGGCCTCGAGCACCTCGAACATCCGCTCATCCAAGGACTGCGAAACATTGAAACGCAAGAAGCCATTCGCGCTTCGTGATAGGCTGAAGGCATTGCCAGGTGCGAGCACGACGTTCCGGGCGAGTGCCCGTTTCGCGATCTCGGCGGCGTCTAACCCCTCAGGGAGGCGGCACCATAGGAGCATGCCGGCTTCCGGCTCGATCCACGGTGTCAGGCCGAGTGGCGCCAACCGGGCGATCGTGGCGTCGCGTGCCCTGGAGAGGCGCACGCGCAGCCCCTCCATGTGTCTGCGATAGCTGCCGTCCTTGAGGATCGACAGGACAAGCTCGGCCGACATCCGGCTGCTGCCGAACGAGGTTGCGATCCGCAGATCCGTGAGACCCTCGATCCAGCCGCGCGGCGCGGCGATGAAGCCGCAGCGGAGCGACGCCGAGAGCGTCTTGGAGAAACTGCCGATATGGACGACGCGGTCCAGCCCGTCGAACGCCGCGAGCCTCGGCGCCGGCGTCTGTTCGAAATCGGCGAAGATGTCGTCTTCGACGATGGTCAACCCGGCCTCGTCGGCCAGCTTGAGCACCTTGTGCGCCGTGACCGGCGAGAGCGTCGCGCCCGTCGGGTTCTGCAGCGCGGAATTGGTGATGTAGAGCCGCGGGCGGTGTTCGCTCAGTGCTCGGGCGAACAGGCCGATATCCGGTCCGCTCGGCGTATACGGCACGCCGACGACCCTGGCCTGATGAGCGCGCAGCATGGAGTGGAAGTTGAAATAGCAGGGGTCGTCGACGAGCACGGTGTAGCCGGGCTGCAGCAGATAGCGGCAGACGAGGTCGATCGCATGGGTGCCGGAATCGACGAGCAGGATTTGTTCGGGCGATGCCTCGATCCCGCGTTCCGCCATGCGGCGCGCCAGCAATTGACGGAGCGGCGTCAGGCCGAGCGGGGAACCGTAATCGGCGAGTGTGGAATCATCGGCGCGCGAGAGCGCCCGCAGCGCCTTTCGCAGGGCGTCCTCCGGCATCCATGACGGAGGCAGCCAGCCGCAGCCGGGCTTCAGCACATCGTCGCCGGCTTCCAGCGATTGGCGCGCGATCCAGAACGGATCGACCGCCCGGTCGAGCGTCGGCCCGATCTCGGCGAGAGACAGAGGCGCCAGCGGTGCCGCGACATAGAAACCGGAGCCGGGCCGCGAGCGGATCGCGCCTTCGGCCGCGAGCCGGTCATAGGCCTCGACGACTGTCGAGTTGGAGACCCGCATCGTCTTCGCGAACGCACGTATGGATGGGAGTTTCGCGCCGGGCACGAGCGTTCGCGCGGCGATCCGGCCCCGGATCGTCGCCACCAGGCCGTCGGCAAGCGTGCCGTTGCCGATGACCCGCTCTTCCATCTGTACCGCTCCGGAGCCCATTACAGTTATGCTAAACTGTACTCCACCGTATCTGGGAAATCCACGCTCGATCGCCGCATGAATGGCCATGGGAGATCGGAATGGGTGAAGCGAATTCGGGCTGGATCAACGGCTTTCTCGGCGTCGTCATCTTCAGCGGCTCACTGCCGGCGACGCGAGTGGCAGTAATGGATTTCGATCCGATATTCCTGACCATGGCGCGTGCCGCCATTGCCGGGCTGCTCGGCGCGCTGCTCATACTGGCCTTCCGGGAAAGGCGTCCGGGTCGCGGCGATCTCGTTTCTCTGCTGATCGTCGCGCTTGGCGTGGTCGTCGGATTTCCGCTGCTGACAGCATTGGCGCTTCGGCACATCACCTCCGCCCATTCGATCGTCTTCATCGGCCTCCTGCCACTGTCGACCGCGATCTTCGCGGTGCTGCGCGGTGGCGAGCGGCCCCGGCCGGTCTTCTGGCTGTTTTCCGGTCTCGGCAGTCTCGCCGTCGTCGGCTTCGCCTTGGTGCAAAACGGTACGGCTTCGCTGACGGGTGATCTGATGATGCTCGGGGCAATCGTCGTCTGCGGTCTCGGCTATGCCGAGGGAGCGAAGCTCACACGCACGCTCGGCGGCTGGCAGGTCATCTCGTGGGCGCTGATCCTGTCGCTGCCCTTCACGGCGGCGCTCGCGATCGCCACCATGCCGGCGAGCTTTGCGGGCGTCGGCCAGCCGGCATGGCTCGGCCTCGGCTATGTCTCGACCTTCAGCATGCTGATCGGCTTCGTGTTCTGGTATCGCGGCCTCGCCCAGGGCGGCATCGCGGCGGTCGGGCAACTGCAACTGCTCCAGCCATTCATCGGCCTGACGCTGGCGGGTTGGCTGCTGCACGAGCCCGTCAGCGCATTGATGCTCGCGGTAACGATTTTCGTCGTGCTCTGCGTTGCCGGTGCGAGGAGATATGCCCGCTGATCGTCAGAATGGTCGGAGCAGGACCTGATCGCTCCAGACCGTGCTGCGGACCTCGGCGATGCCGATACCGGCGCGCTCGGCCAAGGGCCGGAACACTTCGATGCCCCGGAGGATCAGCTTGACCCGGCTGCCCTCGGCCAGCCGCTGGCGCGCCTCGTCGGCCCGGGTCACGGAACCGGCGACGAATTTTACGTTCGCGGCCTTCAGCGCGCTCAGATTGGCGACGATTGCCTCGTCGTTCCCATATTCGAACAGGCCGCCCTCGGAGCAGGCCGCCACGACGCCAGTCAGGCTGCCGAGCAGATTGCGAAGGACCGCCGTGTCGTTCCAGTCATAGGCCAGGTGTTCGAAGGAGATATCGAGCCCGGCGAGCTTGCGGCCGCGATCCTGCAACGCATGGAGGGCGTTGCGCCCGAAATACGGGCCGGGCTCGGCCATGTCGAGGACGTGGATCGTGAGCGGCCGGTTCAGCAGTTCCGGAGACGAGACCGCCAGCAGCATCAGGGCGTTGATGCTGTCCATCGCCGGCCCGCCCGCGATGTTGACGATATGCAGCGGGCGCTTGTCGTTCTCGGAGAGCTCCGCCCGCAGGCCATCCGCGATCAGGCGCGCGGTCTGCTGGGTCCGCATCCGCAGGAAGGTCGCATGCGGCGAGGACGCGAATCTGCGGTCCATCGGCGTGTCGTGGGGCGGCACGAGATGGTCGCCGCCGAGCTTCATCACATAGGTGCTCATCCCGTCGAGGAACGAGCCCTTGGGGTCGAACAGGGCGCGCGCCAATCGGGATTTCTTCGCCGCCGATTTCAACAGGAGCCGCCAGATGAATTTCGGCACGCGGCGGCGCTGGCGCTCGCTCCTTTCGATCTCGCGATTGAGTGCGGCGATCGTCTCCGCATCTTCCCGGATCGCAAACCGTGAATGCGCAATGTCCAGCACCGGCAGTTCGTAACCTTCGCGCGTCATGGCGAAGGCCACGCCGTCGCGCTTCATGTCGTCGATAGCCGACGTCATCGACCTAACCTCTCAACTCGATACTCTTTGGTCGTTTCGGAAACGTCCGGGTTCGGGTGCCGCTCCATTGGCTGGCCACCGCTCATGACCCGAGAAAATGCAGCGCTCCGTCCGGCCGTGTCGCAACGGCACACGGACGCTCTAGACGATCCGCGGATCACCGCACGAGCGTGGATGTATCAAAGGCTGTCGGATCGCTTGAAGTTTACAGATTGACACATGCCGCTCGCGGGGTGGGAAACTTCTGCGACATCTCCGCCCCACCATGACGTCCTACCTACCGACCCTTGGACGGGGCTGCCGGGACGGAATCACCGTTGCCGCGGCACCGCCTGGGCGACTGCTGATGGAGGCCATGATGCTTTTCCACGAACGCGGCGCGTTGCCTGTTCGTTTAGGCAATTGGGCGATCGGCGTGCTCCTTGCGGTATCCGTTGCCCTGCCGCTTCCGGCGAGCGCGCAGCTCGTACCGGCCCAATACCAGCCGGAATCCGGCCAAGCCGGCAAGGATGTGGTCTGGGTGCCGACGCCTCAGGCTCTCGTCGATCGCATGCTCGACATGGCGAAAGTCACCCCTAAGGACCGCCTGATCGATCTGGGGTCTGGCGATGGCCGGACCGTGATAACGGCCGCGAAGCGCGGGCTGACCGCCAGAGGCATCGAATACAATCCCGACATGGTGGCGCTGGCGCGGCGGAACGCGGCCGACGCCGAGGTCGCCGAGCGCGCGACTTTCGAACAGGCCGATCTCTTCGAAACCGATCTTTCGACGGCCGAGGTGATCACCCTGTTTCTGCTTCCCTCGATCAACGAGAAGCTCCGTCCGCGCATCCTCGAGCTCGCGCCCGGCACGCGGATCGTTTCCAATACGTTCGATATGGGCGACTGGCCGGCTGACGAGACCTCGGTGGTCGGCGACGGTTGCGAGCGCTGGTGCCGCGCCCTGCTCTGGATCGTTCCGGCCAAGGTCGATGGAGCCTGGCGGCTGGGTGAGCAGGAGTTGCGCCTCAGCCAGCGCTATCAGTCGTTCTCCGGCACCCTGGGTTCGGCGACCATCGCCGATGCGAAGCTCGACGGCACGAAGATCTCCTTCACCGCCAACGGCGTCCGATACACCGGGACGGTGAGCGGCGACACGATGAAGGGCGATTCATCGACGGGCAGTCCATGGTCCGCCTCACGCGGCTGATTCCATTCACCTCTCTGGAAGGAACGAGCCGTGACCGATCACGCCAGCCCGTCCGTCGACAAAAGCCCCCGTCCCATCCTCTCCGTCGTCGACGGGATTTCCATGCTGGTCGGCATCGTCGTCGGGATCGGCATCTTCAAGACGCCGCAGATCGTCGCTGCCAATGTCGGCAGCGAGGCGACGTTCCTCGCCGTGTGGCTGCTCGGCGGCGCGATTACCCTGGTTGGAGCGCTGGTCTATGCCGAACTGGGCTCCGCCCACCCGAACACCGGCGGGGAATATCATTTTCTCGACAAGGCCTTCGGCCGCACGACCTCGCTGATGTTCGCCTGGGCGAGGCTAACCGTCATCCAGACCGGCGCGATCGCCGCGGTTGCATTCGTGTTCGGCGACTACGCTCAGCGCATCCTTTCCCTCGGCGATTGGGGTTCGGCGATTTATGCCAGCCTGGCGATCCTGATTTTCACCCTGATCAATCTGTTCGGGACGCCAAAGGGCCGGGGCGTCCAGCTGTTCTTCAGCGCGTTGACCATCCTGGGAGTCTCGACCATCGCCCTTGCCGGCATTCTGCATGATGGGGCGCCTCCGCAGCAGCCCGCTGCTTCCACAGCGCCGAGCGGCGCCGTCGGGCTCGCCATGGTCCTGATCCTGCTGACCTATGGCGGCTGGAACGAGACGGCCTATCTATCCGCGGAATTGAAAAATCCGAGGCGCAACCTTCCGCGTGTGCTGCTCTTCGGTATCGCCGTGATCACGGTTCTCTACGTGCTGATCAATCTGGCCTACCTGAACGTCCTCGGTCTGGAAGGGCTCAGGCAGAGCGATGCCGTCGCGGCCGATGCGATGGCGCGAGTATTGGGCGACGGCGGCTCCGCCTTTCTCGCGCTCGCGATCTGTGTCGCCGCGCTGAGCACGCTCAACGGAACGATCTTCACCGGCGCGAGGCTCTATTATTCCCTCGGTCGCGATCTGCCGCTCATCGGTCCGCTGGGCACCTGGCAGACCGAGAGGAACGCGCCGGTGAACGCCATCATCGCCCAGAGCGCGATCGCTCTCGCCCTCGTGCTCCTTGGCGCGGCAACGAGGACGGGCTTCCAGACGATCGTTGAATATACCGCGCCGGTATTCTGGTTTTTTCTGCTGCTGGTAGGGCTGGCCGCCCTGATCCTGCGGACGCCGGGCGCCCGGTCGGGTGAGGTCTTCCGCGTTCCGTTCTACCCGGCCGCTCCGCTGATCTTCAGTCTGACCTGCGCCTACCTGCTCTATTCGAGCGTGGTCTATACCGGCACGGGCGCGCTTCTCGGCGTCGGCGTCCTGCTGCTCGGGTTGCCGGTGGTGCTGGCGGACCGGGCGGGCGGGGTCTTTAGGGCGATCACCCGACCCTGAGCTTGGCCGATGAGGTGACGCTTGCGGACACCAGGGATCAGATTTCGCCCTCCAGCGCGTCGAACGCTTCATGCAGTAGCTCGTCAAATGGACGTTTGCCGTCTTCCCTGCTCAAGGCATCGGACGCGAGACGCATCGCGCCAATGGCCATCATGGCAACGAGTCTGAGTCCAGTTTCGCGCTCAGGCTTCGGCCATCGTTCCCGCAGAGCCGCAAACAGCGCCTTCTCGTGCTGGATGTAGGACGCTTGCTTTCGAGCCTGAACCGCTTCGCTGGAACGCATCAAGCGGTCGATAGCGATCATGTCGTCGGCAGGGATGGGCGCGCAAACCTTCAGTATCGCATCGCGGATAGCGTGAAGAGGTCGCTTGTCCTGCGGCTCTTCCCGCAGCGCGGCGACGAGCATGTCGCCCATGCCGTTTTGCAGGGACAGCAGAATGTCGTCCTTCGATTTGAAATAATAGAAGAACGTCCTCCGTGAGATGCCCGCCTTGGCCGCGATCTCGTCGAGCGTCGTCGCCTCATAGCCCTTCTCGATGAAGAGGCACATTCCGGCATCAGTGATGCGCCGCAGGGTTTCGCGGCGCTTGTGTTCCCGCAAGCCTTCGCGGGGCGCGTTCTGGTCGCTGCTCCTTGTCATGGAAAATGGCCTGTTGAAAATTACACTCAGTGCGATATTATTTTACACCAAGTGCAGTTTTTTGAGAAGGCAGGATCATGGCAAAGTGGACGGCGTCGGATATTCCCTCGCAGACAGGACGCTCAGCCGTCATCACCGGCACCGGGGGGCTCGGGTACGAGAGCGCCCTCGCTCTGGCGCGGGTGGGCGGTGAGGTCATCATCGCGGGCCGCAATCCCGAGAAGGGCGCGGCTGCGGTCACGAAAATCCGTCACGAAGAGCCTTCTGCGATCGTCCGGTTCGAGCAGGTCGATCTTGCCAGCCTCCAGTCCATCGCGGATTTCGGCGAAAGGCTACGGAATCAGGAAGACAACCTTGATCTCCTCATCAACAACGCGGGCGTGATGGTGCCGCCGAAGCGGCAGGAGACCGCGGATGGTTTCGAGTTGCAGCTCGGCACCAACTATCTCGGCCATTTCGCGCTCACGGGCCAGCTCATGCCGCTTTTGCTCAAGGGGAGGAATGCGCGGGTGGTCACGCTATCGAGCGTCGCCGCCCGTAACGGCGCGATCGACTTTGACGATCTGAATGCGGGCAAGAGTTACAATCCGATGCAGGTCTATAGCCAGTCGAAGCTCGCCTGCCTGATGTTTGCGTTCGAGTTGCAGCGGCGCAGCGAAGCCAACCTGTGGGGCGTTGAGAGCATCGCCGCGCATCCAGGCGTTTCCCGCACCGATCTCCTGCACAACGCGCCGGGCCGCTGGAGCATCACCGGCATCACGCGGTCCCTGCTCTGGTTCCTGTTCCAGCCCGCGTCGCAGGGCGCCCTCCCCACGCTCTTCGCAGCCACGTCACCTCAGGCGAAACCTGGCGCGTATTACGGCCCGGACAGGATGAGTGAAACACGCGGGCATCCGGCCTTGTCGAAGGTCCCGCCGCAAGCATCGGACCGGGCTGCTACCGCGCGCCTCTGGCAGGTCTCCGAGGAGCTTACCGGCACCCGTTTCGGGTAATCACCCGCGCAGCCGCTGCAGCTTCTGGATAGTAAAGGTGGCAATCGGCGGGGAAATGGCGGAGAGGGTGGGATTCGAACCCACGGTACCCTTGCGGGCACAACGGTTTTCGAGACCGTCCCAATCGACCTCTCTGGCACCTCTCCGCGAGCCGTCATGCGATGGGAAGCGACCGTGTATACGGACCTTTCGCGCCGCACAAGCGTGAACCGTGAATTGGTTGACGCAGGACCGTCATGGATATAAGGAGAGCCCCTCGCAGAGGTGGGATTCGTCCCGGTCCTCTTCGTATCACCCTTAGGCTGCAAAGAAGACGGTCCTTCGAGGCCGATCCGAACACGGGAGAAATCGATGTTCGCAGTCATCAAAACCGGCGGCAAGCAGTACCGCGTCGCCGCGAATGACAAGATTACCGTCGGCCGTCTGGCTGGCGATGTCGGCTCCACGGTGGAGCTCGGCGAGGTTCTGGCGCTTGGCGGTGATACGCCGAGCTTTGGCGCTCCGTTCGTGGATGGCGCCCGCGTCGTGATCGAGATCGTCGAGCACAGCCGCGGCGACAAGGTCATCGCGTTCAAGAAGCGTCGCCGGCAGAATTCGAAGCGCAAGCGTGGTCACCGTCAGGACCACACCGTGATCCGCATCACGGACATCCTGGCGAAGGGCCAGGAAGCCAGCGCGAAGCCGAAGGCGGCCAAGAAGGTTGTCGAGGCGACAGATGCAGACGCAGCCCCGGCCAAGAAGCCGGCGGCGAAGAAGGCCGCCAAGGCGGCCGAGACCGAGACGGAGTAAAGACCGATGGCACATAAGAAAGCAGGCGGTTCGTCGCGCAATGGTCGCGACTCGGCCGGCCGTCGCCTCGGCGTGAAGAAGTTCGGCGGCCAGGCGGTCGTTGCCGGCAACATCATCGTGCGTCAGCGCGGGACCAAGTGGCATCCCGGCGCGAACGTTGGCATGGGCACGGATCACACCCTTTTTGCCCTCGTCGATGGCCAGGTGGCCTTCGTCTCGAAAGCCAACGGCCGCACGTATGTGACGGTCGCCCCGGCCATGGCCGAGGCAGCAGAGTAAACGGCGGATCAAGCGACGGTTCCGCCGGTGTCAGTCGACCCGGTGGAGCCGAATGGGCTCCAAAGTTCCGAAGGGGAGGCTGGCAAAGTCTCCCCTTCGTCGCATCTGGAGCTGCGTCATGATCTGCGAAGAACGCGAAGCATTACAGCACGAAGACTGTATCCTCAGGACGGGCAGATTGGTCCTGCGCCGTCCGCGCGCGAGCGATGCCGAAGGCGTCGCCCGTCTCGCAAACGATCGATGGATCGCCGAGAACACGGCGATGATTCCGCACCCCTATACGCTCGCCAATGCCAAGGACTGGATTGCCGGCATCCGCGCCGACGACAAACAGCATTTCCTGGCATTCGCGGAGATCGATGGCGTTCAGACGCTGGTCGGCGCGGGCGGCTTGAGCGAGGGTGAGGGCGGCGTACTGGATTTGGGCTATTGGCTCGGTGCGCCGTTCCGCGGAAAAGGCTATGCGACGGAGATCGCCCGCGCGCTCGTGGATTATGCCTTCGAGCAGATCGGTGTTGATCGCATCACCGTGTCGTGCCGTGTGACCAACACGGCGTCGCGACGCGTGATCGAGAAATGCGGATTTCAATGGTCGGGCTGCGGCCTTGCCAGCTCGCTCGGTTTCAAGGGCGCCTTTCCGGTCGACCGCTTCCGTCTGGAGCGGTGGATCTGGGAGAGCCTGGTGTCCTGGGGCCGCAATCGTAGCGGACGGCGTATCGTCCCGCAGATGCAGTCCCAGATGGGAGAAGCGACTTTATGAAGTTCCTTGACCAGGCGAAGGTCTACATCCGCTCCGGCGACGGTGGCGCCGGAGCGGTTTCCTTCCGCCGCGAGAAGTTCATCGAGTTCGGCGGGCCGAACGGCGGCGACGGCGGCCGCGGCGGCGACGTATGGGCGGAGTGCGTCGATGGGCTGAATACGCTCATCGACTACCGCTACCAGCAGCACTTCAAGGCGAAGACGGGCGGTCACGGCATGGGCGCTAACCGCACCGGCGCGGGCGGCGACGATGTCGTCCTCAAGATGCCGGCGGGCACGCAGATCTTCGAGGAGGACGAGGAGACGCTCATCGCCGACATGACCCATGTCGGCCAGCGCGTTCTTCTGGCAAAAGGAGGCAATGGCGGCTTCGGCAACGCCTATTTCAAGACCTCGACAAATCAGGCGCCGCGCCGCGCGAATCCGGGTCTCGAGGGCGAGGAGCGCTGGCTGATCCTGAAGCTGAAGCTCATCGCCGACGCGGGACTCGTTGGCCTGCCCAATGCCGGCAAGTCGACCTTCCTGTCCACGGTGACCGCGGCGAAGCCGAAGATCGCCGACTACCCGTTCACGACGCTCCATCCCGGTCTCGGCGTCGTCCGTCAGGACGGCCGAGAATTCGTGCTCGCTGACATTCCGGGCCTGATCGAGGGCGCGCATGAGGGTATCGGCCTTGGCGACCGCTTCCTCGGCCATGTCGAGCGCTGCCGCGTTCTCCTTCATCTCGTCGACGGCACGCAGGAGCATGCGGGCGAGGCCTACAAGACCGTTCGCGCCGAGCTGGAAGCCTATGGCGGCGGGCTCGCGGAGAAGGAGGAGGTCGTCGTCCTGACCAAGGCCGACGCGCTCGATCCCGAGACGCGCAAGCAGCAACTCGCCCGCCTGAAACGCGCGGCGAAGAAGACGCCGCTGATCATGTCCGCCCATTCCGGCGAGGGCGTGCCTGAAGCGCTTCGGGCACTGCTGGGCATCATCGACATTGATCGCGCCATCGAGGACGCGGAAAAGGCGCCGGTCGCGCGCACCGAATGGCGACCGTGACGGCTGACGCAGTTTTGTGTTAGCGCCTGTCCACTCTCGCTTTTCGGCCGCCCCGTGACCGTTCCCCAGCTCATCCAGTTCCGCCGCGTCGTCGTGAAGATCGGCTCGGCCCTGCTCGTCGACCACGAACAGGGCGCCTTGAAGCGCGCCTGGCTGGAGAGTCTCGCCGAGGATATCGCGGCGATCCGCCATCGCGGTGCGGATGTGCTGGTCGTCTCGTCTGGCTCGATCGCGCTCGGCCGCACCATCCTCGATCTGCCGAAGCGGGTGCTCCGCCTCGAAGAAAGCCAGGCCGCCGCGGCCGTCGGCCAGATCGCATTGGCGCGCGCGTGGTCGGAAGTGCTCGGCACCCATGGCCTGACCGCCGGCCAGATTCTGCTGACGCTCGGCGATACGGAAGAGCGCGAGCGCTATCTCAACGCCCGCGCGACCATCGCCCGGCTGATCGACTTCAAGGCCGTCCCGGTCATCAACGAGAACGATACCGTCGCCACGACCGAGATTCGTTACGGCGACAACGACCGCCTCGCCGCGCGGGTCGCGACCATGGCGAGCGCCGATCTCCTGATCCTGCTGTCGGATATCGACGGACTCTATACGGCCCCTCCGGCGCAGGACCCGAGCGCCAAACATATCCCGGTCGTCCCGCGCATTTCGGCGGAGATCGAAGCCATGGCCGGAGGCGCCGCCTCGGCGCTGTCGCGCGGCGGTATGCGGACCAAGATCGAGGCCGGCAAGATCGCGACCTCGGGCGGCACCCATATGGTCATCGCCTCGGGCAAGATCATGCATCCGATCCGCTCGATCGAGCAGGGCGGTCGTTCGACCTGGTTCCTGGCCTCGGGCACTCCCTCCGCCGCCCGCAAGACCTGGATCGGCGGTTCACTCGAACCGAAGGGCGCTCTGGTCCTCGACGACGGCGCGGTGAAGGCACTCCGCAGCGGCAAGAGCCTGCTCCCGGCGGGCGTGACGCGTGTCGAAGGTGGCTTCCAGCGCGGCGATGCGGTGGTCATTCGGGATTCGGACGGCACTGAGATCGGCCGCGGGCTCGTCGCCTACGATGCCGCCGACGCGCTTCGCATCGCCGGCAAGAACAGCGCGGCCATCGAGGAAGTGCTCGGTGCGCCCTTCCGCAGCGTCATGGTCCATCGCGACGATCTGGTGATCGCCGGGCGGTAACGTCGGGTAGAGCACGGCTTTGCCGCAAGTGAACGCTGGGTCCAGATTCTGCGATGCGCCGCCCGCGCACGCGATCCGCGAAATGCAATTGACGGGCGTTAATCGCTCGTCATAGCGACCAGCCGCTCCGCGTCTTTCGGCGCGGCGCTTTTCTGGTCATTGTCGAAGTAGACGAAGACGTCGCGACCCTCCTTGCGCCAGCCTGCAATCGCCGCCGCCGTGTCCGACAAGGCGTCGTCCGCGTAGCTGCCGGCATAGCGCCCGTCTGTCCCGTGACCTCGTACATACACGAAATCCGCGGTAGCCTCCGGTGGTGCCGGGGCGGCAGCATGGTCGCTGATGCAAAGCGCGATATTGTGGTCGCGCAGCAGGTTGAAGATCGCCGGCTCGTACCAGCTCTCGTCGCGGAACTCGAACGTGTAGCGGTGTTCCTTCGGCAGTTGCGTCAGGAAGCTCGCGAGTCGCTCGCGATCGACCTTCATCTGCGGAGGCAATTGGAAGAGCACTGGTCCGAAAGCCGGTCCGAGGCCGGACATTCTGCCGAACACCATCTCGATGCTGTCTTCGCAGTCCTTCAGCCGGCGGAAATGGGTGATGAACCGTGATGCCTTCCAGGCGAAGACGAAGCCCTCGGGAACGGTCTCGCGCCATTCGTCGATCGCCTTGACCGTCGGCAGCCGATAAAAGGAGTTGTTGATCTCGGCGGTATCGAAGCGGCTTGCGTAGAAGCTGAGGAGCTCCTTTATCTTCACTTCCTTTGGGTAGAAGGGGCCGCGCCAACTGCCATAATGCCAGCCGGACGTGCCAATACGCAGCTGCGTTCCGGCGGCTGTATTCAGTGTGTCGCTCCGCGTTTTCTGCCGTATAGAAGACGCGCGATTAGAGTTTTCGAGTATGGTCATGAATGTTGCCACCCAGGGGCTGAACGCACTAAAGGCCCAAGAGGTCGCGTCGGCTTCGAATATTTCTTCGGTTATGAGCGAAATCGGGCGCTCGGCCAGTGCCGCCGCGCGGGTGCTGGCGCTTGCCGGCCGACCGGAGAAGGATCGCGCGCTCAAGGCCATGGCCGCCTCGATCCGCCGTCATGCACCGGATATCCTCGCCGCAAACGAGATCGACGTCGCAGAGGCGCGCAAGGCGGGCTCGACCGGCGCGCTGATCGACCGGCTGATCCTCAACGACAAGCGCATCGAAGGCATGGCCGAGGGCATTGAGACCGTGGCCGCGCTGGAAGATCCGGTGGGCCGAGTGCTGGCGGGCTGGACCCGTCCGAACGGCCTCGAATTCGAGCGCGTCTCCTGGCCCATCGGCGTCATCGGCGTCGTCTATGAAAGCCGCCCGAATGTCACCGCTGACGCCGCCGCGCTAACGCTGAAGTCGGGCAATGCGGTGATCCTGCGCGGCGGATCGGACAGCTTCCGCTCCTCGTCGGCGATCCATGCCGCAATCGTCGAGGCGCTGCGCGAGACGGGCCTGCCCGAGGCCTCCGTCCAGATGGTGCCGACCCGCGACCGTGCCGCCGTCGGCGAGATGCTGTCGGGCCTCGACGGCAATCTCGACGTCATGGTGCCGCGCGGCGGCAAGAGCCTCGTCGCCCGTGTCCAGTCGGAAGCGAAGGTGCCGGTATTCTCGCACCTTGACGGCAACTGCCACATCTACGTCCACGCTCCTTGCGATCTCGACATGGCAAAAACCATCGTCCTGAACGCCAAGCTCCGCCGCACCGGCGTCTGCGGTGCGGTCGAGACGCTGCTCGTCGATAGGGCCCTCGCTGGGACACATCTCGCGCCGCTCGTGACCATGCTGCTCGATGCCGGCTGCGCAGTTCGCGGCGATCAGGCGACGCGGGCGGTCGATCCGCGCGTGACGACGGTGACCGAGGAGGACTGGGCGACCGAGTTCCTCGACTCGATCATCGCGGTCGGCGTCGTCGACGGCCTCAATGCCGCGATCGAGCACATCGAGACCCACGGCTCACATCACACCGATGCGATCCTGACCGGCGACACCGATGCCGCCGAGCGGTTCCTGCGGGAAGTCGATTCCGCCATCGTCCTGCACAATGCATCGACCCAATTCGCCGACGGCGGAGAATTCGGCTTCGGCGCCGAGATCGGCATCGCAACCGGCCGCATGCATGCGCGCGGTCCGGTCGGGCTGGAGCAACTGACGAGCTTCAAATACCGCGTCCGCGGGTCGGGCCAGACCCGGCCGTGACGGAGCGGCTCCCGGCCTCGGTGCCGGGCATGCGGATCGGTCTCTACGGCGGTTCGTTCAACCCGGCCCATGCCGCGCATCGCATGGTCGCCGAGCGTGCTCTCAAACGGCTTGGCCTCGATCGCGTCTGGCTGCTGGTCACGCCCGGCAATCCGCTGAAGGAGACGAACGGTCTCCGTCCACTCGCCGAGCGCATTGCCATCGTTGGTCGCGTGATGCGCGATCCCCGCATTGTCCCGACCGGCATCGAGGCCACGCTCGGCACGCATTTCACGATCGACAGTCTGAAGGCACTCAAGGCCCGCTGCCCGGGCGTCCGCTTCGTCTGGATCATGGGCGGCGACAATCTGCGCGACTTTTCACGATGGCGCGATTGGCGGGGAATCGCCCGGCAGATGCCGATCGCCGTGATCGACCGGCCGGGCACGACGCATTCGGCCGTGCGCTCGAACGCGGCGCAATGGCTAAGACCATACCGGATCGAGGAAAGCGACGCGGCGATGCTCGCCGACCTCAAGCCGCCATCATGGGTTTTCCTGCACGGCCCCCGCTCCGACCTGTCCTCGACGGCCGTCCGCCAGGGCGCTTCACCCGAGCCAGCTTGAAGAATACGTCATCTGGGCCCATTATCATGACGGTGCGGACATGATCCGCACTCATCGAGGGCGATACCACTGCAGATGCACCAGACCCCGGAGCCAGCCTTGACTGTGCTTCCGACAAGCGCCGGCCCCTTTTCGGGAGACGGCCTGATTTCCCTGATCCACGGCCTTCTCGACGAGGCGAAAGCCGAAGAGACCGTCGCGATCGATCTGAAGGGAAAATCTTCCCTGGCGGACCAGATGGTGGTCACCCAGGGACGCTCCAACCGCCACGTAGCCTCGATTGCCGATCGCGTCGTGCAAGGTCTGAAGGATGCCGGTGCCGGCAAGCCTCGGGTCGAAGGCATGAACACGGCCGACTGGGTGCTGATCGATGCGGGAGACGTGATCCTCCACATCTTCCGCCCGGAAGTCCGCGCCTTCTACAATCTCGAGAAGATGTGGTCCGCCGACCGTCCGGAAGAGCGGCTGGTCG
Source organism: Rhizobiaceae bacterium CPCC 101076 (assembly GCA_003347645.1). Taxonomy (GTDB): domain Bacteria; phylum Pseudomonadota; class Alphaproteobacteria; order Rhizobiales; family Methylopilaceae; genus Flaviflagellibacter; species Flaviflagellibacter deserti. The sequence continues at coordinate 93,653 of QDFX01000013.1, read as the reverse complement.
TCTGAGCGTATCATGACGGCGGCATGAGGATTGTTGTCGCCGCCGTCGGGCGCATGAAGGACGGGCCTGAGCGTGAACTCGCGGCCCGATATCTCGAACGTGCGGAACAGGCCGGGCGCGCCATTTCGCTCGGACCCTTCGACATACGCGAAATTCCGGAGAGCCGGTCGCGCCGGCCGGAAGATCGCAAGCGCGACGAAGCGCAGGCCATTCTCGCGCTCCTTGATTCGTCCTCGCCCCTGATCGTTCTCGACGAGCGCGGCAAATCCCCCTCCAGCACGGAATTTTCGGCCCGCATCGGCCGTTGGCGCGACGAGGGGGCATCGGCTCTTCAATTCGCCATCGGCGGTGCTGACGGACTTGACGAGACAGTCCGAGCGAGGGCTGCAATGGTGCTGTCCTTCGGCGGACTGACCATGCCGCACCAGCTCGTGCGCGTGCTTTTGGCCGAGCAGCTCTATCGCACTACGACCATTCTCTCGGGACATCCCTATCACCGGGAGTGACTGGAGCGCCGGCAAGTGGTTAATGGATCGTCAATGCTTGCGGGACTTCACTGAGCCGATGCGGCGGTATTCAGGCTCACTTCTTCTACGCGGACTGTTCGTGGCCGGCCTTTGCTCGGCCCCTGTGCTTGCCCAGGCACAGGACCAGCAATCCGACCCCGAGATCAGGCAGAAAGAGCTCCAGGATCGCAAGGGAGAGCTTGAGCGCTCCAAAAAGTCCGAGACCGCGATCCACGCCGAGATCGAGGTCTTGTCGCGCGAACGCGCCGAGCTCAACGCCGATCTCGTTCGCACGGCGGGAAAGATCCGCGACACCGAGACCAAGATGAGCGCGACGGAGCAGCGCCTCACCGATCTCGGCGAGGACGAGGCCGATGTCCGCAAGAAGCTCGATGGCAGCCGTGCCGTCGTCGCCGAACTCCTCGCCGCGCTCCAGCGGATGGGTCGCCAGCCGCCGCCAGCTCTTCTCGTTCAGCCGGAGGATGCGCTCACCTCCGTCCGCTCGGCGATGCTGCTCGGCACGGTCCTGCCGGAGATTCGCGAGCAGACCGAGGAATTGGCGCAGGACCTGGCGGAGCTGAATCGCGTCCGCAATGACATCTCGGTCGAGAGGAACAGACTCACCGCCGATCGAGCCGATCTCGACGCTTCGCAGGCGCGCCTAAAGCTGCTCGTCGATGCCCGCCAGCGGCGGCAGGAGGAGCGGGAGAAAGCCCTCGTCGAAGAGCAGGATCGCAGCCAGCAGCTTTCCCGCGAGGTGAAATCTCTCGAAGATTTGATCGCCCGGATGGAGCGGGATGTCGCGACCGCCCGCGACGCCGCAGCCGCCGCGGCAGCGGCCCAGCCACCGGTCAATCCCGGCCGTTCCGACTTCGCCGCCCTCAACGATCCGGGCCGCATGTCGCCGGCGATCGCCTTCTCTTCCGCGAGGGGCATGTTGCCGCTTCCGGCCTCCGGCGAACGCATTTTCGGGTTCGGCGAAGACGATGAATTTGGCGGACAGCGCAAGGGCGTCTCAATTTTGACGCGAGCGGCGGCTCAAGTAACAGCGCCCTGCGACGGCTGGGTGGTCTATGCGGGGCCGTTCCGATCTTACGGACAACTCTTGATCCTGAACGCTGGCGGTGGATACCATGTCCTCTTGGCGGGAATGGACAAGATCGATGTCTCTCTGGGGCAGTTCGTTCTGACCGGCGAACCCGTCGCCCAAATGGGCGAAAATAGTAAAGTAGCTTCGCTCGTCACTGCGAATTCCGCACAGCCCGTGCTGTATGTGGAATTTCGCAAGGACGGCCAGTCGATCGATCCTAGCCCCTGGTGGGCCAGCAGCACTGCCGAGAAGGTCCGTGGATGATGCGTAAGGTTTCCCTTGTTTTTGCCGGCGCCCTTCTCGGCGCCACCGCGATGAGCGTCGTCCAGGAGCCGGGTCTTTTCACCAAGGCCTGGGCAGCGGCGAACGCGGACACGTATCGCAGCCTCAATCTCTTCGGTGACGTGTTCGAGCGCATCCGCGCCGACTATGTCGAGAAGCCGGACGACTCGAAGCTGATCGAGACCGCCATCAACGGCATGCTCGCGGGCCTCGATCCGCATTCGAGCTACATGGACGCCAAGCGCTATCGCGACCGCCAGGTCGACATTCGCGGCGAGTTCGGCGGCCTCGGCATCGAAGTCTCGATGGAAAACAATCTGGTGAAGGTCGTCAGCCCGATCGACGACACGCCAGCGGCCCGCGCCGGCATCCTCGCCAACGACATCATCACCCATATCGACGGTGATCCGATCGAGGGCCTGACGTTGCAACAGGCGGTCGAGAAGATGCGCGGACCGGTGAACACGCCGATCGTGCTCAAGATCATGCGCAAGGATTCGGAGCCGCTCGAGGTCAAGCTCGTGCGCGACCTGATCCGCATTCAGGTCGTCAAGCACCGCACCGAAGGCACCGATGTCGGCTATATCCGCCTCGCCTCGTTCAGCGAGCAGACGGCCGAAGGCATGCAGAAGGCGATCGAGGACATTCACTCGAAGATCCAGGACAAGGATCTGAAGGGCTACGTCATCGACCTGCGTAACAATCCGGGTGGTCTGCTCGACCAGTCGATTCAGGTCGTCGACACCGTGCTCGAGCGCGGCGAGGTGGTCTCCACCCGCGGCCGCCAGCCGGAAGACGTGCAGCGCTACAGCGCACGTTCCGGCGACTTGACGAATGGCAAGCCGATCATCGTGCTGATCAATGGCGGTTCCGCTTCCGCGTCGGAGATCGTCTCCGGCGCCCTGCAGGACCACAAGCGCGCGACGATCCTCGGCACGCGTTCGTTCGGCAAGGGTTCGGTGCAGACGCTCATCACCATGGGCAATAACGGCGCCCTGTCGCTGACCACCGCCCGCTACTACACGCCGTGCGGCCGCTCGATCCAGGCCAAGGGCATCGAGCCGGACATCATGGTCGAGCCGGTGATCCCGGACGAGCTGAAGGGCAAGGACCGCACGCAGGGCGAAGCCGGTCTGCGCGGGCACCTGCTCGGCACCGGCGAGAAGCCGCGCCAGGCCGATCCGGTCTCGCAGGACGAGATCTCGAACGACGACAAGGACAAGGATAAGGGCGGCGGATCATCGGCCTATGTTCCGCCGGATCCGAAGGACGACGTCCAGCTGCAGAAGGCGCTTGAGCTCCTGCGCGGCACGGCGACCGATGCGACCTTCCCGCCGAAGCCCGGCGAACTCAGCGCCGAGTGCGCCCAGATGGCCAAGAAGTCCGATGCGGGCTCCAAGGCTCCGAAGAAGGTTGCCAACTGACCTTTTTCACAGGTCAGCTTACGAGAATCAGCGGCTGCGATTAGATTCGCAGCCGCTTTCTTTTTGCTCGGGTGCCAGCCGTGGCGGCGGACGACGACCTGAACGTCCCTCTCGGAACGTCGAAGCGGCCGAAGCGCCGTCTTCCTGATGTGATGCCCTATCTCGCCGGGCTGATCGGCATTGTCCTTCTGGTCCCCGTGGCGTGGGTCGCCATCGTCGACGATCCTCTGGGAGGCGAGCCATCGGCGATCGCGAAGATCGAACGGCAGCGCACTCGCCCCACGACGCCAACCGACGGCACACAGGCCGCGCCGCAGACGCAATCCGCATCCGGTGCCAATGCAAGCGGACCCGCGAAGGCGGAGCCTGGTGAACAGGCAGGAAAGAGCGGACCTCTCATCATCAAGGTGCCGTCGCCGAACGGAAGTCCGAAAGGTCCGTTTTCGGGCGTCGATCCGGCGCTGTCGGAGACCGTCAAGCAGGGTGCCTTGCCGAAGATCGGCGAGGATGGTCGCCGGCCGCTCGACGTCTATTCCTCGACCTCGGTCGCCGAAGCCGAGGACCGCCGCCCCAAGGTCGCGCTCCTGATCGGTGGGCTCGGCATCGCCGACAAGACCACCGAGGCGGTGATCGAGAAGCTGCCGGGCCAGATCACTCTCGGCTTTACGCCCTATGGCGCGGATTTGCAGACCTGGATCAACAAGGCGCGCGCCCACGGCCACGAGATCATGCTGCAGATACCGATGGAGCCGTTCGACTACCCGAACAACGATCCCGGTCCCCAGACCCTGCTGACCGCGCTGCCGACCGACGCCAATATCGACCGTCTGAAATGGGTCATGAGCCGCTTCGGCGGTTATTTCGGCGTCACTAATCTGATGGGCGCCAAGTTCATCGGCAACGAGGAAGCCCTGATGCCGATCCTGACCGAGACGGCGCGCCGGGGCCTCGCTTTCCTCGATACGGGCGTCTCGCCGCGCAGCGTCGTGTCCAAGCTCGCGACCGATTCGGGTGCCTCGGTCGCACGCGCCGAGATGGTCATTGACGAGACACCCGAAGCGGCGATGATCGATGCCGCTCTGGCTCGTCTTGAGGACCGCGCTCGCAATGAAGGCTCGGTCATCGGCGTCGCCAGCGCCTTGCCGGTGACGCTCACGAGCGTCGAGCGCTGGGCGGCCGGGCTCAACGCCAAGGGCATTTCGCTCGTCCCGGTCAGCGCCGTCGTGAAACTGTCCAACCCTTCCTGAGTGCCATGGGCGATCCCGAAAGCCTGCCTTACCGCCCCTGCGTGGGCGTCATGCTCGTCAACCGCGATGGTCTCGCCTTTGTCGGTCGCCGCGCGCCGGGCGGCCAGGAAATCGGCGAGACCTTTGCCTGGCAGATGCCGCAGGGCGGTATCGATGACGGTGAGGACGTCTACGAGGCGGCGCTTCGCGAGCTCTACGAGGAGACGAACGTCAAATCGGTCGAGAAGATCGGAGAGACCAGGGATTGGGTGACCTATGACCTGCCCCCGGACATCGTCGGCAAGGCCTGGAAGGGGCGCTATCGCGGCCAAAAGCAGAAATGGTTCGCGCTCCGCTTCACCGGCAAGGACAAGGAAATCGACGTCGAGAAGCCCGGCGGCGGCCACCACAAGGCCGAGTTCATCGAGTGGCGCTGGGAGAAGATCGAAAACCTCACCGGTATCATCGTGCCGTTCAAGCGCGCGGCCTATGAGGAAGTGATCGCGGAACTCGCGCCTCTGGTTGCGAAGTGAGCGATAAACCCTACCGCCCGAATGTCGGCGTTGCCCTGTTCAACCGCGACGGCCTCGTCTTCGCGGGCCATCGCTTCGCCTCCTCGGGCCCGGAACTGATCGATCCCGCAACCGCCTGGCAGATGCCGCAGGGCGGCATCGACGAGGGGGAGGACATCATCGCAGCCGCCCGCCGCGAACTCTGGGAAGAGACTGGCGTGAGGACCGCCTCGGTCCTCGGCGTTACCGAGCACTGGTGGACCTACGATTTTCCACCCTACGACGGTCCGACGACGCACAAGCTCGCGCCGTTCCGGGGGCAGAAACAGCGCTGGGTCGCCTTCCGTCTGGAGGGTTCGCTCGACGAAATCCGGATGGATGTCGAGGGCTGCGACGAGGACCCCGAGTTCGACGCCTGGGGCTTCTTCCCGCTGGCCATGCTGCCGGCCCTCGTCGTGCCGTTCCGGCGGCCGGTCTATGAGAAGGTCGCGGAGGCTTTCGCCGTCTATTCGGCGCCGCTCGGCTAGCACCAAGGCGTACCTGGCCATCCCTTCGGCGATACGACCGTGCGCTTCATCGAGACGTTCAAGAGCAGCTATTACACGGATCTATCGCTCAATCAGTGGCTCGCGCTGACACCGCCGGAACTGGTGCATGCGCACCTGAACCTGGATCCGCAGACATGAGCGTGTTCGACAAGAACAAGACGCCCGTCGTCTGATCACGTTCCCGGGAATCCGCGGGGGCGGTCAGACCGGCCAGTCGCCGAGCCGCCATGCGGAATCCCAGAACATCCATTCGAGCTGCGTCGCCCGCTTGAACGCGGCGTGCATCGCCGCGACCGTTTCCGGTGCCGCCTTGGCGGCGACGCGGTCGGTCGTGGCGATGACGGCGTTCACCGCTTCGTGGAAGTCCTCGCCGGCATAGGTGTCGATCCAGGCCTGATAGGGATTGGGCGAAGCGGCGCGGCCGAGGATGTCGGTGCCGACCCTGGCGTATATCCAGAAGCAGGGCAGGAGCGCCGCCAGAACGAGCGGATAGCTCTCCGACCACGCCGTCGCGACTAGGAAGTTCGAATAATGATGGCAGACGGGCGAGAGCGGAGTCTTCTCGAAATCGGCCGGCGTCACCCCGAACTGCTTGAAATAGTCGGCGTGCAGGGCCCGCTCGACAATGATCGCGACCTTGGCTCCTTCGGCAAACTGCACGATCCCGTCGGTATCGTCTGCCTTGGCCGCCGCGACCGCGAGGGCACGGCCGAACGCGATCAGATAATGGGCGTCCTGGATGATGTAGTGCTTGAACCGGTCCTCGGTCAGCGTGCCGGCCGCCAGCGCCTCGTTGAAGGGCATGGTGCGGATCGTCTCGTAGAGCGCCGCGTTGGCGCTCCAAGCATCTGCTGAGAAGGGCATATTAGGCCTCGCTTCCCTCTCCCTCGGGGAGAGGGCGACTCAAACCGGCAGGTTCGAGCGGGGTGAGGGGTAAGACCTGTCGAGAGGGCGTACCCCTCACCCGGCCAAAGCTGCCGCTTTGTGCCGACCTCTCCCGCTGGGAGAGGTAAAATCGTCAGTGTGAGGCGTGGACGTGGTGAGGCACCACGAGCGCCTGCAGGTCCTTGATCCAGGCGAGCTGCTGCTGTGCCTTCGCGCGGCTCTCGTCGTCATGCGCGAGCGAGATTGCGTGCTCGGCTGCGGCGATCTCGGTCGCAAAGCGGGCGTCGTTCAGCTCCTCGACCGGCAGCGCGAGGTCGGCGAGGATCGTCAGGCCGGTCGGATTCACCTCGGCGAAGCCGCCACGGACATAATAACGACGCGCGTTCGAGCCGCTGCGAGCGGTCACGATACCCGGACGCAGGACGGTGATGAACGGCGCGTGGCCGGCGAGCACGGTGAACTCGCCCTCGATGCCCGGCACCGTCACTTCGTCTGCTTCCTCGGAAACGACGAGGCGTTCCGGAGAGACGAGTTCGAAGGGGAAGCTGGCCATGCTCTTAGTTCCTTAGATGCGCCGGCCACCGCCGACGACGAAGCCCAGACCGAGCCCGATGATTGCACCGATCGCGGCGAAGATTCCGATGTGCTGCCACTGGTCGGAGGTCAGCTTGCCGCCGCTCTCCGCCCGGCCCTCGCCCGTGATCTGGATGTTCAGGCCGGGGAGATTGATCTCCGCGGACTCCGGACGGGTGACGTAGCCGGTGAGGCCTCCGGCGAGGAGGCCGAGTACGAGAAGGATGACCTTCGTGTTCACCGGCTACCGTAACCTTTCAGATCAGGCCGCTTCGGCGGCGAGCTTCTGGGCCTTCTCGATGGCTTCGTCGATCGAGCCGACCATGTAGAAGGCGGCTTCCGGCAGGTGATCGTACTTGCCTTCGACCAGACCCTTGAAGCTCTTGATCGTGTCTTCGAGCGCCACGAGCTTGCCCGGCGAACCGGTGAAGATCTCGGCGACGTGGAACGGCTGCGACAGGAAGCGCTCGATCTTGCGGGCGCGGGCGACCGTGACCTTGTCGTCTTCCGACAACTCGTCCATGCCGAGAATGGCGATGATGTCCTGGAGAGCCTTGTAACGCTGCAGGATCTGCTGGACCTGACGGGCGACATTGTAGTGCTCCTCGCCGAGGATCGCCGGCGAGAGCATGCGCGAGGTCGAGTCGAGCGGGTCGACCGCCGGATAGATGCCCTTTTCGGCGATCGAGCGCGACAGAACGGTCGTCGCGTCAAGATGGGCGAACGAGGCGGCCGGGGCCGGGTCGGTCAGGTCGTCGGCCGGGACGTAGATCGCCTGCACCGAGGTGATCGAGCCCTTGGTCGTGGTGGTGATGCGTTCCTGCAGCGCGCCCATGTCGGTCGCGAGCGTCGGCTGGTAACCCACCGCCGAAGGAATACGGCCGAGAAGCGCCGACACTTCCGAACCCGCTTGGGTGAAGCGGAAGATGTTGTCGACGAAGAACAGCACGTCCTGACCCTGGTCGCGGAAGTTCTCGGCGACGGTCAGGCCGGTCAGCGCGACGCGGGCGCGGGCGCCCGGGGGCTCGTTCATCTGGCCGTAGACGAGGGCGCACTTGGAGCCGGCAGTCGAACCGCCGTTCTCCTTCGGGTCCTTGTTGACGTTCGACTCGATCATCTCGTGATAGAGGTCGTTGCCTTCGCGGGTGCGCTCGCCGACGCCGGCGAACACCGAATAGCCGCCGTGGGCCTTCGCGATGTTGTTGATCAACTCCATGATCAGAACGGTCTTGCCGACGCCGGCGCCACCGAACAATCCGACCTTGCCGCCCTTGGAATAGGGAGCCAGCAGGTCGACGACCTTGATGCCGGTGACCAGAATCTCCGACTCGGTGGCCTGCTCGGCGTAGGACGGGGCGGGCTGGTGAATGCCGCGCGTGCCTTCACCCTTGATCGGGCCGGCTTCGTCGACCGGCTCGCCGATGACGTTCATGATGCGGCCGAGCGTGGCCTCGCCGACCGGCACCGTGATCGCGGCGCCCGTGTCGGTGACCGGCTGGCCACGGACCAGACCTTCGGTCGAGTCCATCGCGATCGTGCGGACAGTGTTCTCGCCGAGGTGCTGGGCGACCTCCAGAACCAGGCGGTTGCCCTGGTTCCGCGTCTCCAGCGCGTTCAGGATCTGCGGCAGATGTTCGTCGAACTGAACGTCGACGACGGCGCCGATGACCTGGGCGATGCGTCCCGTTGCGATGGCCATAGGTAGTCTCCTTGAATCCGGTCCGGTCAGGCGGCGATCAGCTTGACGGGGATGTTCCCCATCGTCGCCTTGGAATAGGGGCAAACGGTGTGGGCGTCCTCGATCAGCGCCTGGACCTTGTCCTTGTCGACGCCGGGGATGGACACCGTGAGCTCGACGGCGAGCGAGAAGCCGCCATCGACGTGAAGAGTGACGTCGGCCGTCACGCGGGCATCCTGCGTGTCGACGCCGTGCTTCTTGCCGAGAACGAGAAGCGCCTGGCCGAAGCAGGCCGAGTAACCCAGAGCGAACAGCTGTTCGGGGTTATGGCCCTCGCCGCTGCCGCCGAGATCCTTCGGCAGGGCCATGGCGAGCGCGAGCCCGCCATCGGCGAGGATCGCACGGCCGTTGCGGCCGCCCTTGGTCGTTGCAGAGGTCTTGTAAGCCATGGCCGATCCTCCTCGTTCGCTCAGAGCGCCTCGGCGCCCGAGATGATTTCGATGAGTTCCTTGGTGATCTGCGCCTGACGAGTACGGTTGTAGTTCATCGTCAGCTTCTTGATCATGTCGCCGGCATTGCGCGTGGCGTTGTCCATCGCGCTCATGCGCGCGCCCTGCTCGGACGCCGCGTTCTCGAGGAGAGCGCGGAAGATCTGGATAGCAACGTTCCGCGGCAGAAGATCGGCGAGGATCTCGTTCTCGTCCGGCTCGAACTCGTACGGAACGGCTGGGCCTTCCGTCGCTTCGACCGGGATCTGCGCCGGGATGATCTGCTGCGCCGTCGGGACCTGCGAGATCACCGAGCGGAAACGCGAGAAGAACAGGGTCGCGACGTCGAACTCGCCGGCCTCGAAGCGGGCGATCACGCTTTCGGCGATCGATTGCGCGTTCGAGAAGCCGATCTGCTTCACTTCGCGAAGATCGACGGCCGATTCCAGACGACTCGCGAAGGTACGGCGCAGGATTTCAGCGCCCTTGCGGCCGACCGGAAGGATCGTGACGTCCTTGCCTTCCGCGATCAGGCGGTTGGCGTGTTCGCGTGCGAGACGCGAGATCGACGAGTTGAACGCGCCTGCCAGGCCACGCTCGGCGGTCGCGACGATCAGCAGGTGCTTCTGGTCGCGGCCGGTGCCGCGGAGCAGCAGCGGGGCGTCCGGCGAATTGGCAAGGCCGGCCGCAAGATTGGCCAGAACGCGGTCCATGCGCTCCGCATAAGGACGCGCAGCCTCGGCCGCCATCTGGGCGCGACGCAGCTTCGCCGCGGCGACCATCTGCATCGCCTTGGTGATCTTCTGCGTCGCCTTGACGGAGGCGATGCGGTTGCGGAGGTCTTTAAGCGAAGCCATCGGGTCTCAGCTCGTCAGGCGAAGGTCTTGGCGAAGGCATCGACCGCCGACTTCAGCTTGGCGCCGTTGTCGCTGGAGATTTCCTTCGAGGTGCGGATCGCGTCGAGCAGGTCCTGGTGGTTGGCGTGCAGGTAGCTCAGGAGACCCGCTTCGAACGGCAGGACCTTCGAGACCGGCAGGTTGTCGAGATAACCGTTGGTGCCGGCATAGATCGACACGACCTGCTCCTCGACCTTCAGCGGCGAGAACTGCTGCTGCTTCAGGAGTTCGGTGAGGCGCGAACCGCGGTTCAGGAGCTTCTGGGTCGTGGCGTCGAGGTCAGAGCCGAACTGCGCGAAGGCCGCCATTTCGCGGTACTGCGCGAGCTCGCCTTTGATCTTGCCGGCGACCTGCTTCATCGCCTTGATCTGGGCGGAGGAGCCGACGCGCGACACCGAGAGACCGACGTTCACCGCCGGGCGGATGCCCTGGTAGAACAGGTCCGTCTCGAGGAAGATCTGGCCGTCGGTGATCGAGATCACGTTGGTCGGGATGTAGGCCGACACGTCGTTCGCCTGCGTTTCGATGACCGGGAGAGCGGTCAGCGAACCGGCGCCGTTCTCGTCGTTCAGCTTCGCGGCGCGCTCGAGGAGACGCGAGTGAAGGTAGAACACGTCGCCCGGATAGGCTTCGCGGCCCGGCGGGCGGCGCAGCAGGAGCGACATCTGACGATAGGCGACGGCCTGCTTGGAGAGGTCGTCATATGCGATCAGGGCATGCATGCCGTTGTCGCGGAAGAATTCGCCCATGGCGCAGCCGGCGAAGGGCGCCAGGAACTGCATCGGAGCCGGGTCGGAGGCGGTCGCTGCGATGACGATCGAATAATCGAGCGCGCCGTTCTCTTCGAGCACCTTCACGAACTGCGCCACGGTCGACCGCTTCTGGCCGATCGCGACGTAGACGCAGTAGAGCTTGGCCTTCTCGTCCGTGCCCTGGTTGATGGGCTTCTGGTTGAGAATGGCGTCGAGGATGACGGCGGTCTTGCCGGTCTGGCGATCGCCGATGACGAGCTCGCGCTGGCCGCGGCCGACCGGGATCAGGGCGTCGATCGCCTTGAGGCCCGTCTGCATCGGCTCATGGACCGACTTGCGCGGAATGATGCCCGGCGCCTTGACGTCGACGCGGCGGCGCTCGGTGTATTCGATCGGGCCCTTGCCGTCGATCGGGTTGCCGAGAGCGTCGACGACGCGGCCGAGGAGGCCCTTGCCGACCGGAACGTCGACGATGGCGCCCGTGCGCTTGACGGTGTCGCCTTCCTTGATTTCGCGGTCCGAGCCGAAGATGACGACGCCGACATTGTCGGTTTCGAGGTTGAGGGCCATGCCCCGGACGCCGCCGGGGAACTCGACCATCTCGCCGGCCTGGACCTGGTCGAGGCCATAGATGCGGGCGATGCCGTCACCGACGGACAGAACCTGTCCGACTTCGGAGACTTCGGCTTCCTGTCCGAAATTCTTGATCTGGTCCTTGAGGATCGCGGAGATCTCAGCGGCGCGGATGTCCATCAGCGCACCTCTTTCATGGCGTGTTGGATGGCGGAAAGTTTGGTTCGAACCGAGGCGTCGACCATGCGGCTGCCGAGCTGCACGATGATGCCACCGATAATCTTGGAATCGACCTTGACGTCGACCTTCACGTCCTTCGACGTGATCTCCTTGAGGGCGTCCTTGACGTCCTTCATGCGCGCGTCGGACAGCGGCTCGGCCACCGTCACTTCGGCTGTGAGTTCGCCGCGAGCCTTGGCCACGATGGCGCGGAAGCTGCGGATGATGCCCTGGATCGCGAACAGGCGGCGGTTCTGCGCGGCGAGGCGGATCAGGTTGCCGGCGATGCCACCGATCTTGGCGGCGTCGAGAACGGCGGAGATCGCCTTCAGCTGCTCTTCCGATGAAAAGACGGGGCTCTTCACCAGGCGCTGCAGATCGGCACTGTCCTTAAGGAGGGCTTCAAAACGGCCGAGATCGGCGTCTACGGTATCGACGGCCTTGGCCTCGGAGGCCAGCTCATACAGCGCGGTCGCGTAGCGGCCGGCCATGCCTGTCGGGGTCGCGTCGTCTGCTGGCACCGAAACGGTCTCTCGTCTTCCATCCCAAGGCCCGGGACCGCCGTTTCAGGCAATACGCAAGCCATTGGAATTTATTGGATTTTCTTAGGCCAGGAGGCCGGTCCACGGAGGCGATCCCTCTGTAAACCGCGGGTTGACTAACACAGCGGTCGGGGCGGGGCAACACGATGACATGCGACGGAATCGCCCCATATTTTCGCCCGATTTCAGAGAGGGCGGGTTACCGTCTTATCCCGGCCCTCAAAGGAAGCTCACCGGGTCGACGTCGATATGCAGCGTCAGTGCTCCACGCAGGGGTAGTGCCGAGGCGAGCCATCCCCTGATGAAGCCCGAAAGATCGGTCGCGCGGGGAGCCTTTACGATCAGCCGGATACGATGGCGCCCGCGGATAACGGCGATCGGCGCCTCGGCTGGGCCGAGCAGGCGGATGTCGGGCGTTCCCGGGAAAACGCGGGCGAGCGACCGGGCATAGCTCTCGGCCTCCGCGCGCGCTGGAGCGGTGACGAGCAGGCTCGCCATCCGACCGAATGGCGGCAGCGCCGCGTCCGAGCGCGCATTGATCTCGGCGGCGTAGAACGACTCGCTGTCGTGTGCCTTGAGCGCCTGCATCACCGGATGGCCGGGATCGTGCGTCTGCACGAAGCCGCGCCCCGGCCGGTCGCCTCGCCCGGCGCGCCCGGTTACCTGCTCCAGAAGCTGGAACGTGCGCTCGGCCGCGCGCGGATCGGCAGTGCCGAGTCCGAGATCGCCGTCGACCACACCGACGAGCGTCAGGTCCGGAAAGTTATGGCCCTTGGTGACGAGTTGGGTGCCAACAACGAGATCGACCGCGTGCTCGGCGATCGCCGTCAGTTCAGCGCGCATCCGCTCCGCGCCGACCGTGATGTCGCTCGAAAGGACCGCCAGCCGCGCATCCGGAAACAGGGCGGCCGCCTCGTCGCGGATGCGCTCCACGCCCGGCCCGACCGCCGCAAGCTTCTCCGAATCGGCCCCGCATTTCGGACAGGCTGGCGGCACCGGCTCGTGGTGGCCGCAATGATGGCAGACGAGCTGATTCCGGAACCGGTGCTCGACCAGCCAGGCGGTGCAGTTCGGGCAGGCGAATCGGTGGCCGCAGCTTCGGCAGAGCGTCAGCGGCGCGAAGCCGCGACGATTCAGGAAGAGCAGCGCCTGCTCGCCGCGCTCCAAGGTCTCGCGGACGGCTTTCTCCAGTGGCGGCGCGATCCATCGGCCGCGCTGTGGAGGATTCATCCTGAGATCGATCAACCCGATCTCCGGCAGTGTCCGGCCGCCATAGCGCTCCGGCAGGAGGTGGTGTTTGTAGCGTCCGGTCTCCGCATTGACGCGACTCTCGATGGAGGGCGTCGCCGAGACGAGGACGACCGGTGCGTTCGACAGCCGTCCGCGCACCACCGCCATGTCGCGGGCATGATAGATTGGCGTATCGTCCTGCTTGAACGCGGTGTCGTGCTCCTCGTCGACGATGATGAGGCCGAGATCACGGAACGGCAGGAACAGGGCCGAGCGGGCGCCGACGACGATCTGCGTCTCGCCGCTCGCTGTTCCGGCCCAGGTCCGGGCCCTGCGGCGCGGGGCGACCGTCGAGTGCCATTCGCCCGGCGGCTCCCCGAATCTCTTGGCGACGCGGTCGAGGACGGCGCGGGTCAGCGCGATCTCCGGCAGCAGGATCAGCACCTGCCGCCCCATCCTCAGCGCCTCGGCCGCGGCTTCCAGATAGACCTCGGTCTTGCCGGCTCCGGTCACGCCTTCAAGCAGATGCGTCTCGGCGGCCTTCTCCCGCACGCTTGCCGCCAGCGCTTGGGCTGTCAGTGCCTGGTCCTCGTTCAGTTTCGGCGCCGCATAATTCGGGACGAGGCCGGACCCGATCGGTTCCGGCGGGAGTTCGACGACCGTCAGCGCGCCTTCGCCGATCAGTCCGTCGACCACGCCCGAGGATACGCCCGCCTCGCGCGCCAGATCGGCCTTGCTTCGCGCCATCCCATCGGCCGCCGCGTCAAGCACCCGCCGTCTGGCCTCCGTCATCCGGCGCGGCTCTTCACCGGTCGTACGTACGGCGCGTTTCGCGGGCTCGTCGCCGACATGCCGTGCGCCGCGCATCGCAATCCGCAGCACCATGCCGGCCGGGGAGAGGGTATAGCGCGACACCCAGTCGACGAATTTGAGCAGTTCAGGCGCAAGTCGCGGCAGGTCGAATACGCCGGAAACAGGCTTCAGCTTCGCGGCCGGCACCTCGGGATCGCCCGGGCCCCAGGCGACGCCTGCCATGGCGCGGCGGCCGAGCGGCACCTCGACGATGTCGCCAGGCTCGATCTCGGACCCTTCGGGCAGCGAATAGGTGAAGCTGCGGTCGAGCGCGACCGGCAGCAGGACTTCGACCCTGTCCTTCATTCGGGTTTGTGGCAGACCGCTTCGATATTGTGGCCGTCGGGATCGAACACGAAGGCGGCGTAATAGTTCGGGTGGTACTGTTCGCGCAGTCCGGGCGCGCCGTTGTCGCGGCCGCCGCTTGCCATGGCCGCGTGATAGAAGCCGTCGACCCCGGCGCGGCTCTCGGCGATGAAGGCGAAATGCATGGGAGGCGTGGTCTTTCCCTCGGAGCCGATCCAGAACGCCTGCTCGTCGTCGCGCCCGAAGCCCGCGGCCTTGTTGATCCCGTCCTGCTGGACGACTTCCGTCAGCAGCGACAGGCCTAGCGGCGCGAGCGCGGCTGAATAAAACTCTTTGGCCTTGTCATAATCGCCCACGCCAAGGCCTATATGATCAATGATCATTGTCGTTTCCCGGAACCCGCGAGACCTTACCCATGAAATTCTTCGCTGACACCGCCGATGTTGCTGAGATCCGTGAACTGGCCGAAGCCGGCCTGATCGATGGCGTCACCACCAATCCGTCGCTCGTGCTTAAAGCCAATCGTCCCTATAGCGACATCCTGAAGGAGATCTGTGACGTGACCTCCGGGCCGGTCTCGGCCGAAGTCGCGGCCACCGATCTCGACGGCATGCTCAAGGAAGGCCGTGAGCTCGCGAAGATCGCCTCGAACATCGTCATCAAGGTGCCGCTGACCCTCGACGGCCTCAAGGCCTGCCGCACCTTCCGTTCTGAAGGCACGATGGTCAACGTCACGCTCTGCTTCTCGGCGAACCAGGCTCTGCTCGCCGCCAAGGCTGGCGCGAGCTTCATCTCGCCCTTCATCGGCCGCCTCGACGACATCAACCTCGACGGCATGGACCTTATCGCCGAGATCCGCCAGATCTACGACAACTACCCGACCATCGAGACCGAAATCCTCGCCGCCTCGATCCGCTCGCCGAACCACGTCAAGGAAGCCGCCCTGATCGGCGCCGACGTCTGTACCTGCCCGGCCGCGGTCATCAAGAGCCTGGTCAAGCACCCGCTGACCGACAAGGGCCTCGAACAGTTCGTATCCGACTGGAAGAAGACCGGTCAGACGATCGCGTGACCACTCACGAAATTGTTGGAACCAAACGGGAGCGGGCGACTTTACTTTCATTCGCCCCTCCCACGGTGTCACAGTGTCCTCCCACGGTGTCACAGTGTCGTATTTGCCCCGCGGTCCTGAAAGCGATACCGCCACAATGAAGGCTGCCGGAGACCATCTCGCCTCGCTCGGAGCCGAGATGCGCTATAAGCTTCTGGTCGACGCGGTTACTGATTACGCCATCTACATGCTCGATCCCGCTGGGATAATCAGCAGCTGGAACAGCGGGGCTGAGCGTTTCAAGGGATATGTGGCGTCCGAGGTCATCGGCAGCCATTTCTCGTTGTTCTACACGTCCGAGGATCGAGAGCGCGGAGAGCCGGAACGTGCCCTCGCGACGGCCGAGCGGGAGGGCAGGTTCGAGACCGAAGCCTGGCGGGTCCGCAAGGACGGCACCCGTTTCTGGGCCCATGTCGTGATCGATCCGATTCGCGATCCGAAGGGGCGGCTGATCGGCTTTGCTAAGATCACGCGTGACAACACCGAGCGTCAAGCAGCGCGCGAAGCACTCTTGGAGAGCGAACGCCGCTTCCGCATCCTCGTCCAGGGGGTGACCGATTACGCGATCTACATGCTCGATCCGCAAGGCCAGGTCACGAATTGGAACCCCGGCGCCGAGCGCATCAAGGGCTACGGCGTGGACGAGATCATCGGCCAGCACTTTTCCCGTTTCTATACGCCCGAGGACATCGCGACCGACTTACCGAACAGAGCGCTGGACACGGCCGCCCGAGAGGGCAAGTTCGAGAGCGAGGGCTGGCGTGTTCGCAAGGATGGCACCCGCTTTCGGGCAAGTGTTGTCATCGATGCCATCCGCGACGATGCAGGCGAATTGGTCGGCTTCGCGAAGATCACTCGCGACGTCACCGAGCAGCACAAATCGGCCGAAGCGCTGGCTCAGGCGCGGGAGGCGCTGTTCCAGGCCCAGAAGCTGGAAGCGATTGGCCAATTGACCGGCGGCGTCGCGCACGACTTCAACAATCTTCTTACCGTCATTGTGTCCAGCCTCGATCTGCTCAAGCGGAAGGTCTCCGAACCTCGCGAGGTCCGGATCGTGGAGAACGCGCTCCTCGCCGCCGAACGCGGCGCGAAGTTGACGAACCAGCTTCTCGCCTTCGCTCGCAAACAGTCCCTGCGTCTCGAAAAGCACAATCCAAACCAGCTGATCGACACCTTCGAGCCGATCCTGCGCCGCGCGATCGGGGATACGATGTCGGTCGGTGTCACCCTGTCCGTGGGGATGCGCACGGCGATGCTCGATGTCGCGCAGTTCGAAGCCGCGCTGCTCAATCTGGTGGTCAATGCGCGTGATGCCTGCGGCGGAACGGGGTCGATCGAAATAGCGACGGTCGTCGAAGAGGTGGTCGAGCCTCGCCGCCTGCTGATGTCGTCGATCGAGCCCGGGCACTATGTGCGCGTGTCGGTCAGTGACACCGGTGAAGGCATGTCCGCCGACGTTCTGGCACGCGCTTGCGAGCCCTTCTTCACGACGAAAAAGATTGGTGAGGGGACGGGCCTCGGCTTGAGCCAGGTCTATGGCTTTGCCAGCCAGTCGGAGGGCCACATCGACATCCACACGCGCCAGGGTGAAGGCACCACCGTCACGATCTACCTTCCCGCCGGCGAGCCGGCTGAGGACACGCTCGCGCGCAGCCGTGGCGGCAGGACGGTTCTAGTGGTCGACGACGACGAGCAGGTGATGATCGTCGCGGTCGAGCTGTTCGAAAGCCTGGGCTATGACGTTCTCACCGCCGCCGACGCTATCATTGCGCTGGAGATCCTCAAGCGGGACAGGCCCATCGACCTGCTGTTCACCGACGTCGTGATGCCACGAGGCATGAGCGGCATTGATCTGTTTCACGAGGCGCGACGGTTGCGTCCGGAAATGAAGGTGATGCTGTCGTCGGGCTTCCCGCTGCCGGCGCTCGAAAAAGCCAATATGCAGCTCGGCGATACCGCGTTTATCGCGAAACCCTATCGGTGGACCGAGCTCGTGGAACGATTGAGGGGACTCGAATTGGCGCCGTCCTGACGCCGCTCACCAGTCCTTAAATCCCGCTCGGGCATTCTCATGAAATGCCCGAAGCCGCCTCCATCGCCCTGCCTGTAAAAGCGGACGTCCAATCCGCCTTTTCCGCCTGGACCACGCATCTCGCCGCGGAGCGCCGCCTCTCGCCGAAATCGGTCGAGGCATATGGGCGGGATGTCCGCTTCTTCCTGACCTTCCTCCAGACCCATCTCGGCGGTCCGGCTTCGCTCGACGATCTCAAGTCTCTCGGCCCGCGCGATGTCCGTGCCTTCCTAGCGCGCCGCCGCTCCGAGGGGTTGCAAAGCCGCTCGATCATGCGGGCATTGGCCGCCGCGCGCAGCTTCTCGCGCTTCCTGGAACGCTCGGGCAAGGGCTCGGCCTCTGCGCTCACCGCCATCCGCGCCCCGAAGATAGCGCGCAGCCTGCCGAAGCCTCTCGCCGCATCCTCCGCCCGAAAAATCGTCGACGCCGAGACCCGCGCCGGCGAAGAACGTGAGCCATGGGTGCTCGCCCGAGATGCCGCCGTGCTGGCACTGCTCTACGGCTGTGGCCTCCGCATCGCTGAAGCGCTGTCGCTCACCCGCGCCGAAGCGCCGATCGGCGCGACCGCGAGACTCACCGTCACCGGCAAGGGCAACAAGATGCGCGGCGTGCCGGTGATCCCGGCCGTAGCAAAAGCGGTGGAAGTCTATATCGCGCTGTGTCCCTGGACGCTGATGGCGGATGAACCGCTGTTCCGCGGTACCAAAGGCGGGCCGCTGTCACCCCGCATCGTCCAGCGCGCGATGCAGGAAATGCGAGGCGCGCTCGGCCTGCCGGAGAGCGCCACCCCGCACGCTTTGCGGCATTCCTTCGCGACGCATCTCCTGGCGCGCGGCGGTGACCTTCGTTCCATCCAGGAACTTTTAGGCCACGCAAGTCTTTCTACCACGCAGATCTATACCGAAGTGGATTCCGCCAGGCTGATCGCGGTGCACGCCGCAGCTCATCCACGCGCCTGATCTTCAGGCGTGAACCGGAATCGTTTCTTCGGCGACACATTGCAAGACATCGGGCGGAAACAGGGCACACCTATTAACCGCCGCAACTCGAAACCGGAGGCTATCGTGTCTCTTAAACGTAATCTGATCCTGCTCGGCTGCTATTTCGCCGCGCTCGTCTTCATGTCGCTGCCGTTCACCCTCATCGAGACGGACGGCCCACCCTCGACGTTCGCGCAGGTCGAAGCACGCTGAATGATGTGACGCCGTGTGGCGTCACATATGAATGGCGCGCTTCTCCACCGCGAACGCCGCTTCCTTGACTGCTTCTGACAGCGTCGGGTGAGCGTGGCAGGTCCGGGCGATATCCTCGGACGACGCGCCGAATTCCATCGCAATCGCAGCTTCCGCAATCAGCGTCCCGGCATCGGGGCCGATGATGTGCACGCCGAGAACCTCGTCCGTCTTTGAATCGGCGAGGATCTTCACGAAACCGTCCGTCGTGCCGTTCGCCTTGGCGCGGCCGTTCGCCGTGAACGGGAATTTGCCGATCGCGTAATCGATCCCGTTCTCCTTCAGCTCTTCTTCCGTCCGGCCGACGGAAGCGACCTCGGGGTCGGTATAGACGACGTTCGGAATGACGGCGTAATTCACATGTCCGGCCTTGCCGGCGAGAAGCTCGGCGATCGCCACGCCCTCGTCCTCGGCCTTGTGTGCGAGCATCGGCCCGTCGATCACGTCGCCGATGGCGTAGATGCCGTCCACGCTCGACTTGTAATGGCCGTCGACCGCGATGCGACCGCGCTGGTCGAGCTGAACGCCCGCGGCTTCGAGCCCGAGACCCTCGGTGTATGGAACGCGGCCGATCGCGACCAGCACGACATCGGCTTCCAGGATCTCCGCATCGCCGCCGGCAGACGGCGCGACGCTGACCTTCAGCACATCACCGGACGTGTCGACGCCGGTCACCTTCGAGCCGAGCTTGAACACCATTCCCTGCTTGGAAAGGATGCGCTCGAAGCTGCGACCGAGCTCGGAATCCATGCCGGGCAGGATGCGATCGAGGAACTCGACCACCGTCACCTCGGAGCCGAGGCGGCGCCAGACCGAGCCGAGTTCGAGGCCGATCACGCCGCCGCCGATCACCAGCAGTCTGCCCGGCAGCTTGTCGAGTTCCAGAGCGCCGGTCGAGGAAACGACCCGCTTCTCGTCGATCTCGACGCCGCGGAGTCTTGTCACGTCCGAGCCGGTCGCGATGACGATGTTTTTCGTTTCCAGCACCTGCTCGCTGCCGTCCTCGGCCTTCACCAGGACCTTGCCCGCCGAGGGGATCGAGCCGCTGCCGAAGAAGCTGTCGACCTTGTTCTTCTTCAGCAGGAATTCGACGCCCTTCACATTGCCGTCGACGCCCTTCTGCTTGAACGCCTGCATCGTGGAGAGGTCGAGCTTCGGCGCCGGAACGCCGATGCCCATCTCCGCGAATTTGTGGCCCGCCTCGTCGAACAGGTGCGAGGCATGCAGCAGCGCCTTCGACGGAATGCAGCCGATGTTTAGGCAGGTTCCGCCGAAAGTCGCCCGCTTCTCGACGACGGCCGTCTTGAGGCCAAGCTGGGCAGCACGAATCGCACACACATAGCCGCCGGGGCCGGTGCCGATGACGATGAGATCGTAGGACATTTGATTCTCGTGGGGCGCTTCGGGGAGGAGCGGACGGCAACCCTATATGGGGTGGCCTCGGGTGTCATCAACGTGGAGGGTTCGGTTCGGAAATCGGGACAACCAGATGGGGATTTCGACTTTGGTCTACGTTGCACTGCAGGCCTAGGGGCGCTCCTCTTACCACAAAATGAATTCATAATTCATAGGGGGGTGGAGCGCCAATGTGGAGCCAAGTCTACAATCCGTTCAACAACATGGCGCTGTCGACGCTCGCGGCGGCAATTCCGGTCGTGCTGCTTCTGGCGATGATCGCCTCGGGCAAGATCAAGGCGCATCTCGCGGCCATCATCGCGCTTCTCGCCGCAATCGCGGTCTCTGTTTTCGTCTTCACGATGCCGGCGAGTTTGGCATTCCGCGCCACCATCCTCGGTGTCGTCACCGGCTTCTTCCCGATCGGCTGGATCGTCCTCAACGTCATCTTCATGTACCGGCTCACCGTCGCGACCGGGCGCTTCAAAATTCTCGAGCGTGCGATCGGCGGCGTCACGCCGGACCGCCGCCTCCAGCTCCTCCTGATCGCATTCTCGTTCGGCGCATTCTTCGAGGGCGCGTCAGGTTTCGGTACTCCGGTCGCCGTCACCGGCGCGATCCTGATGGGTCTCGGCTTCTCGCCGCTCGCGGCGTCCGGCCTGTCGCTCATCGCCAACACCGCGCCGGTCGCCTACGGCGCGCTCGGCACCCCGATCGCCGGCCTCGCCAGCGTCACCGGTCTCGATCCCTATCTTCTGGGCGCGATGGTCGGTCGCCAGCTGCCGTTCTTCTCGCTCATCGTCCCGTTCTGGGTTGTCTGGGCGTTCGCCGGCTGGAAGGGCATGAAGGAAGTATGGCCGGCGGTGCTGGTCTGCGGCGTTTCTTTCGCCATTCCGCAATTCGTGATCTCGAACTTCATCAATCCCTGGATCGTCGACATCGGCGCCTCGCTGATCTCGATGGCGGCCCTGATCGGCTTCATGCGCATCTGGCAGCCGAAAAAGCTCTGGCTGTCGCCTGCGCTTCGCACCAGGGACGATTCGGCCTCGACCATGGCCCCGCGCGAGCTTCAGCCCACCGATCTCAAGCCGACCTCGGCCGAGGTCTGGAGCGCGGTCACGCCGTGGATCATCGTCTGCGTCATCCTGCTGGTCTGGGGTTCGGGCTGGTTCAAGACCTGGGTCAACGGGATCTTCACCTGGAACTATCCGGTCGAGGGCCTGCACAATCTCGTCCAGAAAGTCCCACCAGTGGTGCCCGCTCCGTCCTCGGAAGGCGCGGTGTTCTCCTTCACCTACATCTCCTACACCGGCTCGGGCATGCTGCTCGCGGCGCTGATCTTCGGCCTCATCGTCGCCGGCTTCTCGCCGGTGCGGCTGGTCAGGGAATACGGCAAGACGATCTGGATCCTGCGCGCGTCGCTGCTCACCATCGCGGCCATGCTCGCGATCGGCACCCTGACCCGCTATTCCGGCGTCGACGCCACGCTCGGCCTCGCCTTCGCCTCGACCGGCGTGCTGTACCCGTTCTTCGGCACGCTGCTTGGCTGGCTCGGCGTCGCACTGACCGGTTCGGACACGGCGTCGAACGTGCTGTTCGGCGGCTTGCAGAAGATCACCTCCCAGCAGCTCGGCCTGTCGCCGATCCTGATGGGCGCGGCGAACTCCTCGGGCGGCGTCATGGGCAAGATGATCGACGCCCAGTCGATCGTCGTCGCCTCGACCGCCACCAACTGGTTCGGCCACGAGGGCACGATCCTGCGCTTCGTGTTCTGGCACTCGATCGTGCTGGCCTGCCTCGTCGGCGGGCTCGTAATGCTCCAGGCCTACGTCTATCCGTTCACCGAAATGGTCATTCACTGACGGGTGAGATGAAACTGCGCGTGTCCCGGGGCGGCGAAGCCGAGCCCGGGATCCATAGCCCCGGTGCTAACAGCCGTCATCCTCCGTCAAGCCGGAGGATGACGGCAACGGAATTGCCGCGGCGTATAGGTTCCGGGGCTCCGCTTCGCGGCGCCCCGGAACACGTAATCACCCGAACAGCAGCACCATCAGCATCACGAACAGCCCGATCGTCGCGACGGTCCAGACCAAGGTTCGGACATAGGGAATGCCCGCCAGATAAAGCGGGATGTACACGACGCGCCCGGCGAACCACAGCCAGGCGCCGACCGCGCCCCAGCCGCCGGTCTTCTGCGTGACCGCAAGCGCCAGCGACAGCGCGACCAGTGCCGGAAACGTCTCGAGATAGTTCTTCAGCGCCCGCTCGGCGCGACCCGCGACCGGGTTCATGAGCGGCTGCGTCTCGTCACGCGCTCCCGCATTCCATTGCCGCCCGCGTTCCTTCGTTCCGATCGAGCTCTGCAGCGTGATGTGGACGAGGAGCAGGACGACGCCGAGCGCCAGAACCAGGATTTCGGAAGGAAGATTCACGGCGCCGCCTTCTGCAAGGCAAGCCTTACCCCGAATGCGATGAAGACCGCGCCCGTCGTCCGGTTGATCCAGCGTCCGGCACGGGAATAGGCGGCCCGGATCGCCTTGGTCGTGAAGAAGACCGCGACCAGAGAGAACCAGGCGCCGACCATCACCGCCATGATCGTGCCATAGCCGAACTGAACCGGTATCGGCGTCTCGTGCGAAACGAGCACCGTGAACAGCGAACGAAGAACAAGGCGGCCTTCGGATTCAGCAGATTGGTCAGGAAGCCCATGCCGAACGAGCGCAGCAGTGAGCGGCCGTTGCTCGGGGGGTCGGCATGGGCAATCGGCGCCGCCGGAGTGGGCGCGCGCAGCGACATCACGCCGATGAAGATCAGATAGGCCGCGCCCGCCCATTTGATGATGTTGAAGGCCAGGATCGACTGCGAGACGAGCAGGCCGACGCCGAGCACAGTGTAGGTGACATGGACGAGGATCGAGGCTGCGAGCCCCCAGGCCGCCATCACCCCCGCGCGGCGTCCGAAGCCGGTGCTTTCGCGGACGATGAATGCGAAATCCACGCCGGGTGCGACGACTGCAAGCGCGAAGACGCCGAGCAGTGCGGCGAGTTCAGAAATGTCGATCACGCGGCCTGCGGGGCGAGGGGGGCGTTGAACTCCCAGACATGGCCGAAGGGATCGCGAACCTTGCCGTAACGCGAACCCCAGAACACGTCCTGCGCCGGCAGGACCAAGGTGGCGCCGGCCGTAACCGCGCGCTCGATCGCGGCATCCGTGTCGGAAGGCGCCTTCATGTTGATGTTGATCGCCATGCTGGCGCCGCCGCGCGTCAGCGGCGACAGGACGTCGCCGCCAAACTCCGGAAACTCGTCATGCAGCATGACCTCGCCGCCGAAGAGGGCGAGGTTGGCGTGCATCACGCGTTTGCCGTCCTCGGCCATGTGCTTGAAGGTCGTCGTGGCGCCGAACGCCTTCTCGTAGAAGGCGATCGCCTCGCTGCCGCCCTTCACGCAGAGATGGGCCTGGATCGGCGGAATATCGGGTCCGAACGCCATGGCGTCATCTTCTCAGAGGTCGAGGATCAGGCGGGCCGGGTCCTCCAGCGCCTCCTTGACCCGGACGAGGAAGGTGACCGCGCCCTGGCCGTCGACGATGCGGTGGTCGTAGGAGAGGGCGAGATACATCATCGGGCGGATGACGACCTGGCCATTCTTCGCCACCGGACGCTCCTCGATGCGGTGCATGCCGAGAATGCCCGACTGCGGCGCGTTGAGGATCGGAGTCGACATCAGAGAGCCGTAGACGCCGCCATTGGTGATCGTGAACGTACCGCCCTGCATGTCCTCGATGGAAAGCGCGCCTTCGCGTGCCTTCTTGCCGAGGCCGGCGATCGTCTTCTCGATATCGGCGATCGTCATGTCCTGCGCCTCGCGGACGACGGGCACCACGAGGCCACGATCGGTGCCGACCGCAACGCCGATATTGTAATAGTTCTTGTAGACGAGGTCCTCGCCGTCGATCTCGGCATTGACCGCCGGGATTTCCTTCAGGGCCTGGATACAGGCCTTCACGAAGAAGCCCATGAAGCCGAGCTTCACGCCGTGCTTCTTCTCGAACTGCGTCTTGTATTCGGTGCGCAGGTCCATCACCGCGCCCATGTCGACGTCGTTGAACGTCGTCAGCATGGCGGCGGTGTTCTGGGCATCCTTGAGGCGCCGGGCGATGGTCTGGCGCAGGCGGGTCATCTTCACCCGCTCCTCGCGCACGGCATCGGCCGGCGCGGAAGGAGCGCGGACCGTGGCCGGAGCCGCTGCCGCCGCCGGGCGGGCGCCGCCACCCTCGATGACCGAGAGCATGTCGCCCTTGGTCACGCGGCCGTCCTTGCCACTGCCTGAAACGCTCGCCGGATCGACACCGCTTTCGGCGCCGAGACGACGAACGGAGGGAGCAACGGGGAGCTCGGTGACCTTCTGGGTCGCCGGGATATCCTTCGGCACCGCGCGCTGCTTGGGCTCTTCTTCAGCGGCGTTGATCGGCTTCGCCGTGTCTGTCTTTTCGTTCGGCTTGCCGGTACCGCCGCCATTCGCTGCCGCGGGAGCCGCCGCGGCGCCGTTGGCGTCGATCGCGCCGAGCCGGGCGCCGACCTCGACCGTGTCGCCTTCCTTCACCGCGATGTCCGACAACACGCCGGCGGCAGGGGCCGGGACTTCGACCGTCACCTTGTCGGTTTCCAACTCCACCAGCGGCTCGTCGGCTCGCACCGTATCGCCGGGCTTCTTGAACCACTTGCCGATCGTCGCCTGGGTAACGCTTTCACCCAAGGTCGGAACGCGGATCTCGGTCGCCATCTTACTCCCCTATCGCGCCATCCGGCGTCTTCTCGCGTTCACGCGAACGCTTCGTCCAGGAATGCCCTGAGCTGGGCCTGATGCTTCGACATCTGGCCGACGGCCGTCGACGCCGCTGGCGGACGTCCGACATAGCGCGCACGTCGCACGTCGCCTTTTCGGCCGCCTGCCCAGTTGATGTACTGATCGACGAAGAACCAGGCGCCCATATTGCGCGGCTCTTCCTGGCACCAGACGATCTCGGCGTTCTTGAATCGAGACAGCTCCTGCGCCAGCGACTTCGCCGGGAACGGGTAAAGCTGTTCGATACGCATGATGCAGATGTCGTCGATGCCGCGCTTCTCGCGTTCCTCGAACAGGTCGTAATAGACCTTGCCCGAGCAGAGGATGATGCGGCGCACCTTCCCCGGCTCCTTGAACAGCTCACCGCCCTTGCGCTCGTCAGCGTCGTCGTGCAGCCAGCGATGGAAGAATGTGCCTTCCTCGAACTTGTCGAGCGTCGAGACCGCCCGCTTGTGGCGGAGCAGGCTTTTCGGCGTCATCAGCACGAGCGGCTTGCGGAATTCACGGTTCAGCTGACGGCGCAGAACATGGAAATAGTTCGACGGCGTCGTGATGTTGCAGACCTGCATATTGTCTTCGGCGCACATCTGCAGATAGCGTTCCAGACGGGCCGACGAATGCTCCGGGCCCTGGCCCTCATAGCCATGCGGCAGGAGCATCACGAGGCCGGACATGCGTAGCCACTTCTTCTCGCCGGACGAGATGAACTGGTCGATGACGACCTGGGCGCCGTTGGCGAAGTCGCCGAACTGAGCTTCCCAAAGGGTCAGCGCGTTCGGCTCGGCCAGCGAATAGCCGTACTCGAAGCCGAGCACCGCCTCTTCCGAGAGCATCGAATTGATGACCTCGTAATGACCCTGGTTTTCGCTCAGGTGATTGAAGGGCTTATAGCGCGCCTCGGTCTCCTGGTCGGTCAGAACCGAATGGCGCTGCGAGAAGGTGCCGCGCTCGACGTCCTGGCCGGACAGGCGAACGGGGTGGCCCTCCAGCAGCAGCGACGAGAACGCCAAAGCCTCGCCGGTCGCCCAGTCGATGCCTTCTCCGGTCTCGATCGCGGTCCTGCGATTGTCGAGGAAGCGCGCGATCGTCTTGTGCAGGTGGAAGCCGGCCGGAACGCTCGTGATTTTCCGGCCGATCTCCTTCAGCGTCTCCTTCTCGACGCCGGTCGTGCCGCGTCGGGCATCGTCGGTGTCCTTGCCTGCGGGCTTCAGGCCGGCCCAGCGGCCGTCGAGCCAGTCGGCCTTGTTCGGCAGGTAGTTGCCGCCGCCTTCGAACTCGGTCTCCAGGCGCGCGCGCCATGCCTCGCGCATCTGATCGACCTCGCCCGGCGCGACCACGCCCTCCTGCTCGAGCTTCCTGGCGTAGAGTTCGAGCGTCGAGGGGAGCTGGCGGATGACCTTGTACATCGCCGGCTGGGTGAACGACGGCTCGTCGCCTTCGTTGTGGCCGTAGCGGCGGTAGCAGAACATGTCGACCACGACCGGCTTCTTGAACTTCTGCCGGAATTCGGTCGCGACCTTGGCGGCGAACGTCACCGCCTCCGGATCGTCGCCGTTCACGTGCAGCACCGGCGCCTCGACCATCTTCGCCACATCCGACGGATAGGGCGAGGAGCGGGCGACGCGCGGGCTCGTGGTGAAGCCGATCTGGTTGTTGATGATGAAGTGGATCGAGCCGCCGGTGCGGTGACCCTTCAGGCCGGAGAGGCCAAAGCATTCGGCGATCACGCCCTGGCCGGCGAACGCGGCGTCGCCGTGGATCAGGAGCGGCAGCACCTTGGTGCGCTCGGTATCCTTGTGCTGGTCCTGCTTGGCGCGGACCTTACCCAGAACGACCGGGTCGACGATCTCGAGATGCGACGGGTTCGCGGTCAGCGACAGATGCACCTTGTTGCCGTCGAACTCGCGGTCGGACGAAGCACCCAGATGATACTTCACGTCGCCCGAGCCCTCGATGTCGTCGGGAGTCGAGGAACCGCCCTTGAACTCGTGGAACAGCGCGCGGTGCGGCTTGCTCATGACCTGGGTGAGCACGTTCAGACGGCCGCGATGGGCCATGCCGAGCACGATCTCCTGCACGCCGAGATTGCCGCCGCGCTTGATGATCTGCTCCAGCGCCGGGATCAGGCTTTCGCCGCCGTCCAGGCCGAAACGCTTGGTGCCGGTATATTTGACATCGAGGAAGCGCTCGAAGCCCTCGGCCTCGACCAGCTTGTTCAGGATCGCGCGCTTGCCCTCGCGGGTGAAGGCGACGCCCTTCTCCGGGCCTTCCATGCGCTCCTGGATCCACGCCTTCTCGGCAGGCTCGGAGATGTGCATGAACTCGACGCCGATCGTCGAGCAATAGTTGCGGCGGAGGATCGCCACGATCTCGCGCATGGTCGCGTATTCGAGGCCGAGCACGTAGTCGAGGAAGATCTTGCGGTCCATATCGGCTTCGGTGAAGCCGTAGGACGCCGGGTCGAGCTCCTCCTGAGCCCGTGATGGCTGGATCTTGAGCGGGTCGAGATCGGCCGCCAGATGGCCGCGCATGCGGTAGGCGCGGATCAGCATCAGCGCGCGGACGGAATCGCGTGTCGCCTGATGCGCCTCTTCCGACGAGATCGCCTGGCCGATTTCCTTCGCCTTCGACTGGATGCGGTCGGAAACCGCTTTCTCGGCGATATGGATTTCACCGGGCGCCCAATTGCCGTCGAGCGCGGAGACCAGTTCGCCGTTCAGGGGCTGAGGCCAATCCGGCCGGGACCATGAAGGCCCTTCGGCATTCTTCGCCGCGTCAGCCGGTCTGTCGCCCAGTTCCGCGAAGAAGGCGCGCCATTCGGCGTCTACCGAATTCGGATTGTCGATGTAGCGGGCGTAGAGGTCTTCGACATAGGCCGCATTGGCGCCGTCGAGAAAGGCGGTGTTCAGGAAAGCCTGGTTCGCCGTTTGGCGTGACATGGTCGTCGCGTCCTTTGGACGTCCACGGCGGTTCTTGTGGCCGCCGTTCTGGAGGAAGGGGCAGTTTCCGGAAGACGAAAACTGTCGACTGAGAATCAGTCAGATCGGACCGGGTTTCAACACCCGGCACCGATCTTTTTGGAGATAAACGCTCTTTACGGCAGCCGTGCGTCAGGCTCCCAGATGCGGTGCGATTTGTTGGCAGGCCTCAACCAGTCCGCGCACGCTTTCGATCGACTTGTCGAACATGCTGCGTTCGTGACCGTTGAGCTCGATCTCGACGACCTTTTCGACGCCGTTCGAGCCGATGACCACCGGCACGCCGACATAGAGGCCGTCGACGCCGTACTGGCCGGTCAGGAAGGCCGCGCAGGGCAGGACCCGCTTCTTGTCGCGCAGATAGCTTTCGGCCATCGCGATCGCGGACGCCGCCGGGGCGTAGAACGCGGAGCCGGTCTTCAGCAGGCCGACGATCTCGCCGCCGCCTTTACGCGTGCGGTCGACGATGGCGTCGATCTTCGCCTGGGTCGTCCAGCCCATCCGCACGAGGTCCGGCAGCGGGATACCGGCGACCGCCGAATAGCGGGTCAGCGGAACCATGTCGTCGCCGTGGCCGCCGAGCACGAAGGCGGTGACGTCCTTCACCGAGACGCCGAGTTCCTCGGCGAGGAAGTAGCGGAAGCGGGCCGAGTCGAGCACGCCGGCCATGCCGACGACCTTGTTCGCCGGAAGTCCGGACGACTTCTGCAGCGCCCAGACCATCGCGTCGAGCGGGTTGGTTATGCAGATCACGAATGCGTTCGGCGCATACTTCTTAATGCCCGCGCCGACCTGCTCCATGACCTTGATGTTGGTGCCGACGAGATCGTCGCGGCTCATGCCCGGCTTGCGCGGCACGCCGGCGGTGACGATCACGACATCCGCGCCCTCGATGTCCGAATACGAATTCGTGCCCTTGAAGACCGCGTCGAAGCCCTCGATCGGAGCGGATTCGGCGATATCGAGCGACTTACCCTGCGGCGTGCCTTCGACGATGTCGAACATCACGATGTCGCCGAGTTCCTTCAATCCGGCGAGAAGGGCGAGCGTGCCGCCGATCTGTCCGGAGCCAAGCAATGCGATCTTATTGCGGGACATTTGGAGTTTCCTCTGAGGGGTAATTGCTATCGCGGTTTTGAATTATGAATTCAAGTCACGGCGCGTCCGTGGGGGAGGGAAAGCCACTCTTTTGATCTCATTTCGACCAGCCGGGAGGCCGTCCGCTTGAATGCGACGGCCTGTTTTCCCGACGTCAGTAGAGCATCGGGTTCGGCGGCCGCCGAGGCGATCAATTTGACCCTGTTATCGTACAATTCGTCTATCAGGATGATGAAGCGCCGAACCTGGTCCGGAGCTGCCGTGTCGAGCAGCGGGATCCCGTCGAGCACGATAGAATGGTATCGCTGCGCGATCGCGCCAAGGTCGGCCGGTCCGAGAAGGGCGCCGCAAAGGCCTTCGAAAGTGTAGCGGGCGACGCCGTTCAGCGCGTTCGGCACGACCACGTCACGCCCCTGCACGCGCAGCGTCTGCGGCCCGCCCTTCGCGGCCCCGGCCAGCCGCTCGAACGCAGCGTCCACCGCCTTCTTGGCCGTGCCATCTGCCGGAACGTACCAAGTCGGCGCGGCGGCCAGTTTTTCCAGTCGGAAATCCGAGGGCGCGTCGAGCTTCACGACGTCGACCCGCTCTTTCAGGAGATCGATGAACGGCAGGAAGAGGTGGCGGTTCAGCCCATTGCGATAGAGGCCGTCCGGCGGCTCGTTCGATGTGGTGACCAGAACGGCGCCGCGCTCGAACATCCGCCCGAACAGACGGCTCAGCAGCATGGCGTCGGCGATGTCGGTCACCTGGAATTCGTCGAGGCAGAGCAGCTTGCCCTCCGCCGCGATCTCGTCGGCGACTTCGAGGATGGCGTCGCCGCCCTTTCCGTTCTGCCGCTGCCGCACCTCGTGCAGCCGGCCATGGACCTCCACCATGAAAGCGTGGAAATGCGCCCGCCTTTTCGCGTCGTGCGGCGCGAGATCGAAGAACTGGTCCATCAGCAGCGTCTTGCCGCGTCCGACCTCTCCCCAGATGTAGAGGCCGCGCGGCGCGGGAGCCTTCTTGCCGAAGAGGCGGTCGAATAAGCCCGGGCCTTTCGGCGTCCCGTCGAGTTCGGTCAGCAGGGCATCGAGCTTCCCCACTACAGCAATCTGCGCGGGGTCCGGCCTGATCGCGCCCAAGCGCGCCAGTTCGGCATAGTTCTGGTCAAGCGTTTGTTGCATGGCTGGGGCGCAAGTTACGGCGGCTCCTGTCGAATACTTGCCCTAGGAAAGAAGGTTTTTCCACATAACCGGTCTGGTTTGCGACAGTTGCGTGGCGGAAGTGAAACTTTTTTGTAACGCAGGGAACCGAATCCCGGGTGAGCCGTTTTACCTGCTTGACGAAAATTCTGTCTGCTTCATCCTTCGCCGTAGTGCGGGGGATGAGAACGTGCGGCACGGGCTGATTTTCTTGGCGGTGGTCCTTTGCGGCCTTGGTCTGTTCGCGGTTTCCGACGAGGCCGAGGCGGTGACCCTGATTTCGGATGCGCGTCTGACACTTCCTGAATTTGCCCAGAAGACCGGGCAGGATCCAGGCATGTACGAGACGCGCTATGCCGCGACCGGCATGATTATCTGCTCGGGCGTGTATTCGACCGCGCAGCTCACGATCCGGCACGATGTTGTCACGACTGCGGCACATGCCTTCTTCGACGCTGACGGCAGGTCGCGTGGCAATCTCTCTTCCTGTGTGTTCGCGATCGCCATCGACGGCGTCCAGCATGCGATCCCGATCGATGCGAACTCGCTCCGCGTCGGCTCGCGCGATCCATACGCGGTGTCGCCGGTCCATGACTGGGCGGTCGTCCGGCTGACTGAGGGCGTGCCGAATGCCCGTCCCTATGCGCTCGGCACCGCCGAGGCGGAATCGGCCGGCACCAATATCGTCATGCTCGCCCATCGCCATCGCGGCTGGGTCCATGACGGTCGCAAGGCGATCGAGGCCTGCGTGATCCGCACATCGCACCGCATCGAATCGGCCAGCGCCCGCGAGATCGCCATCGACTGCAGTGCCGGCGAAGGCGCTTCCGGCAGCGCGATCATGCTGCCCGGTTCGTCCTGCGCTATGGTCGGCATCTATGTCGGCTGGCGCTCGACCCATCCGGACAAGGCCGGTCCGTTCTCCGAGACCCACATGAATTTCGGTGTCGCCGTCGAAGGTCCGTTCCGCAACGCGATCATGGCGATGACCAACGGACCGGACACCGAGCCGGCCCAGCCGCCGGCAGTGATCCCGCCGGTCGCGCAGGAACCGATCAGGACACAGGCCGCGAGCCTGCACTGAACAAAAAGGCCGGGGAGACCCGGCCTTTTCGATTCTGACCATCCTTGAAATCAACGCTTCCGCTTCGGTGCGGGAATCGGCATCGGCACCGAATCCGAAACGGATGTCGCCGCCGCCATCGCGGCCTGCGCTTCCTGCACCGCCGGCTCATAAATCGGCGCCGGACTGAGCAGGTCTGTCATTGCCGACATCAAAGGAGCGGGGGCAGGCGCCAGCTCGAAGCTGGACGGCAGCAGTGGCACCAGGGAAGGAACGGCCTCGGTCTCTGGCACCGGGTCCGTGACCGGCGCAGCCGGAATGGGAGCGACAGGGGCGGGCGCGACGGCAGGTTCGACCGGCGTGGCGGCGCTTCGGCCGCTCGACGTCACCTCGGGGATGTTGACCTGGCTCGCGGCCAGTCCGAGCAGTTCGTTCGCCTCATGGACGGTCGGCTCGTCGACCGGCTTGCGGATCGCCGCCGCGAGTGCGATCCCCGCGCTGTCGGAACGGCCGGTCTCGACCGCGCGCTTGTAGGCCGCCAGGCAATCGAGCGCCGAGGTCCGGGGTGCGGCGTTTGCCGCCGCATGCACGGCGCCGATCCGGCCCTTGAATGTCGTAGCGCCCGCGGCTTCCGCCTTCGGCGCAACGGCGTTTGCGACCTCCGCGGTTCGGGGCGAGCCGGAGAGCTGCACCAGCACTTCGCGGTCGTCGCCGTCGAGGGTCACTCCGAGGAGCTCGTTGGCCTGACTGACGATTTCGTGCGTGAGCCTGTGGCCCGAGGTGACGCGGAGCAATACGGCCGCCGTTTCGAGATCGCCTTCGTTCACTGCCCGCTTGTACGAAGCCAGAAGTTCGATCGCGGATTTCGCGCCGGCATCCTTGACCATGTTCGGCTCGACCTGCGCCGCGTCGAGACGATCGAGGGGCAAGGCGGCGACGGCGGCGGGCTTGCCCTTGCCGCGATTCCTGCCCTTGGCGAATTTCTTGCTCTTCTTGGACTTTGCCTTGGCGACTTTCTTGCCCTTGGCCACGGGTTTGGCGGTCGCGGCTTTCGCCGCCGGCTTGGCTGCGGTGGCGGGCTTGGCTTGGGCGGCGGCTTTCGCCGGTGCCGCGGGCTTTGCCGTTGCCGCAAACGCGCCTGCGAGTTCAAGCGCCCGCGTCGACACGTCCACCCGCAGCGGCGCGACCGCGAAGGCGATGCACGCGGCGCAGCTCAGAATCATCGCGGGTCGGGTCGTGATCATGCGTTCGGCAGATTAGAAGATGTCGAATTATCGTTGAACGTGCCCCGTAAGTCACGTTCCGTTAACATCTGTTACCTGCAAAGCGGCCGAAAAGCGGTGAAATGCGTCCGCTACGTACAATCACTTGTGAGTTACATCCGCCGTTCGAGCATCAGGTTCTTGATCTTCGCGATCGCCTTTGCCGGGTTCAGGCCCTTCGGGCAGACATTGGCGCAGTTCATGATCGTGTGGCAGCGGTAGAGCCGAAACGGGTCTTCCAGCGTGTCGAGACGTTCGCCCATGCCCTCGTCACGGCTGTCGATCATCCAGCGATAGGCCTGCAACAGTGCCGCCGGGCCGAGATATTTGTCGCCGTTCCACCAATAGCTCGGGCACGAGGTCGTGCAGCAGGCGCAGAGGATGCACTCGTAGAGGCCGTCGAGCTTTTCCCGATCTTCCGGCGACTGCGTCCACTCGCGCTCCGGCGGCGGCGTCTCGGTCTTCAGATACGGCTCGATCAGCGCGTGCTGGGCGTAGAAGGTGCTGAGATCGGGGACGAGATCCTTGATCACCGCCATGTGCGGCAGCGGATAGACCGCGATCGAATCGCCGCCCGCCTCGTCCATGCCCATGGTGCAGGCCAGGGTATTGGCGCCGTTGATGTTCATCGAACACGAACCGCAGATGCCCTCGCGGCAGGAGCGGCGAAAGGTCAGGGATGAGTCGATCGTGTTCTTGATGTAGATCAGGCCGTCCAGGATCATCGGCCCGCAATGCTCCCGGTCGACGTAATAGGTGTCGACGCTGGGGTTCTCGCCGTCGTCGGGGTTCCAGCGATAGACGCGGAACTCGGTCACCCGCTCGGCGCCCTCCGGCTTCGGCCAGGTCCGGCCCTGCTTGATCCTCGAGTTCTTCGGCAGACTGAATTCAGCCATTGAGCGGGTTCCTCTAGGGAAATCTAGGCCCGGCGCACGGTCAATACACCCGCTTCTTCGGAGCGATGTACTGGACCTCGTCGGTCAGCGTGTAGGAGTGGACCGGGCGATAATCGATGGTGACGGTGCGCGCGTCGGTGTCCGCCCAGGACAGAGTGTGCTTCATCCAGTTCTCGTCGTCACGCTCCGGGAAATCCTCGCGGGCATGGGCGCCGCGGCTTTCCTTGCGGTTCGCGGCGCTCTCCACGGTGACGACCGCCTGGGCGATCAAGTTGTCGAGTTCTAGCGTCTCGATCAGGTCGGAGTTCCAGACCAGCGAGCGGTCGGAGACGCCGATGTGGTCCATCGACTGCCAGACCTTATTGATCAGCTCCTTGCCCTCTTCCAGAATCTCGCCGGTGCGGAACACCGCGCAGTTCGACTGCATGGTGCGCTGCATCGCGAGGCGGATGTCGGCGGTCCGGGTGCCGCCGTCGGCGTAGCGGAAGCGGTCGAGGCGATCGAGCGCCTTTTCCGTCTGGCTGTCCGGGAGTACGGGCTGCGGCGCGCCGGGCTTCAGGATCTCGGCGCAGCGCTGGCCGGCGGCGCGTCCGAAGACGATGAGGTCGGTCAGCGAGTTCGAGCCGAGCCGGTTCGCGCCATGCACCGAGACGCAGGCGCCCTCGCCGAGCGCCATCAGGCCGGGCACCACATAGTCCGGGTCGCCGTGCTTCTTGGTCAGCACCTCGCCGTGATAGTTCGTCGGGATGCCGCCCATATTGTAGTGGACGGTCGGCAGCACCGGGATCGGCTCGCGGGTCACGTCGACGCCGGCGAAGATCTTGGCGCTCTCGGAAATGCCCGGCAGCCGCTCATGCAGGATGTCCGGGTCGAGATGTTCGAGATGCAGAAGGATGTGGTCCTTCAGCTTGCCGGTGCCGCGCCCCTCGCGGATTTCCATCGTCATCGCGCGTGAGACGACGTCGCGTGAGGCGAGGTCCTTGGCGTGCGGGGCATAGCGCTCCATGAAGCGCTCGTCCTGGGAATTGGTGAGGTAGCCGCCTTCGCCGCGCGCGCCCTCCGTGATGAGGCAGCCGGCGCCATAGATGCCCGACGGATGGAACTGCACGAACTCCATATCCTGCAGCGGCAGGCCGGCACGCAGCACCATGGCCGAGCCGTCGCCCGTACAGGTATGCGCCGAGGTGCAGGAGAAATAGGCGCGGCCGTAGCCGCCGGTCGCCAGCACCACCATCTGGGCGCGGAAGCGGTGGATCGAACCGTCGTCCATCTTCAGCGCGATGACGCCGCGGCAGCGGCCTTCGTCATCCATGATGAGGTCGAGCGCGAAATACTCGATGAAGAATTCGGATGCCGCCTTCACGCACTGGCCGTAGAGGGTGTGCAGGATCGCGTGGCCGGTGCGGTCGGCGGCGGCACAGGTGCGCTGGGCGGCTCCGCCCTCGCCGAACTCGGTCGTCATGCCGCCGAACGGCCGCTGGTAGATCAGGCCGGCCTCGGTGCGCGAGAACGGCACGCCCCAGTGCTCCAGCTCGTAAACGGCGGTCGGGGCGTTGCGGCAGAGATATTCGATCGCGTCCTGGTCGCCGAGCCAGTCCGAACCCTTCACGGTATCGAACATGTGCCAACGCCAGTCGTCGGCCGACATATTGCCGAGCGCGGCCGACATCCCGCCCTGTGCGGCGACCGTATGCGAGCGGGTGGGAAACACCTTCGTCAGGCAGGCGGTGCGGAGGCCGGCCTGGCTGGAGCCGAGCACCGCGCGAAGACCCGCGCCGCCCGCGCCGACGACCACGACGTCGTAGGTATGGTCCTGGATTTCATAGGCGCGGCCACCGGGGGCTGCCGCGCGCACGCCGAGATCGATCATCCGGTCAGACTCCGATGCTCAGCTTCAGCAGGGCGAAGGCCGCCGCCGCGGCGGTGGCATAGGAGAAGAAGATGTTTCCGGCCACGGCCGCCGTCTTCCAGAGCTTGGAATGCACGTAGTCCTCGATTATCTCGCTCATCCCCAGCCGCATATGGACGGCGTTGACGAACACGAAGAAGAACAGCGGCAGCGCCACGTAGGGCTGGCCGAGCGTCGCGGCGATGGTCGGATGCTCCTCGCCCGCCAATGCGACGACAAGGCCGATCAGGAACAGGGTCAGCGGCAGAAGCGCATAGGAGGTCAGCTTCATCCGCCAGTGTTCGGCGGCGCCCGAACGGGCGGAGCCGTGTCCGCGGACTTGGGCGAAGCGGGAACGGACGACCATCTCAGCTCCAGATCAGGACGGCGAGCCAGACGAGCGCGGTCAGGAGGACCGAGCCGGCGAGGGTGCCCTGGGCCCAGAGCGTGCGGGACCTTCTGTCCATCCCGATCGTCGCGTCCCACACCATGTGGCGCACGCCGCCGATCGAGTGATGGATCACGGCCCAGCTCACGCCGATCAGGACGATGATGCCGAACCAGGAGCCGTAGATGCCGGAGAGGGTGGCATAGGCTTCCGGGCCCTGGGCTGCCGCAAGAAGCCAGAGAACGAGAAGAGGCGCGGCGAAATAGGCCGCGGCACCGCTGACGCGGTGGGCGATCGACATCGCCATGGTCCAGGTGAAACGGTAGATTTGCAGGTGCGGCGAGAGCGGCCGCTCCGGCAACCGTCTCGCAAAGCGGGCGTCAGCCATTGGCTTGATCCACGAGGGGGTCCTGGAGCTTGGTTAGCCCATGCCTATCAATGTGGCAATGTCACGCAGCGCAGGTCCGACCCCCAGCCGGCGCCTAGGCAAAGCGCCTCATATTGGAGCAGGTTCCGGCGTCATGCTCTGTGCGCGTATCTGCCCTGCAATATCGAGGGTCCGTTTGGCCATTTCGATATGCATCCGCTCGATCATCCGGCCGTTCAGCGCCAGCACGCCCTTGTCGTGATTCTCTGGCTTCTCGAACGCCGCGATCACCGCCTTCGCGTCGGCGATCTCTTCCGGGCTCGGCCCGTAGAGACGGTTGGCGATCTCGACCTGACAGGGATGGATGACCGTCTTGCCGTCGATGCCGAACGCGCGCCCCTGGGCGCATTCCGCCTCGAAGCCCTCGAGATCGGTGAACTCGTTGTAGACGCCGTCGAGGATGAACAGACCCGAAGCGCGGGCCGCGAGCACGGCGCGGCTGACCCAGGCGAGGACCGGGAGCCGGTCCGGACCGGGCTTCACCCGCGTCTCGCGGATGATGTCGTTGGTGCCGAGAACGAGCCCGCGCAGGCGGTGGCCTTCCGGCTTCTTCACCGAGGCTGCGATCTCGTCGATGTCGATCAGCCCGCGCGCGGTCTCGACCATGGCCCAGAGCGAGATGCCCTGCGTCTCCGGCCGGCCGCGCAGATGGCGCTCGGCGGCGTAGATCTCGGCGGTTGATTCGACCTTGCTGAGCAGTACCGCGTCCGGGCGGGCGGCAACGGCGGCCGTCATGTCCTCCTCGAAGAAGGCGGTGCGCGCAGCATTCACCCGCATCACCACTTCGCGATGGCCGAAACCGCGTTTGCGAATCGTCTCCACCACCTGGTCCCGCGCCTTTTCCTTCACCTCGTCGGCGACGGAATCCTCGAGATCGAAGATCAGGGTGTCGACCGGGAGGGTCTTGCCCTTTTCGAGTGCCCTGCTGTTCGAACCGGGCATGTAGAGGGCGCTGCGGCGGGGACGGGTATCTTGCATGATGCCGCGGACCTAACCACGCTGTCTCAACCCTGCCAAGGGATGATTTGAATTCGATTTGCATTCACGCGGCCGGGTCTGGACCGCGCCGCATTCCTTGTTCTAGGACGGCGCAGGAGATTTTTCGGATGCTTCCAAGAACGCTTGCCGACGGCTACCGAATCTGGCGCGCCTCGGCCCTGCCCGAGACCCGTGGACGTCTTGCCCAGCTCGCCGCCCTAGGCCAGGCGCCGTCGGCGCTGATCGTCGGCTGCTGCGACAGCCGCGTGTCACCCGAGACGATCTTCTCGGCCGGCCTTGGCGAATTGTTCGTCGTCCGCAACGTCGCGAACGTTATTCCGCCGTTCCGGCCGGACGGCAAGCAACACGGCACGTCGGCGGCGATCGAATTCGCTCTGCACGGCCTGTCGGTGCCCCACATCGTCGTCATGGGCCATTCGCAGTGTGGCGGCGTGAAGGCCTATCTGAACGCCAGCGAGGGCTCGCGCGGCGAGTTCATCGGCCCCTGGATGGATCTGATCGAGGGAACCAAGGAAGACGCGCTCGCCCGCAATCCGGGCCTGACCGGCAGGGCACTCGAGCAGGCGGTCGAGGAGGCAGCGATCCGGATGTCGATCCGCAACCTGCGCACCTTCCCTGAAATCCAGCGGCGCGAGACGGAGGGAATGCTGTCGATCCACGGCGCGCATCTCGATATCTCGAACGGCAACCTGAATATCCTGGACGAAGAGACCGGGAGTTTCGGTCCGGCGCTGGCGGCGGCGGAGTGAGGCGCACTTATTTTCCGCGCAGGTCGTCCAAATCCGGATGCTCGGAATAGATCTTGCCGACAAGCAGGGCGTCGACACGGGCTATGAGGTCGCCCAAGGACCTTTTGATCGAGAGGACTTCGGCTGCTGAGCCGACTTCGCTCGCGACGGCTATCGCCGCTGACAATTGCTTGATCGCCTCGTCGAGATGCGCCTTGAGGCGCGAAGCCTCACTCGCGTCCATGGTGTCTCCGGAACAGGCAAATCCTCCCCCCAGTGAGCGGGGAGAGGATACGAGTGGCCCTTAAGCCGCCTTCTTCAGGAAGCCGCGATTGATCAGGCTTTCGGCGATCTGAACCGCATTCAGTGCCGCGCCCTTGCGGAGATTGTCCGAGACGACCCACAGCGACAGGCCATTCTCGACCGTGAAGTCCTCGCGGATGCGGGACACGAAGGTCGCGTAATCGCCGACGCACTCTATCGGCGTCACGTAACCGCCCGGCTCGCGCTTGTCGACGACGAGAATTCCCGGCGCCTCGCGGAGGATGTCACGCGCTTCGTCGGCGGAGATCGGACGCTCGAACTCGATGTTCACCGCTTCCGAATGGCCGACGAAGACCGGCACGCGCACGGCGGTGCAGGTCAGCTTGATCTTCGGATCGAGGATCTTCTTGGTCTCGACCATCACCTTCCACTCTTCCTTGGTGTAGCCGTCGTCCATGAAGACGTCGATGTGCGGAATGACGTTGAAGGCGATCTGCTTCGAGAACTTCTTCGCCTCGGCGGCGTCGTTCACGTAGATGCCCTTGGTCTGGTTCCACAGTTCGTCCATGCCTTCCTTGCCGGCGCCCGACACCGACTGGTAGGTCGAGACGACGACGCGAAGGATCTTGGCCGCGTCGTGCAGCGGCTTCAGCGCGACGACGAGCTGCGCGGTCGAGCAGTTCGGATTGGCGATGATGCCCTTCTTGGTGTAGCCGGAAATCGCGTCGGCGTTCACTTCAGGCACGATCAGCGGAACGTCCTGGTCGTAACGGAAGGCCGACGAATTATCGATGACGACCGCGCCCTGCGCGGCGATCCTCGGCGACCATTCCTTGGAGACGTCTCCGCCGGCCGACATCAGGCAGATGTCGGTCTTGGAGAAGTCGAACGTGTCGAGTGTCTGGCATTTGAGCGTCTTGTCGCCGAAGGACACCTCGGTGCCCTGCGACCGGCGCGAGGCGAGGGGGATCAACTCGTCGACCGGGAATTCCCGCTCGTCGAGGATGTTCAGCATTTCGCGGCCCACATTACCCGTGGCGCCGACGACGGCGACTCGATAACCCATGGTTTGCTCCAGAAAGCTCAGGCCGGCGTCATAGGCCGGTGGAAACGTCGACGGTCCCTGAGCGACCGTGACGGTCATTTAAGCGAATCTTCCGAAAACGCAATTCAGGAACTCTGTTGCAGTTTGGCTCTTGCGGAACCTTCTTGTCGGGTGGACATTGAAGGCCAAGAGAATCCGCTTCGTGCCGGAGGCACCCCAATGCGTTTGTTCATCCTCGCCGCCGTGGCCGCCGCCACGGTCGCAGCACCCGCCTTCGCTCAGGAAGATCCGAACCTGCCGGGCGTCCGCGTGACCATCACGCCGCGCTCCTATCTCGATCCGGGCAACAAGGTCCGTCCGCAGACGTTGCGCGATATGGCAGTGTCGCCGCTCAACACGACCTACGGCTCGCCGAACTATTCGGGCGTCGAAGGCTTCCAGACCTTCCCGCTGCCGGACCCGTTCTACCTGCCGGACAGCCGCGGCCAGTACGTTCTGCGCGCGCCCGACCGCATCAAGTAATCTCCGTTCCGGACTTCGGTCCGAAACCATCGAGACAATAAAAAAACCCGGATCGGCGTGGCCGTCCGGGTTTTTGTTTTATCGGCGAAGGCTCAGGCCAGTTCGCGGTCCAGCGCGGCGATGATCGCGTCGCCCATTTCGGTCGTGCTGATCGTCTTTTCGCCGAGCGCCGCGATGTCGGCCGTGCGGTGACCCTGCTGGAGGACGCGGGCGATCGAACGCTCAATCGCGTCGGCAACTTCGACCAGACCGAGCGAATAGCGCAGCGCCATCCCGAACGAGCCGATCTGCGCGATCGGATTGGCGAGGCCCTTGCCGGTGATGTCCGGGGCCGAGCCGTGGACCGGTTCGTACATCGCCTTGCGCTTGCCGGTAGCCCGGTCCTCGGCGCCGAGTGAGGCGGAGGGCAGCATTCCGAGCGAACCCGTCAGCATCGAGGCTGCGTCCGACAGGATGTCGCCGAAAAGATTGTCGGTGACGAGAACGTCGAACTGCTTCGGGTTACGGACGAGCTGCATCGCGCAGTTGTCGGCCAAGATGTGCTCGAGCTTCACGTCCGGGAACTTCGCGGCGTGGGTGCGGGTCACGACCTGATTCCACAGGAGTCCCGACTTCATCACGTTGCGCTTCT
This sequence comes from Rhizobiaceae bacterium CPCC 101076, assembly GCA_003347645.1. Taxonomy (GTDB): domain Bacteria; phylum Pseudomonadota; class Alphaproteobacteria; order Rhizobiales; family Methylopilaceae; genus Flaviflagellibacter; species Flaviflagellibacter deserti. The sequence continues at coordinate 53,045 of QDFX01000013.1, read as the reverse complement.
CGGCCGAGTGGACGAGGTTCTTACGGACGCGCGCCAGTTCGAAGGCGACGCTCGCGATGCGTTCGATTTCGCTCGTCGTATAGACCTGCGTGTCCACCGCGCGCTGCTGGCCGTTCTCCAGCGTCACGATTTCCTTGGGCTCGCCGAAATAGGTGCCGCCCGTCAGCTCGCGGACGATCAGGATGTCGAGACCTTCGACGATCTCACGCTTGAGCGAGGACGAGTCGGCCAGCGCTGGATAAACGATCGCCGGACGCAGATTGGCGAACAGATCGAGTTCCTTGCGCAGGCGCAACAGGCCGGCCTCGGGCCGCTGTTCATAGACGACATTGTCCCATTTCGGGCCGCCGACGGCGCCGAAGATGATCGCGTCTGCCGCGTTCGCGCGCGCCATCGCGGCGTCGGTGATCGACACTTTGTGCGCATCGTAGGCCGCACCGCCGACGAGGTCCTCTTCGAGGGCGAAGCTCGCAACGCCGCGCTTTTCGAGCCAGGCGATGAGCTTCTTCACTTCCTGCATGACTTCGACGCCGATGCCGTCGCCCGGCAAAAGGAGAAGCTTGTGCGTGGCCATATGTTCGTGTCCCCGGAAAGTGCTTGGGAAAAGAAGGAATTTCGCGTTCCCCGTAGCGAAACGGGGGGCGGTTTTCAAGGAATCCGTTTGACCTGGATCAGGCGCGCTTCAGCGCGGTCAGCTCGATCTCGATCTTCATCTCGGGACGATAAAGACCCGAGACGACATAGATGCCGGCGGCGGGGCGGATGTCGCCGAGGAATTCGCCGATCACCGGAAACGCCTTCTCGGCATCCTCGCGGCTCGTCACGAAATATTGGGTACGGACGGCGTCGGCGAGGCTCGACCCCGCCTCTCTCAGCGCCTTATCGATCGTCGCGAAGCAATTGCGGACCTGTTCCTCAACGCTCTCCGGCATCGCCTTGGTCACCGGGTCGTAACCGGTCGTGCCGGCGACGAACACCCAATCGCCCTGGACGACGGCGCGGGAATAGCCGGCGATCTTCTCGAAATCGGAACCGGAGGAGATGAGGCGGCGGGTCATTGCAAGCTCGCTGTCACGTTAAGTCGCGCGCACCATGCGCATTCCGGTCGCGGAGGCAAGCACTGTCCGCCGCCGCGTGACGGTGGTACGACGCCGCATGCCCGCGTCAGACCTGCCCGCCGCCGTCCCGCTCGAGGGACAGACGATCCGCCTTGAACCGCTGGACGACAGCCACATCCCCGGCCTCACCGAGGCCGCGAGCGATGAGCGCATCTGGGGTTATTCGGTGCGCGGCGACACCGCGACCTATTTGGATACCGCCCGGAAAGCAATGGCGGATGGCGAGGCCGTCTCGTTCGTCGTCATCGAGAAGGCGACCTGCCGCGTGCTCGGCATGTCCCGCCTGTTCGAGATCGACGCCACGCATAAGCGGCTTGAGCTCGGCTACACCTGGTACATCCCGGAGGTCTGGGGAACGCGGGTTAATCCGGAGGCGAAGCTGCTCCTCCTGACCCACGCCTTCGAGGACTGGGGCGCTCGCCGCGTCCAGTTCAAGATCCACCACGCGAATCTGCGCAGCCAGGCGGCGGTGAAGAAACTCGGCGCGGTGCAGGAAGGCGTGCTCCGCGCCCATATGATCCAGCCGGACGGGTCGCGCCGCGACTCCGTCGTGCTGTCGATCATCAGAGACGAATGGCCGGCCGTGAAGGCGCGGCTGGAGGAGAGACTCGGCTAATGCCTCCCCCATTCATGGGAGAGGCCGACTCGCGCAGCGAGCGGGTGAGGGCGTGAGGGCGACAACGAGCATCGTGCTTGCCCTCACCCCGGTTGCCTGACGGCAACTCGCCCCTCTCCCGCTTCGCAGGAGAGGGGATTACGCCCAGGGCCGCTCCGCGCCGACCTTCGTCTCGTAGCTCGAGATCGTCTCGCCCTTTTGCATGGTCAGGCCGATCGAATCGAGGCCGTTCAGCAGGCAGTGCTTGCGGAAGGGATCGAGGTCGAACTTGATCGAGCCGCCGTCCGGGCCGCGGATTTCCTGCGCTTCCAGATCGACGGTCAGAGTCGCGTTGGCGCCGCGCTCGGCGTCGTCCATGAGCTTCTCCAGCTCTTCGGGCGAGACCCTGATCGGCAGAATGCCGTTCTGGAAGCAATTATTGTAGAAAATGTCCGCGAAAGACGTGGAGATCACGCAGCGGATGCCGAAGTCGAGCAGCGCCCACGGAGCATGCTCGCGGGAAGAACCGCAGCCGAAGTTCTCGCCCGTCACCAGGATCTCGGCTTTGCGATAGGCTGGCTTGTTCAGCACGAAATCCGGGTTTTCATTGCCCTGCTGATCGAAGCGCATCTCGGCGAACAGGCCCTTGCCGAGGCCGGTCCGTTTGATCGTCTTCAGATATTCCTTCGGGATGATCATGTCGGTGTCGATATTGATCAGCGGCAGGGGCGCCGCGACACCGGTCAGGGTCTTGAAGGGTTCCATCTCGCTCTCTCCGTCGTCATCCGTCTCTATATATCCGTCATCCTCCGGCTTGACCGGAGGATCCATATCCGGGTCGCATGGGTCCTCCGGTCGAGCCGGAGGACGGCGGCCTTTTCATCCAGCCGCCGCTTCAATCTCTTCCATGTCCTCGTCGGACAATCCGAAATGATGACCAATCTCGTGCACCAGCACATGGGTGACGATCTGGCCGAGTGTCTCCTCGTGCTCCGCCCAATAATCCAGGATCGGGCGGCGGTAGAGGAAGACCATGTTCGGCATCCGCCCGGTCTGCGGCGCGGCGCTGTCATGCGCCAGCCCCACGCCCTGGAACAGGCCGAGCAGGTCGAACTCGCTCTCGATCTTCAACTCGTCGAGAACGTCCTGCGTCGCGAAGTCCTCGACGCGGATCACGACGCCCAGCGTCAGTCGGCGGAATTCGTCCGGCAACTCCGCATAGGCGCGGTTCGCGAGGTCCTCGATATCCGTCAGTGATGGCGCCAGCCGCTCATCCCATTCGGTGGCCCTCTTGGTGGACGTCATGGTCATTCTTTTGAAGTCATTCCACGGTCAGTCGATTTACAATCTGGAGCTCATCACGAAACCAGAAACGTATACGCACGTTGTTCAATCATGGATTTACCGGAGAGGGAACCATGACCAAATATCTCATAACCGCCGCCTTTGCGGGTCTTGTCGGTGTCGCCGCGTTTACTGGCCCTGCCGCCGCACAAGTTAGCTTCGGGATAGGTGTCGGGCCGGATTACCGGGATCGTTATTACGACGACCGTTACTATGGCGACCGGTATTATCGTCGTGGTCCCGGTGTCACCGTCTACTCGGGCCGCAGCGCCTATCGTGACGATTGCCGCACCCGCCGCACGACCCGTTGGGTGGACGGCCGCAGGGTCACCCGTACGGTTCGCGTCTGCGACTGATCGTAAACCGTCCCAGTCCGAAGCGGCCGCCCATCTGGGCGGCCGTTTCCGTTTGGACGGTCAGTGACCCCATTCGCGGATGTCGACGAAGCGCCCGGCAATCGCCGCGGCCGCTGCCATCTGCGGCGAGACGAGATGCGTGCGACCCTTATATCCCTGCCGCCCCTCGAAATTGCGGTTTGAGGTCGAGGCACAGCGCTCCTCGGGACGCAGCTTGTCGGGGTTCATCGCCAGGCACATCGAGCAGCCCGGCTCGCGCCAGTCGAAACCCGCCGCCTTGAAGATCTTGTCGAGACCTTCCGCCTCCGCCTGCATCTTCACCAGGCCGGAGCCTGGAACGATCATCGCGCTGAGATTGGCGTTGACCGTCTTGCCCTCGACCACCTTGGCGACCGCGCGCAGGTCCTCGATGCGGCCGTTCGTGCACGAGCCGATGAAGATGCGGTCGAGCGCGATGTCGGTGATCTTCGTGCCCGGGTTGAGGCCCATATACTTCAGCGCCCGCCACTTCGCAGCGCGCGTGTTCTCGTCCTCGATGTCATCGGGGTTCGGAACCACGCCCGCGATCGAAGCCACGTCCTCGGGGCTCGTGCCCCAGGAGACGATCGGCGGCAGCTTGGCGCCGTCGAGCCGGACCTCGCGGTCGAAATGGGCGCCCTCGTCGGAGACCAGGGTCTCCCAGTAGCGGCGAGCCGCATCCCATTCGGCACCCTTCGGCGCTCGCGGGCGGTCCTTCATATAGGCGAAGGTCGTCTCGTCCGGCGCGATCAGGCCGGCGCGCGCGCCGCCCTCGATCGACATGTTGCAGATCGTCATCCGGCCTTCCATCGAGAGCGCCCGGACGGCCTCGCCGGCATATTCGAGCACGGAACCCGTGCCGCCCGCGGTGCCGATCTCGCCGATAATGGCGAGGATGATGTCCTTCGCGGTCACGCCGTCCGGCAGCTTGCCGTCGACCGTCACGCGCATGTTCTTCGCCTTCTTCTGCAGGAGTGTCTGGGTCGCCAGCACGTGCTCGACCTCGGACGTGCCGATGCCGTGCGCCAGCGCGCCGAACGCGCCATGCGTCGAGGTGTGACTGTCGCCGCAGACGATCGTCGTGCCGGGCAGCGTGAAGCCCTGCTCGGGGCCGACGATGTGGACGATGCCCTGCCGCTTGTCGAACTCGTTGTAGTACTCGATGCCGAATTCGCGGGTGTTCTCCGCCAGAGCCGCGATCTGGATCGTGCTCTCCGGGTCCGGGTTCGGCAGGTTGCGGTCGGACGTCGGGACGTTGTGGTCGACGACGGCGAGCGTCTTGTGCGGCGCGCGGACCTTGCGGCCGGTCATGCGCAGGCCCTCGAAGGCCTGCGGGCTCGTCACCTCATGGACGAGGTGGCGGTCGATATACAGGAGGCATGTGCCGTCCTCCTGGCGTTCGACGATGTGGTCGTCGAAGATCTTGTCATACAGGGTTTTCGGCGGGTTCGAATGGGCAGTCATCGGTTCTCGTCCGGTCGTCAAATTCGCTGATGGAATCCGCGCGCAGGCGCGGCATGCACGGGCTCAGGCCCGAAAACGTCAGAGCGAACGAAGGTCCGCCGCGCGAGCGGCGATCAGCCGGCCGAAGAAGCGGGCTGGCATCCGGGTGTGATCGTGCAACCCGGCGAAATCCAGCGTCGAGCGGGCGTGCGGAACCGCGCCTTCGGGCGGCCTCACGCAGGTATCGTGCTCGCGGTTCGTCTGGACCATGACGCCTTATAACACTTCCAATGCGGCCGGACAAAGCCCTCGCCTCATGGTGAGCCGCGATGACGCTCGCGTGTCGAACCATGGCCGCACATTCAGACCGTGACCATCCTTCGACACGGGCATGCCGCCCGGCTCAGGATGAGGATCGCATATAGGTGCTCTTGCCCGCTCCGTAACCCCTGCTTGCGGACGGATTCCCGCTGTGGTCTGATTTCGCAAAACCGGCAAAGACCGGGTCTTAGGGAGAGGACGGGCCATATGCCCGCTCGTGCGTCCATTGCCTCAGTGGCGGCGGCGATCGTTTTTGCCGTGATCTTGCTGCGCATGCCCGACACCATGCCTGGACGGGCGATCGAAACGGCTGCCCTGACCCATCTCTCCTACGAAGAGATGGCGGTACGCGGCATGGCGCTGAGGGTCCAGACAGTTTCCGGCTCCGGCAACGACCTCATCCTCGATCTCCTGACTTCCTCGCCGATTCCGACGCTCGATCTCGACCCGCTCTGGTCGTTCCTCGGCTGGTGGCTGCAGGAGGCCTCGAAGGCGATCATGATCCGGTATTCGATCCAATAGGTTCTCTCTCCCCGACGAGGGAGCGGACTCGGCCGGGACGGCCGAGTCGAGTGAGGGGGACGCCGAAGGCGTTCCGAAACACGGCACAATCTGGCCGCGATGTCCCCCCATCCCGCTCGCTGCGGTACCGCAGCGAGTCGGCCTTCTCCCTCGTTGGGAGAAGGCAAAAAAAACGCGGCCGAAGCCGCGCTTTTCGAATTCCGAAGTCCGGGAGCCTCAGCGCGCCGCAGCAGTCGAGGACTGGCTTGCCGTGCCGGTGGTCTTCTCGGCGATACGGGCCTTCTTGCCGCGCAGTTCGCGCAGGTAATAGAGCTTGGCGCGACGGACCTTGCCGCGGCGCAGCACCTTCACCGAGTCGATGATCGGCGAATAGAACGGGAAGACGCGCTCGACGCCCTCGCCGTAGGAAATCTTGCGGACCGTGAAGGTCTCGTTGAGGCCGCCGCCGGACTTGGAGATCACGACGCCTTCGTAGGCCTGGACGCGGGTGCGCTCGCCTTCACGAACCTTGACGTTGACCTGGACGGTATCGCCGGGAGCGAAGTCCGGGATCGTGCGGACCGCCGCGACGATGTCCATCTGCTCGCGGTCGAGCTGCTCGATGATGTTAACGGCCATAATCTTGATCTCCGCGGCACCGCGCCCGAACGCTCGGGGGCGCCTTAAACCGTGCGAATAGCGATTGAGGGGCGGCTATTACTCGATCTTTGGCGGCTTGTCGACGCCCGATGACAGCTTCGCGACATATTTCGCCAGCAGGTCGGGCCGGCGGGCCCTCGTCGCCTTGATCGCCTCGAGTTTTCGCCAGCGCGCGACCGCCTTGTGATCGCCGGAGGTCAGCACCTCGGGAACACCCATTCCGCGCCATTCTGCCGGCTTGGTGAACTGCGGATATTCCAGGAGATCGGCTTCGAAGCTCTCGTCCGATCCGGACTGATCGTGCCCCATCACGCCGGGCAGGAGCCTGACGCAGGCATCGAGCAGAAGTAGTGCCGCGGGCTCTCCACCCGACAGCACCACATCGCCGACCGAGACCTCTTCAAGCCCGCATGCCGAGGTAAGGCGGTCATCGATACCCTCGAACCGGCCGCAGACGACGACCACGCCGGGTCCGGCGGCGAGCTCGCGCACCAGATCCTGCGTCACCGGTCGTCCGCGCGGCGTCATCAGCAGGCGTCGCCGCTCGCCCGCGCTCTCGATGGCGGCCGCCAGCACGTCCGGCCGCATCACCATGCCAGGTCCGCCACCGAAGGGCGTGTCGTCGACCGAACGGTGCTTGTCGGTCGCAAAATCGCGGGGATTGAGGGTGTCGAGCGTCCAGGTGCCGCTTTCCAGCGCCCGTCCCGCAAGGCTCACGCCCAGCGTGCCGGGAAACATCTCCGGAAACAGCGTGACGATCGTCGCCCGCCAGCTCACGGCTTCGGTTCCTCGCCGCCTTCGTCGTCGAAGATGCCGGCCGGGGGTTCGGCGACGACGCGGCCGGCCTTCACGTCTACGGTCGGCACGAAGGTGCGGGTGAAGGGAAGGTGGACCGAGGGCAGGTTGTCCCGGGATATCTCAAGCACGTCGCCCGCGCCGAAATCCTCGACCGCGATGATCTTGCCGAGCACGGTGCCCGAGGAATCCTCGACCCGGAGCCCGATCAGGTCGGACTGGTAGAATTCGTCCTCCTCCGTGTCCGGCAGCCGGTCGCGGGGAACGAAGAGGCGGGTATGGGTGAGGGAGGCCGCGACATCGCGGTCAGTGATGCCCTCGAACCGCGCGATCACCATGTCGCCCTGGAGCCGGGCGGCCGCGATCTTGAACACCCGCGATCCGTCCTCAGTCTCCAGCGGTCCGTAGTCCTTCATCGCGAGCGGGTCGTCGGTGAAGGGCTTCACGCGAAGCTCCCCCCGCACGCCATGAGGCGCGCCGATCACGCCAATCAGGATGCGGGCGGGAGGCATGGAGGTCTCGTATCCCGGACAAGCTCCGCTAAGCGGAGCGCCGATCCGGGATCCATAACCCCGGTATCGGCAAGAGAAGCAAGGCCGTGGTTATGGGTTCCGGACAGACGCTGCGCGTCTTCCGGAACACGCACAAATCACTCCTGCTCGGCGGGAGCGGCTTCCGCGGCGGCCGGCTCTTCAGCCGGAGCCTCTTCGACCGGAGCGTTCTTGGCGGCTTCTGCCTCGGCCTTCGCGGCGGCGGCAGCAGCGGCCTTGTCTTCCTCGGCAGCCTTGATGGCGTCGAGACGCTCCTGAGCCTTCTTGCCCGGCAGAGCCTTGGTCGGGTTGCTGCGGGCCGGACGGGTGGCAACGCCCTTGTCGGCGAGGAAGCGGAGCACGCGGTCGGTCGGGGTCGCGCCCTTCTTGATCCATTCCTGCGCCTTCTCGACGTCGAGCTCGACGCGCTCGGCATCCTTGCCCAGCATCGGGTTATAGGTGCCGATCTTGTCGATGAACCGGCCGTCGCGCGGGGAGCGCGAGTCGGCGATGACGATGCGGTAGAACGGACGCTTCTTGGCGCCGCCACGGGCGAGACGGATCTTCAGGGACATTCACTTCACTCCATTCGAATTGTTGGCCGCTTGGGCCGGGATCACTTCTTTTTTCCAAAACCGGGGAAGCCGCCGAGGCCCGGCAGCTTGGGTCCGAGGCCGGGAACTCCGCCGGGCGCACCCGGGAAATTCGGCGGCAGGCCGGGCATTCCACCCGGCGGCAATTGAGGCGGCGCGCCCTTGGCGAGCTGCTTCAGCGCATTGGGATCCATGCCCGGCGGCATCCCGCCAGGCGGCATTCCCATTCCGAGCTTGCTGGCGAGGCCGGCGAGACCGCCGCGTCCGCCCTTGCCCATCATCTTCATCATGTCGGCCATCTGCCGGTGCATCTTGAGCAGCCGGTTGATGTCCTCGACCTTCGTCCCGGAGCCTGCCGCGATGCGCTTCTTGCGGGAGTTCTTGAGGATGTCGGGGTTCTTGCGCTCGGCGGCGGTCATCGAGCCGATGATCGCGGTCTGGCGCTTGAGGATGCGGTCGTCGAGATTGGCGTTCTCGAGCTGGGCCTTCATCTTGCCCATGCCGGGCAGCAGGCCCATCACGCCGGACATTCCGCCCATGCGCTGCATCTGCTGGAGCTGGTCACGCAAATCGTTCAGGTCGAACTGACCCTTGCGCATCCGCTCGGCGGCCTTGGCGGCCTTTTCGGCGTCGATCTCGGCGGCGGCCTTCTCGACCAGAGAGACGATGTCGCCCATGCCGAGGATGCGGCCGGCGATGCGCTCGGGATCGAAATCCTCCAGCGCGTCCATCTTCTCACCGACGCCGATCAGCTTGATCGGCTTGCCGGTGACGGCGCGCATCGACAGCGCCGCGCCGCCACGGCCATCGCCGTCGACACGGGTCAGCACGATGCCGGTGATGCCGAGCGCGCCGTCGAAGGCGCGGGCGGTGTTGACCGCGTCCTGGCCGGTCAGCGCGTCGGCGACGAGAATGACCTCGTGCGGCTTGGCGACCCGCTTCACCTCGGCCGCTTCCGCCATCAGGCTCTCGTCGACCGTGGTGCGGCCGGCGGTGTCGAGCATCACGACATCGTAGCCGCCGAGACGGCCCGCCTGCATCGCGCGTTCGGCGATCTGCACCGCCGACTGGCCGGCGACGATCGGCAGCGTCGCGACGCCGACCTGCTGGCCCAGCACCGCGAGCTGTTCCATCGCGGCCGGGCGGCGGGTGTCGAGCGAGGCCATCAGGACCTTGCGCTTGTCGCGGTCCTGCAGGCGCTTGGCGATCTTCGCCGTCGAGGTCGTCTTGCCCGAGCCCTGCAGGCCGACCATCAGGATCGGCACCGGCGCGGCGGCGGCGAGCGAGATCGGCTGCGCATCGGAGCCAAGGGTCGCGACAAGTTCGTCATGGACGATCTTGATGACCATCTGACCCGGCTTGACCGTCTTCAGCAGTTCGGCGCCGACGGCGCGTTCGCGCACCCTGTCGGTGAAGCTGCGGACGACATCGAGCGCGACGTCCGCCTCCAGCAGCGCACGCCGCACTTCGCGCATGGCTTCGCCGACGTCGCTCTCAGAGAGGGCGCCGCGACCGCGAAGCTTGTCGAATATGCCGCCGAGGCGGTCCTGAAGCGTGTCGAACACTCGACCTAGCCTTTGTTTCTCTCTGCGAGAGCCGTCTCGAAATGCGAGACGGCGCTCTCAAACTTGTCGCGGCATCCTGTATTGCAGAAGCCGACGACCTCACCCTTGTAGACGGTCAGCGAGTCTTCCGAGATCGGCTTCCCCGACCACGGGCAGGTCTCGTTGACCGCGTCCTCGATCCTCAATCCGGCATTGGCTACGCTCATTGCTCGCCTCCGAAATCGGCATCTGACCATCCAACGCAAAACGCGCCCGAGGGCGCATCGCGCTGTCGGGCGTTGACCTCCAGCCTCATGGGCCGGTCGGTGGCTCAGGCGTTGGACGCGTGAGAACAGCGAGGCGAATACGCGCGCAGTGTGGCGGAGTCAAGGAAATGGGTGTTGGAGAGCGTTCCCCCGACCGCGCACGGCAAAGCCGTGTCGCGTGATCCGGGGCCCAGCGTATAGGCGCGCCGCAGGCGCTCTTTAGCTAAGGAGCTTCGCGAGTATGCGCTGGGTCCCGGTTCTCGGGATGCGCTTCGCGCACACGGACCGGGAGACGCTTGCCGCCTGCTCCTCGCGGTGCCAAAACCCCGCAATGTTCGATCCTTCCCTCGCCGGCCGCCTCACCTTCCAGCATCAGGCGCCGACCAAGCCGCCGCTTCCGCCGGGGCAGCACAATCTCGGCCTGTTCGAGCCGCGCGACTACGTCCTCGTCGTCCCGGAAGGGATCGACGCGACCGGGCCGACCCCGCTGATGATCATGTTCCACGGCGGCGGCGGCAGCGCCGAGAAGATCATGCCGGTCATGAAGACCCACGCGGAGAACAACAAGTTCCTCCTGCTCGTGCCGCAATCCTTCATGCCGACCTGGGACATCGTCATCGCCGGCAACGGCCCCGACCGCGAGCGCCTCGATATCGCGCTGAACGAAGTGGCGTCGCGCTTCGCGCTCGATCCGACCCATTTCGCCTTCGCCGGTCATTCCGACGGCGGCAGCTATTCGCTGTCGAACGGCCTCTGCAACGGCGATCTCGTCACCCACATCCTCGCCTTCTCGGCCGGGTTCATGACGCCGCTGCATCAGGAGGGCGCGCCGCACATCTTCATCGCGCACGGCTCGAAGGATGAGCAGACGCCGGTCGAGACGGCGGGCAGGGCGCATGCGACGCGCCTGAAAAATGCCGGTTATGACGTGACCTATATTGAGTATGATGGTCCCCATAAGTCCCAGCCGCACATCGTCGCCGTGGCCGTGAAGTACTTTCTGAACTATCCGCCCGCGAACCGGCAGCAGCCGGAAGCGTCGTGAATCGTCGCGCGGTGCTGACCCTTCTCGCCTCCCCCATCCTGGCCCTCACCGCCGGGACCGGCTGGGTTCGCGGGCAGTCCGGTCGCAATCCCTACTATTCCGGCCCGGTCAGCGATCATTTCGACGGGCAGAGATTCTTCAATCCGAACACAAACGTCGACAAGACCGCCTCGGAACTTGCTCGTTTCCTGCTCGGCACGCCGCGCGAGGACTGGCCCAAAGCCTGGCCAAGCCCGTTCCCGCAGGACAAGCCGCCGGCCGAAGTCCGTGACGGCGTCCGCGTCACCCTGATCGGCCATGCCAGCTATTTGATCCAGACCGGCGGCGTGAACATTCTGTGCGACCCGATCTTCTCCGAGCGCGCCTCGCCCTTCACCTTCGCCGGACCAAAGCGCGTCAACGCGCCGGGCATCGCCTTCGCCGACCTGCCGAAGATCCACGCGGTCCTGGTCAGCCATAACCATTACGATCACATGGACACCGCGACCCTCGCCCGGCTCGTGAGGCGCGACAATCCGCGGGTCATCGCGCCGCTTGGCAACGACACGATCCTGAAGGCTGCTATCCCGAACATCTCGGTCGAAGCCCATGATTGGGGCGACCGCGTCGAATTCGCGCCCGGCGTCGTGGTCACGCTCGTCGCCACCGCCCACTGGTCCGCCCGCGGTCTCGGCGACCGTCGCAAGGCGCTCTGGGCGAGCTTCGTCATCGAGACGCCGAAGGGCCGCATCTATCATGTCGGCGACACCGGCTATGCCGAGGATGCGAACTTCACCGCGCACGGCAAGACATATGGTCCGTTCCGCCTCGCGCTTCTGCCGATCGGCGCCTACGAGCCGCGCTGGTTCATGCAGACCAACCACATGAATCCCGAGGAAGCGGTGATGGCGTTCCAGCGCCTCGGCGCCGAACAGGCCATCGGCCACCATTGGGGCACCTTCCGCCTGACCGCCGAGGCGGTCGACGCGCCGGAGAAGGCCCTTGCCGATGCGCGCGCCAAATACGGTCTCGCGGAAACGCAATTCCAGGCCTTCCGCCCCGGTCAGGTGCTGGAAATCTAGCTTCCCTTCACCGGTTCGCCATATAAGCCTCCTGATGAGCGCGCTCGCGAACCATGCTTTTGTGAAGATGAACGGACTCGGCAACGAGATTCTGGTCGTCGATCTGCGCGACGGCGCGGCCGCTCCCACGGGCGAGGAAGCCCGCGCCATCCACGAATCCGGGCTCCGCTTCGACCAGTTGATGACGATCGAGCCCGCGCGCACCGCCGATATCGCGACGCGCATCTACAATAATGACGGCTCGCTCTCCTCGGCCTGCGGCAACGGCACCCGCTGCATCGCCTGGCTGGTCATGCAGGAGACGGGAAAGAACCGCCTCGTCATCAATTCCGACGCCGGCCCGCTGATCGCGACCGCCGGCGCCGCGCCACAGACGATCACCGTCGATATGGGCGTGCCGCGCTTCGGCTGGAACGAGATTCCGCTGGCTGAGGAGTTCCGCGACACCCGGGCGATCGAGCTCCAGATCGGCCCGATCGACGCGCCGGTCCTCCATTCGCCCTCGGTCGCCAATGTCGGCAACCCGCATGCGATCTTCTGGGTCGACGATGTCGAGGTCTACGATCTCGGCCGCTTCGGGCCGCTGCTCGAAAACCATCCGATCTTCCCCGAGCGCGCCAATATCTCGCTCGCCCATGTCACCGCGCCCGACGCGCTGACGCTGAAGGTGTGGGAGCGCGGCGCGGGCCTGACGCGCGCTTGCGGCACCGCCGCCTGCGCCGCCGCCGTTTCGGCTGCCCGCACCCGCCGCACCGATCGCTCCGTTACGGTCACGCTTCCCGGTGGTCCGCTGCACATCCTCTGGCGCGAGGAGGACGACCACATCCTGATGACCGGACCGGTCGAGACCGAATTCGAGGGGCGGTTCGATCCCGCGATCTTCGCCGGTAGCGCTGCGTGAGCGTCGAGGTCGTCACGTTCGGTTGCCGCCTCAACGCCAATGAGAGCGAGGCGATCCGCCTCGCCGCCATCGCCGCCGGTCGCGAGAATCTGATCGTCGTCAACACCTGCGCGGTGACGGCCGAGGCGACCGCCCAGGCCCGCCAGACCATCCGCAAGCTCCGCCGCCTCAACCCGCAATCCGACATCGTCGTCACCGGCTGCGCGGCGCAGGTAGAACCGGAAATGTTCGCCGCGATGGGCGAGGTCACGCAGGTCGTCGGCAACGGCGCCAAGACCCGCACCGAGACCTGGACCCCGAGCTTCGGGATGGAATCGAGCGAACGGGTCAAGGTCGACGACATCATGTCGGTGCGCGAGACCGCTCTGCATCTGATCGACGGCATGGAGGGCCTCGCGCGCGCCTTCGTGCAGGTCCAGAACGGCTGCGATCACCGCTGCACCTTCTGCATCATCCCATTCGGCCGCGGTCCCTCGCGCTCGGTGCCGATGGGCGCCGTGGTCGATCAGGTCAGGCGCCTCGTCGACAAGGGTTGCCGCGAGATCGTCCTCACCGGCGTCGACCTCACCAGCTACGGCCCCGATCTGCCGGGTGGACCGACGCTCGGCAAGCTCGTTCGCACCATCCTGAAAGCGGTCCCCGATCTGCCGCGCCTGCGCATCTCGTCCATCGACGCTGTCGAGGCCGACGACGACCTCCTGATCGCCATCGCCGAGGAAGAGCGGCTGATGCCGCACCTGCATATCTCGTTGCAAGCGGGCGACGATCTCATCCTCAAGCGCATGAAGCGCCGGCACCTGCGCGCCGATGCCATTCGTTTTTGTAATGACATTAGACACACCCGCCCCGATGTCGTCTTCGGCGCGGATTTCATCACCGGCTTCCCGACGGAAACCGAAACCCAGTTCCGAAATACCCAGACGCTCGTCGCCGAATGCGGGTTGACGCATCTCCACGTCTTCCCGTTCTCGCCGCGACCCGGAACGCCGGCCGCGCGCATGCCGCAGATCCCGCGAGAGATCGCCAAGGAGCGGGCAGCCCGCCTGCGCGCGACTGGACAGGACGCGCTGCACCGCCACCTTTCCGGAGAGATCGGCCGCCGCCGGTCGATCCTGGTCGAAAATCCTGCGACCGGCCGCACGGAGGGCTTCGCGCTGGTGAAGCTTGCACGCCCGGCCGAGACGGGCAGTGTGGTTCCGGTCACCATCGCCGGGCATGACGGCGCGAGACTGCTGGCAGCATAATGGCAGAAGAAAAGAAACCCGGCCTGTTCGGTCGTCTGTTCGGCAGCAAGCCCGCGCTCCAGCCCGAGCCGGATGTGCCTCGGCCTGAACCCGACATACCGGCACCCAGGCCCGATGAGCCGGAAATACCCGAGCCGGATTTTCCGACGCCGGATCCCGACATACCCGAACCCGGGCCGGAAGAGCCTGAACCCGAACCGGAGACGCCGGACGAGCCGCTGATCATGCGGCCTGCCATGGACGACGCTGATGCGCTTGCGCCAGAGGTCGAGGCGCCGCGCGACGGGCCGAGCTGGTTCACCCGTCTCCGCGAAGGCCTCGCGCGCACGTCCGGTCGCCTCGGCTCCGGCATCGCCGACCTGTTTACCAAAGCCAAGTTCGACGCCGCGACCCTCGATGAGCTCGAAGACCTGCTGATCCAGGCCGATCTCGGCGTCGACACCGCCCAGCGCATCACTCAGGAAGTCGGCCGCCAGCGCCACGAGCGCGGACTCGATGCGGCAGGCGTTCGTGGAGTGGTCGCGACCGAGGTCGAAAAGGCGCTCGCCGACGTCGCGAAGCCGCTCGTCGTCGACAATGCGCCGAAGCCCTTCGTCATCCTCATGGTCGGCGTCAACGGCTCTGGCAAGACGACGACCATCGGCAAGCTCGCCCAGAAATTCCGCTCCGAAGGAAAGTCCGTCTGGCTCGCCGCCGGCGATACCTTCCGCGCGGCGGCCGTCGAGCAATTGGCGGTCTGGGCCGGCCGCATCGGCGTGCCGATCGTCAAGAAGGACATCGGCGCGGACGCGTCGGGCCTCGCCTTCGAGGCGTTGGAAAAAGCCAAGGCCGCGAATGCCGACGTGCTGATGATCGACACCGCCGGCCGCCTGCAGAACCGCTCCGAACTGATGCAGGAGCTGGAGAAGATCGCCCGCGTCATCAAGAAGCTCGACGCGGACGCACCGCACGCGGTCCTGCTCGTCCTCGACGCGACCGTCGGCCAGAACGCGCTCGGCCAGGTCGAGGCGTTCCAGAAGACGGCGGGCGTCACCGGGCTCGTGATGACCAAGCTCGACGGCACGGCGCGTGGCGGCATCCTCGTCGCAGTGGCCGAGAAGTTCGGCCTGCCGATCCATTTCATCGGCGTCGGCGAAGGGGTCGTCGATCTCGAACCCTTCGACGCTCGCGATTTTGCCCGCGCACTCGTGGGCCTGGATTAGAAAATGACCATCAAGACCACAGCCGACGATACTTCGAAGAAACTCAATCCGCTGCTGAAGCTTGCATTGGAGCTCGGCCCGCTCGGCATCTTCTTCGTTTCGAATTCGAAAGCCGGCGTGTTCTGGGCGACCGGCCTGTTCATGGTCGCAACCGTTGTCTCGCTGGTCGCGTCATGGCTTCTGATCCGCCGCGTGCCGATCATGCCGCTCGTCACCGGCGTCGTCGTGCTGATCTTCGGTGGGCTGACGCTCTACCTGCAGGACGAGCACTTCATCAAGCTGAAGCCGACCATCGTGAACCTGCTCTTCGCCGGCACGCTGCTCGGTGGGCTGTTCTTCAGAAAGTCGTTTCTGGAGATCGTCTTCGATTCGGCGTTCGACCTGACCGATGAGGGATGGATGAAGCTCACCTTCCGCTGGGGCCTGTTCTTCCTGTTCCTCGCCGTCCTGAACGAGGTCGTCTGGCGAAATTTCTCGACCGACTTCTGGGTGGCATTCAAGGTCTGGGGCGTCTTCCCGCTGACCTTCCTGTTCGCGCTCTGCCAGTTCCCGCTGATCCAGCGCTACGACGCGGCAAAGGTCGACGCGGCCTCCTGAGCCGTCGTCCTCCGGCTCGACCGGAGGACCCATCGAGACTTCGCCGTATGGCATGGGATCTCCGGTCAAGCCGGAGGATGACGACCCGATCTAATTGCCCCCATCAGGAACGGTTTTCCGCCGCGACCAGCGCTTCGTTGGCGCTGGCCAGCTTCTGCCTCAGTCCCCAGCGGACGCTGCGATTCAGCGCCTGTTCGATATCGCGGTCGGATTCCATGATCTGGAGCAGCGAGCTCTTCTCGAAGGCGAGCGCGCGGATGCTGGTCTTCGCGGTCGCTGTCGCGGTGGCCGGCGTCTCGGTCATGATGCTGATCTCGCCGACGAGACTGCCGCGATCGCAGAACCCGACCGCCACGCCGTCGACCGTGATCTCGACCTCGCCGCTCGCCACGAAGAACATGTGGCTGACGAGATCGCCCTGCGTGACGAGCACCTTCTCCGGTGGCACATCGAGCCAGGCACCGGCACGGGTCAGCCGATGTGCCTGCTCCGGGCTTAGCCCGGGCACGACGTAATCGCGGAAGAGCTGCTCCTCGGCCGAGAAATGGAACGAGCGCGTCTTGTACGCCGCCAGCGCCATCTGGCCGACATTGACGGCGATCAGCGCTGCGAGCCAGGCGGCAGCGGCCTGGTTTCCGGTGCCGATCAGATGGCCGAAAATGCCGATCGCCGCCGCGGCGATGACCATCAGGCGCAACGGCACCATGCGCGTCGACAGCATGGACATGACGAGGAGCGCGTAAAAGGCGTGCTCCATCATCGTCATCGGGGCTGGCAGCGCGATTTCCTGCATGGCGCGCACACTGCCCATAGTGGGCGCGCGGGCGCAAGCCGGGAGAGTGCGCTAAAGGCCGGCCGAAGCGGTGCCGCGTTCGGCCTTGTCGATCTCGGGCAGGATGATGTCAGTGATCGCCGCTTCGGTCAGAGGGCCGATATGCTTGTAGGCGATGGTGCCGTCCTTGCCGACGATGAAGGTCTCCGGAACGCCATAGACGCCCCAGTCGATCGCCGCGCGACCCTTCTCGTCCACGCCGATCGCCGCGAAGGGATTGCCGAGGTCGCCGAGGAATTTCAGCGAGTTCGCCGGTTCGTCCTTGTAGGCGATGCCGACGAGCCGGGCCCGGCCGAGCTGCGACAGACGCAACAGCAGCGGGTGTTCGTCGCGGCACGGCGCGCACCACGACGCCCAGACATTGACGATCGTGACATGGCCCTGGGTGAGATCGGCCTTGGACAGGCCAGGCACCGGCGAGCCGTCGGCCGTCTTCAACCCGTCGAGCGGCGGCAGCGTGAACTCCGGTGCCGGCCGGCCGATCAGGGCTGAGGGGATCGTAGACGGATCGCCGGAATAGAGGCGGAAATAGAACAGCGCGACGAGCGCCGCGAACAGGACGAGGGGGATCACGACGGCCCAGCGGGCCGATCTCCTTGCGGGCTGCGACACGGGATCGGTCACTTTTTGCCTCGGTTCGGCTTGGCCGCTTCGGGTCCGAGACGCGCTTCGAGATCGGCAAGGGCCCGCCGCTGCGCCCGGTGGTCAAGCAGGCTCCAGACGATCAGGCTGATCACGGTGACGGCCGCGAACGCATAGGCCGCAATAATATAGCCGGTGTGAGGGGTCACGCGCCGCTCTCCGCCGCGCGCAGGCGCAGGCCGCGCAACCGCCGCCGCATCAGTTCCGTCCGCATCAGCAGAAGATGCAGCGTCAGGAACAAGAGCGTGAACGCGAGCGCGTTGATCAGCAGCGGAACGAGGATCGCCGGGTGGATCGTCGGTCCGTCGACACGGAACACCGAAGCGCCCTGATGCAGCGTGTTCCACCAGTCGACCGAGAACTTCACGATCGGGATGTTGACGAAGCCGACCAGCGTAAGGATCGCCACGAGCTTCGCCGCGCGGCTCGGCTCGTCGAGCGCGGCGCGCAGCGCCATGACGCCGAGATACATCAGGAAGAGGACGAGGACCGAGGTCAGCCGCGCGTCCCAGACCCACCACGTACCCCACATCGGCCGACCCCAGAGCGAGCCGGTCACGAGCGCGATCAGGGTGAACGCCGCGCCCAAAGGAGCCGCGGCCTGCGCCGCCACGTCGGCGAGCGGGTGACGCCAGACGAGGACGCCGAGGCTCGCGATCGACATCATCGTCCAGCCGAACATCGACAACCAGGCCGACGGGACGTGGATGAACATGATCCGCACCGTCTCGCCCTGCTGGTAGTCGGCGGGCGCAACGAAGAAGCCTTGCCAGAGACCGATGGCAAAGAGCACGGCCGTTGCCCCGGCGAGCCAGGGCAGGATCTTTTCCGCGATCGCGGAAAAGCGGGCGGGGTTCGCGAGAGCGATCATCGGGCGCGATGTAGACCCGCCGTCCACGGGAGGCAATGCGGCACGGTTCACGCCTGCGATGCCTTCAATGCGGCCGCGGCGGCCAGCGGGCCAAGGACGAGGCTGCCGAGCATCACCGCCAGCAGCAGCGTGAACGAAGGTCCGAACCCGCCGCCGCCCGCAATGCCCGCGGTCGCGCCGACGCCGAAGATCAGCACCGGGACGGTGAGCGGCAGGACGAGGACCGGCAGCAGTAGTCCGCCACGCTTCAGTCCCACCGTCAGCGCCGCACCGACGGCGCCAAGCAATGTCAGGGTCGGTGTGCCGACGAGGAGCGTCAGCGCGACCGTGCCGAGCGTTTCAGGGGGCAGATTGAGCATCAGGCCCAGCAGGGGCGCCGCGACCGCAAGCGGAAGTCCGGTCGCGATCCAGTGCGCGGCGGCCTTTGCCAATACGATCAGCGCGAGCGGCGACGGCGTGGTCAGCAGAAGATCGAGGCTTCCGTCCTCGGCATCCTGTCCGAACAGGCGGTCGAGGCCGATCAGCGTCGATAACAGCGCCGCGATCCAGAGCAGCGCAGGGCCGATACGCGATAGCAATACCAGGTCCGGGCCGATCGCGAACGGCGCGACCGCGATCACGCTGACGAAGAAGACGAGCGGCAGTCCGAACCCGCCGCCGGCCCGGATCGCAAGGGTGAAGTCGCGCCGCATCACGGCGATAAGCGTGCCCATCAGTGATGACGCCTGTCTCCCTCTCCCCGGTGGGGAGAGGGTCGGGGTGAGGGGAGCCTGTCGTTGCAACGACCCTCACCCGCTCGCCTGCGGCGAGTCGACTTCTCCCCGATGGGGAGAGGAAAACGCGGCGCCGTCCGCCTCATACCGCGCGCCCCAGCACCATGCGCTTCAGCTTCGGCCAGCCGAGATCGGCATGGGTCGCCGCCACGACGATGCCGCCTGCCTTCCTGTGATCGCGGACGAGATCGCCGAGCCGCGCCACGCCGTCGGTGTCGAGAGCCGTCGCCGGTTCGTCGAGTAGCCAGATCGGCCGGCCGACGCTGACCAGCCGCGCCATCGCAAGGCGCCGCCGCTGGCCGGCTGACAGGATCGAGGCGGGGAGGTCCGCGGTATGTGCGAGCCCGACAGCTTCGAGCGCATCGCCGATGGTCGCGGCCGTCCCGCCGAGCGCCTGTGTCCAGAACGAGAGGTTCTCGAGGACGGTCAAGGACCCCTTGGTTCCCTCCGAATGCCCAAGCAGGTGCACTTGCTCGGAAAGCTGGGCTTCGGGATTGCCGCCCTTGAGTTCTATCGTTCCACTCGCCGCTGGAAGCAATCCCGCCAAAGTCCGCAGCAGTGTCGACTTGCCGGCGCCGTTCGGGCCGGTGACCACAAGCGCGTCACCTGCCGACAGATTGAGCGAAATCCCAGTCAGGATAATGCGTTCGCCGCGCTCGACGACTAGGCCGGACGCGCTCAAACTGAATGCAGTTGACGATTTTTCTGCCTGTTTTGCGGTCGCCAACGCGTCCCCACTCTGGAAGGATTCGAAAGGGCTCATTATAGTCCGGTCAGGCTCGACGAATCCCGATCAAGGGGCGACCTGGTGTGTGTCATCCTCTGGCACCATCGTCGTGGAGTGCACACGCTCCCGCCGAGTGTCTGGTAAAAGGATCAGCACTCGTGTCCAAGTCATCCCTCGACAGCTTCAAATGCCGCACAACTCTGTCCGCTGGCGGCAAGACCTACACCTATTACAGCCTCGCCGCCGCTGAGAAAAATGGTCTCGACGGCATCTCGGCGCTGCCCTTCTCGATGAAGGTGCTGCTTGAGAACCTCCTGCGCATGGAAGACGGCCGCTCCGTCTCCAAGTCCGACATCGTCTCGATCAAGGACTGGCTGGTGAACCGCGGCAAGGAAGAGCGCGAGATCGCCTATCGTCCCGCGCGCGTCCTGATGCAGGACTTCACCGGCGTCCCGGCCGTCGTCGACCTCGCTGCCATGCGCGATGCGATGGTCAATCTCGGCGGCGATCCGAAGCGCATCAACCCGCTGGTGCCGGTCGATCTCGTCATCGATCATTCGGTCATCGTCAACTTCTTCGGCAACAATGCGGCCTTCGGCAAGAACGTTGAGGAGGAGTACAAGCAGAACCAGGAGCGCTACCGCTTCCTGAAATGGGGCCAGAACGCGTTCGACAATTTCCGCGTCGTCCCTCCGGGCACCGGTATCTGCCACCAGGTAAACCTCGAATATCTCTCGCAGACGGTCTGGACCAGGACGGAAGGCGGCGAGACGATCGCCTATCCCGACACATGCGTCGGCACCGACAGCCACACGACCATGGTCAACGGCCTCGGCGTGCTGGCCTGGGGCGTCGGCGGCATCGAGGCGGAGGCGGCAATGCTCGGCCAGCCGGTTTCGATGCTCATCCCCGAAGTCATCGGCTTCAAGCTGACCGGCAAGATGAACGAGGGCATCACCGCGACTGACCTCGTGCTCACGGTCACGCAGATGCTCCGCAAGAAGGGCGTCGTCGGCAAGTTCGTCGAGTTCTTCGGCCCCGGCCTCGACCATCTCTCGCTCGCCGACCGCGCGACCATCGGCAACATGGCGCCGGAATACGGCGCCACCTGCGGCTTCTTCCCGGTCGATTCCGAGACCATCGCCTATCTCGACGAGACCGGCCGTACGCCGGATCGCATCGCGCTGGTCGAGGAATACTCGAAGGCGCAGGGCATGTGGCGTCATGCCGGCACTGCCGATCCGGTGTTCACCGACGTGCTCGAACTTGACATCAGCACGGTCCTGCCGTCGCTGGCAGGCCCGAAGCGCCCGCAGGATCGTGTTCTGCTTTCCGACACCAAGTCCGGCTTCCTCACCGCGCTGGAAGGCGAGTTCAAGAAGCCGGGCGAAGCCAGGAAGCGCGTTCCGGTCGAGAACTCCTCCTTCGATCTCGGCCACGGCGACGTCACCATCGCCGCCATCACCTCGTGCACCAATACCTCAAATCCGAGCGTGCTGATCGCGGCGGGCCTGCTCGCCCGCAATGCGGTGAAGAAGGGCTTGACCTCGAAGCCGTGGGTGAAGACCTCGCTCGCGCCGGGATCGCAGGTGGTCGAAGGCTATCTCAAGGCCGCCGATCTGCAGAAGGACCTCGACGCGCTCGGCTTCAATCTCGTCGGCTTCGGCTGCACGACCTGCATCGGCAATTCCGGTCCGCTGCAGGAAGACATCTCCGAGGCGATCAACAAGAACGACCTCGTCGCGGGCGCCGTCATTTCCGGCAACCGCAACTTCGAGGGTCGCGTGAACCCGGACGTCAAGGCGAACTACCTCGCTTCGCCTCCGCTCGTCGTCGCCTATGCGATCGCCGGCTCGCTGCAGATCGACCTGACCACCGAGCCGCTCGGCACGGGATCCGATGGCCGGCCGGTCTATCTCAAGGACATCTGGCCGTCGAACCAGGAGATCGCGACCTTCATTCGCGAGAACGTCACCAAGAAGATGTTCCAGGAGAAATACGCCGACGTCTTCAAGGGTGACGAGAACTGGCAGAAGATCGCGGTGCCGGCCGGCGAGACCTATGCCTGGGACGACCGGTCGACCTACGTCCAGAACCCGCCTTACTTCGTCGGCATGGAGCGCGAGCCCTCGCCGATCACCGACATCGAGAAGGCGCGTATCCTCGGCCTCTTCCTCGATTCGATCACGACGGACCACATCTCGCCCGCCGGTTCCATCAAGGAAGCGAGCCCGGCCGGTTTCTATCTGCGCGACCATCAGGTCCGCCCGGCCGACTTCAACCAGTACGGCACGCGTCGCGGCAATCACCAGGTCATGATGCGCGGCACCTTCGCCAATATCCGCATCAAGAACCAGATGATTCCGGGCATCGAGGGCGGCGTGACGATCCACGAGCCATCGGGCGAGCAGATGCCGATGTACGACGCGGCCATGCGCTACAAGGACGAAGGGGTCCCGCTCGTCGTCTTCGCCGGCAAGGAATACGGCACCGGCTCTTCGCGCGACTGGGCGGCGAAGGGCACCGCGCTGCTCGGCATCCGCGCCGTCATCGCCGAGAGCTTCGAGCGCATCCATCGCTCGAACCTGGTCGGCATGGGCGTCGTCCCGCTCGTCTTCGGCGAAGGCGTATCGTGGAAATCGCTAGGCCTGACCGGCAAGGAGATCGTGACGATTCAGGGTCTCGCCGAGGGGCTCCAGCCGCGTCAGATCCTGACAGCCGAGATCACATGTGCGAACGGCGACGTTACCGAAGTACCGCTCGTGTGCCGCATCGATACGTTGGAAGAATTGGAATACTTCCGAAACGGCGGCATCCTTCAGTACGTGCTCAGGGGCTTGGCGGCCTGACGGTCGCGTGCTCGTGACTGGCCCGCTTCGGCGGGCCAGTTCAGAAAGATGGAATGGTACGCATCCTTGCTTGTGCCGCGACCTTTCTGCTCTTCCTGATCGCGCCGGCCAGTTCACAACCCAGGGCAGTTCTTGAACTCTTTACGAGCCAGGGCTGCCCGTCCTCGCCGAAGGCGGACGATCTCGCCAAGCGGCTCGTGCAGGACCCAAACGTTCTGGTCCTGACCTACTCGCTCGACTACTGGGATTATCTCGGCTGGAAGGACACGCTCGCTTTGCCGGGCAACAGCGCGCGCTGGCGGGCCTATGGTTTGGCGCGCGGCGACAGGCAGGTCTTCACCCCGCAGATGATCGTCAACGGCACGACGTCCACGATGGGCAGCGACAAGGCGGGGATCGAATCCGCCGTGCTCGAGGCCGAAGACCATCCGGATATGCCGATAGACATCAGGGAGCAGTCCGCGCGCATCGAGGTCAAGTTAAGCGCGCCGCCGCGTGCGGCCGAAGTCTGGATTATTGCCTATTCCTCGCAGCGGACCGTGGAGATCGCCAAGGGCGACAATGCGGGCCGCACGATCACCTATAACAATGTCGTGCGTCGCATGACGCGGCTGGGTGCGGTCAACGGCAAGCCGGCGCGCTTCCTGATCACGCGGGGCGAGGCCGTGCCCGCGGATGCCGACCGCTATCTGGTCATGGTTCAGGCGGGAACGAGCGGCATGCCGGGGCCGATCCTCGCCGCCCAGGTCGCCAGTCGCTGAATTAAGATATTGCAAAAAAGAAGGGCCGGCGAACCGGCCCTTTCAAGATCCGCATCGGATAACATCCGAGCGTTACGGTCGACCCGGTCGTCTCCGCCCCGTGGGGCTGGGGGGCTGGAAAGGGGCTTTGACGACCGGGCCCCGAGGCAACAGTGGAATCCTCTCTCCGGCGTTAGGCGCTCGCACGGCTGGAACTGGGCGAAACTGTGAAATCGAGGGGTGATTTCATGATCGCTCAAATTGTCGATTCCTCGCTCTTGCGCCCGGTGCCGGGCAGCGCAATCATATTGTCACACAGTAAGAGGTGCTGATGGGTGAAGTGATCGAACCCTCGCGTCCATTCCGGACCGCCGGAGCCCCCGTTCCGGATGTCCGGCCTTCCCACGGTTCATTCATCTCCTTCGACCGGTCCGAACTCCGCGAGATCCTGAACGTCTACGGCCGTATGGTCGCCGCCGGCGAATGGCGGGACTACGCGATCGACCAGCTGAAGGAGAAGGCGGTTTTCTCGATCTTCCGCCATATGGGCGAGGTGCCGCTGTATCGGGTGGAGAAAGACCCGAAACTCCGTACCCGCCAGGGCGCCTACTCCGTCGTCACGGCGACCGGGCTCATTCTCAAACGCGGTCATGATCTTGCTCGGGTTCTGGCGGTACTGGACAGGCGTCTGAAGCTCGTCCGGAACTAAAGGGGCCTCCAATGTCTCGCCTCTTGACACGCCGCCAGGCTCTGGCTGGCGCGCTCAGCCTGCCGTTCGTCTCCAGGGCTCTCGCAGCCGCTCCATCTCCGGAAGCCGAACTCGCCGATCTCGAAAGGCGATCAGGTGGACGCCTCGGCGTGTCCGTGCTCGATCTCGGCTCGATACGCAGGTTCGGCTACCGCCCCGATGAGCGCTTTGCGATGTGCAGCACGTTCAAGCTGCTGGCCGCCGGCTACGTGCTCGCGCGGGTTGATCGCGGCGAGGAAAGGCTGGATCGCCGCATCGTCGTCCGAGAGAGCGATCTCGTCCCTTATGCACCGGCTGTCGAGAAGCGGCTGGGCGGCGACGGCATGACGATGTCCGAGCTCTGCGACGCGGCGATCACCCTCAGCGACAATGCCGCGGCCAATCTGATTCTCGCTTCCTATGGCGGCCCGGCCGGGCTGACGGCCTATCTCCGCTCGATCGGCGACGACGTCACCCGGCTCGACCGCAATGAGCCGACGCTCAACGAGGCCACGCCCGGCGATCCCCGCGACACAACTTCACCCGCCGCCATCCTCGATACGACCCGGAAACTGGTGCTCGGCGACGCCCTATCCGCCTCATCGCGCGAGCAGCTCAAGGCCTGGCTGATCGCCAACACGACCGGCGGCGCGCGCATCCGGGCGGGCGTTCCGAAGGACTGGATCGTCGGCGACAAGACCGGGACGGGCGACAAGGCCACGTCGAACGACGTCGCCGTACTCTGGCCGCCGGGTCGCGAGCCCGTCCTGCTCACGGTCTATTTCACCGGCTCGGCGCTTTCTCGCGACACGCAGAGCAAGGTCATCGCCGACGCAGCATCGATCGTCGTGCGCGGCCTTTGATCACGTGCCCGGCTCGCGTGCCGGCGGCTCGCCGTCACCCGACCCGAGCGCGCGCTGCATCAGGACCGTATCGAGCCAGCGGCCGTGCTTGCGGCCGACCGAGCGGAACGTGCCGGTCATCTCGAACCCGGCTGCCGCGTGGACCTTGATCGACGGCGTGTTATCGCTGTCGCCGATCACCGCGATCATCTGACGGAAGCCCTTCGCCTCGGCGTCGGCGATGAGCGCGTCGAGCAAAGCGCGACCGAGGCCGCGCCCGCGAAACGGGGCGTTCAGGTAGATCGAGTTTTCGACCGTGTATCCGTAGGCCGGGCGCGGCCGATACGGGCCGGCATAGGCATAGCCGGCCACGACGCCTTCTTCTTCAGCGACGATGTAGGGAAAGCCCCCGCCGGCAATGATGTCGAAGCGACGCCTCATTTCGTCGAGGCTCGGCGGTTCGAGTTCGAAGCTTGCCGTGCCGGTGCGGACGGCCTCGGCGTAGATTTCGGTGATGGCGGGGAGGTCGTCGGGGCGGGCGTCTCGGATCATGCGCGGCACCATACAAAAAGCCCCGGACAATGCCGGGGCTTTCGTTGTTCTTTGCGTCAGATCAACGGCGGTCGCCGAAGAACTGCAGCAGCATGGTGAACAGGTTGATGAAGTCGAGGTAGAGCGACAGAGCGCCCGAAATCGCCTTCTTGCCCATCACAGTGCCGTCGTCGCCGACGAAGTACATTTCCTTGATGCGCTGCGTGTCATACGCCGTCAGGCCCGAGAAGATCAGGACGCCGACCGACGAGATGACGAACTGCATCATCGAGCTCGCCAGGAAAATGTTGACGAGCGACGCGATGATGAGGCCGATCAGGCCCATCACAAGGAACGTGCCCATCGGTCCGAGGTCACGCTTCGTGGTGTAGCCGTAGAGGCTCAGCGCGCCGAAGGCCGCGGCCGTGATGAAGAACACCCGCGCGACCGACGTCCCCGTGTAGACGAGGAAGATCGTCGAGAGCGAGAGGCCCATCAGGGCCGAGAACACCCAGAACGCGATCTGCGCACCGGACATCGACATCGAATTCAGGCGCGCACTCAGATAGAATACGGCGCCCAGCGGAGCCAGCATGACCACCCACTTCAGCGGGCTCTGGTAGAGAGCGCGGCCGAGGTCGGTGAGCGCCAGCGCGCCACCGGCATCCTGCGTCACGGCGAGCTTGAACGCTCCGATCGCCACAAGGCCGGTGATGGCCAGGCCGATCGCCATGTAGTTGTAGACGGACAGCATGTAGGACCGGAGGCCCTGGTCAATCACTCCGGCCTCGGCCCGGGCCGTACCGGCACCATACCGGGCCGTACCGTAGCGGTCGAAGTCAGCCATTGCTTTAATCCCTCATAATATCCCGCATTCTCGGCGCGGGACCTCGACGGAGAATATGGGAGGGAGAGCCGTCACAGGCAAGCGTAAGTCTACAGTATTACAGAGAGTTCATCATCCGCGTGCGGCTCAGAGCTCGCGCAGCACCGAGGCGGGCTTCAGCCCGACGAGCCGCCACGTCCCGATCAAGCCCAGGACGATCGTCAGCCCCAGAGCGAAAAGAGCCGCCGAGGCAGCGCCCGGACCGTCGAAGCTGAAGGGGACGTCCATCACCTGCACGACGACGACCCAGGCGGAGATCGTTCCGGCGATGAGGCCGAAAACGGCGGTCGCTAACCCTATGAGGAGATATTCGAGCGCGAAGGCTCCGACGATCCGCCTGCGGGTCGCGCCTAGCGTCTTCAAGATCATCGCATCGTAAACGCGGTAGCGATGGCCGGCCGCGAGCGCACCCGCGAGGACGAGCACGCTCGCGACGAGGGTGATGCCGCTGGCGACCCGGATCGCCAGCGAAAGCTTGCCGACAAGATCGCCGATCGTCTCCAGAGCGTCCTTCACCCGCACCGCGCTGACCGACGGGAAGCGGCCGGCGGAAGCCTTCAGGAGGTTCGTTTCGGTCTCCGCGCCGGTATCGTCCGGCAGGGTCAAAGTCGCGAGGAACTGATAGGGCGCTCCCGCGAATGTGTTCGGCGAGAACACCATCACGAAATTGATGCCGAGGTTTTCCCACTCGACCGTGCGGAAGTTGGCGATCTTGGCGTTGATCTGCCTGCCGAGCACGTTGACCGAGATCATGTCGCCGACCTTGAGGTCGAGTTCCGCGCCGAGCTTGTTCTCGAACGAGACGAGGTTCTCGCCCGTGTAGTCGGCCGGCCACCAGGTTCCGCCGGTAATCACGGAGTCCTTCGGCAGGGTCGCCGAAAAGGTCAGCCCCCGGTCCCCGCGCAGCACCCAGGCGGCGTCGCCTGCCGGATAGTTTTCGGTTGATTGCCCCTTCAGCCCGGTAACCCGGCCTCGCAGCATCGGCACCTGCTCGATCGTGGCGCCAGGCGCGTTCATCTGCAGGAAGGCGTTGAAGTCCTGCGCTTCCGAATTCGGGATATCGATGAAGAAGAAGGTCGGCGCTCTCTCGGGCAGATTGGCCGTCAGCTGATTGCGGATCGAGGAATCGATCAATGTCAGCGCGACGAGAAGCGCCAATCCGAGGCCGAGCGACAGCACGACCGACGGCGTCAGAGCGCCGGGGCGATGGATGTTCGCCAGCGCAAGACGCAGTTCCGCCGAGCGCGGGCGCGGCAGCCGCCGGGCGATCGCCATGATGCCGGTCGCCACGACGCGCAAAAGGGCGAAGATTGCCACCGCCGCCCCAAGGAAGATCAGCGCCACCTTCTTGTCCGCGGCCGTCACGACCATGACCGCGACGAGCGCGCCGAGCGCCAGTGCGATGAGGACCAGATAGCCGATGCGCGGCCATGACGGCTTTTCCGACAAATGATCGCGGAAAAGCGCCGTGACCGGCATGTCGTGCGCGCGGGCGAGCGGCCATAGCGCGAAGACGAAGGCGATCAGCATGCCGAACAGCGCCGCCATCGCCAGCTGTTGCGGCTGCAATTGTGCCTCGAACGGCAGCGGCAGGATCGCCCCGGCCAGCCACTGGACGAGGAACGGCATCGCGGCGCCCAGCAGCAGGCCGGCTGCCACGCCCAATCCGGCGATCATCAGGATCTGCGCGAGATAGATCTGGAAGATACGGCTGCCGGGTGCCCCAAGCGCTTTGAGGACGGCGATCGACTCCCGCCGCTTCTCGACATAGGCCGCGACCGAGTTCGCCACACCGACACCACCGACGAGGAGTGCGGTCAGGCCGACCAGCGTGAGGAACTGCGTGAAGCGGCCGATATTCTGCTCGAGCCGGTCGCTCGCCTTGTCGCGCGTCTGGATACGCCAGCCAGCGTCCGGGAACGCAGTCTTGGCATCCTCGGTGAGCTTGATCACGTCCGCATTCGAAGCGCCGTTCGGAAGCGCCACGCGATAGCTCCAGCGCACCAGGCTGCCGGGCTGGATCAGTCCGCTTGCCATCAGCGCCTCGCGGGAAACAATCAGGCGCGGCCCGAGACCGATCCCGTCGGAGAGTGCGTCCGGCTCGGTGACGAGCGCCGCGCGGACCTCGATCGTCGCCGTGCCGAGCTGCAGCCGTCCACCTGTGGTAATGCCGAGGCGGCCGAGAAGCGTGGGATCGGCGACGGCGCCGAACGCACCGTCTCGACTGGCGAGAAGCCCGCTCAGGTCTCCGCCCGGATCGGTGACGAGCTTGCCCGCAAGCGGGTATGCGCCATCGACCGCCTTCAATTCGCTCAACGCCGCGGTGCCTTCCGCGGTCCGCGCCATCGCCCGCAGCGTGGCGACCGTCGACACGGTTCCCCGGGATGCAAGCAATCCGTACTCGTCCGGGCTCGCCTCGCGGTGGACCAGCGAAAACGCCGCGTCACCGCCCAGAATGGCGCGCCCCTCACGCTCCAGCCCGTCCTGCAGTCCCTGAGCGATCGAACCGACGCCGGCGATCGAGGCGACGCCGAGTGCGAGGCACGCCACGAAGATGCGAAAGCCCGAAAGCCCATTGCGCAGCTCGCGGAGTGCGAGCTTCAGCGAAAGCAGCAGCCCCGGCGCGCGCGGGGCATCGACGAAGGCGCTCACGCGTACAAGGTCTCCTGCGCATGCTGGATTTCGCCGGACCGCATTGCGATCACCCGGTCGCATCGTTTCGCGAGCACGGGATCGTGGGTCACCAGGACGAGCGTCATGCCGCGCTCGCGCGCCTTGCGGAATATGAGGTCGGAGACGGAGGAGCCGGTCGCTCCGTCGAGATTGCCGGTCGGCTCGTCGGCGAACAGGACTTTCGGATCGGTCGACAGTGCGCGTGCGAGCGCCACGCGCTGCTGTTCGCCGCCGGAAAGCTCGGCCGGATAATGCCCTTCGCGGGCGGCGAGCCCGACATCCGCCAGTTCGGCCCGTGCCCGGTCGAAGGCGTCGGGGCGCCCCGCGAGTTCGAGCGGCACCGCTACGTTCTCGAGCGCGGTCATGGTCGGAATCAGGTGGAAGCTCTGGAAGACGACACCGATATTCCGGCCGCGAAAGCGCGCCAGCGCGTCCTCGTCGAGTGTCGTGATATCCTGCCCGAGAATGGATACTTTCCCTCGGTCCGGGCGTTCCAGACCTGCCATGACCATCAGCAGCGACGATTTCCCCGAGCCGGAAGGCCCGGTCAGCGACACCTGTTCGCCGGATTCGATCAGGAGGGATATGGTCTTGAGAATGTGGACCCGGGCAGCGCCCCGTCCGAGGCTAAGGTCAATGTCCGTCAGTCTGATCGTCATGCCATCCGCTCCGAGAGCCAAGCATATGGAGGTCCAGAAGGTGCCGCGCCAGTCGTACCGTTCCCGCGCCGTTGCGGCATTTTTGAGCGTTATCCTGCTCGCGACAGGTTTTGCCGCGCCCGCTTCCGCGAAGACGATCAAGCTCGTGGCCCTCGGAGACAGCCTGACGGCGGGCTATCAATTGCCGCCGAACGACGCATTCCCGGTGGTGCTCGAAGCCGCCCTGAAGGCGAAGGGTTGGGATGTCTCGATCGCTAATGCCGGCGTTTCCGGAGACACCGCTGCCGCCGGCGCCGCCCGCGTCGATTGGTCGATTCCGGACGACACGCAGGGCGTCATCCTCGAACTGGGCGCCAACGACGCCCTGCGGGGCCTCGATCCGGAAACGACCCGCGCCGCACTCGACGGCATCCTCGCGCGGCTGAAGGAGCGCAAGATCCCGGTCCTGCTCGCGGGGATGTATGCGCCGCGCAATATGGGCGCCGCCTATTACGAAAAGTTCGATGCGCTCTATCCAGCGCTTGCCGAGAAATACGGGCTCATGCTCTATCCGTTCTTCCTCGACGGCGTCGCCGGTCAGACCTCCCTCAATCTCGGAGATGGAATGCACCCGACGCCGGAAGGCGTGCGGGTGATCGTCGAGAAGATGCTGCCCGTCGCCGAAGATTTCCTCCGCCGGATCCAAGCCGGCACCTAACCCGAGCCCTGTCCGATGCCGCGTCTTTTCACAGCGCTCGAAGTTCCGCCCGACATCGGCGAGAGGCTCTCGTTCCTGCGCGGCGGATTGCCCGGCGCGCGCTGGATCGATGTCGAGAACTATCACATCACCTTGCGCTTTCTCGGCGACGTCGACGACCGCACGGCGCGCGATGCCGCCCAGCTCCTCGGCGGCGTGCAGCGTGATCCGATCAGCGTCACGCTCGGCGATCTCGATGCGTTCGGCGGCTCGCGTCCGCGCGCCATCATCGTCAAGGCACAGGCGACGACCGCGCTGATCGAGCTTCAGGCCGAGCACGAACGTCTCCTGCGCCGCGTCGGTCTGGCCCCGGAAAGCCGGAAATATACCCCGCACGTCACCTTGGCGCGCCTGCGCGACGTCTCGCCGCGGGCGACGGCCGACTGGCTGGCGACGCGTGGCGGCGCGCCCCGCCTGCATTTCGAGGCGAGCCGTTTCGTCCTGTTCTCCTCGCGCGCCTCGACCGGCGGCGGTCCCTATATCGTCGAGGAGAGCTATCCGCTCGGTGAAGTCGTGGAGGAGGACGAGGATGGCGATTCTCGCTGGTGACGAGCGCCGCGAGGCGCTGAGCAAGCTGCCCGACTGGAAGCCCGTCGACGGCCGGGATGCTATCGAGCGTTCGTTCCAGTTCAAGAACTTCTCGCAGGCCTTCGGCTTCATGACCCGCGTCGCGCTGGCGGCCGAGAAGATGGACCATCATCCGGAATGGTCGAACGTCTACAACAAGGTCGACATCCTGCTGACGAGCCACGATGTGAAGGGCCTGAGCGAGCGGGACATCAAGCTCGCTGGCATTATCGATCGCCTGGCCGGGACCTAAATCCCGGGTCGGCGTTTAGGGAGACACGGAGGCGCGCATGGCTCGGAAGAGGAAGGACGACGAACTGACGCGGATCGAGCAGGAGCGGGAAGTCCGCGAGGGCTTCTGGCCCAAGCTGCAGAAGTTCGCCGCGAATTTGCCCTTCGCCGAGCAGGCGCTGTCCGCCTATTACTGCGCTTTCGACCGCGAGACGCCCAACAGCGTCCGCTTCACGCTGATTGGCGCGCTCGCCTATTTCGTCCTGCCGATGGACGCCATTCCGGACATCTTGCCGCTGCTCGGATTCGCCGACGATGCCGGCGTCCTGTCGGCCGCCCTGGTCGCCGTCGGCTCGAACATCAAGGAAAGCCACCGGGTCGCCGCGAGGGCGTCGCTTGAGCGCCTTCGCACAGGGGAAACGGCGTAGCCGGAAGCTCCTGGGGACACGTCCAAAGGTTAGCAACCGGTTTCCAAATTCCGCCAATTTTTACCATTTCTTCGTAATTGCGGTCGCATGCTCGCGCCGCGGGGCACTGATTCCTCCGCCGCTTTTCACGCCTGCCGGCTCCGGCCGGCCTGATTGGATATTGCGACCCATGATCG
The DNA here is from genome assembly GCA_003347645.1 of Rhizobiaceae bacterium CPCC 101076. Lineage (GTDB taxonomy): Bacteria > Pseudomonadota > Alphaproteobacteria > Rhizobiales > Methylopilaceae > Flaviflagellibacter > Flaviflagellibacter deserti. The sequence goes on along the minus strand of QDFX01000013.1, from coordinate 21,021 downwards.
CTCGCCGCCTGTTCCTTTCGCTGTTCCTCACGGCGCTCGCCCCCGACGTGTCGGGCGCGCAGGGAGCGCAACAACTGCTCGGCCAGTTCACCGACTGGGCCGCCTATTCGGCCACCGCCGGCAACGGCAAGGTCTGCTTCGTCATCTCGCAGCCCAAGAGCCGCGCGCCGGAAGGCCTGAACCGCGACCCGGCCTATTTCTTCATTTCGCACCGCCCCGCCGAACGCGTCCGTAACGAAGTCAGCGTCCAGATCGGCTTTCCGCTTCGCGCCGGTTCGACAATGGACCTCACGGTTGGTTCCGACACGTTCTCTCTTGTGACCCAGGACCAGCGCGGCTGGTCCAACGGCCAGGACGATTCCCGCATCGTCGAGGCGATGCGCGGCGGTTCGGACATGACCGTGAAAGGCACGTCGGGACGCGGCAATGTCACGACCGACACCTATTCCCTCAGGGGAATCTCGGCCGCGATGGACCGCATCAACTCAGAGTGCCGCTGAGCCTTCCACCGAGGAGTAAAGTCCTAGATTTTTAGGGGCTTTTCGGAACCTCGATTAGTGTGACGGGTTCTCCCGAGGGTTGGAAGACCAGGGAGAGTCTCGATGACAAACAAGATTTTCGCGACAACTTTTGCTGCCGCTATGCTGCTCGGATCGGCAGCGTTCGCCCAGACGAATAATCAGAACATCGATCCAGCGAACCCGCGGGCCAATATACCGGAAACCGATTGCCCGGCCGGCACGAACTGCCGCAACGCCTCTCCGGAGATGAAGGGATCCAGCGATGCGCCGGGTGAGCAGGGTCGCAGCTCGACGACCGGTACGCCAGGCACAGGCACCGGCACGGGCGCGGGCGCAGGCGCCGGTGGCGGAGCAGGTGCCGGGGCCGGCGGTGGCGCTGGTGGTTCCGGCGGAGCCGGTGGCGGAAACAACTAATTTCTGACGCGCCATTTCGGGGCCGTTGCCTGTCCGGGCGGCGGCCTCGTGCTTTTTGGGCCGCGATGGGCTATATGACGCCCATGCTTGCCGTCGCAGAACCCATGCCCGCAATTGCGGAGAAGCCCTCGCTTGTCGGGCTGAGCCGTTTGGAACTTTCCGAAGCCCTCGGTCTCGCCGGAGTGCCCGAGCGCGAACGACGCATGCGCACGACCCAGATCTGGCACTGGATCTACCATCGCGGCGCCAGCGATTTCTCGGCGATGACGAACATGTCGAAGGCGCTGCGCACGGCGCTGGAAGAGGTCTTCACGCTGACCCGTCCGGAAGTCGTTTCGGAGCAGATTTCCGTCGACGGCACTCGCAAATGGCTGATCCTCCTGCCGGCTCGTCCGGACGACCGCCGTCCGCATGAGGTCGAGGCCGTCTACATTCCCGAGGCCGACCGCGGCACGCTCTGCGTCTCCAGCCAGGTCGGCTGCACGCTCGCCTGCACCTTCTGCCATACCGGCACGCAAACGCTCGTCCGTAACCTGACCGCCGCCGAGATCGTCGCGCAGCTCATCGTTGCCCGCGACCGCATCGGCGACTGGCCGGGACAGACGCGCGCGACGGACGGCCTGATCCCGGATGCCGAGCGCGCGGTGACGAACATCGTCTTCATGGGCATGGGCGAGCCGCTCTACAATTTCGACGCCGTGAAGCAGGCGATCGAGGTGATGTCGGACGGCGAGGGACTCAGCCTGTCGCGCCGCCGGATCACGGTGTCGACCTCCGGCGTTGTGCCGATGATCGAGAAGCTCGGCGCCGAAAGCGGCCCGATGCTGGCGATTTCACTGCACGCGACGAACGACCCGCTCCGCAACGAGCTTGTTCCACTGAACAAGAAATATCCGATCGCCGAACTGCTTGAGGCCTGCCGGACCTATCCCGGCGTCTCCAACGCCCGCCGCATCACCTTTGAATACGTGATGCTGAAGGGCATCAACGACTCTGACGCCGAGGCTCGCAAGCTCGTCTCGCTGCTGAAGGGCATTCCGGCGAAGATCAACCTGATCCCGTTCAATCCCTGGCCCGGCACGCGCTATGAATGCTCGGACTGGGAGCGGATCGAGGCCTTCTCGGAGATCGTCTTCCGCGCGGGCTATGCCTCGCCGGTCCGCACGCCGCGTGGCCGCGACATCCTCGCCGCTTGCGGCCAGCTGAAATCGGCCACGGAACGGCTCCGGGCAAAGGATCGCATGGCGGCGGCTGCGGTCGCGGCCGAGTGACCATCCTTCTCCGCCTGTTTCTGATCCCCGTCGGCTATTTCGGGGCGGTGTTCATGTCCGCGTCGCTTATCGCGGCCATCGAGTGGATTCGCGCCTACGGTCCGGTGGCCGACGACGCGGCGGCCCTGGCGGCGACTACGATCGTCGTCGTCACCGACTGGATATTCCTCTTCGCGATCATCGGGTATGCGGCGGCGCTGCCGAGCCTCGTCGTCGTGGCTCTCGCCGAGATCACCGCGCAGCGCAGCGCTCTGTTCTTCTGCGGCGCGGGTCTCGCCGTCGCATTTGCCGTGAGTCGCATCATGGATGTGGGCGGCGACAATCCAGCCGTTCCGCACGAGCCCTCGATCATCGCCGCTGCCGGTCTCGCGGGCGGGCTGGCCTATTGGGTTTCCTCGGGACGCTGGTCCGGGTTTCGCCGTCCGGTGGAACCGGTCAAAGGCTGATCTCGTTTTCAGCGTCATGCTTCCGGTGTAGAGGAAGCGTTGGATTACCTCGGGAGGGTTCACGATGGCCTTGTCATTCGCTCGTCTGCGCGCGCTCGCCGCCGCGGTCATCCTCGGTGGCATGGTCGCCGGCTGCGGCGTCAACACCATCCCGACGCTCGAAGAGCAGGCCAAGGCCCAGTGGAGCGAGGTTCAGAATCAGTACCAGCGTCGCGCCGAATTGATCCCGAACCTCGTCGAGACGGTTAAGGGCTTCGCCGCCCAGGAGCGCGAGACGCTGACGGCCGTCATCGAGGCGCGCGCGAAGGCGACCCAGATCACCGTGAATACCGATCAGTTGACCGACCCGGCCGCCCTCCAGCGCTTCCAGGATGCGCAGGCCCAGCTCTCGGGGGCGCTCGGTCGCCTGCTCGCCGTCAGCGAGAACTATCCCGAGCTCAAGTCGAACCAGAACTTTCTCGCTTTGCAGTCGCAGCTCGAAGGCACCGAGAACCGCATCGCCGTCTCCCGCCGCGACTACATCCAGGCGGTCCAGGCCTACAACACCGAGGTCCGCACCTTCCCCGGCCGCCTCTGGGCGCTCGTCTACAGCGCGCAGCCGATGGCGACGTTCGCGACAAGTGAGCAGAACCAGACCGCGCCGACGGTGAAGTTTTAATGATCCGGCCGTCGTCCTCCGGCTTGACCGGAGGACCCAAGCAGCGCTTCGGGTGGATCCTCCGGTCAAGCCGGAGGATGGCGGCCTCGATTATTCTCGCCTTTGTCGTTCTGGGTGGCTCACCTCTCCAGGCCGCCGAGCCGACCTTTCCCGCCCTGACCAGTCGCGTTGTCGACGACGCCGGCATCCTCGACATCCAGACCGAGGCCGAGCTCGACACCAAGCTCGCCGAGCTCGAGAAGAAGACGACGATCCAGCTCGTCGTCGCGACCCTCAAATCCCTGCAGGACTACGACATCGCCGATTATGGCTATCGTCTCGGTCGTGCCTGGGGCGTCGGCCAGAAGAAGGACAACAGCGGCGCGATCCTGATCGTCGCGCCGAACGAGCGGAAGGTCCGCATCGAAGTCGGCTACGGCCTCGAAGGCATTCTGACCGATGCGATGACTAAGCTCGTCATTGAGAACGCCATCCTGCCCCGCTTCCGCGCCAACGACTTCGCGGGTGGCGTCACGCGTGGCGTGGACGATCTCGTCCAGGTTCTGGAGGGCGATCCTGACTATGCCCGCCGCGCCGAGGAGGTGAAGGAGGGCGAGCGCGCCACCGACGATGCCGATTTCGGCTTCAACATCTTCATGGCGCTGCTGATCTGCTTCTTCGTCTTCCAGCTTCTGTATGGCAGCCGCCGCAGGCGGCGCCGTCGCGGTTCGCTGCCCTGGATCATCGGCGGCGGCAGCGGCTCGTCAGGAGGCTGGTCGTCTGGAGGCGGCTGGTCCTCCGGCGGCTTTGGTGGCGGAGGCTTCGGTGGCGGCGGTGGTGGTTTCAGCGGTGGCGGCGGCTCGTTCGGCGGAGGCGGCTCCTCGGGGAGCTGGTGATCAGATGACGCCGAGCCTCAACGCGGAAGAAGCGGGCCGCATCTCGCAGGCCATCGAACAGGCCGAGACCAACACATCCGGCGAGCTCTTCGTCGTCGTTGCGCGGCAGGCCGACGATTATCGCCTGGTGCCTGTCCTATGGGCGGCGCTGGCTGCCCTGATCGTCGCCTGGCCGCTCCATCTGTTCACGACTTGGGGCATGGGCCTGATCCTGACCATCCAGGGGTTCGTCTTCGTCCTTCTGGCCGCTGCTCTCTATCCCCTGAAAGCCAGATTGCGTGTCATCCCGCCGGCCTTGGCCGAGGATGAGGTCGAGCGCGCAGCCTATGAGCAATTCCTGTCCCACGGGATCCATCTCACCGAAGCCCGAACCGGCGTCCTGATCTACGTCGCTCTCGCCGAACACCGCGTCGAGATCGTCGCCGACACCGGCATTGCCGCGAAGGTCGAGCAGCCCGAATGGGACGCGATCGCCGCCGAGATCGTGACGGCCGCGAAATCGCGCGACCTCGCCTCCGGTCTGGTGCAGGCCGTAAAGCATTCCGGCGAACTCCTCGCCCGCCATTTCCCGCCCTCGGCTGGCGACCGCAACGAGCTTCCGAATAAGCTCGTCCAGATCTGAGTCGGAGTGGGTTTGATGAGAGCAGGGCGCGCGGGGATCCTTGGCTGGATCCTGTTCGATTTCGCCGCCCAGCCTGTCTTCACCCTGATCACCACCTTCATCTTCGCGCCGTTCTTCGCCTCGCGCGTGGCCGCCAATGCGGTCGAAGGGCAGGCGCTCTGGGGCTGGGCGACGGCCGTGGCGGGCCTGATCATTGCGGTCCTGTCGCCCGTGCTCGGCGCGGTGGCGGACGCGGCTGGGCATCGCAAGCCCTGGATATTCATTTTCTCCGTCCTGCTCTTCGTTGGTGCGTTCACGCTTTGGTGGGCGGAACCCGGCATGCCCTATGCGGTGCCGCTCGCGATGTTCGCCTTCGCGCTGACGACGATCGGCGCTGAATTCGCGACCGTTTTCACCAATGCGATGATGCCGAGCCTCGTGCCGCAGCAGGAACTCGGCCGCCTGTCCGGCACCGGCTGGGCAATGGGCTATGTCGGCGGCTTGCTCAGTCTGGTATTAATGCTGGCGCTGATCGTCGGAAGCCCCGAGACCGGCAGGACACTCGCCGGGCTGATGCCGCTCTTCGGCCTCGACCCGCAGACGGGCGAGGGTGATCGCGCTTCCGGCCCGCTGTCCGCCCTCTGGTATCTGATCTTCGTCCTGCCGCTCTTCCTGTTCACGCCGGACCTGCCGAAAGGCCTGCCGATCTCGACGGCGGTCCATGCCGGTCTAGCCAATCTTCGCGCCACGATCCTCGCCGTCCGGGAGCACCGGAACACGCTGATCTATCTAATCGCCCACATGATCTATGCCGATGGGCTGGTCGGCCTGTTCGCCTTCGGCGGCATCTATGCGTCGGGCATTTTCGGCTGGGCGACGACCGAGATCGGCGCGTTCGGCATTCTCCTGACCATCACTGGAGCAATCGGCGCGTTCACCGGTGGCAGGCTCGACGACCGCTTCGGACCGCGCCCCGTGGTGCTCTGTTCGCTCGCGGTTCTGATGGTCGCCAGTCTCGGCATCCTCTCGACGACATCAAGCAGCGTGCTCTTCGGCATACCGGTTGCGCCGCCCGTAGCCGGTGACGGATTGTTCGCATCCGCGGCGGAGCGGTTCTATCTGTTCTGTGGCGTGCTGATCGGCATGGTCGCGGGCCCGTTGCAGGCGGCGTCGCGCACGCTTCTCGTCCGCGTGTCCCCGCCGGACAACATCACCCAGTTCTTCGGGCTTTATGCCCTGGCAGGCAGGGTGACGAGCTTCCTCTGTCCGGCTCTCGTCGGTACGGTCACCGCGCTCGCGGCAAGCCAGCGCGCCGGTGTCAGCGTCATTATGCTGTTCTTTGCAGTGGGAGCTTTGGTGCTGACCGCCGTGAAAGTGCCCGGCGCGAAGCGGGCCTGATCAGCAGATCGTGATTAGCGGAAGTCTTTGACGACGACAACGACGGAATCGACCGGAGCGGTCTTGGTCAGGTCGTGAGCGGTGTCGATGCGATGGGGAATACGGGGTTCAGCGACCACCGAACCGGTGTCGGGCGAAAGCGGCGCCAGAGCGGCTCCGAGAAGCAGCGCGAATACAAAGCCGCGCGTCATACGCACCGGAACGATTCGCATTCGACCCCCTCTTCACGTCCCATCCCCAGATGGGAAGCCCCCAAGCCCGGCGAACTTTGTAGACAGGCAGTCCCAGCCTGTCACCCCCGTAAATTCACTTGTTCACTTCTAGTGACGAAAATGACGCACCCCCATGAGAATCATGGCGATTCCGTGTTCGTCGGCCACATTTACCACTTCATTATCGCGCACTGAACCGCCCGGTTGTATGGCGGCTGTCGCACCCGCCTGGATGGCCGTCAGCAGCCCGTCGGCGAACGGAAAGAACGCGTCGGAAGCGACCACGCTTCCCTTGGTCGGTGAATCCGTCCGGCCGGCCTCGCGGGCGATTTCTTCCGCCTTGGTGACAGCGATCCGCGCCGAGTCGACGCGGCTCATCTGTCCAGCGCCGATGCCGACCGTCGCGCCCCCCTTGGCATAGACGATGGCATTCGACTTCACGTGCTTGACGACGCGCATCGCGAACAGGAGATCGGCGAGTTCCGCACTGGTCGGCGTGCGTTTGGTGACGACCTTCAGTTCCAGATCGTCGACAACCACATTGTCCCGGCTCTGCATCAAGAGGCCGCCGGCGACCGATTTCACGATCAGTCCGCCCGCGCGGGTGTCCGGCAGCCCGCCGGTCAGCAGCAGGCGCAGGTTCTTCTTCGCGCCGATGATCTGGATCGCCTCGTCGCTCGCATCGGGCGCGATGATGACCTCGGTGAAGATTTTCACCATCTCGGCGGCGGCTTCGGCATCGAGCGTGCGGTTGACCGCGACGATGCCGCCGAAGGCCGAGACCGGGTCCGCCGCGAGCGCACGTCGATAGGCCTCCGCGACATCGCCCGCTTCCGCAACGCCGCAGGGATTGGCGTGCTTGATGATCGCGCATGCGGCCGTGTTGGCCGGATCGAACTCGGCGACGAGCTCGAACGCGGCGTCGGTGTCGTTGATATTGTTGTAGGAGAGCTCTTTGCCCTGCACCTGCCGGGCGGTGGCGACGCCGGGGCGCTGGTCCTGCGTCAGCCAGAGGCTTCCGGTCTGGTGCGGGTTTTCGCCGTAGCGCAGCGTCTGGCCGAGGCTCGCCGACATCGCGCCGAACGACATTGCGCTCTCGCCGATATGCCGGGAGAGATAGCTCGCGATCGCCGCGTCATAGGCCGAAGCCCGCGCGAACGCCTTCGCCGCCAGCGCCTCGCGGAACTTCTGGGTGGTCGCGCCGCCGTTCGCGTCCATAGCGCCCAGCACCGCCGCGTAATCCTTAGTATCGACGACGACCGTCACATCGGCATGGTTCTTCGCAGCACCGCGGATCATCGCCGGGCCGCCGACATCGATGTTCTCGATCATGTCGTCATGCGGCGCGTTCTTCTTCAGCGTCTCCTCGAACGGGTAGAGATTGACGACGAGAAGATCGATCGGCGCGATGCCGTGGTCGGCGGCCGACTTCTCGTGCTCCTCATTGCCGCGGATCATCAGGAGGCCGCCATGCACCGACGGGTGCAGCGTCTTCACGCGGCCGTCCATCATCTCCGGGAAGCCGGTCACATCCGAGACGTCCGAAACGGCGAGGCCTGCATCCTTCAGCGCCTTCGCGGTGCCGCCGGTCGAGATCAGGGCCACGCCGCGTTCACTGAGCGCCCTCGCGAAGTCGACCAGACCTGTCTTGTCGGAAACGGAGAGAAGCGCGCGGCGGATCGGGCGGTCGGTCATGGCAAGGTCCGGTGAGGGCAGGGCGGCGCGATAGCACGCCAGGGCACGCTAGAACAGAGCCGGTGCCCCAGGTCCGGCTCCATTGCCGGTATGGGTCAGGCTCCAGGCGACGCGTGTCCCGGCCTTGCGACCGAGTCGAACCACGATCTGCTCGGCCCGGCGCGGGCCGCTGTCGCCGGCGAAGAACACGCTCTCCTCGACATGGGCCTCCTGCTGGTCCACGGCGAACGTCCAGCAATCGCCGGAGGGGAGCGTCAGCAGGACGCTGTTGCCGCGTCCGAGCCGCGCGGCACGGACACCGGGATGCAGATGGAAGCGCAGCACGGTGTCGGCGGTCGTGCGCTGACGCACGGGGCGGATGACGTCCATGCCCTCGACCCGGTTCCCGTCGGCGTGGACGCGAAACGTCCGCTCGTGGACGAGGCCGAGCGGCTTGGCATAGCCGTCATGGATCGCGCGGAGCACCGTCCCGCCGCGTCCGTCGTCGCGCTTCACGTCGACTTCGTTCGGCCCCTCGCGGACCAGGCGTCCGACAAGCGCGGTGACGAGACGGCCGCGCACGAAACGGCAGGACGAGCGGTCGTCGAGCGTCACGGTGGAGTGCGCCGCGGTCTTCCGCGCTGCATCCCGCCAAGGCGCGTGCGAGGGGCCGGGCGCGCCGCAATTGACCACGAGGCGCTCGGCGCCGACAGACATTTCGAACGACAGCGTCCCGGCATGGGCGGTTTCGCTCAGGCCGAGCGGCGGCGGACGGCCGGTGTCGGCGACGAGGACGGTACGGCCTGCCTCGATGCGCTGATAGCCGGAATAGCCGGCATTCATCACCGGCCGGCCCTGGGTGTCGTCGATCGTCAGGATGCTGTCGAGCAACAGGCGATCGGTCGGCCCCGCGCCGTTGAAGAGTGCGAGATTGCCGTCCGCATGCCGGAAGAAGCGCAGCATCGGCAGCATACGGTCGAGCAACTGCATCATGCCCTTCGGCGGTTCCATCGAGCGGCGCGCGAAATTCTCCTTCAGCATCAGGAGATCGACGGTCATCGCCAGCAGGTCGTCGGGATTGCGCGTCGCTGGCCCGCCGTCGAGCAGGACCAGCGCCTTGAGATCCGAGGCAAGAAAGTCGCTGCCCATTCGCAGCGCGCGCGTCGCATCAGGAAGGCAAAGCCCGGCCTGGGTCAGTGCCACGGCGGCGGTCAGTCGCGGCATTCCCGGAGAAAGGCTGCGGAGATCGCGCTTCAGCCGCTGCTCGTGCCGGACAAGGGAACGAAAGAAGTTCTTGCGGAAACCGGCGTCCGCCCCGTTCAGCAGGAATGGCGCATGTGTCAGCCAGGAGATCAGCCTGCGCGCTGTGATCGAAGGTCCGCGTCCCGCCTTTCCCAACCTTTTGGTCGAGATCCATTCGTCGAGCGAAGTGCGCGCGAAGGCGCGTGTCAGTGCCGTGTCGGCGGCGGCAAGATCGGCGAGCCAGCCGAAGCAATGGAGCGCTTTCGCCCATTCTTCGGAGGGGGGCGCGATACCGAAAACCGGATTTCCCTTCGTCTCGACCGAATGGCCGGCAAATGCGAAACGGCCGCCATAGAGTTCGGCGCCGCGCCGGGCGTCTCCCAGAGCAACCGGCAGAGGCGATAGCAGAAGGTGGTCCGGTTCGGAAAAGGGCGGGCTGAAGCGGAGCAGCCTCTGGGGCTTCAGCCGCGCGAATGCGCCTCCCGCGAGCAGCGCCGCGAGGCGTGCATTGCTTCTGGTTCGGTCCGCTATCGCCTCAACCGACACGCGTAGCCCTCTGGCCGATTCGCGAAGAGTAGATGACATCTGCGGCGGAGGTTAGACGAATCTAGCGGCGCACGAGCCGCGCGGCGAAGAATCCGTCGAGCCCGGCGAGACGGGGTTCTGGATTGGGTAGGTGCGAGGGCAAAGTACGCAATTCGCCCTTGTCGTTGATCGCACTTTCGAGCCCCGGCACCTCCTCCGGACGAACCGCGTCGCGCTCCAGATCCGGATTGCGGGTCAGCAGGGCCTCGATCTGATTCTCGCCTTCTTCCGGCTCCAGCGAACAGGTCGAATAGACCAATATGCCGCCGGGTTTCAGCAGACGTACCGCGCCGTCCAGAAGGCGTGTCTGCAGGTCGGCCAACGAAGCGATGTCCTTTTCCGATTTGAGCCAGGCGACGTCCGGATGGCGGCGGATCGTGCCGGTCGCCGAGCAGGGCGCGTCGAGCAGGATGGCGTCGAACGGGGCCGTATGGAGGGCGGCGGCGTCCGCCGCGATGGTCTGTGCCTCCAGTCCGAGCCGCTTGAGATTCTCGGTCAGGCGCCGCAAGCGAGGCGCCGAGCGATCCACGGCGGTTACGTCGGCTCCGGCTGCCGCAAGCTGGGCGGTCTTTCCGCCCGGCGCGGCGCAGAGATCGGCGATCCGCATGCCGGGTTTTGCGTGAAGCAGTTGCGCCGGCAAAGCGGCGGCGGCGTCCTGTACCCACCATTCGCCGTCGGAAAATCCGGGAAGCTCCATCACCGGGCCGTGCGGGACGAGCCGGACCGTTCCGGTCGGCAGCGCCCTGCCGCCGAATTTCTCGGCCCAGCCGGCAGGATCGGTCTTCACGGTGATGTCGAGCGGCGGTTCGTTGCGCTCGCCTTCCGCGATCGCCTTCGCGCCCTCGGCGCCCCACGCCTTCACGCGACGAGCCTGAAGCCATTCGGGAACGTCCCGGGACGTGTCGGCGATGAAGGTCGAAAGCTCCTCCCGCTCACGGGCGATGTTCCGCAGCACCGCGTTCACCAGTCCCGCGAACGGCCGCGCCTGCCGGTCGGCATTGGCCTGGTCGACCGCGACGCCGACGGCGGCGTGGTCCGGAACGTCCATCAGAAGGAGTTGCGCCGCGCCGGTCAGGAGAATGCTTTCGAGGCTGCCGCGCGGATCGAGCGGCTTCCTGAGATAGCGCGCGACGACCGCGCGCAGATTGCCGAGCCGCCGGAGCGTCGTTCCCGCGATGGCGCGAGCCAACGCGCGGTCGCGCTGGTCGAGCGCGGCGAACGGGCTTTTCGGATCGTCGAGAGCTTCGTCGAGAGGGCGGCCACGCTGCAGGACGCCATGGACCAGCTGCGTGGCGGCGCGCCGGGCGGCGAAGCCCGGCGCGTTCATGTTTTCGTTCATCGGGGCCTTATGCCCGCTTTTGCGCGATCAATCAGCCCCAGGGGCCGCGCCGTCCCGTATTCCAGGGACTGGCGGGTGCCGCCTGCGGCGCCTGCGCGAAGCCGCCGCGACCGGTCGCGCCCATGCGCGCGGCCAGATCCTGAAGCGCGGCAATGCGGTTGCCGGTGTCGGGATGGGTCGAGAACAGATTGTCCATCCGCTGGCCGGACAACGGGTTGATGATGAACATGTGCGCGGTCGCGGGATTGCGCTCCGCCTCCATGTTCGGGACCTGATGGGCATAGTTCGAGATCTTCGCCAGCGCGGAGGCCAGCGAAAGCGGTTGACCGCAGATCTCGGCGCCCATTCGGTCGGCTTCATATTCGCGCGACCGCGAGATCGCCATCTGCACGATCATCGCCGCGATCGGCGCGAGGATCATGATCGCGATCGAACCGATGATGCCGATACCGCCATTGTTGGAGTCGCGGTTGCCCGAGAACATGAAGGCGAAGTTCGCCAGCATGCCGATCGCGCCAGCAAGCGTCGCGGTCACCGTCATGGTCAGCGTGTCGTAGTTCTTCACATGCGCGAGTTCGTGCGCCATCACGCCCGCCACCTCGTCGCGGCTGAGCGCGTTGAGCAGTCCGGTCGAGGCCGCGACCGCCGCGTGTTCCGGGTTGCGGCCGGTGGCGAACGCGTTCGGCTGCGCGCTTTCGATGATGTAGACCTTCGGCATCGGCAGCCCGGCGCGCTGCGCCAGTTCCTGGACGAGGCCGTAATATTCGGGGGCGCTGCGGGCATCGACCTCCTTGGCGCCGTACATGTGCAGCACCATCGAGCCCGAATTCCAGTAGCTGAAGGCGTTCATGGCCAGCGCGACCATGAAGGCAATCATCATGCCGCCGCCACCACCGATGAGGTAGCCGACACCCATGAAGAGGGCCGTCATGCCGGCAAGCAGGATGGCGGTCCGTGCGTAGTTCATCAATTCCTCCAGGCAGCGTTTCCAGACGCCGCGTCGGGACTATATGTTGGCCCGGCGAAACTTGCTGCAAGAACGGGACACTACGGTAATGGCGGACCGGAAAGACAATCTCGCGAACGAGCGCTCGCTCAGCGATGCAGCAAAGCGCGCGCTCGCCGAGGCCGAGCAGCGCCGCGCCGCCGCCGCGCCGGCGGACAAGCCCGTTGAACATCGCGGCCCGAAAGGGCCGGAGCCCATCCGCTACGGCGATTGGGAGATCAAGGGCATCGCGAGCGACTTCTAGCGTAGGCCTGCTATTGCCCAAGGCTGCCGGCGCGGATAACCTCCCCGCCGTCTTCGTGCCAACAACAAGGGAGGGAGCGCATGGCATCATCGTTCGCAGTTCTCATCCCCGGCACGGTCCTCGGCTAGGTCCGAACCCGACCGCTTCGGTCGTCTTTTTCGACATTTTCGATCATTTGGCGCTGCATTCCCGACGGATTCGCGCGCCTGAGCACAGGCCGGCATTCGCGTGCCGGAAGCATGTCATGACCGCTCGTCAGAAAGGCCAGCGGACGGACGCAATCCGTTCCGTCCTCGGCTTTACGTTCCGCCATTGGCGGCATCAACCGGGCCAGCTCGCGCTGATCGCCTCGACGATCATGCTCGCGACTCTTGCCGATATCCTGCTGCCGCTTTTCGCCGGCCGTCTCATCGACGCGCTGTCGGACACCGCGCGCCCGCGTGAGGCCGCGCTCGTCGATGCCCTGTGGGCGTTCGGCGCCATGGCCGTTCTCGGAATTGTGCTGATAGTGTTCCGCCACATCGCGTGGAGCGGCATCATCCCGTTCACGCTGAAGATCATGTCGGCGGTCGCGCAGGATGCGTTCCACCGCGTCCAGCGCTTCTCGTCGGACTGGCATGCCAACACCTTCGCCGGGTCGACGGTGCGGCAGGTCACGCGCGGCATGTGGGCACTCGACACGCTGCACGACACGCTTCTGCTCGCGCTCTGGCCCTCGCTCGTCGTGCTGGTCGGGACGATGCTCCTCCTTGGCTTCCACTGGCCGGTGATGGGGATCGTCATGGCCGTCGGCAGCATTGGCTATGTCGCGCTGACGGTGCTGCTCGCGACCCGCTACATCGCTCCGGCGTCCCGCCTGTCGAATGCCTGGGACACCCGCATCGGCGGCACTCTGGCCGACGCCATGAGCTGCAACGCCGTGGTGAAGAGCTTCGGCGCGGAAGCGCGCGAGGATCAGCGCCTTGGCGGCGTCATCGCCAAATGGACGCGCCGTACCGCGCGGACCTGGACACGCCATACCCGCAGCTCAACCTGGCAGATCATGGTTCTGCAGACCCTCCGGCTCGGCGTGATCGCGCTCGCGATCTGGCTCTGGTGGCAGGGCCGCGCGACGCCGGGCGAGGTCGTCTACGTCATGACCACCTATTTCGTGGTCAACGGCTATCTCCGCGAGATCGGCCAGCACGTGAACCATCTCCAGCGTTCTGTGAACGACATGGAGGAACTGGTCGGCCTGCACGACACCGCGCTGGGCGTCGAGGACGTGCCGGACGCGAAGCCGATCCGCATCTCGGGCGGGTTGATCCGCTTCGAGGACGTGTCGTTCCACTATGCGGGTCACGCCACCCCGCTCTACGAGCACCTCGACGTCACGATCCGCGCGGGTGAGCGCGTCGGCCTGGTCGGCCATTCCGGCTCGGGCAAGACGACCTTCGTCAAGCTGATCCAGCGGCTCTACGACGTCACCGGCGGCCAGGTGCTGATCGATGGGCAGGACGTCTCGCAGGCAACCCAGAGTTCGCTCCGCGCGCAGATCGCCATCGTCCAGCAGGAGCCGGTCCTGTTCCACCGCACGCTGGCGGAGAACATCGCCTATGCGCGTCCGGGGGCATCCATGGCCGAGATCGAGGAGGCGGCACGGCTCGCCAATGCCGACGGCTTCATCGAGCGGCTGCCGAAGGGCTACCAGACTTTGGTTGGCGAGCGCGGCGTCAAGCTGTCTGGCGGCGAGCGCCAGCGCGTCGCCCTCGCGCGAGCTTTCCTCGCCAATGCGCCGATCCTGATCCTCGACGAGGCAACGTCGAGCCTCGACTCGGAATCGGAGGCCTTGATCCAGCAGGCGATGAACCGGCTGATGCGCGGCCGTACCGCGATCGTCATCGCCCACCGTCTGTCGACGGTGCGCACGCTCGACCGAATCCTCGTCTTCGAGCAAGGCAGGATCGTCGAGCAGGGCAAGCACGATACGCTTCGCGCCATGCCAGGCGGCCACTATCGCCGTCTGTTCGAGACGCAGGTCGAGGCGGCTTTGGTGTGACGGATCGCGGCGCGCGCTTCCGGCGTTATGGGTCGCGATGAGCGACCAGGCCAAGCCAACAATACAGAGACCGCCTCCGAAACGGTGGCGGTCTCCCAATCCGGGCTCGATCGTCCTCCGCCTCCTGACAGCATTGTTCCTCATAGTGGTTGTCGGCTTCGTCTATATCGACCGCCACGCGCCGCTGAACCCCTCCGCGCCGCCGAACATCGTCACCGGGCTCCAGCTCCAATTGATGCGCGCCTTTCCCGAGCGCTGCGTGGCCGCGCTCGCCCGCGCCGACAATCTTTCTTTCGCCCTCTCGCCGCGTCCGATCGACAACGGCTGCGGCTATCCCGACGGCATATCCATTTCCCGCTCCGGCGTGTCCTATGGCGGGGCCGTCGTGCTGCGCTGTCCGGCAGCGGTCGCGCTCGTGATGTGGGAGCGGCACGTCCTGCAACCGGAAGCGCAGCGCGTCTTCGGCAAGCGCGTCGCCTCGGTCGAGACCTACGGCACCTATTCCTGCCGCAACGTCTACAATCGCGAGGACGCCCGCCGCAGCCAGCACGCGACGGCCAACGCCATCGACGTCGCGGGGATCACGCTGCAGGGAGGTCCGGCGATTACCGTCAGGCGCGGCTGGGAGTCAGGCGAGCAGGGGCGCTTTCTCAGGGCGATACGCGATGGCGCCTGCGGCTTGTTCCGCGTGGTTCTCTCGCCCGATTACAACAGGGCGCACGCCGATCATTTGCATCTCGACATGGGGCGCTGGATGGCCTGCCGCTGATCAGAGCCCGGCATGGGCCTTCTCGCCCCAGACCGCGCGAAGCCGCGCCTCGCGCTGGCAGCCGATCAGATAGGCTTGGTAATGGCCGGGATTGGTCTTGGCGAAATCCTGATGTTCCGGGCCGGCGGGCGTGAAGAGGCTCGCCGGGCGGATTTCGGTCGTCACCGTCTGGTTCAGGTCCTTGCCGACTTCGATCTTCGACGTTTCCGCCAATCGCTTCTGCGCGTCGCCCTCGACGAACACCGCCGTGCGGTACTGGTCGCCGAAATCGCAGAACTGCCCGTAATCATTGGTCGGGTCGATGTCGTGCCAATAGATGTCGAGCAGCTTGTCGTACGTGATCTTCTTCGGGTCGTATGTCACCTGCACGGCTTCGAGATGGCCCGTCTTGCCGCGCACGACCTCGTTGTAGGTCGGGTTCTCGGTCTTCCCGCCCATGAAGCCCGACACCGCCGAAATGACGCCCGGCTGTCCGTCGAACGCTTTCTCGATTGACCAGAAGCAGCCACCCGCGAAGGTGGCGACCGCTGGTCGTCCGTCATCGTCGGGGTCTTCCGCGCGAGCCTGGAACAGGCTCGCCCCTCCTGCGATTGAAAGTGCACTCAGGACGGCGCCGACGATCAAGTGGATGTGCATGGGCATCACTCCGGACGCGATGTGCGCGGGACGCATGAGATACGCCTGATTATGGCGTTTGGACGCCGGAACCCTCCAGCGCGCGTCAACTCGGCGTGATCAATTTTGAAATGCTTTCCAGAGCATAGCGCTTAGTGCGACGGCCACCAGCGTCCAGATGCCGGCGATCATGGCTGCCCCGGCGAAGCTGACGGGCCGGGTCGCGAGCGTCTCGGCGGTCGCGCGATGCTCGGCCATGATCGCGGGATCGATCAGCCGCGACAGACCGGCAATCGCGATCGGCAGTAGGATAACCTCGTCGAGATAGCCGAGGACCGGGATGAAGTCGGGGATCAGGTCGATCGGCGACAGCGCATAGGCGGCGACCAGTGCCGCCAGTGCCTTCACCGAGAACGGCACGCGAGGATCGCGCGCCGCGAGCCAGAGCGCCGTCGCATCGCGGCGGAGAAGACGCGCCCAGTTCTTGAGGCGCGCCCACATTTATTCCGCCGCCTGTTTCTTGTTCTGGCGGTTGTCGACGAGGTCGGTCACCACGGCGGGATCGGCGAGCGTCGAGGTGTCGCCGAGATTGGTGAAGTCGTCCTCGGCGATCTTCCTCAGGATGCGGCGCATGATCTTGCCCGATCGCGTCTTCGGCAGGCCGGGAGCGAACTGGATCACGTCGGGCGAGGCGATCGGGCCGATCTCCTTCCTCACCCACAGGATCAGTTCCTTGCGGAGTTCCTCCGAGGCGACCTCACCGCTCATCAGGGTCACATAGGCGTAGATGCCCTGGCCCTTCATCGCGTGCGGATAGCCGACGACGGCCGATTCCGAGACCTTGGGGTGGGCGACCAGCGCGCTCTCGACTTCGGCGGTGCCGAGGCGGTGGCCGGAGACGTTCAGCACGTCGTCGACGCGGCCGGTGATCCAGTAATAGCCGTCCTCGTCGCGGCGGCAGCCGTCGCCGGTGAAGTACTTGCCCTTGTAGGTCGAGAAATAGGTTTCCTCGAACCGCTTGTGGTCTCCGTAGACGGTGCGCATCTGACCGGGCCAGCTGTCGGTGATGACGAGATTTCCGGAGGCCGCGCCCTCGAGAACCTTGCCGTCGGAATCGACCAGTTCCGGCTTCACGCCGAAGAACGGTTGCGTCGCCGAGCCCGGCTTCAGCGGCGTCGCGCCGGGGAGCGGCGTGATCATGTGGCCGCCGGTCTCGGTCTGCCACCAGGTGTCGATCACCGGGCAACGACTGTCGCCGACAACGCGGTAGTACCATTCCCAGGCTTCCGGATTGATCGGCTCGCCGACGGTCGCGAGCAATTTCAGGCTTGCCCGCGAGGTCTTCTTCACCGGCTCGTCGCCCGCGCCCATCAGCGCCCGGATCGCAGTCGGTGCGGTATAGAAGATGTTGACCTTGTGCTTGTCGACGACTTCCCAGCAGCGCGACACGCTCGGCCAGTTCGGCACGCCCTCGAACATCAGGGTCGTCGCGCCGTTCGCCAACGGGCCGTAGAGCACGTAGGAATGGCCGGTCACCCAGCCGACATCGGCCGTGCACCAGTAGATGTCACCGTCATGGTAATCGAACGACATCTGGTGGGTGTAGCTGGCATAGACGAGATAGCCGCCCGTCGTGTGCAGCACGCCCTTCGGCTTCCCGGTCGAGCCCGACGTGTAGAGGATGAACAGCGGATCTTCCGCGCCCATCTCCTCGACCGGGCAGTCCGTCGAGACGCCCTTGGCCGTCTCGTCGAACCAGACGTCGCGGCCGGGCTTCATCGGCACGTCGGCGCCGGTCCGCTTCACGACCACGACCGATTTCACGCCAGAGCATTTCTCGAGCGCGGCATCGATATTCGCCTTCAGCGGGATCTTGCGTCCGCCGCGCACGCCCTCATCGGCGGTGATGACATATTCCGACGTGCAGTCGGTGATGCGCCCGGCGATCGAATCCGGCGAGAAGCCGCCGAAGACCACCGAATGCACCGCGCCGATGCGCGCGCAGGCCAGCATCGCATAGCCCGCTTCCGGGATCATGGGCATGTAGATCGTGACGCGGTCGCCGCGCTTGACGCCCTGCGCCTTCAGCACGTTTGCGAAGCGGCAGACCTCGGTGTGAAGCTCGCGATAGGTGATATGGCGTGACGGTTCGTTCGGATCGTCTGCCTCGAAGATGATGGCGGTCTGGTCGCCGCGCTTGGCGAGGTGGCGGTCGACGCAGTTCGCGGCGACGTTCAGCGTGCCGTCCTCGTACCATTTGATCGAGACATTGCCCGGCGCGAACGAGGTGTTTTTCACCTTGGTGAACGGCTTGATCCAGTCGAGCCTCTTGCCCGTCTCGCCCCAGAAGCCGTCTGGATCCGAGACCGAGCGCGCATAGAGCGCCTTGTATTCGGCATCATCGACCCAGGCGCGCTCCGCCCAGTCCTTGGTGACCGGATGGATCTCGGACATGCAACTTCCTCCACACGAGCCCGGTCCGTCCGGGTCTTCTTCATCAGTCAAATTATGAGATTGGCCGGGGGGTAAGCAAGCTCGACGGCTTGTTCGTCATATGCGTGAAGGAGGTTTCGCGATGCAAACTCTCAAGATCACCACGCTCGGCAATTCTGCGGCGGTCTATTGCTGAAAGCCGTTCTCGAACATCTCCGCGCGTCCAAGGGGGACCGCCTGTTCCTGACGGAGACGAAGGACGGCTATCTCATCACGGCCTATGATGAAGAAGTCGCCAGGCAGCTCGAAGCGGCTGAAGAAGTCATGCGAGAGGACCGGGATGTGCTCCGTGCTCTCGCGAAATGACGGATGAGCAGGAGCCTCCATGGCTTCATCCGGCGATGATCCGGGCCGTTCACGAAACGCCAGATCGCCGAGCATGGGTGGTGGCTCGACGGGTCTCAGGGACGAGGGAGCTCTTGAATCCGCTCTCGCCCGGCCGCGAATGAAATGGACCTACGGTGAGCGCCACATGCCCGTCCTTGCCGGGGCCTACGCTTTCGGTATCGCCACGCGGACTGGCTTCGAAATCGCGCCAGCCCCGGCGGCCCGATCAGTGGCCGCTGAAGACCAGCGTCTGAATCGGCAGTATCAGCGCCTGCAGGCGAAGGATTATGGCATGGACGATGCCCACCGCGTCCACCGCGTGAAGAACCAGTCCACGAAACGCGCCGGTATCCTCGGAGGCGATCAGGTCATGATTGCTGGTATAGGCGTTGGCGATGCAGCTGCTGCCGGGCGTCACGCCCTCAAGCCCGCCCTCATAGAGCGGTTCGAGGAACACCAGGATTGTTCCCGGCCGCACCACCTGCTGCGGATCGACCAATTGCTCGCCGCCGCGGAACTGACCGGCGGCGATGAAGTCCTGCACCTGCGTCACGACCATCGGGATGACCGTCCACGGCTTTGAGATGCAGGTGACCTCGGCCACCATGCCGACCTTCATCACCTGCGCCTCGATCTGCCCGAAGCCCGCCGTTATCGCTCTTCGGCCCGCTCCCTCCGGGATCAGAACGCCGGCGGGACGCATGAACGGATTGACCACGTCGCCGACACGCAGGGTGAATTGCTCGACCCGTCCGTTCACGCCGGCTCGGACGACGGTCTTCTTCAGTTCCACCTCGGCCTGGGCCAGCGCGGCTTCGGCGCTGGCCTTCTCCGCTGGTAACAGAGTGGAAATCCGTGCCTCGGCGGATTCTTTTGCGGCCGTCGCGGAGGAGATGGCGGCCTTCCGGCCATCCACCGTGTTCTGGAGTTTTTCGATCTCGCGCGCCGCGACGATGGAGGCGTTCCGCCGGTTCAGCTCCTGCTTCGTTTCGAGCTCGTCCAATGCCTGCCGGTGAGCGCTCATAGCCTCCTGGATCTTTCCTTCCGCTGCGGCGATGTCGGATCGGGCCACCACCAAAGCAGCATCCACTTCGGCGATCTTGCGGCGTGCGGCCTCCGCCGCGGCTTCCTGGGTCGTGCTGTCCAATCTGAAGATCGGGTCGCCCTGTTTGATGTCGCCGCTCAATTCCACGTAGACCTCGGCGACGCGCCCGTTCGCTTCGGGAACGATGGGCACCGTCCGGTAGAACAGGGTCGCGCTGGTGGTGGAGGGATGATTGTAGAAGATCACCGTGATCAGCCCGACCGTCAGTATCAGGCAGGCGGTGATGCCCCATCTGAGCTCAAAGAACACCGAATAGAGAGTGATCTCCCGGCCGATCCGCTTACCCTGTACATAGCGGCGGTAGACATAGTCTGGGAGGATCGTCAGCAGCGAGCAGAGGAGAAGCTCAAGCATGGCTCACCTCTCGGCTACGGCCTTAGCAAGCTGCGGCGTCAGGGTCGGCTCGCGCTCTTCGGGAGTCGGCGCGGCCGGATCGTCGGGCACGTCGTCGGCGCCCTTGCCCGGCGCAACTCCGGCGATCTTCTCCAGCGATCCCGCCATCCTGCCGAGCGGCCCGCCGAAATCGGGGAGGTCGATCAGCGCGAGCAGCAGGCCGGCTACCCAGAAGATATGCATGTGTGTGAACAAAGCGAGGAGGCCGAGCACCGCGACGATCTCGAACTGCAGTTTCTTGGATTTGTGAGCGATGCGCTCGGGCAATGTGTGCAGTCGCAGGAACAGAACGCCGACAGCCATCACGGCAATCAAGAGGAGGGTCGCGGCGACGACCATGAGGACATCTGTCCCGCCCGGCTCGGTGATAAAGGCCGGCAGATGATGGGGTGCTGCGGGATTGAGCGACACGGCCATGTTCAGCCTCTCGTTCGGGCTTTTTCTTGCGATGACTATAGCACCGGGTGTCGCGCCTGCCAGCGCTGAACGACGGCGGGTAGGGCTTCCGCCCATTCAGAAGGAGGGCCGCACACTCCGAGCCCGTGACCATCCTCCGACACGGCCACTGCGTGCCCGGCTCAGGATGAGGAGGAAATATATTGACTTTATTCCTATACTGTGGTTGTCTTCCCGCACTTCCGGTCACGGAGGGCGTCATCGCGAGGCGTCGTTGTGGCGGATCGGGAGTGCGGTGGCCGGGTCGAGGTTCGCGACCGTGATCCGGAGGCCCAAGGCATGTGGTCCCGGCGGGTTAGACTCCCGTCACTAGGGTGTCCATCGGCCTCTCCCGTTCCG
>QDFX01000012.1 GCA_003347645.1 Rhizobiaceae bacterium CPCC 101076 | reverse complement strand
CCGAACCGGCGTCGACCGTGTCGTTGCCGGCGCCGGCGGTGATCACGTCGTCGCCAGAACCGGCGTCGATCAGATCATTGCCCTCGCCGCCGTCGACGAGATCGTTGCCCGAACCGCCCTTCAGCGTGTCGTTGCCGATGCCGCCGGAGACGGTGTCGTCACCAGAACCGCCGTCGACCAAGTCGTTGCCCGCACCGCCCGCGACCAGGTCGTCGCCGGCCCCGCCCTTCACCGTATCGTTGCCCTCGCCGCCATCGATGCCGTCATTGCCGTTGCCGCCGGTGATGACGTCGTCGCCAGCACCGAAGAGGAGGCTCTCGATGTTGGTGAAGGTGTCGCTGCCGATGCCCTCAGCCGACACCTTGCCCGCCGCGAAGTCGACCGTGATCGGGCCGGTGGCGCGCGCCAGGAACAGGGTGTCGAAGCCGTCGCCGCCGTCGATCGTGTCATTGCCGAGATCGGCCAGGATCGTGTCGTCGCCGGAGCCGGCGAAGATCGTGTCGTTGCCTTCCGCGCCGTAGATGTAATCGTTGCCAGCGCCGCCATAGATCAGGTCGTCGCCGAAGCTCGTCGTGATGTCGTCGTTGCCGTCGCCGGCATCGACCGTCACCGCGCCGAGATACGAGTTCATCGTGATCCGGTCATTGCCCTCGCCGAGGAGGATCGTGCCGCTGATGGTCGAGCCGATATAGAGGTTCACGACGTCATCGCCCGCCCCCATGTCGATCGCCGAACCGCCGGTCGCCGTGATCGAGCCCGAATTGCTCAGCACGTCGTTGCCGCCGCCCATCGACACGCCGCCGACGATCCGGCCGGCACTGTTGTTGATGAGTTCGTCAGCGTAGTTGCCGACGAGGTTGATCGCCTCGTTGCCGCGCAGGTCGAACCGCGCTGCGTCCGCCGGATCAACCCCTTCAGGACCATGACCGTCGCCCTGGATCAGGCCGTCATTGACGATCAGGGTCGCACCGAGCGCGTTCTCGTTGCTCGAATTGTCGACCTGGATGCCGCGGCCGTAGCCGTAGATCTCGCCCGACGCATTGTTGACGATGGTGCCGCCGCCGATCGCGATGCCTTCCGACACGTTCGGCTCGCCGTCATGGTAGCCCTCGGCGCCGAGACCCTTGATCTTGCCGTAGTTCAGGATCTGCACCAGACCGTCGACGTCGATCGCGTCGCCGTCCGAGTCGGCGAGCTCCGCCGAGCGGCCTTCCATCGTGCCGCGATTGGTGATGAACACCTTGTCGGCTTCCGAACCGTCATTGTCGATGTTCACCGCCGAACCGTTGCGGCCGATCATCGTGCCGTCGTTGACGACGGTCACGGCATGATCGCCGGTCACGACATGGCGCGAGCCTTCCATCAGGCCGCCGGCATAGTTGTTGACCTTGCCGCCGGTGTCGCTCTGGAAGTCGATCAGGTCTCCGCCGCCGACTAGGCCTTCGGCCGCGATGATCGTTCCCCAATTGTTGACGGTGCCGTTCTGGCCGGGACGCAGCACGTCGGCGTCGCCGGAGGTCAGTCCGGTGTTGCGGATGACGCCGCCGGCCAGGTTGTTGATGGTGGCGCGACCGCCCGAGCCATCGAAGCTGCGGAAGTCGATCACGCGACCGCCCGACGAGGCCTCGATCACACCGGAATTGTTGAGCGTGATCGTGGCCGTCGCGGCACCGCTGGCGCCGGGGCTGATCTGGCCACGGATGGTGCCGCCCGCGAGATTGTTGAACTCGAGATCGCCACTCGCGCCTGCTGTCGTCTGCAGCGTGCGACTGCCTTCGATCAGGCCCGAATTGTCGACCACGACGTCGCCACCCGTCCAGGTGACGGCGTTGTTGGCAAGAAGCTTGCCGCCGGTCTCGACCGTCAGGACATCCTCGTTGTTGAGCACGACCGCGCTGGTGACGGTCGCGCCGTCCTCGATGCTGACCGTGGAATAGTCGCTGTCCGCGACCGACCAGGTGCCGCCCGCGACCACGAGGTTTTCGACATCGGTGGTCTCGCCAAGCGCAGCCGTGCCGGCGCCGCCGAGACGAACCGTGTCGTCGCCCTCGCCGCCGTCGAGCGAGGCCGGGAGGCCGCTCTCGATGGAGACCTGGATCTCGTCGTCGCCCTCGCCGCCCGACACGTCGTCGCCTTCACCGGCGATCAAAGTGTCGTTGCCGGCTTCGCCGTCGATCGTGTCGTAGCCTTCGCCACCGTCGATGACGTCGTCACCCTCGCCGCCGAGCAGTTCGTCGTCGCCCGCGCCGCCCTGGATGTCGTCGTCGCCCTCGCCGCCCTCGACGAGGTCGTCGCCTTCACCGGCGTCGACCAGGTCGTCGCCCTCGCCGGCATTGATGCTGTCGTCGCCGGCCGCGCCCGTCAGCGTGTCGTCGCCGGCAAGACCGATGATCTCGTCGTCGCCGATATCGCCCGTCAGCTCATTGTCGAATTCGTCGCCGATGAGGACGAGGTCGCCGACCGGCGGCTCGGCATCGGAGAGATCGACGACGGTGACGTTGTCGAAGCTCAGGCCCTGATTGCCCCATGAATAGAGGCCGACAGTGCCCTTCTCGTTGCCGTGGTCCTCGATCGCATAGGCGAAGATTTCCTCGCCGTTGATGAAGGCGGTGATGCGGTTGTCGACGATGTCGACGCGCAGCTCGAACGCCTTGCCCGGCTCGTACTTGCCCGGAACCTGGCCGAGGATCTCCTCGACGCCGTCGCGCATGCGCAGCAGGTTGAAGACGCTGCCCGCGCCGTTGCCCGGATCGCGGTCGAGCGTGCCTTCCGCGTCGAGCTCCAGCTTGTAGTAGTTGTTGGCGTCCGTGTAGTGGAACAGGAAGCCGAGGCCGTCATTGTCCGGCGTCTGCACGGTCGCCTGGACCGAATAGTCGTCCCAATCCTTCGCCGCCGGGTCGTTGTAGAGTGCGTAGGTGCCGACGCGCAGCACATTGACGCCGTCGCCGAGCGGGCTCCAGCCGCGCTGCCAGTAATCCGGATTGCTCGCGCCGTCCCAGGTCAGCTCGCGACTCTGCAGGTCGGAATTCTGCTGCAGCTTGCCGTCGACGAGTACCCAGTCGGAGGACTTGCCGTCGGCGCCGATGCCGCCGAACTCGCCCTCGTCCACGATCGTCCACTTCGACAGGGAAGCCGCCGACGAGAAATCCTCGGAAACGAGGAGCTTGTCCTTGGCCACCACCTCGACGTCGACGCGGTCGGTCGAGGTCTTGCCGCTGCCGTCGGTGACGGTCAGCGTCAGCTTGTTGACGCCGGCGTCGAAATCGACCGTCGGGTTCTTGCCGGTGGCGACCTGCTCGCCGTCCTCGTTGGTCCACACCCACGAGACGATGTCGGTCAGGCCGTACGAGCCGTCGGCATGCAAAGTCACCGCGACATGGCCGTCGCCGTCGGTGTCGAACACGCGCTGGTCCTCGCCGGCATGGGCGGTGAGGTCGGCGCGGGTGACCGCGATGTCATCGAAGATCGAGGAGCGCTGGCCGCTGGAATAGAGGCCGACCGTGCCGTGCGTCAGCGGGTTGGTGGCATCGACCACCGGGCCGCCGAAGACGTTCTTGTCGCCGAGGAAGGCGTTGATCACGCCGTCGATCACCGCGACCTTGAGCTTCAGCTCGACGTTGAACTGGTAGCCCGCCTCGGTCGAGGCTAGCACCGTCTCGACGCCGTCCTGCACCTTGACGATCTCGCGGCGGTTGGTCTCGCCATCGAGGGTGAAGCGATAATAGTTCTCGTCGTCCTGATAGTAGAAGACGACGCCGACCGCGTCGTTGTCCATCGAGGTCACGCCGGCTTCGAGGACGTAGTTCGCCCAGTCATTGGCGCCCTCGCCCGTCCACACCAGCTTGTTGCCGGCCGCGTCGGACATGTCCCACAGCGCGCCTTCCGGAGCCGGCATGCCGGCCTCGGCGTCCGGCCGCGAGAACACGGTGCCCTTGAGCAGGAACGGACCGGTCTCGCCGCCCTGGCCCATGCCGATATGGCCGGGGCCGTAGGTCGGGGCCAGGTCGTCGTCGTTGAAGTCGAACTGCGAAGCATAGAGGCTCGGAGCGGACTGGGTGATGCCGCCGGCCTTGGCGCCGCCGAGATCGGCGATCTCCTGGTCGGTGTAGACCTTGTCGGTGATCAAGAGGCTCGAGACGTAGAGGTTCGAGTTCTCGCCGTCCTCGTCCGAGAAGATCAGGCCGCCCTTCGAGACGTCGAAGGCGAAGCGGTCAGCCGGCATGGTCTGCTCGCCCACCTTCTGGCCCTCGATGTACTTGCTGATGAGGACGTTGCCATTGCCCTGGTCCTCGACGACGAAGGCGATGCGCTGCCAGGCGTCGTACTGGAACGCGCCCGGATAATTGCCGCCGATGCCGATGCCGCCGGTGGTGGCGCCGGTCTTGCGGATGAAGAGCTCCGCGTCGCTCGCATTGTTCACGTCGGTCTGGAACAGCGAGGTGTATTCACTCGCGGTCGCCAGCGGAACGTAGAGGTCGTAGACCAGCGTGTAGGACGTGATCACCGTGCCGGCCGGAACGCCCGGCAGCGGCGACAGGAAGAACTTCTCGCCGCTCGACAGCGCCGGAACATGGCCGACCTTGTCTTCGGGACCGAGCGCCGGGATGCCGAAATCGGCGGCCGTGCCGACGCCGACCGTGATGCCCTGGTCAGGGCCCGTCGACCAGCCCGCCGCGTCGCCGTCGTTGAAGTTCTCGACCAGCAGCGTGTCCTCGCCGCGCACGACGATGACGACCTTGTCGGTGGTGACGAGACCATTGGTGTCGGTGACCTTCAGCGTCAGCTCATGCTTGCCGAGATCGAATTCGACCGACGGCTTCTGGCCGGTCGCGACGACGTCGCCGTCCTCGTTCAGCCATTCATAGGTCAGGCCTTCGGACTTCGGGTTGAGCGAGGTCGAGGCGTCGAGATTGACCAGCGCCGCGTCGCTGCCGTCACCGGCCTCGACGAACAGGTCGTCGCCGGCCTTGGCCATGGCGAAGAGGTCGGGCGTGCCGACGTTCACGTCCGTGAACGTCTCCTGATGACCGCGATATTCGCCGGTCAGGCCGTCACGATCGAGCTCCGGCTTCACGCGGTAGCCGTCGAGGTAGTCGTCGAACTCGGTGAAATAGGTCTCGGTCGAGATCGTGTTGTTGTCCGGGTCGATGACGACGAGGCGCATCGCGCCGTTGCCGCCATTGTTGCCGAGCGCCTCGTTGCCGTTGCCGGTGATCTCGCGGGAGATGCCGTTCTGGTAGTTCACCAGCATCTCGAACACGGGATTGCCGTACTGCGAATAGCTGACATTCGTCTCGGCGCCGTCGCCGAAGATGTGACCCGAGAAGGTCATCGAGATGTTCGGGTACTTGGCCAGCAGTTCGCGATAGACCGTCTCGCCGTCGTTGGCGCCCTGCGGGTCGCGGCCGATGCCGTAATCGTAGCCCGCGCCTTCATCGTACAGCGGACCACCGAGCGGATCGTGGCGGCCGGCATAGTCGGTCAGCGAGTGCGAGACGATGATCACGCGGTGATCGAGATTCTCCTCGATGATGTCGCCGGCCCAGCGAAGCACGTCGTCGCGCGGACCGAATTCCATGTTCAGCACCAGCCATTTGGTGCCGTCGGTGCCCTCGAAGGTCGAATAGGTGTTGCGGGCGCTGTTCTGCTCCTGGTCGTATGCGCCGCCGAACGTGTCCGGGTTCGTGGCTTCCTGCTTGTCCGGGGAGAAGCGCTCGTCGAGATAGACCGAGGAATGGTCGGCGGCGGAGCCACCGGCGGCCTGGTCGTGATTGCCCGGCAGCAGCGAGTACGGGATCTTGCCGTCGAGCTTGCGGAGCGCCGCCTCGGCGATATCCCACTGGCCCGGCAGGTTGTTCTGGGTGACGTCGCCGACATGCATCACGAACTTGATGTTCATGGTGTCCTTCTGGTCGACGAGCCACTGCGTCATGTCGCCGAAGATGTGCGAGAGATGCGCGTTGTCGGTGTAGTCCTGCGTATCCGGCAGAACCGCGAGCGTGTAGGCGTTCTCGCCGGCGACGCGGACGCGGAACGTGTCGCTCGCGACATTGCCCTCACCATCGGTCGCCTTGACGCGGACGTCGGAGAAGCCGAGATCGCCAAAGTCGAGGCTGAGCTTGCCGTCGGTGATGGTCGCGTTGACTACTTCGCCCTCGGCCGTCTCAACCGTGTAGGTCAGGCCTTCGCCCTGAAACACCGTCGCGAGATCAATGACGAGGGTCTCCTCGTCCGGGGTGACCATCATGTCCTTGATCTGGCTGATCACGGCGACCGGATCGGGATCCGGCTCGACCGGCGGCGCGGCGCGATCGACCAGGGTGCCGTTGCCGAAGGTCGGCTCGAAGCTCTCTCCGGTGAAGTCGAACTGGGTTGCCTGCGTGCCTTCCGGGGCCGAGGCGAGGATGCCCGAAACGCCGTCCGAGGTGCCGAGCGCGCCGATCTCGGTCGCGGTCATCGCGCGGTCGACGAACAGGAAGCTGTTGAGCGAGCCCGGAGCCGTCTCCCCGTCCTCGTCGGCCAGGATCAGGAAGCCGCCGTCCGACAGCGTGAAGCGGGCGAGATTGCCGCTCGTGATCGTCTGCGTGTCGACCAGCACGCCATCGATGTACTTGGCCATCTGGTCGCCGTCGATGGTGACCGCCACGCGGTGCCACTGGCCGAGCGCGGCCGAGCCGTCATAGTCCTGGTTATGTCCGATGCCGAAGGTCGAGCCGCTCTTGCGCATGAAGAGTTCGGCGTCGCTGGCGTTGTTGAGATCGGTCTGCAGCAGAGCGGCGTAGCCGCCCATTGTCGCGACGTTGATATCGAACACCATGGTGTAGCTCGACACAGTGCCGGCGATGCCCGGATCGACGAGGAAGCCGCCCTGGGGATTCGCGGCGGGATAATTCAGCTGATCGACCATGGGAGTTCTCCAGAAGATCTCAGTAGGAAAGACGGTTTCGTTTCCACGAACACTGCTCGTGGAATGTATAGTCGTAGAAGTTCGAACGCAGTCCGGCGCCGAGCCGGCTCAGGAAACTCAGGCCGCCTCTTTGACCAAAGTTTATGACGGCGCGTTTACCGTTTTGCGAAAATCAAAACACGGGCAAAATCGCGCTACACGTTGAAGTTGAAGGATAAATGCGGAAAGACCGCTGACGCTGCCCCTACGATTTTTAATCCGCGCCCCGCCGGGAGAAGAGAACCGGACCGTGCCCGCCGATGGGAACCGGAGGGAACTTCGCAGTACCGGAACGGGTCCGTCGCCGTCGGGGTTTGTTCTCCGACCATGCAGCGCTCCCCCACTCTCGACATCGTCGAATCCCGAGTCCCCGCCCGCCTCGAACGGCTGCCCTGGGGGCGATTCCACACGCTCGTCGTCATTGCGCTCGGCATCACCTGGATCCTCGACGGTCTGGAGGTGACGCTTGCCGGAGCTCTGGCAGGCGCGCTGAAGGACAGTCCCGTCCTGAGGATGAGCAATGCGGAAGTCGGCCTCGCCGCCAGCGCCTATCTGGCGGGCGCGGTGCTCGGCGCGCTCGGCTTCGGCTGGCTGACCGACCGGCTGGGGCGGAAGAAGCTCTTCTTCATCACGCTCGCGGTCTACATCCTGGCCACCGCCGGCACCGCCTTCTCATGGAACGTCTGGAGCTTCGTCCTCTTCCGCTTCCTGACTGGCGCGGGCATCGGCGGCGAATACACCGCGATCAATTCGACGATCCAAGAACTCATCCCCGCGCGCTATCGCGGCCGGACCGACCTCATCATCAATGGCAGCTTCTGGATCGGCGCGGCGCTCGGCGCCATCGGCTCGCTGATCCTGCTCGATCCCGCGATCATCGACCCCGAACTCGGCTGGCGACTCGCCTTCTTCATCGGCGCCGTGCTCGGACTTTTCATCCTCGTATTGCGCTCATGGCTGCCGGAAAGCCCGCGCTGGCTGATGACGCATGGCCGCGCCGACCAGGCCGAGTTCGTCGTCGAGCGCATCGAACAGGGGTGGGCGATCCCCCTGCCCGATCCGGACGGCGAACCGATCCGGGTACGCCCGCGCACCCATACGCCGATGAGGGAAGCACTGACCGCGATCTTCGTCACCAATCCGAGGCGCGCCTTCGTCGGGCTGTCGCTGATGGCCTCGCAGGCCTTCTTCTACAACGCGATCTTCTTCACCTACGCTCTCGTCCTGATGGACTTCTACGGCGTCGCCTCGGCCGATATCGGCTGGTACATCCTGCCTTTCGCCGCCGGCAATTTCCTCGGCCCGGTCATGCTCGGCCACCTCTTCGACACGATCGGCCGCCGCATCATGATCGCCGGCACCTACGCCATCTCCGGCCTGCTGCTGACCTTGACCGGCTGGCTCTTCGTCGAGGGCGTGCTCTCGGCGACCACGCAGACGCTGTGCTGGTCGGTGATTTTCTTCTTCGCCTCCTGCGCCGCGAGCTCGGCCTATCTCACCGTCAGCGAGACCTTCCCGCTGGAAGTCCGCGCTCTCGCCATCGCGATCTTCTACGCGATCGGCACCGGCGTGGGTGGCGTGGCCGGCCCGGCGGTGTTCGCCTGGCTGGTCGAGACCGGGTCGCGTGAGGCGGTGTTCGGAGGTTATGTGTTCGGATCGGCGCTCATGTTGTTCGCGGCAGCCGTGATGTGGAAATGGGGCATCGCGGCCGAGCGGCGGGCGCTGGAAGACGTTGCCCGGCCGCTCGCCTGGGAGTGACGGTCAGCTCAATCGAACAGGTCGAGCGAAAACCGCCTGGAGACGCCCAGTCCAACGGTGAACTGCTGGTCGTCGCCGGCCTCGACGATCGGAGAGTCCTTCGCGTCGGCGACCATGCTGGTCCACGAGGCCTCGGCATTCAGGAACCAGTCCTCCCGGAACTCGTAGCGCGCCTTCGCCTCCACGCCGGCCGATTTGATGCCCGCTTCAGCATCGAAGGCCGAGAGGCGACCGCCGGTCGAGAGCGACTCGCCCGGTGTCACGCCGAAATAGGTGTCCATGTAGTCCTCGCCCGCGAAGGTCGCGACGGGACCGATTTTGAACTCCAGATACGATGTCGGCCGAAAGATCGCGTTCGCACCCACATCGCCGACGAAACCCTCGGCCCCGCCGAACGCATAACGCGCCGCGCCGTAGACCTCGGCATGCTCCCATTCATAGCTGGCCTTCAGGCCGAGCTCATAGGTGGCGTCGACATCGTTCAGGCCGGTCAGTTCGTCATGGTCGGAGCTGTCGCGCTCGCCGGTGACGTTGAACGACGGTCCGATCGAGAAGCCGAGATCGTCGCCGCCGCCGCCGATCGTGAACAGGCCCGGCACGTTCAGATATTCCAGCTTGATGGTCGGAAACGGCGACACGTCATAGTCGGACGCACCTTCATAGGAAGGTTCGAATTTCGCGCCGCCGCCGAGCTCGATCACAAGGTCGTCTCCGGGCGATCGCGTAGTCGCATCGGCGGCAAAGGCCGCCTCGGATGGTATCGCAAGCAGCGCGAGAAGGGAGGCAATGAAGGACGGACGCGATCCGTGGAACCGGTCGGCCATTTCGAGACAAGACGCACCCATAAAACCCCCTTGCGATCCCCACGAACACCTTAAGTGTTCATTGAACAGTTATCTTGAACATTTGGACTTTATCAAGGCGGTTTCGTCAGCTTCCGGAAGGGTGTAGGACAGCGACCGCTGCAACCGAAGCCAGTCGCGATCTGGCGGCGTCGAGGATGGAAGGCGTCTCGTGTGATCACACGAAGCACTGCCGAACAGGCACGCAAGCCGCGCGGGCACGGCCATGAGCGCCGGGCGGAAATCATCGAAGCGGCGAAAACGTTGTTCTTCGACGAAGGTGTCGAGAGCGTCACCACACGCCGGCTCGCTGAGCGGGTCGGCGTGTCCCAGACCGGCCTCTATGTGTATTTCCCGAACAAGGAAGCGATCCTCGATGCAATCCGGCGGGAAACCTTCATCGCACTGACCGAGGTCATCAGCGGTGTCGCCAAGGATGCGCCGGCCAATATCGATCTGCTGAGAGCGATCGGCCGCACGTATATCGGCTTCGCTTTCACCCACCCCAAGGAATTCCAACTCACTTTCAAGGCAGGATCGACCCGCAAGCACAGCACAGCCGAATTGGACCTCTCGCGCCCATACGCCGAGCAATCCCCGGGCATCCAGTGTTTCCTCACCTTCCGCCGGCAGATCGAACGCCTGCTGGAAGCGGGCGTGCTCAGGCCAGCCGACCCGACCGTGATCGCGCAGACCACCTGGATGGTGTTCCAGGGCGTTTGCCTGATGTTGATCGACTGGCCGAATTTCCCTTGGGCCGAGCGGGAGGCACTGATCGAGCAGAGTCTGGAGATGGTCGTGAAGGGGTTGGCAGCGTAAGCGCGCCGGAACGGCGCGGCGGGCGCTGGAAGATGTGGCGCGGCCGCTGGCCTCGGGTGAGTACCCCCGGCGAAGCGATACTCAGGACGGAAGCCTAGCCTGTCGGCGCCTCCGCCCCGCCCCGACCTGCCGCCAGGATGGTACGGACGAATGCCATCACGAAAGCCAGGGTAAGCAGCAGCACGATCGTCGGTGCCGGAGCGCTGTCGATGAAGAAGGACAGGTAGACACCGAGAAGGGACGCGGCGATCGCGATAGCCACCGAGAGGATCAGCATCGTGCCGAACGTCCGGCTGAGTAGGAATGCGATCGCCCCCGGCGCAATCAGCATGGCGATGGCGAGGATGATGCCGACCGCTTTCAGGGCGCCGACGATCGTCAGCGAGATCAGGCAGAGCAGGCCGTAATGGAGGAGCCTGACCGGCAGGCCGAGCGCCCTGGCCTGCGCCGGATCGAAGGCATGAAGAAGGAAGTCCTTCCACTTGAGCACGATGATGCCGCCGATGATCGCGGCGATCACCGCACTCTCGGCGATGTCGCGGGTGCCGATGCCGAGCATGTCGCCGAACAGGATGTGGTCGAGGTGAACCTCGGACTGGATCTTCACGTAGAGCACGAGCCCAAGGCCGAACATGCCGGAGAACACGATCCCCATCACCGTGTCCTGCTTGATGCGGCTGTTGTCCTTCAGAAATCCCGTCGCGAGCGCGCACATCATGCCGGCCGCGAAGGCACCGGCGGCGTAGGGAAGCCCGACGATGTAGGCGATGACCACTCCCGGAAAGACGGCATGCGAGATCGCGTCTCCCATCAGCGACCAGCCCTTGAGGACGAGGAAGCAGGACAGCAGCGCCGTCGGCACCGCAACCAGCACCGAGATCACCAGGGCATTGATCATGAACTCGAACTGGAACGGCGCGAGC
Organism: Rhizobiaceae bacterium CPCC 101076; assembly: GCA_003347645.1. Classification (GTDB taxonomy): domain Bacteria; phylum Pseudomonadota; class Alphaproteobacteria; order Rhizobiales; family Methylopilaceae; genus Flaviflagellibacter; species Flaviflagellibacter deserti. The sequence goes on along the minus strand of QDFX01000012.1, from coordinate 102,642 downwards.
AGCGTATCGAGCATGGTCATGCGTCGGCCTCCAGGGCTTCCGCCGCGCGGCGGCGGGCCGCCAGCATTCCGTGCTTGGGGGCAAGAAAGAAGGCGGTGAGGAAGATCAGCGTCTGCAGGACGACGATGATGCCGCCGGTCGCCCCATCGAGGAAATAGCTCGCATAGGCGCCGACCAGGCTGGTCGCGGCGCCGATGGCGACGGCAAGAACGAGCAGGCGCTCGAAACGGTCGGTCAGCAGATAGGCCGTAGCGCCCGGCGTCACCACCATGCAGATGACGAGGAACGCGCCGACCGTCTGCATCGCCGCGACCGTCGATGCAGACAGCAGGGTGAAGAAGATGATCTTGAGCCTGACCGGATTGAGTCCGATCGAACGGGCGTGGCTTTCGTCGAAGAAGACCACCATCAGGTCCCTCCATTTGACCAGGAGCACGGCCAGCGAGACGAAGCCGATGACGGCGAGCTGGAGCGTGTCTTCCGGCGTGATAGCCAGAATGTTGCCGAGGACGATCGTCTGGATGTTCACCGAGGTCGGCGACAGCGAGACCATGAATAGGCCGAGCCCGAAAAAGGAGGAGAAGATCAGCCCGATGATCGCGTCCTCCTTCAACCGGGTGCGCTGGTTGAGGAACAGCATGGCGGCTGCGGCCAGTCCGCCCGAGAAGAACGCGCCGATCGAAAACGGCAGGCCGAGCATATAGGCGCCGGCAACGCCGGGGACGATCGAGTGCGACAGCGCATCGCCGATGAGTGACCAGCCCTTCAGCATGAGATAGGCCGAGAGGAAGGCGCAGACGCCGCCGACCAGAGTGGACACCCACATCGCGTTGCGCATGTATTCGTAGGAGAAGGGTTCGAGCAGATAGGCCATCCGTCAGGTGCTCTTCGCCACGTCGCGCTCCGCCGGCCTGTCGCCGCGGAGCACCAGCGGCCGCTCGTCATCGGTGAGAACGTCGAGCGAACCCGGCCTTCCGCCTTCGCTCAGCACGAAATGGCGGAGCACGCCGCCGAAGGTCTTTTCCAGATTGGCCTGGGTGAAGGTCTCCGCGGTTTGCCCATAGGCCAGCACGGTGCCCTTGAGCAGCACGGTACGGTCGCAGAATTCCGGCACGCTGCCGAGATTATGCGTCGAGACCAGCATCACCCGCCCTTCGTCCCGCAGCGATTTGAGCAGGCGGATGATGGCGTCCTCGGTCTTCACGTCGACGCCCGTGAACGGCTCGTCAAGCAGGATGACCCACCCGTCCTGCGCCAGAGCACGGGCAAGAAAGACGCGCTTCTTCTGTCCGCCCGACAGCTCGCCGATCTGGCGCTTGCGGAAGTCCGTCATGCCGACACGGGCAAGCGCGACGTCGACAGCCTGACGGTCGGCAGGTTTCGGCCGGCGCAGCAGCCCCATATGGCCGTAGCGGCCCATCATCACGACATCCTCGACGAGGACCGGGAAATTCCAGTCCACCTCGTCGCTCTGCGGCACATAGGCGATGAGGTTCTTCTTCAGCGCCCTTTCGACCGGCTGGCCGAGAACCGAGATGTTTCCCCGCGCGAGCCGGACGAAGCCCATGATCGCCTTGAACAAGGTCGACTTGCCGGAGCCGTTGACACCGACGAGCGCGGTGATCGTGCCGGTCGGGATATCGAAGCTGGCATTACGCAACGCTGTGTGGCCATTGCGATAAATGACAGTCGCGTCGTCGACGCGGATGCCCGCCCCCACGCCGGCGGGAGCAACGGCGGCGGGATGGGACACGGCAATATTCACTGGGACAATCCCTCGGCGAGTCCCTTCTCGACGGTGTCGGAGGTGACGCGCAGGAGATCGATATAGGTCGGCACCGGGCCGTCGGCCTCGCTCAGCGAGTCGACGTAGAGGACGCCGCCATACTGCGCGCCAGTCTCGCGGGCGACCTGCCTGGCCGGCTTGTCGGAGACCGTGCTCTCGCTAAATACGACGGCGATCCTGTTCGCCTTGACCGCGTCGATCACCTTGCGGACCTGCTGCGGCGTGCCCTGCTGGTCGGCATTGATCGGCCAGAGATAGAGCTCCTTCAGGCCGAAATCGCGGGCGAGATACGAGAACGCTCCCTCGCTGGAGACCAGCCAGCGCCTGTCCGCGGGGATGGTATCGAGCTTGGCCCGGATGGGCGAGACGGCGGCCTCGACCTTAGCCTTGTAGGCGGCGGCGTTCGCCTCATAGATCGCGGCATTCTTCGGATCGTATTTCACGAAGGCGTCGCGGATGTTGTCGACATAGATCAGCGCGTTCTTCGGCGACATCCAGGCATGCGGATTGGGCTTGCCGGTATAGGGCCCCTCCGTGATGCCCATCGGCTCTACGCCGTTCGAGACGACCGCGCCCGGCACGTTCTTCAGGTTCTGAAAAAACTTCTCGAACCAGAGCTCGAGGTTGAGGCCGTTCCAGAGGATGAGCTGGGCGTCCTGCGCGCGCTGAATGTCGCCCGGGGTCGGCGAGTATCCATGGATTTCCGCACCGGGCTTGGTGATCGACTCCACGATCGCGGCATCGCCGGCGACGTTCTTCGCCATGTCGGCGATGACGGTGAACGTCGTCACCGCCTTGAACTTCTCGGCCGCCGCGCCGGCTTCGGCCGAAATCGAGAAGGCGGCCATGGCCACGAAACCAGCGACTGCACCACGTCTGATCTGAGCTAACATTCCGGCTCCCGCTCCAGCTGAGAATGACTCTCAATAAGCTTCCACGTTTGAGTTGATATTGCAAGTCATTCGCATTTGCAGCTGATCGCCGACGACGTAATCCGTCCCGGAGAAACACAGCGCCCGATGTTCTGCAGCCTTCCGAGCTGGCTATACGGCCTCCGTGCGGAGCTCTTCGCCTGCGAGGAACTCGGCCATCTGCTCGACCCGCATTGGCCGCGCCAGGAGATAGCCCTGGATGAAATCGCAATCGAGGAGCCTGATCATCTCCGCCTGCGTTTCGGTCTCGACACCTTCGCAGACCACGGACAGGCGCTTGGCGCGGGCCACCGCAACGAAGGACTGGATCAGCGTCGCCGCGTCCGGATCGGTGCCGAGATCCTGCACGAAGGAGCGGTCGATCTTGAGGCGGTCGAGCGGAAATGCGCGGAGCGAGCTGATCGACGAGAAGCCAGTGCCGAAATCGTCGAGCGCCACCGTGATCCCAAGGTTCCGAAGCTGTTCAAGCTTCCTGGCGGCGGGCGCGGGATCCTTCAGCAGCACCGTTTCGGTCAGCTCGATCTCGATCTGGCCCGGCGTAACGCCATGCTTTCGGAGCATGGTCCTGAAGCGCGACACGAAGGCGACGTCGCGCAGCTGCGCCGGCGACACGTTCACCGACAGTTTCAGGTTGGGCCAGCGCCAGGAGTCCTCGCAGACGCGGTTCAGCACGAAATCGCCGACCGAGCGGATCAGTCCCGATTCCTCGGCAACCGCGATCAGTTTCTGCGGCGGGACATCGCCGAGCTCCGGCGAATGCCAGCGCACCAGTGCCTCCAGCCCACACACCCTCATATCGATTGTCGAGGCGATCGGCTGATAGACGATGTGCAGCTCGCCGGCCTCGATGGCATTCCGGAGCTTGGCCTCGAACTGCTTGCGCGCCAGCGCGTCGGTCTCCATCGACGGCGTATAGGCGACAGGCGACAGCCGCTGCTCCTGCTTGGCCTGGTACATCGCCAGATCGGCACGCTGCAGCAACGCGTCAGCGCCGCCTTCCGCATCCGTGCCGCGCGCATAGCCGACGGCGCAGGAGACGTTGAATTCGATCTCCGCGACGACGAACGGCTTCTCCATCGCGACCGGTATGCAATTCGCGATCTCGACCACATTTTCGGCGTCGTCGCCGACAAGCACCACGACGAACTCGTCGCCACCGACGCGGGCGACCCGCGCCCTGCCAGGCGTCGCCGCGATCAGCCGCGCCGCGACCTCGCGCACGAGGACGTCGCCACCCTTGTGGCCGACGGAATCGTTGACGGTCTTGAACCCGTTGACGTCGACATAGATGACCGCGACGCCGCCTTTCCCGATCTCGTCCTGACATGCCTTCGAGGCAAGGAAATCCGAGAGCCCCTTGCGATTATCTAGCCCAGTCAGGTGATCCAGCCGCGCCGCCATAGCGAGTTCGTCGGCAAAGCCGCGGGCGCGCGTGGCGACGAACAGCATCACCACCGCAAACACCGTCAGAGCGATGCCGAGCGGCACCAGCAGTTCCTGGAGCAGCGCCGCTCCCGGCCGCGGCGGCGTCCATACCAGATAGCCCACCCTCTGCTTGGCGGGATCGAGCAGCGGACGGAAATCCTTGCCCGGAACGGGTGTGTCGCTCACCGCGAGGTCGTCGAGCAGGAAGCTCCTGCCGACGCGGCTGATCCGCTCCGGAGTCTGGTAGCGGCCGATGATCAGGATGGGCAGGCGGGACACGTCGACGCCGGCATGATTCTTCGGCGTCAGGCGGCCCGCGCCGATCATCAGAACACCCGCAGGTCCACGGGCGAGCATGGTTTTCGCCGAGGTCGGGCCGAGCGGCACATCCGCGAGCACCTGCCTGGCCAGGCGGATCGTGGTCGCGGTGATCGTCTGCTCGAGCGTCTCGTTTTCCTGCGAGGTCCAGCCGTAGACGATCTTGCCGTCGGGCGAGGCGATGACCATGACGTCGCCGACGGCGGTCTCGGATATCCCGGTGCCGACATTGGTGTTCAGCCAGTCCCGGTCGCCGCGGGCATAGGCCAGGTAGGCATCGTCCCACCAGGAATAATCGTCGGTCGTGTTCTTCAGGCGGTAATGTGCCGATTCCGAATTGCCCGCCATCATGATCTGCGCCGCGGCTGCCGCCTGGGCGTCATACTGCCTGGCCATCCAGACAGTCATCGCCCCGACCGTTAAAAAGGTGATGGCGCAACCGATCAGCAGACAGGCCGTGATCTGCCTCGTCAAACGCATGAGGCCCCCTCCAATAAGGGAACCATCCACCAACAATCTTTGCCTGACCTTAACAAGAGCGTTTACGAATGCGTGACCGGCTATCCCAACAGACCAAGTCGATGGCTGCCTTTGCTCGGTGCGCTTGCGCATGACCATCGCATGCTGAAGACTCCGCTCGTTCCCCGGATAGATCCCCATGTCGGCGATAGACACACGTTTCCACCAGAGATTCCCGAAGCTCGATCCCGTACAGGTCGAGGTGATGAAGCGGTTCGCCAGTGGCGGCGAGCGCGAGTTTCAGCCCGGCGAAACGGTATTCGAGGTTGGCCAGCGCAATTCCCCAGCCTGGCTGATCCTGCGCGGATCGATCGATGTCGTCCGGCGCGATGGCCTCGGCCACGAACAGCCGATCGTTTCGCACATGGCCGGTCAGTTCTCGGGAGAGATCAGCCAGCTTGCCGGACGCGCCTCCCTGGCGGCGGGCAAGGCCGGCGCGGAGGGCTGCGTCGCCGTTCCCCTGGACGCCCCTCATCTGCGCGCTCTCGTCATCGGCTCGGCCGAAATCGGCGAGATCGTCATGCGTGCCTACATTCTGCGCCGGGTCGCCCTGATCGAGGGCGGCAATGCCGGCTCCACTTTGCTCGGGCGGGCAAACGACCGCGACCTCGTCCGGCTGCAAGGGTTCCTGACGCGGAACGGCCATCCGAACACTGTCCTCGACTGCCATGACGCGGAAGCCCGCGCTCTCATCGAACGCCTCGGCATTGCGGAAGAGGATCTCCCGATCCTCATCTGCCCGAACGGCACAGTCCTCAAGCATCCGACGAATGCCGAGGCCGGCGTTTGCCTCGGCATGACGCCGGAGCTCGATCCGTCGGTCACCTACGACGTGGCGATCGTCGGCGCGGGCCCGGCCGGCCTCGCCACCGCCGTCTATGCCGCATCGGAGGGTCTGAAGGTCCTCGTTCTCGACACCCGCGCGATCGGCGGACAGGCGGGCGCGTCGGCCCGGATCGAGAACTATCTCGGTTTCCCGACCGGCATTTCAGGCCAGGCGCTCGCCGGCCGAGCATTCACGCAGGCGCAGAAATTCGGCGCCGAGCTGGCCATCCCACTGGAGGTCACCAAGCTGACCTGCCCCGGCACGGAGGACGACGTGCACGCGACGCTCGATCTCCTCCTATCCGATGGCAAGACGATCTCGTCGAGGACAGTCGTCATCGCCTCGGGCGCAAGCTACCGCCGGCCCGACATCGCCAATCTTGCGACATTCGAGGGTCGCGGAATCTCGTACTGGGCGTCGCCAGTCGAGGCACAGCTCTGCAAGGGCGAGGAGGTCGCGCTCGTCGGTGGAGGTAATTCGGCCGGACAGGCCGTGGTCTATCTCGCGCCGAAGGTGAAGCACCTGCATCTGGTCATCCGGGCAAACGGCCTGGAATCATCGATGTCGCAATACCTGATCGAGCGCATCGCTGCTTTGCCGAACGTCGAGATTCACACCAATACCGAGGTCACCGAACTCGGCGGCGATGAGACCCGGGGCCTGCAGGAGATCGTCCTGCGCAAGGCCGCGACCGGCACGACGCTTACCCGGAACATCAAGCACCTGTTCCTGTTCGTCGGCGCCGATCCCAACACCGGCTGGCTGAACGGCTGCGTCGACGTCGACAACAAGGGCTTCGTTCTCACCGGAGCGGATCGCAACGATTCAAACGGCACGTCGCTGGAAACGAACAGATCGGGTGTCTTCGCGATCGGCGATGTGCGCGCGTCATCGACCAAGCGTGTCGCTGCGGCGGTTGGCGACGGCGCGGCCGTCGTCGCCCAGATCCACGGCTATCTCGCCCGCCGGGAGAGGCAGCGAGCGGCCTGACCAGAACGACGTTCTAGGCGGCTGCGGACGCGACCGACAGCGCTTCGCCGACCAGCTGGCGCGACTGATCCTCGATCCGGCGCAGATGGTCGTCGCCGATGAAGCTCTCGGCATAGATCTTGTAGACATCCTCGGTGCCGGACGGACGCACGGCGAACCAGCCGTTCGCGGCCACGACCTTGATTCCGCCGATCGCGCTGCCATCGCCGGGCGCGTGGGTCAGCACGTGCTGCACCGCCTCGCCCGCGAGTTCCGTCACTTTGAACGTGTCGGGGGTCAGGCGGCCGAGGGCCGTCCGCTGCTCCTTGTTGGCCGGCGCGTCGCTGCGGCGATAATACGAGGTCCCGACCTCCTCGGTTAGGCCCTTGTACAGTTCCGCCGGGTCGCGACCGGTGCGGGCGGTCATCTCGGCCGACAGCAGGCCCGCGGTGATGCCGTCCTTGTCGGTCGTCCAAACCTGGCCGCTCGTCTCGACGAAGGTCGCGCCGGCGCTCTCCTCGCCGCAGAAGCCGATCCAGCCGTCAGTCAGGCCGTCGACGAACCATTTGAAGCCAACCGGCGTCTCGTGGACCCGGTGGTTCCTCCGCGTCACCACGCGGTCGATGATGCTGCTGCTGACGACCGTCTTCCCGATCGCGATATCCGGCTTCCAGTCCGGGCGGTGCGTGATGAGGTAGTCGATCGCCGCCGCAAGATAATGGTTCGGCTGCATCAGGCCCGCGCTCTTCGTCACGATGCCGTGGCGGTCGTGGTCGGTGTCGCAGGCGAAGGCGAGGTCGAAATCGTCCTTCAGCCCGATCAGGCTCCGCATCGCATCCGGTGAGGACGGGTCCATGCGGATCTTGCCGTCCCAGTCGCGCGTGATGAAGCGGAAGGTCGGGTCGTAGACGTCGTTCAGAACGGTGAGGTCGAGCCCGTAGCGTTCGGCGATGCGATGCCAATAATGGATGCCGGCGCCGCCCAGCGCATCCACCGCGAGATGCAGACCGGACGCGCGAATAGCCTCCAGGTCGATGACGGAGGCGAGATCGTCGACATAGGCGGTGACGTAATCGTGCTGAACCGTGGTCGGCGCGCGCAGGGCCTGCTCGTAGCTGACGCGGGCGATCTCCGCGCCGCCGAGAAGCTCGTTCGCCCTGCCCTCGATCCAGCCAGTCACCGCCGAGCCCGCCGGCCCGCCATGCGGCGGATTGTATTTGAAGCCGCCGTCGCCGGGAGGATTGTGCGAGGGCGTGATGACAATGCCGTCGGAGAGCCCGCTCTGGCGCCTGCGATTGTAGGCAAGAATCGCCCGCGAGATCACCGGCGTCGGGGTGAAATCGTTGTTGGCCGCAACCATCACGGTGACGTCATGCGCCGCCAGCACTTCGAGCGCCGTCACGAATGCCGGGCGCGACAATGCGTGGGTGTCGAGGCCGATGAACAGCGGCCCGTCGATGCCCTCCTTCTTCCTGTATTCGCAAATCGCCTGCGTGACGGCGAGGATGTGGCGTTCGTTGAAGCTCCGCGTCAGCGACGAGCCCCTGTGCCCCGACGTGCCGAACGACACGCGCTGCTCGACGACACCGGGATCGGGCCGCTCCGCGTAATAGGCGACGACGAGGCTCGGAATGTCGGCGAGATCGCGAAGGTCGGTCAGGCGCCCGGCATTGGGGTTCACTGATGCGTTCATGCGTTCGAAGCTCCTGCCGAAACCAAAGATGCGGCGGACGATAATGCCGTTCGACGACGTTCGCACATCGTTTCGGGAAAAGATGATGTGTCGATTGGTTTAGGCGCGCCTGTATCTTCTCCGCCGCCGATGTGCTCCAAGTTGTCTGTCATCGATATTTGCCGCCGCGGACCACGCGGGCCGACCTTCGCGGTCCCTCGGAAGATTCCATCGACTGAGGAGAGAGCATGCGGATTCTGGTTGGCTGCGAGATGACCTACGAATTCGAGCAGATCACGCCGATGATCGCGATGCTCAACGTGCATTCCTCGCGCGTCTCCGATCTTGAACGGCCCGATTACCTCACCACCTCGCCCGCCGTGCCGATCCAGGGATATCGCGACAGCTTCGGCAATTGGTGCAGCCGCTTCACCGCGCCCGTCGGACGTTTCACGCTGAAGACAGACACGGTCGTCCGCGACGATGGCCAGTGGGATGCGGTGGCCAAGGCCGCCGACGAGGTTTCACCCGCTCTCCTCCCGGCCGAGACGCTGCTCTTCCTGCTCGGCAGCCGCTATTGCGAGACCGACCGGCTGTCTGACATTGCCTGGGACCTGTTCGGTGCGCTGCCGCCCGGCCTGTCGCGCGTTCAGGCGATCTGCGAGTTCGTGCACAACCACATCACTTTCGGCTACGCGCATTCTCGGCCGACCCGTTCGGCGATGGACGCGTATGAGGAGAAGATTGGCGTCTGCCGCGACTTCGCTCATCTGGCGCTGACCTTCTGCCGCTGCCTCAACATCCCAGCCCGCTACTGCACCGGCTATGTCAGCGATATCGGCCTGCCCCTGCCGCATGCACCCGGGGACTTCGCCGCCTGGATCGAGGTCTTTCTCGGCGGCCGCTGGCACATGTTCGACCCGAGAAACAACGATCCCCGCATCGGCCGCATCCTGATCGCCTATGGCCGCGACGCCGCCGATGTGCCGCTGACCCTGACCTTCGGCCCAAACCAGTTGATCGAGTTCAAGGTCGTGACCGAGGAAGCGCCCGACCTGCCCTTCGCTCACCCAATCCACTGACCCCTTGTTCCAGCCATAAAACGGGCGTCTGCTGACACCCTCGGAGGAAACGACATGTCCAAGGAACAACGCGGCAACCGCGAAGCCAAGAAACCGAAGAAGGTCACCCCTAAGGTGATCGCCGCCGCCCCGTCGACCAAGAATTCGATCGTCGGAGATACGGTGGCACGGTCGACGGAAAAAAAGAAATAGGCCACTCGGGCGACGCGTCGCCCGACACCGGATTTCCCGGGTGTTTGCGCGAGGAGTCAGTCAGTCTGACCCCCGGCGTATTCCCATTGATCCATTGAGCGCCGCCTGCGCCTGATGGTGCTCAACCAGGCTATGCCGCCATTGACGAATACTGGCCGCCAGGCGAACCAATCATGCCATGGATAGATTTCGACCGGCATGGTCGCTTCCGATCTATTTGGATTGGCGATGTATTTTTCGTATCTCCGATGGTAGTCTTATTTTCTATCAACTACTAGGTCGTTATTTTTATTTATCATCAGCCGCTCGCTCCTTGTATTCGACGTAGCAATCACCACTTTCAATTTATGCAACACGATCATGAATTCCAGCTGGGCGATCAGGTCGAGTGGATCCGCGTTCCTCTCAATGTTCAACGCGGCCCGTACGAGATCACGCGACAGCTTCCCGAAGGTGCCGATGGCACGCTGCAGTACCGGATGAAGAGTCCGACTGAGGTCACCGAGCGAGTGGTGACGGAAAAAGAGATTTCGCACAGCCATGCCGGCAACCAGGTTTTCGTCTAGGAGCGAGCCATGACTGAAACAGTTGCGCCGCCGTTCTACTCGATGCGCCTGCAGCTCAAGTCAGATACATTTCTGAAGGCTGCAAGACAAAGCACCGCTCCCTTCGTCGGCGGCCTGCTCGGCTTCTCCCGCTTCTACGGCACGCTTGCCAATCAGGAGAGAGACATCGAGGACGACCAACGCGACCGGTCTTCGGCCACGTCCGCGCAAGAGGACGCCTGGCTGAACGAAGGGGGCCGCGAGCCGGACCCCCGGCATGGCTGAATTGACCGACCGGCTAAGCCGGATCCTCGTCGTGATGGACGGCCATGCCGAAATTCGGCTGCGCACGATCGGCGACGTGGAAGCCTATCTCAACCCGTCGAACGGCGCGGTTCTGGGCGGCATCGCCCTCGCCCTGAAGAAAGCGCGAACGACGCAGGATAAGGCCAAGGTGCTGAAGGCCTTCGTCAAATGGGTGCAAATGACCGGGCTGCTGTTGGGCACGGAGCCGGCAATGCCGCTGGGCCGGCCATAAACGAGCGAGGCTTTGCCATGCCACTCCGCACCACCGAGACAACAATCACCTTCCAGCACCCCTTCGAGCTGTCTACCCTGACGGGCCCGCAGCCGGCCGGCACTTACCGGCTCGTCACCGACGACGAGGAACTCCCCGGCCTGACCCACATCGCCTATCACCGCGTCGCGACCATGCTCCACACTCCGGCGCTCACCGGGCCGGCAGGCCGCGAGGAAGTGCATCTGGTAAGTGCGGCCGACCTTGCTCGCGCGCTGGATGCCGATACCCACTAGCAGGTCCCGCCTCCTCATTCCGGCCATACTTTGGGACGTAGATTCGTTCCAAACTGACGCTCGACGAGCGAGCGTTCGTTCCGTCCCGAGTCCTGAAAACTGAGTGATTCCGTGAGCCGGTCAGGAGGTGGCATACCTGCTGATACTTGTAGAGAAGCCTCGCTGTCGCCACATCGGTGGCGAGCGCCACGCTCTTCGCGGAATTGTCGTCCGGACCTCGCCCCGGGGTCCGTCCGGTCCGCCGAACCACGCAGTTTTCCAAACCATAATTGTCAGCACAGGCCGAGGGGGTTTCTTCCATGCTCAATCTTAATGTGAACGGCCGACCCCATTCGGTCGATGCTCCGGACGACATGCCGCTTTTGTGGGTGATCCGGGACATTCTCGGCATGACGGGAACGAAGTTCGGTTGCGGCATCGCCCAGTGCGGAGCCTGTACCGTGCACATCGACGGCGAGCCGACCCGCTCCTGCATCACACCAGTCAGTGACGCTGCGGGCCGGTCGGTCACGACGATCGAGGCGATCGGCGAAACGCCGGCCGGCAAGGCGATCCAGACCGCGTGGCTTGGCGTCGAAGTCGTCCAGTGCGGCTACTGCCAATCAGGGCAGATCATGTCGGCGAGCGCGCTTCTCGCGGGCAATCCGAAACCGACAGATGCCGACATCGACGCGGCGATGTCTGGCAACATCTGCCGATGTGGCACCTATGTGCGCATCCGCGAAGCGATCAAGCAGGCCGCCAACTCCGTCAGTGCGCAGTGAGGACAACAGCCATGACTCTTCTCGACGACGTGATGGACCGGACTGTTTCCCGCCGCACCTTCCTCCGCTCGAGCGCCGCAGTCGGCGGCGGCTTGATGATCGGCTTCACCCTGCCCTCCGCAATCCTGCCGGCAGACGCCGCGACGGGTAGCGAGCCGTTCGCTCCGAATGCGTTCATCCGCATCGACCAGACGGGCAAGGTGACGTTCATCTCCCCGATGATCGAGATGGGCCAGGGCACCTTTACCTCGCTGCCGATGCTGGTTGCCGAGGAACTCGATGTCGACCTGACCAATGTCGTGGTGGAACACTCTCCGGCGAACGCGAAGCTCTACGGCAACGCCCTGATCGGCGGCGTGCAGATGACGGGCGGTTCGACGTCCATCCGGGCGTTCTACATGCCGCTGCGCCAGGCCGGTGCCACGGCGCGGCAGATGCTGATCACGGCTGCCGCGACCAATCTTAAGGTTGACGCCGCCGGCCTGACCACCGAGCCGGGCTTCGTCGTCCACGCCGCGAGCAAACGCCGGATCGGATATGGCGAACTCGTCGACGCCGCCGCCAAACTCCCCGTCCCGGCCGACGTCAAGCTCAAGGATCCGTCCACGTTCCGCCTGATCGGCACGCCGGTCAAACGGCTCGACGTCGCGGGCAAGGTGAATGGCACGGCGATCTATGGCATCGACGTCAAACTGCCCGGCATGAAGGTCGCCACGGTCTCCGCTTCTCCGGTCTTCGGCGGCAAGGTCGCCTCGGTCGACGAAGCGGCGGCGCTGAAGGTTCCGGGCGTGCATCAGGTCGCGAAGCTCGACAATGCGGTCGCGGTCATCGCCGATCACTACTGGGCGGCGAAACAGGGCCTGGAAGCCGCTGCCGTCACCTTCGACGACGGCCCTCACGCATCCGTCACCACGGCGGATGTCGTCGCCGCTCTGGCAACCGCTTCCGAGAAACCCGGGGCCGTCGCCACCGACAAGGGCGACGTCGCAGCCGCCCTCGCCAAGGCGGCCACCAAGGTCGAGGCCATCTACGAAGCGCCGTTCCTCGCCCATGCGACGATGGAGCCGATCAATTGCACCGTTCAGGTGAAGCCGGATAGCTGCGATGTCTGGGTCGGCTCGCAGGTGCCGGATATCGCCCAGGCGGTGGTGGCGAAGTCGCTCGGGCTGAAGCCCGAGCAGGTAACGATCCATAACCACCTCCTCGGCGGCGGTTTCGGCCGCCGGCTCGAGGTCGATTTCATCGCTCAGGCCGCGCTCATCGCGAAGCAGTCCAAGGACCCGATCAAGGTCGTCTGGAGCCGCGAGGAAGACATCACCCAGGACATGTACCGGCCGTACTATTTCGACCGGATGAGCGCCGGGCTCGACGAGAACGGCAGACTGACGGCCTGGAGCCACCGCATTGCCGGTTCGTCGATCATAGCCCGCTACTCCCCCTCGTGGATGAAGAACGGCGTCGACCCCGACGCGGTCGAGGGCGCGGCCGAGATCCCCTATGCCGTCCCGAACATGCACGTCGACTACGTCCAGGTGGAGCCTCCGGGCATCCCGACAGCGTTCTGGCGCGGCGTCGGCCCGACGCACAACATCTATGTGGTCGAAAGCTTCATCGACGAACTCGCCGCCGCGGCCAAGAAGGACCCGGTCGAGTATCGCCGCGCGCTGCTGGCGGACAATCCGCGCGCGCTGAAAGTGATGGAGACCGCCGCCAGGAACGCCGGATGGGGAACCCCGCTCGGGCCCCGGAAGGGTCGCGGCATCTCCGTGCAGTTCGCGTTCGGAAGCTATTTGTCGGAGGTCGCCGAGGTGACGGTCGCGGACAACGGCACCGTCCGCGTCGACCGCGTCGTCGCCGCCATCGACTGCGGCGTCGCCGTCAATCCGGACACGATCGAGGCGCAGATCCAGAGCGGCATCATCTTCGGCATCACCGCTGCTCTCTACGGCGAGATCACGCTCAAGGACGGCCGGGTCGAGCAGACCAATTTCGACACCTACCAGATGCTCCGCATCGACGAGGCCCCGAAGATCGAGGTCGAGATCGTCAAGAGCAGCGAGGCACCGGGCGGGCTTGGTGAGCCGGGGACTTCGGCCTTGGCGCCCGCGGTGTTGAACGCGGTCTACGCGGCGACGGGAGTGAGGCTGCGGAAGCTGCCGATCGATACGGAGAAGCTGAAGTCGGAGAGCCGTTCGGGATGAACGCCGGATGTCTGCCGATGCTAGGGAAGAACGCGATCATCGATCGTGCGATGTGTGGTGCAATGAAGGTGCCCGCCACCGCCCTCGTCCGACATAGGAACGGATAAACCAAAATGACCGTTTACATCATCGCTGACGTCAAGGTGACTGACGAAGCATGGGTGCCGGCATACGCCGCGGCGGTTCATGATCTGGTGCATGAGCACGGCGGCAAGTATCTGGCAAGAAGCGGGAACGTGAAGACGCTGGAAGGCACGCCTCTGGAAACCACCCTTATCGCGCTTCTGGAGTTTCCATCGGCCGAAGCAGCCGAGGCCTTCGTCAACGACCCCAGATATGCCCCTCACGCCCAGGCCCGCAGGGACGGCAGTGAAAGCCGCTTCCAGTTGATCGACGATACCGATCTGGCCGGAACGATCCCATATCTGGGTAAAGGGTGAGGAGCAGCCGGAGATCGCGAAAGCGCGGCCGCCGAAAGAGCGGCCGCGGAATGGGACATGAAGCCCAAAGCAACACCGGTCGCCCGCGGGCCACTTCATTGCCCCGCCACCCTCGCCAATCGTCACAATGACAAAGGCATGACGAGCCTTATCGCAGAGAAATCACATCTTTTCGCGATTTAGAGGCTTGGCTTGAGCGCTATTTTCCGCTTGGCTTATGGAAATAAGAATAAGCAGGGAGGATAGAAAATGCTCAGAATCTGGACAGCCATGTTCGCGCTTGCCGCGGGCCTCGGCTATGTCGGAACTGCCTCTGCCCAGGACTGCGCCAATCGCGGCCAGCTCGACGACATGTACTGCGACGCCAACAACGACCTCGTCGCCGACGTGCCGAAGGAAACCCGCGATCCGAGCACGCTGGTCTTCGCCTATACCCCGGTCGAGGACCCCGCCGTCTACGAGAACGCCTTCGCGCCGTTCACCAAGCATCTCTCCGAATGCACCGGCAAGAAGGTCGTCTACTACCCCGTCCAGTCGAACTCCGCCGAGATCGAGGCCATGCGGTCCGGGCGCCTGCACGTCGCGGGCTTCTCGACCGGCCCGACCGGGTTCGCGGTCAACATGGCGGGCGCCATTCCGTTCGCCGCCAAGGGCACCGCAAAGGGTTTCCAGGGCTATCAGCTGTTCATGCTGGTGAAGGCCGACAGCCCGTATCAGAAGCTCTCCGACCTGAAGGGCAAGAAGGTCGCCCACACCTCGCCCTCCTCCAATTCCGGCCACCTCGCGCCGGTCGTGCTGTTTCCCGCGGAAGGCCTTAAGCCGAACGAGGACTACAAGCCGATCTTCTCCGGCGGCCATGACAAGTCGACGCTCGGCGTCGAGGCCGGCGACTACGACGCTGCGCCCGTCGCGTCCGACGTCTATAACCGCATGGTCGACCGCGGCACGGTGAAGGGCGAGAACTTCCGCATCATTTTCAAGAGCGAGGTCTTCCCGACCTCCTCGTTCGCCTACGCCCACGACCTGAAGCCGGAGCTCGCCGAAAAGATCAAGCAGTGCTTCTACGACTTCCGCTTCCCGCCGGAGATGCAGAAGGAGTTCAACGGCGACGACCGCTTCTTCCCGATCACCTATCAGAAGGAATGGGCCGTGGTGCGCGAGGTCGGCGAGAAGTCCGGCACGCCGTACAACAAGGCCGCCTACGAGAAGGAAACGGCCCGCGAGGCGGAAGCCGCGCGCAAGAAGGCCGAAGAGAAACAGAAGAAGACGCAGTGAACGCGGCGCCGGGCCTCGTGACGGAGAGCGGGCAGGACGCCCGCTCTCTGGTCATCCGCGATCTCGTCAAGGAGTACCGGCGCAACAAGCCGGTCCTTCGCGGCATCAACCTGACGATTGCCGGCCACGGCCTGACCGCCGTGATCGGCCCGTCCGGCACCGGCAAGAGCACGCTGCTGCGCTGCATCAATCGGCTGGTCGAGCCCACGTCCGGCGAAATCAAGTTCATGGGCCAGGATCTCGCGCGGCTTCGCGGCCGGCAGCTCCGCGAGGCGCGGCGGCGCATCGGCATGGTGTTCCAGGAGTACAATCTCGTGGAACGGCTGACGGTGATGGAGAACCTGCTCTCCGGCCGGCTCGGCTATGTCCCGGTATGGCGCGCCTGGCTGCGGAAATTCCCGCAGGCCGACATCGACCGCGCCTTCGGACTGCTGGACGCGGTCGGGCTCGAACGCGTCGCGCTCCGCCGCGCGGACGCACTCTCCGGCGGCCAGCGCCAGCGCGTCGGTATCGCCCGGGCGATCATGCAGGAGCCCGACCTGATCCTCGCCGACGAGCCCACCTCCTCGCTCGATCCGAAAACCTCGGTCGAGATCATGGAGATCCTCTCGCGGCTGGCCGGCGAGCGCGACATCCCGGTGATCGTCAACATCCACAATGTCGGACTGGCCAAGCGCTTCGCGCAACGCGTCGTCGGCATGACAGGCGGCCACGTCGTCTATGACGGCCCGCCGGACGGACTGACCGACGCCGACCTCAAGGCGATCTATGGCGGGGAGAACTGGCTCGATGAGCGCCCCTGATCCTGGCCTCCCCCTTGGTCGGCAAGCCTTCCAGGCCAATTGGAGCGGGCGCATCGCGTTCGGGGCGCTGGTCGTCTACACGATCTACGCCGCCTCGCATCTCGGCTTCTCGTGGGACCGGTTCGTCACCGGCCTCGGCCAGGGAGGGACCTTCCTCGCCCGGATGTTCCCGCCCGATTTCGAGCGGACCCAGCTTCTCGTCGACGGCATGGTCGAGAGCCTGCAGATCGCGATCCTGTCGAGCTTCTTCGGCATTCTGCTGTCGCTGCCGGTCGGACTGCTGGCGGCACGCAATCTGATGCCGCCTTGGGTGACCTGGCCTGCGCGGACGATCATCGCACTCTGCCGGTCGTTCCACCCGATCATCATCGCGATCCTGTTCGTGAAGGCGGTCGGCTTCGGCGCGCTCGCGGGTGTGCTGGCGCTGATCGTCGGGTCGATCGGCTTCGTCGGCAAACTGTTCGCCGAGGCGATCGAGGAAATCTCGCTGAAGCAGGTCGAAGCTGTCCGCGCCACCGGCGCGCCGTTCCTGAACGTGCTGATCATGGCCGTGCAGCCACAGGTCCTGCCACGCTTCATCGGCTTCGCGACCTACCAGCTCGATTCCAACCTGCGGAACTCGACCATGGTCGGCATCGTCGGCGGCGGCGGCATCGGCGCCACTTTGTTCACCGCTTACCAGCGCTTCGACTACGACTACGTGCTCGCGATCCTCATCGTCACGGTGGCGATGATCATGGTCGCTGAAGTCCTTTCGGGCTGGATCCGGAAGGCGTTTCAATGAGCACGGTCGGAACGGCCATCGACCGCGAATGGGTGCGCTTCACGCCGGCCCAGAGGCTCGGCCGCTACGCGCTCTATCTCGCCGCCGTCATCGCGATCGTCTGGTCGTTCCGGACGATCGAGATCATCCCGGAATTCCTCTACGACTCGCCGCAGCAGATCGCCGACCTGTTCGTCCGCATGTGGCCGATGGACTGGAGCTATTTCGGCGAGGCCGTCTGGGCCTCGCTGATCGAGACGCTGCACATCGCGACGCTCGGCACCATCCTGTCGCTGTTCTTCGCAGTGCCGCTCGGCCTGGTCGCCGCGCGCAACCTGACGCCCGTTCCGGTGCTCAACTGGTTCGCCCATTTCCTGTTCGTCACCTCGCGCTCGGTGAACTCGCTCGTCTGGGCGCTGCTGTTCGTCGCGATCTTCGGTCCCGGTCCCCTCGCCGGCACATTGGCGATCGCGTTCCGTTCCATCGGCTTCGTCGGCAAGCTGTTCGGCGAGGCGCTGGAGGAGGCGAACCAGGGATCGATCGAGGCACTGGTCGCTGCGGGCGCGCCGAAGCGAAGCCAGATCCTGATGGGATACTGGCCACAGGTTCGCCCGGCTTTCTGGTCGATCGCGCTGTTCCGCTGGGACATCAACATCCGCGAATCCGCCGTGCTCGGCCTCGTCGGCGCGGGAGGCATCGGCGTCGCGCTCGATACGGCGCTGAACCTGCTCTACTGGGATCAGGTCGCCGTGGTGCTGCTGACGATCTTCGCCGTGGTGGTGCTAGCCGAACTGGTGGTGACGGCGATCCGGCAGCGCGCGCTGTAGCGCCTCGCCTCAATCCAAAGTCTGCCGAAACCGCGCCACCGCGACCCCCATCGCCACCAGAACGAACGCCACCAGCGCCAGTACATCGTGGCTCAGGTCCCATAGCCCCGCGCCCTTCAGCATGATGCCGCGCACCACCCGCAGGAAATGCGTCAGCGGCAGGATTTCGCCGATGTACTGCGCCCAGACCGGCATGCCGCGGAACGGGAACATGAAGCCCGAGAGCAGCATGGACGGCAGGAAGAAGAAGAAGGACATCTGCATCGCCTGGAGTTGGCTCGTGGCGATGGTCGAGAAGGTGTAGCCGACCGCGAGATTGGCGATGATGAAGAGCGTCGTTAGCGCCAAGAGCAGCGTGAGCGAACCGACAATCGGAACGCCGAACAGCAGGAAGCTCGTCGTCAGGATGATCGTCATCTGCACCGCGCCGACGACGACGTAGGGCGAGATCTTGCCGAGCATGATCTCGACCGGGCGGATCGGCAGCGACAGCAAGGTCTCCATCGTCCCGCGCTCGACCTCGCGCGTCACCGACAGGCCGGTGAAGAGGAGCATGGTCAGCGTCAGGATCGTGCCCATCAGCCCCGGCACGATGTTGAAGCGGGTCTCGCCGGCCGGGTTGTAGCGGCGGTGGAGACGGAGTTCGAACGGCGGCGCCTGGCCCTCCCGCATCGCGGCGGCGCCCTCCAGGTCGCGGGCGAAGACGGTCTGCGGAAGCTGCTGCAGCGCGGCGATGGCGTTGCCCGAGGCGGAAGGGTCGGTGGCGTCGGCAATGACCAGCAGAGCGGGCTTCTCGCCGCGCATGATCTTCTTGCCGAAATCGACCGGGATCTGCACCGCGAACTGGATCGCGCCGGAGAGGAAGAGGTCGTCGAGTTCCTTTTCACTGTGGACCGTCTTCTCGATCGCGAAATAGTCGGTCGCATGCATGGCGCCGATGAAGGAGCGTGCAAACGCGCTGTCGTCGAGCTGGAGGACGGCCGTCGGCAGGCTCTTCGGGTCGGTGTTGATGGCGTAGCCGAACAAGAGCAGCTGCATCAGCGGGATCATCACCATCATCGCGAAGGTCAGCCGGTCGCGGCGGAGCTGGATCGCCTCCTTGATGAAGACGGCGCGGAAGCGGCTGAAGCTGCCGCCGGGTTTCGCGCGCGGTTCGGCCGGCGCGCTCATGCGAAATTGTCCCGGCTCTGGCTCATCAGCTCGATGAAGACGTCCTCGAGCGTGGGTTCGGAGGGCGTGACCTCGACGCCCTCGGTCTCCGGCAGCGCCTCGATGGCGGCGTCGAGCCTGGCCTTGTCGCGGCCGGAGATGTGGAGCGCCGAGCCGAACGGCGCGACCTGGTCCACGCCTTCGGTCTTCGAGAGCTGGTCGGCGAGCGCGGAGAGATCGCGGCCGGTGACGGTGTAGGTCGCGAGACCCGATTGCGCGACGACCTCGTCGACCGTGCCGTGGGTCAAGAGCTCGCCATAGGCGATATATGCGATCTCGTGACAGCGCTCGGCCTCGTCCATGTAATGGGTCGAGACGAGGACGGTCATGCCGTCATGGGCGAGATGGTGGATCTCATCCCAGAATTCGCGCCGGGCCTTGGGGTCAACGCCGGCGGTCGGCTCGTCGAGGAGGAGAAGATCTGGCTTCGGCAGGATGCAGGCGCCGAGCGCGAGCCGCTGCTTCCAGCCGCCCGAGAGTTCGCCGGCAAGCTGGCTCGCCCGATTCTCCAGCCCGAGCCGGGCGATGGCCTCCGACGCCGCCCCGCGCGGGTCGGAGAGGCCGTGAACGCGCCCGATGAATTCGAGGTTCTCGCGGATCGACAGGTCGGTATAGAGCGAGAACTTCTGCGTCATGTAGCCGACATGGCGCTTGATCTCGGTCGACTGGGTGAGGATGTCGTAGCCGAGGCAGGTGCCACGCCCGCTGTCGGGCGTCAGCAGGCCGGTCAGCATCCGGATCGTCGTCGTCTTGCCGGAGCCGTTCGGGCCGAGGAAGCCGTAGATCAGCCCGCGCCGGACCTGCATGGTCAGGTCCTTCACCACCGTGCGCTCGCCGAACTTCTTGGTCAGCCCCTCGACGTCGATGACCACGTCCGGGTCGGTCTGTGGGAGGTCGGCTGGCAGGGCTGCGGCGGTCATTTTGCGCGCCCGTGCAGGACGACATCGACCGGCAGCCCGAGCGGCAGGGTCTCGCCCTGGGTCAGCTTCGCTTCCGCCTTGAAGACGAGCTTCGCCCTCTCCTCCTCGCTGAAGATGACCGGCGGGGTGAACTCGGCCTCGCTCGACAGGAAGCTCAGCCTGGCCGTCATCGGTTGGCAGCCGTCGCAGTAGATTGTCACGTCCTGCCCGAGCCTTAGGCCGGAAAGCTGAGGTTCCGGAACATAGAAGCGGACCTTACGGTTGCCGGGCGGGAGCAGGGCAAGAACAGGCTGGCCGGCCGCCACGACCTCGCCCGCGCGGAAATAGACATCCTCGACGACGGCCGCGACGGGCGCGAACACTCGGCGTTTCTCCAGCGCTTTGACCGCGCCGTCGAGCGAGGCCTCGGCTGCCTTCACGGCGGCTTCCGCGCCCGCGATCAGTTCGCTTCTGCCCGGGATTTCCGCCGCTTCGATCTGCCGGCGAGCCTCGGCCAAGGCCGCTCCATCGCTTTCGAATTGCGCCTGCGCCTGCTGGAGCCGCGCCTCGGAGGAAAAACCCTTCTGGAACAAGGCTCTCTGGCGTTCGACGTCGGCGCGGGACAAATCGAGCGCTGCCTTCGCGCGGTTCTCGGTCGCCCTCAGAACGGCAATCTGTTCGGGCCGCTGAACCGCTGCCTGAAGATCCGCCAATTGCGCCTTGGCCTGGTTGAGCTTTGCCTGCGCCTCGTCGCGCGCGGCTTCCTCGGAGCGGGTATCGAGGCAGAAAAGCTCCGCGTTTTCAGAGACATCGCTGCCAGAATCGACGGTGAGGCTGACCACCCTGCCCGCGCTTTCCGGACCGACGAGAACGAGATCGCCCTCGATATAGCCCTGCACCCGGTCCGGGTCGGTGGGAGCCGGCCAGAGATACCAGGCCGCGGCTGCGGCGATCGCGAGGATCAGGATGAGCGGGACGATGCGTTTCATGCCGCACCGCCTTTCAGACCGCGAATAATGAGATCGGCGTGAACGTCGAGCAGGCCATCGGTGTCGAGCGTCTCGACATGGCTGAACAGGCCGTTCCAGATGATGCCGACCAGGACCGGCGCGATCAGCAGTTGCGGGAACCGGTCCAGAGCGTCGGAGGTGAACTCGCCACGCTCGACGCCGCGCGTGACGATGGCGCGGATGACCGCGGTGCCACGGCTGATGACTTCGCGGTGGTAGAAGGCGCCCAGCTCGGGGAAACGGCCGGCTTCGGAGATGATCAGGCGGGCGATGTCCTTGCGGCGGGTGCCGAGCACCTCTTTCTTCGCCCAGTTCAACAGGCCGCGCAGCATCATCTCGGCGGGAATGTCCTGCGCGAGCATCCGTTGTCCAACCTCTTGAATGGGCGAGGCAATCAGCGAGCGGATCAGGTCCTCGAACAAAGCCTCCTTCGAGGCGAAGTAGAGGTAGAGCGTGCCCTTGGCGACGCCCGCGCGCTTGGCGACCTCGTCGAGCCGCGCCGCCTCGAAGCCGCGTTCGAGGAAGACGTCCAGCGCCGCGTCGAGCAGCTGTTGCGTCTTCGTCTGGCGCTCCTCGGGAGTGAGTGCCCGTCCCGGTTTTCGGGCGGTTTTGGTCACTTGCATCGCACTGATCTTATAATGACTGACCGGTCAGTCATACACGAGATTAAGTGCTGTGAACAGCCCTCGACCAGGTCGTCATCCTCCGGCTTGACCGGAGGATCCATCGAACGCTCGTGAATGGATGCTCCGGTCAAGCCGGAGCATTACGATGCGGACAGGATTGAGCCTAAATCCCCGCGCCGGCAGCCATACCCTGCTCGGTCAGCGTGGAAATGAACTGCACCGTCCTCGCCTGCGACGGCTTCTCGAATATCTGCGAAGCCTGCCCGGCCTCTACCACCTTGCCGGCTTCCAGGAAGACGACGTCATGCGCGATCTGGCGGGCGAGCCTGAGATCGTGGGTCGCCATCACCATGGTCGTCCCCTCCTCCGCCAGCTGAGCCAGCACGGCGACGACCTCTCCCGAGAGTTCTGGGTCAAGCGCGGAGGTAGGCTCGTCGCAGAGCAGCACTTTCGGTTCCGGAGCGAGAGCCCGAGCGATCGCGACGCGCTGCTGTTGGCCGCCTGAGAGGCTGGAGGGCCAGGCATCGGCCTTATGCGCGAGGCCGACCTTGTCGAGCAGTTCAATCGCCCGGGCATGTGCCCTGTCCTTCGGCCATTTCAGGACGGTGAGCAGACCCTCCATGACGTTCGCCACCGCAGTCTGATGCGGAAAGAGCTGGAAGTTCTGGAACACCATTCCGGTCTGGCGGCGAAGCTCGCGAACCGCTTTCTGATTGACCTTGCGGCCCGGCCGGAACTCGATCCGGCATTCGCCGACCTCGACCGTGCCGGAGGTCGGCAGTTCGAGCAGGTTGATGCAGCGAAGCAGCGTGCTCTTGCCGCCGCCGGACGGTCCTATGAGAGCGGTGACGCCGCCGCGCGGAACGACAAGGTCAACGCCCTTCAGCACCGGCAGATCGCCGAAACTCTTCTCGATGGCGGTGAGGTTGATCATGCCCGCGCCTCGACGAAGCCGCCCTGGCGGTTGAGCCGGATCTCCAGCCGCTCCTGAAGCACAGACAGCACCGAACTCAGCGCGAGATAGATGAGCGCCGCCTCGACATAGAGGATCAGCGGCTCATAGGTCGTGGCGACGATGCGTTGGGCGGCCTGAAACAGCTCCGGCACGGTGATCGCGGCCGCGAGCGAGGTGTCCTTCACCAGCGAGATGAACGTGTTTGAGAGCGGCGGCACGGCGGTCCGCGCGGCCTGCGGCAGCACGGTCCGGCGCAGCGCTTGCGGCCATGTCATGCCGATCGAATAGGCCGCTTCCCACTGGCCCTTGGGCACCGATGAGATCACCGCACGGATGATCTCGGAGGTATAGGCGCCGACATTCAGCGTGAAGCCGATCAACGCGGCAGGGAACGCGTCGAGCAGGATGCCGATGCTCGGCAGGCCATAGAAGATCAGGAAGAGCTGAACCAGAAGCGGCGTGCCGCGAATGATCCAGACGTAGAAGCGGACAATGGCCGCGAGCGGTTTCGGTCCGAATAGGCGGATCAGCGCCGCGGCCAGCCCAACGGTGAGCCCGAGCGCGAACGACAGCAATGTCAGGGGAATCGTGAACTGGACCCCGGCCCACAGCAGCGGGCCGAGCGATTCCAGCATCAATTGAAGCCAGTGCGGCACGCCTCGATCCCCTTGTCCGCACCCATAAAAAAGGCCGGGTGCCCCCGCACCCGGCCCTGGTGCCCGTCGATACTATTAGTTCGAGACGTTGGCGCCGAAATATTTCTGCGAGATCGTCTCGTAGGTGCCGTCGGCCTTGATCGCCTTCAGCGCATCGTTGATGGCGGCGACGAGGTCGGGCTGGCCCTTGCTGACGATGACGCCCGAATAGTCGGCATTGGCCTGCGTCGCGGCGATCTTCACCTTGGCGTCGGGCTTCTGCTTCTTGAAGTCGAGGAAGGACAGGTTGTCGTTGATCGTGGCGTCGGCCCGGCCGGTCAGCAGAAGCTGGATAGACTGGTCGAAGCCGTCGGTGCCGACCAATTCAGCGCCCGAATCCTGCGCGAGCTTGCCGAAATTCGAGGTCAGGCTCTGCGCCGATTTCTTGCCCTTCAGATCGGCGAAGGTTTTGATCTCGTTGTTGTCCTCGCGAACGATCAGCACCGCCTTCGACGCGATATAAGGTTCCGAGAAGTCGTATTTCGCCTTGCGGGCCTCGGTGATGCCGACCTGGTTGATCACCGCGTCGTAGCGCTTGGCGTCGAGACCGGCGATAAGGCCGTCCCATTTGCCCTCCAGGAACTCGGCTTTGACGCCGAGCTTGTCGGCGATAGCGCGGCCGATCTCGACGTCGAAGCCGACGAGCGCGCCCGATTTGTCGTGGTAGGTGAACGGCGAATAGGTCCCCTCGGTGCCGATCTTCAGCACGCCCGCGCTCTTGATGCGCTCAAGGCCCTGAGCCTGTGCCTGCGCAACTGCGGCGAGCCCGAGCAGGCCGGCGACGAGAATGGACTTTACGATCTTCATCTTGAACTCCCGGACGGCGTTGCCATCCCTATGAAACGACGCCGGCACCGAGCCGGTTCGCCGCAAGAATAGGCATTTGCCGATAAAATATACAAGTCAAACTTGAATACAGTTGTATATCACGCTTCAATTATGTAATATTTGGGTCTGAGCAATTTTCACACGTTGCGGGTGGCCAAATCGCATGGTCGTGCCTATGTCCGGGCCTCGTCACGCCCGGCCGGGCCGCCACCTCTCAATAGCCAGCGCCATGACACCCGATACGGACGACCGCCCGCCTTCACCGCATGCCGGGATGACCTTTCGCCAGTTCGTCGGCTTCATCGCCGCGGTGATGGCGCTCAACGCGGTCGCGATCGATTCCATGCTGCCGGCGCTGCCGGATATCGGCCGCGACTTCGGCATCGCCAATGCCAACGAGACGCAATGGGTGGTGACGGCTTATCTGCTCGGCTTCGGCGGCGCGCAGATCATCTACGGTACGCTGTCGGACCGTTTCGGCCGCAAGCCGGTACTGATCGTCGGTATCGCGATCTATGTCGTGGCGGCCGCGGCCGCGGCGATCGCGCCGAACTTCGAGACCATGCTTCTGGCCCGCCTCGTCATGGGCATCGGCGCCGCCGCCTCGCGCGTGCTGGCGATCACGATCGTCCGCGACTGCTATACCGGCGCGACCATGGCGCGGGTGATGTCGCTCGCCTTCATCGTCTTCCTGATAGCGCCGATCATCGCTCCGTCGCTCGGCCAGATCATCATGCTGTTCGCGTCATGGCACGCGATCTTCCTCGGTCTCTCGCTCTATTCGGCGATCACCCTGGTCTGGGCGGTGCTCAAGCTGCCCGAGACGATGCACCCGGAAGACCGCATCCCGATCTCGCTGCGCGGCATCGGCCACGGCTTCTACGTCACGCTGACGACGCGGGTCTCCGTCGGCTACAACCTGGCCATCACGCTCCTGATGGGCGCGCTGTTCGCCTTCATCAATTCGGCGCAGCAGGTCTTCGCCGACGCGCTCGGCCATCCCGGCCTATTCACCACCGTCTTCGCGCTCATCGCGGCGTTCATGGCGCTGTCGTCGCTCTTGAATTCGCGCATCGTCGAGAGGCTCGGCACCCGTACCGTGTCACACGGCGCGGTCCTCGGCTTCGCCGCCGTCGCCGTGGCTCACATGATGGTCGCGGTCATGGATCTCGAGAACATCTGGACCTTCGGCATCTTCCAGGCAGCAATGATGTTCTGCTTCGGTCTCTGCGTCTCGAATTTCAACGCGATGGCGATGCAGCCGCTCGGCCATGTCGCCGGCACGGCATCCGCGGTGCAGGGTTTCGTCTCGACCTTCGGCGGCGCCATTCTCGGCTTCGCGATCGGCCAGCAATTCGACGGCACCACCGTGCCGCTGACGATCGGCTTCGCGGTGTTCAGCCTGCTGTCGGTCGGCTTCGTCTTCTTCGCGGAGGGTGGACGGCTGTTCAGCGCGCCGATGTCGGAGCAGCCGGCTTAGGGCCGGCCCTAATAGTGTGGCGGCGGAGGCTCGTCCTCCGCCTCGCCCCCTGCCCCGCGCTCGGCTTGTGCGACCCGGTCGGCGAGCGCGGCCATTTCGCGGCGCAGCCGGTCGATGTCCTTCCACTGCGACGTGATCGTCTGGTTCAGGTCCTCGAGGACCTGGTCCTGATAGGCGACGCGGATCTCGAGCGCTTCGAGCCGCGCGGCGAGATCGTCACTCATCGTCGGCCTCCGCCATTTCACGGGCACGCTCCGACAGGCCATGACCAAGCGCGACACGCTCGTCGAAGACGAAGCATTCGCCCCGCCAGCGGCTGTCCTCGGCCGGCACATTCTCCAGATAGGCCAATATCCCGCCCTTGAGGTGGAAGACGTTCTCGAAGCCGTGCGCGAGCATGTAGGAGCTGGCCTTCTCGCAGCGAATGCCGCCAGTGCAGAACATCGCCACCTTGCGATGCCGCGCTGGGTCGAGTTCGCGGGCCACGTAGTCCTTGAAGTCGCTGAAATGGCGAAGCCGCGGATCGACCGCGCCCTCGAACGTCCCCATCTCGACTTCGAAGTGGTTGCGGGTGTCGATCAGGATCAGGTCCTGATCGTCGAGCAGCGCGTTCCAGTCCTTCGCATCGACATAGGTGCCGACGCTAGCGGTCGGATCGGTCGCGGGATCGCCGAGCGTGACGATCTCCTTCTTCAGCCGCACCTTGAGCCGGCCGAACGGCATCTCCGAGGCGGCCGAGAATTTCAGTTCGAGATTGTCGAGACGGCCACCGAACAGCACGTCCATCTCGGGAAGCAGCGCGTCGATGGCCTCTTCCGGGCCCGCGATCGTCCCGTTGATGCCTTCCGGAGCGAGCAGCAGCGAACCCTTGATGCCGAGTCCTTGGCAGAGATCGAACAAAGGCGCGCGCAGATCGCGGAAATCCGGCAGCGCGACGAACTGATAGAGGGCGGCGACCTTAAGAGGCATGGCGGTCGTGTAACGCGTCTCGAAGCATCATGGCAAACGGCCTCCACAATCGCCGTCTACCGTGAGGTTACGGCTGCCGGGTGTCGCCCGTCCGTGCTCTTTTGCGCCCCGACGGAATAGCTGGCGGAATTCCGGACAGCCGGAAAACGGGAGAGACGGCTCATGATGAACAGCGAACCGCAGGCCGAACATAAGTGGCTCGAAAAGCTCCTCGGAGATTGGATCGCCGAGGCGGACATGCCGACGCCGGAGGGCGAAAAGCTCGAGCCGTGGAAAGAGCATGTCCGCACGATCGGCGGACTCTGGATCCAGGGCGAGGCCACAGGCGACATGCCGGGCGGCGGCAAGGGAAGCTCTGTCCTGACGCTCGGCTACGACCCGGCCAAGGGCAAATATGTCGGCTCGTGGTTCGGCTCGATGATGGCCTATCTCTGGCACTACGAGGGATCGGTCGATGACTCCGGCAACAAGCTGACGCTCGACACCGTGGGACCGTCTTTCTCGCCCGAGGGCGGCGGCGGCACGGCCGATTATCAGGACATCATCGAATTCCACGGGTCGGACAAACGGACCCTGACTTCGATGATGAAGCAGGAAGACGGCAGTTGGCAGCAGGTCATGCAGATGACCTATCGCCGGGCGGGCTGACTTCTCCGAAAATTACCCCTTGGCCGGGTTGCTTTTCACGGACGTTCGCGTATAAGCGCGCCCTTCGTGATGCCTCGGCCGGGGGCTGAACGGACGGTCGCCCTTCAAGGGTGGCAGGGCTCCTGGTGATCCCGTCGTCCCGTGTCTCCGCCTTCGAGAGTTTGGTTCGAGCCTTTCCCGGGCTCGAAGGGCTCAGCGCCAGGGTCACGGGAACGATGAGAGAGGCCAAACACCTATGGCATTGTATGAACACGTCTTCCTGGCTCGCCAGGACGTGACGGCCCAGCAGGTCGAGGAATTCGTCGACCAGTACAAGGGCGTCATTTCGGCCGGCGGCGGCGAAATCGGCAAGGTGGAATATTGGGGCGTGAAGAGCCTCGCCTTCCGCATTTCGAAGAACCGCAAGGCGCACTACACGCTGCTCAACATCTCGGCCCCTCCGGCGGCTGTCGCCGAAATGGAACGCCAGATGAAGATCAACGAAGACATCCTGCGTTTCATGACCATCCGCGTGGACGAGCACGAGACCGAGCCGTCTGCGATGATGCAGCGGCGTGACCGCGACGAGCGCGATCGCAGCGAGCGTGGCGATCGTCCGCCGCGTCGCGACGACCGTGAAACCACCGAAGCCGTCGTGGAAGAGGAAGTCTGATCATGGCCGCGACCCAGACCCGCCGCCCCTTCTTCCGCCGCCGCAAGTCGTGCCCGTTCGCGGGCGCCAACGCGCCGAAGATCGACTACAAGGACGTCAAGCTCCTGCAGCGCTACATTTCCGAACGCGGCAAGATCGTCCCGTCCCGCATCACCGCCGTCTCGCAGAAGAAGCAGCGCGAACTCGCTCAGGCGATCAAGCGCGCCCGCTTCCTCGGCCTGCTGCCGTACGTGATCAAGTAATCTGACGAACTGCCCGGGCGCCGCCAGGTGCCCGGTTTCCATACCGGGTTGGGGCGGACATCGCGATCCTCCTCTAACCGCTGATGAAGCGGGACAGCAGAACCGATGATGATCGTTTTCCTTGTGGGACTTGCGAGCGGCATTGCGTCCGCCACGCTTAGCCTGGCGCTCGCGTCCGGCTCGACGCTGTCCGTCCTGCTGTTCATCTTCGCGCCGCTTCCCATCTTCATCGCAAGCCTCGGCTGGCAGCATCAGGCCGGCCTGATCGGCGTGATGATCGCGGCCTCCGTCCTGTTTGGCCTCGGTGATTTCGACACCGCCCGCGCCTATGTCCTTTCGGTCGGCGCGCCGTCGTGGTGGCTCGCTTATCTCGCTCTGCTCGGCCGTTCGCGCGACGAGGGCAATCCGGAAGCCGGCATGGACTGGTATCCGGTCGGCCGGCTGATCATCTGGGCGGCGCTACTCGGCGCGGGCCTCGTCCTCGTCACCATTCCGCTCGTCGCCGGCTCGCTCGACGAATACCGCGCCGCGATCCGCACGACCTTCGAGACCTTCCTTCGAGTCGAGACCGGCACGCCCGCCGGCCAGCCCGTCACCCTGCCCGGCGGCGGCGATCCGACCCGCATCACCGAGCTCGCCGTGCTCGCGCTCCCGCCGCTGGCGGCAGCGCTCTGGAGCACCGTCTCGCTGGTCAATCTGTGGGTCGCGGGCCGCGTCGTCCGCACCTCGGGCCGCCTCGCGCGCCCCTGGCCGAACATCTCCGAGTTCCAGCTGCCCCGGTTCAGCCTGCTGATCATGCTGGGCGCGACGGCGGCGAGCATACTGCCCGGCATTGCCGGCTTCACCGCCGGCATCCTGAGCACGAGCTTCGCCATCCCTTTCGCGATGCTCGGTCTGGCGCTGATCCATGCCGGGACGCGCGGAACCACCGGGCGCGGCCTGATCATCGGCGCGGCCTACGTGCTTCTCGCGGTGCAGGCCTGGACGGTGATCATCCTCACCTTCATCGGCATCGCCGAACATGTGTTTTCGATCCGAGACCGGATCGCGATCAGCCGGGCATCGAACCCGAAATCATAAAAAACATCAAAGCTTAAGACGGAGAATACCAATGCAAGTCATCCTTCTCGAACGCATCGCCAAGCTTGGCCAGATGGGCGAAGAAGTCCGCGTCCGCGACGGCTTCGCCCGCAACTTCCTCCTGCCGCAGGGCAAGGCGCTCCGCGCCACGGCCGACAACAAGGCCCGCTTCGAGCGCGAGCGCGCCCAGCTCGAGGCCCGCAGCCTCGAGACCAAGAAGGAAGCCGACAAGGTCGGCGAGAAGCTGAACGGCCAGGCGATCGTCCTGGTCCGCCAGGCGGGCGAGACCGGCCAGCTCTACGGCTCGGTCACCGGCCGCGACGTCGCCGAGGCCCTGACCGCCGCCGGCTACTCGGTCAGCCGCCAGCAGATCGTCCTGAACACGCCGCTGAAGACGATCGGCCTGCACGAGATCCCGGTCGCACTGCATCCGGAGGTCGAGGTTTCGGTCACGGTGAACATCGCCCGCAGCGCGGCGGAAGCCGAGCGCCAGACCAAGGGCGAGGACCTCACGGTCCGCGAGGAAGACGCGGTTTTCGAGACCTTCGTGCCCGAAGCCGGCGGCCCGGGTGACGAAGCCTGATCAGCAAAGCCTCATTACTGTGCACTGGAAGCCCGCTTCGGCGGGCTTCTTCGTATTTCTACGTCTCTTGACGCATTGAAATCGCCACGCCCCCTCCATAGCTTATCGCACGTTGTAACGTTGAGGGCGCACGGAACGCGTTCGACGCTTGCCCGTGCGGGCGCACAATATGGCGATGATCCTAGGGGGCATGCTGCGGCGGGCGATCCTGCGCGGCTCATTGGACGTGCTGACGGCGCAGGGCCGCCGGCTTAGTTTTGGCGACGGCACGGGCAACAAGGTCGTCATCCGCTTCACCGACGCCGCGGCTCAGAGGGCCCTGATCGCCGATCCCGAGATGAAGCTCGGCGAACTCTACATGGACGGCCGCCTCGTGATGGAACAGGGGTCGATCTACGACCTCCTGAATCTCGTTCTCCTCAACCTCCGCCACCGCCCCTACCCGCTGACCGCCCGCATCCTGGAGCGCGGACGCATCCTGCTTCGCCGCTTCGCGCAATGGAACCGGGGCGTGCGCTCGAAGCGCAACGTCGCTCATCACTACGACCTCGACCGGCGGCTCTACGATCTGTTCCTCGATTCCGACCGACAGTATTCGTGCGCTTATTTCCAGCGGCCCGGCCAGAGCCTCGAAGAGGCGCAGCTCGCCAAGAAACGTCACATCGTGGCCAAGCTCGCGGTCGAGCCGGGCAACAAGGTGCTCGATATCGGCTGCGGCTGGGGCGGCCTTGGCCTCTACCTCGCCGAGACCGCGGGCGCGGAGGTCGTCGGCATCACGCTCTCGGAAGAACAGTTCGCCATCGCCCGCGACCGCGCCGAGCAGAGCGGGATGCAGGACCGGGTCGAATTCCGCATCGAGGACTATCGCGAGACGCAAGGCACGTTCGACCGCATCGTCTCGGTCGGCATGTTCGAGCATGTCGGCGTCGGCTATTACGGCACTTTCTTCCGCCAGTGCGCCCGCCTGCTGGACGAGGACGGGGTGATGCTGATCCACACGATCGGCCGCACCACCGGGCCGGGCGTGACCAATCCGTGGATCACCAAATACATCTTCCCCGGCGGCTATCTGCCGGACCTCGAGGAGATCATCCCCGCCATCGAAAAGGCCGGCCTGATCATCACCGACGTCGAGATCCTGCGCCTGCATTACGCCGAGACGCTGAAGGCCTGGCGCGAACGCTTCATGGCCCGGCGCGAGGAGGCCAAGGCGCTCTACGACGAGCGGTTCTGCCTGATGTGGGAATTCTACCTCGCCGGCTGCGAGGCGACCTTCCGCAACGGCGACGACGTCGTCTTCCAGCTCCAGATCGCCAAGAAGGTCGACGCGCTTCCCCTCACCCGCGACTACATCGCCGAGCGGGAGCGGATGCTGCAGGAAGCGGAGAACGCCCCGCTGCGTCTTGCGGGCGAGTAAATCAAGACACAGAGGCTGACCAAATCACGGGGCTGTGGATGGTGGGCACGGTGGGTTAGGATCGCGCAGATTCGCTGGTCTGCGCTGAGGCGCGGGACCATGGTGAATCCATATTCACACATCGGATCGATATGCCCCCCGCGAACTCAGCCGCACGCGCGCTCACCCCTGTACAAGAGCCGCAATACCGTCAGGCTCCTCACAATATCGAGGCGGAGCAGGCTCTTCTCGGCGCGATCCTCGTCAACAACGAAGCCTTCTATCGGGTCTCCGACTTCCTGGAACCGCGCCATTTCCACGAGCAGATTCATCAACGCGTCTACGAGATCTCGGCCAGCCTGATTCGCGCCGGCAAGATCGCGACGCCGGTCACGCTCAAGACCTTCCTGCCGGGCGACACCGATCTCGGCGGCCTGACCCTGTCGCAATACATGGCCCGCCTCGCCGCCGAGGCGACCAGCGTCATCAACGCCGAGGATTACGGCCGCACGATCTACGACCTCGCCATCCGCCGCTCGCTGATCACGATCGGCGAGGACATGGTCAACATCGCCTATGACGCGCCGGTCGACATGCCGCCGCGCAGCCAGATCGAGGACGCCGAGCGCCGGCTCTACGAGGTGGCCGAGCTCGGCCGCTACGACGGCGGCTTCCAGCGCTTCGGCGACGCGCTCTACACCGCCGTCGACATGGCCGCGAACGCCTTCAAGCGCGACGGCGGCCTGTCGGGCGTTTCGACCGGCCTCAGCGACCTCGATAAGATGATGGGCGGCCTGCAGCGCTCCGACCTGATCATCGTCGCCGGACGCCCGGGCATGGGCAAGACGGCGCTCGCGACCAACATCGCCTTCAACATCGCCAAGGCCTGGCGCGCGGAGGAGGTCGACGGCGTCTCGAAGACGGTCGACGGCGGCATCGTCGGCTTCTTCTCGCTCGAAATGTCGGCCGAACAGCTCGCCACCCGTATCATCGCCGAGCAGGCCAACCTCGCCTCCTACAAGATCCGCCGAGGCGACATCACCGAGCAGGAATTCATCCGCCTGTCGGACGCCGCGCGCGCCATGCAGGCCGTGCCGCTGTACATCGACGAGACCGGCGGCATCACCATCGCCGCTTTGGCCGCCCGCGCCCGTCGCCTACAGCGCCAGCGCGGCCTCGACCTCTTGGTCGTGGACTATATTCAGCTTCTGTCGGGCTCCGCGAAGAAGGACCAGGGCCGTGTGCAGGAGGTGACCGAGATCACCACCGGCCTGAAGGCGCTGGCGAAGGAACTCAACGTCCCGATCATCGCGCTGTCTCAGCTCTCCCGTCAGGTCGAAAGCCGCGACGACAAGCGCCCGCAGCTCTCCGACCTCCGCGAATCCGGCTCGATCGAGCAGGACGCCGACGTAGTCATCTTCGTGTTCCGCGAGGAATACTATCACAAGAACAAGGAGCCCCGCCCGGGCACCGAAGAGCACATCAAGTGGCAGACCGAGATGGAACAGATCCACGGCCGCGCCGAGGTCATCATCGGCAAGCAGCGCCATGGACCGACGGGCACGGTTCAGGTTCAATTCGAGGCCGAGGTCACCCGCTTCGGCAATCTCGCCCGCGAGGATTACCTCCCGGAACGCAGCTCCGAATGATCGACCCGTTCACCGGGCCACCTGACCTCGAAACCGGAAGCCGCCTCACCATCGATCTCGGTGCCCTCCAGTCCAACTGGAAGCACCTCGCATCGTGCGCCGGCGAGGCCGAATGCGCGGCCGTGGTCAAGGCGGACGCCTACGGCATCGGCATCAGGCCGGCCGTCCGCGCGCTGTGGCAGGCGGGCGCCCGCACCTTCTTCGTCGCCCTTCCCTTCGAGGCCCGGGCCGTCCGCGAGGAATTGCCGGACGCGGCGATCTATGTGCTCGGCGGCCTCGCGCCGGGTTCGTCTCCGATCCTCGCCGAGATCAAGGCTCATCCGGTCCTTGGCAGCCTGCCCGAGATAGACGAATGGGAGCTGTTCGCGAAGGAAAACGGCATCGCCGGCGAGGCCGCGATCCATGTCGACACCGGCATGAACCGGCTCGGCCTCAGCTTCGCGGAAACGCAGGACGTGGCCAAGCGCTATGCCGGCGGCAATCTCGCCTTCCGGCCGAGCCTGATCATGAGCCATCTCGCCTGCGGGGAAGATGCCGACCATCCGCTGACCGAGCATCAGATCGAGAGCTTCGGAAATGTGGCCGCCGACTTCCCCGGCGTACCGGCCAGCCTGGCCAATTCCGCCGGCACGCTGCAAGGCGGCGCCTTCGTCTTCGATCTCTGCCGGCCCGGCATCGCGCTCTACGGCGGTCATCCGCTCGGCGGCGACAACCCGCTGAAGCCGGTGGTCCTGTTCGACGCTCGTGTGATCCAGGTCCGCGAGGTCGACGAAGGCGAGACGGTCGGCTACGGCGCCACCGAAACCGCGCGCCGTCCATCGCGGGTCGCCGTCGTCTCGGCAGGCTATGCCGACGGCTTCATGCGCGCGGCCGGCTCAAGCGACGACCGCCGGGGCGCCGACGCGATCGTCGCCGGCAAACGCTGCCCGCTGATCGGCCGCGTCTCGATGGACCTGATCGCCGTGGACGTCACGGACCTCGCCCCCGATGCGGTGCGGCGCGGCGACTTCGTGACCTTGATCGGCGACGGCATCACGATCGACGAAGTCGGCGCTAGGGCGAACACAATCGGCTACGAGATCCTGACCGGGCTCGGCAGCCGCTTCGCAAGGATCTACATCGGCTGAGCACGCCTCTCCCTCCCCAGCATGGGGAGGGCGGACTCGCGCAGCGAGCCGGGTGGGGCAAACGGCCTCTCCCACCCGAGCGCGTTTCGATAGACCGCATCCCCACCCCGGTTCGCGCTGCGCGCAACTCGGCCCTCCCCGTTCCGGGGAGGGAGAGCCCCTCGATTGTTTCCGGTCGCCCTCCGTCGTCGTCCTCCGGCTTGACTGGAGGAGACCCGACGGGCCTTGACCAAGATCATGGATCCTCCGGTCAAGCCGGAGGATGACGCCCCACCTCGCACGCCGTTACGTCGGCTGAGCACCCGCCGGCTTGAACGTCATCGCCACGCCGTTCATGCAGTAGCGCAGTCCGGTCGGCTTCGGGCCGTCGTCGAAGACATGGCCGAGATGGCCGCCGCAGCGGGCGCAATGCACTTCCGTCCGCACCATCATCAACGTCGTATCCTTGGTCTCGCCGACGGCATTGGCGAGCGGCTGCCAGAAGCTCGGCCAGCCCGTTCCGCTCTCGAACTTCGTCTCGGACGAGAACAGCGGAAGGTCGCAGCCCGCGCAGGCGAAGATGCCGCTGCGATGCTCCTTGTTGAGAGGGCTCGAGCCGGGCCGTTCGGTGGCATGCTGACGCAGAACGGCGAACTGCTCCCGCGTCAGCACCTGTCTCCACTCGTCCGGAGTTTTCTCAATTTCGAAAGCCTCGGCCGGAGTTACGGCAAACGGATTCCAGGAGCGTCCGAACATCGACAATCCCGTTCCCATAATTGCGCCGCCTAAAAGCACGGCTCGCCGGTTCAACATGTGAGCCTCCTGGATCGTTCAACCGAAGCTACGCAGGACCGGGCTTGGCGGCTTCCGGCCTCTCTTCACGAACGCGAGATCAGTCGGACAGCACATTGGACGGCCGGATCGGGCCCTCAACCGCCCTTCATCTCAATCAATTGGATGAGGTTGCCGCAGGTATCGTCGAACACCACCATCCGGACAGGTCCGGCATCCATTGGTTCCACGGTGAACGAGACGCCAAGCGAAAGAAGCCTGTCATATTCGGCATCGACATCATCGACCTGAAACGATGTCGCCGGGATACCGTCCTCGACGAGCGCAGTCTTGTAGGGTTGGACGGCGGGATGCTCGCCCGGTTCGAGAAGCAGTTCGGTACCTTCAGGCGCTTCCGGCGAGACAACGGTAAGCCAGCGATACTCTCCCAGGGGCACATCATTTTTCACCTTGAACCCCAGTATACGCGTGTAGAAATCGAGGGCCTTCGATTGGTCATCCACGAAGACGCTCGTGACATAGATTCTCATGGATTTTCCCCTTCCAGAAGGTGCTTGCGAAACCAGATGTCCGCCGCTTCCCGCAATGGCTTGAGATCAAGCGAGTGGATTTTGGTCCGACCTGACCAGGACACGTGGAGCAGCCCAGCGTTCTGAAGCATATCGAGATGCTGGGTGATTGCCTGACGGGACAGAGCTTTCCCGCCTTCCGCGACCGACATCGCGCAGATCTGGAACAGCGACTGGTCAGGCTGTTCGCGCAGCCGATCTATGATCTTTCGGCGGGTCGGGTCGGCAAGCGCCCTGAAGATCCGATCAAGTTCGTCATCATTCATGGCGACGAACATGCAATAAAATTATTGCATGTCAAGAAACCACCTATCGCTGCTGCACCGCCAGGTGACGGTCAGATGTTCGCCGGGCCCACCTTCCCGCTCACCACCCGTAGCCGAGCTGATTTCGCCTATCTCGGTGAGGTGCTATACTGCCGGCTTCTACATCGAAACTCTCCAGAGGGAGGTTACCATGGCTCTCCAGCTTGGCGATGTGGCACCGGACTTCGAAGCTGACACCACGGAAGGCCGAATTCGCTTTCATGACTGGGTTGGCGACTCTTGGTGCATACTCTTCTCGCATCCGAAGGATTTTACCCCTGTCTGCACGACCGAACTTGGCTACATGGCCAGGATCAAGCCCGAGTTCGAGCGGCGGAACGTCAAAATCGTTGGCCTGAGCGTCGACCCGGTCGGCAACCACGCGAAATGGTCCGACGACATCAGGGAGACGCAGGGAAACGCGCCGAACTATCCGATGATTGGCGATCCCGATCTCGAAATCTCGAAGCTCTATGGAATGCTTCCGGCAGACACGAGAGGCAGCTCGGAAGGGCGCACGCCGGCCGACAACCAGACTGTGCGAAACGTTTTCCTCATCGGCCCGGACAAGAAGATCAAGCTGATCCTCATCTATCCGATGACGACCGGCCGCAACTTCGATGAAGTGCTTCGGGTCATCGACTCGATCCAGCTTACGGCGAAGCACAGGGTCGCGACGCCCGTTAACTGGAAGCAGGGCGAGGATGTCATCATTGCTGGCTCGGTGACAGACGACGAAGCCCGGCAGATTTATCCAGGCGGCTGGAAATCGCCGAAACCCTATATTCGCATCGTGCCGCAGCCGAGAGTTCAATAGCTCTCCCTCCCGCCAACACGCTGGGATCATTGACGGTCCCAGCGTTTCGCTGTTCCGTTCGAGAATGGGCGCGGCCTGAGTGGGTGCCCGCGGGAGCATGAAGGATGGGCACAGCAGATCTCTCGCGTCCTGTTCCCGACAGCGGACATGAGCCGCATGTCTGCGGATTTTTCGAACGCCGCACCTGCAGCATCCAATACGTCGTTTCCGATCCGGCAACCGGCGAATGCGCCATCATCGACCCCGTCCTCGATTATGACGAGAAAGCGGGGTCGCTCGCGACGTCATCGGCGGATCAATTACTCCGACACATCTCCGAGCGGCATTTAAAGCCGACGTGGATCCTGGACACCCATCCTCATGCCGACCATTTGTCGGCTGCGGATTACCTGAAGCAGAAAACCGGCGCACGGACCGGAATCGGCGAGAAGATCGTCGAGGTTCAGACGCTGTGGAAGGCAATCTACAACCTGCCGAACACCTTCCCGACGGACGGCTCGCAATGGGACCACCTGTTCGCGGACGGCGAGCGATTCAAGATCGGCGCACTCGATGCCGAAGTCCTGTTCTCCCCTGGCCATACGCTTGCATCGGTCACTTATGTCGTCGGCAATGCGGCCTTTGTCCACGACACGCTCCTGATGCCGGACTTCGGCACCGCGCGTTGCGATTTCCCGGGTGGAGATGCGGGGCAGCTGTGGCGAACGCTCCAGCGCATTCTTGCCCTGCCGGACGATGCGCGCCTGTTTACCGGGCATGACTACATGCCTGACGGTCGTGGTCCCGCCTGGGAGAGCACCGTGGCCGAGCAGCGGCGCCGCAATGTTCATCTTCGGCAGGCGCAGAACGAACAGGAGTTCATCGAACTCCGCCGGGCCCGCGACGCCGAGCTTCCGATGCCGAGGCTGATGTTTCACGCGCTCCAGGTGAACATTGCCGCTGGCCGACTGCCCGCGCCGGAAACGAATGGAAGACGATATCTGAGGATTCCGCTCGATGTCCTGCCGGCAGCTCGGTGGGACTAGAAGGACCCTGTTCCGACAAGCTCCTCCACGGTAAGAACAAAAATAGAACATTCCGCTGGCGCACGGGCCGAATATCCGGCATCCTCCGCTCGCGGAGTGATTCATGGCGAAAGCGCGATCCACCTTTGTCTGTCAGAACTGCGGGACGCTGCATAACCGCTGGACTGGCAAATGCGAGGGCTGCAACGAGTGGAACACGATCGTCGAGGAGGCTGCCTCCGCTCCCGTCACCAAGGGCGGGACGATCTCGGCGCGGTCCGGACGGCTGATCCCGCTTGAGGGGCTCGACGGCGTCACCGAACAGGCGCCGCGCCTCAAGGCCGGGATATCCGAACTCGATCGCGTCACCGGCGGCGGTTTCGTTCGCGGCTCCGCGCTTCTGCTCGGCGGCGAGCCGGGCATCGGCAAATCCACGCTCCTGATCCAGGCAGCGGCTGCCCTCGCCCGCGCCGGTCATCGCACCGTCTATATCTCCGGCGAGGAGGCCGCCGCGCAGGTCCGCATGCGCGCCGATCGCCTCGGCCTGGCGGACGCGCCCGTCGAACTCGGCGCCGAGACGAATGTCGAGGACATCCTCGCCACCTTGTCGGCCGGCACGGTGCCGCGCTTCGTCGTCATCGATTCGATCCAGACCATGTGGACCTCGGCCGTGGAATCCGCGCCCGGGACAGTCACGCAGGTCCGCGCATCGGCGCAGGCGCTGATCCGCTTTGCCAAGACTTCCGGCGCGGCGGTGATCCTCGTCGGCCACGTCACCAAGGACGGCCAGATCGCCGGCCCGCGCGTCGTCGAGCACATGGTCGACGCCGTGCTGTCGTTCGAGGGCGAACAGGGTCACGCCTTCCGCGTTTTGCGGGCGCAGAAGAACCGTTTCGGCCCGACCGACGAGATCGGCGTCTTCTCGATGACCGGAAACGGGCTCGAAGACGTCGCCAATCCCTCGGCGCTGTTCCTGTCGAGCCGCGATGTCGCCGCTCCAGGCGTCGCCGTCTTCGCCGGCATCGAAGGCACGCGGCCGATCCTCGTCGAGGTGCAGGCACTTGTCGCCCCCTCCTCGCTCGGCACGCCCCGCCGCGCCGTCGTCGGCTGGGATTCGAACCGGCTGTCGATGGTACTCGCGGTGCTCGAAGCCCATGCCGGGCTCAGGCTTGGGAGCCACGACGTCTATCTCAATGTCGCGGGCGGTCTGCGCATCCAGGAGCCGGCGGCCGATATCGCGGTCGCGGCCGCCCTCGTCTCCTCCTTTGCCAATTCCGTTCTTCCGCTGGACAGCGTCTTCTTCGGCGAAGTCAGCCTGTCGGGGGCGGTCCGGCCGGTGTCCCATGCGGGATTGCGTGCGAAGGAAGCAAAGCGGCTCGGCTTCTCCCGCGCCTTCGCTCCGGCGAGTTCGTCGGAAGGTGCAAACGATTCGGGTTTCTCGCTCACCGGCCTGACGGCGCTCGATTCTCTCGTTGCCGAGATCGCGGCGCGCGGTGTCCGCAAGGGTCCGGCGCGACAGGACGCGCATCTGTCATCTGTGAATGAGGCGTGACGTCTCGAAACCGTGCCGCTATAAGTGCGCCGCACGGCCCGTTTTGAGTCCCGTGCCTGGTTACCGGCGCCAAAGGCGGGTCTATGCCGATCACGTACCTTGATTTCATCGTTCTCGGCGTCGTCCTCATCTCTGCCCTGTTGGCCATGGTGCGCGGTTTCACTCGCGAAGTGCTGTCCATTGCCTCATGGGCCGCGGCTGCGGCCGCCACGCTCTATTTCCTTCCGGCCGGGCGCGAACTCGCGCACGCCTATATCAAGCTCGAGCCGAAGATCCTGGCCGACGTCATCGCCGGCGCCGCGATCTTCCTAGTCACTTTGCTCATCGTCTCGCTGATCACGATGAAGCTGTCGGACGTCATTCTGGACAGCAGGATCGGTCCGTTCGACCGCGCTTTGGGCTTTGTGTACGGCGGCGCGCGCGGGCTTCTTCTGGCGGTCATCGCCTTCCTGTTCTTCGCCTGGCTCGTGCCGGAACGCTCGCAGCCGCAATGGGTTGCCGACGCTGCTTCGAAACCGGTTTTGGAAAGCGCGGGTAAATCTCTGCTCACTATGTTGCCGGAAGACCCGGAAGCCACCATCTTGAATAGGCTAAAGGGTGGATTGCCCGGACAGAGCACCGAACCGAGTGCGGTGCCGGACAGCGATCCGTCGTCGCCTCCTGCGGAACCGGAACCGGCCTCGCCGCCACCTCCGCAGAACTGATTGCGCGCAGGAGCCGCGCCGGGAGTTTGCAATGAGCATGGACGCGAGCGAGAGCGCAGCGGACGATTTTTGGCGTCAGGTCGAAGCGGACCGGCTCCACGAGGAGTGCGGCGTCTTCGGCATCTTCGGACACCCTGACGCCGCGGCGATCACCGCTCTCGGTCTCCACGCTCTCCAGCATCGCGGCCAGGAAGCCTCCGGCATCGTCACTTACGACGGCAAGCGCTTCAACGCCGAAAAACGGCTCGGTCTCGTCGGCGACAACTTCTCCGATGCCCGTGTCATCGAACGCCTGCCCGGCTCAGCCGCCATCGGCCACAACCGTTATTCGACGACCGGCGAAACCATTCTCCGCAACGTCCAGCCGCTCTTCGCCGAGCTCGAGACCGGCGGCTTCGCCGTCGCTCATAACGGCAACTTGACCAACGGCCTCGCACTTCGCCGCCAGCTCGTCCGCGACGGCGCGCTCTGCCAGTCGACGACCGACACCGAAGTCGTGCTCCACCTCGTCGCCCGCAGCCAGCGCAATCGTTTCCTCGACCGCTTCATCGACGCCGTACGCCAGCTCGAAGGCGCCTATGCCTTCGTCGCGCTGTCGACCAAGAAGCTGATCGGCGCCCGCGACCCGCTCGGCATTCGCCCGCTGGTGCTCGGCGAACTCGACGGCCATTACATTCTGGCGTCCGAGACCTGTGCCCTCGACACGATCGGCGCGAAATACATCCGCGACATCGAAAACGGCGAGATCGTCGTCATCACCGAGGACGGCATCGAATCGCACAAGCCGTTCCCGCCGCAGCCGATGCGCCCCTGCATCTTCGAGTTCATCTACTTCGCCCGCCCCGACTCGATCGTGCAGGGCAAGAGCGTCTACGAGGTCCGCAAGCGGATCGGCCAAGAACTGGCCCGCGAGGCGCCCGTCGATGCCGACGTCGTGGTTCCGGTGCCGGATTCCGGCGTGCCTGCCGCCATCGGCTTCGCCCAGGAGAGCGGCATTCCGTTCGAGCTCGGCATCATCCGCAACCATTATGTCGGCCGCACCTTCATCCAGCCGACGCAGCGCATCCGCGAGCTCGGCGTCCGCCTGAAGCATTCGGCCAACCGCGCGATGGTCGAGGGCAAGCGCATCGTCCTCGTCGACGACAGCCTCGTGCGCGGCACGACCTCGGTGAAGATCGTGCAGATGATGCGCGATGCCGGGGCCAAGGAAGTCCACTTCCGCCTCGCCAGCCCGCCGATCACCCATCCGGACTATTACGGCATCGACACGCCCGAGCGCGACAAGCTGCTCGCCGCCCGCCTCGATCTCGAAGGCATGCGGAAATTCGTCGGCGCCGACAGCCTCGCCTTTGTCTCGGTCGACGGTCTCTACCGCGCGATGGGCGAAGAGGCCCGCAACCCGGTCCGTCCGCAGTTCGCCGACCACTACTTCACCGGCGACTACCCGACGCCGCTGACCGACGTCATGGGCGAAGGCAGCAATCCGAAGCAGCTTTCGCTGCTTGCTGAAGCCGGCTGAGAGCGAAGTCTTGAGCAAACCTGATCTGAAGGGCCGCGTCGCGGTTGTCACCGGCGCGTCGCGCGGCATCGGCGCGGCCGCGGCCCTGGCTCTGGCCGAGGCCGGGGCGCACATCGTCGCCCTCGCCCGTACCGTCGGCGGCCTCGAAGCGCTCGACGACCAGATCAAGGCAGCCGGAAGCTCGGCCACGCTCGTTCCGCTCGACGTCACCGATTACGAGGCGCTCGATCGTCTCGGCGCGGCGCTGCACGAGCGCTTCGGCAAGCTCGACATCCTGGTCGGCAATGCCGGCGCGCTCGGTCCGCTCACCCCGGTCGGCCACATCGATCCGAAGCAGTGGGACAACGTCATGGCGGTCAACGTTACGGCGAACTGGCGGCTGATCCGCTCGCTTGACCCGCTGCTCCGCCGCTCCGATGCCGGCCGCGCCATCTTCGTGAGTTCCGGGGCAGCGACGAACGTCCGCGCCTACTGGGGCCTCTACGCGACCTCCAAGGCCGCGCTCGACGCGCTCGTCCGCAGCTACGCGGAAGAGACCCGCAACTCGCCCATCCGCGCCAATCTCTTCAATCCGGGCGCGACGCGCACCGCGATGCGCAAGCAGGCCATGCCGGGCGAGGAT
Organism: Rhizobiaceae bacterium CPCC 101076; assembly: GCA_003347645.1. Lineage (GTDB taxonomy): Bacteria > Pseudomonadota > Alphaproteobacteria > Rhizobiales > Methylopilaceae > Flaviflagellibacter > Flaviflagellibacter deserti. The sequence continues at coordinate 60,579 of QDFX01000012.1, read as the reverse complement.
CCGGACACACTGCCGACCGCCGAAGGGGTCGCGCAGCACATCCTGACGCTCGCCGACCCGGCGCTGATGGAAACCGGCAAACTCTTCGACGCCCGCCTGGGCACATTCCTGGATTTCCAGAAGCCGGCCTAGCCCCACCCGTCGTCATGCCCGGGCTCGACCGGGCATCCAGAAGCCAGGCAATGGGCGCTGCTGGATTGCCGGGTCAAGCCCGGCAATGACGACCTTCCGTCATGCCAAGGCTTGGCCTTGGCATCCACGAGTTCACAGCCTGTCGAGAAGAAAAGAACTTGGATGGCAGGGACAAGCCCTGCCATGACGAGGCATAACCCGGCCCTAGTCTTTGTCCTTTTCCTTGCCCTCGAACGGGTTCTTCGGCTCTCGGAAGCTGAGCCGGATCGGCGTCCCCGGCAGGTCGAACGCCTCGCGCAGCCCGTTCACCAGATAACGCACATAGCTGTCCGGCAGCACGTCAGTCCGCGTGCCGAACAGCACGAAAGAAGGCGGCCGCGCCTTGGTCTGCGTCATGTAGCGGAGCTTCACCCGCGAGCCGCGCACCGCCGGCGGCGGATGCTGCTGCAGCACTGCTTCCAGCCAACGATTGATCTTCGCCGTCGACACCCGGCGGTTCCAGACCTCATGCGCGGTGATGACGGCCTGCATCAGCCGGTCCACGCCCTCGCCCGTGGACGCCGACACCGCAACGAGCGGCATCCCCTTCACCTGCGACAGGAGCCGGTCGGCGGCCTCGCGATGCGCCTTCAGCGCTCCGGCGCGGTTCTCGACCAGATCCCATTTGTTGAGCGCGATGACGATCGCCCTGCCCTCGCGCGCGACGAGGTCGGCGATCTGCAGATCCTGCTTCTCGAACGGGATCGTCGCATCGAGCAGGACGACCACGACCTCGGCATACTGGATGCTGCGGAGCGCGTCCTGCACCGCCATCTTTTCCAGCTTGTCCTGAACCTTCGCCTTGCGGCGCATGCCGGCGGTATCCACCAGCTTGATCTCGCGACCGCGCCACAAGAGCTCGACCGAGATCGAGTCGCGCGTGATGCCCGCTTCCGGGCCGGTCAGCATCCGCTCCTCGCCGAGCAGGCGGTTGATCAAAGTCGACTTGCCGGCATTCGGACGACCGACGATCGCGACCGAGAGCGGACCCGTCGCATCCTCGTCTTCGTCTTCCTCTTCGGAAACGCCGCCATTCTCCAGCGCCTCGCTGAGGGCGAGATGGAGATCGGCGAAGCCTTCGCCATGCTCGGCGGACAGAGCGATCGGATCGCCGAGGCCGAGGCGGAACGCATCATAGGCTCCGGCGAGGCCTTCCTTGCCTTCGCTCTTGTTGGCGACGAGGACAACCGGCTTGCCGGATCTGCGGACCAGATTGGCGAAGTGCTCGTCCTCGGGCGTCACGCCGACGCGCGCATCCATCATGAACAGCACGATGTCGGCGCCCTCGATGGCGGAGACGGTCTGCGCCGTCATGCGGCCGGCGAGCGAATCCTCGGACGCGTCCTCAAGCCCGGCGGTATCGACCGCGACGAATTCGATGTCACCGACGCGCGCCTCGCCCTCGCGGCGGTCGCGGGTCACGCCCGGCCGGTCGTCGACGAGCGCGATGCGCTTGCCGATCAGACGGTTGAACAGGGTCGATTTGCCGACATTGGGCCGGCCGATGATCGCAACGACCGGCATGAGACTCTCCGCGACCGCGAACTTTATTGGGCCGGAGGCGGCGGATTGGCCGACACCGACGGCGGAGGAGCATCAGCCCGGATATTGGGACCGGAAGCCTGGCTGTTCGGAGGCGGCAGCTTGCGCGGGCCGGCATAGGGGCTGCCCGCTGGGAAGACCGGCTGGCGCTGGCCGGAAAGCTTGGTGTCCTTCTCGGCGAACGGGTTCATGCTGCTGATCCCGCTGCAGCCTGCGAGCGCAAGGCCGGCAACGGCCAGCAAGGTGACGGTGCGGACGGTACGAAACATCATCTGTCCCCTCATTGCTGCGCGGCCGGCTGGGCCGGTGCTGGGGTCGGCGCAGGCTGGGCTTCGCTGCCGGCGGCGAGATCGAGGATGACCTGACCGCGCGCACGCGCTCCGCCCGGCGCCTCGACGTCCTGGACCAAAGCTTCGGCCCAACGCCGCGCATCCGCAAGATTGCCGGCCTTCCAGGCGGCCAGAGCGAGCGCCTCGCGCGCCGCATGGCGCCAGGTATTGCCCGGTGCTGCCAGCGGTTCGGCACGGCTGGCGACATCGGCGTAGCTGCCGCTGTCGACGAGGAGCATCGCGGCCCGGACACGGGCTAGATCGCGCAGCAACTGCGGAACCGCCACGTCCTGTCCGATGGCCTCGAACGCCGCCACGCCGTCGGCGGGCTTGGTGAGGCTCAGCTCGGCCGCGGCGCGAAAGCGCGCCAGCAGCGCATATCCGGCCGGTCCATCCTTGGCCAGCGCCTGGAGCTGCGTTTCAGCGTCGGCATGCTTGTTTTCGCCGGCGAGCGCCAAAGCGGCATTGTATTTGGCGCCGGCCTCGGCCGACTGCCTGTCGGCATACCATTCCCAGCCGCGCCAGCCGGCGACACCGAGAACGATCAGCACCGCAATGGCGATGAACAGCGGCCCGAAGCGTTTCCAAAGCCGGTCCAGCTTCTCGCGCCGCAGGTCTTCTTCAATTTCGTTGAAAATGTCGGACATGGACCGGTTCTGTTCGGAATCTATGCTTCGCCCGGCGAAGCGGCGCGCACCATAGCCATGCGATTGTGGCGAGGCAAACGTCGAGAAGACTAAAGAGGCCTCTCGATCACCAAAATGCGCATCAGGAGCGCGTGCAACCGTCGATCAGCACGACGTTAACGCGCCAAAGCGCCGAAGAGTGCAGGTATGGCGCCGACAGTTCCTTGCTCGTAACCGCTGGAAGATCGGCGCCACAGGTCTGGCGGTAAAGGTCCGAGACCTGGCTGGGCACCGTCTTGTCTCCGGTCCACACCAGCAGGAACGGTCCGGCGGCGCCCCCCGGAAGCATCTGGTATTGCGGTTCGACCACCCGGCTGTCGGAAAATTCGAGCTTCATCGCGCCGCCGAGCCGGGTATGGCCGGCGATGATCGTCCCGCGCTGATAGCCCAACGCCCGGATATCCTGCGCAATGACTGGCAGCGGACGGTTCGGCTCCGGTGGAATGGAGCGAGGCAGGAGATACATCACGCCGAGACCGATGCCAGCGAGCACGGCGCAGGCCGCCGCAACGATCCCGATCGCGTTCCGGCCTCGCCGGCCAAGCAGGTCTTCGGTGAGCAGAAACAGCGCCAGTGGCACGGCGAAGGTCACCGTTATGAGCCAACGCTCCTTCAGCTCTCCGATGCCCGCGAACATCGAGCCGATGAGGATGAGGCCAATTCCAACCGGCACGAGGCGAAGGAAGAACACCTGGACCGGCGGACGGCTCGCATGCGGTCCCGGACGGCTCCCCCGGAACCAGGCGATCGCGGCCGCGATGAGGAAGACGGCGCAGGGAAGCACGACCGACTGGAAGGTCGCCTCCACGACGGCGAGCAGCGGCGTCAGCGAGAACGAAGCCGATTCTTCCGCTTTGAACTTGGAGGTCCGGCCCAGCACCGTTTCCATATTGGACACGGTCCACAGGACATGCGGCGAAAGGATCAGCGCCGCGATCGCGAGCGACAGAAGAAGCCGCACATTGATGATCTTCGGGCGGAGTTCAGTGATCGTCACCGCGCATACGAGCATCGCGGCGACGCCGATGATGAAATTGTACTTGGACAGACAGCCGAGCCCGATGAAAACGCCGAGCAGGACGTAATCGACCGTCTTGCCTGCCTGCACGACCCGCAGCAGAGCGAGCAAAGTGAGCATGGTCATCGCCAGCACGATCACCGAATGGGTCAGTGCGCGCTGAAACTCCCAGCCGATCTGCGGGACGAGGAACAGGCAGAGAGCGGCAATTGCCGCCTTGCGGTCGTCGTCGAGAGGCCGTCGCGCGACGAAGAAGCCGGCGGCAAAGATGACCCACAGCAAGAGGTTCTTGATCGCCGAAAGCGCGAACAGGTTGACGCCGAAGAGCCTGAATGCGGCGATCTGGATCCAGTTGTAGAGCGGCGGCTGGGTGCCGTGTCCCCAGTCGAGCGACTGTGTCGTGATCAGGAGCTCGGCATCGTCCGCGCTGACCGACGGAGCGTAGAGCACCCGCAGCACGGTCTGCAGCGCGAAATAGACGGTGATCGCGACCAGGAACCAGACAGCCGGCGTCGTCAGTGCTTTTGCCCGGGCTAATCCCTGTTCAGCGATAACCGCTGGTCCGATTGCATTGTCGACCACGACGCGCCTGCCGTTATTGAATTGCTGTTTCGCCGGTGCCGATCAGCCGGCGGCATGGTTCGGCGTCCCGACCGAGATCGGCCAGTTCGAACTCGCCACGACGCGCGGGACCAATACCACCCGGCGACCCGAAAATGGACAGCATGGAGATCTTCGCCGAGGTTTCGGCAATGCCGAGCCCGGCCAGGCGATTTCCTGCTGGGGCACCGCCCTTCGGCCAGATCAGGATGCATTGCTGGCTTGGACGATAGGTTCCGGGCACCGTGGCGCGGCGGGTGGACTGCGAAACCACCGTCGCACGCGGCATGGCCGCGATGAGCTGGCCAGCCAGGATATGGTCGGAGGCGATGAAAGCCTCCGCGCCGAGGCCGGACGACGTCAGCGTCTGCGCGAGACCCTGATATGGGACGAGGTCCTTGGCCACCTTGTCCGACGGCATCAGCGCATTCGCGGCCATCGCCACCTTGATGCCGAGCACCAGCGCCCCGAACAGGATTGAGGCGGCCGTCGTCACCCGCAAGACGGGTTCCTCGCGTGTGCTCCCTGCCACTGCCGCCCAGAGGGCGATGATCAATGGCAGACCGACGGGATAGAGGTAGTGCTCGCGGATATTCGCGATGCCGACCACGAGGATCGATGCGCCGAGAATGACCAGCGTTGCGAGCGAGAGGCGGACGAGGAGCCGGATGACTGGAGACGGTGACGCCGGAAACCACGCACGGGGGCGCCCTGCCCCGATTGCGAACGCGACAAGCCATGGCGACAGGAACAGGAACAGCGCGATTGGCAGCCTGATCAGGCCCTCGAGCGCGCGCATGGCATGGTTCTGCCCCTCTCCAGTCATGACGCCGCCGACGGTCTCGGCAAACCGCGATTGATGCATGTAGAGCCAGAACCCCGTCGGCGCGACGAGGACGAGCGCGATCAGCGGAACGACCAGGAGGCATGGCCGCGCGAACTGCCCGCGCAATTCGCGGTCCGACAGGATCGCCGCCGCGGCAGCGGCCGCCGGCAGCGAGAAGCTCCATTTGGAGAGCAGGCCGAGGCCAACGCAGATACCGAGCAGAATCGCCGACCGCAGTCCGGGCTGTTCCATGAACAGGATCAGCGCCCGCATCAGACCGAAGATGAACAGGATCAGCAGCAGTGACTGGGTCAGCGAATCGTGGACGTGCCAGCCGAACCAGTAGAAGCACAGCAGCGACAGCGACGCGGCGACGCCGACGCGCGGCCTGCCGGTCGCGGCGCGAACGAGATCGAAGGTCAGGACGCCGATCGCGACGATGATCAGCGAACGAAGGAAGAGGTGGCCGGCGACGCCCGGACCCATACCCTGCTGGACCGCCCATAGCAGCCATTCGTACAGCGGTGGGTTCCGGGCCTGATAGACCCAGGAAAACCGCCCCTGCATGACCTCCGCCGACAGCGCATCGTCGAAAGGCAGGAAGCTCGACCGCACGAGGCGCAGCGAGCCGAGGACGAGGACGTAGAACAGCCAGAAGGCCGTGATCGCCCGCGCGTTGGCGAGCACGTCGAGGACGCGGTCCAGCCCCGCCGCAAGACGCTGCGACCGGGTCCGGCCGACCGCGGCGTCCGTCATTAGTCGATGCCCAGTTTAGCCTTCAGCAGATCGCTGACCGCCTGCGGGTTGGCCTTGCCGCCGGTCGATTTCATCACCTGGCCGACGAACCAGCCGAGCATGCCCGGCTTGCCCTTGGCCTGCTCGGCCTTTTCGGGGTTCGTGGCGATGATCTCGTCGACGGCCTTCTCGATCGCGCCGGTATCGGTGACCTGCTTCAGGCCGCGCGTCTCGACGATCTCCTTCGGGTCGCCGCCCTCGGTCCAGACGATCTCGAACACGTCCTTGGCGATCTTGCCCGAGATCGTGCCGTCCTTGATGAGGTCGATCAGCGAGCCGAGCTGGGCCGCCGAGAACGGGCTGTCGTCGATCGAATGGCCTTCCTTGTTCAGGCGGCCGAACAGTTCGTTGATCACCCAGTTCGCGACGATCTTGCCGTCGCGGCCCTTGGCGACGGTCTCGTAGAAATCGGCCGAAGCCTTCTCCGCCACCAGCACGTCGGCATCATAGGCCGAGAGCCCGTATTGCGTCTGGAAGCGCGCCTTCTTCTCGTCCGGCAGTTCCGGCAGCGCGGCTTCCAGTTCCTCGATCAGGCCTTCCGGCAGGTCGAGCGGGAGCAAATCCGGATCAGGGAAGTAGCGGTAATCGTGCGCCTCTTCCTTCGAACGCATGGACCGCGTCTCGCCCTTGCCGGGATCGAACAGGCGGGTTTCCTGATCGATCGTGCCGCCGTCCTCGATGATGCCGATCTGGCGGCGCGCTTCGTATTCGATGGCCTGGCCGATGAAGCGGATCGAGTTGACGTTCTTGATCTCGCAGCGCGTGCCGAAAGGCTCGCCCGGCTTGCGGACGGAGACGTTCACGTCGGCGCGGAGATTGCCCTTCTCCATGTCGCCGTCGCAGGTGCCGAGATAGCGCAGGATCGTGCGCAGCTTGGTGACGAACGCCCGCGCCTCATCCGACGAACGAAGGTCGGGCTTCGAGACGATCTCCATCAGCGCGACGCCCGAACGGTTCAGGTCGACGAAGGAATTGCGCGGGTCCTGGTCGTGGATCGACTTGCCGGCGTCCTGTTCGAGATGCAGGCGCTCGATGCCGACCTTGATCTGGCCGTCGGGCATGTCGAGCACGACCTCGCCCTCGCCGACGATCGGGCTCTTGTACTGCGAGATCTGGTAGCCCTGCGGCAGGTCCGGATAGAAGTAGTTCTTGCGGTCGAACACCGAGCGCGGATGGATCTCCGCCTTCAGGCCGAGACCGGTGCGCACCGCCTGCCGCACGCATTCCTCGTTGATCACCGGCAGCATGCCCGGCATCGCCGCGTCGACCAGCGAGACGTTCGAGTTCGGTGGACGGCCGAATTCGGTCGAGGCGCCGGAGAACAGCTTGGCCTCGGACGTCACCTGGGCATGGATCTCCATGCCGATGACGATTTCCCAATCGGCCGTTGCGCCCTTGATGAGCTTCTTCGGATCGGCGGGACGGACATGCATGTTCATCGGAATTTCCTGGTCTCTCAGAGGCGTCCGTAGACAGCCCATTTCTGGTCGAGGGCGGCGGCGTTGTCCTCGGCGCATTGTTCCACGGCAATCGGACCACCGTCGACCGGTTCACCCCTCGGCACGAGGCAGAGCCGGTTCGCGCCAACGAGCAGACCGGCGCGGGACAAAGTCCAGCTCTGGCCCGGCAGCCCCCGGCATTGCGTGGCGGCCGCGATCAGGTTCTGGCGGGTGCTGTCGACCGCGATGATCTCGACGCAGGCCTTCGCGACGATCAGCACATTGGCCTGGCCCTTGCGGAACTCCTGGAATTCCGAGTTGGCACACGCCTTCAGCGACAGCTTGTATCCCGGCTGGTTGGTCGGCTCCGCCGTCAGGCACAGGTCGGACTTTCCGAGCGGCCGCAGCGTGCCGGCGCTCGCCGACCCAGCCGCCAGCATCAAGCCGGCAAGCACGAGCATTCCGAACATGGCACGGAGCATCGCCATCGCTCAGGCCACCCTTGCGTTCGACGGGACGGAGGCGAGCAAGGTCGTCGCGATCTTGTCCCATTCCTGGTCGAGCGGCTCCTGGCTCCGCGCGCGGCCGGACTGCCCGTACCAATAGCCGGCATTGTCGAGGTCGCCCTCGACGCGGTGAAGATGCGCGTGCACCCACGCGCCTTCCTTGGTGGGAATACCCTGCGCGGTCTCGTGCGCGAGCTCCCAATTGCCCTTCTTCGCCCACCACAGGGCGACAAGAACCGGTGTCGCCTCAAGCGGCGGGCGCTCGCCGGTCAGGCTGTCCTTGAATTCTGCGAGGTTCATCAGGTCACCTCCCGAGCGTTCGCTCTTCATATTCGACTGTCCACGCGATCAGGGCGCGATACAAGATTTCGGCGAGATCGGGCGGCGCTCCATTGGCCTCGGCCTCTTGGCGGGCATGGGCGACGACTTCCTCGACACGCTCCGGCAGGAGCGCCGGAATTCCCTGCTCCGCCTTGATGGCGATAACGCGGTCGACGACCGCGACGCGCTTGGCGAGCAGCTTCACGAGTTCCGCGTCGATCGCGTCGATATCGGCACGCGCCTCGGTCAGAAACTCGCGATCCGTGCTCACCGCCACCAGGCCTCCGGCTTGGGATGGACGCCGGCCGCGTCCTCGATGACCTGGCCGACCGAGAACAAAGTCTCCTCGTCGAACGGGCGGCCGATCAGCTGCAGGCCGAGCGGCAGGCCGTCCTGCGACGAGCCGGCGGGAACCGAAATGCCCGGCAGGCCAGCCATGTTCACCGTCACCGTGAAGATGTCGAGGAGGTACATCTCGACCGGATCGACCGAGCCCTTGGAGCCGATCGGGAAGGCTACCGACGGCGTCGTCGGTGTCAGGATGGCGTCGACGCCCGCCGCAAATGCCTGCTCGAAATCACGCTTGATCAGCGTACGCAGTTTCTGCGCCCGCACGTAATAGGCGTCGTAATAGCCCGCCGACAGCACGTAGGTGCCGATCATGATGCGCCGCCTCACCTCGGCGCCGAAACCGGCGGCGCGGGTGTTCTCGTACATCTCGGTCACGTCCTTGCCCGGCACACGGGCGCCGTAGCGGACGCCGTCATAGCGGGCGAGGTTCGACGAGGCCTCGGCCGGCGCCACGATGTAATACGCCGGCAGCGCATATTTCGTGTACGGCAGCGAGATCTCGACCACATCGGCACCCGCCGCCTTCAGCCATTCGCGGCCCTTGTGCCAGAGACTGTCCATCTCTTCCGGCATGCCGTCGACACGGTATTCCTTCGGAACGCCGATCTTCAGCCCCTTCACCGAGCGTCCGACAGACGCCTCGTAATCCGGCACCGGCTGGTTCACCGAGGTCGAATCCTTCGGGTCGTAGCCCGCCATCGAGCGCATCAGGATCGCGGTATCGCGCACCGTGCGGGCGAACGGACCGGCCTGGTCGAGCGAGGATGCGAAGGCCACGATGCCCCAGCGCGAGCAGCGGCCATAGGTTGGCTTGATGCCGACGATGCCGGTGAACGCGGCCGGCTGGCGGATCGAGCCGCCGGTATCGGTGCCGGTCGCACCGAGGCACAGACGCGCGGCCACGGCGGCAGACGAACCGCCGGACGAGCCGCCTGGAACGAGCACGCCGGCTTCGCCTGCCGTCGCGAGGTTCGACAGGCTCGCCTTCGCCCGGGCGCGATCGGCATTGCCGGCAAGCCAGGGATTGGCGACCGGACCGAACGCCGACGTCTCGTTCGACGAGCCCATGGCGAATTCGTCGTTGTTCAATTTGCCGAGCATGACCGCGCCGTCGCGCCAGAGCTGGCTCGTGACGGTCGATTCATAGGTCGGCTTGAAGTCGTCCAGAATGCGCGAGCAGGCGGTCGTCCGCACGCCCTCGGTCGCGAACAGATCCTTCACGCCGAGCGGAATGCCCTCGAGCGCTCCGCCCTCGCCCTTCGCGAGCTTCGCATCGCTGGCCTTGGCCATCTCGCGCGCCTTCTCGGGCGTTTCGAGGATGTAGGCGTTCAGCCCGCGCGCGGCCTCGACGGCGGCGATATGGGCGTCGGCAAGCTCGGTCGCGGTGAACTTCTTGGCACGCAGGCCGTCGCGCGCCTCGGCAAGCGTCAGGTCGGTCAGCTCACTCATCACTCGACCACCTTCGGCACGACGTAGAAATCACCCTCGCGAACCGGCGCATTGGCCAGCACCTTCTCCGGCTCGCCGCCGGCCGTGACCCCGTCCTTGCGCATCGGGATCGCCATCGGCGTCACGGACGTCATCGGCGGCACGTCGGTCACGTCGACGGCATTCAGCTCCTCGACGAAGGCCAGGATCGCGTTGATCTCGCCCGCCAGATGCGGAACCTCGTCATCCTTCACCGCAATGCGCGCGAGCTTCGCGACGCGCCGGACCGTGGTCTCGTCGACCGCCATGCCATTCCCTTTGATAAGTCAGTATTGATTGTTGAAGCCGGATTAGCACTTGCCACGATGGTGTCGCAACGCTCTCGGCGTCATCCTCCGGCTTGACCGGAGGATCCATATCGCCGCGCCCTCGGATCCTCCGGCTTGGAGAACGACGACTACGCCTCGAACGCCACGCCCTTCTCCGGCACCACGATCTTGGTCTTGGCTTTCGTCACCTGCCTGATGAAGTCGTCCGCGTTCGGAGCGAGCAGCCCGAACGTCGCGTAATGGCAGGGAACGACCGTCTCCAGATCGAGGAAATTGTTAACCGCATAGGCCGCCGTGCGCGCGCCCATGGTGAAGCGGTCGCCGATCGGCACGAAGCCGATCTTCGGCTGGTACAGTTCCTGGATCAGCTTCATGTCGCTGAACAGGCCGGTATCGCCGAGATGGTAGACGGTCGGTTGCCCTGGAGCCTCAACGATGATGCCGTTCGGATGGCCGAGCTGGGCGAAGACGCCGTTCACGAGTTCGCCCGACGAATGGAAGGCCTGGACGAGCGTGACCGTGAAACCCGGGAGCTGGATCGAGCCGCCGGTGTTCATCGGCTCGACCTTCTCGACACCCTGCCCGTTCAGCCAGCTCACCACCTCGAAGCTGGAGACGAGCGTTGCGCCGGTCTGCTTGGCAATCTGAACCGTATCCCCGACATGGTCGCCATGGCCGTGCGTCAGCAGGATATGCGTCACGCCGCGCGTGACCTCGTTCATGTCGCCCCTGTAGCCGGAGCCGGTGATGAAGGGATCTAACAGGATGCCGACCTCGCCGAACTCGAGCTTGAACGCCGAATGGCCGTACCAGGTAATGCGCATCGAACTCTCCCGCTGGACTCGGGCGACAAGCTAGCGGCCGGAAAGCATTGGTCAACGGTCGGCGGCGTGGCGGATGGGTTTGGCGCGTGCTACTTCCGGCCGATGCCCGCCCCCATCCTGACGCTCGACGCCCTCGCGCCGCTTCTGCCGCCCCGCGCATCCTTGTTCGGCCTCGATCTCGGGACGAAGACGATCGGCATCGCGGTCTCGGACGACGGCCGCCGTGTCTCGACGCCGCTGAAGACGCTCTCGAAGACGAAATTCGGCAAGGATGCGGAGACGCTTCTCGCGCTTGCCGCCGAACGCAAGATCGCGGCTTTCGTTCTTGGCCTGCCGATCAACATGGACGGCAGCGAAGGCCCGCGCGCCCAGGCGACACGCGCCTTCGCCCGCAATCTGTCGAACGTCACCGACCTGCCGATCGTTTTCTGGGACGAAAGGCTTTCGACGACGGCCGCCGAACGCCTGTTGATCGAGCAGGACATGAGCCGCGCCCGACGTGCCGAGGTGATCGACGCGCATGCCGCGAGCTTCATCCTTCAGGGAGCGCTCGACCGGCTGCGGGTTATGACGGCTTAGGTGCCGTCGTCCTCTGGCTTGACCGGAGGACCCATTGGGCGCTGTAGGATGGATCCTCCGGTCGAGCCGGAGGATGACGATTGAATGCGACTGCTGTCCGGTCTGACAGCCTGAGGCTACCAGCCGCCGGACTGAGCGGAATACCCCCCTCGCGGAGGTGACATCGGCCGGTCGCGATATGTCGGCGTCACACGGCGACCGCCGCAATACTCCGCCTCGGGATTGCAATTGTTGTAGTAATTGTCGATCGCGGCCGCACCGGCCTCGCCGGCGAAATCTCCACGACGCCAATCCGGACGGCCGTGCCCGTTCCAACCCGGCCGGTTCCAACTCGGTCCGTTGTTCCAGCCGGGGCCGTTATGGCCGCCGCCATGGGATGACGTGCCGACCGGCTGCGCCGAGACGGCGCCGGCAAGACCAGCGGCCAGAACGAGGCCGATCCCGATGGTTCGAACGAGGTGCATGTCGTCTCCAAGGCGCTGTGCGCGCATCGGAATCTACCGCATCGCGCCTCGTTCTCTGAGCCGAAGCGCTCCAAACCTGCGGTCGTGGTTAAGCCGGGCTATGCGCGAACAATAAAAAAGGGACGCCCGAAGGCGTCCCTTTCCACCATCCCGTGGTGAGCTGCGATCACCAGTAGGGATGGCCGTAACCGTAGTAACGCCGCGGCGCGTAGTAGTACGGGCCGGGAGCGTAATAGGAGTTGTAGTAGACCCGGCGACGCGGGCCGCAATAATCATAATACGGGTCGCAATAGCCGCGGCCGTAGTAATATGGACTGCTGGCGATTGCCGCGCCGGCTGCGAGAGCGCCGAGACCGAGGCCGATGCCGATACCCGGGCCCCAACCGCGGCCACCACGGTAGCCACGATAATAGCCACGACGGCCACCGCGCCAGCGCACGTCGGTCAGAGTGGCGTCGCTCGTCGTCGCAGCTGCTGGCGAAATCGATTTGGCGCCGCCTGTGATCGGAGCGGCATTGGCAACACCCGTCGTTGCGGCAACGGAAAGCGCCACGGCGGCGATCAAGGCTTTGGTACCGGAAACTCTGAACATAGTCTGATCCTCCTGAACGGATCGCCAGCCGACGCAGTCAGCCCTTTACCCTGAATAACGTCCCTGGCTTGCGGACGGTTCCGACTCCCCATATGAGATCGCCTTCGGATGACCGCCACGGCCCCGACTTCACAATTTGCTCACCGGCACTTGCTCGGCATAGAGGGGCTATCGCCCTTCGAGATGACGGCATTGCTCGACATGGCCGACGAGGCCGTCGAGCTCAATCGTCAGGTCGAAAAGAGGCGCACCACCCTCACCGGCCGCACCCAGATCAACCTGTTCTTCGAGAATTCGACGCGGACGCAGTCCTCGTTCGAGATCGCGGGCAAACGGCTTGGCGCCGACGTCATGAACATGGCGGTCGGCTCGTCCTCGATCAAAAAGGGCGAGACGCTTCTCGACACCGCCGCGACGCTGAACGCGATGCATCCCGATTTGATCGTGGTCCGCCATCACGCGGCCGGCGCGGTGCATCTCCTCGCCCGCAAGGTCGACTGCTCGGTCGTTAATGCCGGCGACGGCGCGCACGAGCATCCGACCCAGGCGCTGCTCGACGGCCTCACCATCCGCCGCAACAAGGGCCGCATTCAGGGCCTGATCGTCGCGATCTGCGGCGACGTCCTGCACAGCCGCGTCGCGCGCTCAAACATAATCCTGTTGCAGGCGCTCGGCGCACGGGTCCGGGTGATCGGCCCGTCCACGCTCCTTCCGCGCGGCATCGACCGCTTCGGCGTCGAGGTCTTCCGCGACATGCGCGAGGGCCTGAAGGATGCCGACATCGTCATGATGCTGCGGCTGCAGCTCGAGCGGATGAACGGTTCCTTCGTGCCGTCGGTGCGCGAATATTTCCACTTCTACGGCCTCGATGCCGAGAAGCTGTCCTGGGCCAAGCCCGACGCGCTCGTCATGCATCCCGGGCCGATGAACCGCGGCGTCGAGATCGACTCCGCAGTGGCGGACGGCGCACAGAGCCTGATCCGCGAACAGGTCGAGATGGGCGTCGCCGTGCGCATGGCCGTGCTCGAGGCCCTCGCCCGCAACCTGCCGAACCGGTGATGCGATGACGAGCCGCCCTCTCCTCATCGCCAACGCGACACTGGTCGATCCCGTCGCGGGATCGGAAGCGCGCGGTTCGCTGCTCATCAAGGATGGCCTGATCGCCGACCTCGGGCCGAACCTGAACACCGCTCCGGACGGCGCCGAGACGCTCGACGCACGCGGCAAGGTCCTCGCCCCCGGCCTCGTCGACGCCCGCGCCTTTCTCGGCGAGCCGGGCTCCGAGCATCGCGAGAGCATCGCCTCGGGTAGCCAGGCGGCCGCCGCCGGCGGCGTCACCACCGTCGTCTGCACGCCCGAGACCAATCCGGCCATCGACGACCCCGCGATCGTCGACTACCTGATCCGCCGCGCCCGCGACACGGCCGTCGTCAACGTCCATACCGCCGCCGCCATCACCAAGGGCCTGCGGGGCGAGGAGATGACGGAAATCGGGCTTCTGAAACAGGCCGGCGCGGTTTGCTTTACCGACGGCGCGAAGACCATTTCCAACGCCCGTGTCTTCCTCCGCGCGCTGACTTATGCCCGCGATTACGGCGCGCTGATCGTCCATCACACCGAGGATCCGAACCTCGCCGGCAATGGCGTGATGAATTCCGGCGAATATGCGAGCCGGCTCGGCCTCGGCGGCCGCCCGATCGAGGCGGAAACGATCGTCCTCGAACGCGATGCCCGCCTCGTCCGCATGACCGGCAGCCGCTATCACGCGGCGATCATCACCAATCGCGACTCGCTGGAGATCGCCCGCCGCGCCAAGGACCAGGGCCTGCCCTTCTCCTGCGGCACCTCGATCAACCATCTGTCGTTCAACGAGACCGACATCGGCGACTACCGCACCTATTTCAAACTCGCGCCGCCGCTCCGGAGCGAGGAAGAGCGCCTCGCGCTCGCGGAAGCGCTCGCCGACGGCCTGATCGACATCGTCGTCTCCGACCACAATCCGCAGGACGTTGAGCAGAAGCGCCAGCCCTTCGCCGAAGCCGGCGACGGCGCGCTCGGCATCGAGACGATGCTCTCGGCGGGGCTCCGCCTCGTCCATGCCGGCCATCTCGGCCTGCCGAAACTCTTCCGCGCGATGTCGACGCGCCCCGCCGAGCTTCTCGGCCTGCCGGGCGGACGCCTCGAGAAAGGCCAGCCGGCCGACCTCGTCCTGTTCGATCCCGACGAACCCTGGGTGCTCGACAAGAAGACGCTGCGCTCGAAATCGAAGAACACGCCGTTCGACGAAGCCCGCCTTCAGGGCCGAGTTTTCAGAACCTTTGTTGCCGGTAAAACGGTCTACGAATACGCTTAGCCTCCTGCATCACCGGTGCTGACCGTGCAAGACCTGTTCACGACGACAACCCTTCTCGCCCTCGCCTTCGGCTATCTCCTCGGCTCGATCCCGTTCGGCTTCCTGCTGACGAAGGCGGCCGGCATGGGCGACATCCGCGCCATCGGCTCGCACAATATCGGCGCCACCAACGTGCTCCGCACCGGAAGGAAGGACCTCGCCGCGGCGACGCTCCTCGCCGACGCCCTGAAAGGCACGGCCGCCGTCCTGATCGCCTGGCAATGGGGCCCGTACGCCGCGATCGCCTCCGGCCTCGGAGCGATCCTCGGCCACATGTTCCCGGTCTGGCTCGGCTTCAAGGGCGGCAAGGGCGTCGCGACCTATATCGGCGTCCTCCTCGGCCTCGCCTGGCCGGCGGCGCTGATCTTCGGCCTCATCTGGATCGCGGTGGCCTGGCTGACGAA
This sequence comes from Rhizobiaceae bacterium CPCC 101076, assembly GCA_003347645.1. GTDB lineage: Bacteria > Pseudomonadota > Alphaproteobacteria > Rhizobiales > Methylopilaceae > Flaviflagellibacter > Flaviflagellibacter deserti. The sequence continues at coordinate 44,983 of QDFX01000012.1, read as the reverse complement.
ATACTCGTCTCTGTCGGCGCTGATCGCCAGCGGCGCGACCCCATTGGTACTCTGGGCGCTCGGCCAGCCGGATTTCGCATCGCTTTTCCTTCTTCTGACGGCGCTCGTCTGGATAAAGCATCACGCGAACATCAGCCGGCTTCTCGCTGGTACCGAAACAAAAATCGGCGCGAAGAAAGCCGCCGTCACGGACCATTGAGGTGCACGCGCCATCGGCAAAGCACCTGACCGATGCGCAACGCCTGTCATGGCTCCGCCTGATCCGGTCGGAGAACGTCGGGCCGAGAACCTTCCGTAATCTGCTGAACTATCACGGCGGAGCCGCAGCCGCGCTGGACGCGCTGCCGGATCTCGCCCGTCGCGGAGGGGCGCTGATCAGCCCGAAAATCTGCTCCGTTTCCGATGCCGAACGGGAGATCGCGGGCATCGAGAAGCTCGGCGGACGCCTGATCGCGCTCGGCGAGCCGGAATATCCTTCCGCCCTGGCAGCGGCCGACGGTGCGCCACCCATCCTCAGCGTGATCGGCAACCTCGAATGCCTGTCCCGGCCGATGGTCGCGATCGTCGGCGCGCGCAATGCTTCCGCTGCCGGCCGATCCTTCGCGGCGAGGATCGCACGGGAGCTCGGCGATGCCGGCTTCACCATCAGCTCGGGCCTCGCGCGCGGCATCGACGCATCGGCACATGAGGCCTCGCTCTCCACCGGCACGGTCGCGGCATTGGCCGGCGGGCTCGACAGGATCTATCCGCCGGAGAACGTCCCGCTCCTCGCCCGCATCGTCGAAAATAGCGGTGCCGGCCTGACCGAGATGCCGCTCGGCTGGGAACCGCGCGCACAGGATTTCCCGAGACGCAATAGGATCATAGCCGGTCTTGCGATGGGCGTGGTGATCGTAGAGGCGGCCTTGCGGTCGGGCTCGCTGATCACCGCGCGTCTTGCAGCGGAACTCGGCCGCGAGGTCATGGCCGCGCCCGGATCGCCGCTCGATCCGCGATGCGAGGGCTCGAACAAATTGCTGCGCGATGGCGCGACCCTGATCGCAAGCTCGGAACACGTCATCGAAGCGCTGTCCGGAATGCTCGGCCGCAATCTCCCGCCGGCCGCCCTGCCCGTTCTCGCCGAGCCCGAACACGACATGCCCCCGCCAGTTCCCAATGGCGAGGTCCGCGCGCGTGTCGAGGAACTGCTGGGTCCATCCCCGGCCGCGGTGGACGACCTGATCAGGATGTCAGGCGCACCGGCGCGGCTCGTTCACCTGATTTTGCTGGAGCTGGAACTCGCCGGACGCCTCGATCGACATGCCGGCGGACGGGTCAGTTTGATCGACCGGCTATAGGATCGTCGGCGAGGATGTTCTCCTCGGCCTCCGCCCTCGCCATCTCGAACAGGTGAGCCACGACGTCGAGACCGGCGCGATGCGCCAAGGATGACAGTTCGCTGGATATGTCTGCGAGATAACGCGCGGTCGCGGCCCGTGACGTATCATCCTCAAAGCCGTCGCGCGCCATGAATGCTCCCGTTATTCGCCGCCTGTGCTTTTGTAGAATCGGCCGCGCTCACGACGATGTTACCGAATCTACCAATGATTGCAATGTGCAACCTGTGCACAACCTATGTTGGGCGGTGCAATAAGAACGTTATGGCAGCATGGTCGCCAGGATGATCACAACTGATCATCGATCCAGGCTCGAGCCTCCTGCCGGTATTCCCACCGGCCGCCCCTGAAGCGACAGAAGATGTCGCCGAGCGCGGAGTAGCCGGTCGTCCCATCGATCAGGCGAACGGACAGAAGCGGCATGTAGCGATGCCACAGGCCATCGCGTGGCGGCTCCCGAAAGCCAAAGCCGAACCGAAGCTGAAAACGCGGGCGAGAGATCGGGAAATCGAGAAGTGCCACGTTTGCGCCATATTTATTAATGGCGAATCATTATCATGCGGGAAGCCGCTCAACAATTGCAGCGCGAGTTGCGCACAACATCACGCGCCGTGTGTGCTGATTTTAGAGCTGGCAGAGGGTGGGTCGGCGGTGGCCAGCGGTGGAGCAAACGTCCACGTCAAACAGTGATCTTGCCTCTGGAGACTTCCATTTCTCAGATCGACCTTCCCGGCTGTCCGGGACAGGTTCTTGGCGAGCCTCCCTACCGAACATCACCGCTGTTGGCGTCAATTGGCTGGCTGGCTTCGACTCGAGATCAAAGTCATCGCACGAATACCCGCCGCCGACTGATTTGTGGGATCGGCATCTTCTGAGCGCCGCGCCGCCCTTGGCTCCTGGAGCTCGCGGCAGCGTTAAATTCCCGCGTCAGAAAACGCCCATGAGGAACAGCACTAGGCCGGTGAGAATGAGCGAGATCAAGATCGACCCGCCGCATCCCAGCTTGTTCGAGAAGAAGAAGAACATCAGCCTTCAGCCGCTATTACGGTAGAATGGAGCGCGGGACGGGAAAGTAGTAGATCGGCACGAAGCTATTTCTAGCTGTAGCCAGATTTCAGTGGAAATCGTAGGTCCGCCTTCCAACCCATGAATCAGTGTCCGGGTCGGACGGAAATTCACACCTAACCCTTTGAAAGGATTGGTGGGCGCACTAGGGCTCGAACCTAGGACCCGCTGATTAAGAGTCAGCTGCTCTACCAACTGAGCTATGCGCCCGCCTGTGCGAACCGAAGTTTCGCGCGGGCCGTGGAGGTAGCAGACCCGAATTGCAGTGTCCATACCGCCGGTCACAAAATATCGTCGCGATTTGGCTCAACGCTCGATCGCGACGATCTCGACTTCCCCCTCGCCTACCACGGCGACATCGCCGACGCTCTTGCCCATCAGCGCGCGCGCCAGAGGCGAGACGTAGGAGATCGAACCCTTGGCGACATCGGCCTCGTCCTCTCCGACGATGCGGAATGTCTGGTGCCGGCCGTCATCGCGGTTGAACGTGACCTTGTCGCCGAACGCGACGACGTCCGGAGCCGCCGTCCGCTCGACGAGTTGCGCGCTGGCACGACGGACCGAATAGTAGCGAAGGTCACGCGCGGCCCTGGCCATCGGAGTGCGATCGACGTCGATCTGACCCGCCTGCTGCGCCTCTGCATATGCCGCGCGCGCGGCGGCTAGGGCCTCATCGAGCTGCTTGAGCCCGGCCGGCGTAACGAGATTCGGATGAGGAGATATGGGGCGGTCGGGCAGATGCGCGGCAACCGCTTCCAGATCCTCTTCCCGGGTGAATGCAACACTCATGACGATCCTCTCATATTAGATCGTCATGCCGCATCCACCCGGCAAGTAGGTGTTCATACGGGGTCGCTTTCCTCGAATACTTCTTCGCGCTTCTTGGCGATCGCCGGAAGGAAGACGATCACGAGAGCGATCGCAGACAGCATGAGCAGGATCGCGCTGATCGGCCGCTCGGCGAAGTTGACGAAGATCGTCGGATCGCCGCGCGAAATGATCATGGCGCGCCTGAGATGCTCCTCCAGCAGGGGGCCGAGGACGAAGCCGAGCAGGAGCGGCGCCGGCTCGCAATCGAGCTTGAGCAGCACCCAGCCCAGCGCGCCGAACAGCGCGATCGCATAGAGGTCGAACGGGTTCGAGTTGACGGACCAGACGCCGATCGAGGCGAACGCCAGGATCGCCGGAAAGAGCGCGCGGTAGGGAATCCTCAGCAGGCGGACCCAGATGCCGATCAGCGGCAGATTGAGGATCACCAGCATCAGATTGCCGACCCACATCGAGGCGATGACGCCCCAGAACAGCTCCGGCTGCTCTCGGGAGACATTCGGTCCCGGGACGATGCCCTGAATGATCATCGCGCCGATCATCAGCGCCATGACGGGGTTGGCCGGGATGCCGAGCGTCAGCATTGGAATGAACGAGGTCTGCGCACCCGCATTGTTGGCCGATTCAGGCGCCGCAACGCCCTCGATCGCGCCCTTGCCGAACTTCTCGGGATGCTTCGAGATGCGCTTCTCGATCGTGTAGGCCGCGAAGGATGACAGGATCGCGCCGCCACCCGGCAGGATGCCGAGCGCGGACCCGATGAAGGTGCCGCGAAGCACCGGCGCGATCATGCGCCGTAAATCATCCCGCGTCGGCATCAGCCCGGCGACCTTGGCGATGATCGGCTCGCGCGTATGCTCGGTCTCCATATTGCGCAGAATCTCGGCGACGCCGAAGACGCCCGCCGCCACCGCGACGAAGTTGATGCCGTCGGCGAGTTCGAGCTGGTCGAGCGTGAAGCGCGGCGTGCCGGTGTAGATGTCGGTGCCGACGACCCCGAGCAGGAGGCCGAGCACGATCATCGCGATCGCCTTCAGGACCGAGCCGTGCGCGAGCGCGACAGAGGAGACGAGGCCGAGCACGACGAGCGAGAAATATTCCGGCGGGCCGAATTCGAGCGCGATCGTGGTCAGCGGCGGCGCGAACAGCGCGATCAGGAAGGTCGCGACCGTACCGGCAAAGAACGAGCCTATGGCCGCGGCCGCAAGCGCCGGCCCTGCCCTGCCCTGTCTCGCCATCTGATAGCCGTCGACGGAGGTCACCGCCGACGAGCTTTCACCCGGCATGTTGATCAGGATCGCGGTGGTCGAGCCGCCGTACTGCGCGCCGTAATAGATGCCCGCGAGCATGATGAGCGCGGGCGTCGGTTCGAGCGCGAAGGTGATCGGCAGCAGCATCGCCGTGGTCGCCGTCGGTCCGAGGCCCGGCAGCACGCCGACGAGCGTTCCAAGCAGGACGCCGATGAAGCAGTAGAGCAGGTTTTCTGGGGCGAACGCGGTGGAGAGGCCGAGCGCCAGATTTGCAAGAAGATCCATGGCGTCAGAACCTCACCCAGGGGCCGAACAATTGCATCGGGAGGCCGAGCCCCCAATAGAAGACGCCCGCGCAAAACAGCGTGAGAATCACCGCCAGAACGAAGGCGAAGATCGGCCCGGTCTGACGACTGGCGAAAGCCGAACTGAAACCGACCAGGAAGACGGCCGGGATGAGGCCGAGGCCGCGAACGCCGTAACCGAAGATGACGGTCGCCGGGAGGATGAGAAGCAGCGCGCGCCACGGCACGCCGCCGAGAGGCGAATCGACCTCGCCGAACGAGCGGAAGGCGATGATCAGGCCGAGCAGGATGAGGATACCGCAGAGCACCATCGGGAAATAACCCGGCCCCATGCGGAACGCCGTACCGAGCGGCAGGTCCTTGCCGCCATAGGCGAACAGGAGGCCGATGACGATGAATAGGAGACCGCAGATAAGGTCCTTGCGATTGAGGGTCACGACCGCCCCCCGATCGGCGCGTGCGCGTCCATCTGCCAGGTTTCGAGATCCCAGTGATTGTTGAAGACGTCGTAGTGGACACGCGCCGTGTAGTTCACACGCTCACGGCCCTCGCCGGCCTTGCGGTCGAACCACGACTCCACCTCGTGGGTGCAGCCGCTGAGATAATGGGTCATTGAAGATTCCATCCAGGGGAAGTCGGGCTCGTCTTCCTTCACGAGCACCATCTGCTCGGTCGTGAAGCGCTTGGCGATCATGAAGGCGGTGTCGCCGCTCGTGCATTTGTTTTCGCGCGCGATCGCGATCGGCAGGAATGCGAACAGACCGAGCGTGAGCAGCGGATAGATCAGCCGCACTGCAATCGATTTCGAGCGAAAGGTCATGGCTAAAGCGAACCGGCCCGCACGAGGCGGGCCGGTCCTTTCTCAGCTTTAGTCGGCGTACTGGCCGGCTGCCTGGATGACCGGGCGCCACCGCGCGATTTCCGATTCCAGCTTGGCTTTCAGAGCCTCCGGTGTTGCTTCCGCAGTCGTCGAGGGAGCCGTGCCGAGCGAAGCGAAGCGCTCCTTCACGTTCGGATCAGCCAACGCCTTCTGGAGAGCGGCGGTCAGCTTGTCGAGCGCCTCCTTCGGCGTGCCCTTCGGGGCGTAGATGCCGTGCCAGATACCGACCTGGAAGCCGGGCAGACCGCCTTCCTCGGCGGTCGGGACATCCGGCAGCGGGGCAAGGCGCTTCGCGGTCGTCGTCGCGTAGGCCTTGATCTTGCCCTCCTTGATCTGGTTCGTCGTGTTGGTCGTCTGGTCGCACATGAAGTCGACCTGACCGCCCATGAGGTCGGTGAGCGCCGGACCGGTGCCCTTGTAGGGAACGGTCGTCAGCGGTGTCTGGATCGCGCTCATGAAGAGCATGCCGCAGAGATGCGAGGCGGCGCCGATGCCGGCATTGGCATAGGTCACCTTGTCCTTGTTGGCCTTCACGTAGTCGATCAGGCCCTTGAGGTCCTTCGGCTCGAAGGTCGGACGGGCGACGATGACCATCGGCACGTCGGTGACGAGGCCGACATAGTCGAACGCGCCCAGCGTGTCATAGGCGAGCTTGCGGTAGAGCGAGGCGGAGGTCGCCATGCCGATATGGTGCAGGAGCAGCGTGTAGCCGTCCGGATCGGCCTTGGCGACGCGGCCCGCGCCGAGCGTGCCGCCGGCGCCGCCGACATTGTCGACGACGATCTGCTGGCCGAGCTCGCGGCTCATGGCTTCGGCGAGGATTCGGGTGACCGTATCGGTCGGACCACCAGCCGAGAACGGCACGACGACCGTGATGGCGCGTTCCGGATAAGCGGCGAAGGCGGGGGTTGCGAGGAGTGCGGCGGCGCCAAGCGCTGCAGCGAGAAGCTTACGCATATTATTGTTCCTTCCCAGGCTGGACGATCTTTCAGCCTCGCGGCTGCCGTGTCCTGTGCGAAGTAATCATGAGCGAAAATCGGTTGGGAGCAAGCCCTTGCTGCAACCGGGCAAGTTTCTTTATCCAAGCAGCATGGGCACGTCGACTAAAGAATAAATTTGGGAGAATGGACATGAACATCACACGACGCAGCTTCAACGCCGGCCTCGCGGCCGTGGCAGGCGGGAGCCTTGCCGGTCTAGGCCCCGCGCATGCAGCCGGCCCTTCGATCGAGATGATCGCGGCGGCGGGCCCCGGCGGCGGCTACGACACGCTGGCCCGTACCGTCCAGCAGATCGCGCAGGGCCAGAAAACGGTCTCGAGCGCGCAGGTCCTCAACGTGCCCGGCGCGGGCGGCACGGTCGGCCTCGCCCAGTTCGTCAACGCCAAGAAGCCGAACGGAATGCTGACGGTCGGGCTCGGCATGGTCGGCGCGGTGATCCTCAACAAGGCTCCTGTCACGCTCGACCAGGTGACACCCCTGGCCCGTCTCCAGGGCGAGTACCAGCCGCTCGTCGTATCGGCGCAGTCCGACATCAAGACGCTCGACGACCTGGTCAAGAAGTACAAGGACAATCCGGGTTCGGTGAGCTGGGGCGGATTCGGCCTCGGCAGTCCGGATCACCTCGTCAGCGCCCTCGTCGTCAAGGCGGTCGGCGGCGACGTGACCAAGATGAACTACATCGTGGTCGGCGCCGGCGGCGAGATGCTGCCGTTCGTGATTTCGAACAAGGTCACGGTCGCGACGGGCGGTTACGCCGAGTTCGCCGACCACATCAAGAGCGGCAAGCTGCGCGCGATCGGCATGTCCTCGCCGCAGCGACTGGCGGGCATCGACGTCCCGACCTTCAAGGAACAGGGCGTCGACGCGGAGCTCGTGAACTGGCGCGGCCTCGTCGCCTCGCCGGGTATCGACGCGGCCAAGCTCGAAGAGCTCGACGGTGTCATCGCCAAGGTCGCCAAGAGCGATGAATGGGCGAAGGCCTGCAAGGACCGCGGCTGGGAGAATCTCCATATGCCGGCCGCCGAGTTCAAGACCTTCCTCGACACCGAGAAGACCCGCGTCGCATCGCTGCTGAAGGAACTCGGTCTCGCAAGCTGAGTGAATCGCGTGTTCCGGGACGGCGAAGCCGGGCCCGGAACCCATAGCCCCCGGTGTCAATGATTGAGCCGAGGCGCTGCGGAGTATGTGTCCCCGGCTCCGCTTTCGCGGCCCCGGGACACATCACGCATCGCCGTCATCCTCCCTCTGATCAACTCCTAGCCCGCAATTCGGCCTGCGAGCGTGCGATGATCCCGGGATAGCGCTTGCCCGGATACCAGGGCGTGGTCGCGACCTGATCGAAGCCGGGAATCGTCTCCATGTGCTGCACCATGCGGCGGCGCATGGCGGCATCCGGCAGCGGCCCTTTGAGCGCTCCGATGTTCTCGGCGGCATGGGCGGGGTTCGCGGTCGAGCTCAGCGCGCAGGTGACGTTCGGGTTCGAGATCACCCATTTCAGGAAGAACTGGGCCCAGTTCTCCGCGCCGAACTCCCGCGCGAAATCCGGCACCGGCCGCCCCTCGACCAGCTTGAACAGCCTCGCCTTCTCGAACGGCAGATTGGTCAGGACGGCGACACCGCGATGGGCCGCCGCCGGAATGATCCGGTCTTCGGCCGCGCGGTTGGCGATCGAGTAATTGACCTGGACGAAATCGAGCGGCGCCTTGCCGATCCAGTCGACGAGGATCGAGTGATACGGATTTTCGAAATGGGTGATCCCGACATAGCGGACCCTGCCCTCCTTCTTCCAGCTGTTGAGCAGCGGCACGATGAAGTCGACATTCACCAGACTGTGGCATTGCATGAGGTCGAACCGCTCCCGCCACAGCCGCGTCTGCGACTGCTGGAGGCTCGCCAGCGCATGGCTCTGGTCGGCGAGGAATTCGCCGGTCGCCCAGATCTTGTTGGCGATGAAAGCCTGGTCATTGATGCCGAGATCGGTCGCGAAATCGCCGACGGTGTTCTCGCTCGTTCCGTAAAGCGGCGAGGTGTCGATCATCCGGGCGCCGCCGTCCCAATAGGTACGGATGACCTCCCGAAGATGGTCGCGCTTTTCGCCAGGAAGCACGTCGAAGGTCAGGAACGTGCCGAGGCCAAGCGCGGGGATCGTTTCGTTGGTGCGGCCGATCGTGCGGCGGATGATGCCGTCACTGGCGGCCGGGGCGGTCTGGCTGAAAGCCGGGACGATACCGGGCATCGCCGCCGCAAGGCCGAGGCCGAGCGCGCCCTTGAAGATGTCGCGGCGGCTCGCTGTCGTCGGGTAAGTCATGATTAGCTCCATCGAGCGGCAATCCCGCTCCCATGGCGCCAAACTGCCTGCGCGCGGAAGATCGCGCGCTCCCGATCCTGACCGCGTTTGTCGGATCCTCGCGGAAATCACGCATGGATTTGTAACGAAATCTGTCAGGCCGGCCTGCTGGCGATCCTCGCTACAAAAAATCCGGCACACGCACGCCTGTCGATAGTAGTTCGGGCAATAAGCAGGAGCACATCCGATGCGTGTCCGCAGGCTCGATCCCCTACCCCGCGACTGGCAGAATTTCGCCTGGGCGGGCGGCAGCTTCGATACCGCCCGCCGGCCCTATACCGACGTCGTGGAAGGCACGATCCGGACTCCGGATCACATCCTGATCGCCACCCTGAGCGGCGGAGCGGAGAGGATCGAGGTCGAGACGGATTGCGGCCACCTTTATTCAGGCCCCGACCGCGCGGGCTCGGTCTCGTTCATTCCCGCTAATTCGGAGCGCCGGATGCGGATGCGCGGCGTGGACATGCGCTGGGCTTCGATCGCGTTCGATCCCGACACGGGAGACAACGAGGAGAGGTTCGACTTCGCGCCGTTCACCCATGCCGAGGACTCGTTCCTGTTCGGTCTCGTGCAGGAATTCGCCCGGCTGCATACGGCCGGCGGAGTGCTCTCCACTCTCTATTGCGAGACGATGACGGACGCGCTGCGGAGCTATATGGGCTGCCGTTATGGCCGGCCGGCATCCGCCCCTGCCCGGCCATGGGCGCTGGCGCCGTGGCGCCTCCGGCGCATCGCCGAGTTCGTCGACGCGCATCTGGAACGCGACATACGGATCGCGGAATTGGCTCAGGAGATCGGTCTGTCCGCCGGGCATCTCCATCGCGCCTTCCGTGAAACGACAGGCGCGACGCCGCTCGATTTCATCACCCGCCGAAGGATCGAACGGGCGATGCGGATATTGTCGACGGAGAAGGTGTCGGTGCTCGATCTGTCGCTGCGCGTCGGCTTCCAGAGCGTCAGCCATTTCACGCGGACGTTCCGGCGGATCAGCGGCGTCAATCCGTCCCGGTTTCGCGGCGATCTTTAGGCCCGAGCCAGACGCTCGGTCCCGTTGACGCTGTCACGGAGCGTCTCGATGAGTTCGGCCGCTTCTTGCAGGATGCTGATCAGATCGCTCTCCGGCACATCTTCAATATCGTCGGCGTAGAAACGCAGACGGAAAAGAATGTCGGGCCGCTTGATTTCATATTCCATCGAATCCCTCACGACTTTCGCGAAGACACGACTTGGAGCGCGCGATCCGCTCCGATTACTGGCCACGATAAGCTTCTGAGATAACCCGGCACTGTAATCGGCGGAAAACGACAGTCAATCGGGGTTGCAACTGATTTCGATCACTACTTTGTCATGAAAAAAGCCGCCCCGAAGGGCGGCTCTCATTTCCGTGCAGCCTGCGCACGAGATCAGGCCATCATGACCTGGGCGCCAACCGTGTTGCGCTTGATCATCAGCTTGTTGAGGCCGGCCACATAGGCGCGGGCGGACGCGACGAGTGTATCCGGGTCCGCGGCACGGCCGGTAACGGTCTTGCCGTTCTCGGTGAGACGGACCGAAACCTCGGCCTGGGCGTCGGTGCCCTCGGTCACGGCGTGGACCTGATAGAGCTCCAACACCGCTTCGTTCGGAACGAGCGTCTTGATCGAGTTGAAGATCGCATCGACCGGGCCGTTGCCGGTTTCCTGCACCGTCTTGTGCTCGCCGTCGATATCGAGCGTCACCGTCGACTGGGCGCCGAGCGTGCCGGCGATCACCGTCAGCGACAGCACCTTGATACGGTCGTCGGCCAGCGCGATCTCCTGATCGACCAGCGCCTCGATGTCCTCGTCGTAGACGTGCTTCTTGCGGTCGGCCAATGCCTTGAACTGGTTGAAGGCGTCCTCGAACGCGTTCTCGCCCAGTTGGTAGCCGAGATCCTTCAGCTTGGTGCGGAAGGCGGCGCGGCCGGAATGCTTGCCCATCACCAGCGAGGTCTTGGTCACGCCCACCGATTCCGGCGTCATGATCTCGTAGGTCTGCGCGTTCTTCAGCATGCCGTCCTGATGGATGCCGCTCTCGTGCGCGAAGGCGTTCCGGCCGACGATGGCCTTGTTGTACTGGACCGGGAACGAGGTGACGGCCGAGACCAGCTTGGAAGCGCGGGTCAGCATGGTGGCGTCGATGTCGGTCGAATACGGCAGCACGTCGCGACGGGTGCGGAGCGCCATCACGACCTCCTCCAGCGCGGCATTGCCGGCACGCTCGCCGAGGCCATTGATCGTGCATTCGATCTGCCGCGCGCCACCGGCGACGCCGGCCAGCGAATTCGCGACGGCCAGACCCAGATCGTCATGGCAATGGGTCGAGAAGATCGCCTGATCGGCGTTCGGTACCTTCTCGATCATGGTCCGGAACATGTGGGCGTATTCGTCCGGGGTCGAATAGCCGACCGTGTCCGGCAGGTTGATCGTGGTCGCGCCGGCCTTGATGGCGGTCTCGACGCAGCGCGCCAGGTAATCCAGCGGAGTGCGGGTCGCATCCATCGCCGACCACTCGACGTCCTCGACGAGATTGCGCGCCTGCGCGACCGTCGCGGCGATGATCTCGATCACCTGCTCCTGCGTCTTGCGCATCTGGTGTTCCAGATGGATCGGCGAGGTCGACACAAAAGTGTGGATGCGGCCGCGCTGGGCGAGACGCACGGCCTCGCCGGCACGGGCGATGTCACCGGGAATGGCGCGGGCCAGACCCGCGATGACGGCCTTCTTGGCGCGGCGGGCGATCTCCTGCACGCTCTCGAAATCGCCGACGCTGGCGATCGGGAAGCCGGCCTCGATGATGTCGACGCCCATCTCCTCCAGGAGTTCGGCGACTTCGAGCTTCTCCTCGAAGGTCATCGAGGCCCCGGGACACTGCTCGCCGTCGCGCAGGGTGGTGTCGAAGATTACGACGCGGTCGCTTGCGGAATTCGTCATCGGAAACTGCCTTCTGAATTTTTCGCCCGGCCTGGTCAGCGCGGGTTGGGTTTGTCTTCTGAGCGGTCAAAGTCCCCTGAGCGCCCAGGCAAAGCCCGGCCGGCCCTCAGGGGCGGCTAAGAAGGAGCCCGGAAAGAAGGCGCGCGACGCCGGCGGCGAAACGCCGTGCGGTCTTGTCGTCGATCGTGGTGCGGACCAGCATGGTCGTCGCGTTCCGTTTGCGCCTGTCGTTCAACTCTGCCGCACGCCGATTACCAAACCGTGTGCGCGGCAGAGCGGCTTGATAGCCGACTTCCTGTGTGTCGGGCAAGTCGAGACCTTCGTCCGTCTTGCCCGCTTGGGTCCCGCTGCCTAATCCTTGAGGCGTGTTTCCGGGGGTATCCATGCCGCGTCTTCCGCTTCTTCTCGCAGCAATTATGCTGACTGCCTCGCCCGCTTTCGCGCAGAAGGTCGACTGCAAGGTCCAGATCACGAAGTATCAGAAGCTGCTCGACAACGATCTCCGCATCGGCTTCGTCGGCAAGGAAATCTACGCCAAGGCGAGCGCGGACTTGGTCAAGACCAACGAACTCTGCAAAGCGGGCCAGAACGACGCCGCGATCCAGGCCGTGTTGGCGACCAAGAAGCGCTACGGCTATCCGCCCCAGCTGCAGTGATCAGTCGGGCAGTATCTGCGAGGCGATAGCCCGCGCGTAAGCCGGGGTGACCGCCTGATCGATGTCGCTCATCGCGCGTGCGAAAACGACTTCGGACAGTTCCGGTTTCTCGTCCTTCGCCAGATAGGCAGCCACGGCCTCGGCCGCCTGCGCTGCATCGAGCGCCGTATCATAGCGGCGCATGCAGCCGAACAGACCGCCATCCCAGACGATCCAGCGATCGTCCGTCGCCGTCAGGTAAGCGCCGAGGCCGGTTTCCTCATCGAGTTCGCGAAGGATCGAGCCTTCGATGTCGAGCCGGTCATCGACGATGTCGGCGCGGTCCGGCGTTCCGCACGGGAAGTAAAGGTTGCCGGCATTGTTGGTGTGGGCGGCCATCCGGCCGAACAGTAGCGCGCCATCGCTCGTCACGACCGCCGCCGCGCCGAACAGATTGAAGGCGCCGGCCGGAGGGAAATTGAGGCTCTGCCAATACATCAGCGCGGAGTACGAGACGATCGTATGTGTCGAGACGAGTTGGGAACCCGTGATCTCGACACTACGGGCGATGATCACCTCGCCGTCGAACAGTTCCGGCTTCCTGGCCTTGGCCGTGGCCCAGTTCGCGGCAATGGCGGCGGAATTGTTCTCCGCCCAGGGCCACACCTCGTCGACCATCCGGCATTCGAACGACGTGACGTCGCCCACGATGGGAGCCCTGCCGGACGGATTCAAGATGCTCATGCGGTGATGGTGCCCTCAGATACGACGACCGCCTCGCCGCCGATCGTACCTCCAGTCAGCGCGCCGTCCCAGACGTCGAGGCCGAGCACGATGCGGCTCGGGCGGCCCATCACGCGGCCCTGCTCGATGACATAGGTGTGCTGGCCATTGCCGGATGGCTGGAATTTCATCAGCACGCCCGCGAAGCTCGCGGCCGCCGAGCCGGTCGCCGGGTCTTCGGTGACGCCCATTCCCGGCGCGAACATGCGGGTGTCGAAGCTGGCATCGGGACTGACACCACCCGGCGTGTAGAGATGTGCAGCGTTGTGAGAATCGGTGCCGAAAGCCTTAGCCCAATGCTGTGCATGGATCGCGGCGCGATCGAGCGCATCGCGCGACTTCAGCGGCACGAAGGTGAAGGGAGCACCGACGCCGAACCGGCTCGGCACGTGATTGCCGAACCCGATGTCGGAGGCGTCCAGCCCGAGCGCCTCCGCGATGTCTGCGGCGGGTGCCGCCTCGCCGGCTTCATAAGGTAGCTTCGGCAGCTCGAACCGCGCGCGGCCGGTATCGCTTGCAGACAGACGGACCGTGCACGGGACGAGACCGATCTTCTCCTCGATGGTGAAGTTCAGGTCGTGGCCGATGCTGGCCTTGTTGAGCATCGCGAGCAGGACGGCCGAGCCGACCGTCGGATGGCCGGCGAAAGGCAGTTCTCCACCGGGCATGAAGATGCGCACGGCGGAGAGATTGACCGAGTCCTGCGGCGGTTGGACGAACACGGTCTCCGACAGGTTGAACTCGCGGGCGATGGCCTGCATCGCCTCGGTCTCAAGTCCCTCGGAGTCGAGAACAACCGCAAGCTGGTTGCCGGTGAACCGCTTGTCGGTGAAGACGTCGAGCGTGACGAAACGACGGGATTTCATAGCGGCTCAGCCTCGAAGCGGGTGGTCGGCTTCACGAACTCGTCCTGCGCGGCGACAGACAGGATCTCCCGCGATCCGGCGTCCGATGTGCGCTTGAGGAGGCCGTAGACCGACGATGCCGCGCGAGCCAAAGCCTCGGCAGCGCTGCCGGTCTCCATGAAGTGGACGAAGAACAGAGCGGCGATCGCGTCCCCTGCCCCGTTGACCGAGACTGGGAGAAGCGGCGTGCGGACGCGCGAACGTTTGCCGGCATCGGAGACAACGAGATCGAGTGAGCCGAGCGGCGTGTCGTCCGTTTGCAGGCTGGTGACGACCACCACTTTGGGGCCGAGTTCGTGGACTGCGTCGAGTGCGCGGGCCAGGTCCTCTGTTCCCTTCACTTCCATGCCGGACAGAAGTTCGAGCTCGAAATGGTTCGGCGTGATGATGTCGGCGGCCGGGACCGCGCGCGCCTTCATGAATTCCGGAATGCCAGGCCGCACGAACACGCCGCGCCCGACATCGCCGATCACCGGGTCGCAGCAATAGAGCGCGCCGGGATGCGCCGTCTTCACCCGCTCGACGGCGTCGAGGATCGCCTCGCCGATCGAGGCATCGCCCATATAACCGGACAGCACGCCGTCGCAGGTCCCGAGCACGCCGCGCTCGGCGATGCCGTCGACGACCTCGCGGATCGCCTCGCCGGAGAAAACCTGGCCTTTCCAGGCGCCGTAGCCGGTGTGGTTGGAGAACTGGACCGTGTTGACGGCCCAGACCTCGTGGCCGAGGCGCTGCATCGGAAAAACCGCCGACGCATTGCCGACATGGCCGTAGGCGACCCAGGACTGGATGGACAGGATGTTCATGACGCACCTTCGAGAGGATGCGCTTTAGGGCAGAGTTGGCAGGCGGCAAAGCGAAAAGGCGTGATGACTGCCATCACGCGAAACGTCAGCCCGGATCGCGCCAGCCCTTGAAGGCTTCGACCACTGCCGCCGCGTCGACGAGGCGGCGTACCACCGTCTCCGCCCCGGCATCGGTCAAGGCCTCGCTGGCGCCGGGTTGCTGATGCGAAGCTCCGACGAAGCCGATCACCCGCATGCCCGCCTTGACCGCGCCCGCAACGCCGGCAACCGAATCCTCGATGACGATGGTATCGGCAGGAGCGACGCCCATCTCCTTCGCGGCATGAAGATAGACGTCCGGCGCCGGCTTCGGCCTCTTTTCGCCGACTTCGCGCGCCGAGAAGATGTAGGGCCGGAACCGGTCCCACAGCCCGGTCGCGCCGAGCGTGATCTTGAGGCGGTGCGTCTCGGAATTCGAGCAGACGCAGCGCGGCGCGTCGATCAGGTCGAGCACCTCCTGAGCGCCGGGGATGATCTGGACGTTCGGCAGGCGCTTGTCGAGCTCGGCGGAATAATCGGCGAGGAAGCTGTCCGGAATGCCCCGGCCGAACTCCTCCTCGAGGATGTGGATTGTCTGCTCGTCGGTGAACCCGGCGAAGCGGCCGAGCATGTCCTCGACCTCGATCGGAAAGCCGGCCTCCGTCAACCGTTCGGCCATCAGCCGCAGAGCGAGGATTTCGGAATCGACGAGCACGCCGTCGCAATCGAAGATGACCAGCACGCGATATTCCCCCTGAACTGAAAAGCCCCGGCGCGATGGCCGGGGCTCGATCATGTCGGCCGACGATGGCGATCAGTTGCGGGCCTTGTCGACCAGCTTGTTCTTGCCGATCCACGGCATCATGCCGCGCAGCTTCTCGCCGACCTGCTCGATCTGGTGGGCGTCGTTGACGCGACGGATGCCTTTGAAGCGGGCGGCGCCGGCGCGATATTCCTGCATCCAGTCCGACGTGAACTTGCCGGTCTGAATGTCCTTCAGGACCTTCTTCATCTCGGCCTTGGTCTCGTCGGTGATGATGCGCGGACCCGAGACGTACTCGCCCCATTCGGCGGTGTTCGAGATCGAATAGTTCATGTTGGCGATGCCGCCCTCATAGATGAGGTCGACGATCAGTTTGGTCTCGTGCAGGCACTCGAAATAGGCCATTTCCGGTGCGTAGCCGGCCTCGACCAGCGTCTCGAAACCGGCGCGGATCAGCTCGACGAGACCGCCGCAAAGGACGACCTGCTCGCCGAACAAATCGGTCTCGCACTCTTCCTTGAACGTCGTCTCGATGATGCCCGAACGGCCACCGCCGACGCCCGAAGCATAGGCGATGGCGAGCTCGAGGGCATTGCCCGAATAGTTCTGGTGAACGGCGACCAGGCACGGCACGCCGCCGCCCTTCTGGTATTCGCCGCGCACGGTGTGGCCCGGGCCCTTCGGCGCGATCATGACGACGTCGATGGTCGACTTCGGCTCGATCAGGTTGAAGTGGACGTTGAGGCCGTGGGCGAAGGCGATCGCGGCGCCGTCGCGGATGTTCGGAGCGATCTCGTCCTTCCAGATGTCGGCCTGGAGCTCGTCCGGGGTGGCCATCATCATCAGATCCGCCCATTTGGCGGCCTCCGCGACCGACATGACCTTGAGGCCATCGGCCTCGACCTTCTTCGCCGTGGTCGATTCCGGACGCAGGCCGACCACGATGTCGTTGACGCCGGATTCCTTGAGGTTCAGCGCGTGGGCGCGGCCCTGCGAGCCGTAGCCGATGATGGCGACCTTCTTGCTCTTGATGAGATTGATGTCGGCATCCCGATCATAATAGACGCGCATGTTCGTAAACCCCTGAAACGGATGGCCGCGGACGCGGCTCGAGGTGAGTAGTTTGCGGGCTAAAGCGCCCTCCCCGCGGGGCCTATACGGCCCGGGGGCGTTTGGGACAAGTCAGACTTACATCCCCTTGGGGCCGCGCGAGATCGCGGCGACGCCGGTGCGGGACACTTCAACAAGGCCGAGCGGCAGCATAAGCGAGATGAACTGATCCAGCTTGTCCGACTTTCCGGTGAGCTCGAAGACGAAGCTTTCGATCGTCGCGTCCATGACGCGGGCGCGGAAGGCCTCGGCCAGACGCAGCGCCTCGGCGCGGATCTCGCCCTTGCCGGCGACCTTGATGAGCGCGAGCTCGCGCTCGACCATCGGGCCGGAATTGGAGAGGTCGACCACGCGATGAACCGGCACGAGGCGGCCGAGCTGGGCCTCGATCTGGTCGATAATCGCCGGCGTGCCGGAGGTGACGATGGTGATGCGGGAGCGATGCTTGTCGTGCTCGATCTCGGAGACCGTCAGGCTCTCGATATTGTAGCCGCGGCCGGAGAAGAGGCCGACGACGCGGCCGAGTACGCCCGGTTCGTTGTCCACGAGGACAGACAGGACATGGCGTTCGATGGGTTCTTTTTGGGAGAGCATTGTGCGCTTTCAATCGCCGGGGGCAGGAGCCCCCGGCCTACGAGTGTCGTCGGACGCGGCCCCCCGCCGCGCCCTGACATGTCGTCAGACGAGGACCTTGCCCTCTTCGGAGATGACCGAGCCGATGTCCTCGGCCGCCGCGGCATCGCCCAGGATCATGTCGTTGTGGGCCTTGCCCGACGGGATCATCGGGAAGCAGTTCTCGACCTTCTCGACGCGGCAGTCGAACAGGACCGGACCGTCGTAATCCAGCATTTCCTGGATCTTCTGGTCGAGCTCGGCCGGGTCTTCGCAACGAATGCCCTTGCCGCCATAGGCCTCCGCGAGCTTCACGAAGTCCGGCAGCGCCTCTGAGTACGACTGCGAATAGCGAGCGCCGTGGAGCAGTTGCTGCCACTGGCGGACCATGCCCATATATTCGTTGTTCAGGATGAAGACCTTGATCGGCAGGCGGAACTGCGTGGCGGTCGACATCTCCTGCATGTTCATCAGGACCGAGGCCTCGCCCGCGATGCAGCAGACGAGTGCGTCCGGATGCGCGACCTGCGCGCCGATCGCGGCTGGCAGGCCATAGCCCATCGTTCCGAGGCCGCCCGAGGTCATCCAGCGGTTTGGCTGCTCGAAATGATAGTACTGCGCGGCCCACATCTGGTGCTGGCCGACCTCGGTCGTGACATAGGTCTCACGGCCCTTGGTGGCCTCGTAGAGCCGCTCGACCGCGTATTGCGGCTTGATGATGTTTTTCGAGCCCGTGTAGTTGAGGCTCTTGCGCGAACGCCAGCGGCCGATCTGCTTCCACCAGTCCTTCAGCGCGTCCTTGTCGGCTTTCTTCTTCTCGTCCTTCCAGAGACGCAGCATCTCCTTGATGACGTTGCCGACGTCGCCGATGATCGGGATATCGACCTTGATGATCTTGTTGATCGAGGACGGGTCAATATCGACGTGGATCTTCTTCGAGCCCGGCGAGAACGCATCGACGCGGCCGGTGACGCGGTCGTCGAAGCGGGCGCCGAGGCAGATCATCACGTCGCAATCATGCATCGTGTGATTGGCTTCGTAGGTGCCGTGCATGCCGAGCATGCCGAGCCATTGCTTGTCGGATGCCGGAAAGGCGCCGAGGCCCATCAGGGTCGAGGTGATCGGAAAGCCGGTCGCGTGGACGAGCTCGCGCAGCGCCTCGCTCGCTTCTGGCCCCGAATTGATGATGCCGCCGCCGGTGTAGAAGACCGGCTTCCTGGCCGATGCCATCAACTCGACCGCCGCGCGGATGCGGTCCTCGTCGCCCTTCACACGCGGCTGATAGGTCGGATGCGAGACATTCTCGGGACCGGTGTAGAGACCGGCAGCGAACTGCAGATCCTTCGGGATATCGACCAGAACGGGGCCGGGGCGGCCGGAGCGCGCGACGTAGAACGCCTCGTGCAGGATGCGCGCGAGATCGTTGACGTCCTTGACCAGATAATTGTGCTTGGTCGCGGCGCGGGTGATGCCGACGGTATCGCATTCCTGGAACGCGTCGGTGCCGATCAGATGGGTCGGGACCTGGCCGGTGATGACGACGAGCGGGATCGAATCCATCAGTGCGTCGACCATGCCGGTGACGGCGTTCGTCGCGCCCGGACCCGAGGTCACGAGGACGACGCCGACCTTGCCGGTCGAACGGGCATAGCCCTCGGCCGAATGGGTCGCGCCCTGCTCGTGACGGGCGAGGATGTGCTGGAGCTCGTTCTGCTGGAAGAGCGCGTCGTAGATCGGAAGTACCGCGCCGCCCGGATAGCCGAAAATGGTATCCACGCCCTGGTCGAGCAAAGCCCGAACCACGATCTCGGCGCCGGTCATCTGTTGCTTCGCGATCTTCTTCGCCATGGCGATTTCTCCGCCCTCACTTGCAGACCACCCGGAAAGTTTTCGGTACCGACCGGGCAATAAAAAAGGGGCCTCGAAGAGCCCCTGCATGCGCCACCTTTCGCGACGGTCCATGACCGTTACGTTGATGGCGCTCCCGATACGATAATGAGCGTGCGCACGGCGCAGCCTCTCCTGTTGATCGTGACAGTCACATAATCCGCTGCCTGGGAACGGTCAAGCGGACTTTGGGCGAAAATGTGGACCGCCATGATCTTGGCCGACGGACATTGCCGGAGACTTAACGCGGAACGGCTCAGAACCGGTACGAAAATCCGCCGCGAACAAGATGCAGATCGTTCAGGTCGATCTTCGTACCGGACGTGCCGGCGAGCGAGAAATCCTCGTCGCCGTAATCGACGAAGAGATATTCGACGCGCGCGGTCCAGTTCTCCGAGACCTTCATGTCGGCGCCGGCGCCGAAGGTGAAGCCCTTGGCCCAAGCGCTGTCGTCGAACAGCGGCGAACCGCCTACGTCGGACGCTTCCGCCTCGACATGCGCCAGCGAGAAGCCGCCGGCGACGAACAGAAGGATGTCGTCGAAGCTGTAACCGAGCTTCACGCGGGACGTGGAGAAGGCGTCGATCTTGGCGTCGATGTCGGCGCCGCCGCCGAGATCTTCCCCGCCGTCGATCTTGCCGAAGGACAGGCTGCCCTCAAGGCCGTAGACCCAGTTTCCGGATTGCCAGTTGCGGCCGTAAAAGACGCCGCCAAAGCCGCCTTCGGCGTCGAACTCGCCGGGCGTGCCGGGCGCGGCCGTTCCAGGCGTGAACTCAGCCTCGCCGGAAACAGCGCCACCGCCCTGCACACCGACGAAATAACCACCCCAGTCGCCCGCCGCGGGCGCAGGTGCTGTCACGTCGGCGGCAAAAGCCACCGTCGTCGAAAGCGCCAATGCGGCAAAGGTGAGAGGGAGTCTGATCATTCCGAGCCAAATCCTGAATTGGTGCAACCAGTAAGCCGAATTTGCTGCGATTGCTGTACCCTCAGCATCACACAAGTCAAAAATGCAAAAACCCCGCCCGGTTGCCCGGGCGGGGTCTGACAATCGCCGAGGCGACAGAGATCAGAACAGGTTGAAGTGGTAGGCGATACCGGCGCGGATCATGTGGGTGTCTTCCACGTCGATGTTGACCGCAGCCGGAACGTCGAAGTCCTCGTCACCCCAGTTGAAGTACATGTACTCGATGCGAGCCGACCAGTTCTCGGCGAACTTGGTCTCGAGGCCAGCGCCGACCGTGAAGCCCTTCAGCCACTGGTCGTCATCGACGCCAGCAACGTCCAGTTCGGCGCGGGCGAGAGAGAAACCACCGGCGGCGTAGAGCAGGACGTTGTCGAAGGCGTAGCCGACACGGGCACGCGAAGCCGAGAAGCCCTGAATCTTGAAATCGTCGCCGGCCGGATAGGCATCGTCGTCAACGCTGATGTCGGCGAAGGACACGCTGCCGTCGAGGCCAAGGACCCAGTTTCCGAACTGCCAGTTGCTGCCGTAGTAGAGGCCGCCGAAGCCGCCTTCCGCGTCAAAGGTGTCGGCCAAGGTGTCGTCGTCGAACTCGCCCCAGGCGAAGCCGCCCTGGATACCGGCGTATTGGCCCGACCAGATGTCAACCGGAGCAAGAGCCGCTTCCGGAGCCATGATCGGCATGTCGGCCGCCATGGCTGCGGTGGAGAGAGCGGCGAACGCAGCGCCGGCGAGAAGAATACGCTTCATGAGAGGTGGCCCCCGAATGTTTGTGAATCAGTTTGTACAGATTGAGGGCCTGAAACGCTGTAACGCGAAAGCCACAGGCGCCTCGATTGTGACGGCCCTGCCTCCGTTGCGCCGGAAAGACGGCAAGACCTCACGCTTCCGTGATCGGAAATTCCGGCCAGTCTCCAAACCGGCGCCGCATCCAGGTGTCCTGGCGCTTCGCGTACTGGCGCGTTTCTGTGATCGAGAGATCTATCGCGGCTTGCAACGACATTTCGCCCCGCAGATGGGCCGCGAGCAGCGGCACCCCGATGGCGCGCATGACCGGCAGCGCCGGATCGAGCCCGCGATCCATGATAGCCCGTACCTCGTCGAGCGCACCTTGCTCGATCATCGTCTGGAATCGTACGCCGATGCGGCGGCGCAATTCCGTGCGCTCGACCTTGAAGACGTATCTCTCCGCCTGCCCCGGATCGATCAGCGGCCTGGAAGCGACTTCCTGCCAGTGCGACAGCGAGCTCCCGGTGGCCTCCAGCACTTCAAGGGCGCGGATCACCCGCTGCGGGTCGGACGGACGCAGGCGCCGGGCCATTTCGGGATCGCGGCGGCCAAGTTCGCGGTGCAGGTCCTCAGTCGAAGCTTCCGCTCCGCGGGTCCGCCAGTGCTGCCGCACGGCCTCGGGAATGTCGGGAACAGGCGAAATACCTTGCGTGAGAGCTTCGAAATAGAGGCCTGTCCCGCCGACAAAAATCAGGATGCGCCCGTCCTCCCGCGCTTGGGTGACGACAGGCTCGACATCCGCGAGCCAGCGCCCGACCGAATACGCTTCCGCGCCATCGACATGGCCGTAGAGAAGATGCGGCGCCCTCGCCTCATCCGCCTCGGGTGGCCGGGAGGTCAGTAGCCGCAGGTCGCGATAGACCTGCATCGAATCGGCATTGACGATCGTACCGCCGGTCTCCTCCGTAAGCCTGAGTGCGGCCGCGGATTTCCCGCTGGCCGTCGGACCGGCGAGAAGGATGATACGGGGTTGGGACGGCACGGGCTTGTTCATGGGAGCCGGCCCTTATAGTCGTGCGCGACCATGCTGCACATCGCCGTTCTCACTGCCAATCCCGACAATCCCGTTGTGAATGGCGATCTCCTCGATCGCGTTCGGGCGGCCCTGCCCGGCGCTCACGATCCGAAATCATTGGCGGACGGTGTTGCAGCCGAGATCGCGTTTGAGGCCGACGCCGGCTCATTGCCCGGTTTGCTGGACGACGTCGGCAGCGTGCTGGGCAATTCCCCCGTCGATCTCAACATCCTGCCTCCGGCGCACCGCCGGAAGGCGCTCCTCGTCGCCGACATGGATTCGACCATGATCGGCCAGGAATGCGTGGACGAGCTGGCCGATCTCGTCGGGCTGAAGGCGCAAGTTTCCCTCATCACCGAGCGTGCAATGCAGGGCGAAATCGCGTTCGAACCGGCCCTGAGGGAGCGTGTCGCGCTTCTGAAGGGTCTGGCGACGAATCAGATCGATCGGCTTCTGGAGGAGCGCATCACCCTGATGTCCGGCGCGGAGACGCTGGTGAAGACGATGCGGGCGAACGGCGCGCACACGGCTCTGGTCTCGGGCGGGTTCACCCTGTTCACCGGACCGGTCGCGGCACGGCTCGGCTTTCACGAGGATCGATCGAACCGGCTCGATCTGGATGGCGAATTCCTGCGCGGCACGATCGCAGAGCCGATTCTCGGGCGCGAGGCCAAACGCGAGGCGCTGGTCGAACTGCGCGACGCGCTCGGCCTCAATCGCGAGCAGACTTTGGCCGTCGGCGACGGAGCGAACGATCTGGCGATGATCGCGGAGGCGGGCCTCGGAGTGGCGTTCCGCGCAAAGCCGGCCGTGGCCGCTGCCGCGGGGGCCCGGGTCACCCACGGCGACCTGACCGCCCTCCTCTATTTGCAGGGTTATCACCGCGACGAATTCGCAGCGTGAGCGCCCTCCCTCCCCCGTGCGGGAGGGAAAACATCTCACTCCGTCGGCACGCGCAGGAAGCGCATTTCCGCCTTGGCGTTGGCGACCAAAGCGAGCGCGCTCGACTGGCCGTCCTTCTTCAACGCTGCGAGCCTGGCGGTGAAGTCCTCCGGCGTCGCGATCTTCTGTTGCGCGATTTCGAGGATGACGTCGCCGACCCGGACGTTCGAGTCCTTCAGCGGCGATTCCGGCTTCACCGCGACGACGACCACGCCGCCTTCGAGCGTCGGGTCGATCTTGAAGCGGGCGCGTGTGTCGTCATTGAGCGGCGCGACGTCGAGGCCGAGGACGGAACCCGTCGCGACCGGGGGCGCCAGCGGCTTGTCGTTCTCCCCGGATGGCTTGGCCTCCGCGGCCGCGCCTTCCTCGAGACGACCGATATCGATCTGGGTACGGATTTCCTTGCCGTCGCGAAGAATCAGGATCTCGGCCTTGCGATCGACGCCCGCATCGGCAACGAGGCGCTGCAGAACGCGCGACGTCGTCACCGGCTTGCCGTCGAAGGTGACGATGACGTCGCCGATCTTGAGGCCTGCCTTGGCAGCCGGTCCCTGCTCGTTGACGCCGGCGATGAGAGCGCCCTGAACGTTCTTCAGAGACAGGCGCTGGACGATTTCCGGCGGCACGTCCTGGATACGGACGCCGATATAGCCGCGCCGCGTCTCGCCGAAGCGGATCAACTGATCGATGACGGGCGCGAGCGTCGAGACGGGCACCGCGAAACCGATACCGACCGAGCCGCCGGTAGGCGACAGGATGGCGGTGTTCATACCGACGACCTCGCCGTCCAGATTGAACAGCGGACCGCCCGAATTGCCCTTGTTGATGCTCGCGTCGGTCTGGATGAAATTGTCGTAGCGGCCGGTGCGCATGTCGCGATTGCGACCCGAGACGATGCCCGAGGTCGCCGACAGGCCGATGCCGAACGGATTGCCCATTGCGAGCACCCATTCGCCGACGCGAAGCCGGTCGGGATTGCCGAACTTCGCGGCCTCAAGCGGCGCGGACGGCTTCACCTTCAGCACCGCGACGTCGGTTTCCTTGTCCTTGCCGACGACCTCGGCCGGGAGCTTGGAACCGTCATTGAAGGTCACTTCGACCCGGTCGGCGCCGTCGACGACGTGGAAGTTGGTGACGATCGTGCCGGCAGGATCGATCACGAAGCCGGACCCCTCGCCGGTCGGGCGTGCCCGGTTGTCGCCACCCTGCTGGCGCTTGAAGAAATCGTCGAAGAATTCGTCGAGCGGCACATCCGGGGAAAGCTTCGGATCGTCCGTGTCGTCCCCGCCCGTGCCGTCGACGTCCTCGGAGGTCGAGATCAGGACGACCGAATCCACGACCTGGTCGATCGTATCGGCAAGTGCCTCTGGTCCACGCGGTGTCGGCGGCGGAGGTGTCTGGGCTGTTGCCTCTGCGATCAGCAGCAGAAGGCCGGCAATTCCGGCGGCCGGTCGGACGATCCTACGCGAAACGAAATCTGTCATGGGCGACCTCTGATGCGAAGTCTAACCCGTTAAACGCCGCGATGAAAACCGTTCCGTCAGCCGCGAATCAGCCAGACGAGGGCAAGGCCGATGGCGGCGGAGATCAGACCGACGAGACGAAGCGTTTGCGGCGGCGTCGCCGCCGCCCTTTCCATTGCCCGGACGACCGCACCGGGAAAAGCGGCCGACACGAGGCCCTCGATCACGAGAACGAGACCGAGGGCCACGATGAAGTCGGTCACTGTGCCGGCGCGGCTCCAAGAGCTGGGGCCGGCGGCGTCTGCCCGTTCGGAGATCTGAAATACTTCAGGAAATCCGAATCTGGGCTGAGGACGAGCCGCGTGTCGTTCGCGCCGAGGCCGGTCTCGTAGGCCTGCATCGAGCGGAAGAACGCGAAGAAGTCCTGATCCTGGCCGTAGGCATTCGCGAAGATCGCGCTGCGCTCGCCATCGCCCTGGCCGCGGATCGCCTCGGCGGCGCGGTTGGCTTCGGCGGTGATCACAATCACGTCACGATCGGCCCTGGCGCGGATACGCTGCTGCGCTTCCTGGCCCTGGGCGCGAATCTCGGCGGCTTCGCGGGCACGCTCGGTCTGCATACGCTGGTAGATTGCCTGACTGTTCTGCTCCGGCAGATCGGCGCGGCGGATGCGAACGTCGATCACGTCGATGCCGAGACTCGCAGCCTGTGTGTTCACGGTTTCGCGGATGCGCGACATCAACTGCGCGCGCTCGTCACGGACGACCTGCTGGAACGTCGATTCACCGAGCACGCGGCGAAGACCCGAGTTCACGAAGGTCGCGAGCTGGCTGTTGGCCGTCTCGACCGAACCTAGGGTCTGGTAGAACTTAAGCGGATCGATGACCTTGTAGCGCGCGAAGGCGTCGACACGCAGCCGCTTCTGGTCGGAGGCGATGACCTCCTGCTCAGGCAGGTCGAGCGCGAGGATGCGCTTGTCGATCCGGACGACGCTGTCGATGAACGGCAGCTTGAGGTTGAGACCCGGCTCGCGAACGATCTTGATCGCCTGGCCGAAGCGCAGGACGAGCACCTGTTCGGTCTGGCTGACCGTGAACAGCGAACTCAGACCAAGGAAAGCGGCGAGTATGACGACGACGAACGCCGCACCGCCAATGAGACTTTTCATCGGGCAACTCCCGTGGTCGGCGGAATGGCGGGACGCGGAGCAGCCGCCGGCGGAGCGCTGGTCGAGCCGCCGCGCGGCTGGGAGCGCTCCATCTGGGTCAGAGGCAGGAAGGGCACGACACCCTGCCCGCCCGTGGTCGGATCGATGATGATCTTGTCGGTCGAGCCGAGCACGCGCTCCATCGTCTCGAGGAAGATGCGCTCGCGGGTGACCTGCGGCGCCTTGCGGTACTCGTTGAAGACCGAGTTGAAACGGTCGGCGGCACCGCGCGCCTCGTTGACGACGCGCTCCTTGTAGCCTTCGGCGGCCTGCGAGATGCGGGCTGCCTCGCCTCGCGCTTCCGGCACGACGCGGTTGGCGTAGGCCTGCGCCTCGTTCTGCACGCGCTCCTGGTCGGCACGGGCCGCCTGGACGTCGCGGAACGCATCGATGACCTGATCCGGCGGATCGACCTTCTGCATCTGTACCTGGATGATGAGGACACCGGCCTGGTACTCGTCCAGCGTCTTCTGCATCAGCTCGTGGACCGCGGACTCGATGTTCTGCCGGCCCTGGGTGAGGACGAGCTGGAGATCGGTGCGGCCGATGACCTCGCGCATCGCGCTTTCGGCGATGGCGCGGATCGTGTTCTCGGGCGCCTGCAGGTTGAACAGGAAGTCGGCCGCACCTCCGGGGGTATCGGTCGCGGGATTGCCCGGCTTGATCTGCCAGACCACCGTGAAGTTGACGTCGACGATGTTCTCGTCGCCCGTCAGCATCAGGCTTTCCTGGGGGATCTCGCGGACGCCGACCGTCGAGCGCTGGCTTGCGCCTTCCATGCGCAGGCCGATCTCCAGGCGACGGTTCTCGGTGACGTTCGGAATGATCACCGTCTCGATCGGATAAGGCAGGTGATAGTGCAGGCCGTCGCCGGTCGTGCGGACATGCTTGCCGAAGCGTAGCACGACGCCCTGCTCGCTCGGGCTGACCGTGAAGAAGCCGGATGCGGCCCACAGCGCCAGAGCCGCGATGATGATGAGAAGGATGCCGCGGCCGCCACCGAAGAAACCGCCCGGCATGACGCGACGCAGGCGGTCCTGGCTACGGCGGAGAAGCTCGTCGATATCCGGCGGACGCGGGCCGCCCGACTGCGGGCCACCGCCCCACGGACCAGGATTGGGCCTCCAGGGACCGCCGCCACCGCCGCTTTGATTGCTCCAGGGCATAGAAATCCTTCTCCATTCCGCTCGGAATGCGGATGTATTCCGTCAATTGGTTGGAAAGCTTGTAGGCGACCGCACGGCGACCGATCAACCCAGACAGAGAATGCGGGCCACGAAATGGCTAATCCTTTGCCGCGGTTCAAGAGAGCAGAACTACGGTAGACGGGAACGTTTACGTGACGTCGGCCATCGCCCGCGGAACATAAGTGACGAAGTCGAAAGCGTGGTCGTCGGCCTCGCCCGCTTCGTGGCGGGCGCGGCTTTCCTCCACCCATTGGCCGGGGTCGAGCTCCGGGAAGAAGGCGTCGCCGCGGGGATCGGCGTGGATCTCCGTCACGTGGATGCGGCGCGCCTGCGATAGAAGCTGTGCGAAGATGTCGCCGCCGCCGATCACCGCGATCTCGTCGGAGCCAAGCTCCACCGCAATCTGCCTCGCGCGCTCGACGGCGCATTCGACGGAATGGACGACATGCGCGCCTTCCGCCACGAAGCCCGCGTCGCGGGTGACCACGATGGATTCGCGGCCTGGCAGAGGCTTGCCGATCGACTTCCATGTCTTGCGGCCCATGATCATGGGCTTGCCCCAGGTCAGCGCCTTGAAGCGCTTCAGATCGCTGCGGACATGCCACGGCATGTCGCCGTTGTGGCCGATGACGCGGTTGTCGGCCATCGCGACCACAAAGACGATATCCGGGATCATGCGCCCTTCTCCGCCAGCCTGTTCAGCGCCTCGCCGCTCACCCGGCAGCCCGTCCAGCCATCTGTCATCACCGCTCCCTGCGATTTGTAGAACTCGATGGACGGCGTGTTCCAGTCGAGGACCGACCATTCGAACCGGGTCAGATTCTCATCAACGCAGCGACGGGCCAAATGGATCAACAGCGCCTTGCCGATCCCTTTGCCACGCGCTTCGGGACGGACGTAGAGGTCTTCGAGATAGAGACCGCCGCGACCGGTGAAGGTCGAGAACGTATAATACCACAGCGCCTGCCCGACCGGCTCGCCGTCCCATTCGGATATCTCGCAAAAGACGCGCGGCGATGGCCCAAACAGGGCCGCGTCTATCAGCTCCTCGGTCGCGAGAACCTCGTGTGTCAGCTTCTCGTATTCTGCGAGTTCATGGACGAGACGCAGGATGAGCGCCGCGTCGCCGGGACGCGCGGGGCGGATGGTGAGGGTCATCGGGAAACCTGGTGAGGAATGTCCGGCGTGTTGTCAGGCAACACGCCGGGAACGGCAAGGCCGTCAGATCGCGATCGGCGCCTTGATCGTGGCGTGCGGCTCGTAGCCGACGATCTCGATATCCTCGAATTTGAAATCGAACAGCGAGCGCACCGCCGGATTGAGCCGAAGCGTCGGCAGCGGTCGCGGTTCGCGGGCAAGCTGTTCGCGCGCCTGATCGACGTGGTTCAGATAAAGATGCGCATCGCCCAGAGTGTGGACGAAATCGCCCGGCTTCAGCCCCGTGACCTGCGCGATCATCTGCGTCAGCAGCGCATAGGAAGCGATGTTGAACGGCACGCCGAGGAAGATGTCAGCGGAACGCTGATAGAGCTGGCAGGACAGCCTGCCGTCGGCAACGTAAAACTGGAACAGGCAATGGCACGGCGCGAGCGCCATCTTGTCGAGATCGGCCGGGTTCCAGGCTGAGACGATCATGCGTCGCGAATTCGGATTGCTGCGGATCTCGTTCAGCACGTCGCTGATCTGGTCGATCGTCGTGCCGTCAGGCGTCGCCCACGAGCGCCATTGTTTGCCGTAGACCGGGCCGAGATTGCCGTCGGCATCCGCCCATTCGTCCCAGATCGTGACCTTGTTGTCCTGCAGGTAGCGCACATTGGTGTCGCCCTTCAGGAACCAGAGAAGCTCATGGATGATCGAGCGCAGATGCAGCTTCTTCGTGGTGACGAGCGGAAAGCCTTCCGACAGGTCGAAACGCATCTGATGGCCGAACACCGACAATGTCCCGGTGCCGGTGCGGTCGCCCTTTTGCGCGCCTTCGTCGAAGGCGCGGCGGAGTAGATCGAGATAGGCCTGCATCTGCGTCGAGTCCCGCGCGCTGGTCGCGCTTATTTATACCGCGCCCGGGGGCCGCAAAACCCCTGCCCGACCCTTCTGAACAGAAAGGTCGGCGACTAGGTCACGTCGGTCCACGACGAGAATGCCGCCGCCTGCCCGCGATCGACCCCGGTGCCGTCGATCAACTGCCAGACCACCGCCCGCTCGATCCGGAAGCGGCGACCGGACTTCGCGATTCTGATCCCACTGTAGTCGTCGATGAAGCTCTTCGCTGCGACCCTGTCCAGCAGGCGCTGGCGCTCGGCCCTGTCCGGAAGCTCGGCCGAAAGCCTCGACGGCAGACCGACGAATTCGTTCCAGTCATATTCGAACAGGGTCTGCGCGGTCCGGTTCGCATACACGAACGTCGGATCCGTGCCGCCATCGTGTGCGAGCAGGACGAAAGGCGCGTGCTCATAGAGCCAGCGCGGCCCCTGATCTACGGGCATCAGCGGGCGCCCGACGATCCTGAGATGGCTTCCGGTCAGAAGGTCGAAGAAAGAACGGTCCAGAGCGACATCCGGAACCGCGTGTTTCGTTTGGCTGTCCATGCAGTCCCTTCCGCCCTTTCTGAACGAAAACCCGGACGAGGCGTTCACAGCCCGTTCAGCAGCGATTTCCTATTAATGCGCTGCAAGGGTTCAATTTTGACCTTCAGGAGATGTCCATGCGTAAGTTTGCAGCCAGCGCGCTGATGGCGCTGAGCCTCGGGCTCGGCTTCGCCGCCGTGGCCGGCACAGCCCCCGCCAGCGCCCAGGGTATCGTGATCACGCCGAACGGCGTCCGCGTCTATCCCGGCGATGCCGGCTATGATCGTTACGACCGCCGCTGGCGCCGCAATGTCGACCAGCGCGACGCGATTTTCATCGCCCGCCGCAACGGCGTCGAGCGTGTCCGCTCGGTCTCGCGCAATCGCGGCGACTGGGTGGTCGTCGGCACCGCCCGTCGCGGACCCGGCAACCTGCGCGTTCGCATCGACGACCGCTCGGGCCGCGTGATCAGCGTCACCCGCGTCGTTCGCTGAGCCGAACGAGGAATCCAAACGGCGGGCTCCCATGCCCGCCGTTTTATTCATCTCGTCAGATAGGTCGAGAGAAACGCCCAGTCGTTGACGATCATGTGCAGCAGGATCGGCGCGAATACCCCGCCGGATTTCTCGCGCAGCCAGCCGAGCGCGAAGGCGAGCGGCAGGACGAGCAGCGGATACATCATCGTCGGCTCGAAATGCATGGCCGAGAACAGCACCGAGACGACGATCAGCGACGGCGCATAGCCCCACCGCTCGCGGAACGCGGTGTAGAGGAAGCCACGGAAGACGAGTTCCTCGCCGATCGGCGCGAGGACCATGATCACCACCGCGGAGATCGCCAGGGCGAGCGGATCCTGCGCCAGCCCGAAGAGTTGCTGGATCGAGGGATACATCTCGGCGAGCCGGCCCTCGACCAATGCGACGAGGACGATGAAGCCGAGCGCCCACAGCATCGGCTTGAGCGGCACGCTGAAATTGATCGCGAGGAGCCTGCGGATTCCTCCGCCGCCTCGAATCGCCGCGAGTGCGACGATCAGCGGAATGAGCAGGAAGCTCCAGGTCGCGGCCAGCAGCCACGAAAACCTCTCGCCCAGTTGAGCGAGCCCGGTCGCCTCTTCCGGCGAATCGAGTGCGTCGAGAAAACTCTGCCAGCCGCCGCCGTGCAGCAGTCCGGTCGCCACGAAAGCCACCGCGAAAGCGATCGCGATCCCCATGATCATGATCGCAAGCACGAGGAGGATGGATACGAAGGGGCCGAATGGCCGGACGCCGGACGCCGATTCCCGTGGCGCCGTCTCGACGGACGGCAGCATCGATATTTCGGTGGTCATGGTCATGGCGAACGGTCCTTGCCTTGGTGAAGCACTTTCCGTCAGTCGTCGAATGGTCGCGAAACGTTCACCGGTCCACCGAATTCCGCCGCAAAGCCTTTGCGTCGGCGACTCAAATCCCTATATTTCACGTGCTGGCTTCGGCCAGATATGGCGATAAACGGCCTACGTAATAAGCCTTTCGGACCCGGGGGCAGTGCCCGGCGCCTCCACCAGAATCCGTTTTCAGCGGATTGCGGCGGGGGCGAAACAGGATCGACGAGGGTGTAAAGGTTGCGCTTTTGCTCGGCATTGTACCGCCGTTATCGGGCTAAATTTGTAGTTGCCAACGACAACTATGCTCCGGTTGCCCAGGCTGCGTAACGCAGTTTGAGTACCGAAATCAAAGTCCTGGCGGGCTAGCACTCGTCAGGCGGGGTTCGGAGGCACCTGGCAACAGAAGCCTCCACTTAACTCCGCTTCGGCATTGCTGGGGCGGCCTGATTTCGGATCCGGTCGCAAGCGGCGGAGCATGGCAACGGACCTTATTCGTTACGACCTATTGGCGCAGGAGGCCCTGCGTGGAGTCGTGCGTCGCGTTCTCGAGGACGTCGCCCGGACAGGCGTGCCCGGCGAGCACCATTTCTATATCTCCTTCAACACCGAGTTTCCCGGGGTCCGGATCTCGCCGCGCCTGCGCGAGAAGTATCCGGAGGAGATGACGATCATCCTCCAGCATCAGTTCTGGGACCTTTCGGTCGGCGAGAACGGCTTCGAGGTCGGCCTGTCCTTCTCGAACGTGCCTGAGAAGCTCTACGTGCCGTTCGACGCGATCACCGGCTTCTTCGACCCATCGGTGAAGTTCGGCCTGAAGTTCGAGGCGCTCAATCAGGTGCCGACCGACGAGAAGGCCACCGAGAAGCCGGAGAAGGCGACGGGACCGCGCGATCTGCCTCGCGGCGCCGGAAGCGAACCGGCCGTTTCGCCGCCCGCGCCAGCGCAGACGGGACGCAAGAAAAGCGAGAAGGCGTCGGTCGAGACTCTGGCGGCCGCCGAAACGCCGAGCGTCCAGGCCAACCCGCCGGACACCGGCGGCGCCGAAATCGTCAGCCTCGACAAATTCCGGAAAAAATAACGGGCTAAGCCCGGCTCCATCAGCGGGCACATCCCGCCTCGCCGCGGGAGGGCGAGTTCCATGACGAAGACGCGTACCGAAACAGATACGTTCGGCCCTATCGAGGTCGCCACCGACCGTTACTGGGGCGCACAGGCGCAGCGATCCCTCGGCAATTTCAAGATCGGCTGGGAAAAGCAGCCGCTGCCAATCGTCCGCGCGCTCGGCATCGTCAAGCGCGCCGCAGCCGAGGTGAACATGGACCTCGGCCGGCTCGATCCGGCGCTCGGCCGCGCCATCGTGCAGGCAGCGCAGGAGGTCATCGAAGGCAAGCTCGACGCGCATTTCCCGCTCGCAGTCTGGCAGACCGGCTCCGGCACGCAATCGAACATGAACGCCAACGAGGTGGTGTCGAACCGCGCCATCGAGATCCTCGGCGGCGAGATGGGCTCGAAGAAGCCCGTCCATCCGAACGACCACGTCAATATGAGCCAGTCGTCGAACGACACCTATCCGACGGCGATGCACATCGCCTGCGCGGAGGAGATCGTCCACCGGCTCCTGCCGGCGCTGCAGATGCTGCGCAACGCCCTGAACGACAAGGCGAACCAATGGGCGGGCATCATCAAGATCGGCCGCACCCATACACAGGACGCAACACCTTTGACGCTGGGTCAGGAGTTTTCGGGCTACACCCAGCAGGTCGAGAACGGCATCGCCCGGATCGAAAGTACCCTGCCCGCGCTGATGCAGCTCGCCCAGGGCGGCACCGCCGTCGGCACGGGGCTAAACGCGCCGGTCGGCTTCGCCGAGGCGGTGGCGGACCGGATCGCACAGATCACCGGGCTGAAGTTCACCTCGGCGCCGAACAAGTTCGAAGCGTTGGCGGCCCACGATGCAATGGTGTTCTCGCACGGTGCCATCAACACGGTGGCGGCGTCGCTGTTCAAGATCGCCAACGACATTCGCCTGCTCGGCTCCGGTCCGCGCTCGGGCCTCGGCGAGCTTGCGTTGCCGGAAAACGAGCCGGGCTCCTCGATCATGCCGGGCAAGGTGAACCCGACGCAGTGCGAGGCGCTGACACAGGTCTGCATACAGGTGTTCGGCAACCAAGCCGCCATCACCTTCGCCGGCAGCCAGGGCCATTTCGAGCTGAACGTCTTCAACCCGGTGATGGCCTACAATTTCCTGCAGTCGGTCAGGTTGATGGCGGACGCCGCAATCTCCTTCACCGAGAACTGCGTCGTCGGCATCGAGCCGCGCGAGGACAACATCAAGTCGGCGCTGGAGCGCTCGCTGATGCTCGTCACCGCGCTCGCGCCGAAGATCGGCTACGACAACGCTGCCAAGATCGCCAAGACCGCGCACAAGAACGGCACGACGCTCCGCGAGGAAGCCGTCGGCGGCGGCTACGTGACCGACGCGGAATTCGATGAGTTGGTTCGCCCGGAGAAGATGGTCGGGCCAGGTTGATTTCTCACCTGATGCGCATGCGATATGCGCATCAGAACGGAGTGATCGCGATGAGCTCGAAACGGGCTGTGAATCTGTCGGTGGATGCTGAGCTTCTCGATGAGGCGAAGGCGATGGGAATCAATCTATCGCATCTGGCGGAAGCGGCACTCTCGAAGGCCATTCGACTTGAGAGAGAGCGGCGTTGGCGCGCGGAAAATCGCACCGCGCTGGAGGACTTCGACAGATACGTAAGCGAGCACGGCGTTTTCGGCTAGGAATGGCGGAGCCTCTGAATGCGCCAGTTCGACGTCTTCGAGAACGAGAGCGCGCGCTCGCGGGAACGTGCGCCATACCTGCTGGCCCTTCCCGGCGGGTACTTTCTGGATCGGCGGACGGTTATCGCGCCTCTTATTGGCGCTGAATTGCTGAAACCGGTCCAGCGGCTTAATCCGCGTTTTGAAATCGAGGGCGCCGCCGTTTTGCTTTCGCCGTTGGAGATCGTGAATATTCTGACATCCGAACTGCGGCGGCTGGTGCAGAACCTCGAACCGGAACGCACCGCAATTGCCGCCGCGCTCGATCTGCTCTTCACCGGGATCTGACCGATGGCCGATCTGATCAACCTCAACCGTTTCCGCAAGGACAAGGCCCGCGCCGACAAAAAGGCGAAAGCGACCGAAAATCGGGCCGCTTTCGGCCGGACCAAAACCGAGAAGTCGACGGCAAGCGCGCGCGAGGAACAGGCCCGGCGCCTCATCGATCAGCACCGGATCGACAAGGACCCCGAGTGAGCGGCGTCCGCAAGCGCTCGATCGAGATCGCTGGGCACCGGACCAGCATCACGCTCGAGGACGATTTCTGGACAGCCCTTCAGGAGATCGGCCATCGGCGCGAGGTCACTCTCCGCGCGCTCGTCGCGGAGATCGACGGCAACCGCGGCGAGAACAATCTCTCGTCGGCGATCAGACTGTACGTGCTTCGCTATTACCGCGACGAGGCTGCCGGCGCGGCGCGCTGACGGAGAAAGTCGAGCGGCGATCCCTCGTCCGAGCGCCCCGGCGGGCGGGGACGCGGCGTCGCCGGAGGCGGAGGCGATGACGCCGCCGCGGGAGGAGGCACGATCGCGGACGGCGCCGCTGCGGGCGGCGTCGCGGACGTAACCGGCGAATTCCTCGGCATCGGCATCACCTGGATCGGCGGAGGCAGCGCGGGCAACGGCACCTGCCCCGTACTCTCGGTGATCGCGCGGATGCGGGCCTCCTCGGCCTCTTCGGCGGCGCGCTTGGCCTCCTCCTCCGCCGCGATCCGCTCCCGCTCCGCCCTCTCCGCTTCCATCTTCTCGACGCGGGCGACCTCGCGCTCCAACGCGCGGACGGTCAGCGTGTTGGCGAAAGTGGTCGTATCGAGTGTCCGGACCGGCGCCTGGATCGGACCGGAGAACATGATGTCGGCCTGCGGAACCTTGTCGTCGGCGATGTCGGCCAGCGAACGCGGGCGTATCGTGATGTCGCCGGTGACATTGGCCTTGGTCAGATCGATCGTCGCCGAAGCCGTGGCGTTGGCGGCGGGACCGGTCACCGCCGCGTTCTGCGCTCGCAGAACGCCCGCGCCGATCGTGAACGACGTCGTCGCTTCAGATACGCCGAGATCGCCGAGCAGAAGTTCGGTCTGGAAGCGGTTGCCGATCTGGGCCGGATTGGCATTGCCGGCCCCGTTTCCCGCCTCCATGGACTGGAGGGTGCGCTCGAACGCGCCGGGATCGAGCGCGGCGAAACGGCCGTCGCGAAGCGTGGCCGTGCCGCTGCCCGAGAGATTGGCGATGACGTCCGAAAGGCTGGCGCCATTACCCAGCACGTCGGCCGAGACATTGAGGCGGCCCACGACGGCGGGGCGATCGGACGACCAGACGAGATCCCGCGCCTCGGCATCGGTCAGGGCCATGCGCGCGGCGACCGAGGTATCGTTCTCCATCCGGCGCAGGCTAAGACTGCCCTTGAGTTCGCCGCCGGCGAGAACGCCCCTCACGTCCTGCAGAGCGAATTCGTTCTTGCCGACCGACACGGTGAAGGCGGCCTTGCCGGCGACATAACCCGGCAGGAGTTCGAGCGCGTCGGTCGTCACGTCGACCTTGCCGCTCGTCCCTTCGAGGAGCCCCGGAGCGATCGGCCCGGTCGGCCAGCCAGCGGGATCGGCCCCGCTGACGACGAGCGGCCCGAGGCCGGTCGCGAGAAGCTCGCTCAGGCTGAGCGAGGTGACCGACAGATTGCCCGAGACGCCGTTCTTGCCGCCATAACCAAGGCTGCCATTGATCGCACGGCCCTGCACGAAGCCACTCGCCTTCGCCAGCCGCCAGCCGTCGTCGGCGATGCTGAGATCGCCGGTCACGTTGAACGGGATCGACGGCAGGCTGCCCGGTGCCGCACGACCCAGCATGATCGCGAAATGCCCGGCATCCTCGGTGCCCGCTTCGAGGTGGCCGGCGAGCAGCGGCTTGCCGGAGGGATCGTAGGTGCCCCTGAACGCGCCGGTCGTGCCGTTGGCCATGAACTTGGCCTGGGCGGTTGGCTTGTCCTTGCCGTTGTTCAGGATGCTCGCCTCGACGCTCGCCGGACCGCTTGCATCGATCGCGACGACCGGCAGGCCGAGCTGCGCGAGAAGCCTGGCCTGGTTGTCGGACGACGCCCTCAGGGTGGCCGTGAGCGTCGGCGCGACATTACGCGGATCGGCGCCGAGATCGAGATCGACCGTCGAACCGCCGAGGCTGCCGCGCACCTTTCCGGAAAGCTTCGTCGATTTCGGATCGGAGGTGACCGTAGCCGTCAGCGCCGCCGGCGCGAGAAGATCGGTGCGCGCGGCGAAGGCGTCGACGAGCGCGGCCGGAGCCGGCGTCTTCCTCAGGACCGCGACCAGCCCGTCGAGCCTGGCGGCATTGATCTTCGCGTCCATCCTGCCGTCGGGACGGCCGTCCTTCTCGCCGATCCTGCCCTTGGCCTCGATCCTTGCGCCGCCGAGATCGGCGACGTTCAGGCGGCGGATGTCGACCGCGCCGGACGACGCCGACAGATCCACGTCGACCTTGCTCCACGGCACCTTGGCGAAGGTCATCTGGTTCGCCTTCAGCGTCAGGTCCACGTTCGCGTTCTGCACGCCGGACAGCGAGGCGAAGCGCTGGATATCGATCGCGTCGAGATCGAGCCTGTCGGCACTAAGTTTGGCTTCGAGCTTCGGCGTCTTGCCGTCCTCGCCGCTCCAGGCGACGCGGCCGCTGAGGTCGGCGCCGTCGGCGGTCATCCGGAAGTCCTGCAGGACGTATGCGTCGGCACGGACCGCGATATCGCCGTCGACCTTGAGGCGACGCACCGCGATGTCGGAGCGCGTCGCCGTCGCGCCTTCGAGCCAGCGCACGAGGCTCGGCATGTTGGAGACATCGACCGACAACAGGCCGGCATAACCCGGGCCGCCCTCGAAGGTCACGGCCCCGGCAGTCTTCACGTCGCCGCCGCCCGGCGCGCGGAAGGCGAGATTGTCGATGGTCCAGCCGGTCCGGCTGTTCGAGACCTCGGCGCGGAGATTCTGGACGATGTCGCCGGCCAGCACCACGCCCTCGGCTGAGAGCCGGAGCTGGAGATTGAGCGCGGAGGACGGCGAGACTGGAAGCTGCGCCGAATAGGCCCCGAGCGCGTCGGCCGGGGTCAGCGGCGGGACCTCCTTCGGCCGCGCCAGGCTGCGGTCCACGTCGACCTGGCGAGCGTTGAGGTCGAGCTTGAGCGCCGGCACGCCCCGGAGCGACAGCTCGCCGGTGCCCGACATCAGGGTGCCGCTGCCCTCGTCGCCGAGCTGGACGTCGACCGTGTCGGACACCAGACGTCGCGGATCGCCCTCGATCTGCGCCTGCAGCTTCAGCCGCGAGCGCGCGGGCCGGTCCTCGGCCGCCTCGCCCGGCGGGATCACATAGACAGCCTTGCCCTTGATGCGCGGCAGCGCGCCGAGCGTCAGCGATCCGTCGACCGACAGCGTGCCGCCATCCGGTCCCTCGACCGCCAGTTCGACACGGCCATTGCCGGCCTGGTCGAACTCGCCCGTCCCCGCCCGCAGCGAATAACGCTGGCCGTCGACCGTGCCCGAGCCCTGCAGCTTCAGCGGTCCCGCCAGCGCAGCCGCCTCGCCGTCGAGCGCAAGGTTGTCGATGGTGATCATGCGATTGGCCGCCGGATCGGCCAAAGTCAGCTTCGATCTGGTGATCGACAGCTTCTCGACACGGACGCGGTCGAGATCCTCGCGCGACACACCGCCGTTGCGCACCGGCAGCGTCACCTCGCCATTGGCGGCGAGCGCCGTCTTCAGGTTCGCACCGTCGATGCGCAGATTGCTGACATGGTAGCTTCCGCTGAGCAGTGGCATCAGTGCCATGTCGAGCGAGAACGAATCCGCCTCGAGCTTGGCGGAATCCCATTCGTCCCCGGCGACGACATTGCCGAAGCGGATGCGCGGGCTCGGCAGGATGCGCGCCTCGACATCGCCCAGCACGCGCACCGGCACGCCCATGACGCGGCTCGCCTGCGCCTCGAACGAGGAGCGATAGGTCGTCCAGTCAATGAACAGCGGCCCGATCAGCGCGGTGGCCAATGCCAGCAGAAGCGCGATGCCGAGACCGGTCAGCGTGTTGGTCACGTTAAGAAGCGCCCCGCCCCTTCGCCCCAGAACCTATGCGCCGGATCCCCCGGCGCGGTCGCATTCGTTCAATATGACTGCAACATGGTGAGAAAGCGACAGCCTGCGCGTGTCAGGCCCGCGATCTCACTGCATTGAACACGTCGAACACCGATTTCGCGCCGAACAGCACGAACATCGCCCCGGTGATGCGGGTGATGATGCGGTGGTGGCGCGAGACCACGTTTCGGATCGGCGACAGCCCGGCCATCCACAACAGGAGCGCATAGGCCAGCACGAAGCCGACGATCGCCGCCAGCATGAAGGCCGGCGCGTCCGACCAGGTCAGGCTCGACGCGAACGGCGCGGTCAGCGCGGTGAACATCGCCACCGCGACCGGATAGGCCTTCGGATTGGTGATGCCGAACAGGAAGCCCGTGCGCGCCGGATTGATCGCGCCGATCGCCGTCGTCTCCGCATCGCCCGACTGCCGGATCGCCTGCCAGCCCAGCCAGATCAGATAGAGCCCGCAGGCGACGCCCAGCACGTCGAACAGCGTGTGCCCCAACTGGCTGACGCCGACGATCGCGAGAATGGCCAGCGAGCACCAGACCGTGTCGCCGAACAGATGCGCACCGATGAACCGGGCGCCATGCTTGCGGCCGGACAGCGCCGTCAGCGTGAACATCGCGAGCACCGCCGGACCGGGCGAAATGCCGTAGACGAAACCGGCTGAGAAGGATGCGACGAGAGCTTGGGGTGTCATGGCGAACGAACAAGAAAGAAGGTCGCGAGTTTGTAGCCTGTAACGGAGCGATGACAAATGGCTTTGGCGAAGGAGACACTGGAGAATGCCGCGCGATGCGGCTATGCGGCGCGCGGGATCGTCTACCTCCTGGTCGGCGGACTTTCGCTTCTCGCCGCCATCGGCGCGGGCGGCATGAGCGGCGGCTCGACCGACGCCCTGCGCGAATTGATGAACCAGCCCTTCGGCGGCGTTCTCCTGGCCGTCGTCGCCGCCGGCCTCCTCGCCTTCGCGCTCTGGCGGCTCGTCGAGGCGCTGAGCGATGCCGACGGCCACGGCACCGGCGCGAAGGGACTCGCGGTGCGGGGCGCCCATCTCGTCAGCTCCGCCCTTCATTTCGGACTGGCGGCCTGGGCCATCCAGCTCTCGCTCGGCATCGGCTCGTCGGGCGGCGGAGACGGCGCGCAGGACTGGACGCGCTGGCTGCTGTCGCAGCCTTTCGGCCCCTGGCTGGTCGCCGCGGCCGGCATCGCCGTCGTCGTCGCCGGCGGCGCGATGCTCGTCCGCGCCTGGACGGCCGCGTTCCGCAAAAGGCTGCGCTGCGGCCGCGACGAGGAAACCTGGCTCATCCCGCTCGGCCGCGCCGGCTATGCGGCGCGAGGCGTCACCTTCCTTATCGTCGGCGCCCTGCTCGTCCTCGCCGCCTGGACCCACGATCCATCGGCCGCGAAGGGACTTGGCGGCGCGCTCCAGACCCTGCGCGAGCAGCCCTATGGCTGGGCCCTGCTCGCCCTCGTATCGGCCGGCCTGTTCGCCTTCGGCGCCTTCGCCATCGCCCAGGCCTTCTACCGCAGGATCGATCCGCCCGAGCCACGCCTGAACACGCGCCGGCTAAAAACGGCCTAGGGGCACAAAGAAGGGCCGCCCCGTCGGGACGGCCCTTTCGGGCGCCGCTTGGCGTGGATCTCCTCCGGTCAGGCAGGAGGATAACGCCCTTCAAACGACCCTCACTGCGCCTTCGGCTGCTGCTTCACGGCCTTCTTCGGCTGCACCGTCGTCGCGGCGCGTATCTCCAGTGAAGCCGGAACCTCGAAGCGGCGCTCCATCTTCGCATTGTGCTCGCGGACGAAGGCATACATGCCGTTCTGGTTGTTGCGGGAGTCCTTCCAGGCCAGGGCCGGCGTGGCGCCGACGACCAGAGCGGCAGCGGCAAGGATCAGGGTCTTGTTCGTGGTCATAGTCATCTCCTCCGATGGTGTCAGCCAGTGTTGGCTGGCGTGAGAAGAAGATGGGGGCGGAAGGGTCTGAAGCGGTAGACCAAGCCTCCGGCAGAATTGCACGATTCTATCGAACGTGCGGGCGGCTGATACAGAAACCGACAATTTTGATGCGGTTGGATTACATGATCCTGACGCGGCGGCGATTACAGGCGATTGCTTCTCGCTCGTAATTGCCGTCGTCCGCTAGCCGGGCGAGCCAGCTCGAAATACCGCGCCATCGGACCATGGAATGACGTTCACTCGTCCTTCGGAGCCGCCCGTGACACGAGCTCGCGATATTCCAGAACCGGCAGTCCACCCAAGCCCCAGCTGTCCAGCTCCACCTCGTCTATGATGACGAATGTCGTATTCCGCGGTTTACCGAGCACCTCGAACAGTAGGTCGCTCACTCCCTTGATGAGCGCGGCCTTCTGCTCCGGTGTCGTGCTGAAGGCGCCTGGCGCGGTGCCTTCGCGCGTCACCTTGATGTTCACATAGGGCATTGTCGTTCTCCTTCAGGTTGGATCGATCACCAATGGCCGGCGTGCTGGCCGCCGTCGACGTTCAGGGTCTCGCCTGTCACGAAGCTCGCCTGTTCCAGATAGCGGATCGCATCGACGACATCCCGGACCTCGCCCATGCGTCCGACCGGATGCAGGGCGCCGAGCGCGGCGTGCGTCTCCGGCGGGTTCATAGGCGTCTTGATGATGCCCGGCGCCACCGCGTTCACGCGGATACCGCTCCTGGCATATTCGATCGCCAGCGAACGCGTCACCGCGTCGAGGCCGCCTTTGGTCAGGGCCGCGAGGCCCGACGGAAGCGCGGTCATCGGCTGGTCGACGAGCGCCGTCGTGATCTGGACGATATGCCCGCTGCCCTGCCGCAGCATCTGCGGGACGGCGAGCTGGGTCACGTGGAAGAAGCCGCGCACGTTGACGTCGAGGACGTTGGCGAAGTCGTCCGGCGTGTAGTCGGTGAACGGTTTGCCGATGAAGATGCCGGCATTGTTGATCAAGGTATCGATCCGCCCGAAGCGCTCGATCGCCGTCTTGACCACCAGCGCCGCCACCTCGCGATCGCCGATATTGCCGGGGACCGCGACCACGCCATCGTCTTGCGAGGGTTTGATGCTGCGCGAATTGGCGACGACGGCGAAGCCGTCCTTGCGATACGCCTCGACGATGGCCGCTCCGATGCCCTGCGAGGCTCCGGTGACGATTGCGACTTTCTGCTCTGTTCTCATGATGAGTTACCTCTGGAAATGCGCGTTGGCGCGGGTTGTCGAATGAAGGTTTTGGGATCGCTCAGGCCTGCGGGCCGATGACGAGAAGCTTGCCGCGCTCGAAGTGCCTCAGGCGGTCGCTTAGCCCGAACTGGGCGAAGACGTCGGCGAGTTGCGCCTGGGTTTCGCGGAAATGCACCCAGCCCTCGTTGTGCGCGGCGACCAGAGTGGCGTTCGGGAAGGCGTGCGCCGCTTCCAGCGCGTCCTCGCTGCCCATGGTCACGTGGAAGCGGCCGCGCGGCTCGGCGGCGCCGGTGAACAGGATCACGGCGCGGGGCGAGAACTGGCGGGCGACCTCGGCCGTGCCGTCGTACCAGACGGTGTCGCCGGTCACGTAGAGGAGGTCGCCCGGCCTGTCGGTGCCGAGCGCGAAGCCGACGACATCGCCGGAGATCGGCTCGATGCCGACGGGCCCATGCCGCGCGGGCGTTGCCGTGACGAGGAGCCTCTGCCCGCTCGCGCCGGTCAGGGACACCGTCTCGAACGGCGCCAGTCCCCGAGCATTGCCGCCGAGGCGCTCCGCCCCAACCCTGGTCGTGTAGGTCACGCGAACCGTTGGCAGCATCGCGCGGCCGGAATCGTCGAGATTGTCGAAATGCTGGTCGTGGCTGAGCAGCACGGCGTCGAGCCGCCCGACCTCCTCGACCGAAAGCGCGGGGCCGGAGGTCTTCTCGAACCGGACCGGCGGTCCCTCGCGGTACAGGCCCGGAGGGTCGAAAGTCGGGTCGGTCAGCAGGCGCAGTCCGTCATATTCGATCAGGACCGTCGGGCCGCCGATGAGCGTCAGTTTCAGGTCTTGGGAGGACATCCGGACACCTCGTGTTTGTCGGTGCCCAAATGAATAGGGTCGTTCACACCTGCGCAAAATTCGCTATTCTTGCGCAATGGCTGAGCAAAAACGCACAGACCTCGATTGGGAGGACCTCCGCGTCTTCCTCGCGCTGGGCCGGCATGGCAGCCTGTCGGCGGCGGCGCGCACGCTCGCGATCAATCACGC
Organism: Rhizobiaceae bacterium CPCC 101076; assembly: GCA_003347645.1. Taxonomy (GTDB): domain Bacteria; phylum Pseudomonadota; class Alphaproteobacteria; order Rhizobiales; family Methylopilaceae; genus Flaviflagellibacter; species Flaviflagellibacter deserti. The sequence continues at coordinate 2,522 of QDFX01000012.1, read as the reverse complement.
CACCGTCGCGCGCCGGATCAAGGCGCTGGAGGCCTCGCTCGGGGAAAGGCTCGTCGAACGGCGGCCGGACGGCTATGTCCTGACGCCCGCCGGCACGCGCACGCTCGCTGCGGCGAGCGACATGGAAGCCGCCGCCCAGACGCTCGGCCGCGCCGGCACCGACGACGCCCCGCGCGGCCTCGTACGGATCAACGCCTCTCCGGCGCTCTCCCAAGGCTTCCTGATCGCCCGGCTGGCCAGGATCCCCGTCGAATATCCCGGGCTCGACATCGATCTCGCTACCGATCTCCGCGCCGTCAGCCTGGAACGGCACGAGACGGATATCGCCATCCGGCTCGGTCGCCCGCAGGACAGCTATCTGATCGCCCGCCAGCTCGCGACCATTGGATACGGCTTCTACGGCACGCCTGCTGTCTGCGACGAGGTCGAGGCGGGGGCGGATCCGATCTTCGTCGGCTTCGACGAGGTCAACGCCGATATTCCCGAGGCCGCCTGGCTGTCGCGTCACTTCCCCCGAGCGCGCGTCTCGTTCCGTGCCAACAACCAGGTCGCACAGGCCACCGCCGCCAAGGCGAACGCCGGTCTCGCTTTGCTTCCTCATTATATCGGGCGGCAGGAGAACGGCCTGCGCCCCTGCAGACTTGAGCCCCTCCCGCCGCCACGCGAGGTCTGGATTCTGACACGGCGCCAGGACCGAAAGAATTCGCCGGTCCGAACGGTGGCCGACAAGCTCGGTGAAATGTTCGCGAGCGAGCGAGCGCTTTTTGAAACTTTCATCGAGGGCGGAGCGAACGCTGATTTCCGCCAGTTATAAGTGGAAGTTCGTCCGAGGACGCTTGCCGGATACCGCCGGCGATCGCGCCCTACCCCTCCTGAACGCGCACCCGCAGCCCCAGCGTCAGCGGCAGCGCCACGGCACACAACGCCGCCATCCCGAAGAACGCCGGCGCACCGTACCGGGCATAGAGCGCGCCCGCCGTGAGCGTCAGCAGCCCCGTCGCCGCACTGACGGCGAGCGCGTAGACCGCCTGCCCGGTCGCCGCGAGCTGCGGCGGCACGGTCTGCGCCAGCAGCCTCATGCAGGCGAGATGCAGCAGCGCGAAGGTGAGGCCGTGCAGCGGCTGTACCAGGACGAGCGCCAGCGGATCGACCGACAGAGCCATGACGATCCAGCGGAGCACGCCCGCTGCCGCGGCGATGGCGGCCGCCGCCGCCGGGCCCAGCCGCGCGATCAGCGGCGGGCCGATCAGGAAGAACACGACCACCTCCGCCGCCACCGACAGCGACCACAGCACGCTTGCCAGCCCCGCACTCATGCCCGCCGCATGCCAGCGGATGACCGCGAACACGTCGTGCATGGCATGGCTACCCATCACCAGCGCCGCCACCAGCAGGAGCCGGCGGAACAGCGCGATGCGCAGTAGCGCCGCGAAGCCTCCGGCGGGCGAGCCCGCTTCCTTTGCCGCTTCTTTCGCCACCGGTGCGTCCCGCTTGGACATCACCTCGGGGACGAGCAGAGCGACGAGAGCCGCGCCGGCGAGCAGTCCCGCATGCATCGGGACGATAAGAGCGAGCCCGGCTTCGCCCACCACCTGCCCGGCGATGAGCGTCCCGACGATGAAGGCCGCCGAGCCGGTGCCGCGCACCCAGCCATATTCGAACCTCTTGCCGCCAGCGCGCCCGGACGCCGTGGCCGCGTTCAGGGCCAGCGCATCCGCGAGCGTGGTGACCGGGGCGAGCGCCGCCGCATGGCACAGGCTCACCAGCAGCAACAGCCAGAAGCCCTGCGCCGGAAGCACGCCGAGCGCGACCAAAGCCGCCGTGCCGGTGCAGACGGCGAGCACCGCGCGCCGCGCCGCGACAAGATCGGCCACCCTGCCTGCCAGCGGACCGGACACCAGCCGCACCGCCGTCCCGGCCGCGAACAGCAGGCCGAGCTCTTCCGGCGTCAGCCCGCGCGTCTCGAAGAACCGTGGCCAGAACGGCGAGGTCACCCCGAACGCCGCATACATCAGCGCATAGAGCAGAACGAAGCGCGGCAGCGGATTTGGATACACGGACCCTCGCCGATCTCGACCCTGTGACTGCGCACCCCCGCGTGGCTGCGCTGGAGCGTGACCACCCGCCAACGGGACCGTCGCTTCCCCTAGGAACGCATGGGACCGCGATAACGGTTGCGCACAGGGGGCGAGCGCCTCTCCCCGTTACGGGAGAGGCGACTCGACGCCGGGAGATTCGAGTGCGTGAGGGGAAGCACTCCTCATGCCCGGGCTTGACCAGAGCCAGGCAACGGGCAGCTGGCTGGATTGCCGGGTCAAGCCCGGCAATGACGGAGAATGGGATTTGGCGCACCCGTCTCCCGGTCCGCGCATGGCTCAAATATATTGACAATATTCCTATCTTCTGCTAGTCCTCCATTCATCCTCACCCTGCGAGGGGCGCTGGCCAGGTACCGGCCGGCCGGCGCGGGATGAGGAGCGGCGCCTGCGGGCGGGGTCCGGAACCCCGCTCCCGGGAGGCCG
>QDFX01000011.1 GCA_003347645.1 Rhizobiaceae bacterium CPCC 101076 | reverse complement strand
CACCAGGATCGCGCCGTCCATCTGCGCCGCGCCCGTGATCATGTTCTTCACATAGTCGGCGTGGCCGGGGCAGTCGACATGGGCGTAATGCCGCGCCGTCGTCTCGTACTCGACATGCGCCGTCGAGATCGTGATGCCGCGCGCCTTCTCCTCCGGCGCCTTGTCGATCTGGTCGTACGCCGTAAACGTCGCGCCGCCCGTCTCAGCCAGAACCTTCGTGATCGCCGCCGTCAGCGACGTCTTGCCATGGTCAACATGACCAATCGTTCCAATGTTGCAGTGCGGCTTGTTCCGCGAAAACTTCTCTTTGGCCATGGCGAACCAGGTTCCCTTGCATTCAATATGTTCGATGGGGTGCTTGGCGGCGGGTTCGATAAGCGTTTTCGAGCCGCACCGCAAGGCTTTCCAGGGTGCAGTGCGCGGGACGCCCTGCCACTTCAGCCTGTTGGGCCAGATATGGTGACAGGGTGATGACTTGCCAATGGCCGGCCCGGGCCCGTGCCGATTCGAGGGCTCAGGCTTCCTTCGTCAGGCGATGAAGGCAGAAGGAGAAATGCCCGTCGGGCGACAGCGCGAGATATTTGAAGCCCCACTCTTCCCGCTCGCAGAATTCGAGGCAGGCCTCGATGACGCCGTAGGGATAGGGCGTCACGACATTGCCTGTGCAGAAATCGTGACCCGCGATCAGGCCTTCCGGCTTGACCTTCCGGACGCAGATTTCCAGCTCCCGCGCCGTCGTCGCATATGAATGATCGGTGTCGATGTAGACCCAGTCGAAATAATTCTCGGGGAATTCGGGCAGCCTGTCGGTCGAGAATCCACGATGGATTTTGACGGTGCCGTCGAGAATCTTGTTCCTGAAGCCGTACTCGACCACGGCGAAGTCCGCGGCGTAACGCGGATCGTCCCACGCATCGACCAGATGCAAGATGCTCGGCTCCGCTAGTTGCAGGATCGCGGCGCTGAAATCGCCGTTCGCGACACCAATCTCGCAAGCCACCGCTTTTTTTGGCAGCCGATCCAGCATCGCCTCACGCGAAGGCAGCAACATCGCGCCGGCCGTGTGGCGCTCGGTCAGGGTGACCCGCGGCGCGGATTCCTGCAGGCGGCGCCTCCCTTCCTGTTCCGAGGCCCTTACCTTGCCTAGAACGTCGGAGAGTTTGACGACAGTCGTGTTCATTGAATCTTCCCTGACCGCTATCAGGGATGTTCCCCGGTAAGTCTTGCGCCACGCTGGATAGCCGGAACTGATAAACGGGCCGATGGAGCAAGACTGGGGTGCGAGCAGGTTGACAGGGCAGTCGCGGCTCACCATAAGAGCCGCCGCTGAAGGCGGCTCACGGGTCGCCGGAAACAAGCGTCTGCGACCCGCCTTACTGTTCAGGTGTTGAGTAGTCGCGGGGGAGTGTCCCGAGCGGCAAAGGGGGCGGACTGTAAATCCGCTGGCTATGCCTTCGTAGGTTCGAGTCCTACCTCCCCCACCAGCTTCCTCTTTTTAGAGACCCGATCATGCAAACCCGCCTTGGCGAACGCCGTTTCGCCAATTAAAAGAGGCGCGGCGCGGGTGTAGCTCAATGGTAGAGCAGCAGCCTTCCAAGCTGAATACGAGGGTTCGATTCCCTTCACCCGCTCCAGTTTCCCTCATCATTTGGGCGAGTTCCCGGCGGCAGCGGGCATCCGCATTGCAAAATCGTCCTGCGCCATGACAAGAACCGGCATATGAGCCGCCCTCCGCAACGCCCGAAATCGAATGCGCGCCCGGTCTTCAAGGGACGCGGCGGCCGCCCGCTCGGCACCGGCGGCGAGACGCCCATCCTCTATGGCTGGCACCCCGTCGTGGAGGCGCTGGGCAATCCGAAGCGCAAGATTCGCAAGTTTCTCGCCACCGAGAACGCACTGAACAGGCTACGCGAGGAAGGCGTTCAGATCCGATTCGAGCCCGATCAGGTCCGCCCCGGGGATATCGATCGGCTGCTTCCGCCGGACGCGGTGCATCAGGGGCTCTATATCGAGGCCGACGCCCTGCCCGCGCCGAAGATTTCAGATCTTCCGGCTAACGGCCTGGTCCTCGTCCTCGACCAGATCACCGATCCCCACAATGTCGGCGCGATCGTCCGCACCGCGGCCGCCTTCGCCGTCGATGCAATCATCAGCACAAATCGTCACAGCCCGGCCGCCACCGGCGTGCTTGCCAAGTCCGCCTCGGGCGGACTTGAGCATGTGCCGTTCATCACCGTGACCAATCTCTCGCGGGGCCTCGAAGAGCTCGCCGAGCAGGGCTACCACCGAGTCGGGCTCGATTCGGATGCGCCCGAAAACCTGGACGAGGTCGCCCTGCCCCGTCCCCTCGCTCTGGTGCTCGGCGCCGAGGGCAAGGGTCTGAGGCACAAGACCCGCGAATTCTGCGATGCGCTCGCGCGCATGGACATGCCGGGCGCGATCCGCAGCCTGAACGTCTCCAACGCCGCGGCCATCGCCCTGCATGTCGCCCACCGCGCCGGGAAATCGGCCTAGCCGGCCAGTTCCCGCAGATCGGCAGCCAGTGCGTCGACCCGCGAAAGATCGGCGTCCCAGGCGAACATGAAGCGGGCCGAACCGCCGATGAACGTATAGAAGCGCCAGCCGCGCTCGCGCAGTTTCCCCAGGATCTCGTCGGAGGCGCTGAGGAAAACCCCGTTTGCCTGGACCGGGAACATCAGTTCGACACCCGGAATGTCTGCGATCTGGGAGGCCAGCCGCTGGGCAGCGGCGTTGCCATGAGCCGCATTGTTGAGCCAGGCGCCGTTCTCCAGCATCCCCACCCAGGGCGCGGTCAGAAATCTCATTTTCGAGGCTAGCTGGCCCGCCTGCTTGCAGCGGTAATCGAAGTCCTGGGCGAGCGCGCGATCGAAGAACAGAATCGCCTCGCCCACCGCCATGCCATTCTTGGTACCGCCGAAGCAGAGCACGTCGACTCCGGCCTTCCAGGTAATATCGGCAGGTTTGCAGCCCAGACTCGCCACCGCGTTGGCGAACCGCGCACCGTCCATATGGAGTCTAAGGCCAAGCTCGCGGCAGACTGCCGAAATCGCCTTCACCTCCTCGACGGAATAGACCTGCCCGGTCTCGGTCGACTGGGTGATCGTCACCGCGCGCGGCTTCGGAAAATGGATGTCGCTGCGACTCAGCGCGAGTGCCCGCAGGGTTTGCGGGTTCAGCTTGCCGTCGGTGGTCTCCGCGATCAGGAGCTTGGAGCCGTTGGAGAAGAACTCCGGCGCGCCGCATTCGTCGGTCTCGACATGGGCCGACGAGGCGCAGATCACGCTGTGGTAGGACTGGCAAAGCGAAGCGAGGGCCAAGGCGTTCGCGGCAGTACCGTTGAACGCGAAGAAAACCTCGCAATCCGTTTCGAACAAAGAACGAAACGCATCCGCGGCGCGCGTCGTCCAGCCGTCGTCGCCATACGCGGGAGCGGAACCACGGTTGGCGTCGGCCATCGCCGCCCAAGCTTCAGGGCATATGCCGGAATAATTGTCACTGGCGAATTGCTGCGGAAGATCGGTCATGGGGAAGTCGAACCTCGATTGTCACGCCCGCAAGAGAACCGACGATCGAGTGGCTGCTTCCCGAAATTGCCGGTCCGGCCACATCCCTCCTCTCGGAGGCACCACCTTGCTCGGGGCAGGTTGGCGTTGAGCGTCGGCTCAACTCTTGATGCTGGCCGCGATCTATCAGGAAAACCAGAAAGTTATCAAGTCATCAGGTCGGAGGAATTCGGTCTATCGCGGGCGGAGGCGCGCCATAGGTTGGGGTGCCTATATCCGGCTGGCGAACGCCGGACTCCGGCGACGGCCTTTTCACGCGCGGTCGTGGACGATGGCGATGCTCCAGTGTGTTCGACGGCCTGTCCAGTACATAGGGGCGCATCGAATCCGGTCCCCAGCGCTTCGGGGCGAGCGCCTGAGCTTCCGCAAAAGACGTTCCGGCTATCAGCAAGACCACCGGAACAAGAAGGTCACGCGAACGAAGAATCATCGGTCTCAAATGGAGATAGCCTGTTCACAAGACGAGCCTCTTGTACGAAAGTTGAATACATAGGCTGGGTTCCCGGTCTAGGGTTCGATGCGTCCAACGAGGCGCATGGGCCAAAAAAGACCCGCAACAACAATCGCGTCCGGGTGAAGGACGGTTCCGTTCTTCGCGCAGGGATGCCGGAGGACAACGCATGACGACAGCAAGCGACGTCGGTCGAGCTCCCGCTCGTACTAAGACAATGACCAAAGAAGAGCGGAAGGTGATTATAGCCTCTTCCGCCGGCACTGTATTCGAGTGGTACGATTTCTATCTGGCAGGCTCGCTTGCGGCGAACATCGCGGCGACCTTCGTGCCCGGAACCAACGACACCGCCAAATTCATCTTCGTTCTCTTCGGCTTCGCCGCAGGCTTCGCCGTGCGCCCCTTCGGCGCGCTCGTGTTCGGACGATTGGGCGACCTGATCGGCCGCAAATACACCTTCCTCATCACGATGACGCTGATGGGCATAGCGACCTTTGTCGTCGGCCTGCTGCCCGGATATGCCACGATCGGCTACGCCGCTCCGGTGATCTTCATCATCTGCCGCCTGCTGCAAGGCCTCGCCCTTGGTGGCGAGTACGGTGGCGCCGCGACCTACGTAGCCGAACACGCGCCTCATGGACGGCGAGGCTTCTACACATCGTGGATCCAGACGACCGCGACGGTCGGCCTCTTCCTGTCGCTGCTCGTCATCCTGGTGCTGCGCCTCAACATGACGCCGGAGGACTTCGCCGCCTATGGCTGGCGCATTCCCTTCTTGCTCTCGATCATCCTGCTCGGTTTCTCGATCTGGATCCGGCTTTCGCTTAACGAATCACCGGCCTTCCAGAAGATGAAGGACGAGGGCCGGCGTTCGAAGGCTCCGCTTACCGAGGCCTTCGGCCGCTGGGAGAACGCCAAGATCGCGCTCATCGCTCTGCTCGGCGGCACCGCCGGCCAGGCGGTGGTCTGGTACTGCGGACAGTTCTACGCGCTGTTCTTCCTTACCCAGACGCTGAAGGTCGACGGCACTACGGCGAACCTGCTCATCGCGGCAAGCCTACTCATCGGCACGCCGTTCTTCATCTTCTTCGGTTGGCTGTCGGACAAGATCGGCCGCAAGCCGATCCTTCTCGCCGGCTGCCTGATCGCGGCGCTGACCTATTTCCCGCTCTTCTACATGATCGCGAAGACGGCGAATCCGACCCTCATCGCCGCAACCGAGAACGTGAAGATCGACATTACCGCCGATCCCGCGACCTGCGGCACGCTGTTCGACCCGGTCGGGGTCCGGACCTTCACGGCGCCGTGCGACGTCGTCCGCCGCACGCTTGCGACCAACTCGATGCACTACGAGCTGAAGGAAGGCTCGGCCGGTTCGCCGGTTACCGTGGCGGTCAACGGTACGCCGGTCACGGCGGCCGATGCGACCGGCGCGGCCGTCGGCACGGCGACGGTGGCGGCGGCCCAGGCTGCCGGCTATCCGAAGGCGGGCGATCCCTCGATCGTCAAGCAGCCCTCGGTTGGCGGCGTCCTTTCCGACAGCCGCACGCTGACCCTGATCGGCCTCCTGTTCATCCTCGTCCTCTACGTGACGATGGTGTACGGCCCGATCGCGGCTCTGCTCGTCGAGCTGTTCCCGACCCGCATCCGCTATACCGGCATGTCGCTGCCCTACCACATCGGCAATGGCTGGTTCGGCGGCTTCCTGCCTCCGACCGCCTTCGCCATCGTGGCTGCCACGGGCAACATCTTCTCGGGCCTCTGGTATCCGATCGTGATTGCCGTGATGACGCTCATCATAGGCTTCTTCCTCCTGCCGGAGACGAAGGATCGCAATCTCGAAGACTGGCACTGAGATCGGAACGAGAAACGAGGCGGCCCCGCTTTTGCGGGGCCGTTCCAATTTTGCGGGCTGGAAAGGCCTAGGCCCGGTGTGCCCGCTGCCAGGCGGCCGGCGTATCGCCGACGATCCGGCGGAAGACCCGGGTGAAATGCGCCTGATCGGAAAAGCCGGTCTCCGCCGCGATCTCGGTCAGCGCCATCTCGCCCCGGAGCAGCATGTCCTGCACCTTTCGGATGCGGGCGTTCATCGCCCATTGATGCGGCGGCAGGCCGGTCGAAGCCTTGAAGGCGTGGCTGAAATAGGACTGCGACAGCTCGACCATATCGGCCAGTTCCTGCAGGCGGATGCTGCGCGCGCAATTGGCCTGGATGAAATCGGTAACCCGCTTGAGCTGCCAAGAAGCGAGCGGCGTGCGCGCCCTCTCCTTCTTCTGGCCGAGCCTGAGAAGATCGATCAGCAGCGCCGTGGTCAGTCCATCTCCGTAGAGGTCGTGCCTGCCGCCCGGATTGGCGCATTCGTCGGCGATGAGCCGGGCGAGGCCCAGAATCCGCTCGTCGGCGAACATGATCTGCGGCGTCGCGAGTTGATCCTGGGCGAGGTCTTCACCCAGCCGCTCGCTCAGCGCGACAGGATCGAAATGCAGATCGAGATGCCGAATCCGGGTGGCATCCCGCGCGCCGCCCCATAGCGGAACATCGGCGGGCACATAGCAGATCGGCGTGCGGCAACGCGCGGATGAGCGCGCCTCGCCTCGCGGACTCAGGCAGGCATCGAGATCGCCGCCGACGCTGTCGAGCAGGATGAAGAGGCGCGGATCCTTCGAGATGTATTCCCCGCGCGCACCGGACGCGCAGCGGGCGTTCCAGAGGTCCGCGACCACTCCGTTCCAGGACCGCCACTTCAATTCGCCGATCACCGAGACGCCTTCACGGACGGACGTCATGCGAGGCTGGAACGTCATGGGCGACTCCCCGGCGGCTGTTGCTCTTATACAACAGCGCGCCGCAAACAGAATTGAACGTGGATCGAAACAAACCCGGATGCCAGGAATATACAATCCACGATAAGATCGATCAATCCGCTATTGTTGTCAGTTGTTATGAGCCGCGATAACGATCATAGCCTGCCACCAAGTCAGTTATTCAGTTTTGAAACGTTCTTAAGTGGCTGTGCGACGCATGAGTGAGCGTAGCAATGACTTATAATAGTGGAAATCAGTTTAGAGATATTCTTATGAACGGAGCAGCATTGGCTGTTCTGTTCATTCCGTCGATTGCCGCCGCCCAGCAGCCTCAACAAAAAATCGAACTCGGAACGATCGTCGTCGAGGGCGACCGGAGCCAGGACAACGGCAACGAAGGCGGACCAGCGCAGGCCGCCGAGACGGGAACCGGCCCGGTCAATGGATATGTCGCGACCAAATCGACAACGGGCTCGAAGACTGACACACGCATTACCGCCATCCCGCAGTCAGTCTCCGTCGTCGGTCGCGAGGAAATCGATGACCGCAAGGCACTGAAGGTCGATGAGATTCTTCGCTACACGGCGGGCGTCAACACATCAGCCTTCGGCGGCCCCGATCCGGATACCGACTGGTTCTATATCCGAGGCTTTGACGCCACCCAGACGGGCGTATTCCTCGATGGGATGCAGCTCTACAGCTACGGGTTCGGTGGATTCCAGATCGACCCGTTCACACTCGAACGCGTTGAGGTACTGAAGGGCCCCGCGTCAGTTCTTTATGGCGGCGCCAATCCCGGCGGCATCATCAATCTCGTGAGCAAGCGTCCGACCTTCGAAGATTTCGGTTACGTCGAACTTGGCGTGAACAACTGGGGCAACGCTTATATCGGCGGGGACTTCGGCGGAGTATCGGGCGAGCAGAAGGAATGGTCCTGGCGCTTTACGGGCCGCATCGCGGGTGGTGATCAATACACCGACTATTCCGAGGACCTGCGCGGCACTGTACTGCCGCAGATCACCTACAAGCCCAACGACGCCACTACACTCACGCTCTACGCTCAATATTCCGCACTGGATCAGATTCACATCGGCGGCGGCTTCCTGCCCTACAACGGTACCGTTGTAAGCACGACGTTCGGCAAGATTCCTCGTGACGCCTTCCTCGGGGAACCGGACATCGACAACCAGTCACGCTGGCACACGCTGGTTGGTTATGAGCTCGAGCATGAATTCGACAATGGTTGGACGATCAACCACAACGCTCGCTACGGCCATGTCAAAAATGAAGAGCGCGGCCCGTACACCTACGGCTACTACAATCAGGCGTTGGATTTAGACGGCGATCCTTTCACCTATCCCGGTGGCAATACCAGTCCGGTGGGGAGCCCCCCGAACGCGCCTGGATTGGGGAATGCTCTATTCCGCATCGCCTTCGAACATGAAACCGAAGTCGATACCGTCACTACCGACACCCGGATGAGCCGGGAGTTCGATACAGGATTCTTGAACCACCGCGTGCTGGCTGGTCTCGACTACCGCTACTTCCTAATCGACCACGTGCAGTCGAGTGGTCTCGGAGGCGGAGTCGATCCGTTCAACCCGGTTTATGGGCAGCCGCAGGTCATCAACAATCCCAACTATATCGACCAAGAGCTTGAGCAGCAGGTGTTGGGCTTCTATGGCCAAGATCAAATCCGCTTCGGGGGCGGCTGGCTCATCACGCTCAACGGCCGCTACGACTACGTGAATACGGAAGCCACAGGTACGCCGGCTCTCGCCGGCGACGATGGCGCGCTCAGCGGACGTGCCGGCTTTGCATACGAATTCGACAACGGCATCACTCCGTATGTCAGCGCGGCAACGTTTTTCAATCCGTTGGTCGGAACCACATTTGCAGGAGCTCTTTTCGAACCTGAAGAGGGTGAACAGTACGAAGTCGGCGTGAAGTATCGACCCACATTCGTAGACGCCCTAATCACCGCGTCTCTGTTTGACCTGACCAAGCAGAACGCCACCGTCAACGACCCCGACCACCTCTTCCAACAGATACAAACCGGCGAAGTTCGCTCCCGCGGTTTCGAACTTGAGGGGAAGGCGAATATCACCGAAAGCCTGAAGGTGCTCGCGGCATTCACTGCCTTCGATATCGACGTCACCAAAGATACGAATGCGGCGGTCATCGGGAAAACACCGACGACGGTTCCAGAGGTGACTGCATCGCTCTGGGTGGATTACGCAATCAGGTATGGCGTTTTCGAGGGCGTCAGCTTCGGCGCCGGTATGCGCTATCAAGGCGAAACATGGGCCAACGCCCAGAATACGCTGAAAGTCCCCGATGCAGTTCTCGCTGACGCAGCAATTCGCTACGAACGCGACGATTGGGGCGTCTCGTTGAACGTCACAAACCTCTTCGACAAGGAATACGTGAAGGGTTGCGGCAGCGAACTGCAATGCGGCTACGGCGATAGCCGCACCATCACCCTCTCCGCCCACTACAAATGGTAGACTGAACCAACGATCCGAATTCCGAACAGGGCCGCACGTTCGCCGCGCGGCCCGAACCGTTTTCAAAGAGTGCGATGACCAGTCCGCTTTTTCATCTCTCCGGCGTGCGCTTCTCGGTGCCCGGCCGCGTCATTCTCGAGCCGCTCGATCTCGGTCTGGCGCCCGGCCGCATCTATGGGCTGATCGGGCCGAACGGTTCGGGCAAGAGCACGCTCGTGAAGATGCTGGCGCGGCAGCTGCAGCCGAGCGGTGGCTCGATCTCGTTCGACGGCAAGCCGCTGGCCGACTGGAGCGACAAGAGTTTCGCCCGCCGCGTCGCCTACATGCCGCAATTCACGCCTGCCGCCGACGGCATGAACGTCCGCGAGCTCGTCTCGCTCGGCCGTTTTCCCTGGCACGGCACGCTCGGGCGCTTCACCGCGCAGGACGGCGAGAAGGTCGAGGCGGCGATCGAGCGAACCGGGCTCGGGCCGTTCGCCGACAGGCTCGTGGACACGCTCTCCGGCGGCGAGCGCCAGCGCGTCTGGCTTGCCCTGATGCTGGCGCAGGATACGAGCTGCATCCTGCTCGACGAGCCGACCTCGGCGCTCGACATCGCACATGAGAGCGAGGTGCTATCGCTCGTCCGCGAGGTCAGCCGCGAGCGCGGCGTCACCGTCGTCGTGGTCCTACACGACATCAATCTCGCCGCCCGCACCTGCGACGACATCATTGCGCTGCGTGCCGGCAAGCTCGTCGCCCACGGCCCTGCCTCGGAGATCATGGCCCCCGAGATTTTGGGCGGGATCTATGGCTTGCCGATGGGCGTGCTGTCCCATCCGACGCGCGGCGAGCCGATCGCCTACGTTCTCTGATGCGCCATCCCTCGATCACGCGACGCGGATTCGTGGCTGGCGGAGCGGCTCTCCTCGCCGGCGGGCCAGCTTTTGCGGCCGTGTCGAAGCGGGTGGCGACGGTCGACTGGTCCGTGCTCGAAACCATGCTCGCGCTCGGCGCGCCTCCGGTCGCGGCGACCGAGCTGCGGCAGTTTCGGGAGGTCTCGGTGGAGCCGGAGGTGCCGTCCTCCGTCGTCGATCTTGGCCTGCGCGGCACGGTGAACTTCGAGCTTCTGCGCCTGACCGAGCCGGATCTGATCTTCAGCTCCAGCTTCTACGCCACGTCGGAGGATCGCTTCAGGCGCATCGCGCCGGTCGAGAGCTTCTCGATCTATGTCGCGGGCCAAAAGCCGTTCGAGCCTTGCGTCGCGATGACGAAAACAATCGGCGAGCGTCTTCAGGTATCGGATAAAGCCGAGGCGCTAATCGGCTCCACCAACGACAAGTTCGCTCGACTGCGCGAACGCCTCAAGAGCGGCGACGGACGGCCGGTGATGCCGATCAATCTCGGCGATCCGCGCCATTTCCGCGTCTTCGGCGAAGACAGCATGTTCGGCGAGGTGCTGACCCGGCTCGGCCTCCGCAACGCTTGGACCGACAAGACCAGCTATTCGGCCTGGGCGCCGGTCGGGCTGGAAGCGCTCGCCACCGTGCCCGACGCCTGGATCGTGCTCATCCCGCCGATCCCCGCCGATGCGAAGAGCGTGCTGCCGCGCAGCGTGTTCTGGAATTCGTTGCCGAGCGTAAGGGAGGGCCGCGTGCTGACGCTCGGCTCGATCAACCCGTTCGGCGCCCTGCCCGCCGCCTCCCGCTTCGCGCGTCTTCTGGTCGACGCCCTGCCCTTCGCGGAGAAGGCGAATGGTTAGCTGGCTGCCACTGTCGGCCCGGTCGAGCGCGGCATGGGCGGGGCTGGCCGCGTTCGCCGCGGCACTGTTCGTGGCGCTGCTGCAGACGCGGGGGCCGCTGACGGGCCCGGGCCACATCGCGGACGAACTCGACCGCGTCCTGCTCTGGTACAGCGAGATGCCGCGCGCGGTGACGGCGCTCCTCTGCGGCGCGGCGCTCGGGCTCTCCGGCGCGCTTCTCCAGCGCGTGCTTCGCAATCCGATCGCCGACCCCTCGACCATCGGCATCGCCTCCGGAGCACAGCTCGCGCTGACGCTCGCGACAGCCTTCGTACCCGCATTGATCGAGTTCTCGCGAGAAGCCGTGGCCTTCGGGGGCGGCGTGATCGCGGTCGCCATCATCCTCGGCCTGAGCTGGCGGCGCGGGCTCGATCCCGTCACCGTCGTGATCTCCGGCATGGTGATCTCGATGGTCGCCGCGGCGCTCGGGGCGACGATCATCCTCGCCAAGGGCGAGTATGTGATGTCGCTCTATATCTGGGGCGCCGGCTCGATGAACCAGCAGAGCTGGGACGCGGCTCTCGCCATCGCCCCGCGCTTCGCCATCGGCTGCGTCGCGGCAGTCCTGCTGCTCCGCCCTCTCGCCGTGCTCGGCCTCGACGATGCGGGCGCGAAGAGCCTCGGCGTCGCGCTTCACACCTCCCGCTTCCTCATCCTCGGCGTCGCGATCTGGCTGGCGGCGAACGTCGTCGCGGAAGTCGGCATCATCGGCTTCGTCGGCCTCGCCGCGCCAGCCCTGGCGCATGCCGGCGGCGCCCGGACCCCACGCCAGATCCTGATCGCCTCTCCCATCATCGGCGCGATCCTGCTGTCCTTGACCGACACCTCGGTGCAAATCCTCGGCTCGGGCACCGCCGATATCGCGCCGACCGGGGCCGCCACCGCGCTGTTCGGCGGGCCGATCCTGCTCTGGCTCCTGCCGCGCGTGCGCAGCGCCGACGGCCGCCTCGCGGGCATGCCGCAGGTCACGCTCTCGCGCGTCGCGCGGCCGTGGCTCGCTCTTGGCCTGCTGGCTTCGGCGACGATCGTGATCGCCGTCGTCGCCCTCGTCTTCGGCCAGGGGCCTGACGGCTGGACACTCGCGACGGGCACGCTCTTCACCGACCTCCTGCCCTTCCGTGGACCCCGCCTCGTCGCGGCCGGCGCTGCGGGCGCGATGCTCGGCGCGGCGGGAACCCTGATGCAGCGGCTGACCGCCAATCCCATCGCCGGACCGGAAATCCTCGGCGTCAGCGCTGGCGGAGGCGTCGGTCTCGCGGTCGTCCTCTATCTGCTGCCGGTGCTCAATCCCGCTTATCTGGTGTTGGGCATCGCCGGCGGGTCGCTCGTGACATTGCTGATCGTGCTGGCCGTCGCGTCGCGTTCCGGCTTCGGCGCGGAGCGGTTGCTGCTCGCCGGTGTCGCCATCGGCTCGCTGTGCATGGCGGTGATCTCGACCGTGCTCGCCCAGGGCGACATGCGCTCCCACGTGCTGCTCGTCTGGATGTCGGGCTCCACCAACCGCATCGGCGAGATCGAGGCCTGGGCCGGCTTTCTCGCGGCCGTCGTCCTCATCTCGCCGCTCCTGTTTTTCTGGCGCTGGCTCGACATCCTGCCGCTCGGCGAAAGCACGTCGCGCAGCCTCGGCCTGCCGCTCACCGCGAGCCGCCTGACCCTTTCGATGTTCGCGGCCGTCCTGACCGCGTTCGCCTCCTTCCTCATCGGCCCGCTCAGCCTGATCGGCCTGATCGCGCCCCATCTCGCGCGTCTGCTCGGCTTCGTGCGCAGCCAGCAATTGCTGGCCTCGGTACTGACCGGCTGCGCCGCGATGGTGCTGGCCGACTGGCTCTCGCGGGTGCTGACCTTCCCCTATCAGGTGCCGGTCGGCCTGTTCGCCGCGCTGATCGGCGGTCCGTATCTCATCTGGCTCCTGCGCCGTGGAGACACCCATCATGGCTGAGACCGAAACGCTCGTCGCGGCGACGCGGGTCACGCTTCCCGATCCGAAAGCCGTGCTCGACAAACTCTGCGGGCACTTCGTCGAGCACGGCACGGTGACCCGCACCGCCGATGGCGGCCGGATCGACAGCCCGCTCGGCACGGCCATTCTGGACGTCGTGGGCGACGACCTGCGGGTGACGGCGGAGTGCCCCAACGAGGGCGCGCTCTTCATCGTCAAATCCTCGATTGCCGAGCACATCTTCATGTTCGCCGACGACGAGGCGATCGACCTGTTCTGGACGGGAGACCGTTCGGACGCGCGCGACATCCCGTATTTCCGCGAAGTCGTGGTTCGCGGCGCCTGCAACGTCACGCCGAGGATGCGGCGGATCACCCTCGCCTGCGCGGATACCCGCCATTACGAGACTGGCGGCATGCATGTCGGCGTCCTGATCCCGCCCAGGGATCGTGACCCGGTCTGGCCCTGGCTCGGAGCCGATGGCCGCGCGGTCTGGCCGAAGGACGAGGATGAGATCACCCGCCGCGTCTACACGATCCGGCGGATCGACCATGAGCGCGGCGAACTCGACATCGACGTCGTCCTGCATGGCGATACGCCCGGTTCAGTCTGGGCGATGGGAGCGAAAGCCGGCGACCGCGTCGGGCTGATGGGTCCGGGCGGCGGGAACATCCCGGCGGTCGAGTCCTATCTGCTCGTCGGCTGCGAAACCGCTTTGCCCGTCATCGCCCGCATCGCGGCGGAACTTCCGAAGCACGCCCGCACGACGATCATCCTGGAAGTCGCGGACGCGAGCGAGGAGCAGGTGATTTCCTCGGCCGCCACGATCGATCTGCGCTGGCTGCACCGCAACGGTGCCGAGGCCGGAAGCACTGATGCCCTGTTCGCGGCAGTCCGCGATTTCGACTGGGCCGGGAACGCTCCGGACTTCGTGCTCGTCGGCTGCGAGCAGAGCGCCGCCCGCGCGATCCGCAAATATCTCCGCAAGGAGCGCGGGCTGGGCAAGGACCAGCACCTCGCCGCCGCCTATTGGCGACGCGGCCATGCCGGCACTCCCGAGGATCGCGACTAGGCCGCCATCCCGGCCAGCGTCTGCGGGAGGATGTAGGGCATGCCGGTCGGCAGGTGACCGACCCGGAGCGGGATGCCGAACACGTCCGAGATGAGGGTGTCGGTCATGACCTCGCGCGGATGCCCGTCGGCATAGAGCTGCCCGGCACGCATGACCAGAAGCCGGTCGGCGAATGCCGCCGCCAGATTGAGATCGTGCAGGATCGCAAGAACGCCCGCCCCCGCCCGCGCCAGGCCCCTGGCGATCTCGAGCGTCGAGATCTGGTGGCGGATGTCGAGGCTCGACGTCGGCTCGTCGAGGAAGATGAATTGCGGACGGCCGTCGACCACCGGCTCGCCGAGCTGGCAGAGCACGCGGGCGAGATGGACGCGCTGCTGCTCGCCGCCCGACAGCTGCTGGTAATGCCGCCCGCCGAAGCCGGACAGATCCACCCGTTCGAGCGATTTCAGCGCGATCTGGTTTCGCGCGTCGGATGTGAGATCGTGGCGCGTCTCGAGGCCGAGCCGCACCACTTCGAGTACCGTGAACGGAAAACTGAGCTGCGCGCTCTGAGGCAGCACCGCCCGTCGCGCGGCCATCGCGGCGGGCGTCATTTTCGTGAGGCTCCGCCCCTCGAAGAATGCCTCGCCGGAATCCGGCGCGAGTTCTCCGGTGAGCACCTTCAGCACCGTCGATTTGCCGGCGCCGTTCGGGCCGGCGACGACGGTCAGCACGCCCGGCTCGATGCGCGTCGACAGGCCATGCAGGATGGGGCGGGAGCCGAAGCTCACCGAGACGTCACGAAGCTCGAACATGGCCTACAGGTCGATCAGATTACGCTGCTTGAGCAGCATCCAGAGGAAGAATGGCGCGCCGAGCAGAGCGGTGATGATGCCGATCGGCAATTCCGCCGGGGAGACGATCGTCCGCGCCGCCATATCGGCCAGCAGCAGCAGGATCGCACCGAGCAGCGCGCAGGCAGGCAGCAGCGGACGATGATCTGCTCCCATTCCAAGCCGAAGCAGATGCGGCACGACGATGCCGACAAAGCCGATGACGCCGCTTGTCGCGACGGCGGCGCCCGTGGCCAGCGCGACCAGGAAGATCGCCAGCCGTTTCATCCGCTGGACGGAGACACCGAGATGGAAGGCCTCCGCCTCCCCCAGCACGATCGCGTTGAGACCACGGCCGAGAACCGGGACGGCGATGATCACAAGCATCATGATCGGCCCGCTGACCGCGAGCTTCGCCCATGACGAACCGCTGAGGCCGCCGAGCGTCCAGAAGGTGATGTCGCGAAGCTGCTGTTCGCTGCTGATGTAGATCAGCACGCCGGTGCCAGCGGCGGCGAACGCTCCGAGCGCGATGCCCGCGAGCAGCATGGTCGCGACCGACGTCCGTCCCTGCCGGGTGGCGATCAGATAGAGGACGATCGTCGAGGCAAGACCGCCGAGGAACGCCATCAACGGCAGCCCATAGGCTCCGAAGATCGCGAGCATCGGCGCGAGAATCGTATTGCCGAGAACGATGGTCGACACCGCGCCGAGCGCCGCGCCCGACGAGACGCCGACCAGGCCGGGATCGGCCAGCGGGTTCCGGAACAGCCCCTGCAGGACAGCGCCCGCGACCGCCAGCGATGCGCCGACGAGCGCCGCCATCAGGATGCGCGGCATGCGCACCTGCCAGACGATCAGCACCTCGCCGATCGGCTGATCCGTCGAATGCGGACCGGCCATCAGGATACTCAGAACCCGGCCGACCGAAAGGCCGGCCGGGCCGACGCCGAGCGAAATCACCGCAACGGCTGCGAGGGCCATCGACAGCCACAGTAATCCCGCGGCGGCCGTCCGTGAGCGGTCGCCCTCGACGGCAAGATCCATTGTCGTCACGCTCATCGATTACTTCGCCGCGGCCAGATTCAGATCGGGATAGAGCTTGCTTGCGAGTTCGCGCGCCGCCTGTCCGGTGCGGGGGCCGAACCCGAGGAGATAAAGCGCGTCCATCTTGAACAGCGAGCCCGTGGCGGCAGCCGGCGTCGCGGCGAAGGCCGGCACCGACAGCAGGCCCTCGCCTTCGTGCGGCGCGCTGCTCCGGTCGATCATCAGGATCGCGTCGGGCTTCATCGCGGCGGCCGCCTCCGGAGACAGGGTCTTGTAGCCCTTCACGTCGGCGAAGACGTTCTCGGCGCCGGCGAGTTCGATGATGCCGTTCGCGGCGGTGTGGGTTCCGGCCGCCATCGGACGGCCGTCGACCAGCGACAGGATGAACAGCACCCGCTTTTTGGTCTTCACGCCCGCGAGGCGGTTCTTGAGATCAACGAGTTCCGCATCGACTTCGGCGGCGAGCTTGTTGCCGTCCTCGGACTTGCCTACGGCCGCGGCGATGTCGCGGATCTTCTGGGGAACGCCGCCGAGGTCGTAGCCGGACGGCACATGCGCCACCTTCAGGCCGGCCTTGTCGATGATCGCGACCGTCTCAGGCGGACCGGAAGCCTCTTCCAGGATAATCAGGTCAGGCGAGAGCGAGAGAATGCCCTCGGCCGAGAGCGAGCGGATGTAGCCCACGTCCGGCTTGTCCCGCGCCTCGGCCGGATAAAGGCTGGTCGAGTCGACGCCGACCACGCGGTCCTGCACGCCCAGGCGATAGAGCACCTCCGTCGCCGCGCCCCCCACGGACACGATCCGCTGCGCATCCGCGGCCACGGCCGGCGCGGAAAGCGAAAGAGCGATCGCACCCAGCATCGCCAAGTGGCTGAGCGGGCGCAGGAAAGTAAGTTCTCGAATTGTCATGTTTGCCTCGGACACCGCAGCGCCCCTTCTGAGATCGGTCACTTATTGAGAATCAGCTTACCGGCGCGAGTAACGCGAAGCCTATACAACGCACCTTCATGCATAATTCCGATTTCATTTGCTCCATTGAACAAGTCACGACTCTCTATCACGCGATCCAACACATCCTGCAATGCATTCATAGCGTCTAGTTTTGAATTGTTCGACACAGTAGCTGTGTCTTCACTATCGTCGATCATGTTCTTTAGAATTAGAATACTTTTTATTTTGCAGACCACCCGCAAAACCATTTGACACGTCTTCTCAGTTTTCTATAGGAGCGTCAACTGAAGAAGGGGAGCGACGGTGAAGACGCCGCGCTCCAGCACGGCGAAGCAAGCCAGGCTCCGGAACGCTCCGAACCCAGCCAGCACAGCCTGTTTCCTTCAATGGAACAGGGGTGGGGGTTGAGTATGAAGAACCCGGTTTTCGCCGGCGCTGCGGCGTCGGCCTTGTTGATCTCGATCAGCGCAGGCGCGGCACTCGCGCAGCAGTCTCCGCAACGCGATGCGGACGGCAACATCGTGCTTGAGCCGATCGTGGTTCAGGGCACGGGGACAGCGAACGGTTCGGGGGGCGGCGAAGGCGGCGAGCAGAAGCCGGCTCTTGCGACCGAGCAGGAGACGGTGCTTACGACGCGCGTCACTAAGGAAGAGATGGAACAGCGGCAGGTCACCGACATCCGGGACATCGACCGACTGGCTCCGGGTGTTTCGTACAATGAGGCTTCACGCAGCTTCAATGTTCGCGGCCTTGATCGGACGCGCGTACTCACGACGATCGATGGAATCCGCGTTCCGTGGTTCGAGGACGGAGCGCGTGGCGTCCAGGGCGGCGTGAACACCTTCGAGTTCGACTCCCTCTCCGCCGTCGATATCATCAAGGGATCTGACTCGAGCATTTTCGGCTCCGGCGGCATCGGCGGCGTCGTCGCGTTCCGAACCCTCGATCCGGAGGATCTGATCAAGGATGGCCGGAACTGGGGCTCGATCACCCGGAGCGGCTTCGACAGCAAGGACGACAGCTGGCGAGTGGACGAAGCCGCGGCGGCGCGCGTCGACAACACCTTTGTGCTTGTTCAGGGCGGCTATCGAAACGGACACGAGCTCGAAAACAAGGGCGACATCGATGCCTACGGAACGAGCCGCACGGAAAAAAATCCGTCCGATTACGATCAGGAAAACCTGCTCGTGAAACTTCACCAGTACGTCGACGGCGGTCATCGTTTCGGATTTACGGGCGAGCTCTTCAACCGCGACGAAGACATCGACGATCGGCTAGCAACAACGCCGTTAACCTATGCACTCGGCTCGGTCACCACGAATGACGTGACGAAGCGTCAGCGTGTGTCAGCGGACTACCGTTACGATGGCGGCGGCGCGATCGATCAGGCAGAGGCCGTGATCTACTGGCAGCGGCAGCAGCTCGAAAGCGACTTTCGATCAATTCGTATCACTCCCGGACCGCCTAACGGGCCCTATCGCCGCGATAACACTCGCGAACAGGAAATCTTCGGCATTAATGGCAGCGCGCTGAAGATTTTCGATCTGGCGACAACGGAGCACCGCGTCAGCTTCGGTGGGGAGCTCTACGGCAGCAAGGCATCGTCCTACTCTGCGGGCGTGGACAATTGTCCGCCCCCTCCGTATCCGCCCTTCGCAACGTGCTCATTCCTTCACACCAACCAAGCCGACATGCCCAATGTCGACGGCACGACGTTCGGCGCGTTCGTTCAGGACGAGATTGTGCTGGCTGGCGGAGCCATCCGGGTCACGCCGGGGCTCCGTTACGACTGGTATCAGGAAAAGCCCCAAGAGACCGCCGGGCTCGAAAGCAATCCGAACTACGATGGGACTCTGCCCCCGGATTCCAGCGATTCAAACCTGGCCGGCAAGCTGCGTGTCGAATACGACATCGACCCCGAGATCACGCTTTACGCTCAGTGGGCGCAAGGCTTCCGTGCCCCCACCGCAAACGAACTCTATCTCGACTACGGCGGCCCAGGCACCTACCTGCGCCTTGGCAACGAAAACCTGAAGCCTGAAACCAGCAACGGGTTCGAGATCGGGGCCAAGGCCGGAGATCAGGATTTCGGTGGTGCGGTCTCAGCCTTCTATAACCGCTACAAGAACTTCATCGATCAAAGCGATCCGGTAGCCACTCCAACCTATCCACTAGGCGTCACCGACACCATCAATCGCGACAATGTCGAGATCTACGGCGCGGAAATCGAAGGCCATTACCGCCATGTGTCCGGTTGGCATACTTGGGGTAATTTGGGTGCCTACGTCGGTCGAGACATCGACGATGATGAGCACCTGAACACTATCCCGACGGCCAGGCTGATGACCGCCGTGGGTTATGAGACCGACCGGTGGGGTAGCGATGTCATCCTGACGATCGGGGCAGGTCGAGGCGTCGACAAGGTGGAAACTGTCACGTCGACCACGCCATCATATCAGCTCGTCGACTTTACGGTCTGGTGGAAGCCTCAGGTGTTTGACGGCCTGACACTGAGAGCAGGCGTCTTCAACATCTTCGACGAGACGTACTTCAAGACGCTGGACCTGGCTGCGACGACCCGGAACAAGGACTACTATTCGGAACCGGGCCGCAATTTCAAAGTCAGCGCCACGTACCAGTTCTAACACCAGCCAGGAAATTCGCCCGGCGGTGTCGAGCCGCCGGGCTACCCAGCTAACCAGAGGAAATCCCAATGTTCATCGCCATGAACCGCTTCAAGGTCGCCAAGGAGTCCACCAAGGACTTCGAGGACATCTGGCTGTCGCGCCAGAGCAACCTGCATGAGCTCGACGGCTTCGTCGAATTCCACATGCTGCGCGGCCCGGAGCACGAGGATCATGTGCTCTATGCCTCGCACACGGTCTGGCGCTCCAAGGCCGAATTCGAGGCCTGGACGAAGTCCGACCAGTTCCGCGCCTCGCATGCCCGCGCCAACACCAGCGAGCGCAAGCCGACCTATCTCGGCCATCCGAATTTCGAGGGTTTCGAGGTGTTCCAGCACATCACGGCGGAACACGCCGTAGCGGCGGAGTAAAAGGTGACCATCGCTGTTAGCCCCGACCAGGAGCGCATCCGCACCGCGCTTGCCGAGAAGCCGAACGGCATTCTCGAATTCATCGCCCGCGACCAGAACGTGCCGCTTCGCGCCGTCCTGGCGGAGTTGCCGCAGGGTGAAGCCACGATCATTCCCGGTGAGCGCTTCGACGACATCTGGTCGGAGATGACGAGCTGGGGCGACGTGCTCTTCCTCGTCCACACCAAGGATGTCGTCGCCGAGATCACCGGCAGCCTGCCCGCGGGCACCCATGGCCACGGCTATTTCAACATCCATGGCGACAGTCCGATCGGCGGTCACATCAAGGCGGAGAATTGCGCCGAGATCGTCCTCCTCGACCGCGCGCCCGGCGGCCGCCGCTCCTGCTCTGTGCAGTTCATGAACAAGAGCGGCGACGCGATGTTCAAGGTGTTCGTGCGGCGCGACGAGGAGAAGAACCTCCTCGCCGATCAGGTCGCCCAGTTCGAGGCCCTGAAGACCTGGGCGTGATTGTCCAGGACTGAGGAGTCGAAGGCGGCGCCGACGGGCGCCGCCTTTTTTCATGTCAGGCAGCGTTGATGCGTTCGACGATCGCCCGGGTCATGTCCGCGGTGCCGCCCGAGCCATTGATGTCGGACGTCCTGCTTTTCGGATCGGCCAAGGCCGCCTCAATGCCGATCGACATCAGCTTCGATGCGCGCACGGCGCTGTCGATGCCGTGCTTGCGGCCGAGCCAGTCGACCAGCATGCGGCTCGATTCGATCATCGCATAGGGATTGGCGATCCCCCTGCCCGCGATGTCGGGCGCGGAGCCATGCGTCGCCTGCGCCATCGCGATATTGCCGCGGCCGATGCAGAGACCCGGCGCCATGCCGAGGCCACCGACGAGGCCCGCCGCCTCGTCCGTCAGGATGTCGCCGAACATGTTGGTCGTGACGACGGTGTCGAAGCGGTGCGGGTCGCGGACCAGCATCATCGCGAACGTGTCGACGATGACCTCGTCGACCTCGACGTCGGGATAGTCCTTCGCCGCCTTGTGGCATTCCTCGACGAACATGCCGCAGCCGAGTTTGAAGACCGTATTCTTATGAACCACGGTCAGCTTCTTCCGGCGGTTCTGCGCGAGTTGTAAAGCGGCGTGGGCGACCTTTGAACTGCCTGCGCGGGTGATGACGCGAACAGAGATCGTCACGTCCTCGGTCGGACGGAATTCGCCGGAGCCGGCGACGACATTACGGTCCGGCTGGAAGCCTTCGTTGTTCTCGCGGACGATGACGAGATCGACATTGTCATAGAGGCAATCGATGCCCGGATAGGACCGCGTCGGCCGGACATTGGCGAACAGGTCGAAGTGCTTGCGCAGGATCGGGTGCGGATTGATCGCGTTCGCATGCTTCGGATAGGCGCGATGACCGATTGGCCCGAGGATGAAGCCGTCGAGTTCGCCCAGCCGCTCCAGCATACCCGGCGGCATCGTATGGCCGAGATCGTCGAAGGCTTTCCTGCCGATCGGCATCGGCACCCAGTCTATCTCCAGACCGGTCTTTGCCGCTGCCGCCTTCACGACCTCGACGGATGCGGGGACGATCTCGTGGCCGATATCGTCGCCGTTCAGAATTCCAAGGCTGAGATCCGCCATGTCGCTCACGCCGTCGCAAGCTGAACGGGAGTTGGCACGCTGGCGGCCGTGACTTCGGAGGCCTTGCCGAGGCTCGGCAGTTTCCAGGCCGTTGCGAGCAGCTTGTCGCAAAGCTCGGCGCCGATGACCGGAGCTGCCTGACCGCGGAATTTCGCCTCGATCTGCGCGTTCGACAGCGGCTTCTCGTGACTGCCGATGGCACGTTCGATCTTCTTCTCGATCGTCCGGCCGTCCTTGAGCTTGAGCACGATATCGACCGAGGCCTCGTGGACGTTCGGATCGGTCGTGACATGGACCTTGCGGCGGAGGGCTATGAGCGTCGGGTCGTTGACCGCCTCGTCGGTGAATGCCGTCGGCGAGCCGTCGCCGCGAACGAGCGCGCAGGCGGCGGAATGGAAAACGCTGAACTTGGATTCGAGGCCGGTCTTCGGCTCGCGCTTGCCGGTCAGTTCGAGCACCAGCGGATGGGCTCTTAGCTCGATCGCCTCGACCTCGTTGGCACCAACGCCGGTCTCGTTGCGGAGCTGGATGCAGCCGTCGATCGTCGGATGAATGACGATGCCGCAGGCAAACGGCTTGTAGCTGTTGAGCGCCGCTTCCCACGTCTCGCCGAGGCCACCGAGGATCTCGTTGTAGTCCTGTTTCGTCGACAGGACATTGGCGAAGCCGCGTGGCGCCTCGATGCCCTGATTGGACGAGTCGTAGCCGGCTGCCGCGAGATAGGCTGATGCAGCGCCATTCTGTGCCGCGCGTCCCGGATGGAAGCTCTTCGTCATCGTGCCGAACATCTCGCGCAGGTTCGACGACTGCGTCGCGGCGAGACCGAGCGCCCAGACCATCTTCTGGACGTCGAGCTTCAGAAGCCGGCCGACGGCCGCCGCCGCGCCGAACACGCCCGCAGTGCCGGTGATATGCCAGCCGCGATCGTAATGATCAGGATAAACGGAATTACCAATCCGACACTCGACCTCGACGCCCACGATCATGGCGTTGAGGAGTTCACGGCCGGAGATGCCATGGCGTTCCGCGACCGCAAGCGCAGCGGAAGCGACCGGGCCAGCCGGGTGGATGATCGTCTTCAGATGCGTGTCGTCGTAATCGAGGACGTGCGAGCTGATGCCATTGATAAGCGCCGTGTGGAGCGCGTCGAGCCGCTCGCCTCGGCCGATGACCGTCGAAGTCGGCGCGCCGGAGAATTGGGTCAGCGCATCGAGTGCGCGATCGACCGTCTCATGACGAGCGCCGCCGACGGCGCAACCGAGCCAGTTGACGAAGGTGCGGACGCCCTCCTGCTGCACCGCCTCCGGGATTTTCGCGATGTCGCAGTCAACGATCCATTCGGCAAGCGCTCGCGTCACGTCGGTTCGCTGGGCCATCGTCTTTCCTCCCGGTCTTCTGTTTGTCGACAGTTCGCATGCGGCTTTCGAACGAGCCGCCAGCTCTCCTGATTGGCCTGCATTCAATCCCTATGCCCGGCCATTTTGTCAATCGTTGACAATTTTTGACGGAGGGCTACGCTGCCGGGCATGTTGTCAGACGCATCAGACGGTATCGGAATGTCCGCGCAGCCCCTCGGCGTGCGCTCCCTGCCAATGGCGCTCCGCGCGGAAATCGAGCGGATCATCCTGCAGGGCGACCTTCCGATGGGAGAGCGCCTGAACGAGAACTATTTCGCCGAGAAATTCCAGGTCAGCCGTGGTCCCGTGCGCGAGGCCTTCCGCGCCCTCGTCGAGGCCGGCCTGCTGGAATTCATCCCGAACCGTGGCGTCTTCATCCGGCCGATCAGCCTCGCAGAGGCGATGGCGGCGTATGAGGTCCGCGCCGGACTGTTCGCCCTCGCCGGCCGGCTTGCCGCGACGCGCATCCGCAAGGAAGAGGTCATCCGCCTGCGCGGGCTCGTCCACGAGATGGACGAATGCATCAAGCGCGGCGGCGACGGGAAGGCCTATTACCAGGCGAACATCGCGCTAGACGCAGCGATCCTTGCGGCCGCCCGCAACGACCGGCTGGCCCAGACCTATCAAGGTCTGGTCAAGGAGCTTCACCTGTTCCGGATGAAGAATCTCGGCCGCGCCGACCATATGGGCGAGTCGAACCGCGAGCATGCCGAAATGGTCGATGCGCTCGCCGCCGGCGATGAGCAGCGCGCCCAGGACGCGCATTTCAATCATGTCATGAATGCCCGCGAGCGGGTGCTGGAGGCATACGCCGCGAAGACTGACTGACCACGACAAAAACAAAACCGACCACAAGAACAAGAGGCCGAATAGGCCCGATAAAAACGACAAACGGGAGGAAAAAATGTTGGTCAAACACACGAACGCGCTCGCGCGCTCGCTTTTCGCCGCGACTTTGGGACTGGCCTGTGCGGCCGCCCTGCCGGCTCTCGCCCAGGACAAGATCGCCTATCCGCACAAGGTCGTGACGCTCGTCACCCATTCGAGCCCGGGCGGCGGCAGCGACGTCTTCCTGCGTGACATGACGAAGTATCTGAAGCAGGTGATCGATGCCGACTTCGTCGTCGAGAACGTCTCGGGCGGCTCGGGTGCCAAGGCCATGGCGCATATGGCCAAGCAGAAGCCCGACGGCAGCGTCTTCTACGCGACGACTCCGACCTACATCTACACCTCGCACATGGCCGAGCTCAGCGCGAACTACACCGCGCTCGAACCACTCGCGAACTTCTTCTATGACCCGGAAGTCATCTACACGCGCGCCGACGCTCCCTTCAAAACGCTGAAGGACGTGCTCGACAAGGCGAAGGCCGGCCGCAGCGCCTGGGGCGCCGCGAACCCGGGCTCGCTCGAGCGCATCACGCTCGAACAGATGAAGAAGATCACCGGCGTCAATGCCGCGGTCGTCACCAGCGAAGGCGGTGGCGAGACGATGATCAACGTGCTGAACGGCACGCTCGATATCGCCATCGGCGAAGTCCAGGAACTGCGCTCGCAACTCGAGGGCAAGCAGGTCCGCGTGCTGGCGGTTCTGTCCGAGGCTCCTCTCGCCCTTCTGCCGGGCGTGCCGACCGCCAAGGATTCGGGCATCGATCTGGCGGTCCGTAAGTTCCGCGGCCTCGCCGGTCCGAAAGGCCTGCCGCCGGAGATCACCAAAGCCTGGGACCAGGCGATCCCGAAGCTGCTCGCCGATCCAAAGTACAAGGCTGACTACGAAGCGGCGAACCTCGTCCCGGCATTCATCGCGCACGACGACTACGTAAAGTTCGTCGATCACTTCGCGATGGAGCAGAAGACGCTCCTGACCGAAGTCGGCGTCGTCAAGAAAAAGTAACGCAAACAGGACGAGCGCAATGGACAGGGACATTCTCTGCGGCGTGATCGCGTTTGCCATCGCGCTCGCCTACCTCACGGCGGCGGCCACCATTCCGGAAACCGCCATTGGCGATACGGTTGGCGCCGCCGGCGTACCCCACCTGCTGGGCTACGGCCTCGCAATCATGTCGGCTCTGTATGTCGGCCAGCGGCTTCTTGTGCTGCGGGCCGGCATCGGCCCCACGGCCGATGAAGAGGGCGATTCTCGCGGCGTGTTCGATCACCCCCTCGCAGCCTTCGCATGGGCGGCCGGGGCGGTCGCGATCTGCGCCGTGTTCATCTTCTTCTTCGAAACCACCGGATACTTCCTGTCAGTCGCCCTGCTGATCTTCGCGATGTGCGTCTACCAGGGCGTCAAACCCGACATCCGCCTCGCCGCAATCTCGATCGGCGGCGCGGTCGTGTTCTGGCTCATCTTCGTCATGCTTCTCGACGTCCACATGCCACTCGGCATCTGGGCGGACCTGATCTGAAGGCCGTCATGGACGCGATCATCACAAGCTTCGAACTGCTTGGCACGACGCTCATCATACCGATGGCCGTCATCGGCATGACCTGGGGCATTTTCGGCGGCGCCACGCCCGGCCTGTCGCCGTCGATCACCATGGCTCTGCTTCTGCCATTCACCTACACGATGGACCCGATCCCGGCACTGGTCCTTCTGACTTCGACCTATGTTGGCGCTGAATATGGCGGGTCGATTCCGGCCATCCTCATTCGGACTCCGGGAACGAGCGCATCCGCCGCGACAATGATCGACGGCTACGAGATGCGGAAACAGGGCAGAGCGGGTGAGGCGCTCGGCATCTCGCTGCAGGCTAGTTCTATCGGTAATTTCGTCGGCATCCTCTGCGTCATCCTCCTGACCGCACCGCTGTCGCAACTGGCCCTTGCCTTCAAGCCCAGCTCCTATTTCGCGCTCGGCATCCTCGGCCTCAGCGTCATCGTCTCAGTGTCCGAAGGCATGCTGTTCAAGGGCATAATCGGCGCGCTGATCGGCCTGATGATCGCGACTATCGGCACCGACCCGGTCACCGGCGTCGGCCGCTTCACCTACGGCAACGCCGACCTTCTGACCGGCGTGCCTATCATCCTCGTCATGGTCGGTCTGTTCGCCGTCGGCGAAGTGCTCGAACAGGTCGCCAATCGTCAGCCGACGGCGCATATCAGCGGCGGCGCGACGAAGTTGAAATGGCCGAGCTGGGCCGTACAACTGAAGACTGCAAAGGCGAATCTGATCGGGTCCGTCATTGGCATCTTCTCCGGCATCATGCCGGGCGCCGGAGGAACCGTCGCGTCCTTCATGGCCTATACGGAAGCCCGCCGCTTCTCGAAAACTCCGGAAGAATTCGGCAAGGGCTCCGAGGAAGGCGTTGCCGCTCCCGAATGCGCCAACAATGCCGATGCGGGCGTCGGCCTGATCCCGCTGCTGAGCTTCGGCATCCCCGCGTCGAATTCGACGGCCGTGCTTCTCGGCGGCTTCCTGATCCACGGCCTGATCCCCGGCCCGGTGCTGTTCAATCGCGACCCGACCATCCTCTACGGCATGTTCTCTGGCCTCCTGGTCGCCTCGCTCGCGCTGATCCCGATCGCCTATATGACCCTGTCGGCGTCGATCTGGCTGGTGAACAGGCCTAAGCCTTATCTCTTCGCCTTCATAGCGGCGCTCGTCTTCTCCGGCGCTTATTCGATCAACAACAGTCCATTCGATCTCGGCCTCGTCCTCGCCTCGGGCATCCTCGGATACGGGATGCGCTATTTCGGCATGCCGATGCTGCCGACAATTCTCGGCCTCGTGCTCGGCTACATGATCGAGTCGAACTACCGCCGCTCGCTCGTGATCTCCGGTGGCGACTATCACATCTTCATCGAAGATCCGGTTTCCGTGATCTTCCTCTCGCTGGCGGTTTTGTTCCTTGCCGGCTCCCTCATCCGTGAATTCAGGAATCGCAGGCTGCGCCCGCAGGACAAGGAAGTTTCGGCATGAACGACATGAGCAGCCACGCGCAAATGAGCATCGCCTCTCAGATTGCGGACTGGATCGTCCGCACGGCGGAGAAGCCGCTTCCGGCAGACGTCGTCAATATGTGCGAGCGCCTTCTGCTCGACGTCAGCGGCCTCTGCCTTGCGGCGCGGAATACGGACTATGTGCAGGCGACGTTGACCGCCGCCGAGCCCGGCTCATGCACCGCGCTCGGCCATGCCCAGCGATACGACATGTACAGCGCCGCTCTGATCAACGGCACGGCGGCGCATGGCGAGGACTTCGACGACACGTTCGAGGGCGGTCCGGTTCACTCAAGCGCGGTCGTGATGCCGGCCGTGCTCGCCGCCTGCGAGCGCTTCGGCCGCTCGGGCCAGGACGCACTGCTCGGCTGCGCAGTCGGCATCGAGCTTCTCTGCCGCCTCAGCCTGGTGGCACCTCGCGCGATCCACAAAGCTGGTTTCCATCCGACCGCGGTCATCGGCACTCTGGCGGCGGCAGCCGGCGTCGGCGCGGCGCTCGGGCTCAACCGCGAACAGCTGACCTCAACGCTCGGCATCGCCGGTTCGATGTCGTCGGGCATCATCGAATACCTGAAGGACGGCAGTTGGACGAAGCGCATGCATGCCGGCTGGGCGGCACAGTCGGGTATCCGCGCGGCGCTGCTCGGAAAGGGCGGCTTCATGGGCCCTGTCTTCGTGCTGGAAGGCGAGCATGGCTTCTTCCACGGCTTCGCGCCGAGCAAGACGCCGGACTTCAGCAAGCTGCTCGACGGCCTCGGCGATCAATGGCTGCTGACGACGATCGCCTTCAAGCAATATGCCTGCGGAACCATGACCCAGCCCTATGTCGACTGCGCCATCGAGTTGTCGCGGCGCGGCGTCAAGGCCGACGACGTCGTGTCGATGGTCTGCGAGGTCGGCGAAGGCACGGTGCATCGTCTATGGGAGAAGCTGGAGGACAAGCGCAATCCGCCGACCTCTTACGCGGCCAAGTTCAGCTCGCCCTATTGCGTCTCGGTTGGCTTCTTGAAGAACGCCGCCGGCCTGGCCGAATTCAGCGAGGAGATGGTGCGCGATCCGGAAATCCTCGCGCTGGCACAGAAGGTCTCCTACGTCGTCGATCCCGACAATCCCTACCCGACCCGCTACACCGGCCACATCCGTGCGACATTGAAGGACGGCACAGTCCATGAGGTCCGCCGTGAGAACATGCGCGGTGGCGCCCACGATCCGCTTCCGCCAGAGGAGTTCGAGGCGAAGTTCGTCGGCAACGTCCTTTACGGCGGCTTCGACAAGAGCGTCGCGGGCCGCCTGAAGACGGCAAGCACCGAACTGTTCAAACAGCCGGATCTGTCCAGCTACACCGGCCTCCGGACGGCGTGATGGGAACTCTGCAAGGCAAGGTCGCGCTGGTCACCGGCTCGGCGCGCAATATCGGCCGCGCGATCGCTTTGGGGCTTGCGGCCCAGGGCGCCCATATCGTCGTCAATGCACGGAGATCGCGCGAAGACGTCGAGGCGGTCGCGGCCGACATCAGGTCCGCCGGCGGCAGCGCCGACGTGATCATGGCCGATCTCGGCGAGGCATCACAAGTGAAGGGCCTGTTCGCCGAGATCAAGGACAAGCACGGCAAGCTCGACATCCTCGTCAACAACGCTGCGGTGCGCCGCGAGACGCCGCTCGCCAACATCTCGGCCGCCGAATGGCGGATCGTGATGTCGAGCATCCTCGATGCCTCATTCTTCTGCTCGCAGGCGGCAGCGTCGATGATGCCTGACGGGGGACGCATCATCAGCATGGGCGGACTGAGCGCGCATACAGGCGCATCCAACCGCGCCCATGTCGTCGCGGCAAAGGCCGGCCTTGTCGGCCTGACCAAGGCACTGGCGATGGAGCTCGCGCCACGGCACATCACGGTGAACCTCGTCGCGCCCGGCCGCATCGACACCAACCGTGAGAAGACCGGCGCGCCGAACCCGACCCATCATTCCGGCCACAACTCCCCGCTCGGCATGCAAGGCTCGCCGGAGGATGTGACGGCGATGGTCGTGCATCTCGCCGGCCCGGGCGGACAATACATCACCGGCCAGACGATCCACGTGAACGGCGGAATCTACCTTCCGTGATAATCCTCGCCCGGACGGGACGGAGGATCGGGTGAACGAAGACCTGTTGCACGAGGTGCAGAACGGCATCGCCGTCGTGACCTTCAACCGGCCGGAGAGCCGGAACGCGATGACGTTCGAAATGTACGATCGTCTCGCCGAGATCTGCGACGCAGCGGCCAGCGACCCGAATTTGCGCCTCGTCGTGCTGACGGGCGCGGGCCGCAAGGCATTCGCGTCCGGGACCGACATCGCGCAGTTCCGCAATGTCACGACCGCGGAAGACGCGCTTGCCTATGAGGCGCGGATCGGCCGCGTGCTGACGGCAATCGAGAATTGTCCGGTGCCGACGATCGCGCTCATTCCCGGCTCATGCACAGGCGGCGGCGCGGGCATCGCCGCGTGCTGCGATTTGAGGATCGCGGCCAGCGACCTGAAGTTCGGCATGCCGATCGCGCGTACGCTTGGCAACACTCTCTCACTGCAGAATTACGCTCGCTTCGCAGCCCTGTTGGGTCCAGCCAAGCTGAAGGATCTGATCTTCACAGCGCGCCTCATGGGCGCCGAGGAAGCCAAGGCGATCGGCCTCGTGATTGAGGTCACCGAGCCCGATCAACTCTTGCAGCGGGGAATGGAAATCGCCCGCCAGGTGGCTGCGCACGCGCCGCTCACGCTGCGAGCCGCCAAGAAAGCACTGGGCGCCATTGGTCCGGACATCTCCTCGGCCCTCGCAGTGGAGATCAATCTGATGTGCTATCTCAGCGAGGATTTTCGTGAAGGCGTGGAAGCCTTTCTGGCGAAACGCCCCCCTCGCTGGACTGGCCGGTAACGCATCGCTCCGTCGCAGTCGCGCGCGCACTGCAACCCTCCCATACGTCTCGCCTCCTACCTGTCAACAATAGGCAAAGGTAAGAAGCGCTGACCTTAAGGAGGATCAGATGTCGAACGCTGCAGTGATGACCGCCCGTGTGACCAATGGCGGTTCGTTCGATTTCCTCGGTGCCATCGCGAGCTTCTTTGAATCGTTCGGCGCCGCTATTCGTGTATCCAATGCGCTAAGTGCTCATCGTCGTCCGGAAGCGGAAGACCTGAAGGTTCTCGGCATCGACGAGAACGCTTTCGACGCGGTCCGCTGACCTAACGTTCAGGGCTTTTGAAAAAGGGACGTGCCACGGCGCGTCCCTTTTCGTTTGTTCACTCGGCTGCGGTCGCCATGCTTTCGAGGCTGGCGAGCACCGCGTCAGTTACCTGACGGGTGCCGGCATTGCCGCCGAGATCCGGCGGCAGGACATTGCCGCGCGCCGTCACTTCCTCGATCGCCCGCATCAGCCGGTCCCCCGCGTCCTTCTGGCCGAGATGCTCGAGCATCATCGCAGCAGTCCAGAACGCGCCGATCGGGTTTGCGATTCCCTTCCCGGTGATGTCGAAGGCCGAGCCGTGGATCGGCTCGAACATGGACGGGCCGGCACGGCTTGGATCGAGATTGGCCGTCGCACCGATACCCAAGCTGCCAGCGACCGCCGATGCGAGATCGGACAGGACGTCGGCGTGCAGGTTGCTCGCCAGCACCGTGTCGATCGTACCGGGCTTCAGCACCATGCGCGTCGTCATCGCGTCGACGAGCATCCAGTCGATATCGAGGTCCGGATAGTCCTTGATCACTCCGCGGCAGACCTCGTCCCAGAACACCATTCCGTGCCGCTGGGCATTCGACTTGGTGACGATCGTCAGCTTCTTGCGCGGGCGCGAACGGGCGAGATCACAGGCGAAGCGGCAGATCCGCTCGATGCCGGTGCGGGTGAAGATCGAGACGTCGAGACCGACCTCGATCGGCAGGCCCCTGTGGGCGCGGCCACCGGCGCCGGCATATTCGCCTTCCGAATTCTCGCGGACGATGACCCAGTCGACATCCTTGGCGAGGTCGGCGCGCAGGGGGCTCTTCAGGCCCGGCAGGAGCCGCGTCGGACGGACATTGGCGTATTGGTCAATGCCCTGGCAGATCGCGAGGCGAAGGCCCCAGAGCGTTATTGCATCAGGGATTTTCGGGTCACCCACCGCGCCGAAATAGATAGCATCGAAGCCCCGAACTTGATCGACGCCGTCAGCCGGCATCATCACCCCGTGCTTACGGTAGTAGTCCGAGCCCCAGTCGAAATGGGTGAATTCGAAGCGGAAACCACCGTCCGCGCGGGCGATGGTTTCGAGCACCTCGCAGCCCGGATTGATGACCTCGGTTCCGATGCCGTCAGCCGGAATGACCGCGATCTTGTAAGTCTTCATGACCTCCCCTTCCTTTTTCTTCTTCAGATGGCCCCGCCGCGCCAGGTGTGGATGCGTGTGAAGATCGCGAACACGATGAGAATCGTGGCCTCGATCAAAGCGATGCGCATGACGTGGAAGGCAGTGACGATTTCGGCGTCGAGATGCATGGCCTGGGCGGTCAGCACCATTTCGGTCACGGCGGCCGGAGCGATCGAGAGGAAGCTCGTTCCGTAGGGCAGTCCGGTGCCCCAGGAGAGCAGCATCGCGCCCAAGGCGGTAGCGACGATCATGTAGAAAGTGATCACCAAAGCTGCCGCGACGACGCGGGGCAGTTTCAGGATCAGGTCCCGTTCGAATCTGACACCTAAGGAAACGCCGATAACGAGCTGGCAGATCAGCATCAACGGGCGCGGAATGCCGACCAGCAGAAGGTCGGTTCCGGCTAAAATCCCACCCAGAACGCAGCCGCCGATCAGCCATGGGTTCGGAAAGTGTGTCAGGTTGAGGATGCGCGCCGCGATATAGGCGAGACCGATCGCGATCAGGATCGAGAGCACGTCCTCGCGCATGTGAACATGGTTGTGAACAGATGTGCCCTGTTCGCCGAATGCGAACAGCAAAAGGGGTACCGAGAGAACCACCATCGAGACGCGGATGGCGTGGACGACCGACACCGCGTTCGGATCGCCGCCGCGCTGAACAGCGATCGTCGCCATGTCGGCCATGCCGGCGGCGGCGGTGGAGAAGAACGCCGTCTTCGGATCGAGCCGACCGATCGGCATGATCAGGAAGGCGCCGACGGTCGTGACGATCATGACGAACATGGTCGTCAGCGCCATGGCCGGCAGCAGGGTTGCGGTCGCGGCGAGGACCGGCGCGGTGAAGCGCAGGCCAATGGCGAGGCCGACGATCGACTGCGCGACTTCGCGGCCGTGCGGGACGCTCTTGAGCGGGAGACCGCTCAGAGACGCGGCGGCGCAGAACAGGAACGGCCCCAGCATCCACGCCAGCGGCATATGGATCGAACTGGCGGCGAACGCGCCGATCAGGCCAATGACGAGGGTGAGGACGAGGCGCGCCAGCCAGCGCGCCCCGATCCAGCTCATCAGCTTGGCTGCCTTGTGTTTGAGCGAGGCCACAGCGACCTCGTCCTCAGGCGCCTTTTGCGAGGGCTCCCATGAGGCGGTCAATGTTCGGAAGCTCCTCAAGATCACGGACCATTGCCACGACGTCTTCGGCCTTGGCCGACGGCCAGCGGGCGAACTCCGCGCATTCACGGAATTTGTCGGCCACTTCCTCGTAGGTCATCGGATCGGCCGGGCTGCCCTTGCCGAAATCGGCGCGGCCGGAGATGCGGCGGCCATCGGTCAGGTCGATGTCGATGATCGTCGTCATCTTGTGGTAGCCGGCCGCCTCCGCCTCGTCGTCGACGACGAAATCGACCTTCTCGATCATCGCTTTCACATCGGGGCGAAGAACCACTTCGTCGGTGAATTCGTTCAGACCCGCTCGGCCCTCCAGGAGGAGGATCGCCATGCAGAACTCCATCGAGAACTTGGCCTGGAGCTCGTTGGTCGGCCTGTGATGGATGAGCGCGTTCGGCATGTTGTGATTGGTGCCGACGCGGACACGCTTCACCTGGTCCGCGGTGATCTTGTTGACACGGATCAGCTTCAGCATCTCGGTCATGCCGGGGTGAGTCAGCGAGCCCGACGGATGCGGCTTGATGGAGACGCCCGGCGAGGCGAAGGTCCACGGCGCGCCAAGACGACCGTGAATCGCGCCGCGATCATAGCCACCACCGGCGGCGCTGAAGAAGCCGCGCGGTGCTTCCAGAATGGTCGGCGCGGCGGTCCAGCCGATATCGGCGAACTGCGCGGCGGCGACGCCGCTCTCCGACGAACGGCCGGCGTGGAACGGTTTCGTCATCGTCCCGAAGTTCTCACGCAGACCCGCCGACTGGCTGCCGGCGATCGACAGTGCGCGGAGGGTGGTCTCGACATCGAGACCCATCAGTTTCGAAGCGGCCGATGCCGAGGCGAAGGTTCCGCAAGTCGCGGTCGCGTGGAAGCCGGTCTGGTAGTGGCGCGGATTGATCGCCTCGGCGATCTTGCACTCCACTTCGACGCCGATGTGATAGGCGAGCATCACGTCGCGACCGGAAGCGCCTCGCGCCTCACCGACCGCCAATGCGGACGGAAGGGCCGGCGCTGTGGGGTGAGTCAGCAGGCCGTAGACGCGATCCGGCGCGACGGCGAGCTGCGTATCGTCGTAATCGTCAGCGTGGATGCCGACACCATTGGCGAAGGCGGCGAAGCGGCTGGCGACCTTGCGGTCCGAACCGATGACGGTCGACTTGCCTGGGGCAAGGCCGATCTCGTCGAGATGCTTGCGGACAAGTTCGCCGCTCTTCGCGACCGAGCCTGAGAGCGCGAGGCCGAGGCCGTCGAGGATCGACTTCTTCCCGAGATCCGCGACGTCCTTCGGCACGTCGCGGGTCGAGACGACGAAGTCGGCGACGTAGCGGGTCAGATCCTCGCTGACGGCGTTGGTATGGGCGTTCATCGCGTCTCCTTCCTGTCTGTTGTTTTGGTTGGCCGGCGCTATTGGCCGGCGCCCGCCCGCGTCCATCAGGACACGGCGGCGAATTTGTCGGCCTTGAAGTGGGCCGGCAGAGCGGCCGTGATGGCGTCGGCGAGCTCGCGGGTGTTCGCCTTTCCGCCGAGATCGGGCGTCAATGCCTCGCCGCGTGCGAGAACATCGGCGATCGCATCCTCGACCGCGCGGGCGGCGGCCTCCTCGCCGAGATGGCGAAGCATCATCGCGCCGGACCAGATCTGGCCGATCGGATCGGCCAGGCCCTTGCCGGCGATGTCGGGCGCCGAGCCGTGGACCGGCTCGAACATCGACGGGTAGTCCTTTTCCGGATTGATGTTGGCGCCAGCCGCGATACCGATCGAACCAACAACGGCAGGACCGAGGTCGGACAGAATGTCGCCGAATAGATTCGAGGCGACGACGACGTCGAACCAGTCCGGATTGCGCACGAAATGCGCGGTCAAGATATCGATGTGGAACTGGTCGGTCTTGAAGCCCGGATATTCCGTCGAGATCGCGGCGAAGCGCTCGTCCCAGTACGGCATCGTGTGGCTGATGCCGTT
Source organism: Rhizobiaceae bacterium CPCC 101076 (assembly GCA_003347645.1). Lineage (GTDB taxonomy): Bacteria > Pseudomonadota > Alphaproteobacteria > Rhizobiales > Methylopilaceae > Flaviflagellibacter > Flaviflagellibacter deserti. Next base: position 104,558 of record QDFX01000011.1, on the reverse strand, counting down.
CGACTTGGTGGCTGAGGTGACGTGCTTCTTGCGGGTTTTGGCCAGCTCGAAGGCATAGCGCATGACCCGGTCGCAGCCGCGCCGTGTGAAGATCGACTGCTGCATGACGAGTTCGTCCGGGCTGCCATCATAGAGCCGGCCACCGATCGACGAATACTCGCCCTCATTGTTTTCGCGGACGACGTAGAAATCGATCGATCCGGCTTCACGACCTTTCAGAGGGCTCTCGATGCCCTTGAGCAGCTTCACCGGCCGCAGGTTCACATACTGATGGAAGCCGCGGCGGATCGGGATCAGGAGCCCCCAGAGCGAGACGTGATCCGGAACGCCGGGAAAGCCGACGGCGCCGAGATAGATCGCGTCCTTGTTGCGGATCTGGTCGAGGCCGTCTTCCGGCATCATCGCGCCGGTCTTGGCGAAGCGCTCGCAGCTCCAGTCGTAATGGGTCCAGTCGAATGAGAAGCCCCCGAGACGCGCCGCGGCTTCCATCACCTTCTGCCCTTCCGGCACCACCTCATTGCCGATGCCGTCGCCCGGAATAGCCGCGACCGAATACTTTTTCATGCTGTCCTCCCAGGCGTACTCCGGCGCTCTGACAGGCGCCTTTCGACCGACGGAACTTGTCGCGCCGGGCAGATGCAGATTGGTCCGCGAGCACACAAACTGTCAACACTATAAATCGCCATGCCGTCATTATTCCGATATCCTTCTGGACCTCCTATTAGAGCGTTCTCCCTGTGCGAGCGAGCGTGCTATAGGGCCTGATCTGAGATGGCCGGTCATCAATGAGCGACTTATATGTGTTGACAGTGTGAAGCGCTGTGTCAGATTGAAAGGACGTCGGAGCCCTTGAATGACCGCCAACCGCAATCCCCGCACCGCGAGCTTCGTGCCGGTCGTCCAGCGCGAGATCGAGCGGATGATCGGCTCCGGAGAGCTGACCGGCGGAACGCGCATCAATGAAAGCACGCTGGCGCTGAAGCTCGGGGTCAGCCGCGGCCCGATCCGTGAGGCATGCCGGACGCTCGAGCAACTCGGCCTGCTTCGGAGTGAACTGAATCGCGGCTTCTTCGTCCGAGAGATTTCGACCAAGCAGGCGCTCGACATCTACGACACGCGCGCCGGCCTGTTCGGCCTCGCTGGCCGTCTGGCCGCGAGCATCATCACCACGCATCAGTTGAACGGACTCGATGCGCTGATCGCCGAGATGGACAAGGCGATCACGGCCTCCGACATCGCGGCATTCTATCCGCTGAACAACGAATTCCACCTTTTGCTCGTCGAGGCGTCCGATAACGCCAAGCTGATCGAGCTCTATCCGACGCTCGAAGCCGAACTGCACCTCTTCCGCCGCCGCGGCCTCATCCTGCCAGGCTCGATGCGTGTCTCGAACGACGAGCATCGCGCGATCGTGGATGCTCTTCGCACCGCCGATACGACGGTCGCCGGGCGGCTGATGGAACGACATATCCTGGCGGGCAAAGCCCGCTTCATCCGGACGCTCGATCAAACGAGCGCGTAAACAACAAAGACAGGTGAGGAAACATGGCCGCTCAATCGCTCCCCGTCGTCGCGATCCTTCCTGGCGACTGCACCGGAATCGGCCCCGAACAGACCGCCCGCATCCTGCATGACGGCCGGCTCCGTCATGTCGCCCGCCTCGTCTATGTCGGCGACAAGCGCGTACTGGACATGGGCGCCAAGCATGCCGGCGTGACGGTCGATTACGTCGTGTATGCGTCGGTATCCGCGGTCGACTGGAACGACCCGCGGGTGCCGGTCATCGATCTCGGCAACACCGACCCAAGCCAGTTCAAGCTCGGAGAACTGAGCCCCGAATCCGGCCGCCTGACCGGGGAGACACTGTCCCGCGCCGTGGACTTCGCAAAGGCCGGCGAAATCGACGCCGTGACCTTCGCGCCGCTCAACAAGCAGGCGATGTTCAAGGGCGGCTGGCACTTCCCGGACGAACACAAGATGTTCGCCCATTTCCTCAATCACACCGGTCCGTTCAGCGAGATGAACGTGCTCGAAGGTCAGTGGATGACGCGGGTGACGTCGCACGTCTCGCTGCGCTCCGCGCTCGAACAGATCAGCATCGAATCGATCTCGCGCGCCCTTCGCCTGGCCGACGACACCCTGCGCAAGGCCGGCATCGAGAAGCCGCGGATCGCGGTCGCGGCCCTCAATCCGCATGCGGGCGAAGGCGGCCTTTTCGGCACCGAGGAGATCGACATCATCCGCCCGGCGATCGAGGCGATGCAGCGCGAGGGGATCCTCTGCGAAGGCCCCTTCCCGTCCGACACTGTCTATCTGAAGGCGTTTGCCGGGCACTACGACAGCGTGCTCGCGATGTATCACGACCAGGGCCAGATCGCGACGAAGCTCAAGGGCTTCAACAAGGGCGTGACGATCACGGCCGGCCTCGAAACCGTCTTCACGACACCCGCGCACGGCACCGCCTTCGACATCGTCGGCAAAGGCATCGCGGACACGGGCGCTTACGAGGCCGCGGTCAAGCTCGCCGCCCGCATCGCATCCCGGAAGATCGAGGAGCGTGCGCGCGCGGCCTAGGTCGATGCCGCGAGCACGCGCTTCTTAGCGAGCGAGACGTGACGCCAATGAGCGAGTTGAGCCCGATCCCCATCACCCGACGCGAGTGCCTCGAGCATTCCGCGATGCTCGGTGTTGGATATCTTCAGGCCGCCGGACTGCACCAGGGCGCGGGTCCGGAACAGGTGCAACTTGTTGACGAAGCGCTGATACTCGGCCGCAAGCGTGCGGTTGCCGCACGACGTGACGATCAGGTTATGGAATGCCAGATTGATCGGGTAGTAGGCGTCAACATCCCCGGTCTCTGCTATCTCGTCCATCCTGTTGACGAGCCTCGTCAATTCTCCGAGCAGCTTGTCGTCCATCCGCTCGGCGACGAGACGTCCGGCCTGGCCGAACAGAGCGGCACGGATGTCATAGATCTCGATAGCATCCTCGACCGACAGGCGACGTACGAAGACGCCGCGATTGCGGATCACTTCGACGAGGCCCTTCGCCTCGAGGCTGCGCGTCGCTTCGCGCAACGGGCCACGGCTCGTGCCGAACCGGTTCGAGAGATGGATCTCGTTGATCCGGATCCCGGGCTCGAGTTCGCCGGTCAGAATCAGCCGCTCTATTTCCTTTTCCAGAACGGTCGTCAGCGACGCCGTTTTGACGATGTCGAGATCGCTCAGAAAGGGGGAAACCGTGCCAGCGGCGTCGGTCGGATGATTCACGAGGTACTCCGGAAAGAAGATCGCGCCACGCGGTAACTTGCGCGTGATTGAGTGACACAGAAACCGACTGCGGTTTCAACGGGCAAATACCGAACGTCCTGTCGATTGTCGACAAGGCGCTTTTTTCGCTTCGCCCCGCCGCAGCGATCCTCCGCTACATAACTCGCAAATCTACGACCAATGGACCGTCAAATCTGTTGACAGTTGACGCGAGCAGTACGAACCTTCCGTCTGTCGGTCCGCGAAAATGGCCGCTGATCAGCAAACAATGCTGACGGCCGCAGAAGCCAAAAATTGGAACCGGCTGGGAGGAAAGGCCATGAAGCAATTTACACGACGCGAAGCGTTGAAGCTGACCGCCGCCGGCGGTCTCGTCGCGGGCGGTTCGCTCGCAATGCCTGGTATCGTGCGGGCGGCAAGTTATCCGACGCGCCCGATCAATGTCATCGTTCCCTTTGCCACGGGCGGCTACAATGACCGCCTGTCGCGCGCATTCGCTCCTTACCTCGAGAAGGAGCTCGGCCAGCCGCTGGTGATCATCAACAAGCCGGGCGCCGGCACGCAGCTCGGCCACACCTATGCTCTCCAGCAGCCGAACGACGGCTACACGATCCTTTGCACCTCGGCCTCGCCGTACATCCCGCTGACGGTTCTCCTGCAGCAGGCCCCGTACAAGAACGAGGACTTCTGGATGATCAACCTGCCGTCGCGCGACTATACGCTCGCGGCAACGTCGTCCGACAGCTCGATCAAGGACTTCAAGCAGGTCATCGACATGCTGAAGAAGGACCCGTCGAGCCTGTCGATCGGCGTCCAGCCGGCCTCGGCGGACTACGCCAACATGGTGCTGACAATGCAGGCCGTTGGCATCGATCCGACCAAGCTTCGCGTCGTCACCTATGATGGCGGTGGCCCGGCCCGCAACGCCACGGCCGGCGCGCAGGTCGATGTCGGCTTCGTCGGCGGCGAGGGCTTCATCCCGCTGAAGACCAAGATCAAGCCGCTCGCGATCTATGCTGCCGAGACGGTGAGCTGGTTCCCCGAGGCTCCGCTGATCAGCGCCAGCGGGATCAAGACCGACATGGTCGAAGGTTCGCAGCGCGGCTGGGCGGTTTCGGCCAAGCTCAAGGCCGAGGCGCCGGACGTCTACAAGACGATCGAGAACGCGGTCAGCAAGGCGAGCCAGGATCCGAAGGCGGTCGAAGCCCTGAAACTGCAGGACCTCGCCACGACCTGGTATGGCCCCGAGGCGTCCAACAAGGCGTTCCTCGACAACGCCGCCAAGATGGCCAGGTACGTCGACCTCCTGAAGTCCTGAGACGACAACGGCAGGGAGCCGGAGGCCATTCGCGCCTCCGGCTCCCGCCATCTATCACCGGGAGAGTCACATGCGTTTCAGAGGAAACGAATACCGGGTCGACGGCGGACATGTCCTGTTCGTCAGTCTGATCGCCGCGGCGATCATCTGGTATCTGTTCGATGCCCGCGGCGTTTCGACCAGCATCAACAATCTGCTCTTGATCCAGCCGGTTGCGATCTTCGCCCTGGCAATGGTCGTCCTCATCATTCCGCAGCTCTTCGTGCGGGCCGACAAGGTCGTCGAGGAAAAGGAAGAGGAATACGACCCCCTCGCTCCGAAGCTGCCGACCGACAGGGTTCAGGTCATCAAGATGCTCACGCTCGGAGCGGCACTGGGCGTCTTCGTCTTCGCGCTCAACGTCATTGGTTTCGATATCGCGATCTTCCTGTTCGCCGCCGCCACCATGCTGGTCTGCGGAGAGAGGCGACCGCTGCACATCATCGCGTTCTCGGCGGCCGTCGCCGTCGTCGCGATCTACGGGTTCCGGGCGCTGATGCCCTACCCGATGTTCACTGCGATTCTGTAGGAGCGCTCGATGATCGACTTTCCGGCCTTTTATGATGCCCTCGGCATCATGGCCACATCGGCGGGATCCTGGGGCTGGATCGTTCCCGGCCTGATCGTCGGCCTCGTCTTCAGCGCCGTTCCCGGCGTCTCGATCACCATGGCGATGGCGATTGTGCTGCCGATGTCGCTCTACATGGATTTCTTCTCGGCGATCGTCTTCCTGACCTCGGTCTATACCGGCGCGGGCTTCGGCGGCTCGGTCCCGGCGATCCTGATGAACATTCCGGGCTCGCCGTCCTCGTACGCGACCACGTTCGACGGCTACGCCATGTCGAAGAAGGGTCAGCACAACGAGGCGCTGGGCTACGCGCTCTTCGCCTCCACGATCTGCGGCATTCTCGGCTATGTGCTGCTGCTCTTCGTCGTCGAGCCGCTCGCCGGCATCGTGCTGAAGATCGGGCCGGTCGAGATGTTCGCGGTGGCGATCTGGGGCATGCTGCTGCTGGGTTCGCTCGGTTCGAAATACGTGACGCGCGGTCTGCTCGCGGCGGCGTTCGGCGTGCTGCTCGGCACGGTCGGCATGAACACCGCCGGCTTCATCCGCGGCACGATGGGCCTGCCGGTCCTGCTCGACGGCATCTCACCGATCCCGGCGATGATCGGCCTCCTCGCCGCCGGCCAGCTCCTGACGCTTGCCGGCAAGGACTACATCCTCGACGCCGAGGAAGCGCGCTCGGTCAGCGTGAAGAAGATCCTCGCGGGCTGCTGGGGTACAATGAAGTATCCCGGCGTGCTCATCCGCGGTTCGATCATCGGCATCATCATCGGCGCGGTACCGGGCGTCGGATCGTCCGTCGGCAACCTCATCGCCTATGCCGAGACCAAGCGCACGTCGAAGGACAGCGCGAGCTTCGGCAAGGGCAATCCGAAAGGCGTCATCGCGGCGGAATCCGCGGTCGCCTCGGCGGAGGGCGGCTCGATGGCGACCATGCTGGCGCTCGGCATTCCGGGCGGCGGCGCGACCGCGATCCTGCTCGCGGCCTTCATGATGCACAACATCGTGCCGGGCCCGAGCTTCATCGAGACGCAGAAGCCGATGGTCTACGCGATCATCCTGAACAATATCGTCCAGGCGATCGTGCTCCTCGTTGTCGGCATCGGCTTCATCTACGTCGCCAGCAACGTGGTGAAGGTCCGCACCCGCTACATCCTGCCGGCGATCCTGGTCATCGCGACGCTCGGCACTTACGCGGTCGACGGCTCGCCGAGCGGCCCGATCACGCTGTTCATCTTCTCGCTGATCGGCTTTGCGCTCGTTCGGTATGAGTACCCGGTGGCGGCAGTCGTGGTCGGCATCCTGCTCGGACGCATGCTCGAGACCGAGTTCCTGCGCTCCTACCAGCTCAGCGCCGGCAATCCGCTTTACATCCTGCAGCGGCCGGGCGCGATGGCGATTGTCGGCATCATGTTGCTGTCCTTGGCGATGACTGCCTGGGGCAAGCGCAAGCAGGCCAAGCAGGAAGCGGAAGAGGAAGCCGCCATGCAGGCGCTCCACCGCGAGGAACTCGCGACAGCCGGCAAGCACTGATCGGCAAAGGCAGAAACAGAAACGGGCGGAGCCGCAAAGCTCCGCCCGTTTCATTTGCACCCCCAGCACTTTACGGGCGCAATCTCTCGATCTCGGCGAATTCGGCACGCTCCTGCGGGTCGAGCTGCGCGATCAGCCCCATCTCCCACGAGAGGTATTGGAGCGAGGCCTCCCGATTGCCATCATGCCGGTCGTGGACGAACCAGACGCGATCGATAGCCGCCTTGCGTGACAAAGGCGCGTCGCGCACCACGCTCCAGCCCGCCTGCGCGCATGCGTCGAGCCCGGCCGCGAGCCAGCGCACGTCGATACCGGCCTCAGCGATATCCTGGCTCGCGGCGGCCGCGACCCCCGGATCGGGCGTGTGGAGGATGACGAGCCCGGTCCCGGCGGGGAGTGCATCGGCAAGCTTCGGACGCACCGCCCACATCGCGCCCTGCAGATGGCCCGCATCCCAGTCCTGCGAGGGGCGGACGTCGACGAGGACCACGCCCGTCCTCGCCAAGGCTGCGAAAGCCCGCGTCGGCGACAATTCCGGAGGCGTCTCCGGCAGAGCGAAGACACGTGCCGGCACTTGCGGGAGTTCGACCTCCTCGTCGAGCGCCAGCACATGGGTCTCGTAACCCAGCGCGCGGAGGAAAAGCGCCGAAAGCCCGGACCGTAGTCCGGTGTCGCAGACGAAGATCAGCCGGGCATGGCGGACGCCGACATATTGATCGGTCGCCTGAACGATCTGGCCGGCGAGGACCGGCACGGCGCCCGGGCATGGCCGCTCGGCGCGTTCCTCCGCCGTCCGGAGGTCGAACAGATAAGTGGTCCGACCCGGTTCCGTGGCCAGCCGCGTCGCGCGCTCGCTCGACAGTTTCGACAGTCCGGTTCGCCGCACGAGATCGCGGGCGCGGCGGATGCTGATACACCGCTCGCCTTCGGTCAGGTCCGGAAACGGGTCGGGCTTTGTGCCGCGATCGAGCGGAAGCCCTTCGAGCGCCCACCCCTGTGTTCCATTCTCGAGCGCATAGACCGGATTGCCGATGCCCAGCGCGGCCAAGCCGAGAGCGCCGACAATGCCGCGCGTGCGGCCGGCACAGGTGATGACGACGGGCGTCTCGTCGTCACCCACCGCATGCGCGAAACGATGCGCCAGTTCGCCATTGGGCAGGCAGCGGGCGCCCGGGATCTTCATCTTGCCGTATTCGGCTGGCGGCCGAGCATCGAAGAACTTGAGCGCCCTGCCCTCGTCCTGCCATTGGCGCAATGTCCTGGCGTCGATCGTCCGCGGATGCCAGGCGTGCTCCAGCAATTCGCCGAGCGTCTTGCTCGGCACATTGACGCCGGCGAACACCCCGAAGCCGGCCCTCGCCCAGGATTTCATCCCGCCCTCGACGACGCGGACATCCCGGTAGCCGCACGACAGGAGGCGTTCCGCCGCGCGGTCGGAAAGATCGTCCCCGTCGTCGAGGAGCAGGATCGGCACGTCGGCCCGAGGGACAAGCGCGACGGCCGTTGTCTCAAGCCGGCTGTACGGACAATGCACGGCGAACAGCGCATGACCGTCGCCATAGGCGGCGGCCTCCCGTACATCCAGCAGTGCGACTTCGCAGCCGTAGTGAAGCAGCGCCTTCGCCGCTTCCGGCGACATCTGTCGAACCGTCATCCCAAACGTTCGCCGCGGAAGAACCGGTAGAACGCGGCATAGACGAGATCGGGACGATGCTCTGCCGGGTAATGGCCCGTCGGGATCGAGAAGCCGGTCAGGTCATCGGCCCATTCCGACCACGCCTTCATCACCTTGAAATGGCGGCCGCAATGGCTGTTGTCGCCCCAAAGGACGAGCGTCGGACAGGCAATGGTCTTCCTGCCGTAATCAGCGGTGTCCATCGCGAGGTCCACGGTGATCGTCGCGCGGTAGTCTTCGCAGACGGCGTGGATCTGCTCGCGGGTCGCGCAGCGGACATATTCTTCCATCGCTTCGGGGGTGAATATCTCGAGCCCGACGCCTTTCTTGTTGAGCTTGTAGCGCATGTAATAATCGAGGTCGGCGCCGAGCAGATTTTCCGGGAACGGCGCCTTCTGCGCCATGAAGAACCAGTGGTAGCTCTCCGACGCCCAGCCAAGCGTGATGTTGTTCAGCACGTGATGGGTCGGGACGATGTCGAGCGCCGAATAGCGGACGATGCGATCCGGACGATCGAGCGCCATGCGGAAGCCGACACGGGCGCCACGGTCATGGCCGGCGACGGAAAACTTGTCGAAGCCGAGCGCGTCCATCACCTCGAACGCATCCTCGCCGATGGCGCGGAACGAATAGCCGGAATGGTCCTCGCCGCCGTCGGGCTTCGAACTGTCGCCATAGCCCCGCATGTCGATGGCAACGACCGTGAAATCACGGGCCAGCGACGGCGCGATCTTGTGCCAGCTGACGAGCGTCAGGGGATTGCCGTGGATCAGGAGAAGCGGCGGCCCGTTACCGGCGATCGCGACGTTGATCTCGGCGCCGCGCGTCTTGATACGGCGACGCTCGAACCCTTCCATCAGCGTCTTCGACCTCACGAGCTCCGGAACTTCCAGATCCTGCAGCATTGCTCTCCTCCCGTTTCCTGGAGGTTAGCGTGCGAAGTGAAAACTGTCGACAGTTTTGGGGCAGCAGATACGATCTTGTCCGTGGTCGGCACCCATCCCGCCCTGACCGGGCTCACCCCAACTTTTTCCGTCCTGCACGTCCAGCGGCCAGAAGAAACTCCGTATAGCCATTCGGCTGGGTCCGGGCATCGAAGATCAAATCGCGCGCCGTTCGGAACGCTATGCCGTCAAAACCCGGGCTCATCGGGATATACGCCGTGTCTTCGGCATTCTGCCGATCGACGAGGACGGCCATGCGGCGAAGGCTTTCGTCGACCTGGGCGGCGGATATCACGCCGTGCAGCAGCCAATTCGCGATGTGCTGGCTCGATATGCGAAGCGTCGCGCGGTCTTCCATCAGATCGATGCCGTTGATGTCCGGCACCTTCGAACAGCCGACCCCCTGATCGATCCAGCGGACGACATAGCCGAGGAGGCTCTGCACGTTGTTGTCCAGCTCGCTTCTCACCACCGCTTCGGTCAGCCTGTCAGGGTCGGCGAGCGAGGGTGTCAGCAGTTCGGTCACCGGAGGCAACGGAGCTGACCTCAAGCCGGACTGCACATCACGCACATCGATGCCGTGGTAGTGAATCGCGTGCAGAACGGCCGCGGTCGGCGACGGAACCCAGGCGGTGCTCGCGCCGGCTCTCAGCTGGGCACCCTTCTGTGCGATCATGTCCGCCATGCGGTCCGTCGCGGTCCACATCCCCTTCCCGATCTGTCCCTTGCGGTCGAGACCGGCGTTCAGACCAGTCACAACGTTCCGCTCTTCATAAGCTCGAAGCCACGGCTGGGATTTCATCGTCGTTTTGGGGACGACCGGTCCCGCCTCCATGGCGGTGTGGATCTCGTCTCCCGTTCGATCGAGGAAACCGGTGTTGATGAAGAACACCCGATGGCGGGCGACGTTGAGCGCCGCCCGCAGATTGGCGCTCATCCGCCTTTCCTCGTCCATGATGCCGATCTTGATCGTATTCGACGACAGTCCGTAGATCTCCTCGAGCCGGGCGAATAGATCGACCGCGAGCTGGACCTCGTCCGCGCCATGCATCTTCGGTTTCACGACGTAGATCGAACCCGCACGGCTGTTCAGGCCACGATGCTCGCCGCGCAGATCGTGCAGGCCGATCAGGGTCGTCACAGCGGCGTCGATGAATGCCTCCGAGACCGGGTCCCCATCCTTCGTCAACACCATGTCGGTCTTTACGTGCTGCCCGACATTGCGAACCAGCAGCAGGCTTCTGCCAGGAAGGGAAGTCTCCCGTCCGTCGGTTCCGATCATGCTCCGGTCGTCCGCCAGGCGGCGCTCGATTTCGCCGCCACCCTTGCGCACCGCCGCGCGAAGTGTGCCCTTCATCAGGCCAAGCCAGTCCCGATATGCCGGGATCTTGTCCTGCACATCGACCGTGGCGACGCTGTCCTCGAAGTCGACGATCGTCGTCAACGCCGCTTCCAGCACGACATCGGACATGCCCGCGGGGTCCAGGCGCCCGCTCGGCGTGTCTGGGTCGAACGCCAGATCGATATGCAGACCATGGTGCTTGATGTACACGTGTTCCGGACGTTCCTCCGGGCCGCGATGTCCGACGAACGCCGCCGCGTCCAGCAGCCCCCTCGCCTCCCCGTTCGAAAGCCGGCATTCGAGCGCGCCACCCGCGATCCGGTAGGAGACCACGTCGGAATGGCTGCCGTCGGCCAACGGAATCCAGCGGTCGAGCAGGCCCTTGACGTGGTCGATAACCAAAGTCGCGCGCGACGTGTCGAGTTCATGCCCCGCGCTATCGGCCTTCGGAAGAAGCGCATCGGTGCCGTAGAGGGCGTCGTAGAGGCTTCCCCATCTCGCATTGGCCGCGTTGAGCGCGTAACGCGCGCTCGTGACCGGCACGACGAGCTGAGGGCCATTAAGTTTGGCCACCTCCGCGTCGACACCCTGCACGTCGACCTCGAAATGCGGAGGTTCCGACCCGAGATAGCCGATCTTTTCTAGGAACCGGCGATATGCCGCGAGGTCGAATGCCTCGCCCCGGCGCGCGACGTGCCAGGCGTCGATTTCCGCCTGAAGCCGATCCCGTTCTCGCAGCAAAGCACGATTTCGGGGCTCGAACTCGGCGATCAATGCATCGAGCCCCGACCAGAAGCGCCCTGGATCGACACCGGTGCCCGGTATGACCTCGTTCTCGATGAAGGCAGCCAACAACGGGTCGACGGTGATGCGAGCCGAAGCATCCGGTTTCAGTTCTGCAAACGTTTCCATCCCTATCTCCGTTCGAGACTTGCGCGGACGACGCTTCAAAATCCGATCAGGTTCCCTCGGAACGTCGCGCGCGGTCTGCTCATTTTTGGACCCGGAGCGCTTGAAACGGCTCGGCGTCGTCAACAGGGCTAGTGGTCATTCTGCGGCTGCGTCGCGCTTTTACTGCGCCACTTGGCCATCCTAACGCTTGATGCTCCAGACAATAGCTCATCTTTAACCCGTGCAGGAGAGCCACGGCGTCCTCGTGCACGCCATGATTGCGATTGCTGCCATGCATAATACTGCGCTTGACTGCCGTGCGTTCCCACCGCTTGACGCGATCTCCGGCCAGAGCGTAGATCGCCCCCGGGCCGGCTTAGCTCAGCGGTAGAGCAGCGGTTTTGTAAACCGAAGGTCGGGGGTTCAATCCCCTCAGCCGGCACCAGCACTGCGACCACGGGCCCGCGATGTTTGCCGTGGCAGTGTCGTCTTCGTCGTTAATATCGGAACCTCCGACTCAGGCGCGCCACGCGCCGTCCTTCCGCGAGTTTCCGATGCCGCGTCCCGACCAGGAATATGTCGACTGGCTGGTGTCCCAGTCGATGCTGCACCATGCCCGGACCTGCGCCGTCCGCTACACGGGACATGGGCGCCAGTGGCAGCGTCCTTACGGCGACAGCCGGCCGCGGGCGGCATCGGCAATGGCATCGGTCTGGTTCACCGCCTACCCGGCCTCGATCGTAACCCGGCCGGGCGAATCTGTATTGAAGACGCTCGGCGACGAGACGCTCTGGCACTCCCTGGCCAGCATCGGCGTCCAGGGCATCCATACCGGGCCGATGAAGCGCGCGGGCGGGCTGAGAGGACGCGATCACACACCGACGGTGGACGGCAATTTCGACCGCATCAGCGTCGAGATCGACCCGGCCTTCGGGACACAGGAAGAATTCGTCACGATGAGCCGCATGGCCGCGGCGCACAACGCCATCGTCATCGACGATGTCATTCCCGCCCATACCGGCAAGGGCGCCGACTGGCGTCTCGCAGAAATGGCCTATGGCGACTACCCGGGCCTCTACCATATGGTCGAGATCCGGCCGGAGGACTGGGACTTGCTGCCCGCGATCCCCGAAGGCCGCGATGCCGCGAACATCTCGCCGGCCGCCGTCGACCAGCTTCGCGACAAGGGCTACATCGTCGGCCAGCTCCAGCGGGTCATCTTCTTCGAGCCGGGCGTCAAGGAGACGGACTGGAGCGCGACGGGCGTCGTCACCGGCGTCGACGGCACCGACCGCCGCTGGGTCTATCTGCACTACTTCAAAGAGGGCCAGCCGGCGCTGAACTGGCTCGACCCGACCTTCGCCGCCCAGACCATGATCGTCGGCGACGCCCTGCATTCGCACGACGTGCTCGGCGCGCGCGGCATCCGGCTCGACGCCAACGGCTTTCTCGGCGTCGAGCGGCAGCCCGCGGGGACGGTGCTCTCGGAGGGCCACCCGCTCGCGGTCGTCGGCAACCAGTTGATCAGCGGAATGCTGCGCAAGATCGGCGGCTTCAGCTTTCAGGAACTGAATCTGACGATCGACGACATCGCCCAGATGTCGACCGGCGGCGCCGACCTCTCCTACGATTTCATCACCCGCCCCGCCTACCAGCACGCGCTGGTGACCGGCGACACCGAATTCCTGCGGCTGATGCTGCGCAAGACGCATCAGTACGGGATCGATCCGGCCTCGCTGATCCATGCGCTGCAGAACCATGACGAGCTGACGCTCGAACTCGTCCATTTCTGGACCAGGCATGCGGCGGACCGCTACCAGTTCCAGGGCCAGGAAATGCCCGGCATCGTGCTTCGCGACCATGTCCGCAACGCGATGTACGACGCGCTCTCGGGCGAGGCGGCGCCCTACAATCTCAAGTTCACGACGAATGGCGTGGCCTGCACCACCGCGAGTCTGATCGCGGCGGCGCTGAAGGTGCACGACCTCGACGAATTGACGAGCGAGGACATCACGCGGATCCGCGACATCCATCTTCTCCTCGTCATGTACAACGCCTTCCAGCCCGGCGTTTTCGCGCTGTCCGGCTGGGACCTCGTCGGTGCCCTGCCGCTGAAGCCGAACCAGGTCACGGACCTCATGCGCGACGGCGACACCCGCTGGATAGAGCGCGGCGCCTACGACCTCGTCAACGTAGCTCCGGAGGCCATAGCCTCGGCGGCAGGCCTGCCGAAGGCGCGCGCGCTTTATGGGCCGATTCAAGAGCAGATGAAGGATCCGGACTCATTCGCCTCGCAGTTGAAGCGACTACTGTCCGTACGCGCGGCCTATGACATCGCGCAGGCGCGGCAGATCGGCATCCCGGACGTCACCTCGCCTGGCCTTCTGGTGATGGTGCATGAACTGCCGGCCGAACGCGGCATGCAGATCACCGCACTTAATTTCAGCGCGGCGCGCATCATGGAGACGATCGTATTGGCGGATGTGCCGCCGGGGCCGGTCGTCGACATGATCAACGAGCAGGTCGCGGGCGATCTCGCGGAAAACGGCGAACTGACCCTGACCCTCGAGCCTTATTCGGCCACCAGCCTGCGCGTCGTACCCGTGTTGTCGGCGGTATCCTAGGGGAACCGGCAGGCATCATAAAGGCCGTGAATACGGCACATCACGAAACCTCGTTTGCCTTTCCGCCTCATTCACAGGCAATCTCCGGCGCCTGGCTGATGCGTCCGACGCGCGGGCCAGACTGGGACGCCGCCTCGCTTCGCGAGAGGACTACAGGCGTCTCGATGTCCGCCCGGCGGACCGCACTGCAACAGATCGAACGCACGCGCAGGAGCCGCTGCAATGGCCGATGTGATTCCGACTCCCAAGGCGACCCGGCGCGACTGGATCGGGCTCGGCGTGCTGTCCATCGCATGCCTGCTTTACTCGATGGACCTCACGGTCCTGAATATCGCGATCCCGCATCTCACGGCCGACCTCAAGCCGACCGCCGCACAGCTTCTCTGGATCGTCGACATCTACGGCTTCCTCGTCGCCGGATCGCTGGTGACGATGGGTACGCTGGGCGACCGTATCGGCCGGCGGAAAGTCCTGCTCGTCGGCGCGGCCGCCTTCGGCGCGATCTCGGTTTTCGCCGCATTCGCGACCACCCCGAACATGCTGATCCTCGCCCGCGGATTGATGGGGATTTCGGCGGCCGCGCTTGCGCCGTCCACGCTTTCGCTGATCCGCAACATGTTCCTCGACGATCGCGAGCGGACGATCGCGATCGGCCTCTGGATCGCGAGCTTCTCGGCCGGCGGCGCCATCGGACCGCTCGTCGGCGGCCTGCTGCTGGAGCATTTCTGGTGGGGTTCGGTGCTGCTGCTGAACGCCCCGGTGATGCTGGTGCTGCTCATGCTCGGACCGGTCCTGTTGCCCGAGTTCAAGGATCCGAATGCCGGCCGCCTCGACATTTTGAGCGCGGCGATGTCGGTGGTCGCGGTGCTGTCGGTCATCTGGGGCCTGAAGCATGTCGCAGTCTATGGACCGGGCGTCCTGGCATTCACGGCGCTCGTGGTCGGCCTCTTCGTCGGCGCGCTGTTCGTCCGCAGGCAGCTCCGGCTGCCGGAACCCTTGATCGACCTGTCGCTGTTCCGCATCCCCGCGATCGGCGCATCGCTGACGGTCAACATCCTCGGCCTGTTCGCGATCTTCGGCATCTTCCTGGTGATCACACAGTATTTCCAGCTCGTGCTCGGCATGGGGCCGCTCGAGGCCGGGATCTGGATGGCGCCCTCGGGTGTCGCATTCGCGCTCGGCTCGCTGATCACGCCCTGGCTGACGGCGCGGTTCCGCCCGTGCCAGATCATCGCGGGCGGCTTCCTCTCGGCCGCGCTCGGCTTCGTGTTGATGGCGGGGGTCGGTACTGGCCAGGGCTGGTTCATGCTGGCCGGTCTGATCGCCATGAGCGTGGGCTTCTCACCGATCGCCACGATCACGACCGACCTCGTCATGGCATCGGTCGAGCCCGAGCGCGCGGGTGCGGCCTCGGCGATCTCCGAGACGAGCTTCGAATTCGGCGGCGCGCTCGGCATCGCCGTCCTGGGCAGCCTGTTCTCGGCCGCCTACCGGACCCTGATGGACGGCATCCAGATCCCCGGCGTCGGCGCGGAACAGCTCGCCTATGCGCAGGACACGCTCGGCGGGGCGCTGTCGGTCGCGGCCGAGGCACCGAGCGCGTCGACGGCACAGCTCGCCGATCTCGCGCGCGACGCCTTCGTGCAATCGCTGGTGATGACCTCGGCGATCTGCGCCGTGATCGCGCTCGCGACCGCGCTGTTTGCCCTGCGCGCGCTTCGCGGCCCGCACGACCGCAGCCCGGCAGACAGACCGGTCCACGCTTAGGGGTCTGTACTCACATGGATAGCGGTCCGACACAGCCGTCGGGCGGTTTTGACCTCACCCCGCAGGGGCGCGGTCCCTGCGGCCGGCTGATGCGTCGCGGTCCGTTGCAAACCGACATGGTTTGCTGCCGGCCCGCTCCTGCCATCCGACCACATGGCCTCGCGTCGGATCGCTACCCATTATGAGTACAGACCCTAAAAGTTCAGGAGATCGACGCCCATCGCCAGCACGACGTAGCGGGCAAGCTTTCCGATCGTGACGAGGACCAGGAACAGCCGGAAGTCGGTGCGGAGCAATCCTGCGATCGCGGTGATCAGATCGCCGAAGAACGGCGCCCACGACATCAGCAGGATCCAGCTGCCATAGCGCTCGAAATGATCCGACGCCCGCGCCAGCTGAGCCTCGTTGGCGGGAAACCATTTCTTGCCCGCGAGTTCCGAGACGAAATAACCGACCACGTAGTTGACGATCGCGCCGAGCACGTTGCCCGCGGTCGCGGAGGCGACAAGAAGCATCGTGTCCCCCTGCTTGTTCGCCAGCAGGCCCGCAAGGACAATCTCCGAGGATCCCGGCAGGAACGGCAGGAAGGTGCCGGCGATCAGCGCCGCCGTAAACATCGAGCCGTAGACCCAGAACTCACTCACTTGCGGCGCCCCTTTCGCGCTGTCTTGCCATGCCCGACATAAGCTGTCGTCGGTACAGGCAGATGAAGTGGTTCAAAGTTTTGACGGGAAACGGACTTTTACGCGGGTGCGGCCTTGGCGCGCTGCGGCTGCCGGGCTCCTTTCAGCAATTCCGCAACCTGGTCGGATAAGTCGCTGTCCTTGAAAGGCTTGTGCAAAATCGGCTCCGACGCAAATTCGCCGAGCGCAGTCAGGTCAGCATAGCCGGTCACGAAGAGGATCGGCACGTTCGGCCGCCTCTTGCGAGCAGCGCGGGCGACCTCGGCGCCGTTCATGCCGGGCATCGCGAAATCGAGGATCAGCATGTCGAAGCCGGCATCCTCCTCGAAGGCGAGGAGCGCCGCCGGGCCGTTGGCCGCCTGCTGCACGGAATAGCCGAACTCCTCCAGCTTCATCGCGGTGACTTCCCGGACGAGATCGTCGTCGTCGACGAGAAGGATGGAGGGAACGGTCGTGGAGGCACGACGCGCCGTTTTTGGTGTCTTCGCCACCGTCACGTCCTCGGTGGAACGAGGCAGGAATACCTGGACGGTCGTCCCTCGCCCTTCGCCGGTCTCGATACGCACGCCGCCGCCCGATTGCTGGGCGAAGCCGAGCACCTGACTGAGGCCGAGGCCCGAACCCTTGCCGACTTCCTTGGTCGTGAAGAACGGCTCGAAGACGCGCGACAGAACTTCCGAGCTCATGCCGGAGCCCGAATCGCTGACCGAGACGACAACGTAGTCGCCCGGCGCCGGCTCTTCGGGACGCGTCGCCGGTTCGGTGACCTCAGCATTCGACGTCTCGACCTTCAGCAACCCGCCGACTTCCATCGCGTCGCGCGCATTGATCGCGAGGTTGAGGATAATGAGTTCCATCTGCGTCGGGTCGACCAGCGCCGGCCAGAGGTCGTCCTCGAGCACGATGTCGACCGCAACGCTGCCCCCCATCGAGCTTTGCAGCAGCTCGCGCATGCCGAGTACGGTCTCGTTGAGATTGACCGCTTTAGGCGCGAGCCGCTGGCGTCGGGAAAATGCAAGAAGCTGCGCGACCAGCGAGGCGCCGCGCTCTGCCGCCATGCGCATATTGGCGAGACGCTTGTGCAGCGGCCCCTCGGTCACGGTCCGCTCGGCGAAGCTCAGATTGCCGAGGATGACGGTCAGCAGATTGTTGAAATCGTGCGCGACGCCGGAGGTCAGCTGTCCCACCGCCTCCAGGCGTTGGACCTGGCGGAGTGTCGCCTCCACGCGCTCGCGCTCGTCGATCTGCGACAGGAGCTGGAAGTTGACGAGCGCAAGCTCGCCGGTGCGTTCCTCGATGCGCCGCTCGAGCGCGTCTTCCGCGAGCTTGCTTTCGGTGATGTCGACATTGCAGCCGACATAACCGAGGAACTTGCCCTCGGGCCCGGACAGGCGCGGCGCGCCCTCGCAGCGCAACCAGCGGACCTCGCCCATGGCATCGCGAACGCGAACGTCCTGCCGGAATGGCTCCTGCTCGGCAATCGCACGCAGGAACGCGGACTGGAAGGCGGGCACGTCCTCGGGGATGATGATCTCGGTCCAGCCATTGCCGAGCATCTCGACAGCCGGACGGCCGAAGACACGTTCGTAATGCCGATTGGCGAAGGTGATCTGGCCAGCAGGATCGCTCAGCCAGATCAAAGCCGGCGCGCTATCCGCCATAGTGCGGAACCGCTCTTCGCTTTCGCGCAATGTCTGTTCCGAACGACGGCGCGCGGTCACGTCGATCAATGTGCCGTTCGCGCGGATCGGCGTGCCATCCTCGTCGACGGACAGGCGGCCGGTTGCCGTCACCCACACTTCCTCGCCCGTATCAGCGCGAATAATGCGGAACTCCGCCTCATAATGTCCGTTGCCCTTGCCGCTGCAGAACAGGTCATATTCCGCCTGCACCCACCCGCGATCTTCAGGATGGATCCGCTCCGCCAACAGATCGGCCCGCGCCGGGCTATCCTGCGGCAGGCCGAGAATGGCGCGGAATTCGGGCGACCACGTCCTGGCGCCGGTCCTGGCGTCGGAGTCCCAGATTCCGAGACCTGTGGCCTGGACGGCGAGCCTGAGACGAGACTCGCTTTCCCTGAGATCGGCCTGACGATGCGCCAGAGTGTCGGCCGCGCTCCTGAGACTATCGGCGACGGCGTTGATCTCACGGATCTTGGTGTGCGGGACATTGACCGGTTCGCCGGCGCCGAGCGCGCTCGCTCCGCGAGCCAAGGCCTCTACCGGTCGAGAAATGCCACGGGCCACGCTCGCAGATAGCAGAGCGGCCAACAGCATGAAGATGATCCCGGTCAGCGCCGCCAGCGCGAGCGTGCTCGTGATCGTCGTCAGCAATTGCGCACGAGGTACTGAAACGCCGAAGGTCCAGCGATAGGCCGGGGAGCGGCTGAAGGCGACGAGAGTCGGGCGGCCTTCGAACGAGAAACTTTCGACGATGCCTTCGTCGGCCTTCTCCATCTCGGCGATGACCGGCGCGCTTGGCTGGCTGCCGATCACGACCTCGCTGCGATAGCTTCGCGCGACGACGTTCTTTTCGGCATCCAGGATATTGCCGATCCAGCCCGGTGGCAGATTCTGATCGGCCAGGATCTTGCTGAGGACCGTGGGCGTCATCGCATAGGATAAGGCGTAACGCGTTTGCCCCCCGATCCTTATCGGGGTGTCGATGGTGATGACCGCCTGATCAGGCGTCCGGTTTCGCAGGAGATTGGAAACGACCGTTTCGCCAGATTGCAGTTTCCGCCAGGAAGCCGGATCGGGTGCGAAACTGGGTAGCGGCGAACCCAGAGGGCGAGATGTGTTGACGAGTTGCTGACCGTTCTGGTCCGAAAGAACAATCCAGGTCTCTCGGCCGTCGGTCACGCTTCGGGCCTGCTGGTCGAAGGCGATGAAATCGCCATTCGCGATATACGGCGAGGTCGCCAGCGCCTTGCTCAGCGCCGCCGCCTGCCCGAGCTGGCGGTCGACAACCAGTGACAGTGCGCGTGCCGTCTCGGCAAGCTGCCGCTCGAACGAAGCGCGAGACTGCCGGTAGGAATCCCAGATCAGCAGGCCGCCAATGAGGATGCCGGGCAGCAAGAGGCCAAGCGTCAACAAAGCGAGGCGGCCGCGGATCGTCGTGATCAGAGGCTTGCTGTTCGACACTGCCAGGGCCTCATCCCGGTGAACACAGACTCATACGAGCCCTGCGAATTTAGAATACCGGGGGGCGGCGCGGTCAACCGAACTGTCGCCGCGGCTATCCGATTCCGAAGTTTGCGCTAGGTCTTGGCGGGTTTTTGCCGGTTGGTGAATCTCGCGTTTCCGAGGCCCGTTCCCATGGTCAGGACGCCCCAGCTCGTGACGTCGTGCATGAACGGCACTTCGCTCAGCCCCTGCACCACCGCGTCGTTATGCAAGACGATCGCAGTCTCGTAACCCTCGATCTTCGGGATCGCCTCCTTGAGCAGCGTCGGCAGGTGGAACTTGCTCGACGCCCAATTGCCGGGAAGATTCTGCGATCCGCGCTCGATCGTGCCGTCATCATTGATCAAGCCTGGACAGCCGATGCCGATGAACGGCGCGAGCTGGATGTCGTTTTTTTTCGCCTTCGCGATGAGGTCCTCAAGCATTTCGATGAGGCGCTCGACCGCTTCCTCGCGCGTCGGCTTGTCGTCCCGGTGCCGCCACAGATCGAAGAACGCGACCTCCGCCTGCGATGCGTCCTGAGCCTTTTTGAGATTGGTGCAAACGACGCCTGAGCGGATGTTCGTGCCGCCGATATCGACGGCGATGATCCCGTCGTGGCCGGAAAACATCCATGCCGGCGCGAGATGGATTGCCCCGATCAATCCCGCCTCGTCTGGATGATAGTGGATCGGCCTAAGGTCGATCGCGTGGTCCTGCTCCTTGAGCATCACAGCGGCGCGGCCAATGGCGAGTTCGCCGACCCGGCTATCGCGCAGGCCACCGCCGATCGCGATCCGCTCGGTATCCTTCCAGCCCTTGAGTTTCATGAAGCGCCGGATGACGAAGGCGAGTTCGTTGGCAAATTTCTCGATCGTGCCCAGGACGATGCCCGCGGCTTCCAGATCACCGTTCGCGAGGAGCTTATCGAGCTTCTTCTTGGAAATCTCGAGACTTGGCTCGTCACCGAGCGGATCGGCCCCATTTTTGCGATGCGGCTTCCGAAGCTCTTCCAGAAGTCCGCGGAACGCCTTGTTCGAGGCACGGTCCCCGACGAAGCCCTCCTCGTCCTTGACCTCGAGATTGTAGCTGTCGAGCACGACGCTCGGCAGGTTCGCCGCGCCATGAGGCGCGAGTCCGGGAGAGATTCCGGTCTGGTCGTTCACATCCGCCCCCATAGGATCGATCAACGCGATGCGGACGCGGTCAGCATCGGCTGGAACGTGATCCTGGAGCGGATCACCAGCGCTTTTTCCTGGCGCGCGCCGCGATATTCCTCGTAGCAGAGGTCGATATCGAGCCCGCGGCGGCCCGCTTCGCGCATCAACAGGTCGAGCTCACCCGATGTCAGCCGGCCGGAGATGGCCTTCTGCAACTGTTCGTTGGTCAGTTCGCCGACATTCATCCCGCAATCCCTGCCCCGTCATTGAAACGTCACGACGTGATTGAAGAACGCGGTCTTCGAAGCCACGTTCCTTCCAGCTTGAAAGAAAGCTTCCGGGCTGGCTTCCTGCACACGAACACGTGACGCTTTTGCGCCGAGAAAAAGCGCATGTTCGCCGCGTCTGCACAGCAGGTTGGGAGACCTCCGCATGACTGACTTGACCCGCCGCGCAGCGCTGGCCACCGGAGCAGCCGCCGCGCTCGCGTCCCTGATTTCCCCCACCCCCAGTCTCGCAGTCGCACCGCCCAGCGGCCGGCAGGCCCCGGGCGTCTATCGATATCGTGTCGGCGATTTCGAGATGACCTCGATCAGCGACGGCGTCGGCATCCGCAAGCTGGACGACACCTTCGTGCGGAATGCGACTGTCGACCAGGTGAAGGCGGCGCTGGAAGAGGCGTTCCTGCCAACCGACAGGCTCACGATTCCATATACCCAACTGGTGGTGAACACGGGCGGCAGGCTGGTGCTGCTCGATGCAGGCACAGGCGCGCGCATCTCGCTGGAGACCGCCGGCCTGATGATGGACAACATGGCCGCAGCCGGTATCGACCCGCGCGCGATCGACACCGTCATCATCTCCCATTTCCACGCCGACCACATCTTCGGCCTGGTGACCCGGGATGGCCAGCCTGCCTTCCCGAATGCGGAAGTCCTGGTTCCGGAACCGGAATGGGCATTCTGGACCGACGAGGGCCAGGCGAGTCGCGCCACCGAGAGGCTGAAGACGCAGTTCGAGAGCATCCAGAAGACCTTCGAGCCGGTCCGGAAGGTCGTGAAGCAATACAGGGGCGACACCGAGATCTTGCCCGGCATCGAGGCGATCTCAGCCCGCGGCCACACGCCGGGCCATATGGTCTTCCGCGTGTCGTCCGGCTCGGATCAACTCCTGGTCCTGTCCGACACGACCAATCATCCCGCGCTGTTCGTCCGCAATCCGGGCTGGCATGCGATGTTCGACATGGACCCGGAGATGGCAGAGGCGTCGCGCCGACGCATCCTCGACATGGCGGCCGCGGACCGGACGCGGGTGCAGAGCTACCACTTCCCGTTCCCGGCGACCGGTCACATCGCCAAGGACGGCGATCGCTACGCCTTCGTGCCATCCGCCTGGACCTCGGTGCTCTAGGCTCAGGGCCTAATCCTGGCGCTGCTTCATCTGCCGTGGGCGGCTCATTCGGGCGCGGCGATACGAATAGGACGTGTTCCGACCGGAGCGCCGGTCGCGCGGTCGATGGTGACGGGATCGATCTCCGTTCCTGTCTCGGCGTCGAAGAAACGGGTCACCTTGCCGCCGTCGCGATGCTTGCGTCCCCACGCGCCGATCGCAAACAGAACCGGCAGAAAGTCGCGGCCTGCTTCCGTCAGCACATACTCGTCCCGTGGCGGACGGTCGGAATAGCGGCGTTTCTCCAGCAGCCCCTCCTCGGTCAGTGACGAAAGCCGCCCCGTCAGCATCGTCGGCGCGATACCGAGGCTCTTGCGAAAATCATCGAAGCGGGTCAGCCCCGCATGGGCGTCGCGCATGATCAGCATGCTCCAGGCGTCCCCCACAAGCGCCAGGCTGCGGGCGATCAGGCATGGCTGGTTCGAAAGATTCTTCATGTCGATATCTTTTTGGTAGTGACTTGATACTTATTTGATAGTAACTGCTCGTTCACCGATGTTCCATGACAAAATGAAAGCGGAAGCCGATGAGCAAGACAGAACGCGGCATTGCCCTGGTCACGGGTGCCTCCTCCGGCATCGGGCTGGTGACGGCGCAGGCGCTGCGGCGCGATGGCTACCGTGTCTTCGGCACCAGCCGAAAGCCGATGCCCGATACCCCGGATGGGATCACGATGCTGGCCTGTGACGTGATCAACGATGCATCCGTGCAAAACGTCGTCGACGAGGTCCTGAGCCGCGCGGGGCGGATCGATCTTCTGGTCAATAACGCCGGTCTCGGCCTCTTAGGGGGCGCTGAGGAATCATCGGTTGCACAGGTGCAAGCCCTGTTCGACGTCAATCTGTTCGGCGTCATCCGCATGACCAATGCGGTGTTGCCGTCGATGCGGCGCCGCAGCAAAGGGCGCATCATCAACATCGGCTCGATCTTGGGCCTCATACCTGCGCCGTATGCGGCTCACTATTCAGCAGCAAAACACGCAATTGAGGGCTATTCGGAATCACTGGATCACGAGGTTCGCGCCTTCAATATTCGCGTCTCGGTTATCGAGCCGGCGTTCGTTCGTACTGTCTTCGACCAGAATGGGATTAAGCCGGATTCCATCTTGAATGAATATGATGGCGCTCGAGCCGACCTCGACGCGCTCCTTCGCGATGTGATGCCAAAAGCCGATCTGCCAGAAGTCGTGGCCGCTGTGGTCGTCAAGGCCGCGACCGATGCCCGTCCGCGACGCCGCTATACCTCTGGCAAGGCAGCGCAGCAGATCAGCATACTGCGCCGGTTTGCCCCCGCAGAGATATTCGACAAGAGCTTGCGCAAGCAGTTCCGCTTGCCGGTCTGACGGCATTGCGCAGTCTACCTGCTTGCCAGAACCGAAAGTCAGTCCGATGAAATCTTTCCTGCTCGATCGCTATACGAAAGGCGCGCTGCGGCTTGGCGAAGGTCCCGAGCCGGAATTGCGTGAGAACGACGTCATGGTCGAGATTCATGCGGCCGGCGTGAACGTCCTGGACAACAAGATCAGGGACGGAGAGTTCAAGCTCATCCTGCCCTACCGCCTTCCGCTGGTGCTGGGCAACGATGTAGCGGGCGTCGTGGTCCGGGTCGGGGCCAATGTCCGGCGGTTCAAGCCCGGTGACGAGGTCTATGCACGTCCGGCCCAGGATCGCATCGGGACATTCGCGGAGTATATCGCCATGGACGAGGCGGATGTCGCGATGAAGCCGGCCAATCTGACCATGGAAGAGGCCGCATCCATTCCGCTTGTCGCCCTGACGGCATGGCAGGTGCTTGTCGAGCGGGCGAACTTGCAGAAGGGGCAGAAGGTCCTGATCCATGCCGGCTCGGGCGGCGTGGGTACGATCGCGATCCAGCTTGCCAAGCATCTCGGGGCATATGTGGCCACGACCACGAGCACGGCGAATATCGCCCTTGTGAAAAGTCTCGGCGCGGACGTCGTGGTCGATTACAAGAACGACGACTTCGAGAAAGTGCTGCAGGGCTATGACGTCGTGCTGAACAGCCTCGGGACGGACACACTGGAGAAATCCCTTGCTGTGCTGAAGTCGGGCGGGATCCTGATCTCGATTTCCGGTCCGCCCGATCCGGACTTCGCGAAGCAGAACGGCTCCGGCTGGTTGCTTCGACAGGTCATGCGCCTGCTTAGCTCCGGCATCAGGAGAAAATCGAAACGCCGAGGGATCAGCTATTCGTTCCTCTTCATGACAGCGAACGGCGGGCAGCTCGGGAAGATCACCTCCCTGATCGAGGCGGGTGACATACGCCCGGTGATGGACCGGGTCTTCCCGTTCGAGAGGACCAACGAGGCACTGGCCTATGTCGAAACGGGTCGTGCGAAGGGAAAAGTCGTCGTCGCCGTAAAGTGACGTCTGGGGCAGCTGTTATCTTCTGGCTCTGATCAATGAGTCCCTGAGCCTAGGGCGCGGTTTCGGCGGCAATCCAGGCCGCGTAGCGGGGATCGACCAGACCGACCGGTAATTCGAGGATGGCCGGCGTGTCATAGGGATGCGCCGCCCTCACCGCCTCCATCAGCGCCTCAAGACGAGCCCTCCGCGTCTTGAGGATCATCACCACCTCTCCGGCACGCTCGACGGCGCCCCGCCAGGCATAGATCGACACCATTCCGGGCAGGATGTTGACGCAGGCGCAGAGCTTTGCCTCCACCAGAGCGCGTCCAGCCTGTTCAGCATCCGTTAGGCGCGGCCATGTGGTGTAGACGAGAACCGTTTCCTGCATGTAAGGCTCCTGTATGAGCTCCGCGCATACCCCGATGGATACAGTCGATTTCGATGGCTTGCAGCCGGAGCCCCGCCAATCGGGTCCGCGGTTCAGCCGTGTCGCGTTCATCGCAAGCGGAGCCGAGGAGGCGCAAGCGGCCTGCCGGCGTCTCGCCCATACATACGGCAACACCCCGCCGGAAAGCGCCGACGTCGTCGTCGCGCTCGGTGGCGACGGCCTGATGCTGCAGACCATGCACCGCTTCATGTCGCGCGGCATCCCGATCTACGGCATGAATCGCGGCACGGTCGGCTTCCTGATGAACGACTTCCGCGAGGAAGGCCTCCTGGAGCGACTGGAGGTGTCTGTGCCGACGGTCATCAAGCCGCTCGTCATGCATGTGCTCGACATCGATGGCCATCGCCATTTCGCCCGCGCGATCAACGAGGTATCGCTTTACCGTCAGACTTTCCAGGCGGCGAAGCTCGAACTATGGGTGGACGGGCAGATCCGGATGAAGGAGCTGATCGGCGACGGCGCGCTGGTGGCGACGCCCGCCGGCTCGACCGCCTACAATCATTCGGCTTACGGCCCGATCGTGCCGCTGAACTCGAATCTCCTGGCGCTGACGCCGCTCAATCCGTTCCGGCCGAAGCGCTGGCGCGGCGCGCTCCTCCCCGATCGTTCGGAAGTCCGGTTCGGTGTGCTCGATCCCATCAAGCGGCCCGTGGCGGCGGTTGCCGATCACACCGAATTCCGCAATGCCAAGGAAGTCGTGATCCGGCTCGATCGCGACCGCAGCATGGTCATGCTGCACGATCCCGATCACGGCATGGACGAGCGTATCATCGCGGAACAATTCGCGGCCGCTCAAACCTTGCGTTAACCCTGCGCAGGCAAAGTCCCGAAGCTGGTATCCGCATCTCGCGGATGCGCCGGGGCCGTTATGATCCGGGTCGACTTCAACAAGCTCCGCTTTCTCGTCATCGACGACAATGCGCATATGCGCCGTATCCTGCGGACGCTGCTCCACAGCTTCGGCTCCCGCGAGGTCTATGAAGCGGAAGACGGCGCGGCGGGGCTCGAAGCCTACACGACCTATCTGCCCGACATCGTCATCACCGACTGGGCCATGCCGATCTTCGACGGTCTCGAACTGACCGCGATGATCCGGAAACCGGGCGCAAACTCAAACCCTTATGCGCCGATCATCATGCTGACCGGCCATTCGGAAAAGAGCCGCGTGCTCCGCGCGCGAGATGCCGGCGTCACCGAATTCCTGTGCAAGCCGATCTCGGCGAAATCGCTCTACCAGCGCATCCTGAACGTGGTCGTGAATCCGCGTCCGTTCGTCCAGACCAAGGACTATTTCGGGCCCGATCGACGGCGCACCCAATCGGCCAATTATCTCGGTCCGGAACGCCGTACGGCTGAAGTCGTCGAGCTGATCGAACAGCAACCCCTCTACCACAAGGCCCGCGAAGCGATATGAGCAGCTTGAAGAGCAGAAGCCGCCGCGAGGACAAGGTGGAGACTGTGGTTCACAAGGACCACAAGGTCATCACGCCGCCGGCCACTCTCCGCAAACGCGCGATGACGATCGGCGGTCCGGGCGGGGTGGACACGTTCGACATGGCGGCGCTGGAGCGCGCGGAAGCGGCTCTCGTCGAGCTGGAGAAGGAATTCTCCGGCTGGATGGTACTCGAAATCGACCATCTCGAAGAAGCACGGGTGAAGCTTCGCGAAACGCCTGCCGACGACGAGGCCCGCCAGATCCTTTACCGCGCCGGACACGATATCCGCGGTCAGGGCAAGACGTTCGGCTATCCGCTGGCCGCCGAGTTCGCCGACGGAATGTGCGACTTGATTGAAGGCGCCGAGGAGATCGACCAGACCGTGCTCGATCTCGTCGACGGCCATGTCGACGCAATCCGCGCCGTTGTCCGCAACGATGTCCGCAATGGCGGCGACGACATTGCCCGCAGCCTCGTCACCTCGCTCCGCACGGCCCGCGAGCGCATCATCGGTGTCGACCGCTTCGTGAAGATCAACGTCGAGCACTGAGCCTGCAAGCCTGCCCTTGTGACAGGCTTGTTGAAAACCTGTGGGAAAGCGGTGATTAAGCCGCTGCCAACCTCAACGGCTCGGCGTAAGCCTGCAGCCTCTCGCGCGCCTCGTACCGGGCGGCTTCGGTGGCAATCCGGCTCAGCAGATTGATTGCTTGGCCCAGTTCTCGCGGGTGATTTTCCGCGGCTTGCAGGGCCCGCTCCGCGGCTTGCTTCCGGCCAGCAGCGATCGAAAGGTCGCGCCGGTCGCTGTCGTACCAACTTGCCAATCCGGCCTGGAAGACCGTGAGATAGGGCTCCGGGAAACCGGCGCTCCGATAAAGGGCGCGGAAGCCCGCACGCTCCGGCTCTTCGAGGAAGCGCTCGACGCGGTGGAGCTCCATGCCCGTGAGCTCCGCGAACGCCGACCGTACGAAGCCGAGATCCCCACGCAGAAGGGCCTTCAGGACAAGACCCGTGGTCAGCTGCTCGCTAGTGCGAAGATGGCTGACGAGACCCGGCACGTTGTGGGCTTCCTCTCCCGCGAGCATCAAGGTGGCGCGCTGGGCGGCATCCTCCGTGAGCTGGCGAACACGCTCCTTTCCGATCTGGAATTCACGCTCCGCAACCCGGCCCAGGCTATGGGCGAGCCTGAGAAGCAGTATCTGCCGCTCACTGATCGGAAGATCGTTGCGATTCAACAGGATCGAGCGGATTTCGTGATCGTTGCCGTAACGCTGTGTCAGCCGGGCGAAGACGCCCGGGGTAAATTTCGCCTCGGCATTCTGAAGCAGGACCACGCAAGCGCGGGGGCCCGCGATTTCGCCGATCGCCGCCGCAAGGGCCGCGCTCAAGTCCGGACGACATGCGATCGCGGCCTGGACCTCTTCTCCGCGCGTGGCGAGAATCTCGATCAGATCCTGATCGTTCAGAACCGGAGAGCGCTGCAGGACCGGCATCGCGATATCCGGAGCATCATGGGCGAGCGCCAGAACGATGTGACGCGGAGCGGCTGGGTGCGAAGCGAAGGCCTCGGCGATGTTCTGGCGGACATCGAGGCAACGATCTTCGAGGAGGAGCGTCAGCGCTGCCGCGGCGCGCTCGCGTTCTCCTGGAATGAGATCGGAATAGAGATAGACCCGCGCCAATGCCCCGGCGGCTTCCGCGCGGAGATCGGGCATCGCGGTCGGTGCCCATGCAAGGAAACGCTGGACGATCATCGCCTTACACCCCTTTTGTGGTCTGGTTTCCGGCCTGTTGCTCGCCGGATTTTCTGTACGACGAGAGATCGAGCGGCATGCCCGTGTTGTTGGTAGCGCGAACGGGGCCGGTCCCGTTCGAGGCGCTTGCCGGTGCCTGCAGACCCGACCAGATGCCCTGGACATAGGCGGATACCGGCGGACGGCGGTTGGTCGAGAACAGGGAATTGAACAATGGGCCCTGATTGGCATAGCTCGCCGTCGGATAAAGCGGCTGAGCCTGGCTCGCCGCCATCAGGGTCTGGCCGCTGGTGTAGCTCGGCACGGCCGGCGTGCCGTCGTGCTTCTTCACCAAACCCGCGAGCACTTCCGAGGAACTGCGCGGTTGGCCCTTGTTGTAGAAGATCGTTGGGTTGGCGGCGGCCGCGTCCGGGAACGCCTTTGCCGCCGACGCGGCGGGATTGGAGGACGCGAGCCTGATCAGGTCGATCGCGCCTTGGGCACCAAGGAAATGAGCCGCATAAAGCTCGCCATCGCTCGGCGGACGGCGCAGCGCGGCCGTCATGGTCTCTTCGTTGCGCTGGGTGAAGGCGCCGGCCATAACCGACGAGATCTGCGGATCGTAACGGAGAGCGAGGATGTCTTCCTTCTGCTCCGGATCCTTGACCGTGAACCGGCCGGACGGCGTCCTGGTGATCGCGTCGGCCTGGCCGTCGAGGCCGTATTTCGGTCCCTCCTCCTTCACCATCTGCAGCCAGGTCTGCTCGGTGAACTGGAACATGCCGGCGGCGGAAGAACCCTTGGCCTTGGCCGACGGGTCCATGCTCGACTCGCGCATCGCAGTTTTGACGAGGTAGTCGAAGCCCGCGCCCGTCGCCGAAGCCGCCCGGCGCAGGGCGCCGGAAACGCTTTGGGTGACTGAACTGACGGACCAGTTGCTCATAGTTGCGGCGGCACCAGACGGTGGAATCGGGCTATTTCCTGCCCGCCGCGAGCTTCGGCCGCTTATGGTAAACGAGACGTTAACAACGGTTAACGTTGCACACACCAAGGCCGGTCAATCGTCAGTATTCTCCTGTGCCACCTCGGTGAATACCGGCAGCGCCCGGTCGACCATTGCATCCGAGGCCGTGAGACTGATGCGGAAATACTCTGGCAAGTTCATGAAGCCACCGGGCAAGACCAGTACATCCCGCTCCGCCAGCGCCTGCCAAAACAGGTTGGGGGCGCCTTTGGGCCATTTGCTCCAGATATAGAATGTGCCTTCCGGGACCAGCGGGCCATATCCCGCCGTATCCAGAACGGAAATCAGCCGGTCGCGGCGACTGGTCAGCGCGTTCAGGTCGATCGACAGCGTTTCGAGATCCGGCACGGCGTATTGCATGACAGCGTTGGGGAAACACCAGCCAAGCGCCATCTGCGCGACCAGCATGGAGTCCCGGATCGCCTGGCGATCGGACGGAGGCATCAGGGGAGAGATCGCGAGATAGCCGATGCGCTGGCCCGGGGCGAGCAGGACTTTACCGTAGCTGTATGAAATCAGGGTCCAGGGATAGAGGGTAGCCGGACTGACGAAGCCTCTGCCGTCGAACCGGAGTCGCCGATAGGGCTCGTCCGAAAGCAGATAGATCCGGTGGCCGACCCGTCGGGACGCACGCTCCAGCAAGTCCGCCAGTTCTGCAAGCGTGGCACGGTCGCAGATGCGGCCGGTCGGATTGTGCGGCGTGTTGACGATGACCAGCCGCGTTTTCGGGCTGATCGCCGCCTCGATCGCGGCAAGGTCGAGATCGAACG
The DNA here is from genome assembly GCA_003347645.1 of Rhizobiaceae bacterium CPCC 101076. Lineage (GTDB taxonomy): Bacteria > Pseudomonadota > Alphaproteobacteria > Rhizobiales > Methylopilaceae > Flaviflagellibacter > Flaviflagellibacter deserti. The sequence goes on along the minus strand of QDFX01000011.1, from coordinate 74,358 downwards.
CGGGCGGCTTGAGGCGGACCTTCCGCGGCACCACGCCGGCTGCGAGCAGCATCGGCTCATAGCAGAACCAAGCGGGCTCGGAGAAGATCGCCTCGTCGCCGGCGTCGAGCACCATATGGATCGCAACATTGATCGCGGCGAACGCACCGGCCGTCAGCGCGATATCGGCGGGTTCGAATTTCAAACCCAGTTCGCGACCGGCATGTTCGGCAATGAAGGCCTGCGGCTCGGCCTCGCTCGCCTTATAGGCGAACCAGTCCTTGTTCCGCGGCACGGCCCGAGCGCGGATCGCATCGCCGATCCCGGCCAAGGGCATCTCGTTCGGATTGCCGAAGGTGAGGTCGGAGAGGTCGGGATTTCGGCGCCGTTCGCCGCACTCCATGAAAAAGCGGCCGATTGCCGAGGCGGCTGCATTCGCGGCAGCGATGCGATTTGAGACCATTCTTCCGCTCCCCCATTCGCCGAGACGTCAGAGGCAGATACGCACCGCCGGCGCGGGCTCCATCCGTCGACGATAGCGGAGAACGAGGATCAGCGCTGAAGTCTGTTCATCTCGAAGAGGCTCGCGACCTCGGCATAATCTGCGCGGTAGCCGCAGCGCGCGATCGGACGGGCGGCGGCGGTGTCGAACAGCCCATCGACCAGATAGGCGCGGTCGATGTGGACGCCGACGACCTGGCCGAGGATGAGGTATCGGCCGAGCTTCTGCCCGTCGAGGTCCTTCAGCTCGATGATGTCGAGCAGACGGCATTCGAGCGCCGCCGGGCTCTTCGCCACCCGTGGCGCCCTGACGATCTGCGACGGCGCAGGGTCTAGCCCGGCCTCCCGCATCTCGTCGACGCCGTGCGGATGCGGCGCGCCCGTCGCATTCATCGCCTCGGCCAGGGGCATGGTCGCGAGGTTGAAGACGAATTCCTTCGTCGCCTCGATGTTCGTGACGCTGTCTTTCCAACCTTCGCTGGAGAAGCCGATGATCGGCGGCACGGACGAGAAGGCGTTGAAGAAACTGTAGGGGGCGAGATTGACCCGCCCCTTTAGATCCACTGACGAAATCCAGCCGATCGGACGCGGCGCGATGATTGCCTTGAACGGATCGTGCGGGAGCCTGTGCCCCTTGGCCGGTTCGTAGAAGTGGATGTCCTCGCTCACCCGATCCACCGGGTCGCGATCTCGTCGAGCGGCGGACGCGGACGGTCTGCCGGTACCATGTCGCTCGAACCGATATGGATGAAGCCGGCCACCTTTTCCGTCGACGACAGGCCGAGCAGTTCCGCGACACGACGGTCGTAGGAGCCCCAGCCGGTCAGCCAGTTGGCCTTGAACCCGAGTGCATGAGCCGCCGCGACAAGGTTCATGCAGGCGGCGCCGACCGAAAGGTTCTGCTCCCATTCCGGGATCTTCACATGCGGCCCGGAGCGGCTGACGACGACCACGGTCAGCGGCGCGTCGAACTTCTTCTCGTCTTCCGACAGTTTCTGGCGGTCGGCATCCGGGCGTTCGGCCAGGGCAAGCTCGGTCAGCTTTGCCGAGAAGGTCTTGCGGGCGGGTCCCTCGATCAGGATGAACCGCCAGGGCGCGAGCTTGCCGTGATCCGGCACGCGGCTCGCGGCGGTGAGCATTTGCTCGAGCTGTTCCTTGGAAGGGCCGGGTTCGGTGAGCGTGAACGCAGGCACGGAACGGCGGGTGAGCAGAAGGTCGATGGCTTCGGGCATGTACTCTCCAGATATGTCACACCTCTTCGCAAAATCCGGCACAGTGGGCAACGCCGACCGTCGTTGTCTTGCAAATGCCCCGGTTTCGTGAAAACCCATTTCCATGCTGATCACGGAAATGCGACGCCTCGCGCGCAGCCTTCTGGTCTCGGTGCTGGTGGCGGTCTCCGCCCCGTCGCTCGTCCACGCGCAGTCGAACTCGCTTGCCGATCCCGGAATGAATCTTCCGGCTCCTGGTATCGATCTGTCGCCGGGCAGCAGCATCGTAAGTCCGGATGGTCTTCGCCGCGGAACGCTCGCCCCGGTCAGCCCGTCGTCGATGACGAAGACGGTGCTGAGCCTCCAGGCCTTCTTCTTCGAAGGATCGGACGCGATCAATGCCGGCCTGCGCTGGCGCATCTTCTCCGATCAGGCGGACGTCAACGGCAACCACGCGCTCGTCGTCGAAACGACCGATTCGCGCCCGCTAGTGACACTCGATCCCGGCGGCTACATCGTCCATGTCAGCTATGGACTCGCGACCGTCACGCGCCCCGTGGTGCTAGGTACCGGCGCTGAAAGCCAGCGCATCGTGCTCAATGCCGGCGCGATCCGCTTCACCGGCAGCGTCGCCAACAAGGCGATTCCGGCCAAGGATCTCAGCTTCGAGATTCATCGCACCGAAGGGGAGATGGAGCGGCTGATCGCCGACAGGATCAAGGCCGGCGATATCGTGCGCCTGCCGGCTGGCTCCTACCAGATCACGTCCACCTACGGACAGGCGAATGCCCGTGTCGTCTCCGAGGTCCGGGTTGAGCCCGGCAAGCTGACGGACGCCGCGGTTCTGCACAAAGCGGCCCATGTCGCGCTTCGTCTCGTCGGCGCGGGCGGGATCGAGATCCAGAACGCCAACTGGAACATCCTCACACCCGGCGGCGACGCCGTGACCGATACCCTCAACAGCACGCGCGATATCATTCTGGCCGAAGGCGAATATGTCGCCGTGGCGCGCGTCGACGGACAGCCTCAACCGTTCCAAAAGCCGTTCGAAGTCTCCGCCGGCAAGAACGCGCGGATCGACGTCCTGGCGCGGTGAGTCTTGCCTCTCCCAAAGGGAGAGGTCGGCACGACGCGACAGCGTCGGCCGGTTAGACTTCTCGATGGAACGCCGTCGAGCCTGACCGAGAGGGCAGTCCCCTCACCCCGCTCCAAGCCTTCCGGCTTGAGTCGGCCCTCTCCCAGTGGGAGAGGGTGATCCCCGCGCCTAACGTTCGTCCGGCGCCTTCGCCTCTTCGACCAGCGCCTTGATCGCGTCGTCGAGCGTCGACGGAGTCTGGTCCGGCGAGCCGAGGCGGCGGATCGACAGGGTCCGCTCCGCTGCTTCCTTCCGGCCGATCACCGCCAGCACCGGCACCTTGGCCAGCGAGTGCTCGCGCACCTTGTAGGTGATCTTCTCGTTGCGAAGATCGGCCTCCGCGCGGAGCCCTGCCTTCTTCATCGCCGCGACCACGTCATGGGCGTAGTCGTCCGCGTCCTGCGTGATGGTCGCGACCATGACCTGGACCGGCGACAGCCAGAGCGGAAACGCGCCGGCATGCTGCTCGATCAGGATACCGGTGAAACGCTCCAGCGAGCCGAACATCGCGCGGTGCAGCATGACCGGCTGCACTTTCTCGCCCGAAGGGGCGATGTAGAAGGCGCCGAGACGTCCCGGCATGTTGAAGTCGACCTGCAGGGTGCCACATTGCCAATCGCGGCCGATCGCATCGCGCAGCACGTATTCGAGCTTCGGCCCGTAGAACGCGCCCTCGCCCGCATTGATCGTATACGGGCGGCCGGACTTCCGGAGCGCCCCTTCGAGCGCCTCTTCCGCACTGTCCCACACCTCGTCCGAGCCGATGCGCTTGTCCGGCCGGGTGGAGAGCTTGATCCGCACGTCCTCGAAGCCGAAGTCGTGATAGATCGACAGGATCAGGTCGTTAACCTTCAGACACTCCTCGAGCAGCTGCTCTGCGGTGCAGAAGACATGCGCATCGTCCTGGGTGAACGAGCGCACGCGAAGCAGGCCATGCAACGCGCCCGACGGCTCGTAGCGATGCACCTTTCCGAATTCGGCCAGCTTCGTCGGCAGGTCGCGATAGCTCTTCAGCCCGTTCTTGAAGATGCAGATATGACCCGGGCAGTTCATCGGCTTCAGGGCGTAGACACGCTCGTCCTCGGTCTTCGTCGTGAACATGTGGTCATGGTAGGTCTGCCAATGACCCGAGGTCTCCCAGAGACTCCGGTCCATCATGTCCGGAGAATTCACCTCGGTGTAGCCGGCCGCGTTCTGACGGCGGCGCATATAGGCGATCAGCATCTGGAAGAGCGTCCAGCCCTTCGGATGCCAGAACACCGAGCCGGGCGCCTCCTCCTGGAAGTGGAAGAGATCCATCTCGCGGCCGAGCTTGCGATGGTCGCGGCGCTCGGCCTCCTCGATCTGGTGCAGATAGGCGTCCAGCTCATCCTGCGTGGCGAAAGCCGTGCCGTAGATGCGCTGGAGCTGCGGATTGTTGGAATCGCCGCGCCAGTACGCGCCCGCGACCTTGGTCAGCTTGAACGCATTGCCGACCTTGCCGGTCGAGGTCATGTGTGGGCCGCGGCAGAGGTCGAGCCATTCGCCCTGCTTGTAGATCTTCAGTTCCTGCCCGGCCGGGATCGCGTCGACGAGCTCGATCTTGAAGGTCTCGCCCTTTTTGCGGAAGAATTCCTTCGCCTCGTCGCGCGACCAGATCTCCTTGGTGAAGGGGCGGTCGCGGCCGATGATCTCGCGCATCTTCTTCTCGATGGCGGCCAGGTCCTCGATAGAGAAGGGCTCCTCGCGGAAGAAGTCGTAATAGAAGCCGTTCTCGATCACCGGGCCGATGGTGACCTGGGTGCCGGGGAACAGATCCTGCACCGCCTCGGCCAGCACGTGGGCGGCGTCGTGGCGGATCAGTTCGAGCGCGCGCGGGTCGTCGCGGCCGACGAAGTCGATCTTCGAGTCGGCGACGATCTCGTCGGCGAGATCGTGAAGGGTGCCGTTGAGGGCCATCGCGACGGTGCGCTTCGCGAGCGATGGCGAGATGGCCTTGGCGACGTCGAGACCCGTGGAGCCCGCGGGATATTCACGCGCGGCACCATCGGGGAATGTAAGGATTGGCATGACAAGAACCTCAATCGCTCAGCCCTGCAAACCAAGCAGGTAAGCGGTTATCGGGAGGAGGCGCGTTGCGCCCTGCGATCGGTGCGGTAGGCCATGTGCCGGCCGGTCCAGCGCCCGTAGCGCCACGGCATATACCAGCGTCCGTTAACGGGCAATTGCTCCGGAACCGGGTCGATACCGGCCGGCCCGAGCGGATGGCAGCGACAGAGCCGTGCCGTCGTCATCCAGCCGCCCGCCCAGGCGCCATGCCTCTCGATCGCCTCGACAGCGAAGGTCGAGCAGGTCGGCTCATAGCGACAGCGCGGCCCGATCACGGGCGAGATCGCGTTGCGGTAGACCCAGATCGGCGCGAGGAGCAGGTGTTTCATCATGGCGTTGATCACCATGTAGGCGGCTTGCCCCCCGGCGGCAAACCGGCGACAAACACGCCATGCGCATCGCGACCTGGAACATCAATTCCGTCCGCCTCCGACAGGAGAACGTCCTACGCTGGCTGAAGGAGGCGGAGCCGGACGTGCTCTGCCTTCAGGAGATCAAGTGCCAGAACGAGCAGTTCCCGCGCGAGGCCTTCGAAGACGCCGGCTATAACTCCGCGGTGCACGGCCAGAAGTCGTGGAACGGCGTTGCGATCCTGTCGCGCCATCCGATCGACGAGCGGCATGTGAACCTGCCCGGCGATTCAGCCGACGAGCAGTCGCGCTACATCGAGGCCGAGATTTCGACCGAAGACGGCATCATGCGCGTTGCCTCGATCTACCTGCCGAACGGCAATCCGGTCGACACCGCGAAATATCCCTACAAGCTCGCCTGGATGGAGCGCCTTCGCCAGCATGTTGCGGCGCGGCTTCTCCTGGAAGAGCCGCTGATCCTCGCGGGTGACTACAACGTCATTCCCGCGGCCGAAGACGTCCACAATCCCGCAGCCTGGGTCGAGGACGCGCTGTTCAAGATCGAGACGCGGCAGGCGTTCGACGCTCTGCTCAATCTGGGCCTGACCGAGGCGCTGCGGGCGACCACCGACGAATCCGGGCTCTACACGTTCTGGGACTATCAGGCGGGTGCCTGGCAGCGGAATGCGGGACTGCGGATCGATCACCTGCTGCTGTCGCCGCAGGCGGCCGACCGGCTTCGCGGCGTGCGCATCGACAAATATGTCCGCGCCTGGGACAAGCCGTCCGACCATGTCCCGGTGATCGGCGACTTCGCGATCGAGCCCCGATAATGGACGTCACAACTTTTCCGTAGAGGTACGACTTGCCCCGCGCTCGCCGGGCAGCAAATTCTCCTGACCACAGTGGAGGTTAAAAAACCGGATGGAATATGCGATCGGACTTCTGTCGGATCCCGCAGCCTGGGCAGCCCTTGCGACATTGATCGCGATGGAGATCGTTCTCGGCATCGACAACCTGATCTTCATCTCCATCCTCACCAACAAACTACCTGAAGAGAAGCGCAGCTTTGCGCGCCGCCTCGGCATCGGCATGGCGGTCGTGCTCCGGCTCGCCCTGCTAGGAACAGTCGCCATCATCGTCGGCCTGACCGCCCCGGTCTTCACCGCATTCGGCCACGGCTTCTCATGGCGCGATATGATTTTGATCGCCGGCGGCCTCTTCCTCGTCTGGAAGGCGACCAAGGAGATCCATCACCACGTCGATCCGCCGGAAGAAGGCGACATGTTCGAGAAGGCGTCGGCGGCGCCGAGCGTCGCCGCAGCGATCGGGCAGATCCTCATCCTCGATCTCGTCTTCTCGGTCGACAGCATCATCACCGCCGTCGGCATGACCCCGCACATCCCGATCATGGTGGTGGCGGTGGTCGTCACCGTCGGCGTCATGCTGCTCGCCGCCGATCCGTTGGCGAACTTCATCGCTCGGAACCCGACCATCGTCATGCTGGCGCTTGGCTTCCTGCTGCTGATCGGTACGACACTGATCGCGGAAGGCTTCGGCGCTCATGTCCCGAAGGGCTACATCTATACCGCGATGGCGTTCTCGGCGGGCATCGAGCTTCTGAACATGTTCGCGAGACGAGCGAAGAAGAAGCCTTCAACGACGGAGCTGCACTGAGGCCGTGTCCCGGGCGGCGGAGCCGAGCCCGGGAACATACTCCGCAGCAGACCGAGATCGTCATCCTCCGGCTTGACCGGAGGATCGATCAAAGGTCGGGATGGATGCCCCGGTCGAACCGAGCATGACGATCCATCGGCACAGGGGTTATGGATTCCGGGCTCGGCTTCGCCGCCCCGGAAAGCGCGCTACCCGCGATTCAGCGCGGATTTGGGATCGATTGTGGTGACGGGCAAAGCGGAGGTCCCTGACTGAACGCAGGGACCTTAAGCGGAAACTCAGTTCCGTGCCTTCAGCCATCCGTCGAGTACGCCAAGGGCACCGCTGCGCTCCTCCTCGGAGCTTTCGGCCAGCGCCTTCTCATGCAGGTCGATGATCCACTGCGCGTCCGGGGCACCGGACTGCTCCGCCGCCTGGCGGGCCAGCATCATCAGCATCAGGCCGCGGGCCGGCTGCTTCTTCACGATCTCGCCCTTGAACATCATGTGGCCGAGCAGCGCGCGCGACGGACCGTGGCTTTTCTGCGCGGCGAGGTTCAGCCAGCGCACCGCCTGGGCCGGGTCGCGCTTCACGCCGTTCCCGTCGAGATACATGCGGGCGAGATTATACTGGGCGTTCGGATCGCCGTAGTTCGACGCCGCGTCCGTGAACAGGCGAACGGCCGCCTGCGGGTTCGGCTTCACGGCCGTGCCGGGAATGCCTTCGAGATAATACGAGCCGAGCCAGACCAGCGCATTGGAGACGTAGGGCGCATTGCTGCGGCCTTCGGGGCTGTCGGAGGCATCGTCGCCGGCCTTGTTCACCAGCTCGCGGAAATATTCGAACGCCTTGAGGTCGTCATGGCTGACACCGTCGCCCTCGGCATACATCCGGCCGAGCATCCACTGAGCGCCGGCATGCCCCTGCCCAGCCGCGAACTGCAGAGCCGATAGAGCCGAGGCCTTGTCACCCGCACGATAGGCATTGCGGGCCCGGTTAAAGGCATCGAGCGGCGAGCTGTCCGAAACGGGAGCGGACGACGCGGCGGTTCCGAGCGCCGTCGCATCGAACAGCCCACCCGCCGGATCGGCGCCGGTAATGGCCGCCGACCCCGCTGGAGCGGAAGTCGCCGGCGGCGCGTCAGGGGTCGAAGCCGTGCCGTCGAAGGCAAGGGCCATGTCGTTCGAGCCACTCTCGAACGGCAGCGGGGTTCCGTCGCTCGACCGGCCGACGTCGAAAGCCAACGCCGGACCGGCCGCGAAGACGGCCACAAACAAAGAGGCTTTAGCGCTGGCGCTAAATATCCGCATAACAGCGTGTCTCATGCTTTGCGCCTGGATGGGTGACGGCGCCGTTACGCGCCGGCCCTACGCCCTGGGCGAACTTCCACAAAGCCCCAGACCCAAACCCTGTCTCACGCGGCGTCCACTGCGCCTTGCGAGCCTCCAATTCTTCCGCCGACAACCGGACTTCGAGGCGGCCTTCGACCGCGTCGATGTCGATGATGTCGCCGTCACGGATCAGAGCGATCGGGCCGCCGACCGCTGCCTCCGGCCCAACATGGCCGATGCAGAAGCCGCGGGTTGCCCCCGAGAAGCGACCGTCGGTAATCAAAGCCACCTTGTCGCCCATTCCCTGACCGTAGAGCGCCGCAGTCGTCTGCAGCATCTCGCGCATGCCCGGACCGCCCTTCGGACCCTCGTATCGGATCACCAGGACTTCGCCCTCTTTGTAGGAGCGATTATTGACAGCCTCGAAGCAGGCTTCCTCATTGTCGAAGCACCGGGCCGGACCCGAGAACTTCTGATTTTTCAGGCCCGCAACCTTCACGATCGCGCCGTCCGGCGCCAAGTTGCCGGACAGGCCGACGACGCCGCCGGTGGGCGTAATGGGCTTGTTCGCGGGCATGACGACATCCTGCTGATCGTTCCAGCGAACCTTGCTCATGTTCTCGGCGATAGTGCGGCCGGAAACTGTCAAACATTCGCCGTGCAGGAATCCGTGATCGAGGAGTGTCTTCATGATCAGCGGCACGCCGCCGACCTCGAAGAGATCCTTCGCCACATAACGGCCACCCGGCTTCAGGTCGGCGATGTACGGCGTCTTCTTGAAGATTTCGGCGACGTCGAACAGATCGAAGTCGATGCCGATCTCGTTCGCCATGGCCGGGAGATGCAGCGCCGCATTGGTCGAGCCGCCGGTCGCGGCGACCACGGTCGCGGCGTTCTCCAGCGCCTTCTTGGTGACGATGTCGCGCGGACGGATGTTGCGGGCGATGAGCTCCATGATCTGTTCGCCGGCGGTCATGCAGAACCGGTCGCGGATTTCGTAAGGAGCAGGCGCACCGGCCGAATAAGGCAGCGCCAGGCCGATCGCCTCGGAGACGGTCGCCATCGTATTGGCGGTGAACTGCGCGCCGCAGGCGCCGGCCGAGGGACAGGCGACGGATTCGAGCTCATCGAGATCCTCGTCCGACATCGCGCCGACCGAATGCTTGCCGACCGCCTCGAACAAATCCTGCACCGTGACCGGCTGGCCGCGGAACGAACCCGGCAGGATCGAGCCGCCATAGATAAAGATCGACGGCACGTTGAGGCGGAGCATCGCCATCATCATGCCCGGCAGGGACTTGTCGCAGCCGGCGAGGCCGACGAGCGCGTCGTAGGAATGGCCGCGCATGGTGAGCTCGACCGAGTCAGCGATGACCTCGCGGGACGCCAGCGAGGACTTCATGCCCTCATGGCCCATCGCGATGCCGTCGGTGACGGTGATGGTGCAGAATTCGCGCGGGGTGCCGTTGGCAGCCGCGACGCCCTTCTTCACCGCCTGCGCCTGACGCATCAGCGAAATGTTGCAGGGGGCGGCCTCGTTCCAGCAGCTCGCCACGCCGACCAGCGGCTGGTGAATCTGCTCCTTCGTGAGGCCCATCGCGTAGAGGTATGAGCGATGGGGGGCGCGGGTCGGTCCCTCCGTCACATGGCGGCTGGGAAGATTGTTCTTCTGAAAAACCTTGGCGTCCATCTCTGTCCTTCGCGCGCTGCTTTAGCACACGTACGCAACCCGTTGAATGGACGACCGTTTTATGCCTCGACGGCTCACCTGAGGAGCGGCCGTCCTGGCCCCGCTCAAGCTGGTCACGACATGCGTCTTCCTCTATGGCGCAATTGGGGCAAATGTCTCTTAACGCGGAGCCTCTGGAAGCAATTCGGCAACAGCGTTGCGGAAGTGTCACACGACTGTTTCGACCCTTCCGGACCGCTCCCTTGCGGGCCCGAGATCCGGCATCTCCGCCACCGTCCGAAAGTCCTACGCGGGTCGTCCGCTCGTCATCAAATCGGGAGAGGTTCGCGCTACTGAAAACCCGATTTGGAGGTCGGACCATGATCCTTCGCACGATTCTCGCCGCCTCGGTCGCCGTGGCAGCCTTCACGGCCCCTGCCCTCGCCCAGGGGAAGACGCTCAACGGCCAGCGCGCGCTCGTCATCGCCCATCGCGGCACTCCGGGCTATCTCCCCGACCACACCCTCGAGGGTTATACCAAGGCCATCGAGATGGGCGCCGACTTCATCGAGCCCGACCTCGTCGTGACCAAGGATGGCGTACTGGTCGCCCGCCACGAACCGATGCTCGGTGGCACGACGGACGTTGCCGACCGTCCGGAATTCGCCGCCCGCAAGCGCACGCTCAACATCGATGGCATCCCGACCGAGGACTGGTTCGCCAGCGACTTCACCCTTGCCGAGATCAAGACGCTGCGCGCCAAGCAGCCGTTGGCCGAGCGCGACCAGAGCTTCAACGGCAAGTTCCTGGTGCCGACCTTCCAGGAGGTGATCGACCTCGCCAAGGAGCAGAGCCAACGCACCGGCCGCACGATCGGCATCGCGCCCGAGACCAAGCACCCGACCTTCCACACCGCGATGGGCCTGCCGATCGAGGACCGCCTCGTCGAGACGCTGCAGAAGGCCGGCTGGACCGAGAAGAGCTCGCCGGTGATCATCCAGAGCTTCGAGACGGCGAATCTCAAATATCTGCGCGGCAAGACGAACGTCCGCCTGGTCCAGCTCGTCGACGGCAGCTCGACCGACGCGCAGGCAAGAACACCGCCGAACCGCCCTATGTGAAGCCGTACGATTTCGTCGTCACCGGCGACAAGCGGACCAACAACGACATCCTGACCGCCGACGGCCTCAAGGAAGTCGCGACCTATGCCGACGGCATCTCGCCGTGGAAGGCCTATCTGATCCCGAACGTCCCGGTCGATGCGAACGGCGACGGCAAGCCGGACGATCTCAACGCCGACGGCAAGATGGACGAGCGCGACAAGGTGGCGGCGAAGCCGACCGACGTCGTGAAGAACGCGCACGCGACGGGCCTTTTCGTCCAGACCTGGACGTTCCGCAGCGAACCGCGCCGGCTGGCCTCGACCTATAACGGCGATCCGGCCGCCGAATACCGCGCCTTCCTCGACATCGGCGTGGACGGCATCTTCAGTGATTTCGCCGACCAGGCCGTCGCCGCGCGCAACAACGCGACGAACTGAGCAAACGGCCGTACCGCTTCCCGGCGGTACAGCCCCGTCTCGTCTGATTGCAGTATCGGGATTGTGGGACGCTTTGCCTGCACCCCGGATGGTTGAGCGCGGCCTATTCCTTGCGCGGGTCAACCGGCCGGTTGGACGCCGTGGGCCGCGGCTCCTCGAGGAGCGCCTTCAGTTCGGCGAGCTTGTCGTTGACGAGCCAGCCGTAATAATTCTCCTCCGGCAAGGCGCGCCCGGCCTTCGCCGCAAGAGCGGCCGCGCGTTCCTCCGACCCGCCGGTATTGTAGAGCGTCGCGGTGATGCCCGGGTTCTTGGAGATGTCGACATTGGCGATCGTCTTGTAGTCGTCGATCGCGCGACGGATGATCGCCGCCATGTAGGCGAGCGACTTGTCGGGGTCCATGATCGCCGAATAGACGTCCGCCGCCTTGCCCGCATCGAGCTTGGGATAGCCTGACGTCTTCGCCACCATGTCCGACAGCATCAGGGCCGTCAGCGGGTTCTCCTGCCCGAGCCCGAAAGTCTGGCCAGCGAAGAAGGGCTGGAAGAATACCGCGCTGAAGCGATTGTTCGGGAAAGCGGTTCCACCGACGGTGCGGCCTCGGAACGTCTTGTCCCAGACATCTTCGCGGCAGGACCAAAGCTTGTAGGAATCCGTAAGGTCGGCGCACTTCTTGAATTCGGGTCGCGTCGCGAAGTCCAGGACGGATTCGCTGCCGTAGCCGAAGCGGAAGCTGTCGCCGGCGTAAGAGACGGCCTTGATGTAATAGGTCTGCAGCCGGTCGTAAGCGTCGACATTGTATGTATGTTCGCCGACGATGGCGCCGATCATGTGGATCGGATCGATCCCATAAGTGGCGGCCGTCGACTTGATCTTCGAGATCAGCGTCTTGTCGTGCGCCAGAAGGTCGATGACCTTGTCGTACTTCTCGTCGAACGTGGTCTTGCCGGCCTTCGTCCGCGCGACGGAACCGCCCGGCACCTTGGGCTGCTCCTTGTTCCGATTTCCTTCCGGCACGACCAGAGGCCCGGCAGATGCCACCGAAGACATTGTCGCGCACGCGAAGACGAGGGCTACTGCCAGCAGGATACGTTTCAAGTTTTCCGTGTCCCTGGCACCCGGTTCGCTTACGGCCTCTTTAAGAAGTCACCGCAAACGCGAGTCTGGTTCGATGGTTCTGAACTTTTTGCAGAGACCGAGTCCGAACGCGAGCGACTTGCGAGCGCTCGCGACAGACCGGCGGTCTACGTGATGAAAAGGAGACAGATCAGGGGGATAAACCCTTCAGGCCACAACCTTTAGTCGCTCCAATGCATCCGCCAGTTTCATGCGACGCGCTTCCGCCTCTTCGCGGCGCTCGCGCTGCTCCTCGACCACTTCTTCCTTGGCGCGGGCCAGGAAGTCGGGATTGCCGAGCTTCTTGTCGATCTTGTCGATCTCGTCGACGATCTTGCCGATCTCCTTTGAGAGGCGTGTCCTCTCGGCTCCGAGATCGACCACGTCGGCGATCGGAAGCGCTCCGACTCCGCCGCGGACGAGAAGCTGCACCGCGCCGGCCGGAGCCGAATCGGCGAAGTCGATGCCGGACAGGCGCGCCTGACGGCGAAGCGCGTCCTCGTAGCGCCTGGCCCAGGCCTGCACCTCGGCGGAAGCCCCGATGAGGAGAAGCGGGATTTGGGCGCCGCCCGGCACGTTCATCTCGGTTCGGACCGAACGGACCTCGGAGATCATGTCGACGAGCCAGCCGATCTCGGCCTCCGCCGCCTCGGTGTCGCTCTTCGGTAGTTCCGGCCAGTCCGACAGGGCAAGCAGCTTCGCGCGGCCGCCGGCCGGAGCCGTCACCGCCCACAGCTCCTCGGTGATGAAGGGCATGAACGGGTGGAGCAGAGCGACGATCTGGTCGAGCGTCCAGGACACTGTCGCGCGGGTTTCGGTGCGCTCGGCGCTGTCCGTCTCCGACTGGAGGACCGGCTTCGCCAGTTCGAGATACCAGTCGCAGAAGATCGACCAGGCAAAGCGATAGACCGCGTTCGCCGCATCGTTGAAGCGATAGGCCTCGATCGCGGCGCTCGTTTCCTTCACCGTGCGCGCGGCCTCGCCGACGATCCATTTGTTGAGCGTGGTCGTGACCGATGACGGGTCGAAGCCCGGAACGACGGCGCACTGGTTCATCTCGGCGAAGCGGGTCGCGTTCCAGAGCTTGGTCGCGAAGTTGCGATAGCCCTCGATGCGCGACTTCGCGAGCTTGATGTCCCTGCCCTGCGCCGCCATGGCGGCGAGCGTGAAGCGGACCGCGTCGGCGCCGAACTCGTCCATCAGTTCGAGCGGGTCTATGACGTTGCCCTTGGACTTCGACATCTTGGCGCCCTTCTCGTCGCGGACGAGCGCGTGGATGTAGACGTCCTTGAACGGCACCTCGCCCATGAACTCGATGCCCATCATCATCATCCGGGCGACCCAGAAGAAGATGATGTCGAAGCCCGTCACGAGGACGGAGGTCGGATAGTAGCGTTTCAGCTCCGGCGTCTCGTCCGGCCAGCCCATCGTCGAGAACGGCCAGAGCGCGGACGAGAACCATGTGTCGAGAACGTCCTCGTCCTGAATGAGGAAATCGCTCTGCGGGCCGCCGAGCAGTTCCTGATGGATCGATTCCGCCTCGTCGTCCGAGAGCATGTTCTCGGTTTCGTTGCGCAGGATCGCGGCACGCAGTGCGTCCTCCCGGCTCTCCTCGACGTAGACGTGGCCGTGCGGGTCGTACCAGGCCGGGATCTGGTGTCCCCACCAGAGCTGACGCGAGACGCACCAGGGCTGGATGTTCTCCAGCCATTCGAAATAGGTCTTCTCCCAGTTCTTCGGGACGAAATTCGTCTTGCCCCCGCGAACCGCCGCGAGCGCCGGCTGGGCAAGCGTCTTCGCATCGACCCACCACTGGTCAGTGAGCATGGGTTCGAGCACAACGCCCGAGCGGTCGCCGAACGGCTGCGGGATGACCTTGTCCTCGATGCCGCGGAGGAGACCCATCTCCTCGATCTCGGCCACGACCATCTTTCGGGCCTCAAACCGGTCGAGGCCGAGATAACGCTCCGGCACGTTGTCGGACATGCGCGCGTCTTCATCCATCAGCATAAACAGCGGGATGTCGTGACGACGAGCGACCTCGAAGTCATTGAAGTCGTGTGCGCCGGTGATCTTGACCGCGCCTGAGCCGAATTCCGGATCCGGATATTCGTCGGCGATGATCGGAATCAGGCGCTCCGCGACCGGCAGGCGGACCATCTTGCCGATGAGATTCCTGTAGCGCTCGTCGCTCGGATGGACCGCGACCGCGCCGTCGCCGAGCATGGTCTCCGGACGGGTCGTCGCGATGACGATCTCAGCGATGCCGTCAACCGGGCCTTCGGCGAGCGGATAGGCGAAGCGCCACATATGGCCCTTCACCTCGCGCGTCTCGACTTCGAGATCGGAAACCGCCGTGCGGAGCTTCGGATCCCAGTTCACAAGGCGCTTGTCCTTGTAGATCAGGCCCTTGCGGTGAAGCTCGACGAACACCTTGCGGACCGCCTGAGACAGACCCTCGTCCATGGTGAAACGCTCGCGCGAGAAATCACACGAGGCACCGAGGCGCTTTAGCTGGTTGATGATCGTGCCGCCGGACTCTTCCTTCCAAGCCCAGACGCGCTCGATGAACTTCTCGCGGCCCATATCGCGGCGCGACGGCTCCTGCCGTTCGGCGAGCTGGCGCTCGACGACCATCTGGGTCGCGATGCCCGCATGGTCCATGCCGGGCTGCCACAGCACGTCCTTGCCGCGCATCCGCTCGAAACGCGTCAGCACATCCTGCAGCGTGTTGTTGAGCGCGTGGCCCATATGCAGGGAGCCGGTGACGTTCGGCGGTGGGATGACGATGGAGAAGCTCTCCGCGCCGGGCTTCGCATTCGCGCCGGCCTTGAACGCCTGGGCCTTGTTCCAGGCCTCGGAGATGCGTTCCTCGATTTCGGCAGGCTGATAGGTTTTCTCGATTGGCATCGAATATCGCGATTGTTTCTACTGGCGCCGACGGCTCGGCTGGGAATTTCGGATTCTCGCGCTTTACAAGCGGAGCGGCACGAGAGTGTCAACGCAAGCCGGGTTCATTCTCGCAATAAGACGCATTTGAAGGCGGCCTCAACGGCGTTAAATCACGAACTTCATGACATCCGTTTCCGCCTCCGCCGAATCTACGACAGCCCCGATCCGCATGATTTTCTGGCTTGCCGCGGCGGCTTTCGCGAGCTCGGCTTCCGTGCGCGTGGCCGATCCGCTCCTGCCTTCGATCGCCGGTGAGTTCGGAGAATCGATCGGCGGCGCCTCTCATATCGTGACGGCCTACGCGATTGCCTATGGCCTGTTCCAGCTGGTCTACGGCCCGCTCGGCGACCGGATGGGCAAGACCTTCGTCGTCACCATCATCACGCTCGGCGCCTCTCTCGCGACATTCGCCTGCATTTTCGCGACGTCGCTTGGAGCACTGACCGGACTGCGCTTTCTTGCCGGCGTCTTCGCGGGCGGGCTGATCCCGCTTTCGCTCGCGTATATCGGCGACACGGTGCCGCTAGCCGCACGCCAGACCATGCTGGCGCGGTTCGTCGTCGCGAACACTTTGGGGCTCGTCCTTGGACAGGCGGCGGGCGGCTTCCTGGCGGAATATCTGAGCTGGAGAGCGGTCTTCGGCGGCCTTGCGATCTTCTTCCTGATCGCGGCCGTAGGCCTTCGACGAGAGCTCGGACCGCTCCGCGATCTACGACCGGTCGGCACTCCGCCACCGCTTCTGGAATCCTACCAGAAGGCGTTCGGACTGTTTCGGCTGCCGATGGTACGGGCCGTGCTGTCGTCGATCTTCCTCGAAGGCGTCCTGCTGTTCGGCGCCCTCACCTTCGTCGGCAGCCATCTGCATGCCCGGTTCGGTCTCGGCCTCGACCGCGTCGGCCTCGTCCTCGCGCTGTTCGGCATCGGTGGCGTCTTCTATTCGCTCGCGGCGCCGCTGTTCATCAGGACCATGGGCGAGCGTGGCCTCGCCTCGGCAGGCGGCGTCCTGCTGGGAGTGGGCTTCCTGGGAGCGGCCGTCTCCGGCCCCTCGCCGTTTCTCGTCATCGCGCCCGCAATGGGGCTCGGCTGGATGATGCTGCACAACACGTTGCAGACAAAGGCAACACAGATGGCGCCGGAAGCGCGTGGCTCGGCGATGGCGCTGTTCTCGTCGTCTTTCTATATCGGCCAGACCACGGGCGTTGCGCTCGCAGGCTTGTCATTCGACGCCTGGGGAGCCGTACCCGGCTTCGTCACGGCCGCGATAGGCCTGCCGCTGCTAGGCGTCCTGTTCGCTGTGTTTCTTGGGAAAATCGCGAAAACCTGACGGGCAGAATATCCGACGATCAGCGGCGATTGCCGCGCGAGACACGCTCGATTTCGGCCTGGACGAGACGTTCGACCACGGCCGGCAGATTGGTGTCGAGCCAATCCTTCAGCATTGGCCGCAGCATCTCCTGAACGAGGTCGTCCAGCGTACGGGCATTTGCGGCAAAGATCGTATTGGCGAGCGATCCGAACGAGGCGGAAACCGCGCGGCTCGCCTCCGCCGCAAGCAGGCTCTCGCCAGACGGCGCGCTCGAACGCTTGGGCGTGGACGCCGCGCTCTCTTCCGGCAGCACGGCCCAGTCCGACATATCGTCTTCGTCGGGTGGTGACGCTGGTGGCGGTGTCGGATCGCGGAACTCGACCTCGTCCGGAACGGATTTCAGCGGCTTGGTGAGTTCGAGAACGTCCTCGTCCTCTTCCTCGTCGGCAATAGCGTCCCAGGGATCGACGGCCTCGGCGGCTAGTTCCGGCTCGGGCTCCTTGCCGGGCAGAGGAGGCGAGTCGAAGCTTGCGAGCATCGCATCGATATCGTCCTGGCTCATGCCGGCCATGTCGTCCTCAGCCGCCGCGGCGGGCGCGGGAGGCGGAGGCGGCGCGGCCTCGACGGCCTTCAGCGCAGGCTTCGCGGGGGCGGCAGGTGCGGGAGCGGCAGCCACCGGCGTCTCGCTCGGATCGTCGTCGGCGATGATCCGGCGAATGGAGGCGAGGATCTCCTCCATCGTGGGTTCGTGCGCTTTGGCGGTGCTGCTCATATTCGAAAAGGCCCCGGCGACACTAAACCTCGAAGGAGAATCATTGTTTCCCTGAGGTTGCGAGTATCGCACCGCAAAAATGGAAGACAAGAACCCTCGATTGCGTTTCCCCGGCTGACGCCGGGGTTGGCAATATCAGCGGCCGTCAGGCGTGCGCTGGCCGAACCACCTGTCACGCACCTGGTCGTAATGGATGCGCGAATCGTAGGTCGCGACCTTCAGGTTCAGCTGCACGACGTTCAGTCGGCCGATCGCCTGAAGCAGCGCATAGGAGGCGACGACACGGTCGCGCTGCGCGGTGATCAAGGTAACGCGGGCGTCGAGCAGGTCCTGGGTGAAGTTCAACACGTCGAGCGTGGTGCGCTGGCCCACCCGGTTCTCCTCGCGGACACCGTTCAAGGCGATCTGGGCCGCGTCGACCTGCGCCTGCGCGGCAATGATCTGGGACTTGGCGCCTTCGAGCGCGCCCCATGCCGACACGATGGCAGCACGGACCTGATCGCGGACGATTTCCGCCTCAAGACGGCGCTGGCCCAGGGTCTCCTTGGCCTGACGGATCACCGAATATTCCTGACCGCCCTGATAGATCGGCACGGTCAGCGTGGTGAGGACGGTGCCGTTAAACGTGTTGGTGTAATCCTCGCCGCTGAGGCCGCCGCCGAGCGCGTCGTCACGCTGCGTGCTGACGCTGCCCTGAAGATCGACCGACGGAGCGAGCACGCCCTGGGCGACCCGCACCTGAGCCGCCGCGGCGTCGACGGCATGGAATGCCGAACGCGTGGCCGGATGTTCCTTGAAACCGACCTGGAGAGCGGCATCGAGATTCGGAGGCAGCAGCCGGTCTACGGGCTTGCCGGGGAAGAGCTTGGTCGGCTCGTTGCCGATCACCTGGCGGTAGACGGCGCGGCTGGCCTTCAGATTGGCTTCGGCGACGCTGAGGTCGGACCGGGCGCCGGCGAGGCGCGATTCGGAGAGCGCGGTATCGGTGCGGGTGACCTCGCCGACCTGGAAGCGCTCGTTCGTGGCGCGCAGTTCTTCGCCGAGAAGGTCGACGTTGTTGCGGCGCAGGTCGAAGATCGCGAAATCGCGCAGCACGTTCATGTAGGCTTCGACGCCGTCGAAGAGCACGTTCTGCTCGGTGTTCAACAGCGTCTCGCGGGAGGCGAGTACGGACGATTCCGCGACCTTGACGTTGTTCTTGGTCTGGAAGCCGTTGAACAGGTTCTGGTTCAGCGTAACGCCGGCGCTGCGGCTGAAAACCTCGCTGTCGTTGATCGAGCGGATGCCCTCCTGGCGACGCTTGATTCGCGTGTCGACATAGCCTGCATCGGCGGAGCCGATCACCGTCGGGCGGTAATCGGATAGCGCCTGCGGAACCGCCTCGTCCGTTGCGCGGGTATTGGCGCGCTGGGCGTTAAGAGTGGGGTTGCCTTCATAGGCTCGGGCGAGCGCCTCGGGCAGCGTCTCCGCGCTCGCGGGAGCCGTAAAGCCTATCGACCCGACAACTGCCAGTAGCGGTACGGCGCAAAGCGCACCGGACATTCTCGTTGTCGGCTTCATGTATCGATCGCCCCAAAACGCATCAAACTCAGCCGGTCCCTCACCGGCTCGCTTCAATTTAGTGATCGATTAAGAAGTGGAACACCCGAACAATCCCGGTCCAGTCGCAATCATCGGAACTGGGGTAATTTTGCAACAGACCTAAAACGCGAATGCCGCCCTGCGCTCAAATCCCGGTAGCAGCGGCGCCGCCGCGTCGAACATCGGAAAGCCGCCGAACTCGTTGCCCGACCGGCGGAAAACCGTGCCTTGCCCGGTGCGCCCGCGTCCGTTGACGACGACAAGGCGGCCGTTGTCCTTGAGCTGGCCGGCAAATGCGTCCGGCAGAACTTCGATCGAGCCTTCGATGAGAATCGCGTCGAAAGGTGCGGACTGTGCATAACCGGCCACAAGAGGACCGGTGACCACGGTGACATTGCCCGCACCGACCGCCGCGAGATTCGCTTTTGCCTGGTCGGCGAGCGCCTCGTCGTCCTCAAGCGCGGTGACCGAGGCCGAGAGCCTGGACAGGATCGCCGAGCCGTAACCGGTGGTGCAGCCGACGTGAAGAACGCTTTCGGTTTCGCGGATGTCCGCTGCGACAAGCAGCTTGCCGAGAACCATCGGCGTCGGCAGCGAACGAGCCGCGGCGACGGGTATCTCGCATTCCGAATAGGCCATGGTTGCCCAAGCCTCGGGCACGAATCGCTCGCGCGGCAAGGTCGCCATCGCGTTCACAATGCCCGGACTCGTGATCTCGTTGGTGCGAAGCTGACCTTCCACCATGAAATGACGCGCCTGCGCGAAATCGAACATGCCTCGCTCCTGCCCCTTGTCCACGGCCCGTCAGGCTATGTGCGACGAAGACGGGACGAAGGCAAGCACACTCGGCATGCTCTGTCTCGACACCATGTCGCGGCCATGACAAAGCCGAAACGGATGGTTGAACCCGCGGCGGCTGGCTGATATGGCCTCCACGTCCGCCGAACTGGCCGGACCTGAGGCCACGTGGCGGAGTGGTTACGCAGAGGACTGCAAATCCTTGCACCCCGGTTCGATTCCGGGCGTGGCCTCCAGTTTCCTTAGGATGACCCTGTCAGCTGCGTGCACGCGCTCTTGCCGTGCCGACCGGGCGCCAAAGACCTCTGTTCGACGCCTGCTCAATCATTATGCATCGAGGCGGCCGGCGCGCTCGCATCGAACCTTAACCCGATTACTCATGCCCCTGTCGCACCGTCGATTCTCTGCAGTTAACCCAAGTTGACTGAAATCGAAGCAGCAATGCTTCCGGCCGGAAAGCGCCTTTTGACGGCCAAATTGCTTCCATGAAGGCGTCTCAATTCAAGTCCCTATTCGTTAACAGGAAGCCTAAAAGACGGTCTCACAGCTTCCTTATTTCTGAATTTCCTCCCAGTACTATCAAACAGTTCTTCAGTACTGTTGATAAACCTTGGTAACCTCAGTTTTGCGTAGAGGGGTATGATCATGGCTTTACAACCAGGCACCGCGCCTAGTGCAAATTTCGATCTTTCCGACTGGAAGATCACCCTGCCTGTCGATTCTAAGGGTTCGATCTCCGGCACCGCCGTCGAGGTGACGAACCTTAGCGGGTATCAAAACTCAAAGTATTTCTACACCGGCACCGACGGAGCGATGGTCTTCAGCGCCTCGGTCGACGGCGCCACCACCAGCGGCTCGAAATATGCCCGCTCCGAGCTTCGCGAGATGGACGACGGCGAGCGCGCCGCCTGGAATCTCAAGACCGGCGGCTTCATGTCGGCCACGCTCGAAGTCGACAAGGCCCCGATCAAATCGGACGGCACGACGGGCCGCCTCGTCGTCGGACAGATCCACGGCCATGACGAGGAGCTCGTCCGTCTCTACTGGGATAACGGGACGGTCTACTTCGTCAACGACCAGGCCGGTTCGGGCAATAAGGAGACGACGTTCAAACTCGCCGACAGCTCCGGCAAGAACCCCAATGTCTCGCTGAACGAGAAGTTCTCCTATTCGATCGATGCGCACGACGACGTGCTCGACGTTCGCGTCTATGCCGATGGGCAGGAGTACAAATCGGTCACCAAGATCAACGACGTCTGGGACAGCGACGCCTTCTACTTCAAAGCAGGCGCGTATCTGGGGGTGAATGAGGATACTGGCTCCGGCAGCGGCCAGACCTCGTTCTATTCGCTGGGCTTCAACCACGACGGAACGACCACCGTCCCCATGACCCCTCCGCCCACGGAGACCGCCCCCGAAACTCCGCCTTCCACTCCGTCCGCACCGAAGCCGCCTACTTCGACACCGTCGACTCCTGACACGACCAAGACCTTCGACGGCACCAGCAAGGCCGACACGATCAGCGGCAAGGATTCAAACGATCTGATTCGCGGCGCCGGAGGAGACGACAAGCTCTACGGCAAGCAGGGTAACGACGTCCTGACCGGCGGCGCGGGCAAGGACTACTTCACCTTCGACACCAAGGCGAACAGCAAGACGAACGTCGACATGATCACGGACTTCAACGTGAAGGACGACACGATCAGGATGAACGATACGGCGTTCGGAAAGCTGAAAAGCGGAAACCTGTCGTCGTCACAGTTCGTCTACGGCAGCGAGGCGGTCGATAAGAACGACTATGTCATCTACAACGAGAAGACCGGTGCCCTCTTCTACGATGAAGACGGCTCGGGCTCCAAAGCCGCGGTTCAGTTCGCGACGGTTCAGAACCACGCGCATCTGACGGCGTCGGACTTCCTGATCATCTGAAAGAAGATCCGGGGGCGTGCGGCGCAACATGCTGCCCGCCCCCTAGACTACGACGATGCCCTCTCCTGCTTGCGCATGCTGCTGGCCCGCGTTCCGACGCGCTTGGGCAGACCGACGCCGGCGCGCGCGAAACGCCCTCCGTTCGTCTTCTGATCCGACAGCAACATGGTCAGCGCCCGCCTCACCACTTCAGATCGCGACGGTTTGGGTTCCGGCTGCTGATCGATCCAGACATCGATCGCCACGCTCATTTCGGGGGACAGTTTTGCGCCGATCATTGCTGATGCGGCCGCAGACAAATCCCATCCTGCCAGAGTCTTGTTGAAGTCGTTCATGGTCGTCCCTCGAATTGGCCGAACTTCAGCTAATGGATAACATCACCTCAAACCTCATTTTCATGTATATTGCCCGCTCCGGCTCGCTTATATCAGTAGGAAATAGAGGAACGAAGCCACCAGCAGCACTCCCCCCATCAAACCGATACTCAGTTGAATCATGGTCAACATGGGTCACCTGTCGGTTTGCGCGGCCAGTGTTCAGGCTCGCGCATAGATGTCTTCCAGCCTGACGATGTCGTCTTCACCAAGATACGAGCCTGACTGGACCTCGATCAGCTTCAGCGGAACCAGACCCGGATTTTCCAGCCGGTGGACGCAGCCGAGCGGAAGGAAGACCGACTGGTTCTCGTACACGAGGAATTTCTCGTCATCCCTGGTCACTTGCGCGGTGCCGTGGACGACGACCCAGTGCTCGGCACGATGATGATGCTTCTGAAGCGAGAGCTTGCCACCCGGATTGACGGTGATCTGCTTGACCTGGAAGCGATCGCCCGAATGGACCGACTGGTAGAAGCCCCAGGGGCGGTGCACGAGCACCGTCTGGGTGGCCGCCGACTTCCCCTTCGCTTTCAGATGCTCGACGATCTGCTTGATGTCCTGGTCGCGGCTTTTCGGTACGACTAGGACCACGTCGGACGTCGCGACGACGACGAGATCGTCGACGCCAAGGGTCGCCACGAGCGGACCTTCGCTGCGGACGTAGCAGTTGCGGGAGTCCTGCAGGAAAACGTCGCCATGCCCGACATTGCCGGCCGCATCTTTCTCGCCGATATCCCAAAGCGCTGAATAGGACCCGACGTCGGTCCAAGGCATCGATGTCGGTACGACCGCGCAATTGGCGCTCTTCTCGAATACCGCGTAATCGATCGAAATCGACGGAGAGGCGCTGAAGGCATCGCCGTCGAGACGAAGGAAATCCATATCGCGGCTGGAATTGGCAACCGCGGCGCGCGCGGCGGCGAGAACGGCCGGCGCATGGATCTGCAGTTCGTCGAGGAAACGCCGGGCGGGCAGCAGGAAGATGCCGCTGTTCCAGAGGAAGTCTCCGGACTCCAGATAGCGTTCAGCGGTTGGCTGGTCGGGCTTCTCGACAAACTGGCGTACCGAATAGGTGCTCGGCGCACTTTCGAGGACGTCGCCCTTCTGGATATAGCCATAGCCCGTCGCCGCGTTGGCGGGCTGGATTCCGAACAGAACGAGGGAGCCGTTGCGCGCAGCCGGCTCACCAGCCGCGACGGCGGCTAGGAAGGCCTCGGCATCCGAGATGACGTGATCGGCCGGCATCAGAAGAATGAGGGCATCGGGATCGTCGGCTTCGGCGAGCAATGCCGCCACCGCAGCGGCGGGCGCGGTATTGCGTCCGAAGGGTTCCAGCACGATGCGCGGCGTCGGTCGTGCGAAGGTCCGCAGCTGTTCGGCGATGACGAAGCGGTGATCGGCGTTCGCGACCACGATCAAACTGCCGAATTGAGCGCGATCGAGCGTTCTGAGCGCCGCCTGCTGCAGCAGGGTCTCATGGTCTACGAGCGGCAGGAACTGCTTCGGATATGCCTCCCGCGACAACGGCCACAGCCGGGTCCCGGTGCCGCCGGACAACAGGACGGGAATAATCTTGGAGGTCTCTCTGCTCATGTCTCGCGCTCCCGCAACTTCAGTTACACGCCGCCCTCTTTAACGATTGCCGAGACGGTTACCTTCCGTCGCAGCGAACGCCGCTTTTTCCGCGCATACATCCGTTTGTCCGCTCGGCTCAGGACGTCGGCTGGGCTGTCGCCGTCTTCGAACCCGGCCACGCCGAACGAGAGACTGAAACACGGGCCCGCCCGCCGGCTCGCCGTCGGAATGTCCTTGATCGCCGACAGAAGGTTGGCGAGACGACGCGAGGCGCGGTGAGCGTCGAGGTGCCAGAGGAGAACAACGAACTCGTCGCCGCCCGTCCTGGCCACGATGTCCGATGCGCGCAGGCTGGCCCTCAGAAGCCGCGCCACGCGCACGAGCACCTCGTCTCCGACTGCATGGCCGAAGCGATCGTTGATCGCCTTGAAGTCGTCGATATCGATGACGGCGATCGATACCTCGGTGCCGTAGCGCACGTGCTGATCCAGGGCCAAAGCGAGAGAGCGATCGAACCCGCGCCGGTTCAATACTTCGGTCAGCGGGTCGATGACCGCCATTGCCTCGAGTTCGGCGATCCGCCGTTCCTGCTCGCGGATCTTGTCGAGAAGGACATCGACCTGTGCCGCCTGGCCGGTCGACGCCGCGTCCTGCCTCCCGGCTGGCAAAAGCTTGCCGATGCCGCCAAGACCTTTGAGCGAAAGCTGGGTTGGGCGCGATCTCCAGGCGCCGGAAGTATCGGTCGCCATCAGTTGCACCCGCTCGTTGGATCCACGCCGGACCTCGAAATCCCCGCCTCGTTATTGCCGATCTTGTTGCCGCAAACGGCGCCCTGCGGTTCGCGCACGTCCTTCACGGCGAAGCCGACCGTGTTCATGAACACGTTGCCGACCACCACGTTGTTGACGCCCTGATTTTCCTCGTCGCCGCCGAGACGGATGCCGGCGCCGGCGATTTCTCCGGACAGACGATTGTTTTCGAAACGGTTGCTGTCGCCGCGCGCCGAAAATCCGGCACTGTCCGGGTCACGATTGCCGCTGCAATTATTTCCAATGACCAGATTGCCGTAGGAGGATTCCTTGATGTCCACGCATTCGGCCGGCGTGTGGATCGTGTTGCCCCGGACGATGTTTGCCGTGCTGCGGTCAGGCTCGCTGGTCGGCTTTCCGATCGGGCTGTTTGCCGGAACCTTCACCTCGGGATTTCGCTGCAGCTGTTCGGGCGCCGTGCCGATATAGATGCCCTCCCCGTTTTTCTTCTTGTTGGCCGGGTTGAAGCCGCGATTGCCGCAATTGCTGATCGTGTTGTTCTCGACGAGATTGTTGCGAGCAAAGTATTTGACCCGAACGCACTCGCCGCCTGCGTCCACGAACTCGTTTCCCTTGATCTCGTTATAAGATCCTCCGAAGACGTACATAAGTATCGCCGCCTGGCTCATCTTCAGTCCGCTGACGTTGATGTAATTGTGATAAATACTGAACAGGCGCCCGTCATAGGTATTCTTGGCGACGAGCTGCGCACCGGGCTGACCCTGGATGGTGATCGGCTTTCCGGGCAGACCGGACCTTACCGTCCTGATTTCTTCCCGATAGGTGCCGGGCCGCACCTCTATCACATCTCCCGGCTGGGCCGCCTGCAGTGCGTCCTGCACCTTGTTGAAGAGCCCAGCCGAAGCGTCCTGTCTTCCCTTAGCGTCGACGATGAGTTGCGCCGCGTGGGCATATCCCAGCATCGCGACCATGATCGCTGCGGCATGGAGAGACAGCCGAACCGTCTGCCAGATCATCTTTGCGGGCTCCTTCAATTGGCACCCGCGACTGCGCGGATCTGATACACATTCGGCCGATCTCGCAGCAGGACGTACCAGCGTCCGCTGACGATCCTGACGCGCAGCGAGGACGGGCCGAATCTCATCTCGGCGATGCGCCGGATTTCGACCGGTCCCCTGCCGTCCATGTAGGTAGGCGGACAGGGCTGACCGTTGTCGGCGCCGAACGTGTAGCGGACGCCGGCGCTCGTCTCGTTGATCAGCGGCTCGCTCCTCCCGCGTCCGGCGATGAGCATGCACGGGCCCATCCGGCTCGGAATCCATTGGAAGGCGGTTTGGTCCAGCGACGTCGATTGCGCGGCGGCAGGCGTGGCCGATAGCGTCATCAAGGCGAAGGGGACGGCTAGGTGAAGAATCGACATGGCATCACCTCGTTGGCTGGGGAGCGGAACCGGCATCTGTCCGGATGAGGGCCGAGACGGCGCTTCCGTTCTTGGTTGCACGCTTGAGAAGATCGGCTGCCGCGCGGACGTCCCCCGGCGCCTCGCGATTCAGCAGATAGATCATGGCGAGACGCTGTTGGGCGTCTGCGTCGTTGGCTGCGGCGGCGTTCTTGAGAACGCCGACGGCGGCGTCGGACGAGCCGCTGCCCTGCGCCGGCAGGCCGAGCACGGAGGCATAGGCCAGCATGGCCGGTACGTTCTTGGCATCCGAGGCCGCTTTCAGCGCCGCCAGAGCACTGGCATTGAGGTCGGGAGCCGTCGGATCGCCGGCCAGTTGCGCCAGTACGCGCGGCGCGCCCTTGTCGCCCTGCAGCGCGGCCGACTTGAGATATCCAATGGCCCGCGTCGTTGCCGACGGCTCTGCCGACACGAGGAGTTCACGTGCGCTCCGCAGCAATGCGGCGGGCAGTTCGGCGCGGGTGGCGGTAGCCAGGAACGCTGCTTCGCGGTTCGTTCCCTCCAATCGTCCCATCTGAGCGCCGAAGGCTCGGTCGGCCTCCATCGCGAACGAAGGATAGGTTTTCGAGCCGAATGCGCTCCATTGGGCAATCGTCGCGGTGTCGGGATTCGGGCGGTCCGCGAGCCGCACAACGATCTCGGCGGTCGCCTGCGCGGCCGCGCCGGGATCCTTCATCGCTGCCAGTTGCTTCTTGGCCCGCTCGATGTCAGCGGATTTCCCGAGTCCGGTCGCGTAAGCGATCGCCAGGCGCTGCAGTCCCCGCTTGTTCTTGTTCGCGGCCGCTTGTTCGAACCAGCCGAGCGCCTTGCCCTGATCGGCGGGAACACCTACTCCCCGTTCATACAGCACACCAAGGGCAACCATCGGGCCGGCCGACTTCTTCCGGGCCTCGTTCTCGAACATCGCGATATACGCCTTGGGCTTCGCCAAGGCCAATTCCGGCCGGGCGGCGACTTCGGAAGCCAGGAGACGGACCGCCGGGCGGTATTTGGCGAGCGCGGAACTCTCGATCAGCCCCCAGGCGACCTCGTCGTCGCGGCCTTCGCAATAAATGCGCTCCAGGCCTTTGACATAGGTACCGATGGCCGCGCGGTCTTTGGTACCGACGGAGGCGAGAGTGGCCTTGCGCCCGGTGCCCGGACGCAAACGAGCTGGAATGCAGGCCACAACCTGAACCGGGCTCGTGACCGACGGGATAACCTTCTTCTTCGCCCGCTTGGCGGACTTCACAGTCTTGGTACCTCTGGCTGTTCTGACCTTCTTCCGTGTCGGCACGGCCAAGGTGGGAGCCAGGCTGGGCGCCTGGATCTTGACCAGCATGCCCGGCGATGGCGGTGCCCCCGTCCGCACGAATGCCGATGCCGTTTCGCCCACGAACAGGAATGAAGCGGCGGTGAAGCCGAGTGCAGCGATGCGCAATGGCGTCATGGCTGTGTACTCCTCGCGGAAACGGATTTGGCGGCGGCGAGCCACCGGTCGGCTGCGGCAATGTCCTTGTCGGCACCGAGACCGACACGAAGCGCCGAAGAAAGCTCCCGCATCGCCTTCACGTCGCCGTTCTCCGCCGCGCGCTTGAGCCATTTCGTGCTCTCGCTGAGGGACATCGGCACGCCCAATCCCGCGCTGTAGACGCTGGCAAGATCGCGCATGGCGGCCGTATTGCCGGCATCGGCCGCACGGCGCAGGAGATCGCGGCTGCGATCGGTGTCCATCGCCACGCCCTGCCCGCGCTCATAGATCAAGGCCAGCTGACGCATGGCGTCGGCACGGCCGTCATCTACGGCGCGCTGCAAGAGACCGATCGCGGCTGTGAAAGGCTTCGATCCAGCTGCCTCGCCATTCGTCAGCGTTCGGATCAACTCGACAGGCGCGCTCCTGCGACCGCGATCATAGGCCTGGCCATACCAGGCGACGGCGTCTTCCAGGACCGGTTCGCCGCCCGTTCCTGTCAGCATCCGGCCGAGTTCCAGCGCTGCTGAAGGGTGACCCGCCTCGTGAGCGGCCGCGAGGCGCGTCTTCGCATCCGCGGCCTGTCCGTAAATCCCGTCCCGGGCAGCGAGCCCGAGCGCGAATTCAGCCTCGGGATCACCGGCGCCTATGGCTTCGGCGCGGGCGAAAAGCTCGCGCGCCGCCTCGACGTCGAACGCTTTGGTTTTGTTGTCGGCAAGGACGCGTGCGACCCCGACCGAGTCGGCAGCCTTGCACACAGCACCATCGTTCAACGCTGCCAGCAACGCCTGCGCATCCTCCCGGCTGTTGGCGAGCGCGACGAGTTGGACCCGAGCCTTGCCCTCGCCGGCATCCGCGGCCCGCATCAGCACGTCCATCCGGTCGATGCCGGCTGGGAGCTCTTCCATCGTGCCGAGCGCGAGCATCGCCTCCGGCTGGCCCTGCTCCGCCGCGTACCGCAGCAAATTGACGGCCTCTTGCACCGCGCCGCTCTTGAGCAGGACGCGGCCCAGCTTCGTCGCGGCAACCGGTTCGCCGAGATCCGCAAGTGCTTTCAGATTCGCCAGCGCCTTATCGCGATCCGGCCCGGCATCCGATTGGCTCAATTGCAGCGCCGCGAGATATGCAGCCGCCTTCGGCTGCCCCGCGCCTGGCCGCAATGCGGCCTCCTCCCAACGCATCGCGGCTTCCGTATCCGGCACGCTGCGATGGCCGCGAAGAAGCGTCGCGATGTCGACCATCGCCAGGCGATCGCCTATGTTCGCGGCAAGCGTCAGATATCGAATTCGTTCGGGCTCAGTCGGAACCAGACGCGGCTCGTTACCCAGCATGCGAGCGCTGATCGGATCGCGAGGCGCCGCTGCGTCGAGCAATTCGCGCGCCTTGATGCGATCCATCGGCACGCCGAGGCCGCAAAGATGCAGCGATGCGAGGCTGCGCTGCGCTTCGACGACCTGCAGGCTCGCCTGGCGGCGGAGTTCGTCAAGCGCGTCTTCCTGTCCTCTGCCGGCAAAGATCTGGAGCGAACCCGGATGCCCGAGTTCGGCCGCTTTCGCGACCAGCCGATCGGCTTCCGCGGGGTCTGCCGGTCCGCCGAGACCGATCCTCACCATGACGGCCAGATCGGCGACGAGATCGGGATTGGGATCGGGAAGATCCGCGGCTTGCTGAAGCAAAAGGCGCTTGCGATCGAGATGAGGCGTGCCTCCGAACGCACCCGACAGAATGCTTGCGCCCAGACTGATGGCCTGAGGATCGCCGGCCCCCATCCTCGGGCCAAGGACGCTGAGCGCGGTCTCGTAATCATTCGGGCCACCGCGCCGAAGCAGAATCTCGACCTTGAGCTTCGCGACCCTGATCGAAGCGGGAACCGCATCGAGTGCTTCGAGGATACGAGCCAGGTCGCCCGCGCCGCGGTTTTCGGCAAGGAACATCTCGCCAAGGGAAACGATGGCGTCGGGATCGCGCACTCTCACACCCGCCTCAAGCCACCGGCGCGCGAGCGCGGGGTTGTAAAGCGGCGAGTTTTGGTCGCTCAGCGCTTGTGAAATTCGCCGCAGGGTCGCGCAATCGCCGAGCGCCAACTCGTTGGCGAACATCGCGAAGCCGGCCGTCGCAAGGCGTTCGGAAATGCCGGGCGCCGGCGGCTTCACCTCGCCCTCGCCATAGAGACGCACCAACTGGAACGCGGCGGTCGCACTGCCACCGAGGAAGGCGCGGCGATAGAGGGCGGCCGCAGTCTCGGTGGATTTCTCGACGGCTTCGCCACGCTCATAGAGCCGTGCCAGTTCCAGGAGCGCGTTGGTTTCGCCGGAGCGCGCCGAGCTTCGCAGAAGCGCAACCGCGCGCTCCTGGTCCAAAAGGCCCGCTTCCGGATCGAGCAGCAGCTTGGCCAGAACGATTTCGGCTTCGGCAGCGACCGAGGAACGCCCGTCGACCAGATGGTCGAGCAGCCGCCGCGCCGTCGGCGCGTCGGTTCGCCCGTCCAGGCCACCGGAAATCAGGCGGCGGGCGGCGCTGAGCATCACACCGGAATCGACCGGCTCGCCCTGCCATTGAGACCAATCCCTCCGGTCCTGCATGGGCGGCCGGGATATCCTGCAGACCTTGCTGAAGTCGGATTCGGGACGAAGGATCGCCGAGAACGTCTCGCCGGTCGTGGCGGCAATAGCCGGAGTCGCAAACACACCGACGGTGGCGAACGCGAGGACGAGACGGCCGATAGCACTCATTCGTCAGCCTCCTCTTCGGGCTTGTTATTGACGATCACGCCAAGCGCGCGTTCCGAGGGCCGATGGCCGGCCTGTCCTGCCCGCTGGAGCCAGGCAAGCGCGTCATCCTTCGGAAGCGAGATCTTGGATTTGACGAACGGCGACAGGCCCAGGCGATACATCGCATCGAGGTTGCCGAGCTCGGCGGCCTTCTTGAGCCAGGTTTCCGCTTCCGCGGATGCACCGGAGAGGCGGGCATGCTCGTAGAGTTCGAGCATGGCTTCTGAATTCTGCGCCTTCGCGGATTCCTTCATCCAGCGGACGCCCTGTCCCTCGTCGCGGGCAGTACCGGCTCCCGCGAGATAGGCGCGTCCCAACAGCAGCATCGCATCGGGCGAACCCATGCGCGCGGCGCGCAGATATTGGGAAAAGGCATCTTCGTTACGCACGCCGGCCGCGGCGTTCGATGCCAGGAACCGCGCATACTGGTTGATCGCGATAGCATCGGAACCGGCAGCGGCCCGCCTCATCCATTGCAGAGCGAGGTCATTGTCGATCGCGATGCCCGGCCCACCATTGGCATGGAGCAGTCCGAGCTTTGTCATCGCCGGAACGAATCCGTCGACCGCCGCCGCCGTGTAGAACTGGCGCGCGCGGCCGAGATCCTGCCCGGACCCTAGACCTTCTTCATAGACGCGACCGAGGAGGAAGGTCGCCTTGATGCGGAGCGGAGAGTCGGACCGGACAAGCGGCCGAAGCAGATCCGCCGCCTGCTTGCCTGCATCCTGCCCACCGGCATCGAGCAGCGACATGGCGAGCTGAACGCGCGCTCCGTCCCATCCACGTCGCCCCGCATCATCGAGCAATTGTCGTCCGAGGGCTTTCTTGTCGTCACCGCCGAGCCCCGAGATATAGGCCGTGCCAAGCCAGGCCTGGGCTTCGGCGCTGTCACGCCAGAGTCCGGCCAACGC
Organism: Rhizobiaceae bacterium CPCC 101076; assembly: GCA_003347645.1. Taxonomy (GTDB): domain Bacteria; phylum Pseudomonadota; class Alphaproteobacteria; order Rhizobiales; family Methylopilaceae; genus Flaviflagellibacter; species Flaviflagellibacter deserti. The sequence goes on along the minus strand of QDFX01000011.1, from coordinate 43,133 downwards.
GGCTTCGATCCGGGCCATCAGATCGGGTCGGTTGGCCTCGACCATGATCCGCGCGAAGGAAATCCTGTCCGCCGGCGTGAGATCCGAAGCCTTTTCGAGAACGGATAGCCACTTTTGCGTCGCGTCGCTCAGAGGCTTCCCGCGGTCCTTGACCAATTGGCTTTCGATGAGCGCGAGCGTCGCCACGCGGTCCTTGGCCTGCGCAGCGGTGGCAACAGTTTTGGCAAGTTTCGTGTCGTCAAGAAGATCGGAGGCGTGCAGAAGTTCGCCGAAGCCCTGCGGATCGCCTGCCCGGCCGAGTTTCCCGGCCAGGTCGGCGGCATCCCGCAGATCGTTCGGATCGTATGACTGCGACAGTATCTCGACGAGATCCAAAGCCGCATCCGTATTGCCGGCATCCATCGCCTGTTCGAGCCAGTACCGGCCGCGGAGCGGGTCACGGCCCGGCTCGCTGCCGGAACCGTAGAAGCGGCCAAGCGCAAGCATCGCATCCGAATTGCCGCGAGACGCAGCCTCCTCGTAAAGCGTCAATCCCTTTCCGCGAGCATCGGCATCGCCATACATCAAGGTCCTGGCCAGACCGAGCGCCAGGTCATCCGACATATCGCCGCCACGGGCGTCCACGGCGTTTTGCAGGACATCGACGGCCTTGCTCCACGACGGCTCGACCCCATCGCCGATCTGATAACGGCGCGACAGGAGAAGCGAGGCCGAGACGTGCCCCTTGGACGCGGCGCGCTCAAGCGCTTCGGCGGCTTCCGCCCGCTCGGCCTCCGTTGCCGCTTCGTTGCTTCCGAGAACGGCGCGGGCAAAACGATATTCCGCTTCCAGACCGCCTCTCGCCGATGCCGCACGATAGATGACGATGGAGAAACGGCCCGCGTTCGGCGCGCCGGATCGAGCGACTACGTCCCCTAATTTGAGCAGATCATTTCCGGCGATCTGGGGATCTGCGAGCACTCCGTCGAGTTCCCCCCGGACGTTCGCGGCGGGGTCTTCGATGCCACGGACCGTCACATCATAAAGGTGGGCTACCGGGTCGCCGAGCGCGAGCGCGCGGTCGAGCCAGTTGCGCCCAATATCCCGCCGAACGCTGACTGGCCCACCGAACATCCCGGCGATCGCCAATTGTCTTGCCGCTGGCATGGATCCAGCTTCGGCGGCGCGCTGTAGCCATTCGGCGGCGGCTTTCGGGTCGAAAAGCGAGCCCTTGGGGCGAGAATAAAGCCTAGCGAGACGAAGAGCAGCCGATGTGTCCCCCTTCTGATAGGCGGCCTCGAAGAGATCACGGGCCTGTTTGACGTCGGCAAAGCCGTACGAGGCATCGACAAGCACATCGCCGAGCTCGGACATCGCACTGCTCTTGCCCATCGCGATATCGCGCTCGAGCAGCTTCATGCCGGCCGCCGCGATTTCCCTGCCCTCCCTGGAGAGAGGACCCTTCAACGTTGCCAGGTCGAAATAGGCATCGGACTGGCCGGAGCGCATGGCCAGCCGCAGATCGCGCTCGATATCGGCAGCCGTGGCGCTACCGGAGCTTTTCGCCAACCGCGCCCGGATCAGGGCCGCCCGGCCGTCGCCGGCCGAAACGGCGAGGTCGAGAAGGCGTTTGGCCTCCACGGTATCCTGTGTGCCGCCCTCGCCCGCGATCATCATTTCCGCGAGGCGAGTAGCGATCCGTGCATGATCGGACCCCGGAACCCTGATCGCATCGGCAAGGATCGCCCGAGCCCTGACGAGATCGGGAAGACGAAGCGGATTGCCCGGAGCCAGGGCTTCGCCTGCGCGCAATTCCATCGCGCGGTCGAGCGCTGAAAGGTCGTCCGCCGTCGGTTGCTGGGCCACTGCCGCGGTGATCGACCCGACGGCAAGAGCACCGAGCATGAAACCCGTGCGAAGGGCGCGGAGGGAATTTATGCGAAGACCGGACGTCATGACTCAGCTCCCGTCACGGCTTGCGATGAAGGCGGTTGACTGAACGGTGCCCGAAATCGAGGTGCAGTCGTTCGTCGCGTCCGGATCGGAGAAGTCCGGCATGAGCTCGCTCGTCAGCAGCCCCTGTTCGCGCAACGGACAGGTATAGGCGGCACGCTTCGGACGGCACTGGCTCGCGACGAGTGAGGAACGGCCGGCCAGCACCGTGCCGGTCGCGCGCTCCGCGTCGCCGCCCAGGAGGCGCCGCCCGGCGAACCGGAACGAATTTTCGATCAGCGCCGCTCCGCTGACACCCGCCATGGAGATGCCGACCGTGTTCTTGCCGATGATGTTCCACCCAGCGGAGAAGGTCGTGACCGGGCTATACGGATCGAGCGAGAAGTCGCGGTCCTGACTGTCGGCATTGGCCGAGAGGTCCGCGATATAGGCTTCGATCCCGCGCTGAGCATTCTGGCGGATCGCATTGTGATAGACGCCGATATCCGCACTGTTGCGGATCTTCAGGCCCGATCGCTTGTTGCGGAACATGTCGTTGCGCAGGATCAGGTTGCACGAGCTCTCGAAGACGGTGATGCCGTCCTGCTCGTTGTCGAACGACGCGTTTCCGTAGACCACGTTACCGACGCTCTCGCGTTCGAGCATGATGCCGGAACCCGCATTGGCGAAGCTCACATTGCCGATGATCCAGCTGCGGTCGACTTCGCGCGAGACGATGATCCCGTGCTTGCCGAGCGACCCGTAGGTCGTGTTGTAGGCGATCATCAGCCGGTGCGACCGGTCGTGCGGGTCGACGGCGTAGATCAGGTTGTCGCGGAATTCGTTGCCGACGATCGCGATGTCGCGGCCTTCGTACGAGTAGAAGCCGTATTCGAGATTTTCGATCGTGTTGTCGACGATCTGTCCGGTCGGCTCCAGCGCGGTATCGATATGCCCGTAGTGCGGACCCGTCGTGATCGTCAGTCCGAACGCCTTGGTCATCTGGTAGCCGAGCGCCGTCAGCCGCGAGCCCGCGATGATGGTGTCGCTCGCGGTCCAGGAGCCGATGAAGGGCCGGAAAGTCTTGCTGCCGTATTTGTCGCTTCGCCATGACGGTGCGTTGGCCGCCATGTTCCAGCCGACGATCGCGCTATCGACGACGAACAGCCGTCCGCCGTTCATGATGAAGGCGCCGTCTTCCTCAGATAGACGGAATTCTTTGGCATCCCCACCAAGCATGAGCAGCGTGGCGCCGCGTGCGATGTTGATCGGAATCCTGATCGTGATGTTGTCGCCGGAGATGCGGACGTCATCCGGGAAGGCACGGGCGATATCCGAGATCGTGACGATGCCCTGGGCGACATTGATGTAGCGGCCCGCCGGAAGCCCCTGTGCCGTGATCGCGGGATCCAGGCTTGTGGCGATCCGCAGTCCTCCGTCGTCGTCCTTGACCAGCCGTTCATTTCTGAAGCGCTTGAACTGCGCCTCGTCCGGCAGAAGACCGATGCCAAACCGGCCGTCTCTCGGCAGTGGCACCTGCGCGCGGACGTCATGCACCGCCACGTTGCCGGCGGGAGGGGTGTACGGCTTCAAGGCGGGCTGGCCGGCGATGTGCGAGACCTCGACGCCGCCGCCGATATAGCTGACCGGCTCGCGGACGACCGGCGCTTCGGTGCTCGTCTCGGCCGAGCTCTTCTGATTTGTGAGGCGCTTCGAAGCGGCTTCGGCCAGACTCCTGAAGGCGGCGCGGCGTTCGTTGTGTTCTCCGATCGTGCGCAGCCGTTCCACGATCGGCCGCAGATCCTCAGCGCCCTTGGCCTCTTCAAGCGCCACGAAGGCCAAAGTCGCGCCATGGACGGCCGACCCGCCGATATCGTCGACCGCGCGGTATGCATTCGCGAAGTTCTTCGTTCGGGCGAAACCCTTGGCGATCTCCGCCTTTGCACGGATTTGTTGGTCGGGATTGGCGATCAGTGCCGCAACGGCGCCGCCGGCCTCGATTTCGCCAAGACGGGACTGCGCCGCGACGATCTGGACGAGGCGTTCGTCACGGTGCGGCGCTCCGCCCAACTTGACGGTCTCGAGAGCCTTGGCGAAAGCCTCCCTGGCGAGCGGAAGCGCCTTTTCCTTTCCGGCTTCGACGCCGACATCCAGGATCGCTTCGAGCTTCAGATCCACGTCGTCGACGACCGCTGCGATCTCCAGCGCCTTCGAATAGGACCGGCGATCGACGAGCTCCTCGATCAGCGCCATGCGAACCCGGTCACGATCCTCGGCGCCGCTCATGCCCGCGATCGCAACTTCAATCGCCTTCGGTTCGGCGCCCTTGACCTTGGCCTTCCAAATCCCGCTGAGCGCGAACGAACGATCGCTGTCAGACATGAGTTCCGGAAGGAGCCTCTCGGCCTCCGCCAGCCTGCCTGCATCGGCAAGGCGACGGGCGACACCAGCCAGCGCATAGGAACGCGCGGCTCCAGTCAGCGAGGCAGTCTCGGCGAGCGCACGCGTTTCTCTTTTCGTGCTGGCCAGCGATCGGACCACCATCGCGATAGCGTCCGGTCCCATATCGCGGGCGGCGGCTATCGCCTCCTCGAAGCAACCGTCCGACAGGGCCTTGTAGCCGGCCTTGTGGAAGGTAACGGCTAGATCACGGAACCGCTGGGCTCGGCGCTCGACAGCGGTCAGATCGCGGACGATCCGCAGCGCCCGGATCGTGTTGCCCTGCGCAACGAGACCGTCGAGCAGTCTCGATAAAGCTCGGTCGTGGCTAACTGGGTCATCCATCGCGACGATCGCAAGCTCTGCGAAATCGGCTCGCCGCTGGACCAGGGCTTCGTCAGCGATCTCATCAAGCGCCGCCTGCCGGTCCACGGAGAATGTGCTTCCGACGGCATGGCGGAGTTCGCCCTGCAGCGGGAGCTCGTTCTTGGTTTCGGCATCGTCTCGCGCCACGCCTTGAAGCAGGGCTGCCCTCGCGGTGACGTCGGGAGAACTACGGACGGCACGCAACAAATCGATGTCCATCAAGCCGCCGATCGAGGCGGCCAATCGCGTCAGATCCGGTGCGTTTTGCGGACTGGCTTCGGCGAGCGCCCGTTCGAGCAGCGCACGAGCTCTGGCCTTGTCGCCGTTCTCGGCAACGGCGCGGCCGATAGAGACAAGAGCGGCCACCCGCTTTTCCTTCGACAGGCCGACCGCGAGCGCTTCGGCTTCGGTCTCGTGCCAGTTCCGCTGGGCGGGATCGCGTGACGCGTGGATAAGATCCAGCCTGGCAGCCATCGACCGCTCCGCGAGAGCTTCTGCCGTTATGCCCGCGCCCGCGAGCGCATCCGCGGCCCCTGCCCGGCTCTTCGCCTCGAAGACCATGCGGGCGCGTTCGAACGAACGGAGCCGCTGCGCCGGGTCGACAATCGCTTCAGCGACCTTGACCTGATCCTTCAGCGCCTGGACGACGCCGTTGACGTCCTCCGCGGCGGCACAAGGCAGCGCAAGGCCGAGAACCGGAACGAGGCAGAGCCAGACAATTCGCATTGCGGATCTCCCAGGCGATCGTGTGTGTTAGACGAGCGACTTCAGCCAATCGGGAAGGCCCGGCAGCGACCTTCGCCAGGACGTCTCGAAGTAGACGCGCGCAGGCTGGCCGATTTCGGCGACGTCGAGCGCGTCCTGCATTTCAAGGACGATCTTCATGAACTCGCCGCCGAAAACCGCGCCATCGCTGGCCGGTACCAACCGGGGGTTCGACGGTGCGATGCTGCGGCCGTCGGCAAGGACGACCGTAACGGTCGCGCCGTCGATGATGCGGATCGCATCCTCCTGCGAGATGAAGGCCGCGACATAGGGCTTGGTCTCCTTGCGCCGCAGCGAGACCAGCGGCGATCCTGCGTTCACGAAATCACCCGCCAGGGCCACGCGGTTCTGCACGACGCAATCGCAGGGGCTGTTGATCAGGATGACCTTGCCTTCCGCGCTCTCGATGGCGGCTACGGGTTCGCCGCGCGCCACCGACTTGCCGTCGGCGACGAAGCCGACATTTCCGTTCACGGTTGCGGGAACGGTAACGAGGTCCGCGGTGATGACTGCCGACTTCGCGGGAATGACGAACAGCCGGTCGTAGACACTGCCGACGACGAAGCCGAGCAGAACCACCGAAGCGATGCCCGCCACGGCGAACTGCAGCCCGCGCTTGATGCCGTGACCAATCGGATGGGCGGGCTTGAGGTCACCACCGCCGCGCGACCGCGCCTGCGCCTGGTTATGCCGCGCGGCGACTTCGATGACGTCGCCGGCGTCTACAAGTTCGCCCGATACCACGGCATCGAGCACGAAGCGCAGCATATTGGTCTGCCGCGGCGTCATATTCACGAAACGCAGGCCCGCGCGGCTGTTCTTGGCATCGATGTGCCGGATTTCCGCGTCCGTATCGATGTTCAACCCGAACTGCGCGAACGGGAACGTGATCGCGACAGGAAGGATATCTCCGACTGCCCAGCTCTTGTTGGCATTGGCCACACCGAGACCGGCTACCGACCAGTCCAGAACGTCGATCTTCTGGCCGTCGATCGTACATTCGATCGGGACCCGCATCCTGACATGTTGCCTCTGGACTTCGGCTTCGTGGTTGATAGCCATCTTACTTCTCCATCAGCAGGTAGGCAGGGCCTAGAAGGCCATGCCGCTTGGGAACGAAAGGGTTCGGGTCCAAACCGCGATCGCGGTGATCAGCGCCGTGAGCATCACGGCGTGCGAAATGTTGGAAGACAGCGCGATGTAGCGTTCGCGGAAACTGCCAGCGTTCTTCGCCAGGGTGGTTTTCTGGCGTGTCCATTTCTGCTGGCTGGGGTGCGACAGCGCGTAGGTCTTCACCAGCGAGCCGACCACCTGGTTGTACCAGAGCAGGATCGGGTACCAGACCGACATCTCGTTGCGTTGGGACAAGAGAAGCAACGAAAGCATGTAGCGCGACACCAGAATCCAGGCTGCGTAGATCGCGAGTGCCCAGGCGGAGACCGAGATCGCGCTCAGCACAGCGAAGATGATCCCGGTCAGCGAGGTCCACATCGACAGCCGCTGGTCGATGATGCACCACCAGGTGAAGAGCCCGATCCTGGAAGGCCCGACGGCGATCGCCCGGCCATTCGTGCGCAGCATGTTGCCGAACCAGCGCTTCATCAGGGTGAGCGAGGTTCGGAAGAACCGCGGATCTGGAAGTTCCTCGACGGTGCGGACGACGACGTCGGGCACGTAGAGCATCTGGTAGCCACGCGAGAGCAGCCAGAACCAGCTCGACTTGTCGTCGCCAGTGAGCAGGCTGTACTGGCCGATGCGCCAATGCTCGATCCGATCGCTTTCGATCTGCCTGATGAAGCTCGGATCGCAGACCAAAGGAGCGCGGAACATCGACATGCGCCCCGTCAGGGTCAGCACGCGTCTGGACAGCCCCATTGACGACATCAGGATCTGCCGCTGGGCAAAGCGCAGGGAATACCAATGATGGAATATCCGCTTGCCGCCGCTCTGGACCTCGCTGATCTCGTCCGTAGTCAGGGCGCCGACATTCGGATCGAGCAGCAGGATCGGCGCGCAGCGCTCGACGATGTCCGCCGGCACGATGCTGTCGCCGTCGATGACCATGACGATGTCGTTCTCGGCGGGCCCAGGCTTAGTCGCGGAGACCGCCCGGAAGCCAAACGCCAGAGCGTCGCGCTTCCCGGTTCCAGCAATGCGGGTCAGGGTGAGATTGATGCGATCGTGGTCGGCTCCAACGAGATCGAGGAACAGACTCTTCACGAGCCGCTGGTCGGCCATCTCGACGAGCGACGCAATGATCGTCGAACGACCGGGATGCGCGAGCGCTGCCTCGAATACCGCGCGATATACGCGAATACTTGTGTCCGTGCTGATACGGAAACTCGTGATCAGGAAAAAGGCGTGCGGCGCCTCCGTCTCCCGCGCCAGCCGGCTCGCCCGTTCCCGCATCTGCGGGAACACCCATTTCTGGTAAAAGAGAGCGCGCGCGAGATGGAGCAGATTCCAGCTATATCGCCAGGTTCCGAGGATGCCGACCGCGAGGATCGCCCCACGGTCGAGATCGCTCAGAACGCTCGGCGGGATCACGCATATCAGAGCCGCGACACATGAAAGATAGAGCACATGCGCCGTGATCGATTGCGAGAAATCACCAGCAGATTCCCTGGTACCGCTCATTGCTCGCCATCCCTTGATCAACACGCACGAGGTCGATGACGAGACGATCGTCGTCGACACGCTTGAGAACTTCCCGCGACACGTCGGCATTGCCGAGGACCAGAACCTCGGCATGGTCGACGACGTCGTCGATCTGAGTGGTCAGCAGAGAGGCAAGGTGAGGAAGACGGGAGCGGATATACTGATAGTTCGCACCCGTCAGCTTTCCGATCTGGATATTCGGATCGTATATGCGGACGTCGTATCCGCGGCCGTAAAGCATCTCGCAAAGCTCGACGAAGGGACTTTCGCGGAGATCATCCGTGCCGGACTTGAAGCTCAGACCAACCATGCCGATCCGACGCGAGCCGGTGGCTGCGATCATCTGGTAAGCGCGGGCAAGCTGCACTTCGTTCGCGGCGAGCGTCGCGTCGAGAATGGGCGTCGGCACTTCCAGCTGACGGGCTTTGTAGCGCAGTGCCCTGAGATCTTTCGGAAGGCATGAGCCGCCGAACGCGAAGCCGGGTTTCAGATAAGCCGGCGAGATGTTCAGACGGTGGTCGGCACACAGCACCGACATAATCGTATGGCCATCGATTCCCGCCGCCTTGCAGATATTGCCGATTTCATTGGCGAAGCTGATCTTCAGCGCGTGCCAGGCATTGTTCGTATACTTGATCGCTTCCGCCGCACGAATGTCGACAGCGATCGGAGAAACCGGGATCTTCTTATGGATTTCCAGCAGCTTGTCGAAGGTTAACTCGTCACGCTTGCCGAAAACGATCGTACCCGGATTGTCGTAATCCTTGATGGCGGTGCTCTCGCGGAGGAATTCCGGATAATAGGCAATGCCGAAGCCATCTCCGGCCTTCTTGCCCGACGCGGCTTCGAGCTTCGGAATGATGATGCTGTCCATCGTTCCCGGAAGCATCGTCGAGCGGTAGACAACCGAATGATGGCTGTTCTTTTTGCGGATCGCGCTGCCGAGATGCTCGGTGACGTTGACCAGGTAAGAGATGTCGAGCGAACCGTTCGGAGCGCTGGGCGTACCTACACAGACGAAGGAAAGATCGCTTTCGCGTACCGCCTGCTCCGTATCTCCGGTTGCAGAAAGGGATCCATTTGCGACCCCACCCCTGATCAATTCGTCGAGACCGGGTTCCACGATGGGCGAAACGCCTGCATTCAGGCCATCCACCTTCTCCCGATTTACATCGGCCGCGATGACTTTGTTGCCGTCTCTACTCAGGCAGGCAGCGGATACGGCCCCGACGTAACCAATACCAAAGACGCTGATGTCCATCGCGCAATCCCCTTTGCTAGAGATGACTTATGAGCCGACTACCGCCCGATCCGTCATCTATTGCTCCAAGAGATTTTTACGCTAGCACGCTGTTTTCACTACGCAATGCACGTTGTTTGTTCACAAGCGCTTATGTTTAAACACAAAAGTGCTATAGATTAACATGTTCAAATCCACGTGATGCTATTCTGATTTGAAGCAAGTAAAAGAAATTATTGATGATACTGGTAACAACACATCGAATATACCGTGATTATAGAGATCACCACGAAATTTAAACAAAATTTAACCATAAGGTTAACCGCAACGGCACTCGACTATAAATTGTGTTTACAGATAAAATTTTGTATTGACACTAGCGATATCGTCGCTATTCGAGATTTCGAATCAAAGTGCGCTTGAGGCGCCGATTGCGTCGCCCAATTTTTGGGCACCATCGATATCAAACCTCAAAATTTGGTCGATAATCGTGGCTAAACTGCAGGAGTTTGGAGGCGGCGCGACCAAATGCATCAAATTGGATTTCGCAATCGCGCACAGCATCGGGATTGAAGAAGGCCGCGAACAATCGCGGCCTTGGCAATCGATGCATTCGCGGCATCAGATGATGAGGAAATCAGATGCGGTAAGAGCAAGATTCTTGCTTAGTTCCGCGAACTTTATCTGCTGCTGGGTGCCAATTCCGTCCGCATCGTAAAACAGTGCACCGGTGTTTTTGTCATAGATGACACGATCAAGTGCATCAGCCGCATTGGTGCCTGTGACGAAGGCAGCCACGGCGAGGCCACCTGGTACGAGAGCGGTAAAAATCACGTCATCAAGGACGATCGTGTCGTCGTTGACATTGAAGTCCTTCACCTTGTCGACATTGGAAGCGCCGAGCGCCGTATTGAACACGAACTGGTCGAGTCCCGCTCCACCCGTCAGGCTGTCGGTGCCCTGCCCGCCTTTGAGGACGTCGTTCCCGCCTCCGCCGGAAAGCGAGTTGTTAGCGGCGTTTCCGCTGAGCGAATTCGCGAGTTCATTGCCGGTCAGGGTGACGGCGCTGGTGCCGGTAGCGATGACCGCCTCGACATGAGAACCGGCGACCAATGTGTGGCTCGCCGTGGTGTACACCGTATCGAAACCTTCATTGGCGAGCTCGAAGACCCGGTCTCCCGACGCATCGGTGTAATAGGTGTCGTTGCCGGCACCGCCATACATCGAGTCTGAGCCGTGATTGCCGTCGATCGAGTCGTTCCCGGCGCCTCCCCTCAACGTGTCGGCGCTCCTGGTTCCGACGATCGTCAGACCGCCGGTCGGAGGCTCGTCGACGGGCAGAACATTAATCGTGAACCCCTGTGCGGAACTCTTCAGGCCGGCGGAATCCGCGACTTGATACTGGAAGGAAACCGCGCCGTTGAAATCGGGAGCGGGCACATAGCTGAACGTGCCGTTCGCATTGAGCGTCAAACCGGAGACCGGCGAAACGAGGCTGTAGGTCAGCGCACTGCCTTCGACATCCGAGCCCGCCGGGATCGTGCCCGTAATCGTGGTGTCTTCGTTGCCCGTCACCGAATTGCCCGCCGCCGCCGCCGCCGCCGCATCATTCACGGCCGCAATCACGATGGCGAATGTCTGCACCCCGACACTCGGGAGGCCGAGGGAGTCCACGACGCGGTACTGGAACGACACCGTGCCGTTGGCATTTGCTGCCGGCTGGTAGGTGAAGGATCCATTGGGATTCAATGTCAGACCCGCGACCGGAGCCACGAGCTGATAGGTCAGCGGCGTATTGCCATTGGGGTCCGAACCAGTCGGGATGGTGCCGGTGATCAGCGTGTCCTCGTTGCCGGATACTGTGTTGCCCGTGCTGGACGGAACCGGCGGCTGGTTCGCGGCCGCCGTGACGGTGATGCCGAAGGTCTGGGGTGCGCTTTGCGCGCCCTGGGCATCAATTACCCTGTAGGAGAACGAGACGTTTCCGGCCGTGCTGGCCGCGTACGAGAAGCTGCCATTCGGGTTGAAGGTCAGTCCCGCCACCGGCGCGACGAGCGCATAGGTCAGCGGCCCCGCCTCGACATCCGAGCCCGCGGGCACGGTGCCGGTGATCGTCGTGTTCTGGACGCCGGAGGCGGAATTTCCCGAGGAGGAAGCCGTCGGCGCATCGTTCACCGGGTTGACGGTGATGGTGAAGGTCTGAGGTGCGCTGGTGAGGCCGGTGCTGTCGACGACGCGATACTGGAACGCCACCGCACCGTTGGCATTAGCTGCCGGCACATACGAGAACGTGCCGTTCGGATTGAATGTCAGCCCGGTGACAGGAGCGACCAAGCTATAGGTAAGCGTCCCGCCGTCGGCATCAGAGCCGACCGGAACGCTGCCCGCGACGGTCGTGTCCTCGTTTCCTGAAACGGCATTGCCGGTTGCCGCGGCGACCGGAGCGTCGGCGACCGGCGCGACGCTGATCGTGAAGTTCGTAGGCCTGCTGATGGCGCCGAGAGAGTCGACGACCTGATACTGGAAAACCGTGCTGCCGTTGAAGTTGGCCGCAGGAATGTAGCTGAAGCTTCCATTCGCATTGAGTGTCAGCCCGGGAACCGGTGCGACGAGCTCATATGTGAGCGGGCCGCCTTCCGTGTCCGCGCCGGCGGGCACGGTTCCGGTGATCGTCGTATCCTCGTTGCCGGAGGCGGAATTACCCGTTGGCGACGCGACCGGCGGCGTATTGGGCGTGCTCGGAGCTGCGGCCACGCCCTCGAAGTCGCTCGAATGCAGCGAGGCGATCGTGCCGGTGGGCGATTTCAGACGGAACACCTCTTCGTGGGCGCCGTCCTTGACCATCCAGAAGCCGTCTTCGAGGCCGATCAGGACCGCGGCTGCGCTGAAGCCCGTGAAGACGAGCTTGTCGCCCTCGGCCGCGCCGTTACCGGCGAAGTCCTCGATGACGTCGCCGCCGAACTCGCCCTTGCGGAGGATGAACGTGTCGTTGCCCTCGCCGCCATAAAGCTGGTCGGCGCCGAGTCCGCCCTCGAGCGTGTCGTTGCCCCCCTCGCCCCTCAGTCTGTTGATCGCCGCGTTGCCGACGATGACGTTCGCAAGGCCATTGCCCGTACCGTCGCGATCGAGCGTCCCGGTCAGGGTCAGGTTCTCGACATTCGCGCCGAGCGTATAGGTCAGTGAACTCAGCACCGAATCCGTGCCGCCCCCGGCAAGCTCCGTGACGACGTCGCCAGTGTGGTCGACATAGTAGAGGTCGTTACCCAGACCGCCCTGCATCGTATCGGCGCCGCCCAAGCCGTTGAGGGTGTTATTGCCGGAATTGCCGACGAGTGTGTTGGCGACCGTATTGCCAGTCGCCGACAAATGATCGGTGCCGAGCAGGGTCAGGTTTTCGACTTCGTTGGCGAGCGTGTAACTCACCGTCGAGAAGACCGTGTCGATGCCGCCGAGACCGGCATTGGCCCTCTCGGTAATCAGGTCGCCGACATTGTCCACGTAGTAGGTGTCGTTGCCGTTGCCGCCGTCCATGTCGTCGGCGCCGCCCTTGCCGTCGAGGATGTCGGTGCCGTCGAGACCTTCGAGTTCGTTCGCCGACGCATTGCCGATCAGCGTGTTGTTCAGCGCATTGCCGGTGCCCCGGATCGCCGTGCCCGTCAGCGTCACGTTTTCGACGTTCGCCGCGAGCGTGTGGTTGAGCGACGACAGGACCGTGTCGTTTCCTTCATTCGGCTGCTCGACCACCACGTCGCCGGAGTGGTTGACCGTATAGGTGTCGTTACCTGCATGGCCGACCAGCTGGTCCGCGCCGGTTGTGCCGAACATCTGGTCGTCGCCAGCCGTGCCGGGTTGCGCAGGAACCGAGATCGCGCCGGCCGTCGTACCGGAGATCACATTGCCCGACAGCGAAGTCCCCGAAGGATTGCCGGCCGGCGAATTGGTGACTTCCTCGCGGATGCCGTAGCGGGCCCGGATAACGCCGTCGGCAAAGATCTCGTTGTCGACGATCTGGGTGTCGGTGGAATAGTACGTACGCGGCGGGTCGACGACATCGTCCAGCCTGAGGCGGATGTTCACCTCGTCATACTGTCCGTTCGCTTCCTGCGAATTGTTGTGGATCACGTTGGCGGTGATGATCGTATTGGTGGCGCCCTCGATGCGGATGCCCTGCCTGGCGTTCCCGTAAACATCGGCGCCCGTGACGGTCACGCTGTCCGAGAGCTTTATGAGAATGCCTTCGCGGGTGTTGTTGTGATAGCTGCCGCCGACGACTTGGACGTCGGTCACCCAGGGGATCGTGTCCTCGCCGTCCGGAAAGACGTTGCTTCGCTGCACGACGAGGCCAGCACCGCCGGTCGCGCCGCTGCCATTGCCATAGGCCTCGTTGTTCTCCAGCAGGATGTCGTTGCTGCTGTTCTGGATGTTGAAGCCGTGGCGGTCATTGTCGTAGGAGACGTTGTTCCTGTAGACGCCGCCAACAACGTAATCCGCCACGAAGCCGTCGAGGCCGTTGTCGTGCGCGACGCTGTTCTCAACGACGAGGTTGTAGGTGATTTCGTGCGGATTGATGCCGTAGGCGTTGCAATTCTTGACCTCGAGTCCACTCAGCGTGATGTTGGACTGGGTCTCGCCTGAATCCGCCTTCACGCCGCAGATGAAGCCGGCCTGATGCTCGATATTGTTCGCGCGGTTGCCGTCGATCGTCAGGTTCGAGATCGTGACGTTGGTCACGTCCTCGTCGAGCGTCGTCCGGACGATGCCGTTGATGCGGTGATCGAAGTTGTCGACGAGCTTGACGATCGTATTCCCGGCACCGTCGCCGGTCAGCGTGATGTTCGAATAAAGCTCGATCGCGCCTTTTGAGGGATTGGTCGGATCGCCGCTGACGAGGAAGGTTCCGGTCGGGATGTAGACCGTTCCTCCGCCCGCGGCCCGGGCGGCGCTGATCGCGTCCCTTATGGCCTGCGAGTCGTCAGTGGCGTCATTCGCGGTCGCACCGAAGTCCAAAACATTGAAAACGGCCATGACGACATCAGCCCGCATTTGTTCGGGCGCGTCACGACTACAAGTCGCGACACGATCCCATCACCGCACCCCGGTTGAAATTCTTGTTGAAAACTTGGGCAGCGTAAAGACACAATTAACTATTATGGCGGGCAGCGAGCATCAAAGTCCTCATTTTCCGGGTCGAAGTTGTCCGAGTTTCGACATCGGAGGGACGTCAAAAAGCAATCGTCTTTCCCTGAGAAAGACGCTGTACCGACGCATTTCGACGGTCTCAGTGAAGCACCATCGCTCGCACGAAGTAACATTTACGCGAGCGGAAAAGACCTTCCACGATGGCTGAACCTTTGGATCGCCCGGACCATCTTCGCGCGGCGTTAGGCGCTTTCAAGAGCGCTTTCGTCGCCATCGCCGTTTTTAGCGGCTTCATCAATCTGCTGCTTCTGACCGGCTCTTTCTTCATGCTGTTGGTTTATGACCGCGTCCTGCCGAGCCGCAGTCTGCCAACCCTTTTCGGGCTTCTGATATTCGCCGCCGTTCTCTACGGTTTTCAGGCTGGGCTCGACATGATCCGCAGCCGTGTCCTGGCGCGCATCAGCATGGGCATGGACGAGTTTGTTGGCATGCGCATCGTCGGGACATTGCTCGCGGCTCCGCCCGGCGCGACCAGCGGCGACGGCATGGGCGCCCTGCGCGATCTCGATCAGGTGCGCGGCTTCATGGCATCGATAGGTCCAGCGGCATTGCTCGATCTGCCATGGATGCCGCTGTACATACTGATCTGCTTCCTGTTCCATCCGTTGATCGGCATCACGGCACTTGTCGGCGCCCTGATATTGATAGGCCTCACCGTGCTGACGGACACGGCCAGCCGCGCCCCTTCGCAAGCGTCCGCACGATCCGCGACGGCCAGAAATCGCATCGCCGAAGCCGGGAGACGCAATGCCGAGGCGCTGCAGGCGATGGGCATGGTCGACACCGTCGCTTCCATGTGGAGCGTGGCGAACCAGGCCTTCCTCAACGATCAGCGCAAGCTTTCCGACGTGACCGGCTTCTATGGCTCGATCTCGAAGGCCGTCCGCATGCTCCTGCAGTCGGCCATCCTTGCGGTGGGCGCCTACCTCGTCGTCAACCAGAATGCGACCGGCGGCATCATGATCGCGGGATCGATCCTGATGGCACGTGCGCTGGCTCCCGTGGAGCTCGCCATATCGCAATGGCGCTCGTTCGTTGCGGCCCGCCAGAGTTGGAAGCGGCTTCAGGGCCTCCTCAATGCGATACCCGAGGCCTCGGAACCCGTCGAACTGCCCGCTCCGAAAAACTGGCTGAGAGTGGAGAACCTCAGCGTGGTACCTCCCGGCGCGGCGTCGTTTGCGGTCCGCGACGCTTCATTCCAGCTCAGGGCCGGCAATGCGCTCGGCATTATCGGGCCGACGGCATCCGGCAAGTCATCACTGGCCCGGGCGCTCGTCGGCGTCTGGGCGCCTGCGCGCGGCTCGATCCGGCTCGATGGCGCGACGCTCGACCAGTTCGCGCCATCCATACTCGGCCGTCACGTCGGCTACCTGCCGCAGGACGTGGAACTCCTGGACGGCACGATCGCGGAGAACATCTGCCGCTTCGATCCGCAGGCCAAGGCAATTGACGTCATCGCGGCGGCGAAGGCGGCAGGGGTGCACGACCTGATCGTTCATCTACCCGGCGGCTACCAGACGGTCATCGGAGAGAGCGGCGCGTCGCTCTCGGGAGGCCAGCGCCAACGCATCGGCCTTGCCCGAGCACTCTATCGCGATCCGTTCCTGGTTGTTCTCGACGAGCCGAACTCGAACCTCGACACCGCGGGCGAGGAGGCGCTCACTCAGGCTATCCTGGATGCCCGAACTCGCGGCGCGATCGTGGTCGTCATTGCTCACAGACCCAGCGCACTGATCGGCGTCGACATGATCCTCTTCATGCAGGACGGCCATGGCGGACCGTTCGGCCCGAAAGAGGAGGTCCTGCCGAAAATCCTCAAGCCGACACCCGTGCCGCTCAGACCAGCAGGAGCCGCATGATGCTGCCGCGCCTTTCCGACGACGGAATGATCCGTCAACTCTCGTCCTTCCGCTCATTGCGCAAGACGCTCATCGCCGGCGGCGTGCTATCCGCGGTTCTGTTCGGTGCCGTCGGAGTACTGGCCGCCGGCTTCACCCTTAGCGGCGCGATCATCGCTCCCGGCACTCTCGTCGTGGAATCGAGCGTCAAGCAGGTCCAGCACCTCGAAGGAGGAATCGTCGGCGAAATTCTCGTCAAGGACGGAGACCGTGTCTCAGTGGGAACCGAACTGGTTCGACTGGACGCGACGGTCACGAAAGCCAATCTGGCGGTGGTCGTCAAAAGCATGGACCAGTACGACGCCCGGCTTGCGCGCCTTCAGGCCGAGCGGGACGGCAAAGACAGCATCAGCTTTCCGCAAAGCCTGCTCGATCGACAATCGGAGGACGAAATCGCCGAGAGCATCAATGGCGAACGGGTGGTCTTCGATACCCGAAGGACCGTCCGCGACAGTAAGATTTCGCAGCTGCGGGAACGCATCAACCAGCTACACGAGGAAATCGGAGGCATCGAAGCCCAGATCGACGCCAAGGCGCGGGAGGTCGAATTCGTCCAGAAGGAACTGACGGGAGTAAGGGAACTCTGGAAGAAGAACCTGATCCCGATCCAGCGCGTCAGCCAGCTCGAACGCGATGCGACCAGGATCGGCGGAGAGCGTGGTGCGCTGATAGCCTCCGCAGCCTCAGCCAAGGGAAAGGTCACGGAGACGGAACTCCAGATCCTGCAGATCGACCAAGATCTCAAAAGTGAGGTGGCGCGCGATATCCGCGAAGCGCAGTCCAAGCTTGGAGAACTCGCCGAACGCCGCATCGCTGCCGAGGAATCCCTAAAGCGGATCGCCATCCGGGCCCCACGGGATGGCATCGTGCATCAGCTCGCGGTTCATACCGTCGGCGGGGTGATCGCGGCTGGCGAGGTTCTGATGCAGATCGTGCCGGACCTCGACGCTCTGACGGTCGAAGCGCGAGTGTCGCCGACTGACATCGACCGGATGTATGTCGGTCAAGCCGCTACGCTGCATTTTTCGGCGTTCGACCGTGGCACTACACCCGAGATCAACGGCCGCGTATCCCGCATCTCGGCCGATCTGGAGCACGACCAACGCACCCAGGTATCGTACTATCTCGTCCGGCTCGCCTTCTCATCGGACGATCTGTCCAAGAACGGCTTGAAGGCTGTTCCCGGCATGCCGGTCGAAGCGTTCATTTCGACAGGCAACCGAACGATGCTGTCTTATGTACTGAAGCCGCTCACGGACCAGCTCGCACGAAGCTTCCGGGAAAGCTGATGTAGGAACGGCTGCTTTCGCAGCCGTTCCTTTTGTTACTTCGCCAACCTCAGATTGATGTTCGCGGTCGCGGTGCTTCCGCCACCGGCCGAATCCATCTTCATCTGCTGCCTGTCGTCCTTGGTGACGAGATTGAGCGTCGCTCCGAATCCCGCGGCGTCGATCCGGATCATGATCCGCTGCTCCCTGACCTGGCCGGTCACCTTACCGTTCACACTGCGGGTCGTTTCCGACCAGAGGCCGGATAGCGCGCCGGACGAATCCGCGGTCATCTTGCCATTGAGCTCGAAGCGGTAATTGTCGCTATTGCAGGAGAAGGCCACGTTGAGATCGGTCGCATCCGGGGTCGTGACCGAATAGACCGTTTTGCAACGGATACGCTCCTTGGTGCCGTCGCTGTACGCGATCGTACCGTCGCCATTCCATGTCCCGGGGAAAGCCGAGAACGGACCGGCCGCGGCGGGCACGGCACCGGCGAAAAGAAATGCGGCCAGCGCCACCCAGCGAGCGTGTCCCGCACCAGTGTTCAACATGCGAACCTCCAGCAATACCTGTCTTATCCGCCCGTCCGGGTGCACTCAGAGCACGCCAAGCGTCCAGGAGACAAGGTCTGAAACGACTCCGCGGAAGGCGGTGTCGAAAGATTTGGCGACCGTTGCCGCATTGTCGGTCTTGGTCGGCGCCGCCGCCTTGAAGACCCGTGCGGCGACGACCTTGCCGTCAGCCATGACTTTGGCACTGAACTCAAGCATCACCTGCGGATCAGCCGCGGTCGAAACCTCGAAGGTACGAAGATCGATCACGAGCTGATGATCGGCGGTGAAATCATCAGGGTTTTTTGACACGCCCATGAATTTGGCGTTTTCGAAACCCTGAACCACCTTGGCCTGGATCAGTTTGGGCAAATTGTCGGCCCATTGCGCATCCGGATATGCCGGGGCGACGCCTCCGTTGGACTGGACGAGTATCTTCTGGGTATCAAGCGCCAGAACCGTGGTCGGTTCCGGCACAGCCAATTGTCCGGTCGGCATGGTCGCGGGACCCGTGATCTCCTCCGGAACCGCCAGGGTGAAGACGGTCGCCGGCGGCTTGTTCTGGGCCGCGAAGGTGTTGCTCAGTCCCGTCATCACCGTGTCGATCCGCTCGGAATTGCGGGCGAGCGCAGCGGCGAAGACCTTGATGTCGGCGATCGTGCTCTTCAGGGGATCGGCGTTGTCCATGACCACGCTGTCGATATGGCGGAGCACGTCACGGGCGGCCTGAATGGCATCCTGCGCGGCGCCGGAGCTGGCAATGAGAGTGGGCGGACCGTCGGTCGCCGTAAGCGGCGCCGCGCCATCGCTTCCGCCGGCGAGCGTGATTGCCGGCGATCCCATCAGCCCTTGCATCTCGACACCGGCCTGGGTGTCCGACGCGATCGGCGTGTTCTGGTCGACCGCGATCATGACGTCGACCTGTTTGGGCTTCTGCCGGTCGATCCGGAGGCCGGTCACCTCGCCGACCCGCACGCCGTTGAACAGGACCGGCGAGCCGTCGCGAAGACCCGGCACGACCGCGTCGAAGCGGACGCGGTAGGTCACACGCTCGCCGACCCCGCCGATATTGTTGAGCCAGTAGATGAAGAGGAAGCCGGCCACCACGATGACAAGCGTGAAGACGCCAAGCAGAAGATATCGCGCACGCGTTTCCATGATTAAACCCCTGCCTTTTCTGCGTGCCCGCTGCGAACGAGTTGCGCCCGCTCGCCTCCGAAATATGCCTTTACCCATGGATGATCGCTTTGATGCATCGTGGCCATGGGTCCGACCGCGACGACCTTGCCGTCGGCAATCGCGGCGATGCGATCGCAGACCGTGACCAGGCTGTCGAGGTCGTGGGTGTTCATGTAGACGGTCAGACCCAAGGTCTGCTGCAGCGTCCGGATCAGCATATCGAAATCTTCCGCCGAGAGCGGGTCGAGACCGGACGTCGGCTCATCGAGGAATACGATTTCCGGATCGAGCGCGAGTGCACGGGCCAGCGCGACGCGCTTCACCATGCCGCCCGAGAGTTCGGATGGGAATTTCGTGGCGTCATCTGCCTTGAGGCCGACCATTTCGAGCTTGGCGATGGCGATCTCGTCGAGGATCTCGTCCGGCAGATCGAGATATTCGCGCATCGGGAACTGGACGTTCTGGATCGCGGTCAGCGAGGAAAACAAGGCGCCCTGCTGGAACAGCACGCCGCAGCGCCGACCGGTCGCCTCGGCCTGCGCGGGGGTCGCGCGTTCGAGGTCAACGCCGAACAGCTCGATCGCCCCTCCCCGCTTCGGGACGAGGCCGAGGATCGTCCGGAGCAGAACAGACTTGCCGCCACCCGACGCGCCGACCACGCCGAGGATTTCACCGCGGCACACTTCGAGCGATAGATGGTCGAGGACGGTGCGGGAGCCGAAACCGACCACGAGGTCGCTAACCCGGATGGCCAGCTGTTCGTCAGGTGTCATCGGCTCACATCCCGATCGATGAGAAGAAGATCGCGAAGAAGCCGTCGAGCACGATCACGAGGAAGATCGATTTGACCACCGAGGCCGTGGTGCCGAGGCCGAGTGATTCTGCGCTGCCCTTGACCTTGAGGCCCTCATTGCAGGCAACCGTGCCGATGAGCAGGGCCATGAACGGCGCCTTGATCATACCGACCTGGAACGTGGTCAGCGTGATCGCCTCATGCAGCCGGCCGATATAGATTTCCGGGCTCATGCCGGCATAGAGCCAGGCGACGACGCCGCCGCCGACGAGAGCCGACATGCCGCCGAGAAAGGTGAGAATCGGCATCGCCAGAACGATGGCGACGATCCTCGGCAGGATCAGCACCTCGACCGGGTCGCGGCCCATGGTTCGGAGCGCGTCGATCTCCTCGCGCATCTTCATCGAGCCGAGCTCGGCCGTATAGGAACTGCCGGAACGCCCGGCGATCATGATCGCCACGAGCAGCACCCCGATCTCGCGAAGGACGAGCACGCCGACAAGGTCGACGACGTAGTCCTCGGCGCCGAACTGGCGGAAATGGAAGAAGCCTTGCTGGGCGATGATGCAGCCGATCAGGAAGGTGATCAGCACGATGATCGGCACCGACTGCCAAGCGACGCGATCGAGATGATGTACCAGCGAGGTGAAGCGGAATGTGCTCGGGCGAACGATCGCCCGGCCGACTGAAGCGGCGATGGCACCGAACAGAGCGAGCAGCTTTGCGCCGTCCGAGATGGTCAGGGCCGTGGCCTGGCCGAGCGCGATGAGCTGCGAAGCGACCCAGGTCTCCTTCCTCTCCGGCGCGGGCGCGGCGCGGTTCGACTGGCGGACTTCCTCGATCAGATCGTTGAAGCGGCCCGGGACACCGGCGAGCCTGGCCTCGCCCCCCTCGGCCGTCGTCTTCCTCAGCAGACGTTCGAGCAGCCAGGCACCGAAGGTGTCGAGTTCGCCGACGCCGGCGATATCGATCGTCAGCGACTTCGCCGGCTGGCGCGCGGCTTCGTCGGTGAGCCGGTAGATTTCCGTCGCATGGGACGAGGTCCAGGCGCCGCTCGCGGCCAGTCCTCCGGCCGCCGGCTCGAGGCGTGGACTTGCAAGAGTTGCTGCTGACATGGGGCCTCGGGACGTTCCGGTCGGTTCGTATCAACAATCCAGGCGTTATCGCCCGAGTCTACTGCGCGGGAATGTCTGTGAGTGTCCCGACTTAGGTCAAGTTGTCTGAGGTTGTATCGCAGCTAATCCGGGCAAGCCTGTTGCCAATATCTGACATTACCGGGGTCTACCGGGGAACCTGCCTCTTTATTCATCGCCATGATGGCCGAGCGGAATGCCCTCGCCTCGTCCGAACCGACCAGAAGTGCAAGGCTCCTTATGATGCGGCTGATCCTGAGATGATTATGATCGTGCGCGCGGAGCCAATGCGGATTAGCGCGGAGGAAGACGAGCATGCGCTCCGTTGCCGCCCGGAGATTGGCCTGGGCCGCGGAGTCGTAGCGTATCGCAGCGATATCCTCGGGGGTGAGCACCGGCGCGTCCGGCTGGGCGCCGCTCCGCTCGGGCAGCGGAAAGAGCCATTGAATGTAATCGTGAACGGTTTCGAGGCGGGCGTCAGACAGAGCGAGGATATCGACAACGGTCCGGGCGCGATGGTCTGTACCGGTTCCGGCAAGGAAGGTGTGGAGTTGGCTGGCCATCCGGTTCTTCTCACACCTTCGTCAAAAGCACAGCCAATTCTCCCGGCGACAGGGGCTTGCCGAGCTGATCGAAGCGGCATTGCACAGGCGCCTTGTCGGGACGCCATCGCATGAATTTGGTGCCGTGGCGGAAACGGTTACCGGTGACGTGGTCGTAGCGCACCTCGGCGACAAGCGAAGGGCGGAGCGGCTGGAACTCGCCGCTGCGCTCGGTACTCCATCGGCTCGGTCCGCCGGGTGCGCGACCAGTGAAGCCCGGCGGCTGGATCATGCTTTCCAACTGCCGCGTCAGAACGGCGCGGTCGAAATCGGCGAAACCAGAGGTAAAGCCGACATGGTGGAGCAGCCCCGCGTCATCATAGAGACCGAGGAGCAGCGAGCCGACCTCGCGCTTTCCCTGGGCGTAACGGAAGCCGCCGACGACGCAGTCGGCCGTCTGCAGGTGCTTGACCTTGAGCATCGCCCGCTCGCCGGCCAAATATGCGCCGTCCAGCCGCTTAGCGACGACTCCGTCGAGCGCTCCGCCGGCGTGATCGAGCCAGTTCCGGGCCTCATCGCGGCTGCGCGTGAACGGCGACAGTCGAAGGCCCGTCTTGTCCTGAAGATGGTTCCAGAAGATTTCGAGGGCGGCACGACGCGTCAGCAACGGCTCGCTGGTCAGTGCGACACCCTTCATGTCGACCAGCATGTCGAACAGGATGAACTCGGCCGGTGTCTCGACCGAGAGCTTGCGCACCCGGCTTTCGGCGGGATGCAGGCGCATCTGCAGGGCATCGAAGGATAGTTCCTCACCGACTGGCACAACGAGTTCGCCATCGAGCACGAAACGGTCCGACGAGAGGGAGCGCAGCAAGGCCGCGACTTCAGGGAAATAGCGCGCGAGCGGCTTCCCTGATTTGGCGCGCAGGTCGATCTCACCGCCGGAGCGATGGGCGAGGCAGCGGAAGCCGTCCCATTTTGGCTCGAATTGCCAGCCAGGTCCGCCCGGCAGGACATCGGCGGCACGGGCTTCCATCGGCGGGGTATCGATGGAGAGCTGGTCGAGGACTGCCCGCCCAGATGTCTCGGGATTGTTGGATTGAAGCTGCACCATCTTGATTAAGTGCCGTGGAGACGATCAGGGTTCCGCCTCACATGCTTCCTCATTGCCGGGCTTGACCCGGCAATCCAGTGGTCTGGGAGAACCAGTCTGGATGCCCGGGTCGAGCCGGGCACGAGGGTTCGTAAAAGCCTGTTGACTCCCCATTGGACCGGAGTCCTAATAAGAACAAATAGGGAACATGAGGAATGCAAGCCGCGCGTGAGACGCTTGCCGGGCTCCGGCGGAGCCTTGCCGCCATCCAAGCGGACAGAGGAGCCGAAGGGTCGCCGCGGTTTCAGTTCGGCCTGTCGGAAGTAGATGGGGCGGTCGGCGGTGGGCTGCCCAAAGCGGCGCTTCACGAGGTATTCGCCGCTGGCAGCGCGGACGGGCCGGCGGCGAGCGGCTTCGGGCTCGCAATGGTTCTCCGGGCCTGCCAGCCCGGACAGACGATCGTCTGGGTGCGGCAGGAAATGGCTGGCAAGGAGTTCGGTGAGCTCTACGCGCCGGGGCTCGCCGAATTCGGGGCCGATCCCGCCTCCTTCCTCGTGGTGCGGGTTCGCGATGCGATCTCCGTGCTGCGGGCGGGAAACGAGGCGCTGCGCTGCCAGGCCCTGGGAGCGGTCGTCATCGAGGCCTGGGGCGAACATCCGGCCTTCGACCTTACCGCGACGCGGCGGTTGGCACGGCGGGCGGCACGCTCGGGCGTCGGGGCCTTCGTCATCCGGCTCGATGCGAAGCCAATGCCGAGCGCCGCCTTGAGCCGCTGGCGGGTGACGAGCGGGTCGAGCACCGCGCTCGCGACCGGGGCGCCGGGTACGCCTGTGTTCGAGATCGAACTCTTGCGGCACCGGGCGGGCTTTCCGCTCCGCCGCTTCAGTGTGGAGTGGGACCGTGAGCAGTCTGTTTTCAGGAGGCCGTCGCTATCTCGCGCTCTGGTTTCCCCTGCTGCCGACCGACCGTTTGCACCGGCTCAGGAAGGCGAATGGCGCCGCGCCGGCTGAGAAGCCGCTTGTCATCCTCGCCAAGGTCCGGAGCGCGCTCAGGATTACCCATGCTGACCGGCGGGCGCACACGGCGCGGCTTCTGCCCGGCCTGACCCTCGCGGATGCGCGGGCGCGGGTGCCGGACTTCGATACCGAGGATGAGGATCAGGCTGCTGACCTTGCCGCGCTGGAACACATCGCCGACTGGTGCGACCGCTGGACCCCGCTCGTCGGCATGGATGGTGCGGACGGCCTGATCCTCGACATCACCGGCTGCACGCATCTCTTCGGCGGCGAGGCCGGGATGCTGCGCGAAGTGCTCGGGCGGCTGACGGCATTCGGCTTCACGTCCCGTGGCGCTCTGGCTTCTACGCCCGACGCGGCGCGGGCACTTGCCCGCTATTCGAAGGGCGGCGTGATCCCGGCTGGTAGGACTTCGGAGGTAGTACGCCCCCTTCCTATCGCGGCGCTCGGCCTCGACGATGCACGTGTCATTGCCTTGGCCCGCGCAGGCCTGAAGCGGGTCGGCGATCTGGCCGACCGACCGCGCGCGCCGCTCGCCGCGCGGTTCGGCGATGATCTTCTCGATCTTCTTTTGCGCACGCTCGGCGAGGCCGAGCATCCGATCTCGCCGCGCCGTCCCCTGCCGGAACTGGTTACCGAGCGCCGCTTCGCGGAGCCGATCGGCCGGGCGGAGGATGTCGAGGCGACGATCGGAGAGCTTGGCCGCGATCTCGCCCTTCTGCTTGAGGCGCGCGGCCATGGCGGACGACGGTTCGAGGCGAGCTTCTTCCGGGCCGACGGCGCGGTACGACGAATCCCCGTCCTTACCGGTCGCCCGTTGCGGGACGCGAAAGTGCTGGCACGGCTGTTCTCGGAACGGCTCGACGCACTGGCCGATCCGGTCGATCCCGGCTTCGGCTTCGACATGATCCGCCTCGCGGCCCTCTCGTCGGAGGCGGCGCTAAACGTCCAGGCCGAGCTCGACGGCAGGGAAAGCGGCGACGAGGCAGTGGCGGAACTGATCGACCGCCTCGGCGCCCGTTTCGGCCCGTCGCGGGTGACGCGGTTCGTGCCCCGGGACAGCCACATCCCCGAGCGCGCGGCCGAGGCCGTCCCGGCGATATCGCCCGAGGCCGGCAGCAATGACTGGGTAGAAAGCGAACCGGGCGAGCCCCCTGCCCGACCGCTCCGTCTGTTTGACCCGCCGGAGCCGATCGACAACACGCTCTTCGAAGTGCCAGACGGCCCACCGATCCGCTTCCGCTGGCGGCGCATCGTGCATGAGGTCGCGCGCGCGGAGGGTCCAGAGCGCATCGCAGCGGAATGGTGGCGGCGCGAAAGGGAAATGCCGACGCGCGACTATTTCCGCGTCGAGGATCGCGAGGGTCGTCGATTCTGGCTCTACCGCGAGGGTGTGGTCACCTCCCCCGGAGACCAACCGCCCTGGTTCCTGCACGGGCTGTTCGCATGACAGCCTTCGCCGAACTCGTCGCCGCCTCGAATTTCTCGTTCCTGCGCGGCGCGTCGCATCCGGGCGATCTCGTGAAGCAGGCGGCGCTGCTCGGCATGAACGGCATCGGCATTGCCGACCGCAATACGGTTGCCGGCGTGGTACGGGCCTATGTGCCGGTGCGCGATGCGATAGCCGAATTCGAGAAGGACGAGGCGAACAAGGGTAAGATCTTCCCCTTTAAGCTTCTCGTCGGCGCGCGTCTGGCTTTCGAGGACGGCTCTTCAGACGTCGTCGTCTATCCGGAAAACCGCGATGGCTGGGGGCGGCTTTGTAGGCTTCTCACGATCGGAAACCTGCGCGGGAAGAAAGGCGAATGCCTGCTCCGGCTCGACGATCTTCTGGCCGACACCCGCGACCTGCTGATGATCCTGATCCCGCCATCCAATCCGCGCGACGGGGAGAAGGCTCTCGCCCAATTGGCCGAAGCCGTTCCCGGCTCGCTCTGGCTCGGCACCACGATGCACCGCAGCGGCCGCGACCGCCGCCGCCTCGCGGTGCTGAAGGACATGGGGCGGGCCTACCGCGTGCCGCTCATCGCCACCAACGACGCGCTCTACGAGACACTCGAGGAACGGCCCCTGCAGGACATCGTCACCTGCATCCGCGAAGGTCTGAAGATCGAGAGCGCCGGACGAATCCTGGAGGCCAATGCCGAACGGCATCTGAAAAGCCCCGACGAGATGATGCGTTTGTTCAGGGACGCACCGGAAGCGATTGAGGAGACACAGTATCTTCTCTCGCGGATGGAATTCTCGCTTTCGGAACTCTGCTACGATTATCCTGAAGAACCGGTGCCTCCCGGCAAGACGCCGCAGACCCATCTCGAAGACCTCTGCTGGCGGCGCGCCACGCTGCGTTATTCGGATGGCATCCCGGAAAAGGTCGCGGGGCTGCTGACCGACGAGCTCGCATTCATCGCCAAGTACGACTACGCCCGCTATTTCCTGACCATCCACGACATCGTCCGCTTCGCCGACGACAAGGGCATCCTCTGCCAGGGACGCGGCTCTGCGGCGAATTCCGTCGTCTGTTTCATCCTCGGCATCACCAATGTCGATCCGGAGGAAATCGATGTCCTGTTCGCGCGCTTCCTCTCCGCCGAACGCGAGGAGCCGCCGGACATCGACGTCGATTTCGAGCACGAGCGGCGCGAGGAGGTCATCCAGTACATCTACCAGCGTTACGGCCGCGAGCGCGCCGGCATCGCCGCGACCGTCATCTCATATCGGCCGCGCAGCGCCATCCGCGAGGTCGGCAAGGTGCTCGGCCTCAGCGAGGACGTGACCTCCGCTCTCGCCTCGACCGTCTGGGGAAGTTGGGGCGACAACCTGCCGGAGGGCCATGTGCGCCAAGCCGGGCTCTCACCGGCCAATCCCGAAATCGCCCGCGCCGCCGACTTCGCCAACCGGCTGATGGGCTTCCCGCGCCATCTCTCGCAGCATGTCGGCGGCTTCATCCTGACACGCGGCCGGCTCGACGAGACGGTGCCGATCGGCAATGCCGCGATGGACGACCGCACCTTTATCGAATGGGACCGCGACGACATCGCCGTGCTCGGCCTGATGAAGGTCGATGTCCTGGCGCTTGGAATGCTGACCTGCCTGAAGAAGGCACTGACCCTCCTGCACGATCACAAGGGCATCGAGCACAGCCTTTCCTCGATCGAAGCAGGCGACGAGGCCACTTATGACATGCTGTGTGAGGGTGACTCGATCGGCGTGTTCCAGGTCGAGAGCCGGGCGCAGATCAACATGCTGCCGCGCATGCAGCCGCGTGAATTCTACGACCTCGTCATCGAGGTCGCGATCGTCCGGCCCGGCCCGATCCAGGGCGATATGGTCCACCCCTATCTCAGGAGGCGGGCGGGCAAGGAGCCGATAGAGTTCCCCTCGCCCGGTCCGGGCTATCCGCAGGACGAGCTCTTTCAGGTTCTCGGCAAGACCAAGGGCGTCCCGCTGTTCCAGGAGCAGGCGATGCGGCTCGCCATCGTCGCAGCCGAGTTCACCCCCGAGGAGGCGAACGGCCTGCGCCGTGCCATGGCGACGTTCCGGCATGTCGGCACGATCGGCACGTTCAAGACCAAGATGATTGAGGGCATGGTCCGGCGCGGCTATGAGCGCGCCTTCGCCGAGCGCTGCTTCGCACAGATCGAGGGCTTCGGCAGTTACGGCTTCCCGGAGAGCCATGCCGCCGCCTTCGCCCATCTCGTCTATGTCTCGTCCTGGATCAAATGCCACCACCCGGACGTCTTCGCGGCGGCGATCCTGAATTCGCAGCCGATGGGCTTCTATGCCCCGGCGCAGCTGGTGCGCGATGCGCGCGAGCATGGGGTCGAGGTGCGGGAGATCGACATCAATTCCAGCCGCTGGGACAACACGCTGGAGGACCTCGGACGCGAAGACAGGGCTCAGGCGCTGCGTCTCGGCTTTCGCCAGATCGACGGCTTCAGGGAGGAATGGGCGGACCTCCTCGTCGCCCGGCGCGGCCTCAGCTATCCGAATCTCGAAATACTCGCCCGCCGCACCGGTCTGCCGCGCCGGGCGCTCGAACTCCTGGCCGATGCGGACGCCTGCCGTTCGATCGGCCTCGACCGCCGCGAGGCGTTATGGGCCGTGCGTCGCCTGCCGGGCACTGAGCCGCTGCCCCTGTTCTCGGCTGCGGACGCGGTCGAACTCGCCACGGAACCGGCCGCAAATCTGCCCGCCATGCCGCTCGCCGAGCATGTCGTCACCGACTACCAGGTGACGCGCTTGTCGCTGAAGGCTCATCCGATGATGTTCCTGCGCGAACGGCTGCGGACTGAGGGCATCAGAAGCTGCGCCGAGACGGTGGGGCTGAAGGACGGCGC
This sequence comes from Rhizobiaceae bacterium CPCC 101076, assembly GCA_003347645.1. GTDB lineage: Bacteria > Pseudomonadota > Alphaproteobacteria > Rhizobiales > Methylopilaceae > Flaviflagellibacter > Flaviflagellibacter deserti. The sequence continues at coordinate 14,739 of QDFX01000011.1, read as the reverse complement.
CTGGACGAAGACCGCCGGCGTGGTTCTAGTCCGGCAGCGGCCGGGCAATGGCAATGTCGTCTTCATGACCATCGAGGACGAGAGCGGCATCACCAATGTCGTGGTCTGGGCGAGCCTGTTCCAGCAGTTCCGCCGCGAGGTGATGGGCTCGCGGCTGATCGAGGTGCGCGGCCGCATCCAGCGGAGCGAGGAAGGCGTGGTCCATCTCGTCTCGCAGCGACTGATCGACCGCAGCGCCGATCTGCAATTGCTCTCGGAAGAATCGAAGCCGCATTTCCAGTTGACGCGAGCCGACGAGATCCTGCACCCGCAACATCCCCGGACCTCGAACCATCCGCGCAATGAGCGGATCATCCCGAAATCACGCGATTTCCACTGAACCCGCCGCCTCTGCACGCCGACCAATGGTCAACGACGCAATCGAGGATGACGGTCATGAACAAGGACACGAGTGAAGATTTCGCGATGGGCCTGTTCGCGTTGAGCGCCACCTTCGGCCTGATCTGGTACGCCTTCGCGGTCGTGGCCCAAGCCTGAGCGTTTCAGGGGCGCTAGCGCGTCTTCTCCTCCCGGCGACGACGCTGTCGCCAGCGGCCCCATCTGATCTCCATCCTACGGCGGAACCGGCGAACGGCCGGAATATCGACCGACAGGATGATGAGGCCGAGCGGCACCATCCAGAATCCGAGGACCGGCAGGAAGCCGAGAATGCCTCCGCAGATCAGCAGGGCACCAAGGATAATTCTTGCGAGGCGCGAGCCCGGAAGGGCAAAGCGTCGCGAGCCGAACTTCAAGTGCGTCGACATGACATCCCGTTGAAACAGCGCCCTCTCCCCATAGATAGGTGGGGATGACGGATGAGGCGAGCGCGAAACAAAGCTTGGCATGCGCGCGAACTCTGCTATATGCAGGCCCGCGGTCGTCGAGGCGCCCCATTCCCTGATAGCTCAGCTGGTAGAGCGTTCGACTGTTAATCGAATGGTCGCAGGTTCGAGTCCTGCTCAGGGAGCCATATTTCAGGGGAGCGCGGTGATCCGTCTCCCCTGTTTCATGTCTGAAATCCGCGTAAATCCAAGGAGTTTGCACGAACGTCTCAGACGCTCGGCAATTGCGCTCGTTCACCCACCAAAGTAGAACGGGTTACAAACCGGGATACAAGGGCGGGCGGTGACGAGGTTTCGCGGTAGGTCAAACCGCATCCGGACAGCGGCAAATACCGCTATTACAGGCGCGTGCCGCGGGATTGCCAGCTCGACAAGCGCGTCTTTGTGAAGAAAAGCCTCGGCACGAAGAACCACGCGGCGGCCCTCGCCGCAGCGCGCGACTTTCACACGTCCACCGAAGCGCTCTGGGCAGCTCTGCTTTCCGGCGAAAATCCTGAAACCGCGTGGCAGCGCTACGACGCGGCGACTCGGATCGCTCGCGCGTTTGGTTTCAGCTATCTGCGTCCAGCCGAGATCCGCGACGGGTCGCTTGCAGAGATCATCAGCCGAGTCACGATCGCGCACGAGAAGCAGGAATCAACATCGGTTGTTGCGGGGATGCGCCAAGTCGGCGCACATGCCTCGCGGCATCACACGACCGCTAGAACTTCCCGGCAGTATTTGCAGCGGATTAAGCGCGATCGGAGCCGTCTGTTCCTCCTTGGCGGCGTGGCTCCGGAAAGTCCTGCCACCGACTTGGCAGAGCTTTCACCGCGTGAGGGAAGCGTTGGCCAACCACATGGAATTGTAATCGCTGGGTTGCTGATGTTGGCTTGCGGGCTCGCGACGCCCCTGCTCATCGACAGCACGTATTCCAGCTGCGTCCGGATGCGTGCCGCCCCCGAAAATCTTTGTGATTACGCCGTCAGGAACTCGATCGCTGCCGAGCTGTTGTCCGGCCTGACAATTGGCCTGGAGGAAACAATGAGAGCACTCAACATCATAACCCTTTTGCTGATTATCGTCGGTGGCCTGAATTGGGGTTTGGTCGGCGCATTCGAGTTTAACCTGGTAGATGCGCTGTTCGGCGCCGGAAGCGTTTTCAGCAAGGCGGTCTATGTGCTGGTCGGCGTGTCGGCAATCTGGCAACTAATTCCATTTGTCCGCTCGATGAGCGTCGGCGAGACAGCGGCCCAACGCGCTCACGGCCGCTATTGAGGCGGTCATCGGACTCCGTCCCAACTGATGACCACCCCGCCCCGTCGAGTGTGCTGCGCTCGACGGGGCATTCATTTCGTTAGATGCCACCGTCCACTCTCGTGTTTCCCACGCGGGTGCGATTTCGGACTTCGAAGAAGCTGCGACGTTGCGGAACGTTCGCTGAGTATCAGGTTACCGCCACCTCTCAACGACAGCGGCTGTATTGGTCCGCCAGGCGGCGCGCGACGATCACCATGGTTCGGTTGCGTACTCGCGATCCGTCATCGGCACATTGGTGCGTTGGGCATGGTCAGCCCGCTGAGCGGGTACTCCCCAACGTCCGGAGCCGCACATGTATTACAACGATCCACGCCTGCAATTTCCCGTCCGTGTAGAAAACCCGGATCCCCGCTTCGCCCGTGCGCTCCAGCAGGCTATCGGCGGCGTCGAAGGAGAAATACGCGTCTGCATGCAGTACTTCTTCCAGGGCTGGGGTGCGCGCGGCCCGAAGAAATATCGCGACATGCTGCTGACCACGGCGACCGAGGAGCTCGGCCACATCGAGATGTTGGCGACTGCAGTGGCGTTGAATCTTGAGGGCGCGCCGCTCTCGCTGCAGGAAGAGGTATCGCAGGACGCAATCGGCGGAGCCATCCTCAACGGAGTGAATTTCCAGCAGATCCTATCGTCGGGTCTCAATGCGATGCCCGTTAATAGCGACGGCATTCCTTTCGACATGTCCCACATCTACGCCAGCGGTAACGCCGCGGCGGATATGACGGCGAATGTCATGGCGGAGTCGACAGGGCGGGTCCTGGCCGTGCGACTTTACAACATGACCGACGATCCGGGGATGAAGGAGATGCTTCAGTTCCTGATCGCTCGAGACACCATGCATCAAAACCAGTGGTTGGCAGCGCTCGAGGATATGGGCGGCTTCGAGAAGAACTTCCCGATTCCCAACAGCCATCCCCAAGGCGAGGAGTTGCAGGAGTTCAGCTACGCCTTTCTCGGCTTCGATCGCGATGGCGCCGAACCCGTTCAGGGACGATGGTCCAACGGCACGTCGATGGATGGCAAAGGCACGTTTACGAGCCGGCCGATGGAGCCCCTCGGCGACGAACCCAAACTCGCGCCACCGCCTCCCGCCAGCGGAGCTCAGGATAAGCAGATGGATGGCACGTCGATTCTCGCGGGCCTCGTCTAGCAGGACACTGAGTGAGAGATTGCGCTTAAAGTGCGGGCCCAATTCGGGCCCGCTCCTTCGATTTCCGAGACGTACGGCTTACTCTCTGGCATAGCCTTGATTGCCAAGCCGCCATTCCTGGTCAGCCGCACATAACTCTCCTCGAATTTGATCCAGCCCTCGCCGAGGCAGTAAGCAAACGCGAGTTGAAGGTGAGGGGGATCGTTGCCGCGCTCGGAAAAGAGGGTCTGAAGTCGGTCGAGCATGGCAATGCGCCAACCGGCACTTTGGAATCTCTCAGGCCTCTGAGGGGGAATCAGGAATTCCCTTATTCCAGTAATGCTTCAAGCAAATGCGAACGGAAGGGCTTGCTGACCTCCCATCGCCGAGCCTTCAGCCGGTCTCGTTAACCTTCAACTCTGCTCCAGCTTTTTTGAACGTTGAGAAGAAACCGGCTGCGCTTCGTTTCGTTGGGTCCTTGCGTAACTAGACGCGCCCTGCCTAACGGAGACCATCGATGCTGAAGCAATCCCTCGCCGCTTGCCTGCTCGCCGGCGCGGCACTATCGCCGGCCGCGGCTCAAACCAGCGCTCCGGCCAATCAAGCTGCGCAAACTGGTGCGCAACAAGACAAGGTGCGGTTCGTAGAGAAGCTGCAGGGTCAGCAGTTCCGAAGCTCTGACCTCCTCGGCCAGACCGTCTATAATCTGCAGAACGAAGACATCGGCGACATCGGCGACCTTGTTCTCGATCGCGATGGTCAGGTAGCTGCTGTTGTGATCGACGTCGGCGGCTTTCTCGGCATAGGCGCCAATGAGGTGGCCGTTCCGATGAACGCGCTAAAGTTCGAGCCTCAAGCCGAGGGTACTGCGTCCTCCGATCCGAACTCCGCTACTGGTCGAAGCGCTGCGAGTGGACCGGAGGCTCCGGCGAGCGGCGCTGGTGCAGCCGGCGCCAACACGCAGACCTCGGCCCGCAATCCGGCCGTTAACCAGAGCGGCACGATGAGGTCCAGTGAGGCTGCGAATACGTCAGCGAACAACGCCAACAGCATGATGGGCGGCAACGACACTCTGAGGGCCAGGATCGTTCTTTCGACCACTCGCCAGGATCTTCAGGGAGCCCCCAAGTTCTCGGATGACACCGGCGGTCAATCCGGCCAGCGCCAGTGAGGGGAGCCGAGCTCTTGAACAAGATGAACAAGTCAGCAATCGCTGCGGCGATCTCGATCGGCCTTGCGATTCCCACTGTTCCGGCCATGGCCTTCCCGAGCGTGCCTGTGAAGGCTGACAAGGGATCTGGCCTTACGGATGTGCAACACCGCGTTGAGCGACGGGGAGATCGTCACTATTGGCGAGGACATCGCGGCTATCGCGAACGACGCCCCGGCTATCGCTATCGCAACGGCTTCTGGTTCCCTCCGGCAGCGTTCGCCGCAGGTGCGCTGATTGGGGGCGCGATCGCCGCCGGCCGGGCAGCGGCGACCGATGACGATCACGAGGACTGGTGCCGCGACCGCTATCGCTCCTATCGAGCTTCTGACAACACCTATGCGATCGGTGGCGGCGCTCGACGAGAGTGCGCGTCCCCCTACATGCGATGATCAGGAACATCACCCGGCGGGCACCGCCGGGTGATGCCAAGTCCCGCTCGATGCATAAGCCCGCGAACCCAATGACTTGGGAGTCCAGCTAAATCCGTGCTTTGTCATTGACGCCGGGATCGTCCCCCGAAAGTTGGCTGCCTTCCCGGCGCGAACTGCACGCCGGATCCTTTATTCATGCTCATGAGGTTCGATGCAGAGTAGTGCTAGTGCTACGGTGAAGATCCGGCCGCTTTCGATGCTGCGTTCGTTCCTGAAGAACGAGGCGTCGGCCGGTATCGTCCTGATGGCTGCCGCAGCGATTGCCCTGCTGATAGCGAACTCTCCGTGGTCTCCCTTCTATTTCGGCATTCTGAAGATCCATGTCGGCGGCCTCAGCGTTCTTCACTGGATCAACGATGCGCTGATGGCGCTGTTCTTCCTTGTTGTGGGACTGGAGATCAAACGTGAGTTCGTCGATGGTCAGCTTTCAAGCTGGCCGCGTCGCATTCTCCCGGGAGCGGCGGCAGCAGGCGGCATGGTGGTCCCCGCTGCGATCTACGTTGCGCTCAACTTAGGCACAGCTGAGACAATGCCCGGCTGGGCCATTCCCACCGCGACCGACATCGCGTTCGCCCTGGGTGTTCTCGCGCTGCTCGGCTCGCGTGTTCCGGTGTCACTCAAGATTTTCCTAACGGCTTTAGCCATCATCGATGACTTACTGGCCGTCCTCATCATTGCGGTCTTCTACACCGCTGACCTGTCGTTCGGCTGGCTTGGCACCGTGGCCTTGATTCTTTTCCTGCTGATGGCGCTCAACCGTGCTGGTATCATGGCTCTGACGCCCTACCTTCTCTTGGGAGCGGTTCTCTGGTTCTGCGTCCTGCGCTCTGGAGTTCATGCCACCTTGGCGGGTGTTTCGCTCGCGATGACGATCCCCCTCGGAAAGTCGCCGGGTCGGCCAGACGATGTTGCATCACCGCTCCACATCCTCGAGCACGCTCTGCATTACTGGGTCGCATTCGCGATTGTTCCGATTTTCGGTCTTGCGAACGCGGGAGTGTCGCTGTCGGGCCTGGGCTGGTCCAATCTTCTTGCACCGTTGACCCTCGGCGTTGCCGGTGGGCTCTTTCTCGGCAAGCAGGTCGGCGTCTTTCTGACGACGCTCATCGCCGTTCGGCTCAGGCTCGCTGATTGCCCAGAAGATGCCACGTGGCTGCAGATCTACGGCGTGTCGTTGTTGTGCGGCATAGGTTTCACAATGAGCCTGTTCATCGGACTTCTCGCGTTCGAAGCTTCTCCTCATTTGCAAGACGAAGTGAAGCTCGGCGTTTTGCTAGGATCGGTGGCCTCGGCGATCTGCGGAGGTGCGGTTCTTTTTGGATGCGGAGGCCAGCGGCGCGAAGAGAAATCACGTTGAGCAGAAGGTGGCGGATTGCGACTCCCCCGTGCTTGATCCTCGTTAATTCCAGGCCGAATGGCACATCGCTATCGTGATGCAAGTAGTGCTCAGCGGGAAAGGCGATCCGACGTTGGCGAACGAGCGTTTCCGGCACTTAAAGGACGTTGTTCAGCCTACCGAGCCACATCGCGGTCAGTTAGCAGGCGATCATATTCATTTTGAATGATGCGGAAGCAGTCACAAGATGTGCGTTCTAGTTCCTCGGGCGAGGTGATGTCGATCCTCCCGCGACTCCTCAGAAGCACGCCCTGTTGCTCCAATCTGGCTAACATCTGAGTCACCCCCGCTCGCCGTACACCGAGCATTCTTGCGACAAGATCATGAGTCGCTGGGATGGTCCTGCTCTCCAGCCTCGCCAAGGCCATCAGAAGCCAGCGGCACACACGCTGCTCGAGCGTATGACGAGCATTACAGGCGATGAGAACGGATTGCTGTGTCATCCGAGCCTGGATGTGAAACAAGAGGTTCCGCCGAAACTGGGGCTGTTCGGCAAAAGCTATCGTCAGATCTGCTGCGGCGATTCGAAAAGCTGTGCCACTCATCTGGACAGAACAGCGGAGCGGTGAACGATTGGTTCCGAGGATGATCGGGATCCCAATAAATCCGTGCTTCCCCACGATCGAGGTTTCCATTGGCTTCTCTCCGCTTCCCCTCGAAAGAAAAGATGCGGTTCCGGTGATCGGGAAATAGGCGTGAGTCACGGGAAGGTTGGGCTCGATCAGCACCTGTCGGCGTCGAAGATGCATCTTGTCGAACTTGCCTTCAATCGCCGCCCACTCAGTTGCAGGGATCAAACTGAGCAGCCTGTTGCCAAGCGTGCTCGATCCATCGGTGTTCCATCGTTGAAGCTTACTTTCAATCGTCTTCTTCGCGACCAACGGAGCACTCCGATCAGACAAATGATTTTGCTGCGACATTAAGCATTGCTGATGTGAATCGAATGATCACTCCTTGGATCATAGGTCACATCAAGCGCTGTCATATTAAGAAACATCTGAGAGGCACTGTTACCAACCTTTCCCGGGAATCCAGAACACAGATTTTTGGTTCGCCAGCGTACTCTAGGTTCTTCTCAATCAGGCGGCCGGATGCTCGACTGGATTCGCAAACAAAGAAAGAAACGTGTCCGGGTGAGCCCGGCATAGAGAAGCTACGTCAGCGACAAGAATCACAATGGGAGTGGGCCATGGGGGTAAATCAGACGCCGGGAAAGGCGCAGAACGTCGTTGTCTCCAAGCGGTTCAACGTTCTGGACCTCGCTGAAGAAACAGGGATACCCGTCGCAAAAGCCCGCAAGCTGATTAAGCAATTCGGAAATGACGCTGAAACACTGATCGCGGTAGTACAAGGCAACCTGAACATTGCCTCTCTGAAACGCGAGTGAGTTCGTATGAGCCCGACGCGCTCAGATCGAACGCATCACTTCGAGGCGCATGAACTAATTTCTGACGCGTCTCCGACTCTTTGGTCGGACATCGGCGAAGTTCTCAGAGCGAATGGTTACGCAACGTCTGAAACTCCAAACAAAATTCAAGCGCTGACGGTCTTCGAATGCCACAAGCGAATGATCTGTGTGACCGGCGACAACGCGTTCGCACATGGCCTTTTCCTTCGAGTGTGGGCGCAGAATTGGCCTCGCTCGTCAGTATTGATCTCATCAGAGATGCACGACTTCAAGCTTAAGGCACTCTCCTTTAGCAAAAGGTCCTGCCAACGCCGGTGCCACCCCGGTGATCTCTTGACCTTGGTCGAAAGATTAGCCAGCGAGCAGTAATGATCTCGTCCTGTAAATTTCATCACTTAGCTTTTGCTGCGCTCATTCTCGTTCTTGGTGGGACCTCAAAAAGCGAACTCGCCAACGTACCACGAAATTCGTCGCAAGCCGGAAGTCACCATTGTCAAAGGTTGCTCGCGGTCGATTATGAGCTCTCCATTTATTGTTCTCTATCGCGGCGACGAGGAAGCGAGCCATATGCCGGTGAAGTCGGCCGAGTGCCGGATAGAAGATGAGGAGATACTTCCCTCTTTCTCGGCGCCCTCCACGCAGCGGGTAGATTTACTTCGGAACCAATGGGCCGCGATTTCACCAATCGGCACCGGAAGAGACTGGTCCGGTCAGGCGTTCACTTTTCGCATGACTATGCCTCAAATTTTCAATGGTTGAGCCGGAAACGGAAGAGTTCAGGGTTGGCGATCTTGTACGTCTGAAGACGGGCGGCAGGACGGCTCTTACCGTGTTCGCTATAGGAATGGACTTGCAAGGTCATCGACGGCTGTGGTGCTGCTGGCACGACGAAACGGGAGAACGAAAGGGATCGTTCGCGCCGGGCGCACTGGAGCTGGTGTGTCTCTTCGACCGTTCAGACGATCAGAGCGGTTGCTCTGACTAACCGTGCGCGCTTCGAACGCGATTTCAATCCTGATGAGATGACCCCTGCAAGGTGCACCGACGAAGTTGGTTCTTCTTGCAGCAGCATGCGTAATTCCACGCAGGAACTTGCTCCTTCGGAGCAGACGCCTGCCACCTTCCTCATTTGGTGCCGCACGCCACGACCATCTCGCATGGTCCCTCAAACCCGGATGCCGTGTCGAAAGCGCGAAGTGCTTGTTCGATCTCCTGCCACGCCTCCTCGCGGCCGGCATCGTCCAGGCCGCTGAGCATCTGGTGAAGGGCACCGAAGGACTCGCGTTCGAACCGTACGCAATCGGCCGCGTTGGGTGTGCAGACCGGAGCGGCGACGAGAAGAGCTTCCACGTCGTGGAACCCTGCCCGCCGGATTTCGTCAGTCAGGATCCCGGGACCGCCTAGACTGAACGGACCCGGCTGACCCGGCAGCGGCGGCGGTAGGTTCGCACGTCGGCGAATGATTGAGACCGGAACGGAAAAGAACCTATTGTTTTCCGCCGTGCCGTAGACGATCGCGCCGATCCTTCCTCCGACCCTGAGCGCCCGTCTCATACCAGCGAGAGCTTTTTGCTGATCGGGAAAGTAGATCAATCCGACCCGAGAGATCACGGCATCGAAGCTAGCTTCTGGTACCTCAAGATTTTCGCCGTCCATCACGCGCGCCTCGACATGAGTGAAACCCGCTCGTCTGGCGTTCTCGGCGGCATGGTCGAGGATGTTTGAGGAGATATCGGTCGCGAGAACATAACCTGTGGGCCCAACGCGCTCCGCGATCTGTAGCGTCTCGTCCCCCGCGCCGGCCGCCACGATGAGAACTCGGCTTCCCGGCCCGATCTGCGACATCTCGATCAGGATTTCGGTAGCTGGCCCCAACCACCGCCGCAGTAAGGGACTCCAGTCATTCCAGGCCTTGGCAGCGCTCTGCCACTGCTGACACGTCGTTTCCTTATATCTGACGGGGTCGAAGACATTCATTTTGAACTCCGTTGGTTGCGGACGCCGATCGAGCACGTGTTTCGTGCGGGGCTCTGTTCGGCTAGACTTCAACAAGGCCGTGGATATCCCCGTGGGAGTTGGCGTGGATTTCGGCTGCTGCTGAGGAAGGAGTGCATGCCGCTCCAGATCCAAATGACGGGTGAGTTACAGCTCTTCAGGGACGGGCTGCCTGTCAGTCTGCCAGCCTCGAAGAAAACACGCGCGCTCCTCGGCTATCTTGTTGCGACGGCTCGCTCTCATCGCCGGGAACGCTTGTGCGATATCTTCTGGGACGGCCCGGACGATCCACGCGGTGAGCTGCGTTGGAGTCTCAGCAAGATTCGCCCCCTCGTGAATGACCAGAAGGCGGATCGCTTGGTCGCGGACCGCGAGCATGTGGGCATCCAAACGGATGCTGCCCAGGTGGATCTTTTTCAAATTCGTTCGTTGGTGGCGGACGACCCATCCAGCACGTCGACGGAAGCGCTGAAGAGAGCCGTCGAACTTTTCCAGGGCGAGTTTCTCGACGGGCTTGATCTCCCCTCCTGTTATCGCTTTCAGGAATGGTGCATGGCAGAGAGGGAGGCCGTCAGCCGCCTTCGGATCAGCGTTCTCGGCATTCTCATCGAACGTCTCCACGATGCTCCCGCGGACGCGCTTCCTTATGCCCGCCAAATGGTGACCGCCGATCCATTGTCGGAACCCGGTCACGCGTCGGTGGTCCGGCTCCTTGTGCACTCGAACCGATCCGCGGAGGCACTCAGCTATTACGAACACGCCCGACGCATCTTGGAAATCGAGCTGTCGACAAAGCCCGGAGAAGAACTCGAAGAGGCGCGCCGGCTCCTTGCGCCTGCACGCCGACGAGTTGCCGAGCACACCCGCTGTCCATATCTCGCAAAGAGCCCGCGATCAGGACCTTCTCGCGCATTGATCGGCCGCCATGCCGAACGCGCTGAAATCGATCGGCTGGTGTCCGCGGCGCTGAATGGCAATACGGATGTCGTTCTCATCAAGGGCGAGCCCGGCATCGGAAAGAGCCGAATGCTCGATTACGTGGCGGAGACCGTTGCCGCCACGGGTGGGGTGGCGTTTCGTAGTCGCGCTTTCCAATCCGAAGCCATCCGGCCCTACGGGATCTGGACGGACATGTTGCGTACGATCGCTCGAGCGGACGCCACCGCCGAACGTTGGCGCAGCATCAGCAACGTCTTGACCGACGGAATGTCTGCCCCGGATGCGTTCGCCGACCGATCCGGTCTGTTCGAGTACGTCGTCGATACCTTGCGGACAGCAGCAGGGGACCGGCCCGTAGCGATCCTAGTCGACGATGTCCAGTGGTTGGATGAGGCATCAGCGGCTCTGCTCCATTACGTTGCCCGCCAATGCAGGACGCCTATGGGTTTTCTTCTCGGCTGTGCCGCACGCTCCGGCGAGATCGGCGACAACGCACCGGTGTCGAAGTTGTTGCGGGCGCTCGCTCGCGAGGATCGCCTTCGCGAGATTCGTCTCGCCGCGCTTTCTGCCCAGGACACGGCTGCATTAGTGCAGACCGTCGCCCAGGAAGGGATCGACCCCTCGTCGATCGCGGCCCAGAGCGGGGGAAACCCGCTGTTCGCTTTGGAGCTTGCTCGCACCCGCTGCCCCGGCGAGATAAGTCGCACGATCGAGACCGTCATTGCGGACCAATTTGCAAGCCTCACGGATCACGCACGTGACCTGCTTGCGTGGGCAGCCGCCTTCGGCCGCAACTTCACCGGCGAAGATCTCGCGCGACTCGGATTTGTCGACCCAGCTGAACTAATCGGAGCGCTGCTAAACCTCGAACGACGTGAACTCATCCACCCGCTCGACGACGGATCGTATGACTTCAACCACGACCTGGTCCGGCAAGCGGCTTACCGCACGCTCTCGCATCCCCGCCGCAGGTTGGTGCACCGGCATATAGCAAGGAGTCTCAGGTCGGATCTGGAAAGGGATTTCACACTGGCCGGGGAGTTGGCCCACCATGCCGAACTCGCGGGGGATTTTGAGGAGGCGGTCCGTGCTTGCGAGATTGCAGGACAGCGCGCCTTGCGCCTGTTTGCCAATGCCGACGCCGCATCGCTTGCCGACCGCGGCCTCCATCACGTGCAAGCGCTCGCGGACGGACCCGCCAAGATCGAGGCGCGAATGGCGTTGCTGAAGGTTCGGCTCTTCGCCGCGACAGGTCCAAGGATGCAGCGTCTCCCTCCCTTGGCCGCGTCGATCGAAGAGACGATCCAAGCGGCGCAGAGACTATTGCTCTCGGACGTCGCGGCGACCGGACACTATCTTCTGTCCGTCCTGAATCAACAGGCCGGTCAGCCGGAGCAAGCACAGAAGAACACGTTGGACGCCGCCGCCGCCGGACGATCAGCCGGTCTTGCCATAAGTGCGCATCAGCTCGCCAATACCGCTCGATGCCTCCTGGAACTTGAGACGGACGTACATCGAGCCCGTACTTTGATTGCAGACGCAAGTGATCTCGCGGCTTCCCTCGACGTCGAACTTTGTGAGTTGCACTGGGCTCGAGGGCTTCTGCAACGCTGGGATGGCGAGGCAGACGCCATCGGATCGACCGAGCGTGCACTCCTCCTAGCTCAATACGAACAAGACCGTTGGCGTGAATATAAGTGCCTCACGCTTCTGGCTATGCTGGCGCTGGAGGATGATCGTTACTCGGACGTGCGCGCACGATGCACCGAACTCATGGTCGTCGCAAAGCGCCTTGGCGACGATGAGACACCATTCGTCTCCGCTCTGGACGCGCTGGCCCTGCTTGCCAGTAGCGCGGAAACCGAGTCCCTTGATGCGTTGGACCAGGCGCTCGCCCAGCTCCGAGCGGTCGATGACAAATCTTATCTGGCATATTCACTGAATAGCGCCGCCCGCCTTCAGATGAAGCGAGGGTGGACGGGACCAGCGTTCCAGAACGCGTCAGCGGCCTTGTCGATTGCATCGATCTTGCATCGGGTGAACGAAGTCACCATCGCCAGGTCTCTCTTGGCCGCGATGGGCGATCACACCGCGCTTGGCCAAATGGTGGGGCTTGCTCGGCAACCACATCATCCCAACGAAATCAGCGCCCGTGCTCTATCGGCGGTTCAATCTGCCCTTCTCCGTGTCCTCCCTTCCACGATGGCTTCCACGGTCCGGGAGTGAACCTGACTTGAAAGGAGACCGCCCATGTCCCGCATCATCGTCGAAAGAAACTTCGAGCCGCCGCTCACGGAGGAAGAACTCAAGGCCACCGAGGCACGAATGGCCCCTTGCCTCGAACTCTACGACGTTCGTTGGCTCCGCAGCTTCTGGTCCGGTGACCGGCGTCGCATGATTTGCGAATATGAAGCGCAAGATGTTGCCAGCGTACGCAATGTACAACGGGAGGCGGCCGCCAAGTTCGAACGAGTCTGGGCCGCCGATGTGCTCGAAGAGACGCCCATTGCGCCATAGCCAAGGACTGTCCGCAATGGGTCAAAAGCGGACATTCGCAGGATCCCGAAAAGCATACCATGGCCCAGCAGCCTACATGGCTCGCTGAACGGCAGGGAGCCGAGAGTCTCGATCACGAGCATCTTCGGCCAGTGACGAACACTTGAACTCTCCCGATATACAAGTCGGGATCGAGTTATATCGCGGAGGCAAGACATTATAATACTACTTCAAGATATTGATTTTGCTCCACCCCGACGACAACCGGAACCACTCCTGCTCAGGGAGCCGCCGCCTTTTTGCGCACTGAAGGCGCGCTAGAGCCGCCGAAGTACGATATGGCCTGAGGTGCCCCCGTAAGCGCGATTATGCTTGAGCGGCTCGCTTGTTAACCTAGATCAATTTCCGGCCCGTCAGCCCGCACTATGTGCGAGATATGGTCGAGATTGCATACAGCGTCAGGGGGTCAGCTCCGAACGGTTCTCTCAAGAGCATCGACTGCGCACGCGTTGAAGACGTGCTGGAGAAGATCCTTGAGCTCTCGCTCCGAGGCTTCTTCGATATCCATGTGCAGGATGCGAGCGGGCACATATACGAGGCGGCCGACTTCGTCGTCGCGTGCAGACAGCCTCGTCCTGACAAGACGCTCTAGCCCAATCGCAAAATTGCCGGGGTAGGGTTCACTTCCTCAGATGTCGGTTCGCCACGACCTTGATGGACGCCACCGGCGCGTTGAGCTGATCCTCGACAATGACCTCCCAGTTCGTGTCTGCACGTAGTTTACCGTCCATATCTCGCAACATTTCCCCGCATAGGGTCACGGCTTCAGCCCACGCCTCGTCGTCGTTTGGCAGATCAATCCTGACCGGATTCCGGGTCAACGGGATTTTGAAGGTGTATGTGCCCATGCATGGAAAGCGCCGACGCCGCACGTCGGTTTCGTACGATACCGCACGCGCATGTGATGTTTTAAGTATGTTAGCGCGCTTCGGGCTTCGGGCGATCAAGCTTCGAGGATGACGAAAACCAACACCATCTATCTCACGCGCTCCGGTGAACATTGGCAACTTCGGCAGGAGAGCAGACGACCCGAGATATTCGCGACCAGAGACGCTGCACTCAAGGCGGCTCTCATGATTTCGCAGTCTGACAAGGCTGAGGCGGTGAAGGTTGAACTTTGCGGACCAGGTAAGGAAACGATCTATTTCTTTGCCTTCCCCGGAACGGTGACTTTCAACTGAGCTTGGATAGCTCACCGAGTTGCCTGCCGTTGCGCGGCGGCCCGCCGGGTTCTTGGATCACGAGAACGGAATGACGAGCAGCAACCGATCCGTATTGCGGGAGGCGTTGCGATACTTCGTCGACCCGACCGGATCGGTCATGATCGGAGCCTACCCGGACGTGTGCTGGGAACGAGGCGCCAGAAGCCCAAAGTGGCGTGAGGCGACCCTTTTTGCCGACAACCCTTTGCGAACGAACAGCTGCGCGTGCGCGTTAACGTACGTGAATGAGTAGAGCGGCGACATCGGATTTTTATGAGCCGGGGGGGGGG
>QDFX01000010.1 GCA_003347645.1 Rhizobiaceae bacterium CPCC 101076 | reverse complement strand
GAACGAGAACGACAGCTTCTGCAGATGGTCGAAGCTCTTCCTGCGCATCTCGGTCTCGATGTTGATGCCGAGCATGTGGCCCCAATAGGTCACCACCACCATCAGCCCGGCATTGATCACATAGATGACCAGCAGGCCGACCGCGGCGATGAGGATCAGCGTCCAGTCGCGGTTCGGCAGCAGTTCGTCGACGAACAGCTTCACCGCCATCGGGAAGCCGAGCTCGAGCAGCCCCGACAGCACCGCACAGCCGAAATCGAGCATGAACAGGCCCCGGTACGGAGCGTAATACGAAGCGAACTGGCGGATCAAATGCATGAGAATATCAAGGGTGATGGCCGCGGGCGCCATCACCGCTCTCTCCGTATCATGGGCGTGCTACAGGCGGTCTCCGGCTGTAGCACGCGCAGGGTCAGAACGTCGCCTTCGCAACGAAGACGAACGACCGGCTCGGCTCGAAGAGCGGTGTGACGGTGCCGAACTCGTTGTCGTAGGGCTGGGCGTGAATTCCACGTCCAGCCGATGGCTCCAGTGCTTGCAGAGCTGCTGAAGATAGCTGCTGCCTTTCGACGTCGCGATTATCCCCTGGTTTCGATGCATGACGGGTCCGTCAGAACTGCATCTTGGCGCTGAAGACGAACGAGCGTCCCGGCTCGCGGAGCGTGATGACGCCCGGGTATTCGCTGCCATAGGTTCCGCGCGCGGTGTAGGTCTCGTCGAAAAGGTTGTTCACCTCGGCCCGCAGGGTCAGGTCCGGCAGGGATGCCGGCACATACTGTGCGAACAGATTGACGACCTCGTAGCCGGGGATGTTCTCGGTCGGGTCGCCGGAAATCAAGATGCCGTTGAACTCGTTGTAGTCCAGGGCGATCTCGACATCGCCGCCGACGGTCACGCCCCAACCGGCGAAGGTATGCGCCCATTGAACGGTGATGATCTCGCCGACGGGAGCGGTGAGATAATTGCCGAGATAGGTGTCCGCGACGATGCCGTCGATCTCGGCGTCGGTGTTTGCGTATTTCACGCGAACGAAGCCGTCGTTCCAGTCGTAGCCGGCGCCGACCTCGAAGCCCTTGGTCTCTAGGTCGAATGCGCGCAGCGCCGCCGTCGCGGCAGGATTGAACAAGGTGACGCGGGCGTTGTCGATGTTCGTGCGGAAGACGCCGCCCTCGAGCGTGAACCCTTCGTGGCGGGCGATCAGGCCGGCGACTACGTTGTCGGCGGCCACAGGCTCGGGGCCGTCGCCATAATCCCACAGCGGATTCATGACGTAGTTCTCGGACAGGGGAACGCCGGCCCAGACATGGGACGCGCCGACCTTGGCCGTCAGGAAGCTCGTCAGGTCGTATTCGCCCGAGATGTTTCCGCTGAGACCGGCATCGTCGAACTTCGATCCATCAAGGCCTTCGAACCACTGCTGGTCGCCACGGAAGCCGAACGAAAGGCGTGTCCGCTCCCAAGGCTCCAGCCGGGCCTGGCTGTAGATGCCTATATTGTCGGCCTTCTCCGAGACCGTGTAGGCCGCGTCTACATACTTGGCTTCGTCGCTGTAAAAATCGAAGCCCGCCGTCACGCTGCCGAACGCCAGCGCGAACTTGTTTTCGAACTTTCCGTTGAGACTGTCGGTGCTGCCGTGGCTCGTATAATCGTAGACGGGCGAGGGCGCTCCCACGACGAACTGGTCGACGTCGACATCCGTCCGGCTGTAGGCGAGAACGATCTTCGGAGCCCACCAGCCTTCGGGCGTCTCATCGGTGTAACTAAAGACAGTATTCTGCCGGTCGATCACATATCGGCGGACGGCCGGATTCCACGGTCGCGGCGGCGGCGCGAACACCATGTTGGCGCGAAACGGCCGGTCGGCGTCGTCGTTGATCTGCTCGTGGCTGAGTTCGAAGCGGTCGCCGCTCTCCGCCTCGTAGGCGATCTTGCCGAGACCACCGATGAAATCGGTTGAAGTGCCGGGCACCTCGTTCCCATCGCCGTCGTCGTAATCGTCGCCCTTCGCGAATTTGCCGTAGCCGAGGATTTCGAAGCCTTCACTCCTACCGTAGGCGGAAAGGCTAGTGGTCGCCGTATCGCCGGCGGTGTCGTACTGCCCCGTGATGAAGCCGCCGAAATTGTCGCCGGGCGCGAGCAGGTCGCGCGCATCCTTGGTCTCGTATCTGATCGAGCCGGCGAGCGCGCCCGGCCCTGCATCGGCCGGCGCCACGCCGGCGTCAACCTGCACGGCCTTCAGAATACCGGGATCGATGTAGTTCGTGCCATTATGGTGGAAGACCTTGTTGTTCTGGCGGCTGCCATCGACGGTGACAGCGAGATTGGTCTCCTCAACGCCGTGCACATAGACCTTCTGGGACATTGGGGTCGATCCACCGACCGCCACGCCGGATTCACCCCGGAAGACCTGCTTGATATCGCTCGGATTTTTCCGTTCGAGATCTTCCGACGTGATCGCGATCTGACTGAAATCGCCGCCCAGGGGAACCGCTTCTCCCTGTCCCTGAACAATGATCGGTTCGAGCTGGACCTGACCCTCGACCGGGGCAAACGTCGTGGCCGGTTCACCGGCTCGATGCACGCTGACCGTGCGAGGGCCGGTGAACTGATAGATCAGGCCGGAACCAGCGAGGATTCCGCGCAGCGCGGCTTCGGGAGGATACTGGCCTATGACGGCCCCGGAATTGCCCGAGATCCTCTCGGCATTCGGACGAACCACCTGAATGCCGGTCGCCGCTGTGAAGTCGGCGAGAGCGGAAAGAAGCGGCTTGGAGGGGATGTTGAAGCTTTGCACTGACTGGCTGGCCTGCGCCAGAACAGTGTTCGTCGCGCCATCGGCCGTCATCGCAAAAACAGAAACGCCGCACAGAAAGACGGCTCTCGCCAGAGTCCTCATAAGCCCCACCGCACCCAAGATCAGCCGTCTTCACGGCCCCTGAGTGTGAACGGGCGGGATGCGCCGACCCCGTAAAATTATCGGTAGACGATCGTCGCGAAGCCGGGGACGGACAACGTCTTGAGGCCAAGCGCGGTACGCATGGCTTCGAGAACCGCATCCGGATCGCTTGCGCTGAACACCCCTGAAAGCGGCAATGAGCGAAGATCGCCATCCGGGATGAGCACCCGGCCGGGTGCCATACGCGCAAGCTGATCCGCGACGTCGCCGAGCGGCGCTGAATCGAGCACGATGAGGCCGCGCCGCCAAGCCAGGGCGACCTTCGGATCGATGGTCGTCGGCACGCCAAGTCTGTTGCCGGAAAGGGCCACGCGCTGCCCACCGGTCAGTCTTACCTGTTCGGCCCCGCTCCCGGCCGAGACCGCGACCGTTCCATGATCGACGGCGACATCCGCGGCCTCGCGATCGACGCCGAAGGCGGTGCCGAGAACCCGGGTCTCGATCCCACCGGCGTGGACGACGAATGGTCGATCCGGATCCTTTGCGACATCGAGCCAGACCCGTCCGCGCAACAGCGTCAGGTGACGGTGATCCGAACCGAATGCCCTCGTTATCGCGGTATCGCCGTCGAGATAGACCTGCGTACCGTCGGCCAACTGAAATTCGCGATGTTCACCAGGGCGCGTCGCATAATCCGCGAACGCCCGATCGATAAGACCGCTGTCGCGCCACAGCATTGCGCCGGCCAGAACCGCGATTAGAAAACCCGCAGCCATTGCGAGGCGCCAGGTCCGTCCACCAGAGGAGCGTATTTCGGGGATTCGATGCCAGCCGTCGGCGCCCAGACGAGCGGCAGATCCATCCAGATCGCTCCAGAGGTCCCGAATCTCGCGCATCGCTTCGGCGTGAGCCGGGTCGGCGGCAAGCCAGGCTTCGAATGCCTCGCGGTCTTCATGACCGGCTGTCTTTTTGTCGAGGCGCACGAACCATACGATTGCTTCATGCGCCGCCCTTTCGGCCGCATCGCTATTACCCAGAGCGGGTGCCATCTTGGGTGTCACTTTCGAAAAGGGCGCCTCGTCATGATAACAGAACGATTCTAAAGCGACGGCCCCTCAAAATAAATCGCGGCGTTTCTTCCAGGCTCGGCAGAATTGAAGCGCGGAGATCATTTCCTTTTCCACCGTCGAGACCGAAACACCCAGCTCAGCCGCGATCTGCGGGTGGGTCATCTCGTCGAGCTTGCTCATCAGGAAAATGCGTTGGGTCCGCTGCGGCAGCGATTTCAGCGCGTCGAACAGCCCGTTCAATTCCTGGCGGCTTGCCATAGCCTGATCCGGCGCCACGGTTGGCGCTGCGATCTGCTCCTCGGCCGTATGCGCGGCATAGGTGTAGCGCACGCGCTCGGCGCGCTTGGTATCGCGAGCGAGATTCTGTGCGGTACGGACGAAAAGGCCGAGATCGGCCGCGCCGATGTCGCGACCGCTAAGCTTGAGGAACGCATCGTGGACGATGTCCTCGGCGCTTTCCGAACTACCCGTAATACGCTGCACGAGGCGGCGAAGGCGGCTCTGCTCGGTTGTGTAAAGGCGCAGAAGTTCGGTCGTCGGCATTACAACGGCCCTTCTTGTCCCACGACGGGGACGAACTCGGTAAGGGATAGCGCTCCATTCGATCGCTCGACCAAAGCAACGCGACCCCTGCTAGCCAATTTAGAATTGTTGTAGACTAGGTAATACTTTATACCTAGAAACGCGACTTTCAGATGGTTGTCAAATTCAATCGAACGTTGTCGATTTATTATGATTCTAAAGTAATGACCTCAAGTCATCGCTTCTCGCAGACGCCATAGGAACGATGCGCAGGCAGCCTTCCATCCTCGGTCGATCGAGAAATTTTACGGGGTCGCTCACGACCGGCCGTTCACGTCAGGAAGGCCCTGTCGGCCTGTTCCAGTGAGGCCAAAGCGATGCCCCAGTTTGAAAGCGCTTGCCACGGCGCTTCCACCGTCGTCGTGCCACCGCCGCCTGCCGGCGCCTAATAATTTCCCTTGAGTTAAGCGGGTGCGGCCATGAGCCAATCATCGCGGCAAGTCGCGGAACACGTCACGTTCCAGACCTTCGCCAATTGCTATCTGCGCGAGATCGACGCGGGCGCGGCCACGAAGCATCGGTCTCCCGGCGGTGCTGTCGTCGATTGCATCGAATGGGACCTGCCGACGCAGGACATGGCGCTACGAGCGGAGGTTCTGTCGCGTTCGCTCTGCGGGCCGCATCGCTTCGGTCAAATCAGCATCCGTCGTTCGCCGGATCTGGGTTGGTGCGGCGTCGAGCCTCTGTCCGCGCTCTATTCGCTCATTCACGAAACCTACCGCCAGTTCGGCAAAGGCCGGGCGGAGCTCCTGCGCGGCTGCGAACTCGAACTCCTGCTGCGGGTGCTCGACAGCTACCAGTCGATCGCGCTCTATCTGGACACCGCGAAAAACACTGCCCCGGATGAGGCCGATAGCTTCATAGGCGGTGAGCAATCCTTGTTGTTCGGCCATTGGCTTCATCCGACTCCGAAGAGCCGGCAAGGCATGACGTCATGGCAGCAGCCGAGCTATGCGCCTGAACTTCGTGGAAGGTTTCGTCTCACCTATTTCGCGGCGAAGGCATCGCTCGTCGCGCACGACAGCGCGCGCTCCGCTCCAGTCCCGGAGATCGTTCGCAGCCTTGCCGGACATGATGCGGACCGGTTCGCGCTCGCCGAGGACGAGGTCCTGCTTCCGATGCATCCGCTCCAGGCGGACGCCCTGCTGCTCGACAAGGACATCCAGGCGCTGCAGGCGGCAGGATCGCTGCGATTGCTTGGCCCGGCCGGCCCTTCGTTTACCGCGACCTCATCGGTTCGCACCGTCTACAGCGCCGACACGCCGTGGATGCTGAAATTCTCCCTGCCGGTGCGGATCACGAATTCCGTGCGGCTCAATCGCCGCGCCGAGCTGGAAGCCGGCGTCCTCATGGCCCGGCTGTTCGAGCGAACAGGCTTTTGCGCCAGATATCCGCAATTCAAGGTCATTCACGACCCCGCCTATCTGACGCTCGATCTGCCCGGCCGCCCCGAAAGCGGGTTCGAGGTGATCTTCCGCGAAAATCCATTCGTCCGCGGGCGTGAGGGCGAAGGGATCACGGTCGCGGCGCTGACGGCCGATCCCGTTCCCGGAGAACGGTCGCGGCTCGATCGCATCCTCCGGGGCCTGTCCAAGCAGAGTGGCGCGACCTTCGCGGACGTCAGCCGCCGCTGGTTCGGCGACTATCTCGACTGCGTCCTCAATCCCCTGATGAACCTCTACGACGAATACGGCGTCGCGCTCGAAGCCCATCAGCAGAACAGCCTCCTCGACGTCAGCCGCGGCTATCCCCGGGCCTATTACTACCGCGACAATCAGGGCTTCTACCTGTCGAGCGCCTATCGAAGCAGCCTCGACGCGTTGCTGCCGGAGGCGGAGGGCGTCGCATCGCTCTATTACGACGACGACGATATCCGCGATCGCTTCGCCTATTACCTGATCGTCAATCAGATCTTCTCGGTCATCAGCCGGATGGGACACGATCGGCTGATCGAGGAGGAGGTCCTGATCGGCATATTGCGCGATCGCCTGAACCACTTCTCGCGCACCATGACGGGCTCCGGACGCAGCTTCGCCCGGAGTTTCCTGGACTGCCCGACGATCGCCTCGAAGGCTAATCTCGTGACCCGGCTGTTCGACATCGACGAACTCGAAGCCAAGGACGAGCGCGCGGTCTATACGCGCCTGCCCAACCCATTGCTGACGCTGGCGCCAGCAAATGCCGAGGGGACGGACTGTGCCGTTGCTTCGTGACCTGCCCGGACGTCCGGACGAGCGCGTGCTCAGGCAGTTCGTGGCCGCGCTGCTGTTCGAGGAACTTATCGACGCAGAGGTCGCCGACATCGGCGATCGGCGGCATTTCCTCTGGCGGCTGAAGGGTCGTTCCTATCGTTGCCAGGCGACGATCGGGGCGTTCGGGCGCATCCGCATCATGCCGACTTCGATCGAGGCACTCGGTGACGACGGATTCTGGCGCGAGGCGGACCTCCGCGCGCTTCTTGAGGGCTTGCCGGGCACGGTCGAGGATCGCAACCGCCTCCTTGGAGAGCTGGAACAGACAGCCTTCTTCAGCAGGTGGAACGACGCCAATCTCGCGCGGGTCCCGCGCCGGTCGATGCCTTTCGCGGAGATCGATGCGGCGCTCGACGAGGGCCATTCCTATCACCCGTGCTTCAAGGCGCGCACGGGCTTCGACGAAAGCGATCACCAAGCCTACGGACCGGAGGCGGGCAATTGTTTTCAGCTCGTCTGGCTGTCCGTCGCCTGCCGCTATCTCGATCAATCCCTGCCCTGCGATGAAACGGAATTCTGGATCGCCGAGATCGGCGAGGAAGGCTGGAATATCCTCTCGGAACGCAGGCGCGCGCTTGGCGTCGACGCAAGCCAGTTCGGTCTTTTGCCGCTGCATCCGTGGCAGTGGGAAAAGCTGCGCGACGACGGGCTCGCCGGCCTGATCGCCGACGGCGAGGTCCATTTCCTCGGCTCCGCGGGAGACCGCTATCGGGCGAGCCAATCGGTCCGGTCCCTGCTGAACACGGACCGTCCGGACCAAGCGGGCGTAAAGCTCGCGATGAATCTCGTGAACACGTCCTCGCTGCGGACGATCGAGCCTCATTCCGTTTGCGTGGCTCCCGTCCTGTCGCGCTGGATCACCGCCATCGTCTCCGGCGATCCGGCATTTCGCAGCCGCTATCCGCTGGCCGTTCTGTCCGAATATGCCGGCGTCGTGTTCGACCGCGACGGCCCCCTCGCCGGACAGCTTGCCGCGATCTGGAGGGAGAGCGTGGACTCCCATCTGCGTCCGGGAGAAGCGGCCGCGCCGCTGAACGCGCTGATGGTGATCGACCATGACGGCAGGCCGTTCGCCGACGAATGGATCGAGCGCTACGGGCTTTCCGGCTGGCTGGACAAGCTCCTCGACGTCGTTGTCATGCCCGTCTGGCATCTCCTCGTGGGCCACGGCATCGCGACCGAGGCGCATGGGCAGAACCTCGTTCTCGTTCATCGCAACGGCTGGCCGACGCGGCTGATCCTGCGCGACCTGCACGACAGCGTCGAATACGTTCCGGACTACCTGCGCAACAGAGGGGCAGAGCCCGATTTCCCAGCGCTCGATCTCGCTTATCGAAACGCCGAGCCAAACCAGTTCTACTGGATGGATTCGATCGGCGAACTTCGGGAATTGGTCGTCGACTGCCTGTTCATCTACAATCTCTCCGAGATTTCCGACCTTCTGAGCGAGCGGTACGGCCTGCCCGAACAAGAATTCTGGGCGAGGGTCGAGTCGCGCCTGCGCCGCTATGCCAGCGAACACGATCTCCAGCTGCGCCAGGACCAGCTCCGCCTGGGCGGCGAGGAGATTTTCACGGAATCCCTCCTCAGCCGAAAGCTGCATCCCAGCCGGTCCGAGCATCGCCACCGGGTGCTGAACAGTCTCGGTCTTCAACTCATCCCATGCGGCGAGCAGTCATGATCCAGATCGACGATACTCATTTCAGCAAGGCTGATTTCGACGCCGCGTCGGCTCGTTTCACCGAGCAATTGCGGCTGGGCGCGGAGCCCGGCAGACGCTATGCAGTCTGCTTCTCTGAAACAGCCGATTGGCTGGCACTCTTCTTCGCGATCCGCCCGGTCGGCGCCAGCGTCCTTCCCATCCATCCCTCGACTCCCCACAGCGCCGCACGGCGCCTAGCCGAGGGGGCGGGCTGCGACAGGCTTTTCTATAACAGCCTGACCGCCGAGATCCTGCCGGATGCCGTGACCGTCTCCGGCGAGGGCCAGTTGCTGCAGATGAGCTCGGGTACGACGGGAGCGCCGAAATGCGTCGCTCGCGGATGGTCGGAGATTCAGCGCGAGGTCGAAAGCTATGTCGGCCATTTCGCCGAACCCGAGACGATGACACCCGTCATCGCGTGTCCGACGACGCATTCGTATGGCCTGATCTGCGGCATCCTCGTTGCGTTGCAACGCGGCCAGACGCCGGTGATCGTCAATACCGCCAATCCGAAATATCTGCTCAAGGTGCTTCGAGAGACCGAGCGCCCCCTGCTCTATTCGTCCCCGGCAATGCTGCACACGCTCGCGCAGCTGCTGCCGGCCGACGAACGGATTCACGGTGTCATGACTTCCGGCACGCTGCTGCCGGAGCCCTGGTTCGCAGACATCCGCGCCAAATCGCGGCACATGTTCCAGCAATATGGCTGTTCGGAAGCGGGCTGCATCGCGGTCAATCCCGATGTCGTCGCGGCCGACGAGATGGGGAATGTCCTTCCGCATCTTTCGCTGGACGCCGGCGAACGCTCGGCGCCCGGCGAGATCGTCGTAGGCGGGCCGCATGGGCCGATCCACACTCGCGACCTCGGCTACCTCAAATCCGATGGGACGCTCGTCTTCGTGTCCCGCCTCGACGACACGATCAACGTCTCCGGGCTGAACGTCTATCCGAAGGAAGTCGAGGATGTGGTCATGTCGATGCCCGGCGTGACCGACGCGGTGGCGTTTCGGATGGCTGACCGCTTCGCCGGCGAGCGCGTCGGTCTCCTGTTCAGCACCTCCGGTCCGGTCGCCATATCCGCGCTTCGGGACTGGTGCTTCGCGCACCTCGCCAGCCATCAGGTTCCGATGGAGTTCGTGCAGGTCGACGCGGTTCCGCGTCAGGCAAACGGCAAGATCAGCCGTCGCGAGGTCGCACAGCGTCACGTCGACGGCACGCTCGCTTTGGTCGCGGAGCCTGCCTGATGACCCGCTCGGAGATTCTGGAGGCGATCCATGCCGTCCTCCGCGATCACATGCAGCATTCGCATCTGGAGGCGTTCGCTCCGGAGGCGCGGCTGAACGAGGATCTCTACCTCGACTCGGTCCTGATGCTGCACCTCTTCCTCAACCTCGAAATGGAGTTCGGTCTGCCAGCTCCCGACGAGGTCATAGCAGGCGAGGGCTTCTCCACGGTCGCCGATCTTGTTGAGCTGCTTGCGGCGGACGGCGAATGCAGCGACGCCTCCGCCGCGGTTGCCTCCCAGCCGTCGGAAGGCGTGCATGGAGAGGATTACATCGACATCAAGGTCCACTGTTTTGTGAGCTGCGTCTGCGCGGCCCTCAAGCAGTCACCGGGGATCGATCACAGACCCTTCTACTTCGGTGTTTGGGACGCGGATTTCGCGATCTCGGACCGCTGGGGGCTGCTCTACCACGCGCCCTCCATCAGCCATGACTTCTTCCGCGACTGGTATCGCAGGCTCTACGGCGTCGAGGTCGTGGAATGGTATGATCCGGGCCGCTCAAAGCAGGACAACCTACTGGTCCTGCTCCACCTTCTGGAGCGCCGCCGCTCCACCGAATACGTGATGGTGATGCTCGACATGTATCACCTTCCCGAGCGCGAGAATAAGTTCAACCAGAACCCGTTTCCACACTACCTGATGCTGGAGACCACCGACGATCCCGCGATCTGGCGCGTGCTCGATCCGGACTTCCGCTGGGAGGGACAGATCGAGAAGGATCGCGTGGTCAACGCGATCCTGCAGCCGACCGTGGGAGGCGGCTATGTATTTGATCGCGCGCAGATCCGGGAGCCGCGCGACGCAGATCTCAAGGCCTATTTCGAGGCCTGCTTCCGTCCCGATCGAAATGCGCTGATCGAGGGCACGCGTTTGATCATCCGCGCGCACGCCGCGGGGCAGGACGGCACGACGCTCGGTGAGCTTGCGACGGCGCTGCGCGAACTGCCGGTCATCTCGATCCGCAAATACGCCTATGAGCATGGCTTCGCCTTTTTCTGGCGCGCTCTGAAACTGCCCGACAGTGAATTCCAGATCTGGTGCGACGAGATCGACGATCTCGCCCAGTCGTTTAAGACGCTGCATTACGCAGTCCTGAAGCTGAGCCAGACCCAGAACCGTGACCTCCTCCGGGACGTCGAAACGAGCCTCGATCGGCTCGACGCGCTCGAGCACAGGATCAAGCGCAGGCTCTCCGCGGTCTTCGATCTCTGGTGCGCCCAGCGCAGCCTGACAGATTTCCCCCGATCCGAACGCATGAGGGCGATGGCATGAAGATTTCGCTCTGCACGATCACGTTCCGCCACCATCTGCTTTCGCTGAAAGACATCGCGCTGTGGGCGCAGGCCAATGACTTTCAGGGCATCGAGCTATGGGGCGCGCATGCGCGCAATCTGGCGAAGCATTCGCTCTACGATGCCGAATGGCTGGCCGGATTCGGGCTCTCCGTTCCCATGGTTAGCGATTATCTGCCGACCGACGCCAACGAGGCCGCCGTACGGGACGGCGCGCAACACCTCTGCCGTATCGCGCGGCATTGGAACGCCCGGAAGATCCGCACCTTCGCAGGCAACCGCGCCAGCAGCGAGGTCTCGTCCGACGAGCGGGATGCCATAGCTTCGAGATTGCGGACGATGTGCGATATCGCCGCCAGCCACGGTCTGCTGCTCCTCGTCGAGACCCATCCGAACACGCTGGCGGATTCCTGGTCTTCGACCGCGCGTCTGATCGAGCTGGTGGATCATGCTTCGTTCCGCATCAATTTCGATGCGCTTCATGTATGGGAGGCAGGCGACGACCCGGTTGCCGCGCATCAGGCCCTGCGGAGCCATGTCGGACACTACCATTTGAAGAATGTCCGCTCGCGCGCCGATCTTCGGGTATTCGATCCGGCGAACGTCTATGCGGCCGCAGGCCGTCGCGAGGGCATGGAGCCATTGTTCGACGGCATGATGGACTACAACCACTTCCTGTCCCGTCTGCTGGATGAGCCCGGTGTCGAGGCATCGCTCGAATGGTTCGGCAATGACTGCTTCAACGTGCTGGGGCGCGACCGCCGGCTGCTCCGCGGCCTGTCGGAGCGTCACGTCGAGCCCCTGCGGGTCGGCGCCTTATGATGACGCGAATGATGAAAGCCGGCTTCGGCCTGATCCTGTGCGTGGTTGCCGTGGCGACTTCGGCCGGCACGGCGAACGCCATCGAGATCACGACCGCAACCGGCAAGGTCGAAATCTCCGGGACGCCGAAAACGATCGCGGTGTTCGACATCGCGGCGCTAGATACCCTCGATCGCCTCGGCGTCGCGCCTGCCGGGATACCGGACAATCTCTACGTGCCGGAACTCAAGCCCATCGCCCCGCGAGCTGAAGTCGTTGGAACCCTGTTCGAACCGAATCTCGAAGCACTGAGCGCGCTGTCGCCTGACCTCGTCATCATCGGCGGCCGATCATCCACCCAGGGAAAAGCCACCTCGCGCATCGCCCAAACGATCGACATGTCGATCGGCAACGCCGATCTCGTCGGCGATGCCATGGCACGGCTGGACGCCTATGGCGCGCTGTTCGGAAAGCAGGAAGAGGCGGCGGCGGCTCGCAAGGAATTCGAAGCCGCATTGGAGCGGGCCAGAGCTGCGGTGGCCTCCAGGGGAACCGCGCTGATTGTGATGACCAACGGTCCGAAAGTCACCGCTTACGGCATGGGTTCCCGCTTCGGCTGGCTCCACTCGGCGCTTGGACTGCCGCCGGCGGTGAAGGACGTGGAGGCGACCACGCACGGCGAGGCCATCTCCTTCGAGTTCATCCGGGAGGCCAATCCAGATTGGCTGATCGTGGTCGACCGGGCCGCAGCGATCGGGTCGGACGATCAGAATGCAAGAGCGACGTTGGACAACGAGCTCGTAGCCGCGACGACCGCCTGGAAGACTGGACAGGTGATCTATATGCCTGCGGCGGACTTCTATATCGCCGCCGGTGGCGTGCAGGCGATGAGCCGGATCCTCGCCACGATCACGAAAGCATTCTCCGGGACGAAATGATCGCGGCCCTCAAACTCAGTGGACCACGCGCCGGCATTCTTGCCGGCGCACTGCTTTTGGCGCTGGTCGCGGTCAGTCTGAACGTCGGTGTCAGCGAGGTCTCGTTCCGGTCCGTCTGGAGCGATGTTGAAACGCGGCAAATCATCATGGCGAGTCGCCTACCGCGAACCCTGGCCGCGCTCCTTTCGGGTGCTGGTCTGGCGATCGCCGGCCTCGTCATGCAGACATTGGCACGTAATCGCTTCGTGGAGCCGGCAACTGCGGGAACCTCGCAGAGCGCCGCGCTGGGCATCCTCGTCACGACGCTGTTTTGGCCGTCCGCCTCCGTCGCGATGAAGACGCTCGTCGCCAGCGCGACGGCGCTCGGCGGGACCTCGATCTTTCTAGCGATCGCCCATCGCCTGCCGCCAACCCAGCCCTATCTCGTTCCCCTGGTTGGCCTGATCTATGGCGGCGTGCTGGGAGCATGCCTGACCTTCGTCGCCTGGCAGACCGATCTGCTGCAATATCTCGAAGCCTGGACGGTCGGCGAGTTCTCCGGCGTTCTGCGTGGACGCTATGAATTGTTGTGGGTGGCGGCCGCGATGGTGGCGCTGGTCTGGTGGACGGCCGATCGGTTGACCGTGCTGTCGCTCGGCCGCGATGTCAGCATCGGCCTCGGCCTCGACTATGACCGGATGCTGCAGATCGGGCTCCTCGTCGTCTCGGTCATTTCGGCACTTACCGTCGTCGTAGTCGGCATCATCCCGTTCGTCGGGTTGGTCGTGCCGAACCTCGTTTCCCGCTTCAAGGGCGACAACGTCGGCCTCGCTCTGCCGTCGGTGGCGGTCGGTGGCGCCGGGCTCGTCCTGACGTGCGATATCCTCGGACGGCTCGTTCGCTATCCCTACGAAATCCCCGTCGGCACGGTGCTCGGCGTCGTTGGCGCGGCAGGATTTCTCATCCTGCTCTTGCGAAAGAATTCGCATGGCTAAGCGGGCGAGTATCGTCCTAATCGGGCTGTGCGCACTCGTTCTCGGGTCCGGCGTCGCCTTCATGACGCTCGGACTGCGCGGCAATCTCGCTTTCGTGCTGGAGCTTCGCGGCATCCGGCTCTGCGCACTGATCGTGGTCGGCGTCGCCATCGGCGTATCGACCGTCCTGTTCCAGACCGTCACCCGCAACCGTATCCTGACGCCATCGATCATGGGGCTCGACGCGCTGTTCGTGCTGGGACAGACCACGCTCGTATTTGTGCTCGGCGGGCTCGGCTTCTCCAGCCTCGACCCCCGACTGACATTCGCCGGCGAGATCGGGCTTCTGATGGTGCTCGCGCTCGCGCTTTTCCTGCCGATGCTCCGCGCGCAGATGGATATGGGGATGCTGCTTCTGGTCGGCGTCGTGCTCGGCGTGCTTTTCCGGAGCCTGACCTCGCTGATCGCCCGGCTGATCGATCCCAACGACTTCGCAGTGGCCCAGCAGGCGAGTTTCGCGAGCTTCAACGATCTCGAGCCGAATCTGCTCGCGCTGTCAGCGGTATTGACGATGCTTGGAGCGATCGTGGCATGGCGCATGCGGCATGAGCTCGATGTCATATCCCTCGGCGCCGACGCAGCCATCGGTCTGGGCATCGCATGGCGCAGCGCCGTCACCGGTATCCTCATCCTCGTGGCGGCGCTCGTGGCGGTGTCGACGGCTCTTGTCGGGCCCGTGGCTTTTCTCGGTCTGATTGCCGTCGCGCTCGGGGAACGGATGATCGATACCCGCCGGCACGGGGTCCTGCTCCCCACCGTCGCGCTGGTGGCCGTCGCGATCCTTGTTTGCGGTCAGATCCTGTTCCAGCACATGCTAGGAAGCGCGTCGGCGCTGGGCGTCGTCGTCGAATTTGTCGGAGGCATCGTGTTCCTTGCTCTTTTGCTGGCCGGGGTGCGGCGTTGATCGACATCCGCAATGTCTCGCTCAGCCACGGCGGAACACGCGTGCTGGATGACATCTCGCTGACGGTGCCGAAAGGCGGCGTCACCGCGCTGGTCGGTCCAAACGGCGCGGGAAAATCCAGCCTGCTGTCGCTGATCGCCAGACTGCAGCCATTGCAAGATGGACAGATCACCGTTGATGGCCTGCCCGTCGGCAAGACGCCAAGCCGGCAATTGGCGAAAACGCTCGCGGTCCTTAGGCAGGATCCGGCGATCGGAAGCCGCCTCCGCGTCGGCGAACTCGTCGCGTTGGGACGGTTTCCACATCATAGAGGAAGGCCGGGCCCGGAGGACCGCCGCATTGTCGCCGAGACCCTGGATGAGTTCGACCTCGCGACGCTTGCCGACAAATTCGTCGAGACATTATCGGGGGGGCAGAGACAGCGTGTGCTCGTCGCGATGACCTTCTGTCAGGGGACCGACTATGTCCTGCTCGACGAGCCGCTCAACAATCTCGACATGTACCACGCACGCCAGCTCATGCGGTATGTGCGTCGGGTCGCCGACGAGAAGACACGGACGATCGTCATCATCGTCCATGAAATCAATTACGCGGCCGCCTACGCGGACCACATCGTCGCAATGAAAAGCGGACGACTGGAAGCCCACGGCCCTACCGCCGAGGTTTTGGGTCCCGCAATGCTGAAGCAGGTCTTCGGCTACGAGATGTCGGTTCTCAAGGGTCAATCACCGCTTGTTGCCCATTACTAAAGGTTTGCCCCGTGAGGAGGTGCTCCAGCACAGCCCAAGAAATGGGGCGATCGCTTGCCGGCTTGTTCCAGCCGGCGCGAACTTCTCGGCATCTCCGACAGCGCTGCCACAACATTCACGAAATCATGATCACTGATGATTATTGACAATCGTCAGTAATCAGTCGATATATCGTCAGGCTCGGAGGGAGAGTCTGATGTTTGTTTTAGAGAGTTATAACAGGCTCTTAGCTGGTGCATTGCTGGCGTTTCTGGCGATCGCGTTGGCCGGTTGCAACGAGTTGGCTGCGGAGAAGACGGCGCCGTCACGTCCGGTCTTGGTAGCTACCGTGCATTACGAAGCGGAAACGCCGGAGCGTAGTTTCGTCGGCACCATTAGGCCGCGGATCGAAACCGACATGGGTTTTCGGGTGCCCGGCAAAGTTGCAAAACGCCTGGTTGAGGTAGGCCAAGCGGTCGACGTTGGTCAGCCCCTCGCCACCCTCGATGAAGTCGACCTGAAACTTCAGGCCGAGCAGGCCGAGGCAGAATTCCGCGCCGCCACCGGGGTGCTGGCGCAGGCCGCCGCCGCCGAACAGCGCGCCACGGATTTGCGCGCCAAGGGCTGGGTCACCGATGCGCAGCTGGATCAGTCCAAGGCCACCGCTGATGAGGCGCGTGCACGTCTCACTCGTGCCGAGCGTTCGGTCGAACTGACCAAAAACTCTCTCTCTTACGCAACCCTCGTCGCCGACACCCGCGGCGTCGTCACCGCGACCTTGATCGATGCCGGGCAGGTCGTTGCGTCGGGACAGACTGCCATTCGCGTCGCGCGCTTTGCCGAAAAG
Organism: Rhizobiaceae bacterium CPCC 101076; assembly: GCA_003347645.1. Classification (GTDB taxonomy): domain Bacteria; phylum Pseudomonadota; class Alphaproteobacteria; order Rhizobiales; family Methylopilaceae; genus Flaviflagellibacter; species Flaviflagellibacter deserti. Next base: position 133,288 of record QDFX01000010.1, on the reverse strand, counting down.
GAAGCTGTGGTCGCAATTCCGGAAACCTTGGTGGGACGCGCCAAGGAGGGTGCGGCTACCGTCACCTTGTGGTCCGAGCCCGGCAAGAAATATGAGGCAAAACTGCGTGAGATCGCACCCGCTGCCGATCCCGCCACCCGGACCTATCTCGCGAAATTTTCACTGCCCGGGGCGGACGACAGCGTTTCGCTCGGCATGACCGCGACGTTGACATTGTCCGATCCCGTGACCGAGCGCGTGGCACGGCTGCCATTGTCGGCACTGTACAGCCAGGGCGGCGATCCCTCGCTCTATATTGTCGATGACAAGGGCGAAGTGGCGCTGAAGCCGGTCGCCGTAAAATCCTACGAGAGCAATGACGTCGTCATATCGGGCGGCGTCGATGAAGGCGCGAAAGTCGTTGTGCTTGGCGTGCAAAAGCTCGATCCGGCCCAGAAGGTCGCCGTCGTCTCGTCGTTGTCGTTCTGAGCGGGAGGCTACGATGAAGCGCTTCAATCTGTCCGGCTGGGCGGTCAGCCATCCCGCGCTTGTTCTGTTTCTTATCGTCGCCCTCAGCGTCGCCGGCTTCTTCTCCTACCAGCAGCTCGGCCGTGCCGAGGATCCGTTCTTCACGGTGAAGGTTGTGAACGTCTCGGCAATCTGGCCGGGCGCCACCGCAGCCGAGATGCAGACGCAGGTCGCCGATCCCATCGAGAAGAAGCTGCAGGAACTGCCCTATTTCGAAAAGGTACAGACCTATTCGAAACCGGCGTTCACCGCGATGCAGGTCACGTTCCGCGATTCGACGCCGCCCAAGGACGTGCCGCATCTGTTTTATCTCTTGCGCAAGAAGCTGGCCGACGTACAGGGCGAGCTTCCGGCGGGCCTGCTCGGCCCTGTCGTCAACGACGAATTCAGCGACGTCGACTCCATCCTTTATACGATGACCGGCGATGGCGCCGACTACGCGCAATTGAAAAAGGCCGCCGAGGGCATGCGCCAGCGGCTGCTGAAGGTGCCGGGCGTCACCAAAGTCAATTTCTACGGCACCCAGGACGAGCGGATCTTCGTCGAATTCTCGCATGCCAAGCTGGCGACGCTGGGAATCACGCCGCAGGCGCTGTTCGATTCGCTCGCCAAGCAGAACAACGTGGTGCCGGCCGGCACCGTCGAAACCTCCTCGCAACGGGTGCCGCTGCGCGTCACCGGCGCGCTCGACGGCGTCAAGGCCGTCGCCGAGACGCCGGTCGAAAGCAACGGCCGCGTGTTTCGCTTGGGCGACGTCGCGACCGTCACGCATGGCTTCGTCGATCCGCCGAGTTTTGTGGTTCGCCAAGAAGGCAAGCCCGCGCTCGGCATCGGTGTCGTCACCGCCAATGGCGCCAACATCCTGGAACTCGGCAAGGAGGTTAAGCAAGCGACCGCGGAATTCATGAAGGCGGTCCCGCAAGGTATCGATGTCGAGCAGATCGCTGATCAGCCGAAGGTGGTCGAGCACGCGGTCGGCGAATTCGTGCGCTCGTTCATCGAGGCTCTGGTCATCGTGCTGTTTGTCAGCTTCCTTGCGCTCGGCTGGCGCACCGGCATCGTGGTCGCGCTGTCGGTCCCGCTGGTGCTGGCGATCGTCTTCATCGTCATGAATGCGATGTCGCTCGACCTGCATCGCATCACGCTCGGCGCGCTGATCATCGCGCTCGGGCTTCTCGTCGACGACGCCATTATCGCGGTCGAGATGATGGTGGTGAAAATGGAGCAGGGCTGGGACCGCGTCCGCGCCGCGTCCTTTGCCTGGGAATCCACCGCCTTTCCGATGCTGACGGGAACGCTGGTCACCGCGGCTGGCTTTCTCCCCATCGGCTTCGCTAATTCGGCGGTCGGCGAATATGCCGGCGGCATCTTCTGGATCGTCGCAATCTCGCTGGTCGCATCCTGGTTCGTGGCGGTGATCTTCACGCCCTATATCGGCGTCAAGCTGCTGCCGAACATCGCGGTCAGCCACAACCACGATCCGCATGCGGTCTACGAGACGCGGGTCTATCGCGGTCTCCGCCGCATGATCCAGTGGTGCGTCAACCACCGGGTCAAGGTCGTGGTGGCGACGGTCGGCGTGTTTGCACTCTCGATCGTCGGCTTCGCTCGTGTGCAGCAGCAATTCTTCCCGCTGTCCGAGCGGCCCGAGCTGTTCCTGCAGCTGCGACTGCCGGAAGGCACGGCGTTCAACGTCACGGAAAAAGCCGTGAAGGAGGCCGAAGCCCTGTTGAAGGACGACAAGGACATCTCGACCTATACGGCCTATATCGGCCAGGGATCGCCGCGCTTTTGGCTCGGGCTGAACCCGCAGCTGCCGAACGAGGCCTTCGCCGAAATCGTGATCGTCGCCAAGGACGTCGAGGCGCGCGAGCGGATCAAGGCGCGGCTGGAGAAATCGGTTGATGACGGCGTGCTGACCGAAGCCCGCGTGCGTATCGATCGTTTCAACTTCGGGCCACCGGTCGGGTTCCCCATCCAATTCCGAGTGATCGGTCCTGATCCCAACACGGTCCGCGATATCGCCTACAAGGTGCGCGACGTCGTCAGGCAGAATCCCAGCGTCAAAGATCCGCAACTGGACTGGAACGAACAGTCGCCATACCTGAAGCTGGTAGTCGACCAGGACCGCGCCCGCGCGCTCGGCCTGACCCCGCAGGATGTGTCGCAAGCGCTGAGCATGCTGATCTCCGGCGCGCCGGTGACCACGATCCGCGACGGCATCGAGAAGGTCGGCGTGGTCGCCCGCGCTGTGCCGTCCGAGCGGCTTGATCTCGGTCGTGTCGGCGACCTCACCGTTACGTCACGCGATGGCGTCGCAGTGCCGCTGTCGCAGATCGCCAAGATCGAATATGCCCACGAGGAGCCGATCCTGTGGCGGCGCAACCGTGACATGGCAATCACTGTGCGCGGCGATGTCGTCGATGGCGTGCAGGCGCCGGACGTGACCAACCAGATATGGCCCAAACTGCAGGAAATCCGCGACAGCCTCGAACCGGCCTACCGGATCGAGATGGGCGGCGCGTTCGAGGAATCCGCCAAGGGCAACGCGTCGATCTTCGTGCTGTTTCCGCTGATGACCCTCGTGATGCTGACCTTGCTGATGATCCAATTGCAAAGCTTCTCGCGTCTGATCCTGGTGTTTCTGACGGCACCGCTCGGCATCGTCGGCGCCTCGCTCGGGCTGAACATCGCGAACCAGCCGTTCGGCTTCGTGGCGCTGCTCGGGTTGATTGCGCTGGCCGGGATGATCATGCGCAATGCGGTGATCCTGGTGGACCAGATCGAAACCGATGTCGCTCACGGCCTGCCGCGGAAAGAAGCCATCGTCGAGGCTACGGTCCGCCGCGCACGGCCCGTGGTGCTCACCGCGCTGGCGGCTATCCTCGCGATGATCCCACTGTCGCGCTCCGCGTTCTGGGGCCCTATGGCGATCACCATCATGGGCGGTCTGTTTGTTGCGACCTTCCTGACCTTGCTGTACCTGCCGGGCCTGTATGCCCTTTGGTTCCGCAAAAGCCTGGAAGAAAGCGGCCCGAGCGAGCATGCCGCGCCGCAACCTCACGGCGAAACACAACTTGCATTTCCGCTTGCTGCGGCGGCGAAATAATTGAACATCGAGCGCTGACATGACGCTGATTTCTGAACACGATACCCGAGAACGGATTCTCGTGGAGGCGGAGCGCTTGTTCCGCGAAATCGGCTATCGAAAGACCACCGTCGCCGACATCGCCAAGATGCTGCGCATGAGCCCGGCCAACATCTATCGCTTTTTCGATTCAAAGAAGGCGATCAACGAAGGCGTCGCGCGTGCCCTGATGGGCGAGGTCGAGGAGACGGCACATGCCATCGCCACCGGGGCCGGTCCGGCGGCCGAACGCCTGCGCGAGTTGTTGATCTCCGTCCATCGCATGAACTCGGAACGCTATGTCGGCGATTCCAAGCTGCACGAGATGGTCGAAGTCGCGATGGAGGAGAGCTGGGACGTCTGCGTCGCCCATATCGATCGGATCACCGCCACGATCGGCGAGGTCATCGCCGAAGGCGCGGCAACGGGCGAGTTCGAGGCCCCCGACGTGCCGATGGCGGCGATGTGCGCCTGCACCGCGATGATGCGGTTCTTTCACCCGCAGATGATCGCGCAATGCGCCACCAAGCCGGGACCGTCGATCGATCAGATGGTCGACTTCGTCATAGCCGGCCTTGCGCCGCGCGGTAAATCGGTGAGCAAGGCGGGCTAATCCATTCCTCCTTGCGAGCGCAAGGGGAAGCCATTGGCGCCAAATGCTGCTGCCTACTAGGTTTCGATCGTCGGCTTTTGCCTCCAGCTCCAGCCGTCGCGGCAGAAGACGCAGATTTGGTCGTCTTTTTGAAGGACCGCTCATAACCCGGAAAATGCCAGGTCGCAGCGCCAGAATCCCCGCATACTTGACTGGGCGTCCTTGACGAGTATCGTGGTCCGACCAAGGTAGGACTAATGACCGCTGATCTCGAAATCACGCGGCTTGGGGAGAGCGGCAGCAAGGGCTTCGAGAAGGTGTTCGCGTTCCTGCGCGAGCGCCTCCTGGCCGGTTCGCTGCGCCCGGGCGACAGACTGATCCCCGAGCGGGAGCTCGCGGCCCAGCTCGGCGTCAGCCGAGCGATCCTGCGTGAGGCGCTGCGGGCGCTGACCGTGCTGGGCGTCGTCGAAATCCGCGACCGCGTCGGCACCGTCGTCCGGCGGCCCGACGTCTCCGTACTGAACGACTTCTTCACCTTCGCGATGGCGCAGCAGGCGCACATCATCGATGACGTCATGCAGGCGCGGATCGCCATCGAATGCCAGGCCATCCGGCTGGCGGCCGAGCGGGCGACCGTCTCCGATTTCGAGGGGCTGCAACGTGCGCTCCAGCTGATCGCGGAAACGATCGACGATGCGGATGCCGGGGGCGCGGCCGACTTCGAGTTCCACCGCGCGATCGTGGTCGCCTCGAAATCCGAGACGCTCATCGTCCTTCACGACTCGATGTCCGGAATCCTGATGCGCTCGCACAAGGGACGGCGCGAACTCCTCCAGGTCTTCGACACGATGAAGGCCTTCCTCATCAACGACCACCGCCGGATCTTCGACGCGATCGTCGCGCGCGATCCGGAGAACGCCGACAAGGTCCTCAGGGAGCACTTCGCCATCGGCGAGGACTTCCGCCACCGCGCAGCGATCGGAGAGGGAGGCCGTCGCATCGTCTCGTCCTGAACTCGAACAACAACAACGAGAAAGACGACATGGGAAACGCTCAGAAGACTGTCGGCTTCATCGGCCTCGGCACGATGGGCCGCGAAATGGCGCTCAATCTGATGAGAGCGGGGTTCGCCGTCCGCGCCTACGACGTACGCCGGGAAGCGATCGATGATCTCGCGGCGCAAGGCGCGACGCCGGCCGCGAGCGTCGCTGACGCCGCGGGATCCGCGGATATAGCCATCACAATGCTTCCCGATACGCCGCACGTCGAAGAGACGGTTTATGGCGAAGGCGGGCTCCTCGCCTCTCCCCCGGCCGGACGATTGATCGTCGATATGAGCACAATCTCTCCGGTCGCCGTCCGCCGCATGAGCGCCGATTTGAGGTCCGTCGGCGTCGACTTCCTGGATGCTCCAGTTTCCGGCGGGCCGATCGGGGCGAAAAAGGCGACCTTGTCGATCATGGTCGGCGGTGACGCCGACGCCTTCGGCCGCGCCGAGCCGTTTTTCCGCGGCATGGGCACGACTGTCACCCACGTCGGCGAGAGCGGCGCTGGGCAGGCGGTGAAGCTGTGCAACCAGCTCGTCTGCGGCCTCAACATCCAGGCCATCTGCGAGGCGATCGCGCTGGGCCGGGCTTCGGGCGTCGATCTCGATCAACTGCGCAAGGTCCTGCTGGGCGGTTCGGCTGCCTCCTGGATGCTGGAGAATCTCGGACCGGCGATGATCGCCGGGGATAGCGCGGCGGGCTTCCGCATCGATCTGATGCTGAAGGATCTGCGCCTCGTTCAGGAGCAGGCGCTGTCGCTGGCCGTACCGCTGCCCGGCATCTCACTGGTCACGAACCAGTATCTGGAGGCGCGGGCACACGGGGAGGGTGTGAACGGCAATCAGGCGCTATTTCGAGTTTACGATCGCATGACCAATCAGGCCTCCAGCTGACGGCGACTGTCCATGAACCTCATTCTGGACTTCCCAGCCATTCTGGAACGGTGGCCGCTCTTTCTCGACGGAGCCTGGCTCACGCTGCAACTGGCGCTGATCGCGACCCTGCTCGGTGGCGTGATCGGGGTCGTGGGAGCCATGGGACGGCGGAGCAGCAACGCCGTCCTGTCACGGATTTGCACGATCTACGTCGAAGGCATCCGCAATACCCCGCTGCTCGTCCAGATATTCCTCGTCTACTTTGGCCTCGCGAGTCTCGGCCTCAAGTTCTCGGCGTTCACGGTCGCAGCGGCCGCCCTGACCATCAATGTCGGGGCATACACGACAGAGATCATTCGCGCGGGCTTCGATGCCGTCCCGCGGGGTCAGATCGAAGCGGCGGAAGGGCTCGCTCTGTCGCGCGCCCAGATCTACTGGAACGTGATCCTCTGGCCCGGGATCGAGAAGGTCTATCCGGCCCTGACGAGCCAGTTCGTGCTGCTGATGCTCGCCTCTTCGGTGACCTCGCAGATATCGGCGGAGGAACTGACCGCCGTCGCCAATTACGTCCAATCTGACACCTATCGCGCCTTCGAGACCTACATTCTGGTCGCGATCGTCTACGTGATCCTGTCGCTGATCATGCGCGCCGGATTCTGGGCGCTTGGCCTTGTGATCTTCCCGCGCCGCCGGCGCCTTGGCACCCCGTTGTGAGGAGACGGCCATGGGCGGATCGCTGAATGCCAATCACCTTCTCTTTCTCGGCCACGGGGCCCTCTGGACGATAGGCCTCTCGCTGATCGCCTTCGCCGGAGGCGGCATCGCGGCTTTCATCATCGCGCTTTGCCGTATCTCGCCGAACCGGGCGGTCCGCATCGTCACCGCCGGCTATGTGCAGCTGATCCAGGGCACGCCGCTCCTCGTCATCATGTTCCTCAGCTATTTCGGTCTCTCGGCGATCGGGTTCTCGATCTCGCCTCTCGCGGCGGCCGGCGCCTCGCTGACGGTCTATGTCAGCGCTTATCTCGGCGAGATCTGGCGCGGCTGCATCCAGGCCGTGCCGAAACCGCAATGGGAAGCGGCGGAAGGCCTGGCGCTCACCAAGGCCGAGCGGATGACCAAGGTGATCCTGCCGCAGGCAATCCGGATCGCCACGCCGCCAACCGTCGGCTTCATGGTCCAGATCATCAAGAACACGTCGCTGGCGTCCGTCGTCGGCTTCGTCGAACTCGCTCGCGCTGGGCAGATCATCAACAACTCGCTGTTCGAACCCTTCCTCACCTATTCGGTGATCGCGGTCATCTACTTCGCGCTCTGCTACCCGATCTCGCGCCTCAGCCGCCGTCTGGAGCGGCGGTCCGGCCTGCCTCGCATCAAACCCGTGACCGCGTAACCAGGGAGACGGTCTCAATGGACACCAACGGTGCCGTCGTTTCGGCAAGAGACGTTCACAAGAGCTTCGGTCCGCTCAAGGTTCTCGACGGCATCGATTTCGAGGTCCAGCGCGGCGAGGTCATGGTCATCATCGGCCGCAGCGGCTCGGGCAAGAGTACCGCGCTCCGCTGCCTCGACCGGTTCGAGACGATCGATGAGGGCGAGATCATCGTCTGCGGCCATCACGTCAGTGATCCCAACATCGACCTCCGGGCACTTCGGCAGGACGTCGGCATCGTCTTCCAGAGCTACAATCTGTTTCCGCACCTGACCGTCGAGGAGAACATCATCCTCGCGCCGTGCTCCGTGAAGCGCGCGTCGAAGACGGCGGCGAAGGAACAAGCCAAACGCGTCCTCGCCCAGGTCGGGCTGGAGGAAAAGCTTCACTACTATCCCGAACAACTCTCCGGAGGTCAGCAGCAGCGCGCGGCTATTGCCCGCTCGCTCGCCATGCAGCCGAAGGTGATGCTGTTCGACGAGGTGACTTCGGCTCTCGATCCCGAACTGACGGGTGAGGTGCTGAAGGTCATCGAGGCGCTCGCCGCGGACGGCATGACCATGGTGATGGTCACGCACGAGATGGGATTTGCCAAGGGCATCGCCGACCAGGTTCTGTTCATGCATCGCGGCAAGGTCCACGAGTCCGGACCCGCGACCATCCTGACATCGCCGACGACGCCCGAACTGGCCCAGTTCGTGGGCAAAGAGCTCTGAACAACGAGCCGAAGCAACAGGGAGGACAACACAAATGACGAAGCACATGCTTTTTGCCACCGCCATCGCGGTCGGCGTCGCGACCATGGCGACGACCGGTGCCCGCGCTGATCTGCTCGACGACATCATGGCGGCGAAGAAGATCAGGATAGCGACCGACCTGGCGATACCCCCGTCCGGCATGATGGATGGCAGCATGAAGCCGACCGGATCCGACGTGGAGACCGCCCAACTTCTCGCAAAAGACTGGGGCCTGGAACTCGAATTCATCCAGACCACGGGTGCCACGCGCATCCCGAACGTCCAGACGAACAAGGCCGATATCATCATCTCGACGCTTTCGGTCACGCCCGAACGCGCCAAGGTCATCGACTTCAGCAAACCGTATGCGGCCCTTCAGTCCGTCGTCGGCTGTCTGAAAGCGGTCCAGGTCAAGGATTGGCCGGATCTCAAGGGCAAGACGATCGCGGTGTCGCGCGGGACCACACAGGACACTGCGCTCACCAACATGAAGGATCGCGAACTGACCTTGGCCCGCTTCGACGACGACGCGACCATGGTGACGGCCGCCGTGTCCGGCCAGGCGGACTGCATGGCGACCTCGGCGACCATCGTGAACCAGGTCGGCGTGAAGAATCCTGCGCGTCCGTTCGAGCCCAAGGTCCTGATCACCACGTTCGATCTCGCCATCGGCATCCGCAAGGGTGAGCCGCGGCTCGTCGAGAAGCTCAATGAATGGGTCTCGGCCAATCTGAAAAACGGCAAGCTGAACGAGATCTACAAGAAGTTTCACGGCAGCGAACTGCCGGCAGCGATGCTGCAATGACTTAAGACGAAGCGGCGCCCCTTATGGGTGCCGCTTCCCTCAACCGTTGAGAAGGATAGATGCGATGAAAGTGGTGATCGGCTCCGATCATGCGGGATGGAGCCTCAAGTCGACCGTGGTCGACTACCTGCGATCGCTCGGTCACGACGTGGTCGATGTCGGCTCGTTCGACGACAAGCCCGTGGACTTCCCCGACATCGCCCGGACCTTGGCCGGGAAGGTCACGTCCGGCGAGGCCGAGCGAGGCATCATGGTCTGCGGCACGGGCGTCGGCGCGTCGATCGCCGCCAACAAGATCAAGGGCATCCGCGCCGCCGTGTGCCATGACATCCATTCCGCACATCAGTCGGTCGAGCACGACGACGTCAACGTCATGTGCATCGGCGCGCAGATCGTCGGGCCGTGGCTCGCCAAGGATCTGATCTCCTCATATCTCTCGGCCGAATTCTCGACCGAGGAGGAGTTCCGGCGGCGGGTCGACAAGCTGCATCAGATGGATGCCGAGAACTGAGCGGCCAGGGACCAATGATCCTCGTCTTTGGCTCGATCAACATCGACCTCGTCGCGCGTGTCTCCTCCATTCCTCGCCCTGGCGAGACGGTGCTGTCGCCGCGCTACGAGACCCTGTTCGGCGGCAAGGGCGCCAACCAGGCCGTTGCCGCTGCCCGAGCCTCCGAGGCGGGACGAGTGGTGATGGCCGCATGCATCGGCGACGATGGCTTCGGCCGCGACGCCAGAGCGAACCTCGACGCTCAGGGTGTAGGTACGGCGTTCATCAATGTTTGTGAGGAGCCGACGGGTTGTGCCTTCATCACCGTGGATGAGGCCGGAGAGAACGCGATCACGGTCGCCAGCGGCGCCAATCTGGCGCTTACTCACGCCGCCGTGCCGACCAACGGCGTGCAAGGCTCGACCATCCTCGTATTGCAGATGGAGGTGCCGTTTGCCGAAAGCCTCGCCATCGCCGAACGGACCAAGCAAGCCGGCGGTCGGGTAATCTGGAATTTGGCGCCTGCTCCGGCGAGCTTCGACCCGTCTGAACTCAGGCGTCTTCTCGCGGCCGTCGATTTCCTGGTCGTCAACGAGCATGAAGCCTTGATGACGGCGACCCTGATCGAAACGCCCCGGTCTCCGACCGATGCTGCGGCTCTGCTCGCAAAGGTCGGCGATACTAATTGCATCGTCACGCTCGGCGAGAAGGGCGCCGTCGCCTTTTTGAGCGACGGATCTCGCGTCGAGGCCCGAGCTGCTCCTGTTGACGTCGTCGATACGACCGGCGCCGGCGACACCTTCGTCGGTATTCTCGCCAGCGCGCTGGACGAGGGACTTGGCCTGACGGCTTCGCTCGAGCGTGCCTGTGAAGGCGCATCGATGAGCTGCCTCAAGATCGGCGCCCAGACCGGGATGCCGACGCGCAACGAGCTGGTTGATCGCCGAACCGGCGACCGATAGGCCTCTGCACCCCAGGGATCGCAGCATGTCATGGCGCTTGCGGCCTGATCCGAGGCCCGCAGAAATTTGCGCTCGCGCGCTGTATTCTCCGTCGAATAGCTGCGGCTTCGGTTAAGCGCCCGCATTTGGAGCGCCCATCCTCTGCTCGTATGGTAGATTCACACCGGCTCAGGCTCGCTCACCAGGAGGTAAGAATGCTACAGCATAAAAGCCATGGTTGTGCGCAGAGACCGCCAAAAAGCCGCTCAATATAGCCTGTCAAATGCCGCCGCTGCCGCAAGGCCAGCCGCTCGATACGTAGTTGGCCGCTGATCAATGGCGAAGGTCCGGTGACTAAGGTCGGCTGGACCCGCCACTCTCCGGGTACCCTAACCTAAGGAGCTGGACATGAGCGATACTCAGGTACGCAGCGAAACTGCAATGAAGACTGCGAGGACGCGAGGTCTCGACATGAAGCTCGAGATCATCGTCATCCCTGTTTCTGACGTCGATCGCGCCAAAAGATTTTACGGCGATCTGGGCTGGAGGCTCGACGCCGACTTCTCCTCTGGCGACGACTGGCGTGTGATCCAGTTCACGCCGCCCGGCTCCGGGTGCTCGGTCATCTTCGGCAAGAACGTCACCGCCGCCGCACCCGGATCCGCCCAGGGCCTGTATTTGATCGTCTCCAACATCGAGGCGGCGCGCAACGAACTGCTCCGGCGCGGCGTCGAGGTCAGCGAGGTATTTCACGCAGGGGGTGACGTGCACACGGGCGCGGACGAGCCGTTTCTGTCCGGGAGCCTGCGGGTCAGCGGGCCCGATCCCGAGCGTCAGAGCTACAGCTCGTTCGCCTCGTTCAACGATCCCGACGGCAATGGCTGGCTGTTCCAGGAGATCACCAGCCGGTTACCCGGACGCGTGGACGCGGACGAAACGAGCTTCGCGTCGTCCTCCGATCTCGCGGCCGCGCTTAAACGTGCGGCGGCCGCGCACGGCGAGCACGAGAAGCGGACCGGGCAGCACGATGAGGACTGGCCGGACTGGTACGCCGAGTACATGGTCCGGGAGCAGGCCGGCAAGTCGCTGCCGTCATGAGCAGCGATTACGACGCCATCGTCATCGGTGCCGGGCAGGCCGGGCCCTCCTTGGCCGGGCGCCTGACCGCCGCCGGAATGAAAGTCGCGATCGTCGAGCGCCACCTGTTCGGCGGAACCTGCGTCAACACGGGATGCATGCCGACAAAAACGCTGGTCGCCAGCGCTTACGCGGCCCACCTCGCCCGGCGGAGCGCCGAATATGGGGTCGCGATCGAGGCGCCAGTCGGGATCGACATGAAGCGGGTCAGGGCCCGGGCCGACACCGTCTCGACGAATGCCCGCGAGGGCGTCGAAAAATGGCTTCGCGGCATCGACGGCGTAACGGTGATCCAGGGGCACGCGCGGTTCGAAGGGCCGGGCGTCGTCCGGGTGGGCGAGAGTGTGCTGAAGGCTCCGCGCATCTTCATCAATGTCGGCGGCCGGGCGAACGTGCCCGACATGCCGGGCGTCGGCACGGTCGACTATCTCACCAACACGTCGATCCTGAAGCTCCAAACCGTCCCCCGGCACCTGGTCGTCGTCGGCGGGAGCTATATCGGGCTTGAGTTCGCCCAGATGTACCGGCGTTTCGGCGCGGAGGTCACCGTCGTCGAGATGGCGCCGCGGCTGATTGCCCGCGAGGACGAGGACGTGTCGGAGGCTGTCCGGGACATCCTCTCCGACGAGGGGATCGCGGTGCGGACCAGCGCCACCTGCATTGGGTTCAAGCCTCATGCGGACGGCGTGGCGGTCAACGTCGATTGCACGTCCGGGGAGCCGGTCGTGGTCGGTTCGCATGTGCTGCTCGCGGTGGGACGCCGGCCCAACACGGACGATCTCGGTCTCGACAAGGCCGGGGTGGCGGTCGACTCCCGGGGCTATATCGAGGTGGACGACGGCCTTTCCACCAATGTTCCCGGCATCTGGGCCATGGGCGACTGCAACGGCCGCGGAGCCTTCACCCACACGGCCTACAATGACTACGAGATCGTCGCCGCCAATCTCCTCGACGGCGACGACCGCCGGGTGAGCGACAGGATTTCCGCCTATGCGCTCTACATCGATCCCCCGCTCGGGCGCGTCGGCCTGTCGGAGACGGAGGCGAAGCAAACCGGTCACAAGCTGCTGGTCTCCAAGCGTCCGATGACACGGGTCGGGCGTGCGGTCGAGAAGGGCGAGACCAAGGGCTTCATGAAGGTCATCGCGGACGCGGAGACGAAGGAAATCCTCGGCGCGGCAATCCTCGGCGTGAGCGGCGACGAAACGATCCACGGGATCCTCGACATGATGAACGCCGGCGTCACCTATCCGGTGCTGCAATGGGCGGTCCCGATCCATCCGACCGTTTCGGAATTGATCCCGACGGTTCTCGGAGACCTGAAGCCCATTGCTTAGGCTGCGGAGGGATCCAAACGCAGACCTCAATGAGCTCATGTGGTTCTAGCGAGCTTCAAAGACATCATCTGTCTGGGCGGCCCCGCGCGCAAATTTCTTAGGGTCCCCGGGATTGTCTGGTTTCGCCAACTGGTATAATGACTAGTCCAGATGCAGCCGCCAGAGCTGCCGGAAACGCCGCCGAGGGGGCCTGCCCTTCTCAGTCATTACTGAAGTCTCAGAGCGCGCTCGCTGCCGATGCGAGCCGCGCGCGGAGGGCCCATGCCTACTCGGATTGAAGCGGATTATCTGATCGAAACCGCATACGATCCGCGATGGGCGGCCGAGGCTGCTGCCGGAGAGCAATCGAGCGGCACTTTCGTCCCGGTCCCCGGAGAGACTCCAGAGCTAAAGCAACGGTCTGCGGCGCGGACAGAGACCCTCGAAATCCTTGGCACCTCGTCGTCTCCGTCACTGCCAGGAGCAGGCGGAGCGAACGGCTCGGATACGACGTTCCAGAGGGCCAAAGTCACTCTGTCATGGCCCGTCGAGAACATCGGACCGTCGCTTCCCAATCTCGTTGCGACCGTCGCCGGCAATCTGTTCGAGCTCAAACAGTTCTCGGGATTGCGCCTGCTCGACATCCGCCTTCCCGACGCGTTCGCCGATGCCTATGCGGGTCCGAAGTTCGGGATCGACGGCACGAGGCGTCTCGCCGGCGTCGCCGACCGTCCGATCATCGGCACGATCGTCAAGCCGAGCGTTGGATTCGGCCCCAAGGAAACGGCGGCGCTGACAAAGCTGCTGTGCGAAGCGGGGCTCGATTTCATCAAGGATGACGAGCTGCAATCCGACGGCCCTGCCTGCCCGTTCGAGGATCGCGCTCGCGCCGTGATGCGGGTGATCAACGACCACGCTGAGCGGACAGGCAAGAAGGTGATGTTCGCGTTCAACCTCACGGGTGAACTCGACCAGATGCGCCGCCGGCACGATCTCGTTCTCGAACTCGGCGGCACCTGCGTGATGGCGAGCCTGAACTCGGTCGGCCTAGTGGGGATGATCGAACTCGGCCGCTTCACCGAACTGCCGATCCACGCCCACCGCAACGGCTGGGGCTATCTCTCCCGCTCGCCGATGCTCGGCTGGTCCTACGTGGCCTGGCAGAAGATCTGGCGCCTCGCCGGCGCCGACCACATGCACGTCAACGGATTGTCGAACAAATTCGCCGAGCCGGACGACAGCGTCGTCGCTTCCGCCCGCGAATGCCTGACCCCGATGTTCGCGCGGAAGCCTTGCGTTTCGATGCCAGTGTTCTCGTCCGGCCAATCGGCGAAGCAGGTTCCCGATACTTATGCCGCGCTGGGATCGGCCGACCTGATCTTTGCCGCCGGTGGCGGGATCATGGCCCATCCCGACGGACCGGCGGCGGGCGTGGCAAGCCTTCGCGAGGCCTGGGATGCGGCTCTCACCAGGGTTCCTCTGGCGGATTATGCGAAGGATCACGCGGCACTCGCCAAAGCGCTGGAGACCTATGCCACATGACGGCGCAGGCGCTCCCCGGCGGATGGCTGCTGAGCTTCTACGGCGACGACTACACCGGGTCGTCGGCGGTGATGGAGGTTCTGAGCTTCGCCGGCGTGCCGACAGTGTTGTTCCTCGGTTTGCCGACGGCCGAGCAGATCGCGCGCTTTTCCGATTACCGGGCGCTCGGCATCGCCGGGGTCGCTCGGGCGCGATCGCCGTCCTGGATGACGGAAAACCTGCCGCCGGTTTTTGACCTATTGGCGTCGCTGGGTGCGCCGATCGCCCATTACAAAGTCTGCTCGACCTTCGATTCGGCTCCCGAAATGGGATCTATCGGCAAGGCGATTGAACTGGCCGTGCCGCGGCTCGGCGGCGATTGGCACCCCCTGGTCGTGGCGGCCCCGGCGCTTGCCCGATACCAGGCTTTTGGAAACCTGTTCGCATTGATCGAAGGCGTCGGGCATCGCCTCGACCGTCACCCCGTGATGTCGAGGCATCCGGTGACCCCGATGCGGGAAGCGGACCTCCGCCTCCATCTCGGCCGTCAGACCGATATGTCTGTCGGGCTGATCGATCTCGTAACCCTGAAAAGCAAGCAGGCTGACATCGCGCTCCGGCGCGAACTAGACCACGGCCGAACGATCGTATCGTTCGATGTGATCGATGCCGAAACTCTTCGCGAGACCGGTCGACTGATCTGGGAAAACCGCGACGAGAGACTGTTCGCCGTCGGGTCGCAGGGCCTCGAATACGCGCTCGTCGCATATTGGCAGGCGGTCGGCGCCCTGTCGGCTCGGGATACGGCTGGCGAGACGCCACGGGTCGAGCGGATCGCCGTCGTCTCCGGCTCATGCTCGCCCACCACGGCCACGCAGATCAACCATGCGCTGCGTAGCGGCTTTGAGGGAATTCGACTCGATGCCACCCGGGCCGTCGACCCAACGGCCTGGGACCAGGAAATCAACAGCGGCATCGAGCAGGCGCTACGCGCCTTGAGTAACGGATACGATCCGCTGGTCTTCACCGCGAGCGGTCCGGACGACCCGGCCGTGCCCGCTTTGGGTGAGGCGATCGCGTCGAGCGGCGCTGTCGCCGGCGACGTTAACGTCCGCATAGGCGACGGTTTGGGAACGATCCTCGACCGCGTGACCCGGACGGCGAATCTCAAGCGGGTGGTGATATCCGGCGGCGACACGTCCGGGCAGGCCGGGATGGCGCTCGGCATCTATGCCGTCACGGCGCTCGCGCCACTCGTGCCCGGCTCGCCCCTTTGCCGCGCTTACGCCGACGGCCCTCACGACGGGCTGCAGATCGCCTTCAAGGGCGGGCAGATGGGTTCGCCGGATTTTTTCCTCGATGCCAGGGACGGCGGACAGAAAACTCGAAAAATGGGAGAGGAGAGGACATGAAGAAGATCGCTTTGCTCGGTGCGGGGGGCAAAATGGGGGTGCGGCTTGCGACCAACCTTCAGGGTTCGCCCTATGAGGTGCTGCATGTGGAGCCCTCCGACGAGGGCCGAGCCAGGCTCAAGGCGGCAACCGGGGCGGAATGCGTCGACGGCGACAATGCGCTGGCCGAAACCGATGCCGTTCTCATGGCCGTTCCGGATCGGCTGATCGGCAAGATCGCCCATACCTTCATCAACAAGGTAAGGCCCGGCACGGCGATCATCATGCTTGACGCCGCGGCGCCGCACGCCGGCGAGCTCCCCAGGCGCGACGACGTCACCTATTTCGTCACGCACCCCTGCCATCCACCGATCTTCAACGACGAGGTGACCGAGGCGGCGAAGAAAGACTTCTTCGGCGGCGTGCATGCAAAGCAGCACATCGTCTGCGCGCTCATGCAGGGGCCGGACGAGCACTATGCGATGTGCGAACAGATCGCTCGGACCATCTACAAACCGGTGATGCGCGCCCACCGTTGCACGGTGGAGCAAATCGCGATCATGGAGCCTGCGCTCGCTGAAACGATCGGGGCAACCATGTGCCTCGCTTTGCGCGAAGCCGTGGACGAAGCTGTGCGCCGGGGCGTTCCTCGGGAAGCCGCGACCGACTTCCTGCTCGGCCATCTGACGATCGAGTTGGCCATCGCTTTCGAGGTCTTTCCTGAAGGCAAGTTCTCGGACGGCGCGCTCTACGCCATCGATCAGGCGCGGCCGCAGATCTTCAGGGAAGGCTGGCTCGAACGGATCTTCGATCCCGCGGCCGTTCAGCGCTCGGTCGAGGAAATCTGCAATCCGCCGAAGGCGGCGTGACGACCACGGGAGGCGAACATCGCCTCCCCGACAATACCGCCGACAAGACCAAAACGGTCGCGGCGGTCCACTTCGCATTTTGGAGGAAATGCCATGTTGAAACTCACATCCGCGAGCGCCGCGGTCGCCGTCCTGTCGACGATTCTGCTGTCCACCTCGACCCTTGCCGCCGACGTCAAGGAGCGGACCCTCAAATTCGGTTACAGCACCTTCGAGGCCCATCCGCTCGGTCAGGGCGCCAACAAGTTCGTCGAGCTGGTCGGCAAGAAGAGCGACGGCAAGATCAAGATGAAGGTCTATCCCGCGACCCAGCTCGGCTCGGAAACCCAGACCATCTCCGCGACGCAAGGCGGCGTTCAGGACATCGTCGGCACGTCGACGGCTCCGTTGACCGGTCTGGTCAAGGAATACGCGATCTTCGATTTCCCGTTCCTGTTCGCCAACGCGAAGGAGGCCGATGCGGTCGTCGATGGTCCCGTGGGCCAGACGCTGCTCGCGAAGCTTTCCGAGAAGAACCTCGCGGGCCTCTGCTTTTTCGAGAACGGGTTCCGCAACGTTACCAACAGCAAGCGACCGATCACGAAGGGCGAGGACGTCGCCGGCCTCAAGATCCGGACGATGCAGAATCCCGTCTACATCGACTCCTTCAAAGCGCTCGGCGCGAACGCCGTGCCGATGCCTTGGCCGGAGGTCTATACCGCGCTCGAATCAGGCGCGATCGACGCGCAGGAGAACCCGTATGGCATCATCTCGGTCAACAAGCTGAACGAGGTGCAAAAGTACATCAGCGTCACCAAGCATGCCTATTCGCCGTGGGCCATGATCATGAGCAAGAAGCTCTGGGACGATCTTTCGAACGACGAGCGCAAGATCTTCGTCGACTCGTGCAATGAGGCGAAGGAGTTCCAGAGGAAGTTCAGCCGCGAGGAGGATGCGAAGATCGTCGCGGATCTCAAGTCGAAGGGGATGGCGATCAACGAGCTTTCGCCGGAGGAAGTCGCCAAGATCAAGGCGACCCTTCAGCCGGTGATCGACAAATATTCCGCGACCGTCGGAGCGGATCTCGTGAAACAGGCTCAAGCCTCGATTGCCGCCACCCAGTGATCACCTTGGTCCGCGCGGCCGGACAGGTCGCGCGGACCACACAACCGGACGCACCGGCAAAGTGGCATGATCGCCGAAAGGGCCGCGACAAACGACGGCCTGGCGAGGAGGAGGATTGGTCGTGTCGTACATCGTCGACGCCTATTTCTGGATTCTGAAGGTCCTGATCGCATTCCTGATGGCCGCGATGGTCGTCCTCGTCTTCGGCAACGTGGTGCTGAGATACGGCTTCAATTCCGGCATCACCCTCTCCGAAGAGGTGTCGCGCTGGATGTTCGTCTGGCTGACCTTCCTCGGCGCGATCGTGGCAATGCGCGAGAACGGACATCTCGGCGTCGACTCTCTCGTTCGCCGTCTGCCGCTCCTTGGCAAAAAGATCTGTTTCACGAGCAGCTACGTGCTGATGCTTTACGGCACTTCGCTCCTGCTCATCGGTAGCTGGCAGCAAAGCCTGATCAATTGGGATGTCGTGGCGCCGGCATCGGGCCTTTCCGTCGCTTGCTTCTACGCCGTTGGCCTGGTCTTCGGCGTCTCGACCATTCCCATTCTTCTCGTCGGTCTTTACCGCGTCCTGCTGGGGCGCGCCGACGAATCCGAACTCGTGACCATCCGTGAATCGGAGGAGGAGGACGTCGACAAGATCCAGAAGCGTCACCTCGCGGACCCGGAGGGATTCCACGGAATGCCGGCCGCTCCAGCCATCGGGGGGCGGACATGACGATCGTCGTCTTTGCGGGATCGCTTCTGGGCACCATGGCGATCGGCATGCCAATCGCCTTCGCGCTGCTCATCGCCGGCGTGGCGCTGATGCACTACCTCGACATCTTCGACCCTCAGATCATCGCCCAGAACATCATCAACGGCGCCGATTCCTTCCCGCTGATGGCGGTGCCGTTCTTCATGCTCGCCGGCGAGCTCATGAATACGGGCGGCCTGTCGAAACGGATCGTCAACGTGGCGCTCGCTCTGGTCGGGCACGTGAAGGGCGGACTGGGTTACGTCGCGATCCTCGCCGCCTGCGTGATCTCCGCTCTGTCCGGGTCGGCGGTCGCCGATGCGGCCGCGTTGTCAGCGCTGCTCGTGCCGATGATGACCCGCGCCGGGCACAGCAAGGCGCGGTCGGCCGGCCTGATCGCCGCGTCAAGCGTGATCGGACCGATCATTCCCCCGAGCATCGGCTTCGTCATCTTCGGGGTCATCGGCGGGGTTTCGATCACCAAGCTCTTTCTGGCTGGACTGGTACCGGGACTGATCATCGGCCTGGCGCTCGCCATCGCATGGTGGTGGGAAGTGAAGAAGGAAGACGTCGTGCCTCCGCCGAAGCAGAGTAGCCGCGAGATCGTGCGCGCCCTTGTAGACGGTGTGTGGGCGCTGATGCTTCCGGTGATCATCATCGTCGGCCTGAAACTCGGTGTCTTCACACCAACCGAATCCGCGGTCGTCGCAGCGGTCTACTCGCTGTTCGTAGCCACATGCGTCTATCGAGAACTAAAGGTCGACGAACTGTTCGGCGTGTTCGTCGCGGCCGGGAAGACAACGGCAATCGTCATGTTCCTGGTCGCGGCCGCCTTGGTCTCGTCCTGGCTGATCACCGTGTCGGACATCGCCAACGATCTGGTCGCGCTGCTTCAGCCTTTAATGGATAACCAGACGCTCCTGCTCCTCGCGATTATGGCTGTGGTCATCGTTGTCGGCACCGCGATGGACATGACCCCGACAATTCTTGTGCTCACGCCGATCCTGATGCCAATCATCAAGAGCGCAGGCATCGACCCGGTCTATTTCGGCGTCCTGTTCATCGTGAATAATTCGATTGGGTTAGTTACGCCGCCAGTCGGGACAGTGCTTAACGTGGTCTCCGGCGTAGCGAAGATCAGCATGGAGGATCTCATGAAGGCCGTTTGGCCATTCATGCTCGTGCAGTTCGTCGCGTTGCTGTTGATGGTGCTGTTCCCGGCGTTGGTGATGTGGCCGGCGAGTTTGCTGCATTGAACAAACGCGGTGGGTGCACCGCTCGAGGTAAGTGTGAAACCGATGGAGCCGCGGATAACAGACGTGTCGGAGACGATTGTCCGACGGAAGCTCTCTCACGAGGTGTTTGATCGTCTCAAGGCGATGATCACCACGGGCGAGCTCGCGCCGGGAGATGCAATGCCGTCGGAACGCGACTTGATGGAGCGTTTCGGCGTGGGCCGTCCTGCGATCAGGGAGGCCATGCAGGCACTCGCCAATAACGGCCTGCTTGCGATCTCTCACGGTGAGCGTGCGCGCGTCCGGCAATTGAGTGCCAGATCGCTCTTCGAGCAGGTGGACCTCACGGCCAATATGCTGCTTTCAGCCTCGCCGGCCAGCCTCGAGCATCTCAAACAAGCTCGCCGCTTCTTCGAGCGCGCCATGGTGCGCGAGGCCGCTGCGAACGCGACGAGCGAAGACGTCAATCGGCTGCTGGAAACGCTCGACCAACAGACAAAAGGCGTCAGTGATCCTCACGCCTTCATCTCGGCAGACATGCGATTTCACACCCAGATCGCAGCGATTTCTGGAAATCCGATCTTCGAGGCCGTCAGCGAGGCAATGCTCGGATGGCTGCGTCGCTACCATACCGAGATGCTGCTCTGGAGCGGCAAGGAGAACCTCACGTTGGTGGAGCACCGGCAGATCATCGAATATATCGAGCAGCACGATCCCGACCAGGCCGAGGCTGTCATGATCAAGCATCTGGACAGGTCGAGCGCTCTCTACACCCATCCAGCCTGATCGTATCCGCCTCGGCAGATCCTATGCCGAGAGTAGCTCGGCGACACTATCCAGGTCCGGCGGCGAGCCGGGCGAACACTGCGGCCACCGCCGCGGCACCCGGATCCCGGACCCCGATCAGATCGGCTTCATTGAGGTAGCTCGACCGACCTGAGCGTGTGCTGCCGATCGATTCGGTGGCCTTGGCGCCGGCCTCCGCAGCCGCTGAGGCGGCTGCCATGTCGTCTCCCGCCTGAAGCGCTCGCAAGGCAGGGAGCAGCGCGTCGATCATCGTGCGTTCGCCCTCCTTCGCGCCCCCATAGTGCTGCATGCGGTCCACGCCTGTGCGCAAGGCGTCGGGCCAGGACGCGCCGCGTTCCATCTCCTTGCCGGCCGCCGCTGCGAAGATCGACAACAGAACGCCGCTCGATCCACCCATGGTCTTGGAAAGGCGCTCGGCGATGGCGCGGCACAGCTTCGCGGGCTCGGCCAGAGGAAGGCGGTCCATATCGGCGAGGAGCTGACGGGCTCCCGCCCCGAACGTGGAGCCGGTGTCTCCGTCTCCGACTCGCGCGTCGAGGGCGTTCAAGCTTGCTTCCTGCCTCATGAGTTCGTCGCAGACCGCCGTCAGGACCTCACGCGCAACGCGATCCTCGCTGGCTGGATAGCCGGCGCCCTCAATGCCGGCAGGCATGGGTTCGACCTTGAGCGGTCGCATGATGCTTGTACCCGGCCAGGCCGGCGCGGTCGTTGGCGCGCGGAGCGCGGAGCGCAATACGTCGTCGAGCACCAGGACGGTTACGGAAAAGCCCTTCATGTCGAGCGACGTCATCAGCGGCGCCGGGCCGACGACAAGCTCGACCCGCTCCGCCAGCGGACCTGCGAGCAGCACTCGCGTCACCACCGCCATCTCGATCGCAGGCAGCCCGCCGAGATTGTTGAGGAGCAGCGCGATGGGACCGGAGACCCGGGCAAGCGCGGGTGCCATCCGTTCCAGCATCTGGGCGACGAGAACCTCGGCGCTGGCGAGCCGCACCTTCGCGACGCCAGGCTCGCCATGAATGCCGAGCCCCATCTCCACCTCGTCGCTGCCGAGCCGGGCCTCCATATGCTGACCCGGGATCTCGCAGGTCGACAGGGACAGGCCTAGGCTGAAGACATTGACCGAGGCGTGTTCGGCGGCCGCTCGCACTGCGGCCAGCGAACCGCCCTGCTCCGCCGCGTGTCCGGCCGCCTTGTGCACCAGAACGGTCCCGGCGATCCCGCGGGGGCTTCCGCCCGCGGTCGCGACGTCGTCTCCGACGATGACCATCTCGACATCCAGGCCGCGAGCGCGCGCCTTCTCCGCGGCAAGCCCGAAATTGAGGCGGTCGCCAGTGTAGTTCTTGACGATGAGCAGGCAGCCCGACGGCCCGGTGACGGCGAGGATCGCGGCAAGGACTGCATCGACGCTGGGAGACGCGAATATCTCGCCGCACACCGCTGCGGTCAGCATGCCCTGACCGACGAAACCGACATGCGCCGGCTCGTGGCCGGAGCCGCCGCCCGAGATGATCGCGACCTTGGAGCGGTCCCAGTCGGTGCGGAGCGCCACCTTGATGTTCGGATATCCATCGAGACGCGTCAGCATTCCGCCGGAAGCGAGGACGGCACCGTCCACGGCCTCGGTAACGATCGCGTCCCGCTCGTTGATCACGTGCTTCATGGCCCTCGGCTCCCTTTCGACGCCCTTCCCGGCTGGTCTTCGTCCATGGCCTGCCTCAACATCCCCAGCGCAAGGCCGGAGTGTCGACCGGCTCGTCCCACGCCGCCGTCATCTCCGCATCCAGGCGCGTCACAGTCAGCGAGCAGCCTGCCGTATCCAGCGACGTGACATAGGTGCCGACGAGCCGGCGCACGATCCGCGCACCGGCCGCCGACAGCGCCTCTTCGGCAAGGCCGAACATCAGGTGCAGCTCCATCAGCGGCGTTGCGCCGAGACCGTTGACGAACAGCAGGATTTCCTCGCCCGCGAGGGAGCCGGTATCGGCGATGATGGCGGCGACCATGTCATCGACCAGCGCCCGCGCGGGCCGAAGCGAAGCGCGACGCCGGCCGAGCTCGCCATGGATGCCCACACCGAACTCGATCTCCTCGGGACCAAGCTCCACGGTCGGGCCGCGCACGAAATGCGGGGAGCAGCTCGAAAGGGTGACGCCAATCGTCCGCGTGCGCTCGACGACCCTTTCGCCGAGTTCTCGTAGCATCTTCAAATCAAGGCCACGCTCGGCTGAAGCGCCGAGGATCTTCTCGACGACGAGCGTGCCTGCGAGACCGCGCCGCTCGCCATCCGCCGAACTGCCGACAAGAACCTCGTCCCCGACCACGACGGTCTGCACGGCGCGGTCGGCCGCCTCGGCGGCCATGGCGAAATTCAGCCGGTCACCGGCGTAGTTCTTCACGATGAGCAGGCAACCGGCGCCCACCTCGACCGCGCCCATCGCCGCTTCTACCTGGCCCGGAGTTGGGGAGGTGAAGATGTGGCCGGGACATGCCGCGTCCAGCATTCCGGTCCCGACGAAGCCGGCATGCAGCGGCTCGTGACCGGAGCCGCCGCCGGAGATGAGCGCCACCTTGCCGGGCACCGTATGCCGCCGGCGCACGAAGCGTGCATTCTCGCCAAGCACGACGTGGTCGGGATAGGCGGCGGCGAAACCCGCCAGCCCTTCGGCTGCGGCATCGTCGATCCGGTTGACGAACTTCTTCACGAGCCGACTCGCCCCGCCGCGATCCTCACTCCAGCAGCTTGCCGAGGCCGCGGATGAAATCGATCACCAGCTTGTCGACGGATCTGTTGCGAGTCTCGTCGTCGAGGTCGGGCAGATAGACGACGAGCGGCCGCAGGCGCAAATCGGCACCGGCCTGCGCAATGCGACCGGGATGTGCCGCCGAATAAGCCGCCATGAAGATTGCGCGTTCGGCCGGCGACAAATGACAGACGTCGAGGATGGTCGACACATGCTGGGCGGGAATCGGGGTGTCGTACCGGGCGCTCGTCATCTGCGAGACGAAACTGCGGTTCCGCCCCAAAGTCGCGGCGATCCGGCCACGGGTTCCCGATGGCCGCCGGTCGATCAGTTCCTGGAGGATCAGCTTGTAGGCTCTGACCCTCGCGGCCCTGTCGTTGCCCTCGTCCACCGTCATAGGCCGTCATCCCTGGTTTCTCCACGCGGAAGCAGTGGCAGATACGCGTACCGAAGCCCTCACTGCCGCAAGCGCCGACGGCGGCACCGAGAGCGAGCGAACCCCACAGGAAAGGAGCCATTTCGTCCTGCTCGGGTCCGCGGCGACATCGCCGCACACCGCGACTCCCACGCCCAGTTCCCGACCGGCCTGGACGACCGCCTCGATCAGCCGGGTCATCGCCGGATGGTCGACGGCCGCGAGCGAGGCCATGGACGCATCCTCCCGCGGGATGGCCATGGTGTATTGGAAGAGATCGTTCGATCCGATGGAGAAATACGCCACACCGTCGAAAAGATTTGCGGCGAGGGCGGCCGCCGGGACCTCGATCATTAACCCGAGCGGGGGCACGGCCGCGTCGATACCGCGCCGTCGCAACGTTTCGACTTCCTCAACGAACAGCGCGCGGGCCTCGCGGAATTCTGCTTGCGTGGTCACCATCGGGAACATGACCGAAAGATTGTCGGCCCCGGCGGCGGCACGAGCCAATGCCCGCAATTGCACCCTGAAAATCTCGATCCTCCGGAGTGAGAGCCGCAATCCACGCAGGCCGACCTTCGCTCGGCCTTCGGGATCGGCGAATCCGTGCACCGGTTTGTCGTCGCCGGCATCGACCGTGCGAATGCGGACCGGCCGGCCGGCCGCCCACTCCAGGAGACGCCGATAGGCGAGCAGCTGGCGTTCCTCTGATATGATGTCTTCCGGCTCCGAGAGCAGGAATTCGCTTCGGACCAGCCCGATGCCGTCGCACGTATCAGGGTCGAGGCGATCGAGCTCGGCCAGATCCGAGATGTTGACCATGACCTCGGCACGCGGGCCATCTGCGGTCTCTGTCGCAGGCACGGGTGAAACTGCGCTGCTAACTGGGCGACGCTCGATATCATTGCCGCCCTGCCGTGAAAGCTGCAACACGGCAACGCCCGCATCTCCGTCGACCAGGGCGTGCGTCGCATCGGGAGCGTCGGCCTGTCCGATATCGACGATCATCGGCACGCCTCGAGCCCGCGCCAGAACGGCCAAATGCGAGGAAGGACTCCCGCGCCGCAGGACCAGGCCACCGCCCGCCCAGTCGATCGACAGGAATTCGGAAGGAGCCAGATCGTCCGCGAGCACCACATGCCCCGGCGGAACGGAGCGCGCCGTCGCCGTGCCGCACAGATGCGCGAGGACGCGTTGGCGAACGTCGAGAATATCCGGTGCGGAATTCCTCAACACATCGCTGCCTGATGCCAGAAACAGGTCCACCTCCGCATCGGTGGCCGTGCGCCACGCGGCATCGGTGGACATGCCCTCTTCCATCAGTTCGCGCACCCGGCCTCGCAAGGCCGGATCGTCGAGGAGCGCGGCCTGGAAGCCGATGATCTCTGCCGTGGGGCCGCACTCCGTGCCGGCAAGCCTCTCCAGATCGATCCGCGACGCCTCAATCGCTTCGTCGAGGCTCATAGCGAGGCCCGCCCCTCCACCCGCGCGAGCAGACCCGGGTGGCGGCCGAAGCCGGTAAAGCGGCCCGAAGGCCAGCCCGCCGGCCGCGGGCTTTCCAGGAAGCCGGGAGCCGGCTGTCGCAGCGGTCGTCACGGCGCGTTGTCCGGGGAACCGGCCGTCTCGCCTCCACCCGGCTCGTCGAACGAACGCTCCGCAAGTGCGGCGATGGCGGAAAGCGCCGTTTCCGCATCGGCGCCGCCGGCCCGGAAATGGAACGTGTCGCCCGGACCGATCCGCAGCCCCATGACCCGCAATACGCTCTTCGCGTCCACCCATTTCCCGTCGTCGCGCGCGGACATTTCGATGCTGGCGTCGAACGACTTGGCGAGCATCGTGAGCTTCACCGCCGGCCGTGCATGCAGCCCGCCAAAGTTGGGAAGAGCAAACGAGCGTATCACTGGCGGCGCCCCGCACTCGTTTTGGACGGTACCGACCGGCACCGCGCGCCGGCCTCTTCCGCGGTTGCCAGGACGGTGGCGAGAGCGGCGCCGCTCGCCGCCTCGGTTGCCGCCAGGACAGCGCCTTCCACCACGGGCGCGTTGGCGACGACGACCTTGCGCCGCCGCTCGGGCGGCAGCGCTTCGATCGCCATCTCGCTGTTGGTCTCGGCACCGCCGAGATCGACCATGACGACGACACCGCGCTCGGACCACGCACGATCGATCGCAGCCCTGATGTCGGACAATCTGGTGCCGAGAACGCCCTCGCCGACACCGCCGCACCACGCAAGCGGAACGCGGTCACCGACCATCTGACGGACCATGTCCGCCGCGCCCTCGGCCACAAGCGGCGAATGCGAAACGATGACGATGCCGACGACATCGGTCATGGCGCGTCCTCCCAGACCCTGCAGATTGCGGCGACTGCGAGCGCGCTCGACAACGCGCCCGGATCCATGTGGCCGATCGAACGCTCCGACAGGAACGCGGCACGCCCGCGCCTCGCTAGCATGGGTATTGTGCTTTCAGCCGCTTCGCTCGCGGCCGCCTCGATCCCAGCGGCGTCGAGGCCGTGGGAGAAGGCGCTTTCGGCGGAAACGAGAACGTCCAGCATCGTCTTTTCACCGGGGGAGGCGTTGCCTCTGCGCGCCACGGCGGAGACGGCATCCCGCAGCCCCATGTTCCAGTCGTCGCGGTTTGGGTGGAGCGATACCGTCCGTCCCAGCGACAGGAAGAACGAGCCGTAGAGCGGCCCCGCCGCACCGCCGATGGATTCCACGAGCACATGCCCGATATCCTGAAGTGCACTCGGCAGCGGTCGTGCGACGATCGCGTCCCGCTCGGCGAGCACCGCTTCGGCGCCGCGCTTCATGTTCGTGCCGTGGTCGCCGTCGCCGATCGCGCTATCGAGCTTCGTCAGTTCGTCGGCATGATCGATCCAGCACCGCGCCACGGCGTCGACAGCGCGCCCGACCTGTTCCGTGCCGGTCATTGCCGCGCCTCCTGTCCGGCGTGGATCCGCGCGCCGTCGGCGGCGAAGAACAGAGGCGCGCGCAGCGACAGCCCGACCGCGCGATCCGCCTCAAGTGCAACATGGGGATCGGCGAGCAGCACCAGTTTGTGGCCTTCAACATCGACATGCAGGAAGGTCTGGTCGCCGAGCCGCTCCACCTTGCCGATCCGGGCCTTCGACGCCGAGGAACTTGGATCGCCTAACACGACATGTTCCGTGCGGACGCCGATGACGCTGGTGCCGGTGGGTTCCGACCCCGCTGGAATGACGCCCGCTGGCAGCAGATTGATGCGCGGGGTGCCGAGCCGCGTCGCGACGTACACGCTGGCGGGATTCTCGTAGATCTCACGCGGAGTGCCGCATTGCACGAGCCGGCCGTTCTCCAGAATGCCGATGCGGCTCGCCATCGTCATCGCCTCGATCTGATCGTGCGTGACGTAGAGCAGGGTCGCGCCGGTATCCTGCTGGATCCGCTTCAATTCGAGCCGCAGGTCCGAGCGCAGCCGCGCGTCCAGCGAGGACAGTGGTTCGTCCATGAGGTAGATGTTCGGCCGTCGGACAAGCGCGCGCCCGATACCGACCCGCTGCATCTCGCCGCCCGAAAGTTGCGTCGCCTTGCTGTCGAGCTTGTGGGAGATATGCACAGTTTCGGCGACTTCGCGGACGCGGACATCGATGTCCTCCTTCGAAAGCCGCCGCAGCGGCGATTTCAGCGGGAAGGCAAGGTTGTCGTAGACCGTCAAGTGCGGATAAAGCGAGTATTGCTGGAAGACGAAGGCGCAGTCCCGCTCGGCGGGCTCGCTGTGGGTCACGTCGCGCCCGCCGATCGAAACCGAGCCCTTGTCCGGCCGCTCGAGACCGGCGATCAGGCGCAGGGTTGTCGTCTTGCCGGCACCGGTGGGTCCCAAAAGCACGAAGAATTCGCCGTGGCGGATGTCGAGCGAGAGATCGTCGACAGCCAGCCGCTTGTTGAACGTCTTGCTCAGACCTTTCAGCCGGACGTCAGCCATTTGCGCCTCCCGGCTGAATGCCAGCACTCGTCGTGGTGCGCAGAGCGCGGCCATTCGCCCCGTCGAACAGCGACAGGCGCTCCGTCTTGAAGACGAGGCCCGGAGTCTCGCCGCGCCGGACAGTCGTTCCGGACGAGACGCGCGCCCGCACCAGGCCATACGACGTGGAAAGCGTCACGATCTGGGTTGTGCCGAGATATTCGACGCCCATCACCTCGGCACGCAGCCCGCCTTCGTCGACCAGGCGCACATGCTCCGGCCGTGCACCGAGGATGAGTCGGATCGATCCCGCAGCCTCGGCGAGACGGGGTATGGCGATCGGACGGCCGTCGAGCCGGATTTCCGTCGCACCCGGCTGGAGCGCCGCCTCGCATGGCAAGAGATTCATCGGCGGCGATCCGATGAAATCGGCGACGTAGGTCGACGCGGGATTGTCGTAGATTTCCTGTGGGGTGCCGAACTGCTCGACGACCCCGTGGTTCATCACGGCGATCTTGTCGGCCATCGACATGGCCTCCATCTGGTCGTGCGTCACATAGACGGTGGTCGCGCCGATGCGGTCGTGCAGGCCGCGCAGCTCATGCACCATCATGTCGCGGAATTCCGCATCGAGCGCCCCAAGCGGCTCGTCCATCAGGAATGCCTTGGGTCTCCGCACGATCGCCCGCCCCAGTGCAACGCGTTGGCGGTCGCCGCCGGCCAGCCCCGAAACCGGCATGTCGAGGAGATGGTCGATCCGCAGCAGGCGCGCCGCCTCCTGCACCGCGGCCTTGATCTCGGCCTTCGGCATGCCCTGGCTGACCAGTGGAAAGGCGATGTTCTTGCGCACGTTCATGTGCGGGTAGAGCGCGAACAGCTGGAATACGAAGGCGATGTCGCGTTGCGAGGCGCGCTTGAACGTCACGTCCTCGCCACCCAGCAGGATGCGGCCCGATGTCGGCAGTTCCAGCCCCGCGATCATGCGCAATGTCGTCGTCTTCCCGCACCCGGACGGGCCGAGCATGACGAAGAACTCGCCGTCACGGACAGTGAAGTTTGATTCCACCACAGCGGTGAAAGTGCCGAAGGATTTGTGGAGGTTCTCGACCCTGATCTCTGCCATGCCGCTAATCCGGAAAATGGCTGACGACGAGGAACATCGCGGTCCCGCCGAGGATGACCGCGAACGACCAGCCGTAGAGGTCGATCGAAAGCGGCTGCATCAGCATGACGACACCTGCGCCGATCAGGATGGTGGCGACCATTTCCCATGGCGCGCGGCGCAGGCGCAGCAACCCGCTGACGAAGCCGGGCGGACGGGCCTCGATGTTCGTTCGGCGAGAATGTTCGTCCACGATCATTTGCGCACCGCTCCGAACGTGATCCCGCGCAGCAGATGCTTCCGCAACAGGATGGTGAAGACGAAGATTGGAACGAGGAACAGCGTGGTTGCGGCCGATACCGCCGGCCAGTCCTGGCCGCCCTCGCCGATGATGAACGGGATGAAGGGCGGCATGGTCTGCGCCTCACCGGAGGTCAGCAGCACCGCGAACGCATATTCGTTCCAGGCGAAGATCAGGCAGAAGATCGCGGTCGCCGCGATCCCCGTCGCGGCCTGCGGCAGCACGGTCAGCCGGAACGCCTGCAGCCGCGTATAGCCGTCGACCATCGCCGCATCTTCGTATTCGCGCGGGATCTCGTCGATGAAGCCCTTGAGCAGCCAGACCGCCAGCGAGACGTTGACCGCGGTGTACAGCAGGATCATCCCGAGCCGGCTGTCGGTCAGTCCGAGCTCCCGGTACATCAGATAGATCGGGATCGCGACCGCCACCGGCGGCATCATCCGCGTCGACAGGATGAAGAACAAAAGATCGTCCTTCAGCGGCACCTTGAAGCGCGAGAACCCGTAGGCGGCAAGCGTTCCGAGCAGCACCGCGAGGAACGTCGAGCCGAACGCGATCACAATCGAATTAACGAAGCGCGGGACGACGTTTGAAGGACCCGCGATCACCATATTGCGACTGCGCGCGATCTCGTCGCAAACATCCTCGGCGGGGGGCAGCGACGCGATATATTCGGGCGGTTGGCGGGTGCGCGTCGTGAACAGGTTACAATAGCCCTCGAGCGTCGGCTCGAAGACAACCTTCGGCGGATACGCGATCGAATCCGGCGGCGTCTTGAAGCTCGTCAGCACGATCCAGACGAGCGGGATCATGGTGATCACCGCATAGGTGATGACGATCGTACCGGCGATCCACCGCGACGTGGAGGATGGGGCGACGACGGAATGTGCGGTGCTGAGAGCGGGCATCTCGATCGTCCTACCGCTGCTTCACTCGGTTGAGGGCTTTCACGTAGATGTTCGCGAGCCCGAATACCGTGACGAACAGGATGACGGCGAGCGCCGATGCATAGCCCGTCCGCCAACTTTCGAACGCGGCGCGCTTCAGCGTGATCGAGGCAACCTCGGTCGTCGAACCGGGCCCACCCGAGGTGAGCAGGTTCACAAGGTCGAACATCTTGAAGTTCTCGATGCCGCGGAACAGCACCGCGAGCATGATGAACGGCAGCGCCATCGGCAGGGTGACCGACCAGAACTGGCGCAACGGCGACGCGCGATCGACTTCCGCGGCCTCGTACAGATAGTCGGGAATGGAACGCAGCCCGGCGAGGCAGATCAGCACGACGTAAGGCGTCCACATCCACACATCGACGATGATGATGGACCAGGGTGCGAGCTGCACGTCGCCAAGCATCTGGAACGAACCGGGCGACACCCCGAGCACCGGGGCGACGATCGCATTGAACAGGCCGTTCTGCGGCTGGTACAGGAACTTCCAGAAGTTTCCGACGACGGCCGGCGGCAGCATCATCGGGATCAGGATCACCGTCGTCCAGAAGGCGTGTCCACGGAACTTCCGGTCGATCAGATAGGCGATCGCGAAGCCGAGCACCGTTTCGATGGCGATCGTCGCGATCACGAAATGCGCGGTCGCTTGCATCGATTCCCAGACATCGGGATCGCTGAGGATCTGCTCGTAATAGGTCGTGCCCATTCCGCGGAGTTCGGCGTTCGGCCGGTTCGCGCGGTAATTCGTGAACGAAAGGTAGACCGTCCACAGCAGCGGAAACAGGTTGATCGCCAGCAGCAGAACGATTGTCGGCGAGATGAACAGCCAGGCAATGGTCCGGTCGGACAGCCCCCTGAACCGTACGGACACCGGGTCTGGGTGGCGCCGGATCACCTGTTCCACCAGGCCCGGTCTCGAAGTCGTGGACGCTTCGGTCATCGCTCTCTCGTCACAAGGAACAAGGCGGTGATCGCGCCGGGCGGGCCCGGCGCGATGATTGCCGGAAGCTCTGTCTAGAGCTTGTTCTCCTCCTCAAAGACGGAGGTCCAGTCCTTGACCAGCAGGTCGAGCGCCTCCTGCGCGGTACCCTTGTCCGCGACTACATAGTCGTGGGTGCGGCGCTGCATCGCCTGGAGCAGTTGGGCATAGGCAGGCTCGGCCCAGAAGTCCTTCACGATGGCCATCGAGTCCAGGAACTGCTGCGCGAAGGGAGCGCTCGCCGGGAAGCTCGGGTCGTCCAGCACCGCCTTGGCGCAGGAATAACCGCCGAGCGACCACCACTTCTTCTGCACGTCCGTCGCGGCGAACCATTTGATGTAGGCGAGCGCGTCCTGCTTCTTGTCCGAATACGACACGACCGAGATGCCCTGTCCGCCGAGCTGGGCGAAATGGCCCTTGGGGCCGGCCGGATTGACGAAGAAGCCGATGCGCTTGCCGCCGACCGCCGGGTCCTTGTAGAGGCCGGGGAAGAAGGCGAAGAAGTTCATTTGCAAGGCGACCTGGCCCGACTTGAACGCATCGAGACCTTCGGCCATGTAGCCGTCCGAGCTGCCGGGCGGGGTGCAGCAGTCATAAAGGCTCTTGTAGAATTCGAGTCCCGCGGCGGCATCCTTGGAATTCACGAAGCCCTTCATTTCATAGGGCTTCTTCGGATTGTCGTACTGGAAGCCGTAATCGTAGAGGACGTTGGTCACGCCCATCGTGATGCCCTCCGAGCCGCGCTCGGTATAGATCGACGCTCCATAGACCTTCTTGCCGTCGATCATACGGCCCTGGAAGAATTCGGCGATCTGCTTCAGCTCGTCATAGGTCTTCGGCACATCGAGCTCGCGCCCGTACTTCGTCTTGAACTCCGCGCGCAGTTCCGGCCGTTCAAACCAGTCCTTGCGGTAGGTCCAGCCGACCGCATCACCCATCGCTGGCAGTGCCCAATAGTTCGGTGAGTTCTTCGGCCATTCGGAATAGCCAACGACCGTCGCCGGAGCGAAGTCGTTCATCGAGATTCCTTCCTTCTCGAAGAAATCGTTCAGCTTGACGTAATGGCCGTTCTCGGCGGAGCCGCCGACCCACTGGCTGTCGCCGATGATGAGGTCGCAGAGTTTACCGCGCGAGTTCAGTTCATTGAGGAAGCGGTCGGCATAGCTCGTCCACGGGACGAACTCGAACTTCATCGCGATGCCGCTCTTGGCGGTGAAATCCTTCGACAGTTCGACGAGCGCGTTGGCTGGATCCCAGGCGGCCCAGCATAGAGTCAAGGATTTGTCTTGGGCAGCCGCGCCGTTTGAAGACAGGCAAAGGGCCAACATCCCGCTCGCGGCAAACGCCGCACGCAGAAGCACTTTCATATCGTCCTCCCCTTGCCGAGCGTTCAACAGCGGGGGGCTTTTACCCTCTGATCCACTGCTCGCGACCGTGTGTCACGATCTGCTCAGCGAATTAAGTAGGAAGTTTATAACTAAACATGTCAAGCGCTTTTCGCGCTCGCCCGGTGGATGAGATCGTTGCCGAAGAAAATTGGTTCGGGTTGACCGGGTCGGGTAGGCCCAGCTGGCCTTCGACAATCGCCGTTCCGACGTGTCAGTCGCAGAAACTCGTTCGCCCTCGGACCTTAACCTTCGACGCCGATCGAACGCGCCCAATAGATCTTGATTTGCCCGACGAGCGCAGGCGGCAGCGGCACATAGCCGAGCTCGGCTGCCGCGGACCCACCCTTCTCAAGCGACCAGCGGAAGAAGTCGAGGGTCGCACGCACGCCGCGTGATGCCGGTTTGGCATTCGACACCACGACGAAGGTCGTCGCGACGATCGGGTAGGCATCCGGGCCCGCGGCATCGGTCAGCAGCAGGTTGAAATCGCTGGCTGCGGTCCAATCCACGCTTGCCGCGGCAGCCTGAAAACTGTCCCGGCTCGGTACGATGAAATTCCCGGCACGGTTCTTCAGCGCCGCATAGGACAGGCCGGATTTCTGCGCCTGCGCGAATTCGACATAACCAATCGAGTTCAGCGTGCCCTTCACCGCGTCGGCGATACCGCCATTGCCTTTTGCGCCGAGACCGACCGGCCACGCCACGGAGAGGGCGCGGCCGATCTGGGTCTGCCAGTCGGTGCTGACCTTCGAGAGGTAGTCGGTGAAATTATAGGTGGTTCCCGAACCGTCCGAACGCCGAACCACGTTGATCGCCACATCAGGCAGTTTCAGCTCGGGATTCAGTGTCTTGATCGCTGAGTCCGACCACATTTTGATGCGGCCGAGATAGATGTCGGCGAGGATCTCGCCCGTGAGTTTCAACTGACCGGGTTCGACGCCTCCGACGTTCACCGCGGCGACTACGCCACCGATAACGATCGGGAATTGAACGAGACCCAGCGTTTCCAGCTCCTTCGATCCGAGCGGTACGTCGGTCGCTCCGAAATCCACTTCCCTCGCCCGCACGCGCATGATGCCTGCTTGCGATCCGATCGGCTCATAATCGAGGCCCGATCCGACAGGCTGGAATTCGGCGTCGGACTGTTCCCTCTGATACGCCTGCGACCAGCGGTTCAGCACCGGATGAGCGAAGGTCGAACCCGCTCCGGTAACGCCCTGGGCGACAGACGGCGAATCCGACAGGCAGAGAATGGCGGCGGCCGCGGCCGCGAGAAGAGCAAGCCTCATTGATGTGCTCCAATCGGCGATCAGCGCCGTACATATTGGTCAGAGCGAACGGGCCGCCTCCGGAGAGGCGGCACTCGATCACGCTGGCACCGGGGCGCCGGCGAGCGGCAGTTCCGGGCCGGTCTCGGCCACCGGACGCGGGCGAACGGTGCGTGACACCGAGCGGCGCTCGGCATCGATACGTTCGATCAGCACGAAGGCGCGCTCCGCGCTGCCGAGAAGCGCGAGCAGCGAGCCGCGCTCGGCCGCCGGAAGTTCGGGCCCGAGCTTCAGGCACTGCTCGCGCAACACCGCGATTTCGGGCAAGCGGGTTTCCACGTCGGCGGCGACTGCCGTCTCGCCATCCGCCTCGCGGGCGAGAACCGTCATCGCCTCGGCGATCTTATCGAGCACCACTTCGGCAAGAGCGCGGCCGGCCGTCGAGAAGTTCTCGCGCTCGACGCGACGGGCAGTCTGGTAGAGCGTCTCGCCCAGGCTCGCGGTGAAGTCGGCCTCCTCGATCAGGCTCGCGACGAGGTCTGTCTGCGCATATGGCAGCTCCGGCCTGAACATGCCTGCCGTATACGTCCGTATCTCGCGGCTCAGGATATCCGTAGAGGAGTAATGATCACGGGTATCCTTCGGCGCGGTTTTGCTGCCGCGGCCGATGTCGAGGAACAGCCGCGCCGCGTCGAGATAGCGGGCGAGTTCCTTCTGCACGGCCGGCACCGCGCGACTCGGATCGGCCTGATCCTTCGGATCGAGATAGCGGGCGTGAGAATAGTCCTCGACGTCCTCCGACGCGTCGTGGCCGACACGCAGGAGAACACGCTCGAACACGCTGACGAAGGGGAAGAGGAGAGCCGTGTTGAAGAGGTTGAAGCAGGTCGAGTAGATGCCGACCGCGACCGGGACGAGCGGGAAGATCTCCTTTCCGTCGACCACCTGCGCGACTCCTGGATCACCGCCGAACCAGCCCATGATGTGGGTCAGGAGGATCATCGACGGGAAGAACAGCGGCAGCATCACCGCGACGCCAATGAAGTTGAAAGAGATATGAGCGTAGGCCGCGCGTTTGGCGTTCTTGGTCAGGTTCAACGAGGCGATCCAGGACGTGATCGTGGTACCGAGATCGGCGCCGAGAGAAAACGCGACGGCAGTCTGCCACTCGAGGACGCCGGCCGCGCCGAGACCCATCACGATGCCGATTGTCGCCGAGGACGAATGGATCATCGCCGTGATGCCGGCTGCGATCAGCACGCAGGTGATCAGTCCCGTGAAATTATCGGCGTTGAGGCTCGATATCGCCTCCATCACCTCGGGCATGGAGCGCAGCGGCCGCAGGCCACCGGTCATCAAATTCAGGCCATAGAAGATGAGCGAGAAGCCGATGCAGGCCAGCGCGATGTTGCGGACCTTGTGATTGTTCGAGAACACATAGATCAGCGCGAAGAAGCCGGCGAGCAGAAGTCCTAGAGGACCGAGCGGCAGCGCGATCAGGCCGTTGCCGAGCGTCGTGCCGATATTCGCTCCCATGATGACGCTGATCGCCGGGCGCAAACCCAGCACGCCGGCATTGACGAGGCCGACCACCATCACCGTCATCGCGGTCGAGGACTGGATGATGCCGGTGATGAAGGTGCCGGCCATCACCCCCTTGATCGGGGTGCCGGCGATCTGGCCGAGCAGCGTTCGCATCCGGCTGACGGCGAGAGCCTGGATGCCATTGGACATGAATTCGAGGCCGAGCATGAAGATGCCCAAACCTCCGACGACCGGAACGAGAATGTCCTTGAAGATATCGGCCTGCATAGCCCGCCCCTCGTTGACGGCCGGCTGCCAGCATCCGTGCGGCGCCGATCCCTAACGAGAGGTTGACGATGGTCCGTGACGCGCTAACGACGAAAGTCTTAGAGACTTAGTTCAGTGCAAGCCGGGTCGGGCCCTTTCAGGCCCGGTTGCTATCGGTCAGTCTCTGCGCCGCAGCAAGCAGCGTCTTGCGGTCGTTGCCGTATTTCTTGATCAGCTCATAGACTTGGCTGCGGGCAATACCCGCGTCGAGTGCGAAGGCGGCGACCTCGCATTCGTCCAGACCGGAAATGCAGGTGCGTTCGGCTTCGAGCCGAAGAAGTGGGTCCTCGCCCATCGGAAAGCTCCAAATGTTCGCTCGTTGCGTAAAGCAACGGACGGCCTCGGAAGTTCCCGGGCGCGACGTCTTGAACCCGTCTTCGCCCTACGCGGCACTCCGCCTGTTCCCCGGACCGCGGCGGATCAGCCGGCGCACCTGGAAGATCGATGCATCGGTTTCCGCCGCCTCGGCCTGTGCGACACTGCTGAAGAAGATCGCCTGGGTCTCCAGCATCTTCCTGATGATCGGGTTCGGTTCGCTCGCTGCCTCTCGCGCCAAACGCTCACTCTCGTCACGAAACTCAGACACATCCATCACGGCTTCAGCCCCCTCTAGGCACCCGATGCTCTCAATGGTTGCGGCGAGTGTCGAGGAACATTTTCGTGTTCGGGAAAGGAATCCGGCAAGCGTTTGGATGGTCTAGGGAGCCGCGCGAACTCGCGTGGAGGCACTCAGGCGGTAGCCGGCCGTTTCCTCATGAAGACCCCGGCGCCGAGCAGTCCGAAGCCCGCGGCGATCGACAGCGGCAGGCCTTCCGGCCCGACGAGGTCGATCAGCGCGCCCACTGGCGTCGATCCGATGATTGAGCCGGCGGCATAGGCCATCGCGAAGCCGGTCGAGACGGTCGCAAGGCGCGTTCCCTGATAGTCCTGCCCGATCAGGATGACGCCCAGAGTGTAGAGGCCCGAGATTACGCCGCCGGCGAGGAACAGGACCGGTGCGCGGGCGAGCGGCATTCCCATTGTGAGCGGGAGCGCGAGCATGGTCGCGACAGCGAGCAGGGTACAGAGCTGAAGCGTCGCGTTCCGTCCCCAGCGGTCGGCGAGCCAGCCGAGGACCGCGACGAGGACCGCTTCGCCGAGGCTGAAAATGGCGACGAGATAGGAGGACTGGGCGTCGTCGAGACCGTGGGCAAGGCCATAGAGCGGAAGAAGGCTTTGCAGCGCCGTCTCGCCGACGCCGGCGAAGAAGCCCATCAGGATGATGCTGCCGGCAAGCGCCCAGGCCAGTTTCAGGCCCTTGAGATCGCCGAGATCTTCCTCCTCGGCATCGCCGACTGCGGAGGGAATCGCCGTCGCGAGCGCGACACCCACGGCCAGCGGAATGATCGCCGTCCAGATCGGCACTGCCCCGACGACGCCGACCTGGCCCAGCACGACCGGTCCGAGAAACTGGCAGGTAGCGTACAAGGTGCCCGAGGCGCCGATGATACGGCCGCGATGGCGGTCGCTGACGACGCCGTTCAGCCAGATCTCGGTCGTCGTCCACAGGGTCGAGAAACACGTTCCCATGACGAAGCGCGCGATAAACCAGACGATCACGTCCTCGGTCATCAGGATCGCGACGAAGGACAGAAGCGACAGCAGGAACTGGCCGGCGACGATGGTCTTGAGGCCGATGCGGTTTATCGCGTTCGGAAGGAACGGGCCGACGATGAAGATGCCGGCGCCCGCGAGCGAGGCGTTGAGGCCGATCAGCCAGTTCGCCAGGCCGATCTTTTCAAGGGCGAGCGAGAAATACGGATAGGTATAGCCGTAGAGAAATGCCTCGATTGCGATGAGCGCGAGAACACCGGCGACCCGCCACAGACGCATGCCGGCCATCAGATCAGGCAACGCGGTTCAGGACACCAGCAGGGAATGTCCTCGCTGACGAGATTGAACGTCCGATAGTCGGCCAGGATCTCCTCGCCCGCCGCGATCTCCCGCGCGGCATAGACATAAAGTTGGTCCTCGACGCGAGCATTCGCCCGGCAATTGTGATTGAGGTAGTCGACGCCGTCGGGCTCCTTGACCGGGAGCAGGTACAGAAGCTGGGTCCCGACGATACGAAGATGCACCGACTGTCGCCAGAAGAAGCTGTCGGTGCCCTTCTGCGTCTCCAGGTCAGCGAGTTCGGCGACCATGGCCTCACCGTCGAAGCAACCGAGCAGCGTGCCGTCGGGAATGCTCCGGCGCGCATAGATCGACTTGTGATCGGCCCCGATGGTACGGACCTCGACGAGGTCGAAATTGGTGTAGCTCATAGACCGCGTGTTTCAGCCGACGAGAACGCCGCCGGACTGTCCTTCCCGCCCCACCGCCGGCATATGCCGATCGGTCAACGCGGACAGCCAGATATCGCACAGACGTTGCGCATAGACGACGGGCATTTCGTGGCTGTGCACTTCCTTGCGCCGCTCAGCGAAGACCGGATCGTTGTGGGCGGCGAACCAGCTGCGGCGGTCGTCGGAGAGATGGACCGCACGCTCAGGGCAGGCCGAACGCTTGTTGTAGCTCGAGATCGTGTTCGCGGACATGTTCTGCCATGTCGTCACGCTGTGATGGAACAGTTTGCGGTTCGCGTCCACGCACGTCTCCGACGGAGGAGCGCCATAGAGGCGGATCGACTGGTCGCGGACGAGAAGCGCGAAGGCGAAGGCGTCCGAGGTCATGTTGATGCCGGTGAATGGCGCGCTGAGCGACGGATCGTAGAGTTCGTCCGCCGGATTGGCGGCGCTCTGGCAGAACGCGACGGGAAAGAAGCTGTAGACCGTCGGGATCGCAGTCACCGGGCAGACGGTCTCGATCTCGACCACCACGGTCTCGCCGTCGACCACCGCTTCCGCGCTCGAGCACAGGCCCGCCTCGAACATCAGATCGCCAAGCACCGACAATTCCTCGAACGAGTTCTCGAAACGCCGGCCGCACGTATCGAGAACCGAAAGCATGCCGGTCTTGGAATGATCTTTCACGGCATCGCGGAACTTGTCGATCGCGCCTTTCAGCTCCTGTCCGTTGCGGATACGCGCAAGCTGATAGCGCCCGTGCCTGAACTCGCGCTTGCCCGCGGAACAGAGCAGATCTTTCTGAAGCCAATTCTGGAAATCGAAGTCGGCGCTGCCGTGGAAGGGACAACCCGGGGCTTCATTCAGCCCGAGAGTCGCTTCAGAACTCATTGACGACATTTGGACCGACCCGCACGCTACCGATCACGTTAACGTTTTATAAACCATAAACCTCTCTTAGCGGCAATCGCATACAAACGGGGTCAGGCCGGCCCCTACTGGTAAACCGTTGATTAACAATAATAATCGAAATTAACTAAGATTTGCGAAGACCTTAAAAGGCGCCTGCAAGATCGGTCGTGTAAAGGATCACAAGGTCGAGGGGTGCCATGAGTTTGACGCGCCAAATCACGATCTGCCTGGCGATCGGAGCCATGGTCACATTTCTGACCGTTGGCCTGATGACATTCTGGATGGCGAAGCAGCACGATATCGAGGCTGCGTCGGCTACCCGCACCATGGTGACCGGGGGGCTGGCCTCCGCGCGGCACAAACTCGAAGCGCTGACCAATGACTATGCCTGGTGGGACGAAGCCTATCAGGCGTATCACCGTGATGACCGCGGCTGGATCGACGCCAACATCGGCACCGGCATCACAGGCACCGAAATCGCCGACGCCTTGGTGATCGTCTCCCCTGAAGGAGAGATCAAATACGGCTGGGCTCTCGAAGGCGGCGACGCGGCGGACGCGATCGTCAGCAAGGACATCATCAAGACCGCACTGGACGTGACGCGGAATGTTCCGGTGGACCGGGCGCAAGCGCGTACGATCCTCGCCCGCGGGCCAAGCGGCGTCCTGATGGTCGGCGCCGCGCCGATCACACCTGTCGAAACGGCCGGCAGCTCCGACAAATCGACGATGCCCATGCTGATCATGGCGCAATATCTCAACGAGGAGCGGCTCGGCGAACTCGGCCGGAGCTTCCTGCTCCAGGACCTGAACGTCTCCAACGACCCCATCGACGGGCAGGACTCGTTTGCGCTGGCTGACGCATCAGGTGCGACGATCGCTGAATTGACCTGGACACCGCCGAAGCCTGGCGAGGCTCTGCTGCGGACGGCGGCGATGCCGCTCGCCGGAGCACTCGGCGTGTTCACCCTGACCATGTTCCTGATCGGCTTCAGGGCCCGGACCCTGGCATCCGCCCTGTCGTGGAGCGAGCAGCAGGCGAATATCGCGGCACGTCGCGACCACCTCACCGGATTGTCCAACCGCAAGGGTTTGAGCGAACTGCTAGGCTCCAAGCAATGCCGCCAAGCCGCCTCACGCGGTGAACTCGCCGTCATCTATCTCGACATCAACGGCTTCAAGGGGGTCAACGATTCAGTCGGCCACCATGGTGGCGACCAGCTCGTCCGGGAAATCGCCGAGCGTTTCGTCCAGGTTCTACCGGCCGGCTCCCTGCTCGCCCGCGTCGGCGGCGACGAGTTCGTGGTGGCGCTTGTCGGCGTGAACGCCGCGAACGTCGCCGGCGTGGCGGCCATGCTGTCCGGCGCCCTGGGGGTTCCGTTCAACGTTTGCGGTGTCGAATTCCATGTCTCGTGCGCGGTCGGCTACACGACCACGGCAACGGGCGACGCGGAGGCGGAAGAACTGATCCGCCAAGCCGACATGGCGATGTACCAGGCCAAGGGCGACGGTGTCCGCGAGCCGCTCGGTTACATGTCTTCCATGGAGACCGGCGCGCTCGAGAAGAAGCAATTCGAGAACCATCTCTGGAATGCGTTCCAAGCCGGCGAGCTCGAAGTGTTCTACCAGCCGATCGCCCGCTCCAGCGACATGGGGGTGACCGGTCTCGAAGCCTTGATCCGCTGGAATTCGCCGGAGCTCGGCTATGTCTCCCCGGCCAAGCTGGTTGCAGCCGCTGAGGAGTCCGGCCTGATCCGCGACATCGGCGACTTTGTGCTCGACCGTGTCTGTCAGGACATGCGCCACTGGCCCGATCTGCGTGTCTCGGTGAACGTCTCCCCGATGCAGCTCCGCGACCCGAGCTATCCCGCGGGTTTCCAGAAGATCCTGAAGCGCCACCGCGTGAAGCCGCACCAGATCGAGATCGAACTGACCGAAAACGTCCTGATCGACGATCCGGATGCCGCCGCCCGGAAGCTCGCGGAACTCCGCAAGCTCGGTGTGACCGTGGCACTGGACGATTTCGGCACCGGGTTCTCGTCGATCGGCGCTCTGCGCTCCTTCCCGCTCGACCGCATCAAGATCGACCGCTCGTTCGTGCAGGAGATGACGACCAATCCGGAAAGCATCGGCCTGGTCCGCGCTCTGGTCGCGGTCGCCGACAGCATGAAGCTCGAAGTCGTCTCCGAAGGTGTGGAGACCGCCGAACAGGCCCAGATGATGCGGCTTTGCGGCTGCGAATACCTGCAGGGCTACCTGCTGTCGCGCCCGGCGCCGGTCGCTTCGATCGTCGAACTGCTGGAGGCCGCTCCGCCCGCCGGGGCGGTCGTCGAAAACACCTCGTCGCTTCGCCGCGTCAGCTAGTCGTCAGACCAACCACAATCGGGCGGCATGCTCCACCGCCCGGACGGCAGCGTTCGCAGTCAAGGCGTGTACGGCTTCGGAGACCAGACGATCGAGCCTCTGATTGAGCGCGGATCGCCGATCGTTCCACCGACGATGTCCTGTCCCGGCACTCGCGGACGACGACTGGCATGGCGATCGCAGCAACTGGCTGAGCCCGAGCGCGGTCTCCTCGAAGCTGGAAGCCACCGGATAACACCCGCATCACCGAGATCGAAAGCGATGACGGCCTCTACGAGATCGATACGACGGCGCCGGAAGGCCATCGCGTCGACCTCAAGGTCGATCCGCGCACGGCTGAAGTGATCCGCAGCAAGCGCGACGACGACTGATGCGTCAGCGGGCGGGACGAGGCAGCGGCGCTGGTTCCGCCCGCCGCCTCAACCGCGCGGCCTGGACCGCGCGGAAGAGCAGCAGCGTGGCGACGATCGCGGAATAGATCAAAGGTTCCGGCGGCCAGGACTTCACCACCATCACGAAATGCAGCGCGGCCAGGGCTGTCGCCACATAGGCGAGCTTGTGCAGCCTGGCCCAGGCCGCTCCACCGAGCTTGCGGATCGAGAACCGGTTCGACGTCAGCGCGAGCGGGATCAGGAGCGCAAAAGCGGCCATGCCGATCGTAATGTAGGGCCGCTTGATGATGTCCGCGACGATCGCCTGCATTTCGAGCTGGCGATCGAGGAACAGCCAGACGAGCAGGTGGATCAGCGCATACCAGAATGCCGACAGGCCGAGCGCCCTGCGGTAGCGCAGCAGATTAATGCGGAAGAGCTGGCGGATCGGCGTGACGCAGAGCGCGAGGATCAGGAATCTGAGGGCCCAGAGCCCGAGGCGATGCTCCAGTTCCCGCACCGGGTCGGCGCCGAGCGCATCGTTGACGGTCAGCCAGGCCATCCAGATCGCCGGCAAGAACGCCACGACATAGAGCAGCCAGACGCTGAACTTCGCTTGGGTAGCGGTCAGGCGCATCAGTAGTAGGTCCGAAGATCCATTCCGGAATAGAGGCTCGCGACCTGGTCGCCATAGCCGTTGAACGGCAAGGTCGGCCGACGCTTGGCGAAGATGCCGCCCTCGCCGATCCGCCGCTCCGTCGCCTGGCTCCAGCGCGGATGGTCGACCGCCGGATTGACGTTCGAATAGAAGCCGTACTCCCGCGCGTTCTGCATGTTCCATGAGGTCTGCGGCTGCTTATCGACCAAACTGATGCGGACGATCGACTTGATGCCCTTGAAGCCGTACTTCCACGGCACGACGAGCCTGAGTGGCGCGCCGTTCTGGTTCGGGATCGGCTCGCCATAGATGCCGGTCGCCAGAATGGTCAGCGGGTGCATCGCCTCATCGAGCCGCAAGCCCTCGCGATAGGGCCAGTCGAGCGCCTGCAGGAAGCCGCGCTGTCCCGACATTTCCGCGGGACGAACGAGGGTTTCAAAAGCAACGTATTTTGCGGCAGACTGCGGCGCGACCTGTTTGAGGACCTCGGCCAGCGGGAAGCCGTCCCATGGGATGACCATGGACCAGCCCTCTACGCAACGCATCCGATAGACGCGTTCCTCCAGCGCGTAAGGCTTGATGAAGTCTTCGAGCTGGTAGTCGCCGGGCTTGTCGACGAGGCCGTCGACCTTCACCGTCCAGGGTTTGGTCTTCAGTGTCCCCGAATTCGCCTTCGGATCAGACTTGTCGGTGCCGAACTCATAGAAATTGTTGTAGCTCGTGATGTCGTCGAGCGAGGTCGCCGGCTCGTCGGTCGACAGCGGGCTCTTTGTCACCTGCAGCGATGCTGCATGCGAGACCGC
Source organism: Rhizobiaceae bacterium CPCC 101076 (assembly GCA_003347645.1). Taxonomy (GTDB): domain Bacteria; phylum Pseudomonadota; class Alphaproteobacteria; order Rhizobiales; family Methylopilaceae; genus Flaviflagellibacter; species Flaviflagellibacter deserti. The sequence continues at coordinate 90,250 of QDFX01000010.1, read as the reverse complement.
CGGAAGCATGATGGCTGCGGCGGAGCCGATCGCGCCCGCCATGATCTGGCGGCGGTTCAGAAAGATGTGCTTTGGCGTGATCTCGGACGGAGCGATATCGCTCGGACGGCGGAAAAGCATGTCAGTCCCTCAAAAACTCAGCCCAACCCACTCGCAGATACGTAGCGAGGGTGACGGAGGTTACTTCACGTTCTCGTCAACGCGATGCCGTTGCGTGCCCGTCCGCAACACGGACAAATGAATGGTGCGTCGTACACGCTCATTTACTAGGTGAGTCTAGCAATTCCGCGGCACCACAACTATGCCGTCTCGATGACCAGCAAACAGAAACTCAAGCAGCTCGTGAAGCTGTTGTCCGACGAGCAGCGCCGCCTGCTCGAACACGCCGCCGATGCCGGTTGCCTGCCCTCCGACAATGCTCTTCGAAAGATCGCGGATCTCGAATTGACGATCGCGGCTGTCGAGCATGCCCTGGACGGTGAGGAGCGGTAAATCCGCTCAATGGAAGATGAGCTTGTAGGCGACGGCGGAAATCAGGATTCCGACGGCGCCGGCATACGCGACCAGCTTTATGATCTCGGTGTCGTTCATTCCGTGCTCCCGCTGCGAACGGAAACGGACAAACTCGGCCTTAATAGGGATAGTTCGGCTGAAGCTGAAATCTCGGTAAAGCGAAGCTTTCCCGAATAGGCACACGACGGCTCGATCCTTAAAGTTTTACGAGTTTTCGGAACGCGTTTGATGCAACTAATGCGATAATGTCAGCGCCAGACGTTTCCGAACGGCACAGACATGGTTCCGATCATCACTCCAGCGCAGTTCAACCTCAAGTCGATCGAGTCCGACGATCCTTGGGTTACCAGCGAGTTAGTGGAAGAACAGACACCGTTCACGGTGCAGGCCGGCATTCAGGCTGCCGCTTGCGTGCTCGGCATCTTCCTCGGAACCGCGCTGTTCTGGATGGGCAAGGCACTCGTCCCGACCATCTAGTCCTGCAGGAAGCCGATCCAACGACCGGCGAAGATCGCACCGGTCCAGGTCAGCAGCGACAAGGCGGCCGACACGCGGATCGATCCATGAACCGCGCCTCCATTCAGGGCTCGACGCCAATGCGGGTTGGCGTGAACCGCGACGGCGTTCAGCAGGCCGATGCCGACGAGCGCGAGCTTGAGGATGAAGGCCGGATTCGCCGCATAGCTCGGGGCGCGGACGCTGAACAGGAGAAACCCGGTCATGACCGCGAACAGCACTCCGACGGCCGCGACACGCCAGAGCGGCGGCGCAAGTTCGGCGACCGAGGCAGTCCGGAAAAGGCCGAGCAGCCGAAGGTCCAGCGTGGCGATGGCACCGATCACCAGTCCCAGCGACAGGATATGCGCCGCGTTGACCAGCGGATAGAGCACGGGCGACTGGCGGATCGCGGCTGCGACCTGCCAGTCCGAGAGAGCCTGCAGGAATTCCATGCAGGAATTACTGTGCCTTGATGCGGTCCGGATAGATATCGAAACGCTTCTCGCCGACGGTGATCTGCACCGCCTTCATCCGCTTCTCGGCCTTGTCCTGCGAGCGGTTGCCGCGGGCGATGATCCGGTCGCCTTTCTTGGCGGCCCCCTCGACGAAACCCGAGCGCTGGGTCTGGTTGGGATTGCCGAGTTCGACCGTCCAGACGCCATCGGACGTCGCGACCTTCAGGGTCGGATGCGGCGGGCCGATATAGATGTCCTGGACGGTGCCTTCGAGATTGACTTGATCCGCCTCGGCCCAGGACCAGCCGTGATGTGCACTGGCATGGGAACTGATGAGAACCAGTGAGAACGCCGTCGCGAAAAGCCTGCTCGTCATGACGAACCTCCATCTACGACCAAGGTAGAACGGAAGTCCGGCATGTCGATGGCGGGCGATACGCCGGCGGGAGTCGGCGTATCGCGGCTTCGGATTACTGACCGCGGACCTTGGCGATCTCGGCCTGGACCTCGTCCCAGAGCGGCTTGCCGACCGAGGCGATGACGGTCTCCTGCACGCTCTTCGACTTCTCGCGGAACTTGGCGATCTCGGATTCCGGCAGGACCGAGACGTCCATTCCGGCCTTCTTCAGATCCTCAAGCGCCTTCGTCGACTGCGCACGGGTGTCCTCACGCTCGAACTTCCGCGAGGCGATGGCGGCATCCATCAGGATCTTCTTCTCGTCGGCCGAGAGCTTGTCCCACCACTGCTTCGACACCAGGACGATCCAGGGCGAGTACATGTGGTTGGTGACGGTCAGGTACTTCTGAACCTCGTAGAACTTCGACGACAGGATCGTCGTGTAGGGGTTCTCCTGGCCGTCGACCGCCTTGGTCTCGAGCGCGGTGAAGAGCTCGGAGAAGGCCATCGGAACCGCGTTCGAGCCGACCGCCTTGAAGGTGTCGAGCGCGATCGGGTTCTGCATCACACGGACCTTGATGCCCTGCATGTCCTCGGCCGACTTCACCTGATGGCGGCTGTTGGTGAGGTTGCGGAAGCCATTCTCCCAATAGACGAGACCAACGAGGTTCTTCTCCTGCAGCTTGTCGAGAAGCTTCTGGCCGACCGGGCTGTCGAGCACGGCGTCGGCTTCCTTCTCGTTGTTGAAGAGGAAGGGCGTATCCCAGATGCCGAATTCCTTGACGGTACCGACGAGGGTCGCGGTCGAGCCGACCATCATCTCCTGCGCGCCGCCCATGAGGGCGTTCTGCATCTGCGTGTCGGGGCCGAGGGCCGCGGCGCCGATGGCGCGGACCTTCATCTTGCCGCCGGAAGCCTTGTTGACCTCCTCGGCGAAATAGCGGACCGCGCGGCCCTGGTTGGAATCCTCGTTGAGGCCGTAGCCGAAGCGGATGAGCCGCGTCTGCACGTCCTGCGCGGCGCCTGCCGCCGTACTCAGCGCGAGAAACAGCGCCGCTGTCACGATCCGTTTCATGGTTCTTCCTCCTGTCCTGCCGGTTGAACCCGGCGCGTTATCCCAAATCAGTGCAGCCAGCCGGCTGGCACGGTGATGAGTTCGGGAAAGATGACGAACAGGCCGAGCAGCGCCGTATAGGCGATGACATACGGCCAGACGCCGCGAATGATGCCCTCCATGCTGACTCCGGCGACGCCGCAGACGACGTTCAGCACCGTGCCGACAGGCGGCGTGAGCAGGCCGACCGCGCCGACCATCACGAACATCACGCCGAAATAGACCTGGTCGATGCCGGCCTTGCCGATTAGCGGCGCAAGCACCGGCGCCAGGATCAGGATCGTCGGGGTGAGGTCCATGGCCGTGCCGACGAGCGTCAGCAGGATCATGATCGCCGCCATCAGAAGCTTCGGATGGTCGAGGATCGGCTCGAGCAGCGAGATCACTTCGCCGGGCAGATCGGCGAGCGTGATCATGTACGAGGTGAAGATCGCCGAAGCGACGAGGAACATCACCACGGCGGTCGTCTTGGCCGCCGAGATGAAGACCTTCGGCAGGTCGGCAATGGTGAGGCCGCGATAGACGAAGAGGCCGACGACGAGTGCGTAGGTCGCCGCGACGACGGCCGTCTCCGTCGGCGTGAACACGCCCGCGCGCAGGCCGCCGATGATGATCACCGGCATGAGCAGCGCCCAGAACGCGTTGCCGATCGCCTTCAGGCGGACCGGCCATGACGCGCGAGCCTGGACTGGCACGTTCTCACGGCGCGCCACCCAAGCCCAGGTCGCGAACAGGGTCGCGGCCATCATCAAAGCGGGCGCGATGCCGGCCATGAACAGCTTGGTGATCGAGACGTTGGTGGCGACGCCATAGATGATGAAGGACATGCTCGGCGGCAGGATCGGCGCGACGATGCCGGCGGAGGCGATCAGGCCCGACGAGCGCTCCAGATTGTAGCCGTTGTTCTTCATCATCGGGATCAGCAGCGCCGCGACGGCCGCAGTGTCGGCGATGGCCGAGCCCGAAAGGCTGGCGAGCAGAACAGCCGTGCCGATGGCGACGAAACCGAGGCCGCCGCGGATATGTCCGAAGAAGGTGATCGACAGATCGACGATGCGCCGTGACATGCCGCCGGCATTCATCAGCTCGCCGGCGAGCAGGAAGAACGGCACCGCCATCAGCGGGAAATTGTCCGCACCGTTGAGCAGGTTCTGCGCGACGAGCTGGGCGTCAAAGAAATCGAGATGATACATCAGCGCGACGCCGCTGAGGATCAGGGCGAAGGCGATCGGCATGCCGAACGCCATCAGGCCAAGGAGCACACCGAGGAAGACGACGATGGTCATTTCTGCGGGTTCTCCGTCGGCGCGTGGACGACATGCGCCTTGCCGTTGGTCGCGAGCAGAACGTCGTCATGGTTCGGCGTCTCGCGGACCTGAATCAGTTCGTCGTCGCGCACCCGACCGGTGACGAGGCGGAACAGGTCGATGATGAAGAGGGCGGTCATCGCGACGGCGCAGACGAGGCCCGCCACCGCATAGACCGCGAGCGGGATGCCTGTGACCGGAGTATGGCTCTGCATGCCTATGATCGTCTGCTGCCAGCTGCCTTTGCCGAACAACCAGAGTGCATAGAGGATCAGGAGGTTCATCGCGCCGAGCGAGATGCGCTTGCCCGTCGGCCCGAAGCGCTGGACCAGCATGTCGATACCGACATGCGAGCGCTCGCGCACGGCGAGAATGGCGCCAAGGAAGATCAGCCAGACGAAAGCGAGGCGGCCGAGTTCCTCGGCCGAGGCAAAACCTGCAGAGAACAGATATCGGCCCGCGGCATTGGTGAAGATCAGGACGACCATGATCGCGAGCAGGATTCCCATGGTCCACTCGACGATCCGGGCCAGTTTTGCGGCGATGCTGTCCATCATCGTTCCTTGATCAGCACGCGAGGTTGAGATGTTGGCGGGCGAGGCCGACGAGATCGTCGATCCCATCGGTGACATCGAGCGTGATTACGTGCTCGTCGGGCTGCGGCGGTTCGAGATCGCCGAACTGGCTGTCGAGCAGGCTCGTCGGCATGAAGTGGCCGCGCCGGTGCGCCATCCGCGCCTCGATCAGCCCGCGATTGCCGGTGAGATGAAGAAAGACGACGCGGTCACTCGCGGCGGCGAGCTGGTCGCGGTAGGAGCGCTTGAGGGCCGAGCAGGTCACGACCATGCCGGTCGAGGCATCGGCATCCGCGATGATCTCGGCGATCTTCGCCAGCCAGTCCTTGCGGTGGGTATCGTCGAGCGGGATGCCCTTCGACATGCGCTCGACATTGGCCTTGGGATGAAGGTCGTCGCCCTCGACGAAAGGAAAGCCGCAACGCTCGGCGAGCGCACGTCCGATCGAGGACTTGCCGCTGCTCGCGACGCCCATCACGACGACGATCGGATTGGCATGCGTGGCCGCTGCCGAAACGGCTTCCACCACCTGTTCTCCCTGTACTCACACACCGCGTTCTTGGCCGCGTTGACGGTATTGGTAGCGCTACCATTCAGGGCGGTCAACAGTGCTTTTCAACGCTCTTTCCGAACCATTCCAGATTTGATAGCGCTGTCATATGAGCGATTCAGGCCAATCCGTTGGACGGAAGCGCAGAGGCGCCGGTCGGCCGACGATCTCGGACGTCGCAAGGCTCGCGGGCGTGAGCCCGATCACCGTCTCGCGCGCGTTGCGGGATCCCCAGCGCGTCTCGCAAGATCTTCGTGCGAATATCGACGTAGCAGTCCGCACCCTGGGCTATGTACCGGACCCGAACGCACGCGCCTTGGCTTCGTCGCGGGCGGACGTCATCGGCGTGATCATCCCTTCGCTGACCAACAATGTCTTCGCCGACGTGCTGCGCGGCATGTACGACGCCATCAACGGCAGCTCCTACCAGATCCAGCTCGGCAACAGCCGCTATTCGCCCATCGAGGAAGAGCGGCTGCTGACGACGTTCGTCAGCCAGCGGCCGTCGGCGCTGATCGTCTCCGGCATCGACCAGACGCCGACCGCCCGCGCGACGCTCGAAAACGCCGGCTGTCCGGTGCTTCAGATCATGGAAAGCGGCCCGGACCCGGTCGACATGATGGTTGGCTTCTCGCATCGCAAAGCCGCCGAGGAGATCGTCCGGCATCTCTGGCACGCCGGCTATCGCCGCATCGGCTTCATTGGCGCCCGCATGGACCCGCGCTCGCAGCGCCGCCTGCAGGGCTATCGGGACGCGCTGGAACCGCTTGGCGGCGTGGATCCGGCGCTGGTCACGACGACGCCCGCGCCGTCCTCGGTCTCGCTCGGCCGCGATCTGCTGCGCGATCTGATGTCCCGCGCGCCCGACCTCGACGCCGTGTTCTGCAACAATGACGACCTTGCGATGGGTGCGCTGTTCGAATGCCAGCGCTCGGGACTCGACGTGCCGCGCCGGCTCGGCATCGCGGGATTCAACGATCTCGAAATGATGGCGGCCGCCCATCCGCCGCTGACCAGCGTCCGCACCCCTCGCTACGAGATCGGCTACCGGTCGGTCCGCATGGTGCTGGATGCCATAACCGGACGCGACATCCCCGAGCGGGTCATCGACATCGGCTACGAATTGGCGGTGCGGGACAGCACGGGGGGGCCCGTGCTGTCCCAATAGGGGGTCGATACGCTACCCGGACCCCCTTGCGGTCATTCGGCAGGAGTGGCGGCCGCCGAATGTCCGACCTGGATATGCTCGCCGTGCTGGGTGAGCGGGCGATTGCCGCTCAAAAGACGGACGAGCACGTAGAAGATCGGCGTCAGGAACAGACCGAAGAAGGTCACGCCGATCATGCCCGAGAACACCGCGACGCCCATTGCATGCCGCATCTCGGCGCCCGCGCCGACCGACAGGACCAGCGGCAGGACGCCCATGATGAAGGCGAGTGAGGTCATCAGGATCGGGCGAAGACGCAGCCGGCTTGCCTCGATCGCCGCCTGGACCGGAGTCCGCCCGTTGAATTCAAGCTCACGCGCGAATTCGACGATCAGGATGGCGTTCTTCGCCGACAACCCCACCAGGACGATCAAGCCGATCTGAGTGAAGACGTTGTTGTCGCCGGCCGTCAGCCAGACACCGAACATCGCCGCGAGCAGCGCCATCGGCACGATCAGGATGATCGCGATCGGCAGCGCCAGGCTCTCGTACTGGGCGGCCAGCACCAGGAAGACGAGCAGGATCGCCAGCGGGAAGACGTAAATCGCCGAATTGCCCGCGATGATCTGCTGGTAGGTCAGCTCGGTCCATTCGAAGCTGATGCCCTTCGGCAGGGTCTCCGCGGCGATGCGCGCGACCGCATCCTGCGCCTGTCCGCTCGAGAAACCGGGCGCGGCGCCGCCATTGATGTCGGCCGACAGGAAGCCGTTGTAGCGCATCGCCCGTTCCGGACCCGCGCTCCACTGCACGTTCAGCACGGCTGACAACGGGATCATCTCGCCGCTCGCCGAACGGACCTTCAACCGGCCGATGTCCTCGGCGCGAGCGCGATAAGGCGCGTCGGCCTGGACGCGCACCGAATAGGTGCGGCCGAACTTGTTGAAGTCGTTCACATAGAGCGAGCCGAGATAGATCTGCATGGTCTCGAACACGTCGGTGACAGCAACGCCGAGCTGGCGCGCCTTGGTGCGGTCGACGTCCGCGTAAAGCTGCGGAACGTTGACCTGGAAGCTCGAGAACAGACCGGCGAGTTCGGGTGCCTGCGCCGCCTTTGCGAGGAACGCCTTCACCGCTTCGTCCAGCGCCGCATAGCCGAGACCGGCGCGATCCTGGATCTGCAGCTTGAAGCCGCCGATCGTGCCGAGGCCCTGAACGGGCGGCGGCGGGAACATCGCGATGAAGGCCTCGCCGATGCCGGCGAACTTCTGGTTCAGCTGCAAGGCGATGGCATTGCCACTCAGTTCCGGCGATTTGCGCTCATCGAACGGCTTCAGGCCGACGAAGACGATGCCGGAGTTCGACGAGTTGGTGAAACCGTTGATCGATAGGCCGGGGAAGGCGATGGCGTTGTCGACGCCCGGCTGGGCGAGCGTGATCTCGCTCATCTTGCGGATCACCTCTTCCGTGCGGTCAAGCGTGGCCGCGTCGGGCAACTGGGCGAAGCCGACAAGATACTGCTTGTCCTGGCCCGGCACGAAGCCGCCCGGCACCGCGCGGAACAGGAAGACGGTCGCGCCGACGAGGACGAGATAGACCGCCAGCATGATCGTCTTGCGGCCAAGGAGCCGCGAGACGCCGCCGCTATAGGCGTTCGAGCCGAACGCGAACACCTTGTTGAAACGGCTGAACAGCCAGCCGAACAGGAAGTTCATGATCCGCGTCAGCCGGTCCGGCTCGGCGTGGTGGCCCTTCAGCAACATCGCGGCCAGAGCAGGCGACAGGGTCAGCGAATTGACCGCCGAGATCACCGTCGAGATCGCGATGGTCAACGCGAACTGGCGGTAGAACTGGCCGGTCAGGCCGCTGATGAAGGCGAGCGGCACGAACACCGCGACAAGGACAAGCGCGATCGCGATGATCGGGCCCGAGACCTCACGCATGGCCTGGTAGGTCGCCTCGCGGGGCGACAATCCTTCCTCGATGTTTCGCTCGACGTTCTCGACCACGACGATGGCGTCGTCGACGACGATGCCGATGGCGAGAACGAGGCCGAACAGGCTGAGCGCGTTCACCGAGAAGCCGAACATGTGCATGACGGCGAACGTGCCGACGATCGACACCGGAACGGCCAAGAGCGGGATGATAGAGGCGCGCCAGGTCTGCAGGAACAGCACGACAACGATGACGACCAGCACGATGGCTTCGAGCAGCGTGTGGATGACGGCTTCGATCGACGAGCGGACGAACTGGGTCGTGTCGTAGACGATCTCGTAGTCCACGCCGTCAGGCATGTTCTGCTTGATCTCTTCCATGGTTGCGCGGGCGTTGTCGGCGATCTGGATCGCGTTCGAGCCCGGCGCCGCGAAGATCGGCACCGCGACCGCGTCCTTGTTGTTCAGCAGCGAACGCAGCGCATAGTCGGACGCGCCCATCTCGATACGGGCGACGTCGCGCAGGCGCACGACTTCGCCGTTCGTGCCCGTCTTCACGACGATGTCGCCGAACTCCTCTTCGGTCGCGAGGCGGCCCTGGGCGTTGACGGAAAGCTGGAGGTCGAGATCAGGCGCTCCTGGCGACGCGCCGACGACGCCGGCCGCGGCCTGCACGTTCTGGGCCCGGATCTCGGCGACGACGTCGCTTGCCGACAGGCCGTGCTCGGCGACCTTCGGCGCGTCGAGCCAGATGCGCATGGAGTAGTCGCCCGAGCCGAACAACTGGACGTCGCCGACGCCCCCGATACGCTTCAGCCGATCACGAACATTCAGCACCGCGTAATTACGCAGATACGTCATGTCGTAGCGGCCGTTGGGCGAGATCAGATGCACGACGAGCGTCAGGTCGGGAGAACTCTTGATCGTCGTGACGCCGAGGCGCTGCACCTCTTCCGGCAGGCGGGGAAGCGCCTGCGAGACGCGGTTCTGGACGAGCTGTTGCGCCTTGTCCGGGTCGGTGCCGAGACGGAAGGTGACGGTGAGCGTCATAAGGCCGTCGGTCGTGGCCTGGCTCGCCATGTAGAGCATGTCCTCGACGCCGTTGACCTGCTCCTCGATGGGAGTGGCGACGGTCTCGATGTTCACCTTCGGGTTCGCGCCCGGATAATTGGCGCGGACGACGACTTGCGGCGGGACGACGTCCGGATATTCCGAGATCGGCATCGCGAACATCGAGATCAGTCCGCCCACGAAGATGAGGACGGACAGGACCCCCGCGAAAATCGGACGGTCGATGAAGAATTTGGAGAGGTTCACGGTGCCACCCGATCAATCGGAAGTGCCGGCGATCAGCGCTCGGCGAAGGTTGAGGTCTTGTCGGTTTCCTTGAGGGCCGAACGGCCATCCATGGAAACCTGCTGGGGCTCGACGAGCGCGCCCGGACGGACACGCTGCAGGCCGTTGACGACGATGCGCTCGCCTGGATTAAGGCCGGCGGTCACGAGGCGAAGTCCCTCGACGGCCTTGCCGATCTTGATCTCGCGATAGGCGGCCTTGTTGTCCTGGCCGACGACCATGACGAACTTCTTGTCCTGGTCGGTACCGATCGCGCGCTCGGTGATGGCGATGGCCTCTTCAGCCTTCGCCTGGCCAAGCCGGACGCGAGCGAACTGGCCGGCCATCAGTCGGCCGTCGGGATTGTCGAAGACGGCGCGCATGCGGACCGTGCCGGTGCCGACATTGACCTGGTTGTCGACGAATTGCAGCGTGCCGCGGGTGCGGTAGTCGCCGGTCGTCGCCGTGGTGATCTCGACCGGAATGCGCGACAGATCGCGGACTCCGCTCTGATCGGCGGGAATGGAGGAGAGCGCATCGCCGACCAGACCCTCGTCGGCGTTGAACTGGACGTAGATCGGGTCGACCGAGACGAGCGTCGTCAGCACCGGTGCGCCCGGGCCGGCGGCGACGAGGTTGCCCTGCGTGACCTCGATCTTGCCGACGCGGCCGGAGACCGGGGCGCGGACTTGTGTGTAATCGAGGTTGAGCTGGGCGGTCTTCAACGCGGCCTGAGCGGCCAACACGTTGGCCTGCGCCTCGTTGTAATTGTTGGTCCGCTGGTCGAGATCGCTCTGCGACAGGAAGCGGGTCTCGACGAGATGCTTGCCGCGCTCGAACTCGCTCCTGGTCAGGTCGACACGGGCTTCGGCGGCCGAGACGGCGGCCTTCTGGCGCGCAACTTCGGCCTCATAGGGGTCCGGATCGATGGTGATCAGGAGATCGCCCTGCTTGACCAGCGCGCCCTCCTTAAAGTGGGCTGCCAGAACCGCGCCAGAGACGCGCGAGCGCACCTCGACCCGCTCCACAGCCTCGAGCCTGCCGGAGAACTCGTCCCAGGAAGCCGTCTCCTTCTGCTCGACGGCTGCGACCGAGACCGGAACGGCCGGCACAGCCACCGGAGCCGGATCGCTCGCGCGTGCATTATGCTCGGTGACGGCGAAAACGCCGCCTACGCCGGAAAGAGCGAGAACGGAAACGGTTGCGAGGGAGAGAAGCCGGCGGCGCCGGTTGGACGAATTGTCTTCCATGATCGTGGGACCCGCACTTTTGTATCGAGCGACACAGATGTGGGTCTGGAAACCAATCGTCAAGGGACTTATGTAACGAATATCACAAAAGAGCAAGAATTTTGGAGGATCGTGTAATGAAAATGGGCCGCCCGCGCGGTTTCGACATCGGTGAGGCGCTCGATCGCGCCCAGACCGTGTTCTGCTCGCGTGGCTACGATGCCGCCTCCCTGTCCGAGCTGACAAAGGCGATGGGCATCAATTCGCCCAGTCTCTATTCGGCCTTCGGCAGCAAGGAAGGGCTCTTCCGTGCGGTGCTAGATCGGTACGGCCAGCAGCGCGTGCAATATCTGGAGGAGGCGTTGAGCGCCCCGACCGCCCGCGAGACCGTCGAGCGCATTTTCGCCACCGCCGCCCTTCTCTATAGCGAGGACGGGGACCAGGCGTCCTGGCTCGTGATGCGCGGCGGCGTAGCTTTGGGTTGCGAGGCTATCGCGCAGGACCTGGCCGATCGCCGCGAACGCATCGAGATCGCGCTTCGCGACCGCTTCCAGCGCGCGGCCGACGAGGGCGACCTCCCCGGCACGACCAGTCCGGCCGGGCTGGCCCGTTATGTCATGTCGGTCCTGACCGGCATGGGCGTGCAGGCAGCGGCAGGCGCGGACAAGGCCGAACTGGACGAGATCGCCAAGTTCGCGATGAACGGGCTCCCGGCGGCCTGAAGGCCGTAAGCAAGCTGTAATGTGACGGATCGACAACGGCGCTTTCCCGGGGGCCGCCTGTTGTCACGTCTCAAGCCTTTTCCCGTACAGCCGGGCGTCCGCCCATGATCCTCTCATCCCTTTGGATGCTGGTCGGGATCGGCGGGCAGGCGCTATTCAGCGCGCGTTTCCTCATCCAATGGCTTGCCAGTGAGAAGCGCGGCGAGAGCACGACACCCGTGGCCTTCTGGTTCTTCAGCCTCGGCGGCGGCGTCCTGCTGATGATCTACGCCCTGCATGTCGGCGACCCGATCTTCATGGCGGGTCAGGGCTTCGGCCTCGCCGTCTATCTCCGCAACCTGCATCTCATCCGCAAACGCGCGAAATTGAGCGAGGCGACCGCATGACCCTCGCCTCGACCGAACGCGCCTCCCCCATCGTCACGCGGCGCGAGCTCTCTCTGTCGCCGACCGGCCTTGCGGTCGGCCTGTCGTTTCTCTTTGTCGCCGTCGCGTTGCTCGCGCGGCCGCTGCTGCCGATCGACGAAACGCGCTATCTCACCGTCGCCTGGGAGATGTGGAATTCGGGCAATTACCTCGTCCCGCACCTGAACGGCGAGACCTACGCCCACAAGCCGCCGCTGCTGTTCTGGCTGATCAATCTCGCCTGGGCCGTCACCGGCCCGTCGGAAATCGTCGCGCGGCTCGTCCCGGCGCTTTCGATGCCGGTCGCCGTCTTCCTCACCTCACGCCTCGGCCGCGAGCTGAATGCGACGCGGCGCGGCGCGGAGAGCGCGCTCGTTCTCGCATCCATGCTCGTCTTCGTCGCGCTGTCGAGCATGACGATGTTCGACGGCCTCCTGACGGTCTGCGTTCTCGTGGGACTGATAGGTCTTGTCCGTGCCGGCCGAGGCGAGCGGAGCGGCTTCGTCCTCCTGGGCGTTGCCATCGGCCTGGGTGTCCTCGCCAAGGGGCCGGTCATCGCCGTCCATCTCCTGCCGGCGGCTCTCCTCGCTCCGGTCTGGGCCGCTCGCCGAGCCAGTTGGAAAGGGTGGTATCTCGGCGTTGTCTGTTCAATCGCAATCGGCACCGCGATCGGACTGGTTTGGGCCATACCGGCGGCGATCGCCGGCGGACAGGAATTTGCCAACGAGCTCTTCCTGAAGCAGTCGGCCGGCCGGGTGGTCGATGCGTTCGCGCACAAGAAGCCGTTCTGGTTCTATATCGCGATACTGCCGCTGGTGCTCTGTCCATTCACCTTCAGCCGCAGTGCGATCAGGAGCCTCGTCAGCTGGCCGTCGGAGAGTGCCCGCGAATGGCGGCTACTGACGATCTCGGCCGGCTGCGGCTTCATCATCTTCAGCCTGATGTCGGGCAAGCAGGTCCATTACCTCCTGCCACTGCTCCCGGCCGCGGCCCTGCTGATGCAGCGCGTCCGCAACGTTCCCGACGATTTGCGCTGGTTCGTCCTGACACTGGCGGTGTGCCTCGTCATGATCGCCGTGGTGGTCAGCCTCGACGTGTTCGACCTGCCGACTCTGCATATCAATGCCGACGGCCTGCTTGTGCTTGTCGGCCTGGCGGCGATGCTCATGCTGGCGCGGCACGATCTGACCTTGGCGGCGGCGTTCACCGCGATCGTCTTCCTCGGCCTGCACCTGCACGGCTGGCGCTCGGCCTTCATACCATACGATCTCGGCTGGGTCGGCACCGAGCTTCGCTCCTATCACGATCCGGACGTCGCCTTCGTCGGCCTGTATCATGGCGAGATCGCTTTCCTCGGCCGGCTCGACAGACCGGTCGCGCAGATCGGAAGCGCGGACATCTCCTCATGGCGCACCGCGCATCCGCGAGGCATCGTCATCGCCGTAACCGACATGTATCATCGGGATCTCGAAACGCAGCCGGACCTGCAGCGACCCTATCGCGGCGGCATGATGGCGTTATGGCGCCCGCTCCAGCCGGAACAGACGAATGCGGCTCCTCCTCCTTGAAGACGAGACGGACCTCGCTGCGATCCTGATCAAGGGACTGCATGAGAGCGGCTTCACCGTCGATCACGTCACTCGCCTCGACGCGGCGGAAGACGCGCTCGCTGTCGGATCGTTCGATGTCGCGGTGCTCGACCGCATCGTGCCCGACGGCGACAGCATCGATCTCTTGAAGGGCCGGATCGCCGGTTTCGGCTGTCCGGTCCTGCTGCTGACCGCCCGCGACGCACTGCAGGACAAGGTCGACGGTCTGGAAGCTGGCGCGGACGATTACCTGCTGAAGCCGTTCCATTTCGACGAACTGCTCGCCCGCCTTCGCGCGCTGCTTCGCAGGCCCAATACCGCGCTCGGGGTGCGCCTCGTCAGCGGCAATCTCAGCTTCGACACTCCGACCCGCACCGCCGAAGTCGGCGGTTCGCCGCTCGTCCTTTCGCGCCGCGAGCTGGCGCTGCTGGAACTCCTGATGCGCCGGATGGGCCGCGTCGTGACCAAGGACGTCATCGAAAGCGCGCTCTACGCCTTCGATGACGAACTAGGCTCGAACGCGATCGAGGTGCTGGTGCATCGCCTTCGCCGCAAGCTCGTCAGCGCCGAGTCGAGCGCCGCGATCCATACCCTGCGCGGCATCGGCTACATGCTGGACGACGCGTCATGAAGGCCCGTGGCTGGTCGCTTCGCAGACGGCTGATCTTCCGCCTGTCGCTCGTCCTCGTGCTCGGCACGATTATTCCCGTGATGGTCGTCATTTTCCGCGCGGCGGAATCGATCGACACGATGAGCGACCGCACGCTGCAGGACCAGGCGACCGATATTGTCCGCGCGTTCGACACGAAGACCGGGACGCTCAGCGTTCCCGACACGCTCGCGCGGTCTTACCAATCGTCAAACGACGGCTTCCTCTACGCGGTCTTCGACAAGTCCGGAAACGCGATCGCCTCGTCCTCGCCCCGCGCGGTCGAGGTGCTGAAGACCGCGAACAAGCATCCTGCGGAGGACTTCTTCGCGCTCAATCCCGTGGGCGCGACGGGCGGCCCCTGGTACGCCTATCACCGGCCGGTCGGCGACTATTCCGTGGCGGTCGCGCAGAGCGGCATCCATGACGACGTCCTGGCCGACAGCGTCGTCGGAGAACTCGCGCGGGAAAGCACGCCGGTCCTGTTCGCCGTGATGCTGTTCGGCATCGCCGTGGTCTGGATCACGCTTCGGCAGGCGTTCCGCGAGGTCGACGCCGCCGCCGACGTCGCCGAGAGCATGCGGCCGGGCGAAGGCGTGCCGACCCTCGCGACCTCGCGCATGCCGATCGAGATCCGGCCCTTCGTCGACGCCGTCGCGTCAGCCATCCAGCGGCTGGAAACGGCGCTCGATTCCGAACGGCGCTTCATCGCCAATGCGGCGCACGAGATCCGGACGCCGCTGAGCATCCTCACCGCCCGCATCGATCGCCTCCCGCCCGGCGAGGATCGGAAGGTGCTCGCCGGCGACGCAGACCGCATCAACCGCCTCGTCCAGCAACTGCTGGAAGTCGCGCGGCTCGACGCCAGCACGCTCAAATCCGACCGTGTGTTCGACCTGCGCGACGTCGTGGTCGAGGCGGTGGCCGAGATCGCCCCGCTCGCCGTGAAGGACGGCCGCGAGATCGCGGTGACCGGCGAGACCGGCGCGCTGCCCGTCCGCGCCGACCCGCACGCGATTGCTGTCGCTCTGCGCAATCTGCTGGAGAACGCGCTGAAGCACACCCCGCGAGGCAGCCCGATCGAGATCGAGCTCGTCCTGCCCGCCACGGCCCGCGTCAACGATCGCGGCCCCGGTATCGCTGAGGGAGACCGCGAGCGGCTGTTCCGCCGCTTCCAGCGCGGCGCCACACAGGCGCCGGGCACGGGGCTGGGGCTCGCGATCACGCACGAGATCATGCGGCAGCATCAGGGCTCGATCCGCATCGAGGCGCGGCCCGGCGGCGGATCGTCGTTCGTGCTCGATCTGCCGACCGAGCGCGTCGTCGCCGGGTAGGGTTTGATCAGCCGCAGCACGCTGATGTAGCCGAGGAAGGTCGCGGTGAATTCCACCGGCCCGAACCCCTCGGTCTCGATGATGCGTTCGAGTTCGCCGCGCAGCTGCGGACGAACATATTCGTGGAAATCGCAGCGCATCGGGAAGCTCGCGATATAGCCGAACAGGCTGCGCGGCCGACCGTAATCGGTGACGATCAGTCGGCCGCCCGGCTTCAGCACGCGCCACATCTCGCGCATCGCCAGCGGCTTCAGGTCGCTCGGCAGGTGATGGAAGAAATAGGAACTGGTCACCGCGTCCTGGCTGCCCGCCGGCAGCGGAAGGTGCTCGGCGACGCCGACGCGGAAGCGTGCACCCGACTTCTCCTTCGCGGAACGGGCATTGGCGAGATCGATCATCTGTGGCGTCGCGTCGATACCGACGACCGAGCCTTTGGCGCCGACCAGCCGCGACGCGGCGATCGCAAGCTTGCCGGTTCCGCACCCAACATCGACCAGACGGTCGCCCTCGTCGACCAGTGCAGCGGAGAGCGTCGCGGCGAGGATGTCTTCCTGCTGACCGCCGCTGATCAGGTTCTCGAGCGTATCGACGATGCCGGCGCGCCCCGTCACCAAGAGCCCGCGCGTGCGGACGACCTGTTCCGACTCGACGCTCGAAAAGCCGGACTGCTTGGCGACAACCTGAATGCCCTCGGGATCCAACATGCGACACCGCCTCACGAAAATTCGCGAGGACTCGGCCCGAGCGCCCTTACGGCAACATTACAGCTTGCAGGACAGGGATTTGGACCACGGGAAGGCGCCGTGTCATGATGCCGGCGCCGCCCGTCGAGACGCCGATGCCGACCGCCACCGAAACATTCCTGCTGTCATTTTCCGCGCTGTTCTCGATCGTCAATCCGCCGGGCTCGGCGCTGATCTTCAGCCAGGCGACGGCGGATCGCTCGCATTTCGAGCGGCTGATCCTGGCGCGGCGGATCGGCATCTATTCGGCGATCATCATGCTCGTCGCGCTCTGGGGCGGCGCGTACATACTGAGCTTCTTCGGAATCACCCTGGCGGCGCTCCGCGTCGCGGGCGGCGTCGTGGTGGCCGCGAGCGCGTGGAGCCTGCTCTTCCTCACCGAGAGCTACGAGGCCGACAAGCAGAAACAGGCGTCGGAGGCGGCAGGCTATGAGGACGTAGCCTTCTTCCCGCTGACGATGCCGTTCACCGCTGGCCCCGGCACCATCTCGGTCGCGATCGCGATCGGCGCGAATCATCCGCATTCGAACGAGGAGTTCCTTGCTTTCGTCGCGGGAGCATCGGCGGCGGCTTTGGCGGTCGCGATAATCGTCTGGCTGGCCTATTCGTCGGCCGACCGCCTGCTCAATTTTCTCGGACCCGGCGGCGCGCGCGCGCTGTCGCGGCTGTCGGCGTTCCTGCTGCTGTGCATCGGCACGCAGATCGCGATGAACGGAATCAGCGAATTCCTGCAATCGCTCTGGCCGCACACTTAGGCTCAGATCGCGGCGTCCCATTCGAAGACGTTGCCGGTCACGCATTCCGCCATGTGTTCTTTCCGGCGCGTTTCGCGGCATAGAGCGCGTTGTCGGCCGCGACGAGGAGTTGGTCTCCCTCCATTGGATCGTCCGGGTGCATCGCCGCGAAGCCGACGCTCGCACCGATGAAGACCTCATGGTCCTCGATCACGAACGGGATCCGCAAGACTTCGACCCCATCGGTAAACACGCTGTTGAACCAATCGGAGAATTTCGCGTGTCATCCGGATGGTTGACGACGCCGCCGCTAGCCTGCCTGATCCGCCGGTTTCATGGAGTGTGCGATGAAGGATTTTCGGGCGGCGTATCAGGTGAGCAAGGGATCGGCGCTCGACGTCGACAAGGAGTTCTACGACCGCGTCGCCTCGGCCCCGGGCCGCGAACTGGTCGAACAATTCACGATCCCGATTCGCACCGGACGCGCCTGGGAAGTGCCGGCCGGCCATGTCTTCCGAATCGTCGCCGTTGAGGGCCCGCAGGTCGGCGACCTCAATATCTGGAACCGCCACGATCCGCGCGAGCGCCTATGGGCCTCGCGGACGCGCCAGCTCCAGGGCGCGCATGTCTCGACCCATGACCGGCTGTGGTCGACGCTGCCGTTCCTGCGGCCGCTGGTGACCATCATCGCCGACACGCTGGCGGGTTACGGGATCGACGAATATGGCGGCCGCATCCACGACCTCCTCGGCACGCGCTGCGATCCTTACGTCAACAAGCTCCTGACCGGGCAGGACTTCCATTTCCACTGCCATTCGAACCTCGTCCGCTCGGTCCTGCCGTTCGGGCTGACCGAGTTCGACGTGCACGACGTGCTGAACGTCTTCCAGGTCACCGGGCTCAACGCCGACGACATGTACTTCATGCGCGACTGCCCGGCGCAGAAGGGCGACTATCTCGAATTCTTCGCCGAGATCGATCTCCTCTGCGCCCTGTCGACGTGTCCCGGGGGCGATCTCTCCGTGCCGTTGTGGGGCCCGGACGCCCGAGACCCGATCGAGGTCTGCCGCCCGCTTGGCGTCGAGGTGTACAGATTGGATCCCGCAACGATCGAGAGTTGGAAGAGTCCGGACGTCGCGCCCTATCGTGGCCAGCATGGCCTCAAGCCCGAAAAAGGCTGGTGGGACAAGGACGGCGAGTAATCGGAGAGTCGCCTGACCGCCCGATTTCGGACCGTTTGGATTAGAAATCTTAAAGAGCCGAATTGTGCTTCTCAGACAGGCTGTTGCACAAATTTAGGCCATGATTCGCCCGCTTTTCATGCCTGCGACGCGATTGACAGGAACCTTTAGTGGAATAGCCTCTGCCGCTTCACCCAGCCCAGTTGGAGTGGTGTCGTGAAGTCTCGTTATCTGATTGCCGCGATGTGCCTGGCCCTGCCTGTCTCTATCGCCCCCGCCTCTGCAAAAACCCTCGTCTACTGCTCGGAAGGCAGCCCGGAAAATTTCTATCCCGGCGTACAGACGACGGGTACGTCGTTCGACGCCAACTCCCAGATCTACGGCCGCATCGTCGACTTCGAATCCGGCGGCACCAAGGTCGTTCCCGGTCTCGCCGAGAAGTGGGACATCTCCGAGGACGGCACGTCCTACACCTTCCACCTGCGCAAGGGAGTGAAGTGGCACTCCAACAAGACCTTCAAGCCGACGCGCGACTTCAATGCCGACGACATCGTCTTCTCGATCGAGCGCATGTGGAAGAAGGAGAATCCCTACTTCAACGTGACGAGTCCGGACCATTCGTACTTCAACGACATGGCGATGCCGGAACTGATCAAGTCGCTGGAGAAGGTCGACGACTACACGGTCAAATTCACGCTCAACAAACCCGAGGCTCCGTTCCTCGCCAACCTCGCGATGGAATATGCCGGCATCCAGTCCAAGGAATATGCCGACGCGATGTTGAAGGCGGGTACGCCGGAGAAGATCGACCAGGAGCCGATCGGCACCGGCCCGTTCTACCTCGTCCAGTATCAGAAGGACGCGGTCATCCGTTACAAGGCATTCCCTGAATTCTGGGGCGGCAAGGCCAAGATCGACGATCTCGTCTTCGCCATCACGCCCGACGCTTCGGTCCGCTGGGCCAAGCTGCAGAAGGGTGAATGCCATGTGATGCCGTACCCGAACCCGGCCGATATCGAGGCGATGCGGAAGGACACGAACATCACGGTTCTCGAGCAGCCGGGCCTGAACATCGGCTACCTCGCCTATCAGACCCAGAAAAAGCCGTTCGACGACGTTCGCGTTCGCAAGGCGATCTCGATGGCCATCGACAAGAAGGCCATCGTCGATGGCGTCTTCCTCGGCACCGGCGTCGCGGCGAAGAACCCGATCCCGCCGTCGATGTGGAGCTATAACGACTCGATCCAGGACACGCCCTATGATCCGGAAGGTGCCAAGAAGCTCCTTGCGGAAGCGGGCTATCCTAACGGCCTCGAGACCGATCTCTGGGCGATGCCGGTGCAGCGTCCCTACAATCCGAACGCCCGCCGCATCGCCGAACTGATGCAGGCCGACCTCGCCAAGATCGGCGTGAAGGCCGAGATCAAGAGCTTCGAATGGGGCGAGTACCGCAAGAAGCTGCAGGCCGGCGAGCACCAGATGGCGCTGTTCGGCTGGACCGGCGACAACGGCGATCCGGACAACTTCCTGCACACCCTGCTCGGCTGCGCCTCCGCGCAGCAGACGAGCGGCTCGAACATCGCCAAGTTCTGCAACAAGGAATACGACGACATCGTCGTGAAGGCGAAGGCGATCTCCGACCAGGCCGAGCGCACCAAGCTCTATGAGCAGGCGCAGGTGATCTTCAAGAAGGAAGAACCCTGGTTCACGATCGCCCACGCGGTGCAGATCGGACCGATCCGCAAGAACGTGACCGGCTACAAGCTGAGCCCGTTCGGCCGTCACACTTTCTACGGTGTCGACATCAACTAAGGAGCGGGCCGCGGGCTGGATGACAGCCCGCGGCCACCCACCATGTTCAGGTTCGTACTTTCCCGCCTAGGCTTCCTGATCCCCACCTTTATCGGGATCACGCTTCTCACCTTCATCATGATCCGGCTCGTGCCGGGTGATCCAATCGAAGCTCAGGCCGGCGAGCGCGGCATCTCCGCCGCCCGGCATGAGGAACTGCGCAAGGCCTATGGCTTCGACCAGCCGGTCATCGTCCAGTACGGGCTCTACATCTCGCGCGTCCTGCAGGGCGATCTCGGCCGTTCCTTCGTCACCCGTAATTCGGTGGCGTCGGAATTCTTCGAGCTTTTCCCCGCGACCGTCGAACTGTCGCTCTGCGCCATCATCTTCGCGGTCGTCATCGGGCTTCCGGCCGGCATGATCGCGGCCGTCCGACGAAACTCGATCTTCGATCACGGCGTGATGGGAATATCCCTGACCGGCTATTCCATGCCGATCTTCTGGTGGGGCCTCTTGCTGATCCTGCTGTTTTCCGTCCAGCTAGGCTGGACCCCGGTCTCCGGCCGCATCGACCTGCTCTATTACATCGAGCCGGTGACGGGTTTTCTGCTGATCGACAGCCTGCTGTCCGGCGAGGAAGGCGCGTTCGGCTCCGCCGTCTCCCACCTCATATTGCCGTCGATCGTGCTCGGTACGATTCCGCTCGCCGTCATCGCGCGCATGACGCGCTCGGCGATGCTCGAAGTGCTGGGTGAGGACTACATCCGCACCGCTCGCGCCAAGGGTCTGTCGGGCATGCGCGTGATCGCGCTGCACGCCTTCCGCAACGCCCTGATCCCGATCGTCACTGTCATCGGGCTGCAGGTGGGCGTGCTGTTCACCGGCGCAATCCTGACCGAAACGATCTTCTCCTGGCCCGGCGTCGGCAAATGGCTGATCGAGGCGATCTACCGCCGCGATTATCCCGTGCTTCAGGGTGGCGTCCTGCTGATGGGCGCGGTCGTCATGATCGTGAACCTGCTCGTCGACCTCGCCTATGGCATCATCAACCCGCGCATCAGGCACGCCCGATGACGACCGAGGTTCTCCAGACACCCCCGATCGCGGCCGGCACGACGCCCGCGGCCGCACCGCCATCCGACCTGGCGGCCTTCTGGCACGATTTCCGCCGCAATACCGGCGCGGTCATCGGCCTCGCCATCATCGTGGTCGTGACGGGCCTCGCGGTGTTTGCGCCGCTGATCGCGCCGCATCATCCGGACCGGACCGACTCGACCGCGTTCCTCCGCCCGCCGGTCTGGCAGGACGGCGGTTCGTGGTCCCACCTCCTGGGAACCGACGCAATCGGCCGCGACCTCCTTTCGCGCCTGATCTGGGGCGCGCAGCTCTCGCTCTCGATCGGCGTTGCGGTCGTCGTCCTCTCGCTCGTCTCGGGCGTGCTGATCGGCATGGCGGCGGGCTATTTCCGCGGCTGGATCGAGACCGCGATCATGCGTGCGATGGACGTCATCCTGACGCTGCCGAGCTTGCTGCTCGCCATCGTCATCGTTGCGATCCTCGGTCCCGGCCTCGCCAACGCGATGATCGCCGTCGCGCTCGTGACTTTGCCGCATTACGTCCGGCTGACGCGCGCCGCCGTCATCGGCGAATTGTCGAAGGATTACGTCACCGCCGCCCGCGTCGGCGGGTCGAGCAATCTGCGCATCATGTTCAAGGAAGTGCTGCCGAACTGCGCCGCGCCGCTGATCGTGCAGGCTTCGCTCGGCGTCTCCGCCGCGATCCTCGACGCGGCCGCGCTCGGCTTTCTCGGCCTCGGCGCCCAGCCGCCCGCGTCGGAATGGGGAACCATGCTCGCCGATGCGCGTGAGTTCGTCCTGCGCGCCTGGTGGGTCGTGACCTTCCCGGGACTAATGATCCTGATCACCGTGCTCGCGTTCAACCTCGTCGGCGACGGGTTGCGCGATGCGCTCGATCCCAAGCTGAAGCGGTGACCGGAATGGCCTTGCTGCAAGTCCGCAATCTCTGTGTCCGCTTCCCGACCGCCGGCGGCATGCTCCAGGCGGTCGACGGCGTCTCGTTCGATCTCGACGAGGGCGAGGTCTTCGGCGTCGTCGGCGAATCCGGCTCGGGCAAGAGCATTTCGATGCTCGCGATGATGGGTCTCGTCCCATTCCCCGGCATCGTGACCGCCGACCGCCTGACGTTCGACGGCCAGAGCCTGCTCGGAATGTCCGCCCGCCAGCGCCGCAGGCTGATCGGCAAGGACATCGCCATGATCTTCCAGGATCCGGTGACGAGCCTGAACCCGTGTTTCACCGTCGGCTTCCAGATCGAGGAGACGATCCGGCTGCATCTCGGCCTCGACCGCAAGGCGGCGAGGCGACGCGCGATCGAACTTCTGGATCAGGTCGGCATCACGGCGCCGGAAAGCCGCCTCTCCGCCTATCCGCACCAGCTTTCCGGCGGCATGAGCCAGCGCGTGATGATCGCCATGGCGATCTCCTGCAATCCGCGACTGCTCATCGCCGACGAGCCGACGACCGCGCTCGACGTCACCATCCAGGCGCAGATCCTCGATCTCCTGCTCGATCTGCAGCGCGATCGTGGCATGGCGCTGATCCTGATCACGCACAGCATGGGCGTCGTCGCCGAAACCGCAAAGCGCGTGCTGGTGATGTATGCCGGCCAGATCATGGAGGAGCAGCCAGCCGCGAAGCTTTTCGCCGCGCCGCAGCATCCATATACGGAGGCCCTGCTGAACGCACTTCCCGAGCGTGCGATGGACGGCCGCCTCGCCACCATTCCCGGAATGGTTCCCGGCGCCTATGACCGGCCGAAAGGCTGCCTGTTCAGCCCGCGCTGCGTCTACGCGACGGATCATTCCCGCAACGACCAGCCTGCATTGCGCGATTGGGAGGGCGGGCGCGTGCGCTGCCATTACCCGCTCGGCGATCCGCAGCGTCTGCAGAACATCGCCGCCGATACACCAATCGGCGTCACGGAGACCGCATCATGAAAGCGGTCTCGGCGCACGAACTCGTGCAGATCTATAAAGTCCCCCGCGGCATGTTCGCGGAGCCGGCGAAGCTTACCGCCGTCGGCGGCGTGTCGTTCGATATCGAACCCGGCAAGACGCTCGCGGTGGTCGGCGAATCTGGCTCCGGCAAATCCACGCTCGGCCGGATGGTCGCGCTGATCGAGCCCGCGACATCCGGCCAGCTCGAAATCGAAGGCGCGGACGTCGCCTATGCATCGAAGATCGATCGGGCGAAGCTTCGCCGCCATGTGCAGTTCGTCTTCCAGAACCCGTACGGCTCGCTCAATCCGCGCCGGAAGGTCGGCGCCATATTGGAAGAACCTCTGATTGCGGCGAAGCGCGGCGACCGCTCGTCACGCCGCGCCAAAGTGCGCGAGACCATGGCCCGCGTCGGCCTGCGCCCGGAGCATGCCGATCGCTATCCGCACATGTTTTCCGGTGGACAGCGCCAGCGTATCGCCATCGCACGCGCACTGATACTCGAGCCGAGTCTGATCGTCGCCGACGAGCCGGTATCCGCGCTCGACGTTTCGGTTCAGGCGCAGGTGCTGAACCTGCTCACCGATCTGCAGCGGGACATGGGCCTCGCCTACCTGTTCATCTCGCACGATCTCGGTGTCGTCCGTCACCTCGCGCACGATCTACTCGTGCTATATCTCGGCACCGCGCTCGAGCAGGGTCCGAAGGACGTCATCTTCGCGCGGCCGCTGCATCCCTATACTCGCGCTCTTCTTGCCTCCACGCCGGACATCAATGCTCCACGCCGCGAGCGCATCATTCTGAAGGGTGAGCCGCCGTCACCGTTCAATCCGCCGGTCGGTTGCGTCTTCTCCACCCGCTGTCCGACAGTCACCGAGCATTGCAGGCAAGTGCGCCCCGTTTTGCGGCCCGTCGATGGACGCATGATCGCCTGTCATTACGCCGAGCGCGTCCTGACCGGTGAAGTTGGCGCGTCTTGATCGACACAGATCGATATTCATAAATAGCGTGAACGGCTTAGCGTTATTCGTGATCGAGCAAGTATTCGCTTCGACAGCATTCCATTCACATAATCGAAACTGATTTCGATCAACTCTCGCGGCGTGAAAGCCGAACGGGAACACGCGCCCACTTGGTTACGCTCGGAAAATGGGCGTGGGAGCACTTTAACGTCGCGCCTCCCGCTCCGCTGGGTCATTCGCCTGAGCGTCGCACTCACCTGCGCGGCCGTCATCGCGATCGCTTCGCTCTTCATCAGCCGTGCGCACATCGATGCGATGCACGCCGCGGAGCGAAATTCGCAAAATCTCGTCAGGATGCTGGCGCAGCATACGGAACGGACCTTCGACTCCGTCAATATGCTGCTGGGCCTGCTCGCGCATGAACTCGGCCCGGCTCCCGACGATCCAGTCCGCCGCAGCAATGTCACCGGCGGACTCGCGCTGCTCACCCAGAGCCTGCCGCATGTCATGGCCGTTCGCCTCCTTGCGCCGGGCGCTCCAGCCCCGCTCTACGACTTCGAACGCTCGGCATCTGTCGGCAATCTTCTCGATCAGGACGCGATCAACGCGCATCAGGCAAAATCCCATCGCGGGCTTTATGCCAGCAGCGCGACCTTCGACCCGGTCAGCGGGAAGCAGGTCGTCGCGATCAGCCGCCGCATCAGCGGTCGCGAAGGCGTGCCCGGCCATGTGGTGTTGGCACTGGTCAACCTCGACTATCTCAACAGCTTCTACTCATCGATCGCTGTCGGTCCTGAGGGCGCCGTTGCGCTGTTCCGGTCCGACGGAACGACGCTTGCCCGCCATCCGGCGCTACAGGGAACTATCGGCAGGAGCATCGCGAACAGCGTGATGTTCAAGGAACCGTTGTCCAACCATCCGACCGGTACATTCCAGCAGCGGTCGCATCTCGACGGCATCGAGCGGATTTTCAGCTTCGTTCGACTGAAGGACGTGCCGGTCATCGTCAGCATCGGCATCTCGCTCAGCGACGCCCTGATGCAGTGGCAGCACGACGCGCTGAGCAACGCCCTGCTTGCGCTCGCCGGTGTCATCTTTCTCGCCGTCGTCGGCGAAATGCTGGCCCGGGAGGCGACGCAGAGGGACAATTCGGAAAAGGAGCTGTTACGCGCGGCGAATTACGATGCCCTGACCGGCCTCGCCAACCGCACTCTCTTCGGACGCGAGCTGGAAGCCGCGCTGCGGGATGCCGCAGGCACCAACCAGCGGCTCTGCGTGCTCCTCGTCGATCTCGATAACTTCAAGCACGTCAACGATACGCTTGGCCACATGGCAGGTGATCGCCTGCTCAGTGAAGTCGGCCGCAGGCTTCTCGTCGCGGTCGGTCCGAACGATCTCGTCGCACGCTTCGGCGGCGATGAATTCGCGATCATCGTTCCGGGTACGCTCGGACGAGGCATCAGCGTCGCCGAGGAAGTGCTGATGCATCTGCGCGAACCCTGCCAATTCGAGGGGCACGCGCTGTCGATGCCTGCATCGATCGGCATCACCGCATATCCGCGCCATGACAGCGAAGCGAGCGAGCTCCTGAAGAACGCCGACATCGCGCTCTACAGCGCCAAGTCGCTCGGCCGAAACCAGTACTGCGTCTACTCGCCCGACATGCGCAGGCGCGTCCTCGAAGAAGTGGCGCTTCTCGAAGAGATCCGCGAGGCGATCGAGCGCGAACAATTCGTTCCGTTCTACCAGCCCCAGGTCTGCATCCGGACCGGCACCGTTCTCGGCTTCGAGGCGCTCGCCCGCTGGAATCACCCGGAGAAGGGCGTTCTGTCGGCAATGGCCTTCGCGGCCGTTTTCGCCAACCACGAACTGTCGATGGCCTTCGGCCGCGAACTGCGCTCGCAGATTTTCCGCGACATGCGGGAATGGACGCGCCTGGGCATCGACTTCGTGCGCGTGGCGGTGAACGTATCGAGCGCCGAACTGCAGACCGGGTCGTTCGCGAAAAGCCTCCGCACCGAAATGGCGACGGCCGGGATCGATTCCCATCAGATCGAAATCGAGATTACCGAAGGCGTCCTGTTCGAACAGAACTCGTCGAATGTCCGCGCGAACCTCGAAGCGCTGCGCGAGGCGGGCGTTCCGCTCGCCCTCGACGATTTCGGCACCGGCTACGCCTCGCTCACGCATCTGAAGCAGTTCCGCGTCAACGTGCTGAAGATCGACCAGAGCTTCGTGCGCGACCTCGAGAGCAATACCGACAGCGCCGGCATTGTTTCCGCCGTCGTCAATCTCGGCCGCAGCCTGAACATGTCCGTCGTCGCCGAGGGCGTGGAAACCCAGGCGCAGCGCGCCTTCCTGCTCTCGGCCGGTTGCAGCCTGGGCCAGGGCTATCTCTTCGCCAAGCCGATGCCGGCCAGGGATGTCGTCACCTATCTCAAGCGCGAGACCGGGCCGGAGCTCGGGGCAACGGGCACCTGAATGCGGCGCCCGGCCTGCGATCGTCGCCAATTCATGGCCGCAACCGCGGGTCTGGCGCTCGCGGGCCCGTCCGCGCGATCCGCACGCGCCGATCTGCCCTGGAGGCCGCAAGGGCCGGTGCGCATCGTCGTGCCGTTCGCCGCCGGAGGATCGACCGACACGCTCGCGCGCATTCTCGCCGACGAGCTTGCGAACATCCTCAACCGATCGGTCTACGTGGAGAACATCACCGGCCGCGGCGGGCGAACCGGCATCCTCAACTTCTTGGCCACGGCCACCGACGGAACCGACCTGCTGCTCGGCAGCGGCGGCACGCATGCCGCGGCGAAGGTGATGTTCGACGACGCCGGATACGACCCCGAGAAGGATTTCGCTGCCGTCGCGCTGATCGCCAACACGCCTGCCGTCCTCGTCACCCGGCGCGGTCTCGCCCGTGATTACAACGACCTCGTCAGGGTACTCCGCGAACGGGGACCGGCGATCAAGCTCGCCCATTCCGGCCCCGGCGCGGGTACCTATGCATCAGCATTGGTTCTCGTGTCGGAGATGAAGATCACGCCGACCTTGGTCACCTATAGCGGCAGCGGTCCGGCGTTGAACGATCTGATCGGCGGCCAGGCCGATGTCCTGATCGATCAGGTGGTCAACATCGCTCCGGCCGCCGCCACGCATCGCGTCGACGCCTACGTCATCTCAGGCAGCAAGCGCTCGAACGTCTTGCCGGACGTTCCGCTGGCGCGCGAGGTCGGCATGCACTTTCCGGTCGACTCCTGGACCGCGCTGTTCGCCGCACGCGGCACGCCACCGGAACACATCCAGGCGCTCAACTCGGCGGTTCGCACGACGCTCGATCAACCGCGCTTCCGAAACCGCCTCATCGACCTCGGCGCGGAAATACCTGCCGACAACCGGCGGACCCCAGAGGCGCTCGCGCTGCTTGTGAGGAGCGAGATTGAGCGCTGGGAGGTCGCGGGACTGCGCGGCAGCCAGCCGTAATCGGCCTGTCACACTCCACCGCTTGAGTCCGCCGCTTTCACGCGGGATAAGGGGATCATGGCGCTCATCGAGATCAATCAAGGCGAACCGGAAGCTCCCTGGTACGACGAACAGGGGCTGTCCGAGACGCCGGTCATCCATCCTTCCGCAACCGTGCTGCGCACCCGCGTCGGTCCCTGGACCTCGATCGCCAGGGGCTGCGAGATCACCGATTCGGATTTCCTCGATTTCGCCTATGCGACGCCGAACGTGCAGATCTTCAACGCGGAGATCGGCAAGTTCTGCAACATCGCGACGAATGTCCGGATCAACCCGACCAATCATCCGATGTGGCGGGCGACCTTGCATCACTTCACCTACCGTTCGCGCTGCCACCACATGGCCCAGGACGACGACCGAGAGATCTTCGAGTGGCGGCTGAAGAACCGCATTGTCATCAGCCCGGACGTCTGGATCGGCCACGCGGCAATCATCATGCCGGGCGTCAATGTCGGAACGGGCGCGGTGA
This sequence comes from Rhizobiaceae bacterium CPCC 101076, assembly GCA_003347645.1. Lineage (GTDB taxonomy): Bacteria > Pseudomonadota > Alphaproteobacteria > Rhizobiales > Methylopilaceae > Flaviflagellibacter > Flaviflagellibacter deserti. Next base: position 62,089 of record QDFX01000010.1, on the reverse strand, counting down.
TCGGCTCGGGCGCCATCGTGACCAAGGACGTGCCGAACTACGCAGTGGTCGTCGGATCACCCGCGCGTGTCATCAAGCGCCGCGTCGATGAAGAAACCGAAGCCCGCTTCCTGCGCATCAAATGGTGGGACTGGAGCCATGCCCGGCTGAGCGAGGCGATGGCCGATTTCCGCAAGCTCGACGCGATCGAGTTCTCCAAGCGCTACGACGTCGCCGAAGCTGTGGCTCAGGTCTAACGCTCGATCGTCAGTTCGACGCGGTCGGCGACGAAACGCGACTGCGTCGCCTGGATGCGGACACCCTCCAGGTCGACATTGATGCTGCTGATGATCAACACGACGCGGCCCGGCGCGATGTCGAGTTGCGCCGCCTCGGCAGGGTCCGCCATCCGCGCCGTGATGCGGGTCGACAGGCGCTTGTAGTCCTCGATGCCGAGCTTCTTGTAGGCCTTGGTCAGTGAGCCCTTGGCGGCGAAATGCTGGTCGAGACCGAGGAAGCGGGGCAGCGGGAAACAGGTCCGGGCAAACGACAGGGGCACGCCGTCGGCGCGGTAGATCGTATGCATCTGCAGGATCGGCGATCCCTTCTCGATGCCGAGTGCCTCCGCGATGCCCTTGTCGGCCGGCACATGCTCGGCGGAGACGAGTTCGCCCCGCGCCTCGCGGCCGACCTTCGCCATCACTTCCGAAAAGCGGGTCTTCAGGCCGATGGGATAGACGACCGGCGCCGTCTCGACGAACGTGCCGCTGCCCTGCGTGGCGCGCACGAGGCCGCGCTCGGCCAGCATGGCAAGACCGCGCCGGACCGTGTGGCGGTTGACGCCGAACCTTTCCGCCAGCTGCGATTCCGGCGCCAGCCTGTCGCCCGGCTTCAATCGACCCGACGTAATGTCGGCCTCGACCGCATCCGCCACCTGCCGCCACGCCGCCAGCCCCAAAGCCCTGTCGAGCACCTGATCCCTCGTTATCGTCATCCGTCATCAAAACTTCATTGGACAGTGTTTGGCCAGTTGTCTAATAAAATAGACAACATTCGACGACAGGATCGTGAATGACCGAGACACCAGCATACGAGCCCCGGCAGGAAGCGATGCGCGTCTACGCGCTGGCGACCGCCAACGAACTCGCGACCGCGCTCGAAAAGGTCGGACCGCCGGACGGCGCCGAGGAGATGCGCGCGCCAGAGATCGGCCTCGTCATGGCGCGCGGCCGCATCGGCGGAACGGGCGCTCCCTTCAATGCCGGCGAGGTCAGCGTCACTCGCGCGGCGGTCCGGCTAACGACCGGCGAGATCGGAATCGCCTACCAACTCGGTCGAGACAAACCGAAGGCCCGCACGGCCGCAATGCTCGATGCACTGTGGCAGGCAGGTCGCCGGACCGAGGTCCATGCCGCACTCGAACCGGTCCGCAATCGCATCGCCGAAGAGCGCGCGCTTAAGGCACGACGTGTCGCGGCGACGAAGGTCGATTTCTTCACCATGGTCCGGGGAGAGGATTGATGGCCGCCCATGCTTTCGCCAATCCCGTCTTCGACGCTCAGCGTGTTTTCCGCGCGGCGATGAACGCGCTGTCACGGCCCGGTACGCTGCAGACGCTCGACTGCGATATCGCGCCACCGGCCTCGCTGCCTGCCGAACTTGCCGCGCTTGCGCTGACGCTCGCCGACCATGAGACGCCGCTCTGGCTCGATGCAACTCTGGCCGGATCGCGCGAGGTCACGGACTATCTCCGCTTCCACACCGGCACTCCGATCACGGCCAATCCGCGCGAGGCGCATTTCGCGCTGGTTTCCGACCCCGCGCTCTGTCCGTCGCTTCACAGCTTCGCGCGCGGCACGCCGGATTATCCGGATCGCTCGACGACTATGTTTGTCCATACAAGCCGGATTTCCGTCGGAGACGGGCTGATTCTCAGCGGCCCCGGCATTCGCGGCACGGCCACGATGTCGATCGACCCGCTGCCGCCCGCATTCGCCCGAGAGTGGATCGCGAACCGCGCACTGTTCCCATGCGGCGTCGATGTGCTGTTCACGGCGAACGGCATGGTCACCGGCCTGCCACGCACGACCATGATGGAGGCGCGCTGATGTATGTCGCGGTGAAGGGCGGCGAGGCCGCCATCGACAATGCACACGCTCTGCTCGACCACGAGCGGCGCGGCGACCCTTCCGTCCCCGAGCTTTCGGTCGCGCAGATCCGTGAGCAGATGACGCTTCTCGTCGACCGCGTGATGACCGAGGGCTCGCTCTACGATCCCGACCTCGCGGCGCTCGCGCTGAAGCAGGCGCGCGGCGACCTGATCGAGGCGGTATTCCTTGTCCGCGCCTTCCGCACCACGCTGCCGCGCTTCGGCACGTCCGAGCCGATCGACACCGATACGATGCGCGCGATCCGCCGCGTCTCGGCGATCTACAAGGACCTGCCGGGCGGACAGGTGCTCGGCCCGACCTTCGACTACACCCATCGCCTGATCGACTTCGCGCTCGCGGCCGAAGGCGAGCCGGAGAGGCCGGCCGAAAGCCAGGCAGCATCCGAGGTAATGCCGCATGTGGCGAGCCTGCTCGACGGGGAGCGCCTGATCGAGCGCGAGCCTGCGGCCGATCCGAACATCCCCGTCGGCGACCTGACTCGCGAACCGCTCGATTTCCCCGCCGGCCGCGATCTGCGCTTGCAGGCACTGGCGCGCGGCGACGAGGGCTTCGTGCTGGCGCTCGGCTATTCGACCCAACGTGGTTTCGGCCGCACCCATCCCTTCACCGGCGAGATCCGCATCGGCGATGTCGAGATCGAGTTCGTGCCGGAAGAGCTCGGTTTCGCCGTGCCGCTCGGCGAGATGACCCTCACCGAATGCGAGATGGTCACCCAGTTCACCGGCTCGGCCGCCCAGCCGCCGCAGTTCACGCGCGGCTATGGCCTCGCTTTCGGACGCGGCGAGCGCAAGGCCATGGCCATGGCGCTGGTTGACCGCGCGCTCCGCGCCCGCGAATTCGGCGAGGAGGTTGCGGCTCCCGCGCAGGACGAGGAGTTCGTGCTGTCGCATTGCGACAACCTGCAGGCCACCGGCTTCGTCGAGCACCTGAAGCTGCCGCATTACGTCGACTTCCAAGCCGAACTCGAACTCGTCCGCCGCATGCGCGCCGAGCACGAGGCCGGCGGCCAGACCGATGCGCTGGAGGCCGCAGAATGAACGAGCACGCGCAGGCCACGGGCTATAATTTCGCCTATCTCGACGAGCAGACGAAACGGATGATCCGCCGCGCGATCCTGAAAGGGATCGCAATTCCCGGCTATCAGGTGCCGTTCGCCAGCCGCGAAATGCCGATGCCATACGGCTGGGGCACCGGCGGCGTGCAGGTGACCGCCGCAATCCTCGGCCCGGACGACGTACTGAAGGTCATCGACCAGGGCTCGGACGACACCACGAACGCTGTCTCGATCCGGAAGTTCTTCGCGCGCACGGCCGGCGTCGCGACGACGACGAAAACAGTCGAGGCGACGGTCATCCAGACGCGCCACCGCGTGCCGGAGACGGCGCTGCGCTCGGACCAGGTGCTGGTCTACCAGGTGCCGATCCCCGAACCGCTCCGCTATCTCGAACCGCGCGAGACCGAGACGCGCAAGCTTCATGCGCTCGGCGAATACGGCTTGATGCACGTGAAGCTCTACGAGGACATCGCCCGCCACGGCCATGTCGCGACGACCTACGCCTATCCGGTCGAAGTCGCCGGCCGCTATGTGATGGACCCCTCGCCGGTGCCGAAATTCGACAACCCGAAGATCGACGATTGCGAGGCGCTGCAGCTCTTCGGCGCCGGCCGCGAAAAGCGCATCTACGCGGTGCCGCCGCACACGAAGGTTCGCAGCCTCGACTTCGAGGATCATCCGTTCCGGGTTCAGACCTTCAAGGACCCGTGCGCGCTCTGCGCCGCCGAAGGCGTCTATCTCGATGAGGTTGTGCTCGACGACCGCGGCGGGCGGATGTTCGTCTGTTCCGACACCGATTATTGCGAGGAGCGCCGCGAGGCCGGCCATCGCGGCCACCTGGCTGGCGACGATCCCCTCTCCCCTGTGGGGAGAGGTCGAGTCGCCGAAGGCGACCGGGTGAGGGAAGAACATAAATCCGACTCGGCTTCCCCCTCACCCCGACCCTCTCCCCACAGGGGAGAGGGAGAGGAGGCATTGCCGTGACCTCACCCCTGCTCACTGCCCGTGGTCTGGCCAAGAACTACGGCCCGCGCGCCGCCTGCGCCGATGTCTCGCTCGACCTCTACGAGGGCGAGGTGCTGGCGATCGTTGGCGAATCCGGCTCCGGCAAGTCGACTTTACTCGGCCTGCTTGCCACCGAGACTTCTCCCGACGCCGGCGAGGTCCATTACCGCTTCCGCGACGACGAGGTCCGCGATCTGCTCACGCTCGGCGAGGCCGAACGGCGCCTGCTGATGCGCACCGATTGGGGCTTCATCCGCCAGGATGCGACGCAGGGCCTGCGTATGCCGGTCTCGGCCGGCGGCAATGTCGGCGAGCGACTGATGGCCGTCGGCGCGCGCCATTACGGCAATATCCGCGCGACCGCAGAGGACTGGCTCGCCCGCGTCGAGATCGATCCCGGCCGCATCGACGACAGCCCGAAGACGTTTTCCGGCGGCATGCGCCAGCGCCTTCAGATCGCCCGCAATCTCGTGACCCAGCCGCGCCTCGTCTTCATGGACGAGCCGACCTCCGGCCTCGACGTCTCGGTCCAGGCGCGCCTCCTCGACCTGATCCGCACGCTCGTCGCCGAACTGGGACTCGCCGTCGTCATCGTCACGCATGACCTGGCCGTCGCGCGCCTCCTCTCGCACCGGATGATGGTGATGAAGGGTGGCCGCGTCATCGAGACCGGACTGACCGACCAGGTGCTCGACGATCCGCGCGAGCCCTACACCCAGCTCCTCGTATCCTCCGTCCTGGCGGCCTGACCATGCAGCCTCTGATCAAGCTCAACGGCGTCTCGAAGGCCTTCACTCTTCATCTGCGCGGCGGCATGAAGCTAGACGTCGTCGACGATGTAGGCTTCGAGGTCATGCCCGGAGAATGCGTCGTGCTCGGCGGCCCGTCCGGCTCCGGCAAGTCGTCGCTGCTCAAGATCGTCTATGGCAATTACCGCTGCGATCATGGCTCCGTGCTCGTCCGCGACGGCGACGACTATGTCGATGTCGCCACCGCCGAACCGCGCCGGATGATCGCGCTCCGTCGCGACGTGATGGGCTATGTCAGCCAGTTCCTGCGCGTCATCCCGCGCGTCTCGACCATCGACGTCGTCGCCTCGGCCGGCCGCGACAGCGGCCTTTCGCCGGAGGTTGCGCAAGCGCGAGCCGGAGAGCTGCTCAGCCGCCTCAACGTGCCGGAGCGTCTCTGGGACCTGCCGCCCGCGACCTTCTCCGGCGGCGAACAGCAGCGCGTGAACATCGCGCGAGGCTTCATCGCCGACCTGCCGGTGCTCCTGCTCGACGAGCCGACCGCATCCCTCGACGCCACTAACCGCGCCGTCGTAGTCGAACTGATCGAGGCCCGCAAAAAGGCCGGGACGGCCATCATCGGCATCTTCCACGACGAGGATGTGCGTGACCGCGTCGCAAGTCGCGTCGTAGACGTGACACGTTTTGCGGCCAAAGCGGCCTGAGGAGAACCGACTCATGCCCGATCAGGTCACAATCATCGAGAATGCCGAGATCGTCTTCGCCGACCGCGTCGAGCGCGGTTGGCTCGCCGTCGTCGACGGCAAGGTCAGCGAGACCGGCACCGGAGCGCCGCCCGAAAAGGGCTTCGACCTCCACGGCGACTATCTGATCCCAGGCCTGGTCGAGCTGCACACCGACCATCTGGAGAGCCATTACGTCCCGCGCCCCAAGGTCTACTGGAACACGATGGGCGCGGTGCTGGCCTACGACGCGCAGATCGTCGCCTCGGGCATCACCACCGTCTTCGACTCGCTCCGCTGCGGCTCCGACCTCGACGGCGGCGGCCTCGGAGCCGACCTGATGCAGCTTGGCGAGGCGCTCGATATCGCCCGCAACGAGGGCCTGTTCCGGGCCGAGCATCTGACGCATTTGCGCTGCGAAGTGCCGTCGCCGGACGTTGTCGACTCATTGACGGCTTTCTCGGCGCTCTACCCCGTCAGCCTGATGTCGCTGATGGACCACACGCCGGGCCAAAGGCAGTTCCGCGACCTCGACAAATACCTGACCTACTACATGGGCAAGCGCGGCGGCTCGGTCGAAGAGTTCAAGGCGCAGATGGATGCCCGCGTCGAGCAGAACGGCGCCTTCAGCGCGATCAACCGGCCGAAGGTCATCGCATTCGCCCGCGCCAACGGCGTCCCGCTCGCGAGTCACGATGACACCACGCTCTCCGAAGTCGATCAGACGGTCGAAGAGGGTGTCTCGCTGGCCGAGTTCCCGACCACACTGGAATCCGCCACCGCGCTTCGCGATCACGGCATCGCGGTGATGATGGGCGCGCCGAACCTCATTCGCGGCGGCTCGCATTCCGGCAATCTTGCGGCGATCGAGGCGGCGGAGGCCGGATGCCTCGACATCCTGTCGTCGGACTATGTTCCGGCCAGCCTGCTGATGGCCGCCTTCGATCTGCCGAACCGCGTTCCCGGAATCGACCTCTCCGCCGCGATCCGCACCGTGACGAAGACGCCTGCCAGGGCGACCGGCTTACATGATCGTGGCGAGATCGCCTCCGGCCAGCGCGCCGATCTCGTCCAGATCAAGCTCGCCAACGGCGTGCCGGTCGTCCGCCGCGTCTGGCGCCAGGGCGAGCGGGTGCTCTGAGATGTCGGGCGGTTTCGTCTTCGTCGTCGGCCCGAGCGGTTCGGGGAAGGACAGCCTGATCGGTTATGCGAAGACCGCGCTCGCGGACGACGTCTCGATGGTCTTCCCGCGCCGCATCGTGACGCGCCCGAGCTCGGCCCACGAGGACCACGACACGATCGACGAAACGGCGTTCGCCGAGGGCGAAAGCGCCGGTACCTTTACGTTGTGCTGGCGCGCACACGGCCTCGGCTATGCGCTTCCGAAATCGGCGCTGGAGAATGTGCGGCAAGGCCACATCGCCGTCTGCAACATTTCGCGCCGCATGGTGCCGTGGAGCCGTATCCATCTGCCAAAAGTCACGGTGGTCGAAATCACTGCGCCGATCGAACTCCTGCGCGAACGCCTCGCCGGCCGTGCCCGGATCGAGGACGGCGACCTCAACGCTCGCCTCGGCCGCTCGCTGGAGGTCTGGACGCCGGTCGACGCGACCATCGTCAACGACCGCACGATCGAAGAGGCTGGCCGCGAACTTGTCGCGCTCATCACCAGCCATTCCTCCGCCTGCCGGACCGATATCCCGGTCGAGAAGAGGTTTGTCCCGCGTTTCAGCTAGGAGATCATGACCGATGTCGATTGTCCGCTCCGTCGAGGAGCTCGAAGCCATCTACGGCACGACCGGAGAGACGTCGACGGCCAAGGTCACGGACCGCATCACGCCGCACTACCGCGCCTATATCGAGGTCTCGCCGTTCGCGGCGCTCGCGACCTGCGGACCGGAAGGCCTCGACTGCTCGCCACGCGGCGATCTCGGCGGCTTCGTCCGCATCCACGACGAGAAGACGTTGATGATGCCAGACCGGCGCGGCAATAACCGCATCGACTCGCTCAGGAACATCGTCCGCGACCCGCGCACCGCCTTCATGTTCATGATCCCCGGCCACGGCAACGCGATCCGCGTCAACGGCCGCGCCGAGATCAGCGTCGACCCGGACTTGCTCGCCTCCTTCTCCGTCGACGGCAAGGCGCCGCGCTCGGTGATCGTGATGCATGTCGACGAGGTCTACTTTCAGTGCGCCCGCGCGATCGTCCGCTCGGAACTCTGGAACCCGGCCCGCCATATCGACCCGAAGAGCTTGCCGACGCCCGGCGAAATGCTGCTGGTAATGAGCGAAGGACGTGTCGGCGGCGAGGAATACGACGCCGCGTGGAACGCGCGGGCTCAGGCGAGCTTGTGGTGACAGCGTATCCCGGACCGTGCACGGCAAAGCCGTGTCACGTGATCCGGGATCCAGCGCCTATGTACGCCGCAGGCGCTCTATAGCTGAAGAGCTTCGCGAGTATGCGCTGGGTCCCGGATCACGCGATGGGCTTCGTCCACGCGGACCGGGAGACGCCTAGATAAACTTCGCCCTGATTCTCTGGCTGAGCACGTCCAGCAGCGACACCGTCACAATGACGATGAGCAGCACCGCGCCGGCCTGCTGATATTCGAACGAGCGCATGACCTCGTTGAAGGTCATGCCGATGCCGCCGCCGCCGACGATGCCGAGTACGGTGGCCGAACGGACGTTCGATTCGAAGCGGTAGAGCGTGAATGAGATCCAGAGCGGCAGGACCTGCGGGATGACGCCGAAGACGATCTCCTGCAGCTTGGTCGCGCCGGTGCCGCGAATACCCTCGACCGGGCCGTGATCGATGGCCTCGACCGCTTCCGAGAACAGTTTGGCGATGATGCCGGTCGTGTGCAGGAACAGCGCGAGCACGCCGGCAAACGGGCCGAGGCCGACGGCGGCGATGAAGATCAGCGCGAAGACAAGTTCGTTGATGGCTCGAAGCGCGTCCATCAGGCGGCGCATCGGAAAGGTGATCCAGACCGGCGCGATGTTCGACGAGCAGAGCAGCGCGCACGGAATGCCGAGGATGACGGCAAGGAGCGTGCCCCAGATGGCGATCGCCAACGTTTCGAGCATGCCCTTCATATAGAATTCCCACTCATGGAAGTCGGGCCGGAAAAAGTCCTTGCCCAGTTCCGCCATGTTGCCGCTGTCCTTGATGAGCTGCGCCGGGTTCATCTCCGCCGAATGCCAGGCCCAGACCAGGACCGCGACCCCGATTCCCGCGCCGACGGTTTGTGTGAGGATCGAAAGGACGGAGCGCGGCGGCACCGGCATGGTCGGCGCGGGCGTCATCAAGGTCGAGCTCATCGTCGCGATCTCCGTATCAAAAAAGGAGGGACCCGTGGGTCCCTCCAAGCCTCCGGGGACAGTCCGGATTACATGTTCGGGACGCTGGCCATCAGCTTGTCGAGCGCGGCGAGCTGCGCGTCGATCTCGGCGACCTTCTTGGCCTTTTCGTCGGCGGCGAGCTTGTCGTCGTTCTGCGCCTTCAGCTTGTTCTTGAAGAGCTCGAGCTGACGGATCGGATAGAGCTGCGCGTTCGACGACGCGACGAACGGACCCCAGCCATCGGACGTGGTCTTCAGGATATCGCGGGCGCGGGTGACTTCTTCAGCCGAGCCGAGACGGCCATAGCCGAGGAAGAAGGCGTAGACCTTCGCCTTGACGTCGGCCGGGAGGTCCGAGCGCCAGACGATCGGGTCGGACGGGATGAGCGGTGAGCGCCAGATTTCCTTCAGCTTCTCGAAGTCCGCCGTGCGGTTCAGCTTCAGACGGTCCATGCTCTCAGTGTTGTTGGTCGCGACGTCGACCTGGCCGTTGGCGACGGCGAGGGCGTTGCCCTCATGGTTCGAAACCACGACGCGCTTGAAGCAGGTGTTCGGATCGGTCTTGTTGAGGGCGAACACGTAGTAGCTCGGGACGAGGTTGCCCGAGGTCGAATTCGCGTCGCCGTTGCCGAAGTTCAGGCCTTTCGAGCAGTCGAGAACGTCCTTCAGCTCGTTGAGCGCGGTGTTCGACTTGTTGGCGAGGAGGAGCGAGTAATAGCCCTTGGTGCCGTCCGGCTTGGTCGTCTGGGCGAACACTTCGCCACCGGCGCGGTCGACGGCTTCCATGGCGGCCTTGTTGCCGTACCAGGCCACGTCGACCTTCTTGAAGCGCATGCCTTCGATAACGCCGGCATAATCCTGCGCGAAGAACGCCTTCACCGGGATGCCGACGGCCTTTTCCAGGTCCTTCAGCATCGGCTCGAAGCTCTTCGAGAGAGCCGACGAGCTCTCCGTCGAGATGATGCCGAAGTTGAGCTGCTTGATCTCCTCAGCGTTCGCCGCACCGGCGAAAGCCAGCGCGGCGAGCGCGCCAATGACGAACTTCTTCATAGTGCTCTCCGTGTAAAAATCTGTCAGTTCACGCGGGCGAGTTCGGCCGCATGGTTACGCGTGACATCAATGATCGCCGGGTCCATTACCGGCGTCGCTTCGGTCTGGCCGGGCAGGATCAGTTCCTCGGCCGAGGCGCCGTAGAGTTCCGTCAGGAACGCCGGCGTAAGCTTCGCGGCGGGGCCGTCGAAGACCACTTCGCCCGCGCGCATCGCGATCACGCGGTCGAAATAGGCGCGGGCGTAATCGACCTGATGCAGCGAAACGAGGAGCGTGATGCCTTGCGTCCGGTTCAGCTTGGACAGGATTTCCATCACCCGCTTCGCCGACTTCGGGTCGAGCGAGGCGATCGGCTCGTCGGCGACGATGATCTCGGCGCGCTGGACGAGGGCACGGGCGATCGCCGCGCGCTGCTGCTGGCCGCCCGAAAGGGCCTCCGCGCGCTTGTAGATGTGCTGCTCGATGCCGACCTGAGTCATCGCCAGCCAGGCCGCCTCGCGGTCGGCGTGCTCGAACATTCCGAGCGTGCCGCGCAAAGCTGAGATGCGGCCGAGCGAGCCGACCAGCACGTTCGACAGCACCGACATCCGATTCACGAGATTGAACTTCTGGAAGATCAGGCCGATGCGGCGGCGGATGCGGCGTGCGTCGCCGGAAAGCTTGCCGTTCGACTGGATCGCCTCGCCGAACACACGGACCTCGCCGCCATCGGCATCGCCGACGAGCAGTCCGGATGCGAGACGCATCATGGTCGACTTGCCGGAGCCCGAGGCACCGATCAGCGCGACGCGCTCGCCGGCCTTGATGGAGAGCGAAATGCCGCTTACCGCGCGGACAGTTCCATAGGTCTTGGACAGACCACGAATGGCGAGTGCTTCCGTCATAGCGTTGCTGGCCCCGGTTTTCGGAGTCCTTAGAAGCCCTGCATGACGCTCGGATGACGCGAGCTTCCGGCGCGCTCTCCCTGTGGAAGAGAATGACATCCCGGCGTCATCATCCGGCCGCAGGATGGAAGGCTAAATTCAAGCGCCAATGCTCGACGCACCTTCTCACGATCTAGACCGCGCGACGGTCCAGAAAGCCTACGGCGGGTGGGCGCCAATTTATGACGCGCTGTGCGGGCCGGTCTTCCTCATCGGCCGCAAGGCCGCGGTGAAGGCGGCGCGCCAGGTCGGCGGCAAGGTGCTCGAGATCGGCGTCGGCACCGGCCTCTCCTTTCCGGATTATGACGAGACGACCGAGGTCACCGGCATCGACATCACCGAGCCGATGCTCGCAAGGGCGCGCCGCAAACTCGAAACCGGCCGCTATCCCCATATCCGCGACATCCGCATCATGGATGCGCACAATCTCGAATTCGAAGACGCGAGCTTCAACGTCGTCGTCGCGCAGTTCGTGATCACGCTCGTGGCGGACCCGGAACGCGTGCTGGACGAGGCCGCGCGCGTGTTGAGACCCGGCGGCGAGATCGTGCTGATGAGCCATCTCTATTCGGAGCAGGGCATCGGAGCTGCGATCGAGCGCTGGGTGGCCCAACGCACTCGCGCCATCGGCCTGCGGCCCGAATTTCCGTTCTCGCGCCTCGTCCGCTGGGCCGAGACCCGTTCCGACATCGAACTCGCGGAACGCCGCGATCTCGGCCCACTCTACAGCCTCGTGCGCTTCCGCAAGCTCGGCTGAACGCCGCTCACGCCCGCTTGGGCGGCGGTGTTCGCAAATCCTTCATCGAACTGTCTCCGGCCCGTCGCGAGATGTTGTTTTGGTCGTCACGATCCCATCGCGCCGCGCGGTGACGGACGATCAACACTCCAGGACGCAAGCCGATGCCCCGGCTCAACACCGAACCGTTCGCCTTTCTGAGCAAGTTCACGCCGCGCAATGCCGCGACCGTCGCTACCAGCGCCGGACGCGCCCCGATCATCTGGCTCAAGGACCGCAACGAGGTCCACGGCGAGAGCCTCGGCCAGATCGGTTCGCTCGAAGTCCGCCTCTGCCGCAGCGCCGCCGACGTGAAGCGCGCGCAAAAGCTCCGCTACAAGGTGTTCTACAAGGAAATGGCGGCGATCGCCGACGCCCGCACCTACTTCACCAAGCGCGACATCGACGCCTTCGACTCCGTCTGCGACCACCTGCTCGTCGTCGACCATGATGCCCCGCGCAAGAAGCCGTGGAAGGGTCCGAAGGTCGTCGGCACCTACCGCCTGCTCGGGCAGACCGCGGGCCGTGCCGACGGCGGCTTCTACACCGCCGGCGAATACGAGATCGAGAAGCTGATCGCCCGCCATCCGGGGCTGCGCTTCCTCGAACTCGGTCGTTCCTGCGTGCTGCCGCCATACCGCAACAAGCGCACCGTCGAGCTGCTGTGGCACGGCATCTGGGCTTACGTGGTCAAGAACCGCTTCGACGTGATGGTCGGCTGCGCGAGCTTCCCCGGCACTGACGCCAATGCGCACAGGCTTGCTCTGTCCTTCCTGCACCATTACGCGCCGGCTCCGGTCGAATGGCAGGTCTCGGCCCACGCCGCCATTCGTGCGCCGTTCGACCTGCTGCCCAAAGAGGCGGTGGACCCGAAGCATGCGATGCGTGAACTGCCGCCGCTGATGAAGGGCTATCTGCGCCTCGGCGCGATGTTCGGCCATGACGTCGTGGTCGACCGCCAGTTCGGCACGACGGACGTGATGGTCATTCTGCCAGTCTCTGCCATCAGCGAGCGTTATATCGGCCACTTCGGCGCCGACGCCGGCCGTTACGCGGCCTAGCCCAGCTGCATCAAAGCGTGGACGGCCTCGGCCGTCCGCGCGTTCTGGCCAACCCAGAGGAAATCCTCCTCGTCGAGGCGGGCCTGAAGGCCCGTCCGGTGCCAGCCGTGCTCCGGCCGCTGCACGATCCGGCCCGGCGCCGAAGGCGTGACATAGCCCGCCATCATATTCGGCCCGCGTAGCGCGAGCCCGTCCGGCGTCGCCACCATATCGAGCCCCGGAAGACGCTGGCCGTGGCTGGTTTCGCGATTGCGGTCCATCGTACCGATCGCCGCGACGCCGCCGGCTTCCGGCAGGCTCAACAGGCCGAGCACCCGCGCGCCGAACGTCTCCGCGAGTTTCCGGCGCGTCGATACCGTCACCGGCTCGGGCGCGAACAGGTAGCGAAGCGTGCGGAGGTCACCCGGCGCGCCCCGTTCGGCGATCGAGGCCAGCAGCGTCTCGTCGGCGATCATCGCCGTCGCATTGGCCACGTAGACATAGTCGGACACGATGTGTCCCGCGCGCGGCCAGTGATGGAGGTAGACCTTCACGCCGCTCAGCAGCGGCATCAGAATGCTGGCGACGAGACCCAACGGGTCGTGCAGCGGCAGCGCCGCGAACATCTTGTCCCGCCGGTTGAGATCGAGCGCCAGGGAGAGCTGGCGGCAGGCCGCGACGAGGTTGCGATGCGTCAGCACCACGCCGGTCCCGGCCTCACCGCCGGAGGCGGCGAGGATGATGGCAGGCGTGTCCGGATCGATCACATGCTGCTTCGCAGCCGACGCTTCCGCCGCGATCAGATCCTCGACGAACAGCACCGGCAGTTCGTGGCCGAGCAGTGCCGCGACATCCTCCGCCATGCGCCGCGAGGTCAGCACCGTTCCGGCCTCAGCCGCAGCGCAAAGCGCTCGCAGCCGGTGCGGCGCCTCGTTCGGATCGAGCGGAACCGCCGCGCGACTGGCGCCCATCACACCGAGAATGCCGACGATACCGCTGCTCGAATTCGGCAGCATCACCGCGACATTGCCATTGCAGGAAAGACCCGCCGACACCCGGTTTGCCTGCGCGATCAACTCCGCATACGTCACCCGGCCGAACAGATCTTCCTCGACGATCTCATGCTTCGGATCGTGGCACTCCGCGGCCTTGTCGAGCGCGGCGTTGACGCTCGTGTCGAATTCGCTCGCCTCCACCGCCAGGTCGCGCAGTGCATGGCCGATCTGCCGCGTACCCGCCGCACGGCGTTCCACCGCGCTCAAATGCTCCGGCAGGTCGACCTTGAACGGCGCGCCGATCGTCACTGTCGCGCGTGGAAAGCGGTGGCGACGCATCAGTTCTTCGGGGAGGCGCGTCAGGCCGGTCCGGTCCAGCCCGTCGATCCGCACCGGCAGCACCACCGCGTTCGCCTGATCCGCGAGCCAGGCCGCACCGTCGTAGAACTTCATCATCCCGCCGGTGACGGTCAGCCGTCCCTCCGGGAAGATCGCGGCGCGCTTGCCGGATTTTAGGGCCTTCAGCAATCCGCGCACCGGCACCGGGTAGACCGGGTCGACGCGGAATGCGCGCGCGAACTTGATCAGCGGCGCGAATTTCGGGTCCTGCGCGATCAGCCGGTCGATGGCGAAGCTCGTATCCGGGCCGAACAGCGCCCAAGCGAGCGGCGCATCGAGAAAGCTTGCATGGTTCAGCACGATCAACGGCGCCGGACCGGCCGATTTCAGATTGTCGAGCCCATTGATCTTAAGGCGATAGACCAGCCGGAAGGCGAGCATGATCGCCCGCCGTCCCCAGCGGACCAGTTTCGCCCTGTCGCGCGCGTCTTCCCGCGAGGTCATGCCTGTCCCGTCGCGCCCGTGGAAGGCGGGCGCGTTGGTCTCGGTCATAGGTCCGGTTTGACGACAATCCGATGTCACCAAGCGGATCACGTTTTCCCGTCGGCCGCGAGATTTCCGGATTACGCGAGAAACCGAGGGCAGTTTGGAAACGTTCTTTGTGAGGCCGGCCGAGGGAGCTGGTCGGAGCATGGGGTTTTCCATGTCGCAATCCGAAAAGCCGGGCGGCCTCAATCGCCGCAGTTTCCTGACCGCGACCGCGATGGGGGCAACCCTTCCGGTCATCCAGCAAGCCCGGGCGCAGCAGGCGGAATCCGCGCCCGCCGATCCTCGCGCGCCTGTCGACGTCAAGCTTCGCATCAACGGCCGCGACCAGTCGCTGCGCCTCGATGCCCGCACGACGCTTCTCGATACGTTGCGGGAGCATGTCGGCCTGACGGGCTCGAAGAAAGGCTGCGATCAGGGGCAGTGTGGCGCCTGCACGGTCCTGGTCGACGGGACGCGCGTCCTGTCTTGTCTGACGCTCGCGGTAATGGCGCAGGGTTCCGAGATCACGACCATCGAAGGGCTCGCTTCGTCTGATGGCGCCCTGCACCCGATGCAGCAGGCATTCATCGACCACGACGCCTTCCAGTGCGGCTATTGCACGCCTGGCCAGATCATGTCCGCCGTCGCCTGCGTCAACGAAGGCCATGCCGGCACGAATGACGACATCCGCGAATATATGAGCGGCAATCTTTGCCGCTGCGCCGCCTATCCGAACATCGTCGCCGCCATCAACCAGGCGAAGAACGAGATGAGGAAAGCCTGATGCGTCCGTTCCTCTATGAGCGGGCCGATCAGCCCGAGGCCGCCGTCATCGCCGCCCGGATCCAGGGGCAGCAGCAGGCGCCGCCGACCGCGGCAGCCGCGCAATTCATTGCCGGCGGAACAACTATCCTCGACCTGATGAAGCTCGACGTGATGCAACCGCAAACGCTGGTGAATGTCGGCAAACTGCCGGGCACGATCGAGATGAGCGATCAGGGTCTCCGGCTCGGTGCCTCGGTGAAGATGGCCGAGGCCGCCGAGAACGAGATCGTAAAACGCGACTTCCCGGTGATCGCGCAGGCGCTTCAGCTCGCCGCCAGCCAGCAGATCCGCAACATGGCGAGTCTCGGCGGCAACGTACTCCAGCGCACGCGCTGCCCTTATTTCCGCGATGTCAGCTATTCGGCCTGCAACAAACGAAATCCCGGGTCCGGCTGCTCGGCGCTCGACGGCCATAACCGCAACCTCGCGATTCTTGGCACGAGCGACAAATGCATCGCCAGCTATCCCGGAGACTTCGCGCAGGCGCTGATCGCCCTCGACGCGCAAGTCGAGACGCTCGGCCCGAATGGTGGCCGGAGCTTGGCCTTTGCCGACCTCCACAAGGAGCCGGGCGACACACCGAACATCGAAACGCAGTTGCAGCCCGGCGAGTTGATCTCGGCCTTCGTCGTGCCGACCGGCGCATGGACCAGGCGTTCGCTTTACCTGAAGATCCGCGATCGCGAGTCCTACGAATTCGCGCTGGCCTCCGCTGCGATCGCACTCGACATGGACGGGCAGACGGTTCGAGGGTCCCGCATCGCGCTCGGCGGTGTCGCCACGCGTCCTTGGCGCGCCCGCGAAGCCGAAGAGACGATTAATGGCCAGACGCTGAACGACGAGACCGCGCGCGGCGCGGCCGAAGCCGCTTTTCGCGGCGCAAAGGTCTATTCCCACAACGCCTTCAAGGTCGAACTCGGCAGACGGACGCTCGCCCGCGCCCTTCTCGACGCCGGCCGGATGGAGATTTGAGATGAGCGCAGCCGCTCCCGAACCGAAGGCCAATATGGGCCAGCCCGTTCCGCGCTACGATGCGCGCGAGAAGGTCACAGGCGTCGCGCGCTATGCGTCGGACCAGCAGGTCAGCCAGCCTGCATTCGCCTTTCTCGTCACCAGCGCGATCGCCAGGGGCGACATCACCTCGATCGACGAGCGAGGTGCTCGCGAGGTGCCGGGGGTTCTGGATATATTCACCCACAGGAACACCGACGACCTGACGCAAACGAAATACGGCCAGCAGGGCGGAGGCGCCTCGACCTCGATACAAGGGCTCGGTCCCGAGATCCGGCACGACGGCCAGATCGTCGCAATGGTGGTCGCCGACACGTTCGAGAATGCGCGCGAGGCGGCCTACCGCCTAAAGATCGGTTATTCGGAGGCCACGCCCTCCGCGAGCTTCGAATCGGCGGGGACCGAAATGAAGGATGCCAACGGCATCATGTCGGTCGCCACGCAAGCTAAGGAATGGCTCTCGACCGGCGACGTTGAGGACGCGCTGTCGAAGGCCGCGGTCACCGTGGATGCGGAATATTCGACGCCGACCCAGCACCACAATCCGATCGAACTCTTCACCACGACCTGCTCGTGGCAGGGCGACAAGCTGACGATCTACGAACCGAGCCAGTTCGTTTTCGGATTGAAGAATGCGGTCGCCGAACGCATCGACGTCGCTCCCGACAACATCCATGTTGTCAGCCCCTATGTGGGAGGTGCGTTCGGCTCCAAGGCTCAGATGACGCCACGTACGGGTCTCGTCGCCTATGCGGCGCGGAAAGTGGGCCGTCCAGTGAAGCTCGTCGCGACCCGCGACCAGGGCTACACGATCTCGACCTATCGCGCCGAGACCAGGCATCATGTCCGACTCGGTTCGGATCGGGACGGCAGGCTCGTCGCCTATTCGCACGAGGGCTTCGAGATCACCTCACGTCCCGACAGCTATTCGGTGAAAGGAACGGAAGAGACCGCGCACCTCTACTCATTCGGCGCCGTGGCGACCAAGGTCAACGTCGTCCATGCTGACCGCAACACGCCCGGCTTCATGCGTTCGCCGCCAGTCGTTCCTTATGTCTACGCACTCGAAAGCGCGCTCGACGAGCTTGCGGTCAAGCTAAGGATGGACCCCGTCGAGCTTCGCCGGAAGAACGACGGCATGAAGGACAGCTTCGGCAAGGAATGGTCGAGCCGGTCGCTGATGACCTGCTACGACCAAGCCGCCGAAGCTTTCGGATGGTCGAAGCGCAATCCCGAGCCGGGCTCGATGCGGGACGGCGAATGGCTGGTCGGCTGGGGCTGTGCCACGGCGGTCTATCCGACCCACAATGCCGCGTCGGCGGCGCGCGTCAGTCTCCGCTCCACCGGCGAGGCGCTCGTCCAGATCGCTGTGCATGACATCGGCACCGGCGCCTATACCGTGATCGGTCAGTTGGTCGCGAGCGAGCTCGGCGTACCGGTCGAGAAGGTTCGCGTGGAGCTCGGCGATACCCTGCTTCCGGCCGGTCCGGTGGCCGGCGGCTCCGTTACGACGGCGGCCGCAGGTTCCGCTGTGCTGAAGGCGTGCGCGCAGATCAGGACGAGGCTGATCGGCGGCGCTTCCTCAGGCGACGGCGCTCCGCTCGCCGGGGTCCCGGATGGCCAAATCAGGCTGCGGGAGGGCCGGGCCGTCGCGCAGGACGGCCGGTCGGAAGAGCTGGCCAAGCTCTTCGAACGCCTCGGCCAGAACCAGATCGAGGAATATGCCGAGTTCGTCCCGGCGGGCGCGAGTTCGAACGCGATGGAGAGACTCTATCAGGGCAAGCCGACCTTCGTCGGTGGTTCGAACGGCGAGAAGCTGATGTATTCGCTCGGTGCCGAATTCGTCGAGGTTCGGGTCAACCAGCGTACCCGCGAGGTCCGTTGCCCGCGCGCCATCGGCGCGTTTGCCGCGGGACGCATCCTCAACACCCGCACCACGCACTCGCAGCTGATGGGCGGCATGATCTGGGGCATCGCCTCGGCCCTGCACGAAAAGACCGAGCTAGACGAGAAGCGCGCGCGCTACGTCAACGACAACATCGCCGAATACCTGATCCCGGTGAACGCCGACATCCGCGACATAGATATCATCCTGGTGCCGGAGATCGACAACGAGGTAAATCCGGTCGGCGTGAAAGGCCTCGGCGAGCTCGCCAATGTCGGAACGGCAGCGGCGGTAGCCAACGCGGTTTATCACGCAACCGGCATCCGCATCCGAGACCTCCCGGTCAGGATCGAGGCGCTTCTGGCTTGAATGAACAAAGCTTCGGCGTCCCCGCTGGAGCTTATGCGCCCATCGTCTCGCGGAGCTTCGCCGCCAGCTCTTCCTGCCGGAACGGCTTCGCGATCAGCGGCAAGGTTTCGACGTCCCGCGTATGCACGTTGAGCGCCTCGCCGGTGTAACCCGAGGTCAGGAGGACCGGCAGGCCGGGCCTGAGTTCCTTGACCTCGCGCGCGAGATCAACACCCGATTTCCCACCCGGCATCACGACATCGGAGAAGATGAGATCGATCGGCTCGCCGCGCTTTATGATTTCGAGCGCGCTCGCTGCATCCGACGCCGTGGTCACCTGGTAGCCAAGATCCATCAGCATCTCGATCCCGAGCGCGAGCACGGCGGCATCGTCCTCGACGAGCAGGATGCGCTCGGCATTGCCGCTGAGCGGCTTGTCGCCGATCTCGTCGCTAACCACCCGCTCGGGCTGCTTTTCGCAAAGCGGGAGGCAGATCGCCATACGCGTGCCCTGGCCGACTTCGCTGCGCACCGCGACGAAGCCGCCGGACTGCCGTGCGAAGCCGTAGACCTGGCTCAGGCCGAGGCCGCTGCCCTTGCCTGGCCCTTTGGTGGTGAAGAACGGCTCGAACGCCCGCGCGATCACTTCCGGCGGCATTCCGACACCGGTGTCGATGGCGCTGATCGCGATCCACGGACCATTCGCCTCGGGCGGCCTGTCGGACAAAAGCTCGTCCCCGTCCGACAGAGGCCGGACTTCAAAAACGAGCTTGCCGCCTGACGGCATGGCGTCGCGTGCATTGACCGCCAGATTGAGCAGCGCGGTCTCAAGCTGCGCCGGGTCGACATCGCAGATCACCGCTTTGCTGGCCGCCACCGTCTCGAGATGCACAATCTCGCCAACGGCGTGCCGGACCAGGCTTTCGAAGCGCGTGATCAGGAGATTCACGTCGAGCACTTCCGGTGTCAGGTGCTGTCGGCGGGAGAAGGCGAGTAACTGGCTCGTCAGGTTCTGCCCGCGCTCCGCGGCATGACGGATCGCGCCCAATTGCCGGTTGATCCTCTCGTCGCCGGTGATCTTGCGCGAGACGAGATCGAGATTACCCATGATGACGGTCAGCAGATTGTTGAAATCGTGCGCGATGCCGCCCGTGAGCTGACCGACGGTCTCCATCTTCTGCGCCTGCACAAGCTGCTGCTGCAGCATGCGCAGCTCGGTCACGTCGATCATCGTGCCGAACAATTCCTGCCTCCCGTCCTCGCCCATAGCGGTAACGCCCTGGTCGAGGAATGTACGGTAGCTGCCGTCGGCGCAGCGCCAGCGGAATTCGGACGAGTACGAGCCGGTCTCCTGGGCCGCCCTCAGTTCCGCCACGACCCGGTCGGCATCGTCGGGATGCATCCGGGTGAAGCCGAAACCGGGATCCTCCATGAAGCGCGCGGCGGGGAAGCCGGTCAGCTTCTCGACCGTGTCCGAGATGAAGCCGGTCTCGAACGGCGGCTCGGCGGTGCTCGAATGGAAGCAGACCGCCAGGGATTGCAGGATCGCGTCCTGCCGCGCCTGTGTCCGTTTCAGTTCCTGCTCGGCGAGGAGCTTTTCCGTACGGACGCGGAAGTTCTCCTCCTGGAGGCGGTGCCGGAGTTCCGCTTCCCGCTGTGCCTCGGCCTGCTTGAGATAGAGCTGGACGAAAACGGAGACCTTCGAGCGTAGCACGAACGGATCGACCGGCTTGAACACCATGTCGACCGCGCCGGCCGAATAGGCTTGGATCAGATGCGATTCATCGCGGAAGACAGCGGTGAGGAAGACGATCGGAATGTGCTGGGTGCGCCGCCGGGCCCGGATCAGCTCCGCGGTCTCATAGCCGTCCATGCCGGGCATGTGCAGGTCGAGCAGGATCACCGCGAAGTCGTCGTGAAGAAGGCATCGAAGCGCTTCCTCACCGGAGCGGGCGACGACCAGTTCCTGGTCAAGCTCTTCCAGTACCGTGGTGACGGCGAGCGCATTCCGCTCATCGTCGTCGACGATCAATATTTTGGCCCTCGCCGGCTTGTGCGCCGGGGGCTCTTCCGAATCCGGCATGTCCATCGCTTGCAGCGACATCGTTTGATCAGTCAGCCTGTTGACGGAGAGAGTCATTGAGCGCCGCGACATTGGTCCGCGACTGGTCGATCTGCTCGGCCCGGTGCAACCAGACACGCAGCACGGAGATCAGCTGATCCATGTCGACGGGCTTTGCGACATAGTCGGACGCGCCGGCCTCGATGCATTTCTGCCGGTCGCCCTTCATGGCCTTCGCCGTTACGGCGATCACCGGCAGCCCCGCGAAGCTCGGAATACTCCGAATTTCCTTGATCGTCTCATAGCCGTCCATCCCGGGCATCATGATGTCGACGAGCGCGATATCGGCATCCGAGATTCTCCGGAGGAGCTCAAGCCCGGCCTGCCCGCTTTCGGCATAGTGAAGCTCCATGCCGTGCTCTTCGAGCGCGCTGGTGAGCGAGAAGATGTTGCGGATATCATCGTCGATGACGAGCACCTTCCGTCCGGCAAGTTGCGGATCGCAGCGGCGGAGCGCCTGCAGAGTGGCCTGGACCGCATCGGACAATTCCTCGAACGGCCGATGCAGGCAGAGCGCCGCGTCGTCCTGCAACAGGGCGATCGTGTTGACCACGCGCAACCGTTCGATCCGGCCGAGAAGCGTCCCAACCGTGGTCCCGGACTCCGGCGCATAGGCGATCACCGGGGCCTGCGATGCGCGGATCGCGTCGATCACCTCGTCGGACAACGCCTCGACCGGGTGTTCGAGGTCGAGCACTACGCAATCGAACGAATCTTGCGACAGCGCCCGGACCAGATTCTTCTGTTCCGAGACGCTCTCGGTCTCGACGGCGCGGTCGCCGATGACGTCGGCGATGCGTCCCTTGCGCGACGGCGGTTCGAAGGCGAGGAGGCGCCGCTGTCGTGCGTTGAGGTCCTTCACCTTGCCGAAGGTCGACAGGATCGTTTCACGCTCGACCGGCTTGCTCGACACGCCATAGGCACCGATCTCAAGGCTGAGCCCGCTTTCGTCGAAGCCCGAAATGACGTGGATCGGGATATGACGTGTCTCCGGGTTTCGCTTCAGCAGATCGAGCAATGCGAAGCCATCCATGTCCGGCAGGCCAATATCGAGCGTGATCGCGTCCGGATGGTAGCGTTTGGCGAGCGGCACGACCGAGGTGCCCTCCGCCGTCACCACGCCCTTGAACCCGGCCTCGCGCGCCATGCTGAGGATGACGCCGGCAAAGCGTGGATCGTCCTCGACGATGAGGATGACGTGGTCGTTCTTGCTGATTGTCTCGCGATCGTCCGCCACTCGCTCGGTCTGCGGCTCCGGTATCTGGATGCTGGAGATGCCGCGAGCGACCGGCGTACGGACTGGCTGCGCCGACGGCGCCATGTTGAGCGGCAGATACAGCGTGAACGCCGAGCCGTTGCCGGAATTGCTCGTCACCGTCAGTTCGCCGCCGAGCAGCCGCGTGATCTCGCGGCTGATGGAGAGGCCGAGGCCGGTGCCGCCGTATTTGCGGCTGGTCGTGCCGTCGGCCTGCTGGAAAGCCTCGAAGATCAGCCGCTGCTTGTCTTCGGGAATGCCGATGCCGGTGTCCTCTACGGTGAACGCCACGACCTTGCCCCGCCGATCGAAATGCTGCGCGCTCCAGCCGGACGAAGCCTGTTCGATCTTCAGATGGACATGGCCGCTCTCGGTGAACTTGAAGGCGTTCGACAGCAGGTTCTTGATGATCTGCTGCAAGCGCTTCTCGTCAGTGTGGATCGAAGCCGGCAGCCTGGGATCGAGGTCGATCGAGAAGTCGAGCTTCTTGGTCTGGGCGATCTGCGCGAAGGTCCGGCGCATATCGTCTCCCAGCTGGTCGAACGGCATTTCGCTGACATCGAGCGTCACGGTTCCGGACTCGATCTTTGACAGGTCGAGAATGTCGTTGATCAGCGCCAGCAGGTCGGTGCCCGCATGATTGATCGTGCGAGCGAACTCGACCTGCTTCTCGGTCAGATTGCCTGCGCTGTTCTCGGCGAGGAGCTTCGACAGGATCAAAAGGCTGTTAAGCGGCGTACGGAGCTCGTGGCTCATATTGGCCAGGAACTCGGATTTGTACTTCGAGGTCAGGGCGAGCTGTTCGGCCTTGTCTTCGAGTTCCAGCTTCGCCTGTTCCACCTCGCGGTTCTTCGCTTCCACCTGCTTGTTCTGCATTGAGAGAAGCTGCGCCTTCTCCTCGAGCTCGAGGTTCGTGGTCTGCAACTGATCCTGGTTGGAGCGGAGAAGTTCTTCCGACTGGCGAAGCGTCGTCGCCTGCTGTTCGAGACGGTCGTTCGTCTTTTTCAACTCCTCCTGCTGCATCTGCAACTCAGCGGTCAGAAGCTGCGACTGCTCCAGCAGGCTCTCGGTCCGCATGTTCGCAGCGATCGTATTGAGAACGATGCCGATCGATTCCATCAGTTGGTCGAGAAAGACCTGGTGCGTCTCGCTGAATTCGCCGAACGAGGCGAGCTCAAGCACGGCGTTGACGTCGTCCTCGAAGAGGGCCGGTAGGACGATGACGTTCAGCGGCGTCGCCTCGCCAAGGCCGGAACTGATCTTCACGTAATCGGACGGCACGCTCTTCAGAAGGATGCGCTCCTTCTCCGCCGCGCACTGGCCGATCAGCCCCTGGCCGAACTTGAAATAGCCGGGGGGCGGCGTCGACTGGCTGGCGGCATAGCTCGCGGCGAGCTTGAGCGACGGCTCGTTGGTCATGTCGTCGGTCTGGTTGACGTAGAACACCGCATGCTGCGCGTTCACCAGCGGCGCGAGTTCCGACAGCACCATGTTCGACACGGTCGCGAGGTCGCGCTCGCCCTGCAGCATGCGGCTGAACCGCGCGAGGTTGGTCTTCAGCCAGTCCTGCTCGGTGTTCTTTAACGTCTGATCCTTCAGGTTGCGGATCATCTCGTTGATGTTGTCCTTCAGCGCCGCGACCTCGCCCGAGGCCTCGACGGTGATGGATCGCGTCAGGTCGCCTTTGGTCACGGCGGTCGACACTTCGGCGATGGCGCGGACCTGCGTGGTCAGGTTCGCGGCGAGCTGGTTGACGTTGTCGGTCAGGTCGCGCCACAGGCCAGCGGCGCCCGGCACGCGCGCCTGGCCGCCGAGCTTGCCCTCGATACCGACCTCGCGCGCGACGTTCGTCACCTGATCAGCAAACGTTGCCAAGGTCTCGATCATGCCGTTGATGGTGTCGGCGAGAGAGGCGATCTCGCCCTTCGCGTCAACGGTCAGCTTGCGCTTCAGATTGCCTTGTGCCACCGCGGTGACGACGTCGGCGATGCCGCGCACCTGGCCGGTCAGGTTCGCCGCCATGCCGTTGACGTTGTCGGTCAGGTCCTTCCACGTGCCGGCCACGCCCTTCACCTGGGCCTGGCCGCCGAGCTTGCCTTCCGTACCCACTTCGCGGGCGACGCGCGTCACTTCCGAAGCGAACGAGTTCAGCTGGTCCACCATCGTGTTGACGGTGTTCTTCAGCTGCAGGATCTCGCCCTGCACGTCGACGGTGATCTTCTTCGACAAATCGCCGTTCGCGACGGCGGTCGTGACGTCGGCGATGTTACGCACCTGGCCGGTGAGGTTCGCCGCCATGCCGTTGACGTTGTCGGTCAGGTCCTTCCACGTGCCGGCCACGCCCTCGACCTGGGCCTGGCCGCCGAGCTTGCCTTCCGTACCCACTTCGCGGGCGACACGCGTCACTTCCGAAGCGAACGAGTTCAGCTGGTCCACCATCGTGTTGATGGTCGATTTCAGTTCGAGGATTTCGCCACGCACGTCGACGGTGATCTTCTTCGACAAATCGCCGGTCGCGACGGCCGTCGTCACCTCGGCGATGTTACGCACCTGGCCGGTGAGGTTCGCCGCCATGCCGTTGACGTTATCGGTCAGGTCTTTCCACGTGCCGGCCACGCCTTCCACCTTGGCCTGGCCGCCGAGCTTGCCTTCGGTGCCCACTTCGCGCGCCACGCGCGTCACTTCCGAGGCGAACGAATTCAGCTGGTCCACCATCGTGTTGATGGTGTTCTTCAGCTCCAGGATTTCGCCCTTCACGTCGACGGTGATCTTCTTCGACAGGTCACCGCGCGCCACGGCGGTCGTGACGTCGGCGATGTTACGCACCTGACCCGTCAGGTTCGCCGCCATGCCGTTGACGTTATCGGTCAGGTCTTTCCACGTACCGGCCACGCCTTCCACGCGCGCCTGGCCGCCGAGCTTGCCTTCGGTGCCGACTTCGCGGGCGACACGCGTCACTTCCGAGGCGAACGAGTTCAGCTGGTCCACCATCGTGTTGATGGTGTTCTTCAGTTCCAGAATTTCGCCGCGCACGTCGACGGTGATCTTCTTCGACAGGTCGCCATTGGCGACGGCGGTCGTCACCTCGGCGATGTTACGCACCTGGCCCGTCAGGTTCGCGGCCATGGCATTGACGTTGTCGGTCAGGTCCTTCCAGGTGCCGCCGACGCCGCTCACTTTCGCCTGTCCGCCGAGCTTGCCTTCCGTGCCGACTTCGCGGGCCACACGCGTCACTTCCGAGGCGAACGAGCCGAGCTGGCCCACCATCGTATTCACGACCTTGCCGATGCGTAGGAATTCGCCGCGCAGTTCGCGCCCGTCGATCTCCAGATTCATCGTCTGCGACAGGTCACCCTTCGCCACCGCGCCGATCACGCGCGCGACTTCAGCCGTCGGCTGCAGCGTGTCGGCGATCAGAGTATTGACGGTGTCGATATTGGCCGACCAAGAGCCCTGCGCGTGCGGCAACCGGGCGCGATGGCTGATCTTGCCTTCCTTGCCGACCATGTCGCCAAGGCGTGCGAGCTCTCGCGTGGTCCGCTCGTTCAGCTCGACGACGTCGTTGAAGGCCTCGGCGATCTCACCGGCGATCCCCGTCAAGTCGTTTGGCAGGCGGGCCGAGAAATCGCCCTTTCGGAAGGCGCGTAGCACTCCGAGCAATTGCCGTTCATCGAGGGAGGAATGGGTCTCGTCACGCATCGCATGCTCCTTCGATCGAGAGCAGCGGAAGAGACGAGCAGAAACAAGCACCGGGGACGACACGCCCATCGGCATGAAGAGAAGTCGTTGCCTTAGGCACGAACCAGCCTCCCCCACGATTCCGTGGTTGGATTCGCGCCCCCCGACAGAGACTCTTTATGAGACCGAGGCGTCCGTCAATCTGGATAAGTCAGCCGAGATGAAGGGGTTAACGATTTCCCAAGATGTCCCAGACACCTGCGGCTGTTTACGACTTGGCCGGAGCGGGTTCGCCTTCGAACATGTCCTTCCGGACGACCGCATGAACGCCCCAATTGCCGTCCGCGACCTGGGTCACGCCGAAGTCTACCGCGACCGAGATCAGCGAGATCGCCTGATCCTCGCTCAGGCCCCAGACATCCATCAGAAAACGACGTGTCGAGCGGAAGGCCGAGCGCAGCGCCCGGCTCAACGATGACTTCTTGTAGACCTCGGATTGGGCGTTGCGACCTAGCTCTCGTAAGTAGTTCGGATAGCTGAACCCGTGCAGTACGAATTCGCTCGGGGTCTCCAATAACGGCCCGTTGAGGCCCTTGAGGAATGGTTTCCCGGGCGCATTCCGCTTGTGGACGATGAAACGGAAGGTCCCGGTCAATGAGGCTTCCAGCGCCGTGCCGTTGATCTCGCCATCGCCCTGCGCCAGATGGCCGTCTCCGACCGAGAAAAGCGCGCCCGGCACAGCGACCGGCAAATAAAGCGTCGAACCCTTGGCCGCGCGCCAATTATCGAAATTACCGCCGAAATAGCCGGGCGGGATCGAATCGATCATGTCGCTTTCGCGCGGAGCCACGGCCATGCAGCCGAAATGCGGGCGGAGCGGCACCCGCACATTCGGCATGATGCCGTGCTCCTCACGCACCCGCGAATGGTCGACCGGTACGCCGGGATAATCCATCGTCTCGTGGGTGACGCCGAACGGATCGGTCTGCGGTGTCCAGCGATAGGAATAGACCGGCCGCGCCCATTCCCCGTCTGCCTCGTAGATGGTCACGGACTCATGCTTGGCCGGCGCGTCGAGCAGATCGGAATATTGATATCCCCACCACGCGGCCGCATTCGAGGCAAAGGCGCGGCCCTCGAACAGCGGATTTGCGCTGGGGCGCGGCGCGATATCGAGGATCTGAACTTCCAGAACGTCGCCCGGCTCGGCATCCTGGACAAATACCGGGCCGGTGAAGATGTGGACGCCGAAGCCCTCGCCCGCGCCGCGACCGAAGATCGAGGCGTTCATCGGCCCCGCTCCACGCCGGTCGACGTTCTTGCCCTCGGCAGTCCAGCGGAACACTTCCTCCGCGCCCGGATCGCCCCTGATCATCCGCTCATAATCGTCAAACGCGTGCTGGGTCAGCGTCTCGATCGTAACTTGAGCACCGGAGCGCACGCGCAGGACGGGCGGGATCGACCGGCTGAGATAGCCCCAGTGCACGTTGTCCTTGCCGACCTTGATGTGATGACGGTCGACCGGCTCCGCATCGGCGCGGTGATCGGGCGCCGATCCCCTTGTGCTCGGCTCGCTGGATGCGGGCCGCAGCGGCACGACGACAGGCCCCGGTCCCTTGCCCAATGGCCGGCCGCGCAGCGGATAGACGCTCGGACCCTGCGGCGCCGAACTGCGGAAGCCGCGAGGCGACACTCCGAAGGCGATACTGAACGCCCGGCTGAAATGCGCCTGATCACGGAAGCCCCAGCGATAGCCGATCTCGGCGATGCTTTCCGAGGAATGACCCGGATCGGCGAGATCAATCTTGGCCCGATCGAGCCTTCGCTGGCGGAGATAGTCCGAGAAAGTCGTGTCCTGCAGTTCGAACAGCTTCTGCAGGTAGCGCTGGGAGAGCGCTTCCTGCCGCGCGATCTCGACCATGGACAGATCGGGATCGGCGAGGCGAACCTCAATGGCGGCCGTGACCCGGCGGAAATGCGCCGCCTGGACCTGACTTCCGCTGTCATCGGCAAGTCGGGCCTCGCCAAGCAGTGCGCCGGCAATGAGTTCCGTCACCGCGATCTCGGCCGCGACGATGTCCGCTTCGGCAATCGTCTCGAAATGCGTCGCGAGTGCCCGCATTACCGGGCGGGCGGCAGCTGCGGCGACCGTCGAACCGAGCACTGATGGAAATTCGATCCTGGCACGACCCAGCCGGGCTAGGAGCCGTTCTCGCGGCACCTCCATAACGAGCAGTTCAAAATCGCCACGGAGATCCAACGTAAACGCCGACGAGCGGTCGCAGACCGAGACATCTCCGTCCGCGAACTCGCGTCGCGGCGTGCTCGCCCCGATCGCGCCGCGTCCATACTGATGGAAAACAACGAGCATTGGCGCCGTGGCGCATGCCCGGCCGGCTCCAGCGCAGGTGATCCGCTGTCGGGTCGAACTAAGCCGGAACAGGCGTGCTCCGGACGGCGAATGCTGGATTCGGATCTCTCCAGAAAGCTGTAATGCCTCGGGCAGGTCGCAACCCAGCGACAAGGCGGCCAGAGCTTCGCACCAGGTTTCCCGCTGCTCGGTCAGCGGGAATGCGTCGATCGAGATCGAATGCGGCCGTTCGTACATTGGCCCAAGGCCTCCCGTGCTCGACTCGCAAGACGCACGCCAAGCGGGCGATGCGATCATCATGCCGGCAAATGAGCCTACGACTTTGGACCAAGGCGCACAAAAACTTGGCTTGGAGCGTTGTATCTGAGCACGAGCGCCCTCGCGATGAGGGCATAATGCATTGATTTAACTTGAATAAACCACCTGCACGCTCTCTCTTGGCGCCCGACTTCGATCTCCGGTCACCGCTGGCAAAGGGGCCGAAACCGCGCCTAACGTCCGCTCCAGGCGCCCGATGCGGCGCGAGACGAGCCATGGAGACGCAAGATGTGCGCAGGTGACGACAAGACCTGTCCGGAATTCGAGAAGCACCGGGCGAAGATGATGGAAGCGCTCGGAATGGAGCGGCGCGGCTTCCTGAAATCGGCTTTCGCCGCAACGGGTGGCGCGATCGCGCTCGGTACCGGTGCCTCCACGCTGGTGACACCCGCCCTCGCCCAGGCCTCGGCCTCGAAAGCGCCCGACACGCCGAGCTACCACTATCTTCCGGCGACCGACCAGACCGTGCACTGGGGCTATTTCTCCAAGAAGCTGAAGCCGCAGGTCGAGATCGATTCCGGCGACATCGTCACCATTGAGACGCTGACGCATCACGCCAATGACGACGCCTCGCTGATGGTGAAGGGCGATCCGGGTGCCGAGAGCGTGTTCTACTGGACCAAGGAGCAGAAGAAGGTCGCACGCCGTGGCGCGGGCGACGTCAACGACACCAAGGTCGGTGGCGGCGGCGGTCTCGGCGTCCACATCTGCACCGGCCCGGTATACGTACGCGGTGCCGAGGAAGGCGACGTGCTCGAGGTCCGCATCGTCGACACCAAGTTTCGCCCCTCGGCCAATCCCGCGCACAAGGGCAAGGCGTTCGGCTCGAACGCCGCGGCGTGGTGGGGCTTCCACTACAAGGACCTGATCACCGAGCCGAAGCAGCGCGAGGTCATCACCATCTACGAGATGGATGCAAGCGGCGCGCGGAACTGGGCCAAGGCCGTCTACAATTTCAAATGGGAACCGCAGACCGACCCGTCGGGCGTTGTCCACCCGACGATCGATTACCCCGGCGTCCCGGTCGATCACTCCAAGATCAAGAAGAACACGGATGTCCTGAAGGGAGTCCGGGTTCCGATCCGCCCGCATTTCGGCGTCATCGGCCTCGCGCCGAAGGAAGCCGACTACGTCAACTCGATCCCGCCTAGCTATACCGGCGGCAATATCGACAACTGGCGCATCGGCAAGGGCGCGACGATGTACTATCCGGTCGCCGTCGAGGGCGCGCTGATGTCTGTCGGCGACCCCCATGCCTCGCAGGGCGACTCGGAGATGTGCGGCACCGCGATCGAATGCTCGCTCACCGGCACGTTCCAGATCATCCTGCACAAGAAGGCCGATATCGCGGGTACGCCGCTCGAGCCGCTGGAATATCCGATGCTCGAGACCAAGGACGAATGGCTGATCCACGGCTTCAGCTACGCGAACTTCCTCGCCGAGCTCGGCCCGAACGCCCAGAACGACATCTTCGGCAAGAGCTCGATCGACCTCGCGCTGAAGGATGCCTTCAAGAAGATGCGCGGCTTCCTGATGACGACAAAGGGCCTGACCGAGGACGAGGCGATCTCGCTGATGTCGATCGGCGTCGACTTCGGCATCACCCAGGTCGTCGACGGCAACTGGGGCGTCCACGCGGTCATCAAGAAAGAGATCTTCGCCGACGCTTCGGCCTGACCGCTCCGCCCAAAAAAATGAAGCGCCGGCGGGGATAAACCGCCGGCGCGCTTGTCTCACAGCTCAGAGTCGACTGCTGCCGGGCAACGGCCCGGAACTATCGTGAATCAACCCTCGACGATGATCCGCTGCCGCTCTTCCGCCGCGCGGTTCCGGAACGACAGTTCGAGATCGCGATAGCGGTAGCATTCCTCGGCGGTCTTCGCCTCTTCCGCGAGATGCGCGCATTCCGCAGCGACCTGCTCGAGTTCGGCGGCACTCGCCATTCCGAAATGGGACAACAGCGATTCTGCTTCCATGGGTCGAACTCCCTTACACTGGCCTGTAAGAAATCGAATCGACATCGATTGGTTCCTGACAAAAATCGGGATCAGATGCGCGTCTGGCGCATTGATGGAAATGCCCGGCTCAGCCTGGGACAGATGCCGGCTGCCACTCGGTGAGATGGCGAAATGCCCGCTTCATCCGCCGGTCGAGCATAGCCGCGCGTAGCCGCGCCACCTCGCCGGGGTTATCCGGCGCGACATTGGTCGTTTCGCCGGGATCAGTGTCGAGATCGAACAGCAGAGGCGGCACGCCGCCGTTGAAATGCACGTATTTCCAGCGCGCCTCGCGGAGCACCGCCGCATTGGCGTCGAGCGGCCCCAGGCCGAGCGCGCGCTCGAAACGGGTCGGCACGTCCAGACTGGCAAAATCGATCTCGGCGAACACCGCCTGCCGCCAGTCTTCAGGCGCACCGCCCGCGAGGAGCGGCTGCAGCGGCTTGCCGTCGAGGACGGTCGGGATATCCACGCCCACGGCGGTGAGCACCGTCGGCATGACGTCAATCGATTCCGTCAGTGCATCGACCACGGAGCCGGCGCGCGACGCATAGGCGGGATCGCGTATGACGAGTGGCACGTTGAACACCGGCTCAAACGGGGAATCCTTTCCCCAGAGCCCGTGATCGCCCAGCATCTCGCCGTGATCGCCGGTGACGACGACGATCGTCCGCTCCGCCTGACCGGTCTCGTCGAGCCAGTCGAGCAGTCGGCCGATGTGACGATCGACCTCGGCGAGAAGGCCGAGATAGATCGCGCGGAGATCGCGCGCGGTCGCCTCGTCCATCCGCGTGAAATCGCCGTCGAAGCCCCAATGCAGGCCGCCTTGCGAGGGCGCCGAGAACCAGGCCGGGATGAACGGGTGATCGGGATTGCGTGTCTCAACCGACGGCAGCGAGGCCGGGTCGATTAGTGTGTTGTACGGCGACGGCGCGACGAGCGGCGGGTGCGGCCGGATGTAGGTGACATGCGCGAACCACGGCGCCCGGATGCGCACAGAGAGCGCCTTCAGCGTTTCGTCGGTGAGGAACGCGCTGTCTGAATGCTCGGCCTTGTAAAAGGCCGGATCGCGGATATTCGGCGCATTACCGGACGACGCCACGGGCCGCCAGAGATCATCGTCGTTTTCCGGCAGATCATAGCCCTGCGCGGCGAGGTAGGCCGGCCACGCGCGCGGACTGTCGAAGCGGAGCTCGACAAGTTCGCGGAAGCCGGGCAGCACCCCCTCATAGCTGGCGAGGTCCGGATCGCCGGGAGCGCGCTCGCTCGGGTCCGCCTGCACGTCGGTGTAGCCGAACAGCAGCGGCTCGTAGCCTGCCTTCCGAGCTTCCAACGCAATATTGGTGTGATAGCTCGCTAGCGGAGCGCCGTTCCGGATGACGCGATGGTTCATCGCATAGAGACCGGTCAAGAGGCTCGCCCGCGCCGGCCCGCATGGGGCCGTCACCGAGAAGTGGTTCCTGAACGTCACGCCCGACGCCGCGAACTTGCGGAGGTTCGGCAGCGGCACGCTTTGACCGAGCGCGCCGAAAATCGCATCGGCCCGGATCTGGTCGATGGTGACGAGAAGGACGTTCGGCTTCATCAGGCGGAGAGCTTGTCGATCAGCGCCGGGAGGTCAGCGACCGTATCGATGATATGATGGGCGCCCGCCGCCTTGAGCTTCGCTCCGGCCCGCTCGCGCACCACCGCCTTCTCGGCCGGGCTCAGCGCGTTGAACTGGTCGATCGTCAGCCCCGCTTCGTTGCCTGACAAAGCGACGCCGACCGTGACGCAACCGGCCGCTACACCCTCGGCGATACCTGGCTCCGTGTCATCGACCTTGATCACGGCAGACGCCGGATAAACCATCAGGTCGAGGAAGCATTTGTACATACCGATCGGCGTCGGCCGTCCGAGCGGCAGGTCGTCGGCGCAGATCAGATTGTCCGGCGCGAAGCCCTGTTTCGCCGCGAGCGGCAGGACACGCTCCATGATCGAGCGGGTATAGCCGGTGGTCGAGCCGATCTTCATCCTGCGAGCCCGGAGACCGGTGACGACGTCCGCCGTCCCCGGGACAAGCGTGCAGTAATCCGTCACCACCTCAACGTTGCGCGGCACGAACACCTCGTAGACACGGTCTATCTCGGCCTCGCCCGGCATTTTGCCATGCACGGCCTTCCAGCGTTCCGCAATATGCGGCTCGGCCAGCATCGAGGCGATGTGGGCGCGCTTCGGCAGTCCCATCGGCTTACGGGCGTCGGCGATCGTCACCTCGACGTCGAACTTCTTGAACGTCTCGACGAAGGCGCCCATCGGCGCGAACGAGCCGAAGTCGATCACGGTGCCGGCCCAGTCGAATATCACCGCCTTGAACGTCATGCCGCCACTCCCGCCTGTGAGCCATAGAGATCGGCGATCGTCTCCTCGCCGATGCCGAATGCCGTGGACGCGCCGCAACCGGCCGTGACGATCACGATACGTACATTGTCTGACGGTTTGTCGGTCAGCCGCCAACGATCATGCGCCGATGCGTAGGTGCCGATCCAACGCTCGGTCACCGTGCGACCCGGCAAATCGAGCACGCGGTCGAATTCGTCGAGGATCAGAGCATCGACCTCTTCCGAGGCGAAAGGATGGGGCGTCTCGGCATAATGATGGCTGTCGCCGACGACGAAGGAGCCATCGGCCGATTGAGTCACGATGAGATGGACGCCGTTATTGCGATGATGACCCTGCCGGTCGTCCAGCGCGGCCTTCAGCGGCGTGGCCTCCGGCAGATCGGCATAGCCGAGATAACGGCCGAGCCCGAGATCGGACATCACCGCCGTGCCGAAACGCACAGGATCAGCCGGCGTCACCCGCATCATCTGCAATTTGCAGCGAACCGGGTGGTAGGCACAGATTCGCTCTGGAAATAGCGAGACGAAATCGTCGCCGGGACAGACGATCGCGGCCTCGGCATGGATCGTCCCCGCAGCCGTCTCGATCTCCGGCGGCGCCACGTTGCGCACGGCCGCGCCCCAGATGAACGCCACGCCCCAGCGCTGGCTCAGCCAGTTCGCGAGAGCGGGGATGGCCGTACGGGATTCAACGCGGATCTCGTGCGGGCTGTACAAGGAGATGAGCGCCGCGTTGTCACGGAGCGCTGGCACGTGCTCTTTGGCTTCGGCGGCGGTGAGCTTCGAGCAGCCTCCGCCCATTTCGGTGCGGAGGAAGGCGTCGATCACTGCCTCCGATTCCGCATGACGGGCGGCGAGGACCATGCCGCGCTGCAACACCTGTATTTTCGCCTCGCCGACCGACCCCGCCCAGATCTCTCTGGCGCGCCGGGCCATGTTCCAGCAATCGCCCGCGCCCTGTCCGGTGACGGTGACAAAGCCGAAATTGCGGACGGAGGCTCCGTTCGCCTGCGCGTCGCGGTCGATGACGACGACCTTCTTGCCGCGCTTGGCGCCGGCCAAGGCATGCGCGAGGCCCAGAATGCCGCCGCCGACAATGGCGAGGTCGAAGCCGGCCATGAATCAGCTTTCTCGATGGATCTGCCAGCCGCCCCAGGACTGACTCACCGGCATGATCTCGAGCGAGTTGACGTTCACATGCGGCGGCTGCGTCGCCACCCAGTGGATCGTATTGGCAATGTCATCCGAGGTCAGTGCATGCGCCCCCTTGTAGAGGGCATCGTAGGCATCCTTGTTGCCGCCGGTACGGACAAGCGTGAATTCGCTCTCGCAGAGACCGGGTTCGATCGAGGTCACGCGGACGCCCTTACCGTGCAGGTCCGAGCGCAGACCGAGCGACAATTGCTGCACGAAGGCCTTCGTCGCCGCGTAGACATTGCCGCCCGGATACGGCCAGTTCGACGCGATCGAGGCGAGATTGACGATCATGCCCTTCCGCTCGATGAGTTTGGGCAGGAGCAGATGAGTGATCGTCACCAGTCCGGTGACATTGGTCGAAATCATCGTCTTCCAGTCATCGAGACTGGTGTTCGGCGCCGACGCGGTGCCGAGTGCGAGGCCGGCATTGTTCACGAGGACGTCGACGCCCCTGAAGCCGTCCGGCAGCGCATCGAGCGCGGCCTTGGTCGCGGCCTCGTCGGTGATGTCGAAGGCGGAGGCGTGGAAAAGATCGCCGAGCTCTTCCTTCAGGCCGGACAGGCGTTCGACGCGACGGCCGGTGCCGATGACTTTCCAGCCGTCCGCGGCGAAGCGGCGGGCAGTCGCCTCGCCGAAACCGGATGTTGCGCCTGTGATGAGGATCGTACGGTTCATGTCTCTCAAGCGTAGAAGATGGTGTGGACCAGGCTGAGGCCTGCGATGAAGATGAGGAGGACGGCGACGCCCTTGCGCCAAAGCTCCGCCGGGAGGCGGTGAAAGGCAAGACTGCCGACCATGATGCCGAGGATCATGACGGGAGCAAGAAGGGCCGCGTGCGTGAGCGCGCTAAGGGGGAACAAACCGAGCGCGACGCGCAGGATCACCGAAAAGGTATCGGAGAAGCCGAAGGCGAGCGTCAGCAGCGCCCGCATTTCCTTAGGATCGCGGTCGGTCGCCATAAGCCAGGCGAGCAGCAAAGTGCCGCCGATCGCGAAGGCGCCGATCATCGCGCCGACGAGGATGCCGACGATAATCGCGACGCTCCAATGGCCGAGGACCGGAGCGCGGAATTTCAACAATGCCGCCACGGCCGAGACAAGAACCGTGAGATCGAGGCCGAGCCGCGCCGTCTCCGGAGGCAGGTCCTTGATCACCATCACGCCAAGGACGACGCCGAGCAGCGCCGAACAGCAGATCAGCAGCGCATCGTCGATCCGCAGGTGCTTGAGCGCGCCCGAGCGGATGATCATCGCGGTCGCGATCATGTCCAGGACAAGGACCATCGACGTCGCCAGATTGGTCGGCCAGAGGAAGGCCAGACCGGGCGCGGCGATGATGGCGAAACCGAAGCCGGTCGCCCCTCGAACCAATGCGGCCCCCGCCACGATCAAAGCTGCAATGGCGAGATCCACACGCTACTCCGCTGCCGACGCTGTGTGCCGTATCGCATAAACAGGCGACAGAGCCACCACCTCAATTTGGTGGGGCCAATATTGGACCGACCGAATTAGCGCGCTGGCTCTAACGCCTGAGATATCCGCGTCTTAGCCCTGAGCCTCGGTCTTGGCGGAAGGAGCGTGGCTATGGGCGTGATCAACATGGAGCACCACTGGCTCCCCTTCACCAACAACCGCCTGTTCCGCGAAGAGCCGCAGATGTTCGCCCGCGCCGAAGGCGTGCGGTACTGGACGCCCGAGGGCGACGAACTGCTCGACGGCTCGTCCGGCCTGTTCTGCTGCGCCGCCGGTCATGGCCGGCGCGAGATCGCCGACGCGGTCCACAAGCAGCTTCTCGAACTCGACTACACCACGCATTTCCAGCGTGCCGCGCCGGTTTCGTTCGAGCTCGCCACCCGGGTGGCCGAACTCCTGCCGAAGGGCATCGACCGCATCTTCTTCGGCTCTTCCGGCTCGGAGGCTGTCGACAGCGCGATCAAGATCTGCCTCGCCTATCATCGCGCCAGGGGACAGGGTCAGCGTACCCGCTTCGTGTCGCGCGCCTGGGCCTATCACGGCGTCAATCTCGGCGGCACCTCGCTGGCGGGCATGGTCAACAACCGGCGCGATTTCTCGGGCGTCACCTGCGACGTCGTCCATATGCGTCACACCTGGACCGAGGAGCAGCGCTTCTCGAAGGGCCAGCCGGAGACCGGCGCCGAACTCGCCGACGATCTCGAAGACATCTGCAAGACCTATGGCGCGGACACCATCGCCGGTGTCTTCGTCGAGCCGATCGCGGGCTCGGTCGGCACCATCGTCCCGCCGCAGGGCTATCTGCAGCGCCTGCGCGAGATCGCCGACAAATACGGCCTGCTGCTGATCTTCGACGAGGTCATCACCGGCTTCGGCCGCACCGGCTCGGCCTTTGCCGCCCAGGAATTCGGCATCACGCCCGACATCATCACCATGGCCAAGGCGCTGACCAACGGCGCGGTGCCGATGAGCGCCGTCGCGGTGAAGACCGAAATCCAGCAGGCGATCATCGACGCGGCGGAAGGCGACCGGCCGGAACTCTTCCACGGCTACACCTATTCGGCCCATCCGGTCGCCTGCGCGGCGGCCATCGCCTCGCTCGACATCTATCGCGACCACGGACTGTTCGAGCGCGCCAAGGCCTTCTCACCGACCTTCCTCGACCAGGTCTTCGGCCTTCGCAACCTCGCCCAGGTCTCAGACCTGCGCGGCTACGGCATGATCTCCGGCATCCAACTGAAGCCTAGCGACAAGCCCGGCCTCAAGGGCTCGATCGTCCAGAGAATCCTCTTTAACGAGGGCCTGCACGTGAAGGCGACCGGCGACGCCATCATCTTCGCGCCCGCCTTCGTCACGACCGAGGACGAGCTGGAGCAGATGACCGCGATCCTCCGCAAGGTGCTCGGTCGCGCGGATATCTGATCAGGTCGACTACGCACTTGGCGGCGCGTCCGTTGTAGGCGACAGTTCCATCGAGGCTGGGGGGCTTCGATGACATCGAGAACTTGCGGTTCGACCGTTTCAAAGGCTGCGGCCGCATCGTGCGGCGCGGCGATCCTCGCGCTGTCCGCCGTGCCTGCGCAGGCCCACGTCAAATGGTTCGCGCCGTACATCGTCGGCGCGCCGCCTGCACCCGTGATACGGACGCTGCAGGACGGGTGGTTCTGGCTCGGCATCGGCCTCGTCCTGATCTTCTTCATCATTGCCCGGCTGGTCGAGCGCTCCTATTACGGCAAGCCGGTGCTCGATGGCCTCGACCGCATCACCCAGCCGCTCTGGAACCGTCTCGACGATTACGTCCGGGCCATCGTCGCGGCGTTCTTCGTCTCGATCTTCTCGGTTGGCGGGGTCTACCTGACGCCCGATCTCAAGACGCCCGCCGAATGGGTGTCGTGGATGCAGCTCGTCATCGCCGCCCTGATCTTCTGGAAGGGGACGATGTGGATCGCCGGCATCGGCATCATCGCGCTCTGGCTGCTGGCGCTGCGCGACTACGACCTGTTTCACCTGTTCGACTATCTGGCGCTCGGCGTCGGTGTCGCCGGCTATCTGATCCTCGCCGGCTCGTCGCGCGAGAACTGGCGCGTCCACCGTTTCGAGGTGCTGCGCTGGGGTCTCGCCATTGCGCTGATGTGGTCGAGCCTCGAAAAATTCGCCTATCCCGAATGGTTCTATCCGCTGGTCGAGGAGAAGCCGTTCCTTACCTTCGGCCTGCCGCGCGATGGCTTCATCCCGATGGCCGGCGTCGCCGAATTCACGATGGGCTTCGGCCTGCTCTGGACGCCGCTGATCCGGCGGCTATCGGCGGTAGCGCTCTTCCTCATCTTCTCGGCCGCCGTCTGGCCGTTCGGGCGCATTGAGATCATCGGCCACGGCCTGATCATGGCGATCTTGCTCGCCGTCGCCGCGGATCACAGCCGCGAGCAGCATGTGCTCGAGAAATTCAAGACGCCGGCCCGCAACATCCCGGCAGGGTTGGCCGCCGCGCTGGCCCTGTTCGTCACGAGCTATTGGGGGCTGCACGCCGTATTCTACGGTCCGGACGGATATGTCGGCCCACCGACCGAGGAGCGCGCCACCCACTCGCACAATCCCGAACAGCCGCACGGCCCGGAGGCCGAAGGCGGCATCGGCGCGCCGCCGACACGGCGCTGAGGATCAGAGGCCGCTTCGCACGCGCTCCGCGACGACCCGGTCCATCTGGCTCTCGCTGTCGGCAAGTCCCGCCGCGACACCCTCGCGGTCGGCCTCGTTGCGGTTCTGGCTCATCTTCTCCTTGCCCTCGATCCGCGTGATCGGAAGGCGGAGGCCGACGATGCCGCGAAGCTGCGCGCGGATGAAATTCTCCGGCGCATCGTCGACTCGCCAGCGCTCGCTTCGTGGCTGCTCGTAAAGGTCTGTCAGGCGGGTGACCGCATCCAGCAGCCGATCCGGGTCGTCGAAGAACTCGACAGGGCCGTAGGCATGGACCGCGACGTAGTTCCAGGTCGGAACGACCTTCCCCGTCTCCTGCTTGGTCGCATACCAGGACGGCGTCACATAGGCGTCCGGCCCCATGAAGATCGCCATCGCGTCTCCTTTCACCGGTTTCTGCCACTGCGGATTGGGCCGGCCGACGTGCCCGTAAAGCGTGCCGAATTCGCCCTCGGCCGCATCGAGGATCAAGGGCAGCGGGGTGGCGATCAGTCCGTCCGACGCCGCCGTTACGAGATTGGCCAGACGGCAGGCGCGGATGTGATCGTGGATATCCGGGAGGTCCTCGATGACAAAACGTGGCGGAATGTACAACGGGATCTCCTAGGCTGCGCGACGCGGAACTGAGGCGAGCACTTCCGCCAGCAGCTTGATGCCCGGCGCGATTTTCTCATTGGCGATCGCGGCGAAGCCGAGCCGGATGAAACCACGTCCCGCCGGGGGCGTCACGAAGTGCACCGTGCCCGACTCGATCAGGACGCCACGCGCCATCGCCGCCTTCTGCAGCACGCCAGCATCGACACCTTCCGGGAGCCGCAGCCAGAGCGCGGAACCGCCGGTCGTCATCGTCACGCCGCATCCCTGGAGCTGGCGTTCGATCTCTCGCAGGATCGTCTTCCATTTGGCGGAGAGCGTGTCACGCTGGCGGCGGATATGGGCATCGAAATGGCCATCGGCCAGGAAGATCGCCATCGACCGCTGATCAAGCGCGGACGGGTGGCGGTATTCGAGGCGGCGCAGCGCGCGGAGCTCGCGGATCACCGGCGGCGGCGCGATGACGAAGCCGAGGCGCAGCCCGGGGAAGACCGGCTTCGACAGGCTACCGATATGCATCACGCGTCCGGCGCGGTCGAAGCTCTTCAGCGCCGGATGCTGGGGACCGACATAGTTCAGTTCGTGCTCGTAATCGTCCTCGACGATCAGGAAGTCCTCACGCTCGGCGGCCTCCAAGAGAGCAAGGCGGCGCTGCATGGTGAGGGTAACGTTGGTCGGCGCCTGGTGGCCGGGCGTGACATAGACCAGCGCGCAACCGTTCAGCCCTTCCTGGATCTTCAGCCCATTGGAGTCGACGCTCTGCGGAACGATCTCGGCACCATGCGCGAGGAAGATGTTGCGGGCGTCGACATACCCTGGCTCCTCGACGCCGACCCTGGTCCCCGGCCCGCACATCAGGTTGGCGATCAGATAGACCGCGTTCTGCGCGCCGACCGTGATCAGGATCTCGTCCTCGCGCGCCCGGAAGCCACGCTTCGGCAGCATGCGGCGGATGATCTGATCGATCAGCATCGGATCATCCGCGTCGATGAGATCGCCCATCCACGCCTGCGCGTTGCGGGCCGAGCCGGCCTGGCGAACGCAATCGCGCCAGCGGCTAACCGAGGTCTGGTCGGGCGAGACCTGCCCGTACACGAAGGGATAGGGATAGTCGCGCCATGCCGGCTTGACGATGTTCGACTGCCGTGACGGGCTGATGCGGAAGCGCTTTTCGAAATCGACCGGCTTCGCCGCATGGGGAAACATCGCCGCGGACCGATCGTCGACACGAACGTTCAGCTGTTCGCGGACATAGCGTTCGTTGACGAAATATCCGCGCCGGTTGACCGGTGTCAGGTAGCCATCCTCGGCCAGCCGCTCGTAGACCAGGGTCACCGTATTCCTGGAGACTTTCAGAGTATTGGCGAAGCTCCGGGTTGCCGGCAGCGGCTCATAAGGCGACAGAGCGCCGTCGAGGATCGCCTGGACGATCCTTTCCTGGATCTGCTGCTGCAATGCCCGCCCGTGATCGAGCGGATTTTCAAAGAAACGCTCCAGCATATCGACGCTGGCTCCATAGAATTCAAACTCTGGCTCTAACGAGTTTCGTCCTGCGAAATAGCATTTCCGACGGCTGTCACGAAACTCTCATCTGAGAGGCTTAGGGCGCTCAACACGCGCCCGAGGGATCGGCCGCATTCCGCTGGAGACTCCCATGTCCGCTTCCAAGTTCAACCTGCCGGTCGATCGCCGCACCGTCCTCAAGGGATCGGCTGCCGCGGCGGCGGCCGTTGCGATGCCCGCGATCGTCAGCCCGAGCGCGCTCGCCTCGTCGGGCGAGATCAACATCCTGATGTGGTCCGACTACCTGCCGGACAGCTTTCAGAAGAGCTTCACCGACAAGACCGGTATCAAGATCAATTTCACCGGCATCGGTGACAACGACGAAATCCTGAACAAGATGAAGGCCACCAACGGCCAGGGCTTCGACATCGTCACCCCGACCGTGAACCGCAATCCGCTCTGGAAGGACCTTGGCCTGCTTCAGCCCTTCGACATGAAGAAGGTGGCGATCGACAAGGTGAACCCGGCCATGGCGCTGGGCGACAAGTTCTGGAACTTCGGCAAGGGCACAACCTGGATCCCGCACATCTGGGGTACGGAAGGTGTCGCATGGCGCACCGACAAGTTCACCCCGGCCGGCGAGTTCCCGTCCTATTACGACGTGTGGGATGAGGCGAACGCCGGCAAGACCATGGGCCGCGCCCATTCCTCGATGCTCGGTCTCGGCCTCGGCATGGAGCGCCGCGGCGAACTCGCTCCCGGCTCGATCTGGTCGGCCTACGAGACTCCCGAGAAGATGAAGGAAGTCTGGGGCAAACTCACCGAGACCGCGATCAAGAAGAAGAAGAACCTCAAGCTGATTTGGAAGGATGCCGACGCGCAGAAGAACGGCCTCCTGAACGAGGGTGTCATCGTCGCGCAGACCTGGGACGGCCCTCCGATCGCCCTCAAGACGGCCGGCGAGCCGGTCATGTACCGCGCGCCGGTCGAAGGCGCGATGGCCTGGGTCGACGGCATGTCGCTCCCGGTCGGCGCCAAGAACATCGATCAGGTCTACGCCTTCATCGCGGCCTGCTACGATCCGGAGCTCGCCGGCACGGCAATCAAGACGCACGGCTACAACTCGCCGGTCATCGGCGCCGACAAGTTCGGCGGCGAGGTCTACGCGAAGAACTTCGCCGACGCCTATCCGGGCGACGCGCTGTCCAAGCTCAACCCCTGGCCGGCCGAGGCCAAGTGGTACAGCGAAGCCCGTACCGAGTTCGTGAACAAGTTCATGAGCGCCTGAGCTGGGGGGCTCAGTTCGCGTGTGAAAGGAAGCGCGCCGTGTCACACACGCGGCGCGCTTCTTGCCTTTTAGGGGTGCGGGTGCAGGGGCTCAGTTCGGTATGACCAAGGATGTCGCGCTTGACCACGTCACGATCCGGTTCGGGTCGCATACGGCGGTCGACAACGCTCTGCTGACCATTCAGGGCGGCGAATTCTTTTCCTTCCTTGGTCCGTCCGGCTGTGGAAAGACCACCCTGCTCCGCTGCATCTCCGGCTTTATTGAACCGACCGAGGGCCGCGTGCTGATCGGCGGCAACGACATGCGCCGCGTCGGCCCAAACAAGCGCCCGACCGCGCTGATCTTCCAGAACCTCGCGCTGTTTCCGCTGATGTCCGTCGCCGAGAACATCGCCTTTCCGCTCGAAGTTCGTGGTGTCGGCCGCAAGGAGCGCCGCCGCCGCGCCGACGAACTGCTCGACCTGATCGCGCTGCCGGGTGTCGGCGACAAGAAGGTCTATGAGCTCTCCGGCGGCCAGCGCCAGCGCGTCGCCATCGCCCGCGCTCTTGCGGTGGAGCCGGACATTCTGCTCCTCGATGAGCCGCTGTCGGCGCTCGACCTCAAGCTTCGCCACCACATGCGGACGGAGCTTCGCTCCATCCAGAAGCGCGTCGGCCTGACCTTCATCTACATCACCCACGATCAGGGTGAGGCGCTGACCATGTCGGATCGCGTCGCGGTGATGAGCGCCGGCGTGGTCCAGCAAATCGACGTGCCCGAAGTGATCTACGACCGGCCCCGGACAGCCTTCGTTGCCTCTTTTGTAGGCGAGACCAATGCGATCTCGGGCAAGGTAGCGTCGCAGAGCGGCGGAGATGTCGTCGTCGACACCCCGATCGGCATGCTGCCCGGCCGGGCCAGCGGTGGGCGTAGTTACGCGCCGGGCGATATCGTCACTTTGTTCATCCGGCCGGAGCAGCTTGCGGTTGGCGAGGCCGCGAATGCTCCGTCGATTTCATGCACCGTCGTAAAGGAGGAGTTCGAGGGCAGCGTCCGCAACCTCTTCCTTGAGGACAAGGGCATTCCGCTGCGGTTGTCGCGGGTCAACAGCGGCAGCGAGGGGGCACCGCTGGTTCCCGGCCAAGTCGTTAAGGCCTCGTACAATCCCGAGAAGGCGTGGGCGCTCCCCGCCACGCCGGAGGCCTGACCGTGGACCGTCTGAAATCGGTCTTCGACGAATTCGTCAGCCGTCACGGCATCGGCGTCGCGCTCTTTATCAGCCTCACCGTCCTCGTCTGGGTGCTGGTCCTCATCGCGCTGCCGCAGGTCGCGATGCTCGATTATTCGTTCCGGCACAATCTATCGCCGCAGGACATTGGCGGGCCGCAGGACGTCTACACGCTATCGAACTACGGCTTCTTCCTGTTCCGCGACGGCAGCGGCACGAACACGCTCGACATGGGCGTGCTCGGCAAGACGATCCTCGCCTCCGTCCTCGTGACGATCATTGACGTCATCGTCTGCTACCCGATCGCCTTCATCCTCGCCCATTCCGCGACCGGTGTGGCGGCCCGGCTGATGATCCTCGGCCTCATCGTGCCGTTCTGGGTCAACGAAATCCTGCGTGCCTTCGCCTTCCGCGTGATCTTCGGCGCGACCGGCCTGATCAACGGTGTCGGCATGTCGCTCGGTTTCTGGGACGTGCCCATAGATTTCATCCGAGCGAATGTCGCGCTCTATTCCGGCCTGACCTACACCTACATCCTGCTGATGGTGTTCCCGATCTACAACGCGGTCGAGGCGCTCGATCGCAACCAGATCGAGGCCGCGCAGGACATGGGCGCGAGCTGGTGGAGGGTCCATTGGCGGATCGTGCTTCCGGTGGCCAAGCCCGGCATCGCGTCGGGCGCGACCATGGTGTTCATGCTGACCGCCGGCGCTCTCGCCGCGCCGCAAATCCTCGGCGGCCCGTCCAATCTCTGGTTCACGCAGCTCGTCTATCAATGGTTCAGCGACGCCGGTAACTGGCAACGCGGCTCCGCCTATGCCGCGATCCTCCTCGTCACCTGTCTCGGCTTCGTCCTGCTGATGATGAAGGTGTTCAAGGTCAATATCGGGGCGATCGGCCGATGAGCGCCTCGACCCTTCGCGGCCAGACCTTCTCCGTCGGCTATTCGCTGCTGTTCTTCGGCTTCCTGTTCGGGCCGCTGATCATCATGACGATCACGGCCTTCAACTCCTCGTCGTTCCCGCGCATCTCGCCCTGGGAATGCTTCACGACGGAATGGTTCGGCGTCCTCGTGAACGACCGCCGCCTGATGGGCGGTCTGGTCAACAGCATCATCATCGGCGCGGGCGTCGTGGCGCTGTCGGTTCCGGTCGGCCTCGCCGGCGCGCTGGCACTTGCCGAGATCGGGCCGAAGCTGCGCTCGGCGCTCTACACCGTGCTGATCACGCCGATCCTCATTCCAGGCGTCGTGCTCGGCATCTCGACCATCGTATTCTGGGGTCATATCGGCCGCCAGCTCGGCTTCGGCTACGACTCGGTGTTCTTCAACGGCATGTTCCTGACCATCGCCGGTCAGGTCACGTTCATCTCCGCCTATGCCATGCTGATCTTCAGCGCACGGCTGCAGCGCTTCGACCCGACTTTGACCGAAGCCGCGCTCGATCTCGGCGCCACGCCGGGCCAGGCCTTCCGCAAGATCATGCTGCCGTTCCTCCGGCCGGCGATCCTGTCCGCCGCGTTCCTGACGCTGCTGGCCTCGTTCGAGAACTACAACACGACAGTCTTCACGATCCTCGCCCAGTCGACCTTCACGACGGCGCTGGCCTCGAAGGTCCGCTACGGCATCGACCCGTCGCTGTCGGCGCTGGCGGTGATCATCATCGCGGTGACGCTCATCGGGGCGATGATCCAGGAAGCGCACACCCGCCGCCGCGAGGCCATCGTGACCGGGCGGGCCTCGCGCTCCCGACTCTACGGCAATCCGATCGGCCGCTTCGTCGCCCATCCGGCAACGATCGGCCTTCTCCTGATCGCGCTTGCAGCCGTCGCGATCT
Organism: Rhizobiaceae bacterium CPCC 101076; assembly: GCA_003347645.1. Taxonomy (GTDB): domain Bacteria; phylum Pseudomonadota; class Alphaproteobacteria; order Rhizobiales; family Methylopilaceae; genus Flaviflagellibacter; species Flaviflagellibacter deserti. The sequence continues at coordinate 17,431 of QDFX01000010.1, read as the reverse complement.
GGCGCGGCAGCCTGCACGACGCGACGGTCTGCAAGCAGGAGGTCATCGACGAGAAGCGCGCCAACCAGCAGCGCTTCCTGGAAGAGCAGCAGAAGCGGATGAAGCAGAACGCGCCCGCTCCGCAGCCAGCACAGCCCGGCGCGCCGCAGGGAACAAAGAATCCATCGCCGTTCGGCGGCGCATTCGGGAACGTCGCGCCGCAATCGCCCGACGCTGCGCCTCCCGGGCCACCGCCGGCGCAGAATCCTTCTCCGTTCGGCGGGGCATTCCAGGGTCTGTCGCCGCCGAAGCAATGAGCCCGTGTTCCGGAGCGACGCGAAGCGGCGAGCCCCGGAACCGATACTCCGCAGCGTCTCGCTTCCATCATCAGCACAGGGGTTATGGGTCCCGGACAGCGGCTTTGCCGCTTCCGAGACGCACCCCTCAGATGAACGACTCGACCGCGCCCGAACCGCCAAGCAGCAGCGCCGCGAGCAATCGCGCGCCCTTGGCCACGTCCTCTTCCCTGGCGAATGCGCCGATCGACAGGCGGACGGCCTCGACCGGGTCCGACCCGACGGCGAAGGTCTCGCCTGCAACCGCGGCCACGCCGACGCGGCGGGCGGCGTCGGAGAAATCGCGGCCGGTCCAGCCCTTCGGCAGACTGAGCCAGGCGTGATGTCCTTCGGGGTCGGCCTGCAGGTTTTTCTCTCCGAGGGCCGCGATCAGAACCGCCTGACGGCGGGCGCTTTCAGCGCGCACCGCGGCTGTGATTTTCCCAAGGGTTCCTTCGAGAATCCAGGTCGAGGCGATGCCCGCGTTGATCGGTGGCGCCATCACCGAACCGCCGTGGAGCTCGCCTTCCAGCATCAGAGCACCGACGACGCTTGGTGCCAGCACATAGGCCACGCGAAGAGCCGGAGAGACGGCCTTCGAGAGACTGGCGATATGCCAGGTGCGGTCGGGAGTGTGGGCCGCGATCGGCTGGAGCGGAGCCGAGGGGAGAGCCCCGTAGGCGTCATCCTCGATGATCCAGAATCGGTGGCGGACTGCCAGGTCGGCGAGCTTTTTCCGTACAGTGTCCGACAAAGTCCGGGTTGTCGGGTTGTCCATGGTCGGGACTGTGTACAGAGCCTTCGGTTTGTCTTGCAGACAAACCTGCCGCAACCGTTCGAGGTCGAGATAGCCGAACTCGTCGGCGATCGGAACGATCTTGACCTTCAACTGCTCGGCGATCCACTTCATGCCGGGATAGATGACGGCTCCCGTCAGGAGCACGTCGCCCGGATTCAGCAGGAGGCGGCAGACGCTCCAGAGCGCCTGCTGGGCGCCGCCAGCGACGAGCACGCGATCCTCGCTCGCATGAGGAATTCGGGCCGATAGCCAGGTCGCCCCGGCGGCCCGGTCCACGATTGCTCCGCCACGTGCCTGATAGTGAAGACGCGCCGCCGCGTCGGGGCCGTGCAGCACCTGCGCCATCGCCTCCGCGAGCATTTCTCCGAGAGGGAGATCACGTGGAACGGGCGGCATGTTCATGCCGAGATCGATGACCGGGGCCGGCAGGGAATTCGTCTTTCCCGGAGCCGCAATGGGAGCGGCTTCCTTGACGAAACTGCCGCGCCGGGAGTTCGCCTCGATCAAGCCGTCGCGGCGCGCCACCGCATAAGCGCGCGTCACCGTGGTCAGGTCGACGCCGAGCGCCTTGGCGAGATCGCGCTGCGGCGGCAGCCGGTCGCCCGGCCGCAATTTGCCGGTCCTTATGTCACCTGCGAGCGCACTCGAGATCGCGAGATATTTCGGCCCAGGCAGGCTTTCGAGATCTGGGACCCAGACATTCATTCCACACATCCATGCATCATTGACATTGCATGCTTATATGATGCATACAATCTCCATACAAACAACCCATACGACAGTGGGTACGACAATGTATGCCAATAACCAACGAGCCATGCACGAAGCTGTGCACTCGAGTGCACTTCCATGCACAGAAGAGAACCAGGCGCAGGGCGACTGGCCCTATCTGCCACCGGCACGGACCGGCATCGCCGGCCGATGCCCGCGATGCGGCCGCGGGCATTTGTTTGCCGACGGCTTCATCAAGCTCGCGCCGCGCTGCGAGATCTGCGGGCTCGATTATTCCTTCGCCGATCCGGCCGACGGCCCGGCCTTCTTCGTGATGATGTTCTTCTGCGTTCCGGCAGCCTTTCTCGGTTGCTGGCTGGAAGTGTCATGGAGCGCGCCCTATTGGCTGAACGCGGCGATCACCCTGCCCTTCCTGCTGGCGACCTGCCTCCTGCCGCTTCGACCTCTGAAGGGCTGGCTTGTGGCAAGCCAATACTTCTACAAGGCGGAAGAAGGGCGGCTCGTCCCGGTTTCGGACGACGAGCCGCACTGAATCCGTGACCCAGGTGCCGGCGCCACTCCGAAGGCGCATTCGCGCCGGAGAACAGCATGACGTCCCGCTCCCTGCCGCTGACCCACGCTCTGCTTGCGATCGCGACCGTCGCAATCTGGGGCACGAACTTTCCGATCATGAAGGTCGCGACGGAGCAGATGCCGCCGCTCCTGATCGCGGCGCTGCGATTCCTGTTCGTCCTGTTCCCGGCGATCTTCGTTTTCAAGCGGCCGAAGGTGCCGTGGCGGCTTATGGCGGCCTATGGCCTGCTGATCGGCGTCGGCCAATTCGGCCTGATCTATATCGCGGTCTCGGGCTACATCTCGCCCGGCCTCGCCTCGCTCGTCATCCAGACGCAGGTCTTCTTCACCATCATCCTGGCGATCCTGATCACCCGTGAGCGGGTCCAGCCCTATCAATGGGCGGGCCTGGCACTGGCGACCATCGGCGTGGTCGTGATCGGACTGCATACCGGCGGCGACACGACGATCGCGGGCCTCGTGATGGTCCTCGTCGCGGCGCTGAGCTGGGCCGGCGGCAATATCGCCAGCAAGGCGAGCGGGCGCGTTAACATGATCGCCTATGTCGTCTGGACCAGCATCTTCTCGATGCCGATCCTGTTCGTCCTCGCTTTCGTCTTCGAGGGCTGGGACCTGATCTCGACCAGCATCGTGACCGCCGATGCGGCGACCTGGGGCGCCGTACTCTGGCAGAGCTTCGGCAATACCCTGTTCGGCTATGCCTGCTGGTCGTGGCTCCTGTCGCGCCATCCGGCGGCGACGGTCGTGCCGATGGCGCTGCTCGTGCCGGTATTCGGCATGGGCGCGTCGACGATCTGGCTGGGAGAAAGCCTGCCGGCCTGGAAGCTCGCCGCAGGCGCGCTCGTGATGAGCGGTCTTGCCATCAGCATGCTGTGGCCGAGGCTGCGCCCGCAGCAGGCGGGCGCAGCGTCTTGAGCGTCAGTGGCTGATCATCCACGGGCGGCTGGACGGGAAGCTCTTCGAGCCGTCCTTGCCGTAGAGCGTCATCCGGCTCTTCTTGCCGGTGCAGCAGCCGCAATTCGCTCCGTGTCCGAGGGACTTGGAGCTTTTCGGGGCGTTGGCGCTCCGCTCGTTGGTTGCGAACGCCGTGCGGCGGCTCGAATCCATGTTCGCGAGCATCGGCGCCGTCAGCATGACGCGAGGAGCGTCGGTTCCGCATTCCGGACAGGCGTGCGGATCGGCGTACTCGGCCATGGGGCGAAGTGCGGCGAACGGGCCGCACTCCTGACAGGCATATTCGTAGACCGGCATCTCAAAGATCCGGAGCCAGCGGAACCTGGATCGAGCCGTCGATGAACTTCTTCGGTCCGTCGGCGCCAGGCATGACGTCGAAGTCGAAGATTTCCGTCGGCAGCCACAGGGTCGCACAGGCGTTCGGGATGTCGACGACGCCCGAAATGTGACCCTGTACCGGAGCCGTACCGAGGATGGCATAGGCTTGGGCGCCCGAATAACCGAACTTCTTCAGGTATTCGATCGCGTTCAGGCACGCTTGGCGGTAGGCGATGTGGACGTCGAGGTAGTGCTGCTTGCCGCCCTCGTCGACCGAGATGCCCTCGAAGATGAGGTAGTCGTTGTAGGTCGGCTTGATCGGCGACGGCTTGAAGATCGGGTTCTTGATCCCGTACTTCGCCATGCCGCCCTTGATCAGGTTGACGCGCAGATGGAGCCAGCCCGCCATTTCGATGGCGCCGCAGAAGGTGATCTCGCCGTCGCCCTGGCTGAAGTGCAGGTCGCCCATCGAGAGACCGCCGCCCGGGACATAGACCGGGAAGTAGCAGACGGAGCCGCGCGACAGATCCTTGATGTCGCAGTTGCCGCCGTGCTCGCGCGGCGGAACCGTGCGGGCGCCCTCGGACGCGGCCTTGTCCTTCGCGTCGCCCTGCATGCGGCCCATATGCGCGGTCGGCGCGTAAGGCAGAGTGGCGAGCGCGGGAACGCGGTTCGGATCGGTGTCGTAGAGCGCCTTCTCACGGGTGTTCCACTCGGCCAGCATCTTGTGGTCAGGCAGGCAGCCGATGAGGCCCGGATGGATCAGGCCGGCCCAGCTGACGCCCGGGACGTGGCGCGACTGCGTGAACATGCCCTTGAAGTCCCAGATCGACTTCTGGGCTTCCGGGAAATGGTTGTCGAGGAAGCCGCCGCCGTTCTTCTTCGAGAAGAAGCCGTTGAAGCCCCACATGCTGTCCTGAAACGCGCCGACGTCGAGGAACTCGACGACCATCAGGTCGCCCGGCTCCGCGCCCTTGACGCCGACCGGACCCGACAGGAAGTGCACCTGCGAGAGGTCGACGTCGCGGACGTCGGACGCGTCGTCGTCGTTCTTGATCTGACCACCGGTCCAGTCGACCGTCTCGATGATGAAATCGTCGCCGGGGCTCACCCATTCCACGATCGGAATATCGGGATGCCACCGATTGTGGATCTTGTCGTTGTCGTATGCGGAACCGTTCAGATCGACCTTGATCAGAGTGTCAGCCATCTTCTTCCCCTTGAACCCTGTACATTTCCCCAGTGCGGACGGCCGGCGCGTTAGACCGACAGGTAGCTCGCGACCTTCTTCTCATCGACGGACGCACGGTCGTCCTCGCGGACGATCGAACCGTTCTCGATGACGAGGATGCGGTCGGCGATGTCGAGCGCGAAGCTCAGCACCTGTTCGGACACGACGATCGACAGCCCTTTCTCGTCGCGGATTTTCTTCAGCGTGCGGCCGATCTCCTTGATGATCGACGGCTGGATGCCCTCGGTCGGCTCGTCGAGGAGCAGGACCTTGGGCTTGGACGCCAATGCGCGGGCGATGGCGAGCTGCTGCTGCTGACCGCCCGAGAGGTTGCCGGCGCGCCGGCTTTTCATTTCGAGCAGGACCGGGAACAGCTCGTAGATGTCGCCCGGGACCTCCTTGTCGCCGGTGACGGTCAAGCCCGTCTCGACGTTCTCCTTCACGGTCATCGTCGAGAACACCATGCGCCCCTGCGGGACGTAGGCGATGCCCGAGGCGACGCGTTCGTAGCTCTTCATCGTGGTGACGTTGGTCTCGCCGACCTTCACCGCGCCGCTCTTTGTTGGAACGACGCCCATCAGCGACTTCATCAGCGTGGTCTTGCCCATGCCGTTGCGGCCCATGATCGCGACGATCTCGTTGGGCTTCACGTCGAAGGACAGGCCGTGCAGCACTTCGCTCTGGCCGTAGGCGACGTGCAGATCCGATACATTCAGCATAGCGATCGCCCCTCAGTGTCCGAGATAGACTTCGACGACCTTCGGGTCGTTCTTCACGCGGTCCATCGTCCCTTCCGAGAGCACCTTGCCCTGGTGGAGCACGGTGACCTTGTGGGCGATGTCCTCGACGAACTTCATGTCGTGCTCGATGACGATGATCGACCGGTTGGCGATGATCTTGTTGAGCAGTTCGGCAGTCTTCACGCGCTCGGAGACGCTCATGCCGGCGACCGGCTCGTCGAGCATCAGGAGATCCGGGTCCTGGATCAGCAGCATGCCGATCTCTAGCCATTGCTTCTGGCCGTGACTGAGGAATTCGGCGCGCTCGAACAGCTTGTTCTCCAGGAAGATCATCTCGGCGACCTCCTGCACGCGTTCCTTCACGGCCGCGTCGCGGCGGAACGTCAGTGCGCCGAAGACCGAGCGGCCCTTCGGATAGGAGATTTCGAGGTTCTCGAAGACCGTCAGGTCGTCATAAATCGACGGGTTCTGAAATTTCCGGCCAACGCCCGCCTTGACGATGCTCGACTCGCTCATCCGCGTCAGTTCCTGGTTCCGGAACTTGATCGAGCCCGAAGTCGCCTTGGTCTTCCCGCAGATGAGATCGAGCACCGTGGTCTTGCCGGCCCCGTTGGGGCCGACGATGACGCGGATCTCGTGTTCGTCGACGTAGAACGACAGGTCGTTCACCGCCTTGAAGCCGTCGAAGGAGACGGTCAGCCCTTCGACCGCGAGGAGGAAGTCTGGAGCCATCTGGTCGGAGATGACACCGTTCACGGGTGCTGCGTTCATGGCGTTATCTCCTCACTCGGCCGGGCTGCCCTGGGGCAGTGCACCATTGGTTTCATCAGACTTCTTGCCGGTGAGCTTGCCGAGGCGCGGCTCGACATAGCTCTGGTAGAGACCGGCGAGGCCGTTCGGGAAGGCGAGCACCACGGCGATGAAGAGGCCGCCGAGACCGAGCAGCCAGAGTTCCGGGAAGCTCTCGGAGAACGAGGTCTTGGCCCAGTTCACGAGAAGCGTTCCGTAGATCGCGCCGAGGATCGAGAGGCGGCCGCCGACGGCGGTGTAGATGACCATTTCGATCGAGGGCACGATGCCGACGAAGCTCGGCGACATGAAACCGACCTGCAGGGCGAACATCGCACCGCCGATGGCGGAGAAACCGGCCGCCAGACAGAACACGAAGATCTTGAAGCCCGCGACGGAGTAACCCGAGAACCGGACGCGATCTTCCTTCTCGCGCATGGCGACGAGGATGCGGCCGAGCTTCGAGTGCTTGACGAAGTAGGCGATCAGGACGCAGCCGAGCAGCAGACCCGCGTTGACAAAGTACAGGATGTACTTCGCGTCGTCGGTGCGGATGTCCCAGCCGTTGAGCGTGCGCAGGTCGGTGATGCCGTTGATGCCGCCGGTGTAGCCCTGCTGGCCGACGATCAGGATGGTCAGGATCGCGGCGATCGCCTGCGTGATGATGGCGAAGTAGGTGCCACCGACACGACGGGTGAACATCGCGAAGCCGATGATGAAGGCGAAGAACACCGGCACCGCGATGACCAGGATGATCGTCATCGGCAGTGACCGGAACGGCTCCCAGAACCACGGCAGCGCGGTGATCTGGTTCCAGTCCATGAAGTCCGGGATACCGGGGGTGGACTGGATCTTGGTGTTCTCGACGCTCGATGCCTCGAGCTTCAGGAACATGGCCATGCAGTAGCCGCCGAGGCCGAAGAAGATGCCCTGGCCGAGGCTGAGAATGCCGCCATAGCCCCAGCACATAACTAGGCCGAGCGCGACGAAGGCGTAGGTGAGGTACTTGCCGACGAGGTTGAGGCGGAAGCCATCGACCGAGAGCGGCAGGACCACGAGGATCAGAGCCGCGACGATCGCGACTCCGATCCACTCGGAGCGGGAGAGGAAAGCTGTGGACTTCATGGCGCCCTCCTCAGCGACGGACTTTGAGGGTGAACAGACCCTGAGGCCGCAGCATCAGGATGCCCACCACACCAAGCAGCGTGAGAACCTTGGCCATCGAACCGGAGAGGAAGAACTCCATGGTCGACTGGGCCTGCGAGATGGTGAAGGCCGAGGCGATCGTGCCGAGCAGGCTGGCCGCGCCGCCGAAGACCACCACGAGGAAGGTGTCGACGATGTAGAGCTGACCAGAAGTCGGACCGGTCGAGCCGATCATGGTGAAGGCGGAGCCCGCGACGCCCGCGATGCCGCAGCCGAGCGCGAAGGTGTAGCGGTCGACCTTCTCGGTGTTGATGCCGACGGCGCCCGCCATGATGCGGTTCTGCACGACCGCGCGAACCTGCTTGCCCCAGCGCGAGCGATACATCAGCAGCGCGACCACGATGGTGATGACGGTGGTGAGGCCCATCACGAACAGGCCGTTGATCTGCACCTCGACGGAATCGGTGAGCGCGATCGAACCCATCATCCATTCAGGCAGTTCGACGCCGACTTCGCGCGGGCCGAAGAACGAACGGTAGAGCTGCTGCAGGATGAGGCTGAGGCCCCAGGTCGCCAGCAGGGTGTCGAGCGGCCTTTTGTAGAGATGCCGGATCATCGCCCATTCGATGAACATCCCGAGCGCGCCCGAGGCGAGGAAGGCGAGCCCCATCGCGACGAAGAAGTAGCCCCCGAAGAGGCTGGGCAGGTAGTTCAGGAAGAACTGAGAGGTGAAGTAGGTGACGTAGGCGCCGAGAATCATGAACTCGCCGTGCGCCATGTTGATCACGCCCATCTGGCCGAAAATAATCGCCAGTCCGAGCGCCATCAGCACGAACACCGAGAACAGGATGAGGCCCGCAAAGCCCTGCATCACGAAGATGGAGCCTAGCTCCGCCAAGGAATAATCCGAAAACATCGTGCCCTCCCGCGTGCCCCGCAGCACGCCTCAGCCCCCGAAAAGAAAGCCGGGCGGGGTGCGATCATCGCATCCCGCCCGAGCGTCAGATCACTGATAGCCAGCCGGGAAGGGGTTCGGCTCGATGAGGTCGGCCGTCTCGTAGACCACCTTGAACTGGCCATCCGGCTGGACCTGGCCGACACGGGCCTTCGACCAGAGGTGGTGGTTCTTGTGGATCTTGACGTAGCCTTCCGGCGCCTTGGTGAACTCGATGTCGGTCGAGGCCTCGGCGATCTTGTCGACGTCGAAGCTGCCCGCCTTCTCGACGGTCATTTTCCAGAGCCACGGACCGAGATAGGCCGCCTGCGTGACGTCGCCGATGACCGTCTTCTCGCCCCACATTTTCTTGAATTCGGTGACGAATTCCTTGTTGTTCGGATTGTCGAGCGACTGGAAGTACTTCATGCAGGCATAGGCGCCCGTGATGTTCTCGCCGCCGATACCGTCGATCTCGTCTTCCGTGACCGAGATGGTCAGGAGGGTCTGCTTCGACAGGTCGATGCCGGCCGCCTTGAGCTGCTTGTAGAAGGCGACGTTGGAGCCGCCGACGACCGCGCAGTAGATCACGTCGGGCTTCTTCAGCTTGATCTTGTTGATGACCGAGTTGAACTGGGTGTGGCCGAGCGGGAAGTACTCTTCGCCGGCGACCGAACCACCGAGGTGGGCCTCGATGTGCTTGCGGGCGATCTTCATCGACGTGCGCGGCCAGATGTAGTCCGAGCCGATCAGGTAGAAGCTCTTGCCGCCCTTGGTCTTGTTGACCCAGTCGAGGCCGGCGAGGATCTGCTGCGTGGCTTCCTGACCCGTGTAGATGACGTTCTTCGACTGCTCGAGGCCTTCATAGAAGGTCGGATAGTAGAGCATGCCGTTGTACTGCTCGATGACCGGCAGCACCGCCTTGCGCGAGGCCGAGGTCCAGCAGCCCATGATGGCCGCGACCTTGTCCTGGACGAGGAGCTTCTTGGCCTTCTCGGCGAAGGTCGGCCAGTCGGACGCGCCGTCTTCCTGGATGAACTTGATCTTGCGGCCGAGCACGCCGCCCGCGGCGTTGATCTGCTCGATCGCGAGCTTCTCGGCCTGCACCGAACCCGTTTCGGAGATGGCCATCGTGCCGGTGACCGAATGCAGGATGCCGACGGTCACTTCGGTGTCCGTGACGGCAAGACCCGTCGTGTTGATCGCCGAAGTGGCCGGCGCCTGGGCGAATGCAACCTTCGGCATGAGAGCGGCTGCCGGGATGGCGGCCATTCCCATGAGAAGCTTGCGGCGGAGTTGCGACTCCGGACCGAACTTGTTGTCGTCTGACATATAGGTACCCCCTGTGAACGAGGCCTCCGACCTCATTGCGGGGAATGGTGTTCGGGTTCTGCAAGCACCGGTATACGTCGTTTAACGTATGTCGCGGCACGGGGTTAACGCCCAGAGTTCACATGCATCTCCGTTGGAGCGGGGTGGCGCCGGACCTGCGGCGCCACCCCGCATTTTGTCGTGGCCGTGAGGGGCTTGGGTTGCGTACGGAACGGAATTTGCAGAGTGCGGCGCAAGGATCGGGGGCAGGGAACTTCGGGGACGGGATGTCGGGGCGCCAGCGCATCGTCAGGGTGCGGCGACAATACAATCAGTGGGTCGCCAACCAGACGCTTGAGGATTTCGCTCTACGCTTCACCGCGGAGCGCGCCCGCACATGGTCTGCGCTGCGCGTCGGGCATACCGCCCTTGCCGCGATATCGTTCCTAGCGCTCGAGGCCATCGGCGGCGCGATCACGCTGAACTACGGCTTCACCAATGCGGTGGCCGCGATCCTCGTCGTCAGCGTGCTGATCTTCCTGACCGGCGCGCCGATCAGCTATTACGCGGCGAAGTACGGCGTCGACATCGACCTGCTCACCCGCGGCGCGGGCTTCGGTTATATCGGCTCGACGATCACCTCGCTGATCTACGCGAGCTTCACATTCATCTTCTTCGCCATCGAGGCCGCGATCATGGCGGCGGCGCTGCAGATGTGCTTCGGCCTGCCGCTGCCCCTCGGCTATGTCATCTCATCGCTCGTGGTCATCCCGATCGTGACGCACGGCATCACCTGGATCACGCGGTTTCAGGTCTGGACGCAGCCGATCTGGGTCGCGCTGCATATCCTGCCGTTTCTGTTCATCTTCTGGAAAAACCCGGAGGCCGTTCGCGAGTGGATGAAGTTCCCGGACGAGGACGGCGGCGGGTTCAATCTCGTCCTCTTCGGAGCGGCATCGGGCGTCGTGTTCTCGCTGATCGCGCAGATCGGCGAACAGGTCGACGTGCTGCGCTTCCTGCCGCGCGCCCGCAAAGGCACGCATGTGAAATGGTGGCTCGCGCTGTTCACCGGCGGCGCCGGCTGGGTGGTGCCGGGCATCGTCAAGATGCTGATCGGATCCTTCCTCGCGGTGCTCGCCGTCGCACAGGGCTTCGAGTTCGAGGAGGCCGCGCAGCCGACGGAGATGTACCTCGTCGCGTTCAAATACGTGACGTCGTCACCCGACCTCGCGCTGCTGCTGATGGTCGTTTTCGTCGTCCTGTCGCAGCTCAAGATCAACGTGACCAACGCCTATGCCGGCTCGATCGCGTGGTCGAACTTCTTCTCCCGGCTGACCCACAGCCATCCCGGCCGCGTCGTCTGGCTCGTCTTCAACGTCGCGATCGCGTTGCTCCTGATGGAGCTCGGCATCTACCGGGCGCTGGAGCAGACGCTCGGCCTCTATTCGGTCGTCGCCGTCGCTTGGGTGGGCGCGCTGGTGGCGGACCTCGTCGTCAACAAGCCGCTGGGGCTCAGCCCCAAACACATCGAGTTCAAGCGGGCGCATCTCTACGACGTGAACCCGGTCGGCGTCGGCTCAATGGTGCTCGCGAGCGTCGTCGCGCTCGTGGCTTTCGGCGGCACGTTCGGGGAGGTGCCGCAGGCGCTTGCTCCCTTCATCGCGCTCGGTACGGCGTTCGTCGCGAGTCCGGTCATCGCGATCGCGACGCGCGGCCGCTATTACCTCGCCCGCGAGCCCCGCGCCGACTGGAGCGGCCGCAGGACCATCCAGTGCTGCGTGTGCGAACATTCGTTCGAGCAGCAGGACATGGCCGCATGCCCGGTCTATAGCGGACCGATCTGTTCGCTCTGCTGTTCGCTCGACGCGCGGTGCCACGACGGCTGCAAGCCGCATGGCCGGCTGAACGAGCAGATATCATCGCTCGTCCACATGTTGATGCCGGCGAGGATCGCAGCCAAGCTCGACAGCGGTGTCGGCCGTTTCATCGGCCTGTTCGTCTTCAGTACCGGGGTGATGGCCTCGGTGCTCGCGCTCGTCTATTTCCAGGCGACGATCAACGCAACCGACCAGAAGCTGATCATAGGCAACACGCTCTGGGCCGTGTTCTTCCCGCTGACGATCATCGGCGGCATTGCCTCCTGGCTGTTCGTCCTCGCGCACGAGAGCCGCCGCGTCGCCGAAGAGGAATCGGCGAGCCAGACCCGCCTTCTCTTCCGCGAAATCGAGGCGCACGAGGAAACCGACGCGCAGCTCCAGAAAGCGCGCGACGTCGCCGAAGCCGCGAACCAGGCGAAGAGCCGCTACGTCATCGGCATCGGCCACGAACTCCGGACGCCGCTGAACGCGATTCTCGGCTACGCGCAGCTCATGGAGCGTGACGAGGCGGTGCCGCAGCATCGCCGAGGTGGGGTCCGCGTGATCCGGCGTTCGGCGGAGCATCTGTCTGGCTTGATCGACGGCCTGCTCGACATTTCCCGGATCGAATCCGGGCGACTGCAGCTCAGCCGCGACGAGGTCCGGCTGCCGGAATTCCTCGACCAGATCGTCGAGATGTTCCGCCTCCAGGCGCAGACGAAGCGGCTGGAGTTCCGCTTCACCAGGCCCGACCAGATTCCGCCGGTCATTTCGACGGACGAGAAGCGCCTTCGGCAGATCCTGATCAACCTGCTGTCGAACGCGATCAAGTTCACCCAGCAGGGCGAGATCGCACTGACCCTGCGCATGCGCAGCGGTGTCGCCGAGTTCGAGATTTCGGACACCGGGCCGGGCATTCCCGAGGCCGATATCGAACGCGTTTTCGCGCCGTTCGAACGCGGCCATGGCCTCGATCCCGAAGTCACGCCCGGCATCGGCCTTGGCCTGACCATCACCCGCCTGCTGTCGGAGATCATGGGCGGCGAGATCACGGTCAAAAGCATCGTCGGCAAGGGCACGGTCTTCACCGTCCGCCTGCTGCTGGCCGCCGTGAACAATCCGAGCCTGCAGCTCCGTCCGCGCCGCAAGATCACCGGCTATCTCGGTCCGCGCCGCACCGTCGTCGTCGCCGACGACGATGTCGCCCATCGCGACCTGATGCGCGAAGTGCTGGTGCCGATCGGCTTCACGCTGCTGACCGCACCGGACGGTCCGTCCTGCCTGTCACTGGTCGAGGATTGCGATCCGGACCTCTTCATCCTCGACATCGCGATGCCCGGAATGACCGGCCTGCAACTCGCGGAGAGACTGCGGGCGGCGGGCCACAAGCAGGCGCCGATCATCATGGTCTCGGCTAACGTCACCGAGCAGCGCCAGGCGATTCCCGGCGATAACCACGACGATTTCATCCCGAAGCCGGTCGATATCCAGAAACTGCAGGACCGCATCGCCGCGCTGATGAAGCTCGAATGGATCCATGAGAGCGCCGAGCCGATCATGGTGCCGACGGGTCGGGCGGACGCCCACACCGTCACACTCGGCCGCAGCGACATCGACGAACTCAAGCGTCTCGGCAGCATCGGCTACATTCGCGGCATCGAGGCGAAACTGGCCGAACTCGAAGAGACATATCCGGAGAGCAAGCCGTTTGTTGACGATCTCGCCACCCACGTCCGCAACTTCGACCTACGCCGCTACATGTCAGCCCTCGAAAGCGTCCCCGGTGAGTGACACGAGCCATCCCCGCGACATCGTTCTGGTCGTCGAGGATTCGGCGGACAATCTCGGCATGCTGACAAACGTGCTGGACGAGGCCGGCATGACCGTCCTAGTCGCGGTCGACGGCGATTCGGCCCTGAAACTGGTCGAGCAGGTGACGCCCGACATCATCCTGATGGACGCGGTGATGCCGGGGAAGGACGGCTTCGAGACCACCCGCCTATTGAAGCAGAGCGAGACGCTGTCGCACGTTCCGGTCGTGTTCATGACCGGCCTGACCGAAACCGAGCACATCGTTCGCGGACTGGAGGCGGGCGGCGTCGACTACATCACCAAGCCGGTGGTTCCGGACGAGCTTCTCGCCCGCATCCGCGTGCACCTGGCCAATGCCCGCGCCGCGCAGAGCGCCCGCGTCGCGCTCGACGTGACCGGCCGCTTCCTGCTCGCGGTCAGCGCGGGCGGCGAGCTGCTGTGGGCGACGCCGCAGGCGCGTCGTCTGCTCGGCTCAGCCGCGCTGGGGCGGTCCAGCCAGCAGGCGCTGCCTCTCGCCGTCCGCGTCTGGATCGGGCAGGCGACCCGCTCGGCGAGCGCGCCGGCGCAGATCAGCGCCGATATCGAGGGCCGCCGCCTGCAGATCTCGTTCCTCGCCCGGACCGGTCCGGACCAGTTCATGCTGCGTGTCGCCGAGGAGAGCTTCGTTCTGCCGGAGACGACTTTGAAGGAGCGGCTGGGCCTCACCGCCCGCGAGGCTGAAGTACTGGTCTGGGTCGGCCGCGGCAAGTCGAACAAGGACGTCGCCGAGATCCTCGGCCTCAGTCCGCGCACCGTGAACAAGCACCTCGAGCAGATCTATTCGAAGCTCGGCGTCGAGAACCGCGCCTCTGCCGCCGCGATCGCGGTCAGGACCCTGACGCAGGACCAGATCGACTAGCCCGGATCGGCGTCCACGCCCTTGGGGCGTTGCGGCAGCGGGTAATAGTCGAGCCCGTTGCCGACTTCGTCGATCGACAGGAGCGCCTTTCTCGGAAGCGTTTTCCAGACGGTCCTGGTCTTGTCGTTCTCGATATTGCCGGTGTCGAGCCGCACCTTGCCGGTCGAGAAATTGGCGCTCGTAGTGGTCATCGCACCAGTGTTGCGCCTTACGGTACTCTCCTCGAAGCCGATCAGCTCGAACCGGCCGTTCTGATAGCGGAAGGTGAGCGTCGCATTACTCATGTCCCAGCCGCCTGCATTCGCGAACAGGCCGAGCGAGATCGAGAATGCGCCGCGCGCGATCGTCGGCGCCGTCGTGTTGTCGAACGCATCGTCGAGCGTGGACTGCTCGTGGCGGGGAATGAGCGTGTGGTTCTGCAGGACAAGCAAGTAGGGCTTGCCCTCGCCACCCGCGAACGCCACCGCGATCATGCGCGGATTGGTGTTCAGCTCAGGCGGCCCGAAGCTGTCGTTCTTCAGCACGTTCGTCGGATCGTTGTCGCGAAGGACGAGAAGCAGGTCGGCGAGGCCGTCCTTGTTGAGGTCGCCTTCCGACCTGGTGTCGATCAGCCAGCCCTCAGGCACGAAGCCGTTCGCGTCGGCGGATTGCGCCGGCAGGACGGGATACTGGACCGGCGGAATCTCAGCCTCCTGTGCCCAAGAAAAATTTACGGCGCAGGCAAAAGAAAAAATCGCACCGGCGACGATCAGCACCCTCTCCGATTTCATTAAACCAAGTCCCCGCAAGCAAAATCCGACTTGAAAGCTTTGTCTGCACAGAGATGAGGATGGTTCAAGGATATGGGGGGAAATACGGATGTTTTAACCACTCTCCGTTAAGCCTAACGCCGGGCTAACGCTCCGCAAAATGGAGCTTCCGGGGAAACTAACATGTTGGCATTATTTCGCGGGTTGAAGGGCAAGTTCCTTCTCAATGGCGTCGCTGCGGCCGTACTGACCGCTATCGTAGCCATCGTCGGCATCTGGACCGTCGACCAGCTCCTGGTCGCCTTGAAGAAGGGTGAGATCGCCTCGCAGGCGATCCGCAATCACATGGCCGCCGATATGATGCACGACGCGCTTCGCGCCGACGTGCTCTCGGCGTTGCGTGCCGGCAAATCCGGATCGAAGGCCGACAAGGCCGACGTCATGAAGGAGGTCGCGGAGCATATCCAGACCTTCAAGGAGAGCGTCGCCGCCAACCTTGCCCTCGACCTTCCTCCCGCCATCAAGGCTGAACTCGACCAGGTCAAGTCGCCCCTCGATTCCTATGCCTCGACGGCCACCTACGTCGCCCAGCTCGGCGTGGACGACCCGGCCGCAGCCGAAGGCAAGCTCCCCGCATTCCTGAACATCTTCGGTCAGCTCGAAACCGCGATGGAGAAGGCGTCCGAGACCATGGAAACGGTCCTCGCCGAGCAGACCGCCAAGGATGCCGCGCTCGCGGCGCAAGCGATCAACATCATGATCGCGGCGCTCGTCGCGGGCGTGGTCATTTCGCTCGGCATGAACTTCCTGACCGGCCGCTCGGTCATCGCCCCGCTCGGCAAGATGACGAACGCGATGTCCGCGCTCGCGGGCGGCGACACTTCAGTCGAGGTGCCGGCCGTCGGTCGCAAGGACGAGATCGGCGCCATGGCCGCCGCCGTCGAGGTGTTCAAGCAGAACGCCCTCGCGGTCGGTGCGCTCGAACAGGAACAGAAGGCGCAGAAGGAACGCGCCGACGCCGAACAGCGCGCCGCGCTGATGCAGATCGCCGACGCTTTCGAGGCGGAGGTGCTGGGCATCGTCAACGCCGTCTCCAGCGCCGCCGAGCACCTTGAGAAGAACGCGGCCTCGATGAGCTCCGCCGCCGAAGAGACGACGCATCAGTCGACCGCCGTCGCGGCAGCCGCCGAGCAGGCCACGAACAATGTGCAGACCGTCGCCAGCGCGGCCGAGGAGCTGACCACCTCGATCCGCGAGATCGCCGAGCAGGTGACCTCCGCCGCCCGCGCCACGTCGAGCGCGACCGACCAGGCCACGTCGACGGTCGCGATCGTCCAGACGCTGACCACCGCCACTCAGCGTATCGGCGAAGTGCTGAACCTGATCCGCGACGTCTCGGAGCAGACGAACCTCTTGGCGCTCAACGCCACGATCGAGGCCGCCCGCGCCGGCGAGGCGGGTCGCGGTTTCGCGGTCGTCGCCCAGGAAGTGAAGCAGCTCGCGGCCGAAGCCTCGAAGGCAACCGAGGAGATCAACGCACAGATCCAGGCCGTTCAGTCCTCGACCACCGAGGTCGTCTCGGCGATCTCGACGATCAGCGGCACGATCAAGAACATCGACCACATCTCGACCGCCATCGCCGCCGCGATCGAGCAGCAGGGCGCCGCCACCACCGAGATCGCCCGCAACATCGCCGAGGCGTCGAGCGGCACCCAGGAAGTGTCGTCGAACATCGTCGGTGTGACGCAGGCGGCGGGCGATACGAGCCGCGTCTCGGCGGAGATCGTCGATGCGGCGGTCGACCTCGCCAGGCAGGCCGACGGGCTGCGCAGCCAGGTCGGCTCGTTCATCGGACGCCTCAGGGCCGCCTAACGGCGCGTTGCCGACCGACCCCCGGGGGTTTAGAAGACGCCGCAGAGACGGCGTCTTCCTTTTTTGCGCCGCAGCCCCAGCTCTCATGACCCTGATCCGCCAGTTCGCTTCGTATTACGCTCCGTACCGGGGCCTGTTCGTGCTCGATTTCGGCTGCGCGGTGCTGTCGGGGCTGCTTGAGCTCGGCTTCCCGATGGCGGTGAAGCTGTTCGTCGACGAGCTGCTGCCGAACCGCGACTGGACGCTGATCCTCATCGCCGCGGTCGGCCTTCTGGTCATCTATGTGATCAATACCGGGCTGATGGTGGTGGTGACCTATTGGGGTCACATGCTCGGCATCAACATCGAGACCGAGATGCGCAGGAAGAGCTTCGACCATCTGCAGAAGCTGTCGTTCTCGTTC
>QDFX01000001.1 GCA_003347645.1 Rhizobiaceae bacterium CPCC 101076 | reverse complement strand
GCCGTGGCGAACGGCGCGGCGGGTTCCGGTCTTGCCAACGGCAGCGGTACCGACACCTACACCGCCAAGACGGTCGACACCCTCGTCAACGAGATCAACAACAACACTTCCCTGAGAGGCAAGATCCGCGCCTCGAACGACAACGGCAAGCTCCGCATCGAGAATCTCTCGACGCAGGAGCTCTCGGTCGTCGGCGCCTCGACCAGCGGCCTCACCGGCGGCACCGGCGCATCCAACACCCAGACGATCACCGGCAATGCGGTGCGCGCCAATCTGGCCTCGCAGTTCAACGTTCTGCGTGACCAGCTCGACAAGTTCTCCGACGATGCGAGCTACAACGGCATCAACCTGCTGCGTGGCGACTTGCTGAAGCTGACCTTCAACGAGACGGGCACCTCGACCATCGAAATTCAGGCGAAGGATCTCGATGGTAACGAACGTCCGATAAATACGACCACGCTCGGCATCCAGTACGTCAACGAGGAAGACCTCGACAGCGATGTGAACATCGACACGTTGCTTGCCGACCTCTCGGAAGCCATGGGCACGCTCCGCTCCCAGTCGTCGAATTTCGGTTCGAACCTCTCGATCGTGCAGAACCGCACTGACTTCACCAAGTCGATGATCAACACCTTGCAGACCGGTGCCGACGGCCTCGTCCTCGCCGACACCAACGAGGAAGCGGCGAACATGCTGGCGCTGCAGACCCGCCAGCAGCTGTCCTCGACAGCCCTGTCGATGGCGAGCCAGGCGGACCAGGCGGTTCTTCGTCTCTTTGGTTAAGCCGGACCAAACATTTCGGATATTTGGCGGCGGGGCTTAGGCTCCGCCGTTTTTCTTTGATCCGGCGCAACAAGAAGACCAATCTGGCTGCAGGAGATTCGGAATGGCCCTCAAAGTCGAACTGAAGCCCGGCGAGCGTATCATTCTGGGCGAGTGTGTCGTCACCAACGACAACCAGCGCACCCGGCTCTTTATTGAAGGCGACGCGCCGATCCTTCGCGAGAAGGACATCATGACTGCCACGACCGCGGATTCGCCCTCCAAGCGCATCTACTTGGCCGTACAGCTGATGTATCTTGCGAAAGATGCGTCTAAATTTCACAAAGAATACTTCGCGCTCGTCGGCGATTTCATAAAGGCTGCACCAAGTAGTCTTCCGCTCATTGAAGCCGTAAATAATGCCATATTAACCAACGCGCTCTACAAGGCTCTAAGGGAGGCGAAAGCGTTGATCGCCTTCGAAGAGGAGCTTTTGAAGCATGCACAGCGGAGCACAGGCGTACGCTCAGACAGCCCAGAAGACGGCGGGCCCGCGTGAACTTGAGGCGCAGCTTCTTATGCGCGCCGCTCAGAAATTGCAGGCCGTGATGAGCGGTCAGATCACCGACAGCGAGGAAATGCGAGCGGCGATCCGCTACAATCGCAAGCTCTGGACCATTCTTTCGACCTCGGCGACGGCCGCCGAGAACCCCCTCCCCCCGCAGGTGAAGCAGAATATCGGCAATATCGCGATGTTCGTGCTGCCCCATTGCGTGGAGCTGGAGATGATCCCCAATCCGCAGCGCCTCGGTTCGCTGATCAACATCAACCGCGAACTGGCCGCCGGCCTGTCGAGCATGGCTCCCGCCGCGGCTTGATCTTCGAGAGCACCTCAACGAAAAACGCCCGGACCTGGTCCGGGCGTTTTGCTTTTCGGGGCTGTCCTAGATGTAATTCACAAGGCTGAGCTGGGCTGCCATGGAGGTGACCTGATAGCTCGCCTGCAGATTGGTCTGCAGTTCGAGGATGGTCGCCGCAACCGTGTTCTTGTCGATGCCCTCGACATTGGCGAGCATGGTCTCGGCGACGGCGGACGAGGTCTTGTGGCGCGCGGTGGCCGACTGCAGCGAGGCCTGGACGTTGGTAATCTCGGTGACGATTCCCTCGATCGGGCCAAGCCCCGTCTCGCTCGACAGGTTCGGTCGGACGCGGCTCGTCATCGCCTCGTACTGAGCCTTGCCGGTCGATTCATTCGGGTCGAGCTCGAGCGTCGCGAAAGCCGCCAGATTGACGAGGAATTCGCGGATGCCGTCCTCGTTGGCCCGGGCGCCGTATTCGGCAGTGATCGTGCTGTCGATGCGCGCAGACTGGGTCTGACGGGGCGAGCCCGGCCCCTTCTCGCCTAGATACCAGTTCAGCGTATCGGTCGTGCCGTCGCGGAGCGCGGTCGCGGTGTAGGGATCTGCTCCGTCGACGCGCTGCGGAGGATCGCCGAAGAAATTGTCCGACGCCTCGAGCGCGGAGGCCGCGACGAGCTCGGTGGTCGCCTCCTTCTTCACCGCGCCGTCGACCGCGGAGGCAAGGTTCGTGGCGGTGGCGTTCAAGTCGACATTGCCGGCGGCATCGTACGCGATCTGGAACGTGTAGCCCTTGATCTCTTCCGCCTTCACCGTTCCGTTGACGCCGAGCTTGTTGCCGACCGTGCCCGTGACCTGAAGATCGGTGCCGTTGGTCCCGGTAATCCGGACCTGCCGGGTCGTCGGGTCGAACTCGGCGTTCTGGATACCGGTCAGGCCTTCAATATCGGCCATCAGGTCGTCCATCGTGTCGGTGACGTTGATCTGACCGGGACCGGCGCCCGCCGCCACCACCGAGATCGTCTGGCCGTTAATGGTGATCGTGTCGCCCGCGACGAGGCCGACCATCGGATCGCCGAGCGTGGTCGTACCGAGGGTTCCGGCCGGCAGTTCCTTGCCGTTCACCTGGGCGACGAGTTCGGGTGCCGGCGGATTGTTCGAGGCGGTGAGCTTGATCTCGTCGGTCGAGCCGTCCGGCAGCGTCAGGGCGAGTTTGATCACGTCGCCCGGCTTCGGCGTGCCGGTGACCTGGATGCCGACGCCCGGAGGCGGGCCGGCCGTCGTCGTGGTCGCGAAATTGCCCGGCGCATTGCTGCTGATCGTGCCGAGCTTGAAGCCGAATGCGTTCGGCGAGGCGGTTTCCGCGAGCGTCACGTTGGCGCCGGCGGCCGTGGCCTGAGTCAGGCGGCCGCGGCCGTCCGCGCCCTGATCGGCCTTGAGGCGCTCGGCGATGACGTCGCGAAGACCGGCCTGCCCTGCCTTGCCGTCGAGGATCTCGCTGGCGGAGGCGACCGGGCGGGAAGAAACGGAACGGCCACCGAAGAGATAGACGCCGGCGACGTCCGCGTTCAGCGCCTCGATCGCGGTGTCGAAGCGCGACAGCGCCGATTGCTGCGCGATGGTGCGCTTGCCGTCGACGAGGATGTAGTTGTTCGGATTGAGATCGCCGCGAGTCTGGGCGGCGATGTCGGTCAGCGAGGTCAGGCTCGTCGCCATCATCGTGGTGCGGATCGATGCCTGCTGGATGTTGGTGTTGTATCCGTCGAGCGCGGCGACCTTGCCGTGGAGTGAGAGCGCGAGGTCGCGGTCGCTGCCGAGGCCGCCATAGGTCTGGGATCGCTGCTGGGTGGCGAGTTGGAGATTGGCGTCGTCGAATTGCCGCCGCAGCTCGCTGAGAGCCCGGGAATAGGACGGCTTCATGAAGCCGTAGCCGTTGATCACGCTCATCTACGCAATCCTCACATCTGAAGCAGCGTGTCGATCATTTCCTTGACGGCGCTGATCACACGCGCATTGGCCCCATAGGCCGATTGCAGCTGCAAAAGTTTGCCCATCTCCACGTCGACATCGACTGCGGAAGTCTCGGCATATTTGTCGGCAAGTGAGGTGACGACGACTTCCTGGCCGTCCTTCACCCGCGCGGCGATCTCGGCGTTCGAACCCTGCTGCGCGATCGCGGCACGGGCGAAATCGGCGAGCGAGCCGGTCATCGGGCTGGTCGTGCCGCCGAGGCCGGTATCGATGCGATAGGCCGTGGACGAATTCTCGAGCGCATCGCGGAGGAAAGTCGGACGGGTCGCGTCGCCGGAATCGATCGGCGTCTTGTAGTTCACCAGCAGGGCCGGGTCGTCGATCACATCCGGATTGACCTGGATCCGGCCGGCGAAACCGAGGCGCTGCGGGAAGCCGTCGACCTCGCCAGTGTAGAGCTTGTCACCGCTGCCATCAATGAACAGCGGCAGTCCGGCGCCGTCCTGGAATCCGGTCGCGGTGACGCCGGCGCTCAGGCTGTTGAGCGTCGCGGTCGGTGCTGCGCCCGTGTTCATCATGGTGACCGTCGAGCCGGCCGCGCTGACGTTGAACTGCGCGCCGAGAGCCGCCTGCATCTGTGCGGCGACGGAAGCCATGCCACCGGAGAAATCGATGCCCACCACGCGATCCTTCGGATCGGCGGTAAGATCATTGCTCAGGGGTAGCGAGGCCGGGTCGTCGACGCGAACGAAGGTGACGGTGTGGCTGCCGGTTGCGTCGGTGTATTTGAGGGAAACCTTGTTGCCGGCGGACAGGTCGGCGAGATTGAGCGAGAAGCCGTTGTTCGGGGCGGCGGCAATCGGGGTGCCCTGCTCGACGTTTGTACCCAAAGCCTCGGCCATTGCCGATGCCATTTCGTCGAGCTGCGTCTGAGCCTCGACGAGAATCTCGTCGCGCATCTGCGCATAGGCCTTGAGCTTGCCCGACTGGAGTTGGTTGGGCGCGAGAAGGTCCGTGGTGTTGCCGCTCGGTCCTCTCAACAGAACGGTGCCGAGCCCGCTCTTCGCGGGGTCCGGATCATAGAGCGCCTGAGCGTTCATCGAGCCGCTCGGCTCGAAGGACAGGCTCGCCGGTTCGCCATTGGCGAACAGCTGCGCGCCGTTGGCCGTCGTGATCGTGAGCTCGTTGCCGTTCTCGACGACCTTGATATCCATCAACGAGGCGAGCTCCATGATGAGCTCGTCGCGCTGGTCCAGATAGTCCGGCGGAACCTGCTGGGTCGCCGAGGTGCCGGAGATCTGCTGGTTGATCTTCTGGATGCCCTGCAGCGCCGCGTTGATCTGGTTGACCGTGTCCTTCATCCCGGACTCGGTGTCCTTGCGCATGGCCTGGATGTCGTCCGAGGCCGAATTCAGGGATTGCGCGAGGAGCTTGGCGTCCGTGATGACGTTGGAACGGGCTGACGTCGACGAAGGGGTTGTCGCCAGCTCATCGAGCGAGCCGGTGAAATTGTTCATCAGCGTGTCGAGCGACATCTCCCCTCCGGGCGTGCCGAAGAGACGCTGAAGCTGATCGAGATAGTTGGAGGTCACGCCGGTATAGGCGAGACCGCTCGTTTCGGTGCGCAGCTGGCGCTGCACATAGGTGTCGATCTCGCGATTGATCTGCGAGACGCGGACTCCGGTGATCTTGCCGGCGGTGACATTGGCGTCGAGGACGGCGTCCTTGCGGGTATAGCCGGGAGTCCGCGCATTGGCGACGTTGCCGGAGACGAGCTCCATCCCGGCCTGCGTCACGCGCAGGCCGGAGAGTGCCGAAGTCAATGCAGTGGAAAGGCCCATACTGGTCTCCGAAGGCTAGCCGTCCTGGCTGCCGTTACCTGATCATGTTGAGGGCTTCCTGCAGCATCTCGTCCGCGGTCGAGACGATGCGGGTATTCGCCGAATAGGCCTGCTGGGTGACGATGAGCTTGGTGAACTCGTCGGCGATGTCGACGTTCGAGCCTTCGAGCGACTGGCCGACGATGGTGCCGGGCGCGCCGGGGATCGGCGGACCGGAATCGAAGGTTGTCGAATAGGCGCCGCCGTCCTCCCGCTTCAGCGAGTTGTCGGCATTGAAATAGACGGTCGGGATTTCGGCGATGTCGGCCATCTGGCCGTTCGAATAGAAGGCCGTGATACGGCCGCCATCGCTGACTTCGACGCGGAGAACCTCACCGGCCGCGTAACCGTCCTGGTCCGGCGCCATGTCGGCCTTGCCGCTGGCGGCGGCGAACTGGGTGATACCGCTCGCGCCGTGGTTCAACGTCATGTTGCCGACGTTCACGCCGTCAACGGTAAGGTTCGGAATGGTCGTGCTCGGGAAACCACCCTGCAACTGGCTGTCCGGCCCGAAGGTGAAGTTCTGGCCGACGTTCTGCCACATCGGCTCTGTGCCCGTGGCCGTGGTATCGGTCTTGTAGAAAAGGTTCCAGGTGTCGGTGCCGCCCGTTGCGGCGCTGTTCACCTTCGCCCACTGAAACACCACGTCAACTGGGGTGCCCTGCGCATTGTAGATCGTGGTCGAGCCGCCGGAGATCGACGAAGCCAGAAACTCTGCTTCGTCGCTCGCCGTGATGTAACCCTGCGGCGCGGCGTTGTTCGTGAAGGTGGCCGAAGCCGGTAGACCGAGGTCAGTGACCGCGGAGCCGGTTCCGGTGATGGTCAGCGTCTCGTTCTGGTTGACGCCGTCCAGCTTGAGCTGGTTGCCGCCGACTATCGATGCTTGCACCTTGCCGGCGACGTCGCTGTTCGCCGGATCATTGATCGCATCCACGAGGTCCTGCAGCGACATGCCCGCGGTGAAGGTAAAGGTTTCCGAGGAACCGCCGACGCCGAGCGTGAGGGTATCGCCGACGTTGACGTCGGTCGCCGTTATGTCAGCCGGGGTGGTAAGCGCAGTACCCGCGGGAACGTTGAACGGGACCCGCGCCGTGCCGACCGCGCGCGGATCAGTCGTGAAGTTTGCCGGATTCAGAAGCTCGCTACCGGGGGTATCCTTATCGGCGTTCCAGTTGTCGTTCTTCGGAGCGAGCGGAAGGTTGCCGGTATATTCGATCAGGGTCGTGGCGCGGGCGGGCAGAATGTCATCGCCGAGTTGCATGACCTGCGGAACACTACCGACGACGTTGCCCGTGGACCGGTCGACGGGAAGCATTTTCAGGTAGTAGCCGGCGCCATTGACGAGGAAGCCGTCTTTGTTGATCTCGAAATCGCCGCGACGGGTATAGAGATCGGTGCCGCTGAACACCGGATCGCCGTCGACCATCGAGGTGGACTTCGCAACGACGAAATAGCCATCGCCGTTCATCGCGATATAGGTCGGGCTGCTCGCGGTCTGGATGTCGCCGCGCACATCGTTCGTCGCGCGGCTCTTGGCATTGACCGACCCGGAAACCTGATTGGCCGGGAGAGCGTCCGACACCAGATCGGTGAAGCTCGTCTCGTTGCGCTTGTAGGCCGTGGTCTGCGAGTTCGCGATGTTGCCCGAAATGTTTTCCAGCGCGAAGGATTGCGCCCGCAGCCCCGAGACGGCTGTCGTCATTGCCCCGAAGATACCCATGCTTCGTCTCCCGACACCGGCACGAACTGCGCGCCGGATGAATTGCCTGCCAGAGACGTTGCAAGGCGGAGGCCAGCGTGCCGCCGCTGATAAATCAATGACTTAGATGGAGCGACGGACGCGATCCGGCGGCAAAACTCTCCGCATCCGGCAAAAAATGCCTGGCCCGACCGGCGTAAAATTACCAGTTGCGCCGGTCGCCTTGGACCCTATCTGGCACCCAGGAGGAGACCGATATGACGTTCAAGCTGCCGCTCACCGCTCTCGCTCTTTCCTTCGCAATCATCGCCCTCCCCGCATCCGCCGATACGAAGCTCAAGATCGACACGGTGGTGAGCGGGCTCGACCACCCCTGGGGCGTGGTTTTCCTGCCGGATCGGCGGATGCTGGTGACCGAGCGCTCCGGCGGACTGGTCCTGATCAGCGCCGATGGGAAACGCGTCGAGGTGAGCGGAGCGCCGAAGGTTTACGCGCGGGGACAGGGCGGCTTGCTCGATGTCGCGCTGGACCCGGCCTTCGCCCAGAACCGCTTCATCTATCTCTCCTATTCGGAAGCAGGAGACAGAGGGACGGGAACGGCCGTCTCCAAGGCACGGCTGTCCGACGACGGAGCGCGGCTGGAACATCCGCAGGTGATCTTCCGGCAGGTTCCGAAGCTGCCTGGATCGAACCACTTCGGCTCCCGGCTCGTCTTCGCACCGGATGGCACCCTGTTCGTCACCCTCGGCGAGCGCTCGGACTATCGCGAACAGGCGCAAAGGCTCGACGGGCTGCTCGGCAAGGTCGTCCGGATCAATGCCGACGGCAGCGTGCCGAAGGACAATCCATTCGTTGACCGCGAAGGCGCCCGGCCGGAAATCTACTCGTATGGCCATCGCAACCCGCAGAGTGCGGCGATCAATCCGGAGACCGGCAAGCTCTGGATCGTCGAGCATGGCGCGCGCGGCGGCGATGAGATCAACATCCCAGAACCCGGCAAGAATTATGGCTGGCCGGTGATCAGCTACGGCGTGAACTACGACGGCAGCAAGATCGGCGAAGGCACCGCGAAAGCCGGGATGGAGCAGCCTGCGAAATATTGGGATCCGAGCTTCGCGCCCTCCGGGATGGCCTTCTATACGGGCGACCTCTTCCCGGAATGGAAGGGCGATCTCTTCATCGGCGCGCTGAAGAGCGAGGAACTGGTCCGGGTCGACATCACGGACGGCAAACCCGGCAAGGACGAACGGCTGCTGTCCGACCTCGGCGAGCGCATCCGCGACGTGTGCCAAGGTCCCGACGGCGCTCTCTATGTGCTGACCGATTCATCCAACGGAAAGCTGCTGCGATTGAGCCCCGGGAACTAACGCCGCTTGTCATACCACTGACGGCACGAGAGGTTAGGCCTGCGTCATTTGGGGGAATCGCATGCGCGTCGGCAAGCCATCCGCAATCATGTTTCTGATCTCAGCGGTCCTCGCCGTGCTCGCGGTTCTCGCGCTCGTGACGTCGATCCCGATCGTCGACGGCCACGAATTCGTGGTGATGTTCGCGGCCTGGGCAGTGCTCGCGATCTCGACGGTCATCCGCGGCCTGTAAGCTTCAGAATTTGTGGAAGATCATGGCCGCGCCGCCAGCGATGAGCGCGAACCCGAGCGCGTGGTTCCAGCCGAGCGGCTCCTTCAGGTAAAGCACCGAGAAGCCGGCGAAGACGATCAGGGTGACAACTTCCTGCATCGTCTTGAGCTGGGCAGCCGAATAGACCGCGTGGCCGATGCGATTGGCCGGAACCGCCAACCAGTACTCGAAGAAGGCAATGCTCCAACTCGCCATGACCGCGATCCAGAGCGGTGACGACGAGAACCTGAGATGGCCGTACCAGGCGAACGTCATGAAGACGTTGGACAGCACGAGCATCAGGATCGGGGCAAAGGCAGGCGAAGACAGCACCGACATTGCGATCAGAGCATCGGCAGCATGATCGCGAAGACGACGGCGAGCAGGATGACCGGCGGCGTGAGGTCCTGCAGCCGGCCGGTCAGCAGCTTGATGATCGCATAGGTGATGAAGCCGAGGCCCAGGCCCATGGCGATGGAATAGGTCAGCGGCATCGCGATCGCGGTTATGGCGGCCGGCGCGGCCTCGGTGAGGTCGTCCCAATCAACCTCGGCGAGGGCCCGGGACATCACCACCGCGACGAACAGAAGCGCGGCGGCCGTCGCATAGACCGGGATAGTACCCGCGAGCGGCGCGAGGAACAGCGCAAGCAGGAAGCAGATCGCGGTGACGACGGATGCGAGACCGGTGCGGCCGCCGGCGGCGACGCCCGCGGCGGATTCGATGTAGCTGGTCGTGTTCGACGTGCCGATCAGCGCGCCGATCGTGGTGGCCGAGGAGTCGGCGATGAGCGCCTCGCGCAGGCGGGGCAGCTTGCCCTCCTCGTCGAGAAGTCCGGCGCGATGGGTGACGCCGACGAGCGTGCCGGCGGTGTCGAAGAAGTCGACGAAGAACATGGTCAGCGCGACGATCCAGAACGTGCCTTCGGCCGCGCGGGAGAAATCGAGCGCGAGGAAGGTCGACATCGGGTTCGGCGGGACGGCGAAGACCGCACCGAGCGAGGCGACGCCGAGTGGGATGCCGATGATCGTCACGGCGAGGATGCCGATGATGGTGGAGCCGATGATCTTGAGCTGGTTCAGCGCGGCGATGATGACGAAGCCGAGCAGCGCGAGGAGCGGCGCCGCGCTGAGGATCTTGCCATGGGTGACCAGCGTCGCCGGGCTGTCGACGACGAGACCTGCGCCCTGAAGCGCGATGATGGCGAGGAAGAAGCCTATGCCGGCCGATGTCGCCATCTTCAGGCTGTGTGGGATTGCGTTGATCAGCCAAGCGCGGATCGGCAGGATGGAAATGATCAGCGCCAGGATGCCCGAGATGAACACGCAGGCCAAAGCCTGCTGCCAGGAGAAGCCGAGCGCGCCGACGACGTAGAAGGCAAAGAAGGCGTTGAGGCCCATACCCGGCGCGAGCGCGATCGGATATTTGGCATAGAGGCCCATGATCAGGGTAGCGACCGCCGCGGCGACGCAGGTCGCGACGAAGACGGCCTCCTTCGGCATGCCCGAAGCCGAGAGGATGTTGGGATTGACGAAGATGATGTAGGCCATGGTCAGGAAGGTGGTGATACCCGCGATCACCTCGGTCCGGACCGTGGTCCCGTTTGCCGCCAGGGCGAAATAGCGCTCGAACGCTCCCCCGGAGCGGCTCCCCGTCGTGTCGGCCATGTTTTCGATCCCCTTCTGAGTCCCCAATTGAGATCGAACGGGAGGCGCCCGGCTTCGTCAATCAGGCGAGGCGGTCTGTCCGACGATGAACGCGGGAAAGCGGTGGAAATGCCATCGGCGTCGTCCTCCGGCTTGACCGGAGGACCCATTGGGCGCCCGCCCCAAGGCATGAATCCTCCGGTCAAGCCGGAGGATGACGGGCGTGATTGTTTACTGCGGCGCCTGCTCGATCGCGATCTCGCTGCCATCCAGCTTCAGCAGCTTCTCGTCCTCGCCCTGGTAGACCCAGATCAGCCCGCCGCCGAGCGGCAGCACGCTGTCGTACTGGGCGTCGACGACGACCTTGCCGGTCTTGTCGATCAGGCCTTCCGGCCCGTCCTCTTCCCTGGCGAACGGCATGACGCCGTCGATCCAGCCGTTCTCGCCGTTGATGCGGGCGAATTGCGGCTTGAGGATTTCCTTGCCGCTCTTGTCGATCAGCCCCCATTTGCCGTTCTTCTGGACGGTGGCCGGGCCGCCGTCGAAGTTCGTCTCCTCATCATACTCGGCCTGGACGACCCATTTTCCGCAGCTGTCGATGAAGCCCCATTTTCCGAGCTGGGCCGGGGCGACGCCCTGTGAGAAGCCGTCGATCGATTCGTAGATCGGCTTCACCAGCCAGGTGCCGGTCTTGTCGACGACCCCGTATTTCTCGCCCTGCTGGGCAACCAGGAGGCCACCGGCGGAAGCGCCGAGCCAGCCGAATTTCGGCTCGATGAGGACCGCGCCCGTCTTGTCGATGAGGCCGTATTTTCCGTCCTTGGTGACGACGGCGACGCCTTCGGAGAACCAGTCGAGATAATCGAACGCCTCCTTCGGCTCGACGGCGGTGGCGCCGGTCTTGTCGATGTAGAAGCGCTTCTCACCGACCATCACCGCGGCGAGGCCCTCGCTGAAGATCTGCGCCTCGTCGAACCTGGCCTCGATTGCAAGCTTGCCGGTCCGATCGACATAGCCCCATTTCTCGCCGGCCATGACCGCTGCCATTCCCTCTGCAAAAGGCGGGTCGTCCGGGTCGATGTCGTAGGCCGGCTGGGCGATCCAATCGCCCTTATCGTTCAGGAAGCCCCAGACGCCGTCCTGAGCGGCCGCGAGGAAGCCTTCGGACGCGACGGCATCCTCGTATTTCGGCGGGATGACCCATTTGCCCTGGGCGTTAATGAAGCCGCATTTCCCCTCCTCCGCGCACCAGCGGTTGAGCGGATCGGACTTGCTGTTGTCGACGCCGATATCCGGGGTGTCGCGGGGAACGCAGGCGTTCTGGGCGAAGGCTGGAGACGATAGGTTCGCGGCCAGCATGAGCAGGCCCATCCGACGAAACAGGCTCATACGCAGTTCTCCCCGCCCGCGATTGTGATTTGCGTCGTTCTGAATGGCGACGCCCTCTCCCAATCCGCCACGAACGCGACCATATTCTGACGATGCCCCGCAAACCAAGACAATCGACCGGGTTTTCCGAAAAGCCCCAGGCCTCCTATGACGCCGGTGAGCCGGCCGATTTCGATTTCTCCAACCTGATCGGCGATCCCGAACTGCTGAACGCGCTTGGCCGGGGCTCGAAGGCCGCCGAGGAGGCCCAGGCAAAGGCTGCGAAGAAGGTCTCGACCCGCACCAAGCGCAATGCGACGCCGGAAGCCACACCGCGCGACCGGCGCTGGGACGCCGCGAACGAGAGTGACGCGCCGACCAAGGCCGATGTCTCCTCGGCCTTTC
The DNA here is from genome assembly GCA_003347645.1 of Rhizobiaceae bacterium CPCC 101076. Lineage (GTDB taxonomy): Bacteria > Pseudomonadota > Alphaproteobacteria > Rhizobiales > Methylopilaceae > Flaviflagellibacter > Flaviflagellibacter deserti. The sequence goes on along the minus strand of QDFX01000001.1, from coordinate 396,993 downwards.
CAAGCCCGTTTTCGAAGCCGGCTCTGTCGGATGGCGGCGTGGGAGGCGTTTCGGCGACCGTCGCGGCGCTCGAGGACCTGATCCAGAACGGCCGGCCCGAACTCAAAGGCAAGCCATGGACGCCGCACCGCCCTGCCCGCCCCGAGAAATGGGAAGGCGGCATCCGATTCGACATCGCTTCCGATTTCGAGGCGGCCGGCGATCAGCCAACGGCCATTGCCGAACTCGTCGAGGGCGTGAAGGAGCAGGAACGCGACCAGGTTCTGCTCGGCGTCACCGGCTCGGGCAAGACCTTCACCATGGCCAAAGTGATCGCGGAGACGCAGCGTCCGGCCCTGATCCTCGCGCCGAACAAGACGCTCGCGGCGCAGCTCTACGGCGAGTTCAAGAGCTTCTTCCCGAACAATTCGGTCGAGTATTTCGTCTCGTACTACGACTACTACCAGCCGGAGGCCTACGTGCCCCGGACGGACACCTATATCGAGAAGGATTCGTCGATCAACGAGCAGATCGACCGCATGCGCCATTCGGCGACGCGCGCTCTGCTCGAACGCGACGACGTCATCATCGTCGCCTCGGTGTCCTGCATCTACGGTATCGGCTCGGTCGAGACCTATACCGCGATGACGTTCGGCCTGAAGGTCGGCGAGCGGATCGACCAGCGGCAGCTGATGGCCGACCTCGTGGCCACGCACTACAAGCGCTCGGACGCCAATTTCGTGCGCGGCACGTTCCGGGTGCGCGGCGACACCGTCGAGGTGTTCCCGGCGCACTACGAGGACCGTGCGTGGCGTATCAGCCTTTTCGGCGACGAGATTGAAAGCATTCAGGAATTCGACCCGCTGACGGGCCACAAGACGAGCGATCTCGCTTTCGTCAAGATCTACTCGAACTCGCATTACGTCACGCCGCGGCCGACGCTTCTGCAGTCGATCAAGGGCATCAAGGACGAGCTGCGGATGCGGCTCGACGAGCTGAACAAGATGGGCCGCCTGCTCGAAGCGCAGAGGCTCGAGCAGCGCACGACCTTCGATCTGGAGATGATGGAAGCGACCGGCTCCTGCGCCGGCATCGAGAACTATTCGCGCTGGCTGACCGGCCGCAAACCGGGCGAGCCGCCGCCTACCCTGTTCGAATATCTGCCGGACAACGCGCTTGTCTTCGTCGACGAAAGCCATGTCACGATCCCCCAGATCGGCGGCATGTATCGCGGCGATTTCCGGCGCAAGGCGACGCTGGCCGAATACGGATTCCGCCTGCCGTCGTGCATGGACAACCGGCCGATGCGGTTCGAGGAATGGGACGCGATGCGGCCGCAGACCGTCCACGTCTCGGCGACGCCCGGCAAATGGGAGATGGAGCAGACCGGCGGCGTGTTCTCCGAACAGGTGATCCGTCCGACCGGCCTGATCGACCCGCCGGTCGAGGTGCGCCCTGCCCGTAGCCAGGTCGACGATGTGCTCGGCGAAATCCGCGAGACGGCGCTGAAGGGATACCGCTCGCTCGTCACGGTGTTGACCAAGCGCATGGCCGAGGACCTGACCGAATACCTGCACGAAGCCGGCGTCCGGGTCCGCTACATGCATTCGGACATCGACACGATCGAGCGCATCGAAATCATCCGCGACCTCCGCCTCGGCGCGTTCGACGTGCTGGTCGGCATCAACCTGCTGCGCGAGGGCCTCGACATCCCGGAATGCGCGCTGGTCGCGATCCTCGATGCCGACAAGGAAGGCTTCCTCCGCTCCGAGACGTCGCTCGTCCAGACGATCGGCCGCGCGGCGCGTAACGTCGACGGCCGCGTGATCCTCTACGCCGACCATGTCACTGGCTCGATGGAGCGGGCGATGGCGGAGACCGGACGCCGCCGCGAGAAGCAGCTTGCCTATAACGCCGAGCACGGCATCACGCCGCAGAGTGTGAAGGCGCGCATCGCCGACATTCTCGACAGCGTCTACGAGAAGGATCACGTCCGCGTCGACACCGGGCTGATCAAAGACGGCGCGATGGTCGGCCACAATTTCCAGGCGACGCTCGCCGATCTGGAGAAGCGGATGCGCGAAGCCGCCGCGAACCTCGAATTCGAGGAGGCGGCGCGGTTGCGCGACGAACTCAAGCGGCTCCGCGAGACCGAATTGCTGGTCGCCGACGATGCGTTGACGCGGCAGTCCGACGTGGAGGAGAAGGCCGGAAAGTTCGGCGAGAAGCAGCCGCGCTCGCGCGTCCACAAGCCGACGCTCAAGGAAATGGGACCACACAATCGCGACCTGCCTCTAGCGGCTCCCAAGGCCTTGATCGAAGGTCTGTCATCCGAGGCGCAAGACGATACGGTAGAGATACGGCGAGTGCCGAAGGGTGGCCGCTCCAGCGCAGGGCGGCCGGGAACGCGCAGCAGGGGACGTTGACACATGACCATCAGGACCATTCCGCTTCTCGCCCTTGGCCTGATGGTCGCCGGCCCTGCCCTGGCCCAGGCGCCGACCGACAATGTCATCCGCTGCTCCGGCCCTTTCGGCAAGGATTCGAGCTTCAAGCTGCTGCAGGACACGTTCGGCGCGGACAACGTGACCACCGAGGCCTATGACGGCGTCGAAGGCGAAACTGGCGAGGTGACGGTCGTCTACGCCAAGGATCCTACGAAGCGGCTTGAATTCACCTGGCTCGACGACGAGACCAAGACCGGCCTCGCCGCCGTCGACGTTCCAGGCGATTCGCAATGGGTCTCGGAGGCCGGAATGAAGAACGGTGCGACGCTCGCCGACGTCGAGAAGATCAATGGCGGCCCGTTCGTGATGACCGGCTTCGACTGGGATCTCGGCGGCGCGATCATCGACGCCAAGGACGGCAAGCTCGTCCACCAGCCGGGCGAATGCCTGCTCGGCGCGAGCTTCCTGCCGGATGACAAGACGCCGGAGCCTGTCCGCAGCAAGGTTTCGGGCGACGGCGAATTCCCCTCCGACAGCCCCGACATGAAAGCGGTGAATCCGACCGTCGTGCAATGGTCGGTCTTCTATCCCGGTGAGGAAATGCCGGAGGAGGCGCCGCCTGCGGACGATGCCGCTCCGGCCGACGGAACCGCGCCAAAATAGCCCGCTGGGGTGGCCGGACCATTCTTCCGCCCCATATTCCCGCTGCTGTTAAAACCTTTCAGCAAGGGAGAAGACAATGCAGAAGATCCTCCGCCTCGCCGCCATCGCCGGTGCGTTCGCCGCCCTGCCCCTGACGGCCGCGCTGGCCGACCGCGATCCTTCGCCCGAAGAACGGCAGATCATTGCCGACGTGCTCCAATCCCAGGGCTTCACCGCCTGGGGCGATATTGAATGGGATGACGACGGCTATTGGGAAGTCGACGAGGCCCAGGCTCCGGACGGCTCGACCGAAGACCTGCAACTCGATCAGGCCTTCATGATCACCAGTTCCGACAGGGACTAAGTCCGTCAACGAGACCGGCCGGATCGTCCGGCCGGTTTCGCTTCAGCGGACGGCGCGGACGATCGCCTCTGCCATGAATTCCGTGACGCAGGGCGAGCGCGGCAGCGCTCCGGACATCACGGGCAGCCGCTTCGCCTGATCCTGCATGCTGAGATATTGCATCGCCGCGTAGCGCCGGATGACCGGCACGCCTTCCGTGCGCGACACCTCTCCGATCTCTCCGACATAGGGCGTGTAGATCCTCTCGTGCGCGACATGCGGCACGAAGGGTGGATCGACGAGGACGAGGTCCGGGCCGCGCGCGTTCATCCAGGCACTCGCCTGATCGAGGACCGCCTCGAAATCGGCGACGTCGCTCGACGCCATCGCGTCACGGACGCCGACCTGCCAGATGACGAGATCCGGCGAGGTCTCGGCGACGGCGGTGCGCAGGCGCTCGAAATCATCCTCGGCGAGGCCGGCCGACATGGCTTCGGTGATTTCGAACTGGCTGCCGGCGAGCTTCTGCTCGAGCGCTATTTCGAGCGAACGGCGATCCTGCCCCTCGGCGCTCAGAGCGGGGCCGAGGACGAGGACGCGGACCGGGCGCTTGCGGTCGAGAAGACCTTCGGTGCGGTCGAGATCGGCGGAGAATTTGAGATAGGCATCGGGCACAGCGCAGCGTGCGGGAACGCCCGCATCCGCCCAGCTCATGGCCGGGACAATAATTGCCGCGATCAGCGCCGCGCCGGCCGCAACGAGGCGGCGGACGCGGTTTCCGTTCGATACCATTCGAGCACACCTGCAAGAATGAACTGGGCGATGATACCACCGCCAATGAGAACTACATCAACGGGAAAAATTCCGCCCGTCACGGCGCGGATCACCTGCCCCGCCAGCGCGATCACCGTTCCCAGGCAGAAGACGGGCAGCGAGTGCCTGCCGAGCGCTACCAGCGGCGCGATCCAGGCCTGCCGCCTCAGCCAGGCTTCGACCGGCAGATAAGTGACCACGTAGACCAGCGCGAGCACATGAAGGAGGCGCGGCAGGAACAAATTGGTCTTGTCGAAATCCCAGAGAAAACGCGGCACGGGCGCGATATCCCACGACGGATAGAAGCCGCTGACGATCCAGACCGCCGAGACCGCCAGATAGGCGACGGCAATCCAGAACAGAACGGGCGACCGCACCGGCCGCTCGCCGCGCAGGATCATCGCGCCGATCGCGACGCCGATCGCGAACAGCAATTGCCAGCAGAGCGGATTGAGGAACCACCAGCCCTCCGAGGGAAAGGTAGGCAGGTTCAGCCACAGCAATTGCGCGGTGACATAGAGGCCGGCGGAGACCGCGAGGGCGAGACCGACCCGGATGCGAGCGAGGAGCAGCAGGAACGGCGCCATCAGCAGCAGCATGATGTAGAGCGGCAGGATGTTGAGATAGGCCGGCTGGAGGCCGAGCGTCGCCAGGCCGATCAGCCCGGGCACCGTGTCGTTGATCAGGATGTCGAGGTGCAGGGCCTCGAAGAAGCGGGTGTCGCCCGTCGCCGTGACCGCATAGGCGATGATCGCGCCGCAGCAGACGATCAGGACGATATGCGCCATGTAGAGATCGAAGGCGCGGCGGACGATACGGAAACTGGTCGGCAGGCTTCGGCGTTCAGCGAATTGCGGCAGGTAGGCCAGAGCGGCCGCGACTCCCGCGAGCATGACGAAGATCTCGGTGGCATCCGAGAAACCGAAATTGCGGTGCGTCAGGTGTTCGAACGCATTGCCGGGGATGTGGTTGACGAAGATCGTGACGAGCGCGAGCCCTCGCCAGAAATCGACGCTCAACAGGCGCCCCCGCGCGGGCACGCTCACACTCGAATCCCCGAACAGGCCATGGCTGGCAACTGACCACAGACAGGCACGCCGGACCACCGATCAAAGGTCGCATTGCGCGAGACTGCTCGTCAAAACTTTGCCCTATTGCAGAATGCAAATTCGGCATGAATCTTGGTTCTCTCCGGATGTGGAGGACAATCAATGATCCGTCAGTCTTTACGCCTTGCAGCCCTCGGCGCGCTCATCGCCGCCGCTCCGCTGGCCATCGCCCATGCGGACGAGGAGAAGAGCGATTTCGAACTCGGCTTCGAGAAATTCAAGGCCTCGTTCCACGAGCCGGAAGTCCATGCGCCGGCGCTGTTCAAGGACGTGAAGCACGATGAAGACAAGGACGACGACGATGATCTGGACATCGGCTGGAAGTCCCCGTTCAAGAAATAATCCGTTCGCGACGCTCGCGCTCGCATCCGGCCTGCTGGCCATATGCGGAACGGCGCATGCCCAGGCGCCTGAATCGGTGCTCTGCCACGCCAATATCCGCAAGCTCGACGCCGAGCTTCAGGCGACCGAACGCAGGGTCGACGCGCTGAACAATGCGGCGAAAGCCGAGCGATGCTCGGCGATGCGCGTCCATCTCAACGTTCTGTTCCGTGCCAAGGACCTTTACGGCCGTTGCCTGCGTGAGGACCAGCGCGAACAAAGGCTGCCGCCCCTTTCGGGGTCGACAGCCTATTTCCGGACCTATGTCGGCGAGAACTGCAGCGAGCTCTAGCGCCGGGCGTCCATGCTCCACGGGCCGGGGCCGGCGAGCATCAAATAGAGGAAGACGAAGCAGTACAGGACCGCGAGCTCGCCCTGGTTGATGATCGGGTAGAAATTCTGCGGGGCGTGCGCCATGAAATAGGCGACCGCGGTGAAGCCGGCGCAGATGAACGCCACCGGCCGGGTGAACAGGCCGATGATGATCAAGATGCCGCCGAAGGTCTCGATGACGGCGGCGAGGCCCATCAGCGAGAACAACTCCACATTGCCGCTGGGCCGAGGAGCCGGGAAGCCGACGAATTTCTGCAGGCCGTGCTGAAGCAGGAGCAGGCCGGTCATGATGCGCAGGATGCTGAGCATGATCGGGGCATAGCCCGACGCTTTATCGAAGGGACGCTCGATGGGGCTCGACGACGAACGGGACAAGGCCATGGGTCTGAGTCTCCAAGGGTGCTGACGCCGCGCAGCATCAGCGATCCCCGGAGACAACGCCAGATCGCATTCATTTCATGAACACACGTTTTCGCGTGCAATTTTGCACGGTTCCACGTGCTCAATAGCCTTTGCGGTCGCCCTTCATCTCGGGGTCGCGGCTATGATGCTTGTCGCGCTCGCCGCCGCCTCCCGACACCGCGCTACGATTATCGAGATGGTCCGGCTTGTCGCGACTACCGACCGGCTTTTCCGGCATCGGCTTGGTACGGTCTTCGTGGCTGGCGCCGGGTCCGCCCCAGCGCAAGGCGTCCTTGTGCTTGGTTGGCATGACTATCGATCCTGCTGAAGACCCTGATGGGTGGTGTTGATGCGCGTGTTCTCGGCCTGCCCGCGATCTTCCGGGCTTTCCTTGTCCATCTGCCGCATCTGACGGGTTTTCGGATCTTCGGCCGTTTTCGGACGGGCCGGACCCTTGCCGCGTTGTTCTGCTGGAATGGGAGGCGGTTTGTTGGTCATGATCGGGCTCCTTTCGAAAAGGACATCTACCGATCAACACCCCGTCCGGACACTTGTTCCGGGAAGGCGAGCGGGCGGAGGAAACGCCAAACCAAATCCCCCCGCCCCGCGAGAGACCCACCTGCGGGTGGGCCCCGGCAAACTCAGTTCGACGCGAGCTGGACCGAGACCGGCGCAGTGCCGGAACCCACCATGCCAAGAGCACGCGCGGCGCCACGGGACACGTCGAGGACGCGACCGCCGGTGAACGGGCCACGGTCATTGACCGTCACGCTGACCGTCTTACCGTTGCGGCGATTGGTGACCTTCAGCTTCGTGCCGAACGGAAGGCTGCGATGCGCGGCCGTGTAACCGTCGGGATTGAAGCGGGCACCGGAAGCCGTACGAGCGCCATGCTGGTACCAGGACGCGGTGCCGGAGAAGGACTTGGCTTCGGCGGGAACAGCAGCCGCAGCCATAACAAACGTCGCGGCAGCAGCCGCGGCAAGACGCACAAGATTCATACTTAGGATACCCCCTCCTGGATCCCCCATTACCCAACGAGGAGCCAAGTGCAGGCTAGATGGGGCGGAAATGAGGCACATGGAACGCGCTTCATAGTAAATGCGTCCGCGACGATACGTCTCCCAGAGGGGATTTGAGGCTATAATCAGGTTAGGAAAATATTAATGGCAGGGTTAATCTCAAGCTTCGACATCAGTAATATTATCCCGGAAGAAGGCGCTCCGGAGCCTGATCGAATTCCTCAACGGACAGCCGCGCACGCGAACCTGGAACGTCGAGGAGAGCGATGACGGAAAGACGTTCGCGGGGGTTTGGGAAGCAACGCCAGGCACATGGCGGATCGCCTATGCAGAATGGGAATTTTTCCGCATCGAAAGCGGCCTGTCGATCGTGTCGTCGGACGATGGCGAGGCGGTTCGTCTCGGACCCGGCGACAGCCTGGTGATCCGGCCGGGGTTCACGGGGACCTGGGAGGTCGTGGAGACGACAAGGAAGATCTATGTGATCCGGTTGCCGTAACCCTCTCCTGCGCAGCGGGAGAGGGTCGAGTGCGTGTCAACGCATCGGGGTGAGGGCAAGCACGATGCTTGTTGTCGCCCTCACCCGCTCGCTGCGCGAGTCGACCTCTCCCGACCAAACTCGCGTGTTCCCGAGTTTGGATGAAAAGTGGCCAAGTCGGATAAATCCGACTTGGCTCGGGAGAGGGAAAGCCTCTCACTCCCCCGCAGAGAGCATCCCGCCTCTCGGCTCCATCGTCGCGAAACCCTCGACGCCAGATTCCTCGTCCTCATAAGGAGTCGCGATTTCGACGAAAGTGTCCGGATAGAAGCCGTTGAAGCGGGTGCGCAGCGACAGGGAATAGGCGCCAATGTGGCCGATCTCGATCCAGTCGCCGGTATCGACATTCTCCGGCAACCAGAAAGGGCGCGAGAGGATGTCGACGCTGTCGCATGTCGCACCGCACACCTTGAACGGAACGAGTTTTTCCGAAGTCGAGCGCTTGGCGCGGCGGGCCGGATCCGGGATCAGCCGCGCGGGAAGCGTGATCTTGCCGGTCCAGGCGTCGGAAAGCGACGACCAGATGCCGTCGTTGATATAGACGCGCTGCCCCTTCTTGAGCAGGACGCGGGTGATGACCGAGAGCGAGCGGGCAACGATCACCCTGCCCGGCTCGGCGATCAGCGGGAGGTCGTCGAGTCCCCATTCCTCGATCTCGGAATGGATGTTGCCGAGAAGGTCTCCGATCGCCGGCATCGGCGGGGGAGCGCGGCGCTTGGGATCGTGGCCATAGCGGGCCGGGAAGCCGCCGCCGATGTCGAGCGCCGCGATCTCGGCATCGACGCGCGAGCGAACCCAGGCGGCTGTCGCGAGAGCGCGCTCATAGGTCGTCAGGTCCTCGATCTGGCTGCCGACATGGAAGGTCAGGCCGACGCGGAAGCCGATACGGTCGATGCGTTCGACAAGCTCGACCGCGTGCTTCGGGGCGGCGCCGAACTTCTTCGAAAGCTCATAGGCCGCGTGACCCTTGGTAGCGAGGCGGACGAACAAGGTGATGTCGGCCGGATCGAGATCGAGCGCGCGGACGATGCGCAGGATTTTCGCGATCTCGTCCTCATGGTCCACCGCGAGCCGACGGATGCCATAGGTCTCGAGCGCGAGCCGGATGTCGGACTGCGCCTTCACCGGGTGCATGTAATAGAGATCGGACTGAGGATTGGCGGTGCGCGCCGCCTCGAATTCGGCGGGGCTGGCGACGTCGAAGGCCGAGACGCCGATTTCGGAGAGCGCGCTCAGGATGACGGGAGCGTCGTTCGTCTTGACCGCATAGGCGGTGGTGCCACGAAAGCCGGCCATGAACTCCCTGGCATCCGCTTTCAGCACGCTCGGCCGAAACCCGTAGACCGGCCGATCGGGCCGCAATGACAGCGCGGCGTCGCGCGCCGTTTCAAACCGCTCCATTCAATTCCCTTCCAGGGCCATTCAGATCCCGGCCCAGTGTGGCGCGAACGCTATCATCCGGGAGAACCCTGCCAAACCCCGCTCTCGGCGCTTGACCCGGTTTCTCCCCGGCCGCATCGTCCGCAGCCATCGGTGCTTGGAGTGAAAGCCAAATGACACGGGCTTGGTTCGCGGCGTTGTTCACAATCGGTGCGGCGGTGCTCGGCGCGGCAGGCGCACAGGCGGCCGACTGGCCGGAGCGCGCCCAAACGGCTACGGTCGATATCTCACGCGTCCCGGCATGCGATAACCCGCGCGTTCTGCATGAAGTCGCCGACTCGTTCCAGGACAAGGAAAGCACCTACTGGAATTCGAACCTGAAGCTGATCGGCTTCTCGCAGACAAGTGAGCTCGGTTATCGCCCATGGGGCGTCGAATTCGTCGAACGCCGGTTCTGCCGTTCGCGTACGATCGTCTCCGACCATGTCGAGCGGGACGTCTACTATTCGATCGGCTATGAGACCGGCACGCTGGGCGTGACCTGGGGGGTAGAATTCTGCGTGATCGGCCTCGACCGCAATCTCGCCTACTCGCCGGCCTGCAAGATGGCGCAACCCGGCACTGCCTATTAACCCAGACGCCGGGTGACTGAGCCTCTTCGGCTTAGCCGTCGACAGCTTCCCTCAGTTCGCGAGCGACGACGTCGAGCGGAGCGATCGACCGGACGCTTCGCGTCAGCGCCGCGACGGCATCCGACAACGGATCGAAGCCACCGATACGCTGCAATTGCTCGGAGCGCGTATCGATCACCGAAATAGGCCCGGTATTGGCGAAACGCGGGTACAGAAACACGTAAGCGAGAAGAACGATCGCCAGAATCCGGAACATGGGCCGTTTCCAGTCGCCAACCCCGCCTCACAGGGTTAAGCGTTCGTTACCGCGCGCAACTCCTAGATTGAGAGCTCCGGCCGAACAAGAAAAAGCAGCCTCGGACGCGGCATGAATTACCGACATAGTTACCATGCGGGGAACTTCGCCGACGTGCTGAAGCACGTTCTTCTGGCGCGGCTGATCGTACATCTGAAGAACAAGGACTCGGCGTTCCGCTATATCGACACCCATGCGGGCAGCGGGCGCTACGACCTGATCGGCGGCGATGCCGAGCGAACGGGTGAATGGAAGGACGGCGTCGGCCGCGTCTGGAACGCCGCCCTGCCCCCGGCCGTCTCCGCTGTCGTCGCTCCATGGCTGGACGTGGTGCGCGCACTCAATCCTGATGGAGCCCTGAAACTCTATCCCGGCTCGCCGGACCTCGTCCGGCACCTCGTTCGGGAACAGGACCGGCTCGCGCTATGCGAGCGCCATCCCGAGGACGTGAGGACGCTCGGACGGCTGTTCTCGCGAGACAAGCAGGTGAGCGTCGTCGACACCGACGGCTGGACCGCGCTGAATGCCTATGTGCCGCCGAAGGAGCGGCGTGGAGTCGTGCTGATCGATCCGCCTTTCGAGCAGCCGCACGAACTCGAACGCATGGCGGCAGCGCTCGTTTCGGCTCACAAAAAGTGGCCGACAGGGATATACGCGCTCTGGTATCCGATCAAGAATCCGCTTGATACGGAAGCATTTACGCGCGGCCTTTCAAAAACTGGAATAAAATCGATCCTCGGCGCCGAACTCATGATCCAGCGCCCTAACGATGCGCGGCGACTGAACGGCAGCGGACTTGCGATCGTCAATCCACCCTGGACGCTGAGGGCAGAACTCGGCGTGCTGATGCCTGAACTCGCGCGGCTGCTGGCGCTGGATTCCCATGCGCGCGGGCGGGTGATCGAGATCGCGGGAGAGGATTAGGGGCAGCGAACGATCGCCGCCTTCTCCGCGTTCGCTGGCAAGGCGGTCGCCAGTGTGCCCGAGAAGAGCGCGGAGAAGAACTCGTCCGGGCCGCGCCAACGCCACGGTCCGTTAACTATATCAATCGGATAGCCACGGATCCTGAGATCTGAAATCAGCGCGCGATCACTCGTGGCGACGAGGCAGGGTGATGTGAGGTCGGAGGGAAGTTCCTCGACCTGCCGGAATGGATCGGCCCTCCCCAGATGCAGCCTTGTGGTCATGGCTTCGAGATAGGTGCCGATGAAGAATACCCGGTCGGCGGCGATCCCCGACGAGGCGATACGCTCCGCGATCGGTCGTCCGAGGTCCGGCTGCGCGATCAGACGAAGCGGCGGGTAGAGCAGGATGACGAGGAGAAGCGGGCCTATCGCCAGAAGGTGAGGCACGGTTTCGGCGCGGCGGCATGCGGACAGCAGATAGCCCGCGATCAGAGCGAGCCCAAACAGACCCAAAAGCAACCCGCCCGCTAGCGAGCTCAGTTGCGCCTCGACCGCCATGCCGAGCGCAACGACGAGGGTCAGCACCGCCGCGACGGCGATGATGCCCCTGTTGGAATATCGGGCAAAGCGTTCCGGCTCGACCGCCGACAGGCCGAGTGCAAGGAGCACCGCGATCACGGGCAGGATCGGCATCAGATAACGCGGATCGACGAAGCCGGCGAAGCTGAACAGGACTGGCACCGCAAGGGACCAGACCATCAGCATCAGGACGACTGGCCGAGGCCGCGATTGCTCCCCTCTCCGCCTCAGCAGGCCAAGGAAAGGGAAGAAGGCGAGGAACGAGCCGATGCAAACCCCCGAATAGCCCGCGAGGGCGATGAGCCATCTCCACGGACTGATGGAGACCTTCTCGGTGACCTGATCGCCAAAGAACTCGCGCGTGAACTCATTGGGATAGGTCCATGCGACCAGCGCGAACCACGAGAGCACGATCGCCAGCGCGGCAAGGATCGGCAGCGGCGACAGGACATGCCTGAGCCTGGAGCGGTCGAAGAAACTCGCATGGACGAGGACGATGCCGACGAGCAGCACCGGCAGAAGGCCCTTGGCCTGCACTGCGAGCGCGATACCGATCCAGCCGGCCCACGGAGCCCATCGCGGAACGGCCTGTCCGTCTGACGTGAAAATCCTGACGAAGCCAAGTGTGGCCAGCATCAGGAAGACGGTCAGCGGAATATCGGGAATGGAATTGACGGTGGCGCGAATGAAGAACGGATTGCCTGCCGTGAGCGCGAGGGCGAATAGCGCGGCCGGCCGGGGCGCGCCGAGGACAAGCGCCAGCGCATAAGTCAACGCGAGGATCGCGGCCGCGCCGAGGACCCAGAAAAAGCGGAAGCCGAACGGATTGATGCCGAAGAGCTCGAAGCCGGCGGCGCCGAACCAGTAAGGCAGGATCGGCTTCTTGAGCCTGACCTCCCCTTCCGGCGTGACCGGGATCAGCCAGTCTCCGGTCTCGACCATATAGGCAGCGGCATAGGCGTAATGACGCTCGTCCGGATATTGCAGGATCGTCGTCGCGCCGTAGGACATCATCACGACGAAATAGACGGCCACCGCGAGAGCCGCCGCCCAATGACGCGTAAGGACCGCGCCAGACGTCTTGGCCTGCGAAGGCGCCCAGTCGACCATGCCGACTGATTGCCAGAGCCATGACGTCAGTTGCGTGACAGCTCGGGGATCAGCCTCGCCCGCCGGCGCTCCGGCGCCGCTTCAGCCATTTGCTGGCGAGCACTCGAACCGCGCCCGTGCGCTGGCCCGACATTTCCAGGTCGGCCATGGCCGGCGGCCTGGCCTTGCTGTCGGCAGCCTTCATCCGCGCGTGCAACTCGCGCAGGATCCTGACAGCTGAATCCAGATCGTAATCCACCCCACACTCCTCAAATACGCGAGGATGTCCGAACTCGGACCGGATCACCTTGCACGCAAAAGCTGAAAATTCCCTGAGCGGCCAGCGATTGGGGTGCCTTGCAAGCGTTTCTCTGAAGAGTTACCAGACGAATTCGATGCGCGCACAGACGCGCACGATGGAAACGCTAAGACTGGGGACACGCAGTGGCACAAGAAGGCACAGTCAAATTCTTCAATTTCGACAAGGGCTATGGCTTCATCAAGCCGGACAGCGGCGGACCGGACGTTTTCGTCCATGTCAGCGCCCTGCACTCGTCGGGGATCAACAATCTGAACGAGGGACAGCGCATCGTGTTCGACGTCGAGCCGGACAAAAAGGGCAAGGGCCCGAAAGCTGTAAACCTCGCAGGCGCATGAGCGGTTGGGGAAGACTGAGGTAAAGAGTTCGATGCTGGTACTGAGGTCTTCCCCCGCTTCGCCGTTCGGCCGCAAGGTCAAGATCGCGGCATCTGTCCTGGGGTTGCGCGATAGAATTGAAATCGTCGCCACCGATACGCTGAATCCGGAAGACTCGATCCGGAGCCAGAACCCGCTCGGTAAGATCCCGACTTTGATCCTCGAAGACGGCGACGTGCTCTACGACAGCCGGGTGATCGTCGAATATCTCGATTACATGGCCGGCGGGAACCGCATCCTCCCGCCCGCTCCCGCTCGCTTCGAGGCGCTGAAACTGCAGGCGCTCGCGGACGGCATCTCGGATGCGGCTCTGCTTCGCGTTTACGAGGGCCGTTTCAGGCCGCCCGAGAAGCACGAGGCGAAATGGGTCGACCATCAGACCGGCAAGGTCGACCGCGGCCTCGGGAGTCTCGAAAAGTGCCCGTTGCCGACGATCACCGTCCTGCCCGACATCGGCGCGATCGCGCTCGCCTGCGCGCTCGGCTATCTCGATCTGCGCGCGCCCGACTGGCGCAAGAGCTATAGCGCCCTGCCCGCCTGGGTCGATGCATTCGAGCGCGCCGTTCCGTCCTTCGGCGAGACGCGGGCACCGGCATAAAAAATCCCGGACCGCGCCGCGCGATCCGGGATTCTGGTACCGAGGCCAGGGTCCCCGCCCGGCTCGGCCCCTCAACTCAGAAGTGGTAGTTCACGCCAAGCTTGAAGGTGTGCATGTCGAGATCGACGTCGCCGATCGGCGCGTAGTTTTCGTCTCCGAGACCCATATAAAGGTACTCGGCCTTGGCGGAGATGTTGTTCCAGACCATGCCTTCCACGCCCACACCCGCAGCCCAGCCAGCATGCACGTTGTCGTCACCGCCACCAGGGCCGTTATATTCGGCGCTGGCCCAGGAGAAGCCGCCGGTCCCATAGACCATGAAGCGGTCGAACGCCCAGCCGATGCGGCCACGCACGGTGGCGAGCCAGTTCACATCGAAGTCGTTGCTCAGGAAATCGTCGCTGATGCCGGCGCCGGAGAAGTCGCCTTCGGCACCGAGGACGACCTGACCGTACTGCCAGTTGCCGCCACCCTGGATACCGCCGAGCACGCCACTCGGATCGACATCGTCGCCGCTGCCGAAGCCGGCACCGATGTGACCGCCGAGATAGAGGCCGCTCCAGTCCTGAGCCGGGGCCGCTGAATAGCCGCCTTCCGCACCATAGTACGGCATGTCGGCAGCGAAGGCCGCCTGGGCGATGAGACCACCGGCGACCGCCGTGGCGACGAAGAGAATGTTACGCATTACCAAGCTCCAGATCCGACGGGGACCGTTCATTCCGGACCTTAAGGATCGGGGGCTTTTCGAATGCTTAACGACGCGTAACCTGAATGAATTGCTTTTTATAGAGTTAGCAGACGGTTACCGAGGCGTTGAAGGCATAAACCATAACGAAAAGGGCCCCGGCATCGCTGCCGGAGCCCTTCTTTCGATCGGGAGATCGATATCGATCAGAAGCGGTAGTTGATGCCGCCGCGAGCGATGTCAGCGTCGAAGCTGACGTTCGACGGCGTCGCGCCGAAGTCCTCGTCGCCGAGATCGACGTGCAGGTATTCGGCCCTTAGAGAGACGTTCTCCGTCACGGCGAATTCGATGCCGGCGCCCGCGGCCCAGCCGACCTGGGTCTGGGAGTCGTCATCGATGCCGTCGTTGTAGTCGACGTCACCGAAGGCAACACCACCGGTGCCGTAGAACAGGACGCGATCGAAGGTCCAACCCACGCGACCACGGATGGTCGACAGCCAGTTCAACTGCGAATCGACGAAGGCCTCGTCGTCCTCGATGCCGGTCCACGAGGCATCGCCTTCGAGACCGACGAGCCACTGGCCGTACTGCCAGTTGTAGCCGATCTGGCCGCCGGCGATGGCGCCGTCAGCGTCGAACTCGCCGACCGTATCGGAGTCGAAGCTACCCCAGCCGAAACCACCATGGGCACCGACGTAGAGGCCGGACCAGTTATAGGCAGTGGGTTCGACGACAGGCGCGACCGCCTGGTAGGGCTGCTCGACCGGCATATCGGCCGCGAAGGCCGCCGGAGCAAAAGCAAGCATGGCGGCACCGGCCGCGAAGGAGGCAAACTTAAAAGACATGTAATGATAACCCCTACTTGTACGCTGCGCTGGTCCCCTTGGAAGACTGCCCCCCGGCGTCCCCCGCAACTCCCCGCGCCAATGCAACTACTAACGCGTTGCCTGTCCTATTCGCCGTGCCCTGCATGTCACACTCAGGCACGGCAGTTTTTTCCGGCGTCACCCCTTCGCCGTAATTCGACCGTGTGACGGTCAGAATTTCAGATTGGCGCCGAAGCGCATGACGTGACCGTCCCACTCATTGTTGGTAGTGGGCGCGGTATCGAACGTCTCTTCCTTGGTGTCGAGGTAGAGATATTCGGCCTTCAGAGAGATGTTCTCGGTCACCGAATGCTCGACGCCGGCGCCGGCCGTCCAGCCCCAGGCAGTCTGATTGTCGGACACGCCGCCCGCCGTGGTTTCGAGACCGGCGGCGACGCCACCCGCGGTGCCGTAGATCAATGTGCGGTCGAACGCATAGCCGACACGGCCGCGCGCCGTCGAGAACCAGTCGAGGCTGGCTGAAGTGGGAACGCCTCCGGTCGAGCCGTCACCATCGATATTCGCGCCCTGGAAATCGCCCTCGACGCCGATGACGACCGAGCCGAACTGTTTGTTGTAGCCGATCTGGAAGCCGCCGAGCGCGCCGTTGCCGTCGAAGTCGCCGGTCGATGGACCGGGCGTGAAGGATTGGAATTCGCCGAGCGCTCCACCGACATTGACGCCGGCATAGATGCCGCTCCAGTCGTGCGCGGCATTGGCGATGGCGACATCGATGGGCTGCACAGCCGGCATGTCAGCCGCGCGCGCGGCTGCCGGCGCAAGCGCCAGGCCAACCAAAGCAGCGATGTAACTTCCACGCACGCTCATCACTCTACTCCGGCTGGACGACGGCACGATCCGTGCCGTTCGTTAGAACGCTCCAGCCCTCGTCCAAGTTCAAAGGGAATCCCCCAAAACTTGTCGGAACCTGCCCTCGCAATGCGCACAAAACGTGGCAAGGCCTTGTTCGCGCGACGCAACGGCGGTGGAGTAATGACTCCGCCGATCCTACATTCCGGTAAACGCGCACCTTTCGATTCGATGCTCGAACGGGCCGCGGAGGAGTTTCGATGGACATTTCGACCGCGCTGGCGTTTGCAGCAGCTTTCCTCGTGTTCGCCGTCAGTCCGGGTCCGGACAATATGACGATCGTTGCCAGGACCATCTCCAACGGAGCAGCATCCGGTATCGCCTACGGAGCGGGTACGGTTGTGGGCATTCTGATCTTCCTGACGCTCGCCGCATTCGGCCTGTCGATCCTTGCCGCCGAGATGGGCACGCTGATGAGTGTCCTGCGCTATGCCGGCGCGGCCTATCTCGTCTGGATCGGTATCAGGCTCTGGACGGCGGAACCGGTCCTTCCCGCTGCGCAGCCGATCGCCGACCGGCGCGGCCTGTTCGCTATGTTCATGACCGGGGTGGCACTCAATCTCGGAAACCCGAAGATGCCGCTGTTCTATGTCGCCTTGCTGCCGAACATGGTGGGCCCTTCGATTACCCTCCAGCAGGTCCTCGTTCTCGCGGCGGTCATCCTTGCCGTCGAGATTTTCGTGGTCGGCGGCCACGTGATCCTTGCCAGCCGCGCGCGCAGACTGCTGCGCAGTCCACATATCGTGCGCCGGGTGAACCGCTCGGCCGGCGGCGTCATGGTCGGCGCTGGCATTGCCGTGGCTGCAAGCCGATAAAGGCAACGAGCGGGTCATTGAAGACCCGCTCGTTCCCAATATGTAGCCGGTCTCGGCGAGACCAAGATTTATGACCGACACCAAGAAGCGCGATCTAGAACCGACCGACATTCTGACCGAGGACGAGGACATTGCGACCGTCGGCGAGGCCGTCGAGGTCGTGGCGGGATTCGACTGGTCGGTGGCTGAACGCGAAGCCGGCGTCCACGGCGTCGAAGTGATCAAGCGCGCCCTGAAAACGCTGCCGAACCGGCCCGGCGTCTACCGGATGATCGATGCCGAAGGTGAAGTCCTCTATGTCGGCAAGGCCCGCAGCCTGAAGAAGCGCGTCGCGAACTATGCGCGCGGCGTCGGGCATACGAACCGCCTCTCCTCGATGATCGCGCTCACCGGCTCGATGGAATTCGTGACCACGGGCACGGAATCCGAGGCGCTGCTGCTCGAAGCCAACATGATCAAGCGGCTGAGGCCGCGCTTCAACGTCCTGATGCGGGACGACAAGAGCTTCGCCTACATCCTCGTCGCCCGCGATCATCCGGCGGCGCGGATCGCCAAGCATCGCGGCGCACGCACGATCAAGGGCGATTATTTCGGCCCCTTCGCCTCGACCGGCGCGGTGAACCGGACCGTGACCGCGCTGCAGAAGGCCTTCCTTCTCCGCTCCTGCTCCGATGCGGTCTACGAGAGCCGGACGCGGCCGTGCCTCCTGTTCCAGATCAAGCGCTGCTCCGGCCCCTGCACCGGCGAGATTGCGCTCGACGATTATAATGGTCTCGTGGACGAGGCCCGCGACTTCCTGTCGGCGAAAAGCCAGGCGGTGCAGAGGCGTCTTGCCGCCTCGATGACCGACGCGGCCGAGCGGATGGATTACGAGACCGCCGCGCGCTACCGCGACCGCCTCTCCGCGCTGTCGGCGGTGCAGTCGCATCAGGGCATCAATCCGCACTCCGTCGAGGAGGCGGACGTCTTCGCGCTGCATCAGGAAGCCGGGCAGACCTGCATCCAGGTGTTCTTCTTCCGCACGTTCCAGAACTGGGGCAATCGCGCCTATTTTCCGAAGGCCGACCGTTCGCTGGAGCCAGCCGAGGTGCTCGGCTCGTTCCTGTCACAGTTCTACGAGGACAAGCCGCCTGCCCGGCTGATCCTGCTGTCGAACGAGGCGGAGGATTCCGACCTCCTGGCCGAGGCGCTGACGATCCGCGCCGGGCACAAGGTCGAAATCCAGGTGCCGAAGCGCGGCGACAAGGTCGACCTCGTCCGGCATGCGCACCAGAACGCCCGCGAGGCGCTCGGCCGCCGCCTGGCCGAAGGCGCGAGCCAGGCGCGGCTGCTCGAAGGCCTTGGACAGGCATTCGGCCTGCCCGCCCCGCCCCGCCGCATCGAGGTCTATGACAACAGTCACATCATGGGCACGGCCGCCGTCGGCGCGATGATCGTGGCTGGGCCGGAAGGCTTCCTGAAGAACCATTATCGCAAGTTCAACATACGCTCCGACGAGATCACGCCCGGCGACGATTTCGGCATGATGAAGGAGGTGCTGATGCGCCGCTTCTCACGCCTGATCAAGGAGAGCCCTCGTGTGGCACCTGACGCGCACAGCGATACGAGCAACGAGGAGCGCGGCGCCGGCGAAACGCCGCCCTGGCCGGACCTCGTCCTGATCGATGGCGGCGCCGGACAGATCGCGGTGGTGCTGGAGATCATGAAGGGGCTCGGCATCACCGACGTCCCGATCGCCGGCATCGCCAAGGGCGTCGATCGCGATGCGGGGCGAGAGGTGTTCCACATTCCCGGTCGCCAGCCGTTCCGGCTGGAACCACGCGATCCCGTCCTCTATTTCGTCCAGCGCCTGCGCGACGAGGCGCACCGCTTCGCCATCGGCACCCACCGGGCGAAGCGCTCGAAGGAATTCGTCCGCTCGCCTCTCGACGAGATCGCGGGGGTCGGGCCCTCAAGGAAGCGCGCGCTGCTCCACCATTTCGGGACGGCGAAGGGCGTGGCGCGAGCGGGGCTCACGGATCTGGAGAAGGTGCCGGGGATCAATCGGGCGACGGCAAAGATCGTCTACGACTTCTTCCATGAGAAGGCAGGTTAGTTCGCCAACGCCCCAATGAATGTCAGCGTGCCAGCGAGACCGAGGAGTGTCCGCATCGCGTGGAGGAGACTCCAGCGCCGGATCAGCGCCCGGCTACCCTCGCCCGCTTCCTCTAGCGGCATAACCATCAGCCGGTTGTTGGTCGGCATGATGACCAGCATCGTCCACGGCCAGGGCAGGAGCATGAAGACGGCGCCGAGCAGAAACAGCCAGTCACCGGTCTGCCACCAGGCAGCCAGGCCGAGCAGAAAGCCGGCTAAGGCGAGCGTCGCCTGCATGGCAAAGCCGCGTTTATAGGCCGGCTTCCACTCCGTGAGCAGCGCGCGATCGTCCAGATGGAGCCGCGCCGGCTGTTCGACGGCGTTGATGTAGATGGCGGCGCCGGTGAAGACGGCGGCGATGGTCAGGGCGAGAAGTCCGGGCAGCATGTCTGATGTCCTCAATCCGCCCGCGGCAGCCTTTAGGCCAAAAATGTTTCCGGGCGATGTCACATCAAGGGGAATCCGCTCGTCACCTCATCGAACCTCCCGTTCGCAAGGACATGACGATGAGTGCAAGACTGAATTTCTATGGCGCCGCTCCGAAGGCGATGGAGACGATGATGAAGCTGAGCCAGGAGGCCAATGCGAGCCTCGAGCACAGCCTCGTCGAATTGGTGAAACTGCGCGCCTCGCAGATCAACGGCTGTGCCTTCTGCATCAAGATGCATACGACCGACGCGCTGAAGGCCGGCGAGAACGTCGACAGGCTGTTCCTGCTCGATGCCTGGCGGGAATCGCATCTCTATACCGACCGCGAACGCGCCGCGCTTGCCTGGACCGAGGCGCTGACTCTGCTGTCCGAGACGAACGCACCGGACGATGTCTACGCAGCGATGAAGGAGCAGTTTTCCGACGAGGAACAGGTTAAGCTGACCCTCCTGATCGGGGTCATCAACACCTGGAACCGCTTTGCCGTTGGATTTCGCTCCGTCCACGCCTGATCTGGAGGCCGCAGAGTTCGACAAGCTCCGGCCGCGGCTGACGCGCATCGCCTATCGAATGCTCGGCTCATGGGCTGAGGCGGAGGATGTGGTGCAGGATGCCTGGATACGCTGGCAGAGGGCCGATCGCAGCACGGTGCGCGAGCCGGCGGCATTTCTCACCCGCACCGTCAGCCGGCTCAGCCTCGACGTGCTGAAAGCCGCCCGCACGGTGCGGGAAACCTATATCGGCCCCTGGCTGCCGGAACCGATACTCGACGAGACACTCGACGACGATGACGGCGACGGCATCACCGGTACGTTGATGCTGGCGCTCGAGCGGCTGTCACCGCTCGAGCGCGCCGCCTTCCTGCTGCATGACGTGTTCGGCATGGGCTTCGACGAGGTGGCGCAGTCGATCGACCGCGAGCCCGCCGCATGCCGGCAACTGGCCGCCCGCGCCCGCGATCATATCCGGGCATCGCGACCACGTTTCCCCGTCAGCGAGCAGCAGGGTCGCGAGATCGCCCAGGCCTTCTTCGCCGCATCCAGGAGCGGCGATGCGTCCATGCTGACGAGCCTGCTCGCCGCGGATGTCGTCACCTATTCGGACGGCGGCGGCAAGGTGAAGGCTGCGATCAATATCCTGAACGGCGCCGATCGGCTGGTTCGTTTCATGGTGGGGCTGTCGCGGAAGGGCAGGATGGATTCAACGTTGCTGCGCGAGGGGTTGATCGACGGCCTGCCCGGCTTCGTCAGTCGCGAGCCCCACGGCGTTCTGCAGACCACCGCGTTCGAGATCGAGGATGGCCGAATCACGGCCGTCTACATCATGCGCAACCCGGACAAGCTGAAACAGGTCAGCCGCTTCCTGCCCAACTGACATTGGTCGAAGGCCAAGCTTTCCCTCCGCCGGACACATTGACGCTATGCCACCCGGCCCCCTATTTGGGCGCATGTCACCGACCGACGCTTCACGTGCCTATGCCTGGGCGCTACCGAACCTCCTGACCTATGCCCGCATCGCGGCGGTTCCGATCGTGGTCGGCTGTCTTCTGTCCCAGAGCGATACCGCGCGCTGGGTCGCGCTCGGACTCTATATCGCCGCCGCGGTCACCGACTATGTCGATGGCTATCTTGCCCGTGCCTGGGGGCAGCAATCGCCGCTCGGGCGCATGCTCGATCCGATCGCCGACAAGCTTCTCGTCTCATCGTGCCTCCTGGCGTTCGCCGCGACCGGCCTGTTCGACAACATCCTCGTCTCGTTCTGGGCGGCCGTCGTCATTCTCTGCCGCGAAATCCTGGTCTCGGGCCTGCGGGAATTCCTGGCCGAGCTGCGCGTCAGCGTGCCCGTGACGCGCCTCGCCAAGTGGAAGACCGCTGCGCAGCTCACGGCCGTCGGCTTCCTCGTCGCCGGCCCTGCGGGCGACCGGGTCATGCCCTATATCAGCGAGGCCGGGCATGTGCTGCTTTGGATCTCGGCGCTGCTGACGCTTTATACCGGCTACGACTACTTCCGAGCCGGGCTGCGTCGCGTGTTCGAAGGCGAGTAAGGACCAAGATGAAACTGCGTTACTTCGCCTGGGTGCGCGAACGCGTCGGACGCGGCGAGGAAGAGCGCGACATCCCGCCGGACGTCGGTTCGATCGCCGATCTCGTCGCCTTCCTGAAGACGCAGGGCGAGGAATACGAGGCGGCGTTCGAGAACGAGCGCGTGGTGCGGGCGGCCATTGACCGTATCCACGTCAAGCCGAACGCGTCGATCCTCGGGGCGCAGGAGATAGCGTTCTTCCCGCCGATGACCGGAGGCTGAGATGGCCGTTCGCCTGCAGAGCGAGCCGTTCGACGCCGGCGCCGAGATCGCGCGGCTGACCAAAGGGCGCACGGATGTCGGCGCGGTCGTATCCTTCACCGGTCTTTGCCGTGCCGATGGCGAGACGGGCGCGATCAGCGCGATGACGCTGGAGCATTTCCCCGGAATGGCGGAAGAGGAGCTCGGCCGCCTGGAGACTCAGGCGCGCGAGCGCTGGCCCCTGCTCGACTGCCTGATCGTGCATCGCTACGGCAGGCTCGTGCCGGGCGACCCGATCGTCCTCGTCATCGCCCTTTCGGGGCACCGGCAAGCGGCCTTCGAGGCGGCAAATTTCCTGATGGACTATCTCAAGACCTCCGCCCCGTTCTGGAAGAACGAGGAGAGCGAGAGTGGATCGCAATGGGTTTCCGCCAAGGTCGAAGATGATCAGCGGCGCAATCTGTGGTAGAATTAAAGTAAAATGGAAACCAAAAAACGAAGATCGAATTTCGATACACGAATCTGTGATGTGTTGCCGGAAATCGGAAATCTTAACCAAGAAACTCCAGCAAAATGACATGCTTAGCGTTGGCGGCGATGCTATAAATATGTCGCAATCACCCATCTTTACGCTCAATTTTCAGTAAATTTGAGTCCCATCAAAATCGACATTAGGGAATTCTTTTCTCACCAAGATGATCTTCGCGACCCGAGAGGCTCTGCGTTCCGGAGCCTGGTTGGGACGAAGCAAATGAAAGTCAGAACGAAAATCCTGAGCATCGTGGCCGTGATGGGTATAGCGGCCGCGGTCATCGCCGGCATGGGTGTCTATGCCACCACCGAATATTCCTCGCGCGTCGGCGATCTCGTCAACGCACAGCAGCGCGCCCAGAACGGCGTCCAGCTGAACCGCCTAGTCACCGCAGTGGTGATGGAATCGCGCGGCATCTATGCCGCCGCTGACGGAAAGGCCGCCGAGCCTTTCGCCAAGAACACCGCAAAACATCTCGCCAACATCGAGAAGCTGTTCGGGGAGTGGCGCCCGCTCGTCGACGCCGACAGCGCGGCCGACTTCGACAAGATGGTCGCCTCCGGCAAGGAGTTCGCCAAGTTCCGCACCGAACTTGCCGAAGAGGGGGTCAAGGATCCCAAGACCGCGAACGCGCTCGGAAACAATGACGCGAACCGCGCCAACCGCGCCGCCTACCAGGCCGACATCGACAAGATCGTCGACAAGGACCAGGCCCGCGCCGACGCGGCAGTCGACGGCATCGAGGCCTTCTCGGCGTCGATCCAGCAGGCCGTGATCGCCACCGCCGTCATGGGCATCCTGCTCGGCATCGCGGTCGGCGCCTATATCGGCACGACGCAGCTCAGCCGTCCGCTGGTCCGCCTGTCGGGTGCGCTCAAGCGCATTGCCGAGGGCGACTATTCGGTCGAAGTGCCGGAGAAGCGCAGCAAGGACGAAGTCGGCGAGATCTGGGGTGTCGTCGGTCAGGTCGTGACCTCGCTGCGCGAGACCGAGGAACTGAAGCGCGCCCAGGCGGAAGCCGAGCAGCGCGCCGAGGACGAAAAGCGCTCGCTGATGAACAAGCTCGCCGACGAGTTCGAGAGCGAAGTTCTGGGCGTCGTCCGCACGGTTTCGACGGCCGCGACCCAGCTGCAGTCGAACGCCACGCAGATGAGCGCGGTCGCCGACGAGACGAGCCGTCAGTCGACGGTCGTCGCGGCTGCCTCCGAACAGGCCACGGCGAATGTCGAGACGGTCGCCAGCGCGGCCGAGGAACTGTCGGCTTCGATCCACGAGATCACGAGCCAGGTTTCCACCGCGGCGGAAGTCGCGAGCCAGGCTTCGGCCCAGGCCTCCAAGACGGCTGAAGTCGTCAGTGGCCTCTCCGCCTCTGCCCAGCGCATCGGCGAAGTGGTCGGCCTGATCTCGGACATCGCGGCGCAGACCAACCTGCTCGCGCTGAACGCCACGATCGAGGCGGCCCGTGCGGGTGACGCCGGTCGAGGCTTCGCGGTCGTCGCCGTCGAGGTGAAGAGCCTTGCCTCACAGACCTCGAAGGCGACCGAGGACATCTCGGCGCAGATCCAGGCCGTGCAGGAAGCGACCTCGAACGTCGTCGACGCGATCAACTCGATCACCGCGACCATCGAACAGGTCAACGGCATCTCCCGCTCGATCGCCAGTGCCATGGATCAGCAGGGCCAGGCGACCACCGAGATCGCCCGCAACGTGGCCCAGGCGGCGGCGGGTACAAGCGAGGTCACGTCGAACATCACCGGCGTCAGCCAGGCGGCTGCCGAGACCGAAACCGTGTCGAGCCAGATCGTCTCGGCCGCGGACCATCTCTCGACCCAGGCGGACTCGCTCCGCACCCAGGTCGACGGCTTCATCCAGCGCGTGCGCGCCGCCTGACGCCGTAGTACCTTCGTCTCAAATCGGGCCGCGCTCCCCCGGGAGCGCGGCTTTTTCTTTAACGCAGCGCCGCGTTCACAGCCATCTCCGCCCTCACCTCAAGTCCCGCGGCCCGCAATCGATCAGGTGGGCTGAGGAAGGCGCGCGACGACCTTGATCTCGAAATCGAAGCCCGCCAGCCAGTTCACTCCCACCGCGGTCCAGTTCGGATAGGGCGGGTCACCGATCGCCTTCAGGCGAACGGCCGTGACCGTCTCGAACTGCGTGGCCGGATCGGTGTGAAAGGTGGTCACGTCGACGACGTCGTCGAACGTGCAACCGGCGGCCTTCAGCACTGCCGCGAGATTGTCGAAGGCAAGCTGGACCTGTTTTTCGAAGACCGGCTCGGGCGACCCGTCTTCGCGGCTGCCGACCTGGCCCGAGACGAACAGAAAGTCGCCCGAGCGGATCGCCGCCGAATATTTGTTGATTTCGTATAGCGCCTGCCTGTCGGCCGGGAAGACCACATCGCGTTTGGGCATGGCTTCACTCCTGTTCGATTGATATACGCCCCGTATGTGGCCATATCGGAACATACGCTCCGTATGTCAACAAGCATACGCCGCGTATGTCGGATGCAGGAGACGGCAGTGGTCGGGAGAACACGTGCGCAGATGGTGGAGGAAACCCGGGTCAAGCTCATTCGGGCCGCCCGGAAGGCTTTCGCGACCAAGGGTTATGCGGCAGCGTCGATGGACGATCTGACCGCCGAAGCTGGCCTGACGCGAGGCGCGCTCTATCACAACTTCGGCGACAAGAAGGGTTTGCTGCAGGCCGTGATCGACCAGATCGACGCGGAAATGGTGGCGCGGCTGCGCGCTGCGCGCGATCGAGCGGAGACCTTATGGCTCGGACTTATCGACGAGAGCATCGCCTATATCGAGATGGCATTGGAGCCGGAGATCCAGCGCATCATGCTGCTGGACGGGCCAGCCGTGCTCGGCGATCCATCGCAATGGCCCAACCAGAATGCGTGCCTTCGCACGACGACCCAAACGATCCAGACGCTCATCGATGAGGGAACGGTCAGGCCGGTGGATGCGGAAGCTGCCGCCCGGCTACTCAATGGAGCGGCGCTCAACGCCTCACTCTGGATTGCCGCAGCCGACGATCCTCACGCCGTCTTTGCAAAGGCTGTTGAGGCTTTTCGACATCTCGCGGCCGGTTTGCTGCAGACCGAGGACTGACGGCAGGACCTCCCAATCCCCCGCATCACCGCCCGCAACCGCGCGGTTGCCGGGGCGAGACGCCCGCCCCGGCTGAAGGGTCCGACGATCAGGCCGGGCGGCGCCAGCCGATGACGCGCGCGGCCGAGTACTGGCCCTTTGAGACCTTGCCGCCACGGCTGTTGCCCGAGATCAGGATCGCCTTGCCGTTGCCGGCCCAGCCGACGAAGTAGCCGACATGGCCCGAACGGCCGCTTTTGCCGCGAGCGAGGATGGCGATATCGCCCGGCTGCGGCGACGAGACCTTCTTGCCATAGCCCAGATACGAACGGGCGAAGTTCGAGCCCGAGCCCGCGCGGCCGGCCTTCTTCTCGATCATGCCAACGAAATTGGCGCACCACAGCGCCCGCATCTTGGTCGGGTTGGTGCCGATGTAACGCTCGGCAAGCTGCACGGCGGCGGCAGCGCGTCCCGACGACTTCTCCGAAAGTGCGGCGCGCTTATCCTCCGCGTGCTTCTTCGACCAGTTGCCGCGGCTGCCATGGCGCTTCTTCGATGAAGCGGCCGGACGTTCGTCTTCCTCATCGGCGCGAGCCTGGGAACGGTCGTCGTCATCGCGATCACGGAACGCCCGTTCTCCATCGGCCCGGGTGTCGAGCGATGCACGGCCTTCGAAGACCGCATTGTCGTTGTTGGCAAAGGAAGGGGAAGCGAACGCGCACAAAGCCACGATCACCGCGAGGAGCGTAACACGCATGACTCTCTCCAGGGGGATCGCCTGCCCCCCGCGGGGCAGGCTTCTAGTTAGGTGGCGCCATATGCACGGAAATTCAGAAAGGTTCCAGCTGCATTGACGTGGTCAGATGTCGCACATCGACAATTATCTGAGAATATCCAATCGTCTTTTTCGATTCGCTATAAGCTTATTGATGATAGTATCAGTACGTACGCATTACAGTTGAATTCGATAATACGTCATTTCTTTGATCACTTACAAACTGGTAATGAAGATGTAGCCTATGTGTTCCCCACATCCTCTACACTCGCCTGCCACACTATCGGCCAATACGTGACGACGACGACATGGATCGTCACATTTCGGCAAGACGATGGTGGTTAACCGCGCACTAATGGGAACGCTCGACCAAGAATTGAATTCAAATGCATGACAGACCGGCACGTGCCGGGGGACGCGCAGCACGGACCTTGCAGGAGTTCATCCGAGGCTCAACGAGGAGGGTTCGGAATGGCCGCGTTGCTGTTGTCATCTGGATTGATCGTCGGAATTCTGGTCGCGGTGCCCGACGATTGCGCGACCGCGAAGGAGGTCGTGGCGGAAACGCAGGGCGAAGCCGCCCGCATCACCGTCATCGACGATCGGGCCGAGCTTCAGCTCGCCCTCGACTTCATGTTCAGGAACAGCAACGCCTCGCCGCCGCCGGCCGAGAGCCTGGTCGTCATCGAGCGGACGACGAACGCGGAGATCGTGATGTTCGAAAGAGGATGCGCGGCGACCAAGGCGATATCGTCGCCGGATCTCGCGGCACGCATGCTGCGCGCCGCGAGGCCCAAGGATGGTTTTATCTGAGGAAATGCCTCAAGCGGCCACGGCAGCCTTCGGCTGAACGGCCGCCGTATAGTCGTTCATCAGCGTCTTCACGATGTCACCGACCTCGAAACGCCAGTCGGCGATCTCGGAGACCGGAGTGACCTCCGCCGCGGTGCCGGTGATGAAGCACTGTTCCATGCTCTCCAGCTCGTCCGGGAAGATCGCGCGCTCGTGGACCGTGATGCCGCGCGCACGGGCCAGATCGACGACCGTGCGGCGGGTGATGCCGTCGAGGAAGCAGTCCGGCGTCGGCGTGTGGATCTCGCCGCCCTTCACGAAGAAGACGTTGGCGCCGGTGCACTCGGCAACCTGCCCGCGATAATCGAGCATCAGCGCGTCGGCGTAGCCCTTCCGCTCGGCCGCATGCTTCGAGAGCGTGCAGATCATGTAGAGGCCGGCGGCCTTGGCCTTGCTCGGGATCGTCGCCGGATCGGGACGGCGCCATTCGGCAAGATCGAGACGAAGGCCCTTCAGGCGCTGCGCGGGATCGAAATAGCTCGGCCATTCCCAGGCGGCGATCGCGAGATGGATCGTGCTGTGCTGGGCAGCGACGGCCATCATTTCCGAACCGCGCCATGCGACCGGCCGGATATAGGCATCGCGGAAGCCCTGCTTGGCCAAGGTCAGCTTGCAGGCCTCGTTGATCTCCTCGACCGAATACGGAATCTCGAAATCGAGGATACGGGCGGATTCCTTCAGGCGCTCGGTATGCTCGGTGAGCTTGAAAATCTCGCCGCCGTAAGCGCGCTCGCCTTCGAATACCGAGCTGGCATAGTGCAGGCCGTGGCTCAGCACATGCAGCTTGGCCTCGCTCCACGGAACGAGTTTACCGTCGTACCAGATATGGCCCGGCCGGTTGTCGAAGGGATCGATAAGCATCCGCGTCTCCTCAAATGGTCAGCCGCATTCGCGGCCATTCAGGGCCCTGTCGTCCACCGGAGAAAGCCGGTATCTACGAAGAATGACCCGCCGCGCGCCCGTATATTATGACTGCGACTATACTGGTCCAGCCGAAGTGCGTCACGCGCGACCATGGCATCATCAGCCGAACCGGGATAATATGTCAACATGGCTGACGTAATTCTGCGTTCGACCAATGTCGAAGCCGGCGCGCATCGAGCCGATGTGCCGAACTTCGAACTGATCGAACTTCTGTTCTTCGCCTATCGCGACTTCGTATCGGAAGCCGACGAGGTTCTGGAGCGCTTCGGCTTCGGCCGTGCACACCATCGCGTGCTGCATTTCGTCAGCCGCAATCCAGACCTGAAAGTCGCCGAACTCCTGAATATCCTGAAGATCACCAAACAGAGCCTGGGGCGCGTGTTGCGGGAATTGGTGGATCAGGGCTTCATCGAAGCGAGCGAGGGCAGTTCCGATCGCCGGCAACGGCTGTTGCGGGCAACCCCCAAGGGCGAGGAACTGGCGCTCGAGCTCTCGATCGCGCAATCGCGTCGGATCAAGCGGGCGCTCGAAGCCTCCGGACCCGGCACGCATGAGGCCGCGGCAAAGTTCCTGGCCGCCATGATCAACCCCGAAGACAGCGGCGACGTCGCGAAACTTGTCCGTTCGCCGAGCATGACGGGGCGGCGTCGGTGAGTGGGAACGGCCAGCGCGGCGGCATTGCGGACGAGGCGCCGCATCTCCTTCTCGTCGACGACGACACCCGTATCCGGTCCCTCCTCTCCCGCTTCCTGTCCGAGAGAGGCTATCGGATCACCAGCGCGGCCTCGGCGCAGGAAGCCCTGGCGAAGCTCGCCGGCCTGTCCTTCGACCTGCTGATCCTCGACGTGATGATGCCTGGACAATCCGGCCTCGACCTGACCAGAGCGGTCCGCAAGCAGTCGCATGTCCCCATTCTCATGCTGACCGCGCTCGGTGACACCAAGGACAGGATCAGCGGCCTCGAAATCGGCGCCGACGACTACATGGCGAAGCCGTTCGATCCGCAGGAACTGGTCCTGCGCATCGCCGGCCTGCTGCGCCGCAGCCAGCCGGCCGCCGGCACGGCCGCGAACGGCGAGGATATCCGCTTCGGCGATTTCAGTTTCCACTCCGGGCGGGGCGAGCTTCGCCGGGGGGATGAGGTGATCCGGCTGACCGAACGCGAGCGGGAACTCCTGAAGATCCTGGCCACCCAACGTGGCGGCGCCGTCTCCCGCCTCGACCTCGCGGGACCGGAGGCGAGCGGCGAACGGGCGGTCGACGTGCAGATCAACCGGCTGCGCCGCAAGATCGAGCAAGACCCCGCCAACCCCCTGCTCCTCCAGACCGTGCGCGGCAGCGGATACAGGCTCCTCGTCGAATGACGCGAAAAGGGGCGAACACCATCCTGCCGAAGGGCCTCTACACCCGTTCGCTGCTGATCATCGTCGTCCCGATGGTTCTCTTGCAGCTGATCCTCGCTCTCGTCTCGATGGAGCGCCATTGGTCGCTCACGACGCACCGCCTGTCGGCTGCCGTGGCCCGCGATATCGGCGCCCTGATCGATCTCGATCAGTCCTCACCCGATCCAAGCGGCCGCAGCACCCTGATCCGGGTGGCGCGCCAGAATCTGTCGTTAGGCGTGCAATTCCTGCCGAGTGGCCCGCTGCCGCCGCCGCGCCGCACGTCGGCGCTCGAACTTCTGGAGCGCGTATTGGCGGACGAGCTTGCCCTCCAGATCAAATATCCGTTCTGGCTCGACGCCTCGAGCGACGACGCAAGGGTGCTGATCAAGCTGCCGAACGACGTCATGCAGATCATGGTTCCGCGCAATCGGGCCTATGCGGCCAATGCCCATATCTTCCTGGTCTGGATGTTCGGCGCTTCGATCGTTCTGCTGACGGTCTCGATCCTGTTCCTGCGCAACCAGATCCGGCCGATCCTTCAACTTGCCGACGCCGCCGAGAATCTCGGCAAGGGCAGAGACGTCGCGCCGTTCCCGGTACGCGGCGCACGCGAGGTGCGGCGCGCGACGGCCGCCTTCTTCGCGATGAAGGACCGCATCGAGCGGCAGATCGAACAGCGGACCTCGATGCTGGCCGGCGTGTCACACGATCTCAGGACCGTGCTGACACGCCTGAGACTGCAGATCGCCCTCCTCCCTCCCCGACCGGAAATCGCGGATCTCGAATCCGACGTTTCCGAAATGGAGCGGATGCTGGAGGGCTATCTGGCCTTCACCAAGGGCGATGCCGAGGAAACCGCGACACCGCTGGACATCCAGGCGGTACTCGCGGAAATCAAGAACGACACCGCGCGCATGGGCAAGAAGGTCTCGGTTTCAATGACTGGCGATCCGGAAATCCTCGCCCGGCCGGATGCCTTGAAACGAGCACTGACCAATCTCGTGACCAATGCCTGCCGCTTCGGCCGACGGGTCGAGGTGAAGGCGACGCATAGCGGGCGGGAACTCGCGATCACGATCGACGACGACGGTCCCGGCATTCCGTCCGACCAGCGGGACGAGGTGTTCCGGCCGTTCGTGCGGCTCGACCACGCTCGGAACCTCGATCATCCCGGGTCCGGACTGGGCCTCGCGATCGCGCGCGATGTGGCGCGGAGCCATGGCGGCGATATCGACCTGTCGGACAGCCCGCTCGGCGGCCTGCGGGCACGATTTCATATCCCGGCGTGAGGGGTGGAGCCCCTAAAACAGGCGTCCGCCGTTCGGGATATCGCGTTCCGGACTGATCAGGATCACCCTGCCCTCGGCATCGGGCAGGCCGAGGGTTAGCACCTGCGACATGAACTTGCCGATCTGGCGCGGCGGGAAGTTCACCACCGCCAGCACCTGACGGCCGACGAGCTGCTCCGCCTCGTAATGGGCGATCTGCGCCGAGGAGCGCTTGATGCCGATCTCCTCGCCGAAGTCGATGCGGAGCTTCCAGGCCGGCTTGCGTGCCTCCGGAAATGCCTCGACGTCAACGACGGTGCCGACCCGGATGTCGACCTTCATGAAATCGGAGAAATCGATCTCGCCCGGACGTGCGTCGCTCTCAGCCATGATGCCCCGATATTGCCCCGTCAGATCGCCGATGTGGCGTCTTCGGTCGTTGCTTCCGTTTCCCGTTTTCTCGGGCGGCGCGCAAGCAGGCTTTCGATCGCACCCCGGAACGGCCGGCAAGCACCGAGAATGACGTCGCCGGTTTCGACCAGGCGTTCGGCATAGCGAAGCTGGCGGTCGAGTTCGCGCATGGTCTTGGGCATGTCGCTATCATCGTCGTCGAGCCAGGTCCTGAGGACGCGCGCGAAGATGACGGCGAGGCCCTGCGCCTTCACCGCGGCCGTCGCGCCGCTCTCCTCGATGCCGGCCGCGGCCAGCATCCACTGCGCCGAATTCGTCTCGACCCTGTTCCAGGCGGAGGCCGCCAGCGGATCGTTCAGCAATCCCTTGCGGGCGCTGCGGATCGCCGCCTTATAGGGTTTCAGCGCATCGAAGCGGCGCATGACGACGTCGAAAAGACGTTCACGCGGCGGCTGGTCTTCGAGGTCGGTCGCGCCCTCGTCACCCTTCAGGACCTGCTGGTCGATCGTGCGTGCGAAGCCTGCCAGGATGGCTCCCTTGGATGGGAACGCCCCTCGGAGTTCGGCGAGCGTCAGGCCCGACCGACTGGCGATCTCGATCAAGGAGACGTCGTTCCAGTCCTTCTCCGCGAGAAGTGCCATCAGGGCGTCGATCGCGCGCTGGTGAACGGAGCCGTTTTCAGGTTTCGAAGCCACGACCGAAATCCTCCTCGGGGGAACTGCACGGACGGATTTTAGGGCCGCCAACGCTGCTGTCCAATAGAAGGATTGGCGGGAGCCTAGCTCCCGAGCTCGCGCGAGCGCTTCGCCGCCGCCTCTACGGCCTTGATCATCAAGGCTTCCATGCCGTCATCGGCCATCAGGACGTCCAGCGCGGCGGCTGTCGTGCCGCCCGGCGAGGTCACATTCTTGCGAAGCACCGCCGGCGGGATGTCAGTCCGGTGGAGAAGCTCCCCCGCACCCGCGACGGTCGCCCGAGCAAGCGTCGCCGCCATGTCGGCTGAGAGGCCGGCGCGCAGGCCGGCATAGGTCAGTGTCTCGGCGAGCAGGAAAACATAGGCCGGACCGGACCCGGAAACGGCGGTAACCGCGTCCATCAGGCTCTCGTCCTCGAGCCAGGCGACCTCGCCGACGGCGGCCATCAGGCTATCGGCGATCTCGCGCTGCGACTGCGCGACCTTGTCATTGGCGACGAGCACGGTGATGCTTCGCCCGACAGCGGCAGGCGTGTTGGGCATGGCGCGGACGACGGCGGCTCCAGCGGGAAGCCCGGCCTCGAGCGTCGCCAAGGTCTTGCCAGCCATCACCGAGATGACGAGCGTCTGGTGGATGTAGGATCGAAGCGTCGGCAGCACCGCATCCGCCATCTGCGGTTTCACCGCGAGGATGATGACCGCCGGCATCGGCATTTCGGTCGGATTCAGCGTCACGCCGGATGCCTCGAGCGAGGCGACCATCTCGGGAGAAGGCTGCGGATCGATGACGTAGGTCGATTTGGGATCGAGGCCGAGATTGATCCAGCCGTCCAGCATGGCTCCGCCCATCTTCCCGGCTCCGACGAGGAGAAGCGGGCCGGGAATCTGCAGCCATTCCGCCATGAAAGGTCAGGCCCGGCCGGCAGTGTCGAAAATAACCGCGTCGAAAGCTTCGCGCGCGCTCTTGCCCGCCCACATCACGAACTGGAATGCCTGGTAGTAGCGCTCGCAGGCATCGGTCGCAGACGACAGCAGGGCCGCGCACTGCCGATCGGTCGCCTCGGCTCCGCCGGCAAGCAGAAGCGCGTGGCGGTAGAGGACGAGGCCCTCGCCGCTCCAGAGGTCGAAATGGCCGACCCACATCTGCTCGTTGACCATGTTGAGCAGGCGCAGGACTTCGGAACGGCGCGCTTCCGGAACCTTCAGATCGAAGGCGCAGGCGATGTGCAGCGCCTCGATGTCGTCCATCCAAGTGATCGAGACGTGATAGTCCGTCCAGCTGCCGCCGACATTGATGGTGATCTCGTCTTCCGCCGAGCGGTCGAACATCCAGTCATTCGTACTGGCCAATTGTTCGATGACATCGACGGGGTTGCCGGCGCGCTCAAGGTCCAATTCGGTCAGGTCCATGGGGCCTCCACCCGGTGGCCGCTCACGCGCCCTAGTCGCACGCCCAACGCCACAAACGCCGCCGAGCGCGATCGACTCGACGCAGAAACACTATATCGCCGGGCGTGTGCCACTGAACACACCCGCAAAGGGCGAACCCCTTCTATCCCGCACAAAATGAAAATCAGAAGACTGCCTTGTTATTCCGGCGAAGAAGGCGTGTTGAGACGCGCGATCTTCTCTTCCAGAGCGGTTACACGGGCCGAGAGGGCCTCAGCCTCGGAGCGGGCGTTCCGAGCCAGTTCGCGCACAGCCTCGAATTCCTCGCGTTTGACGAGGTCGAGATCGCCGAGAATGCGCTCAGCCTGGTTCTTCACGATGGTGTCGATTTCGCGCTTGGCGCTGTCGGCCACACCAATCGCGTCCGTCATGAGGCGGCCGAGACCATCGAACAAGCGGCCAGTCGTCTGGGTCATGGCTGAGCTTTTCCGCCCTTCTAGACAAATGTCAAATGGACATCGCATATCGCCGGTTCAAGGAGAAGAGCGCACTTCGGCGCGTCCACCCCGTCTTCATGCCTCCAATCGCCATTCCGTTCCCCGAGATCGACCCGATCGCCTTCGCTATCGGCCCGTTCGCCGTGCGCTGGTACGCGCTCGCTTATGTCCTCGGGCTGCTGCTCGGCTGGTGGCTGTGCCGCCGCCTCATCCGCGCGCCGCAGCTCTGGGGACGAAAGCCGCCGCTCGACGATGCTGGGCTCGACGACTTCCTCGTCTACATCGCGGTGGGCGTCGTGCTCGGGGGACGACTCGGATACGTGCTGTTCTACAATCTCTCCTACTACATCGAACATCCCACCGAGGCTTTCCGGGTCTGGGAGGGAGGCATGTCCTTCCATGGCGGACTGCTCGGAACGATCCTCGCGATGTGGGTCATGGCCCGGCGGCGCGGGATCGATGTGCGGGAACTGTTCGATCTCGCGGCGGCCGTGGTACCGATCGGCCTGTTCTTCGGCCGTATCGCCAATTTCGTGAACGGCGAACTCTGGGGCCGCGTCACCGACGTACCCTGGGCGATGGTCTTTCCCAATGCCGGACCCGATCCGCGTCATCCGAGCCAGATCTATCAGGCAGGACTGGAGGGTATCGTCCTGTTCGTCGTGATGATGACGCTGGTGCGAAAAGGCGGGTTGAAACGTCCCGGACTTGCAGGTGGCGTGTTCCTGATCGGCTACGGCATCGCCCGTATCATCGGCGAATTCTTCCGGCAGCCGGACGTGCAGATCGGCTTCCTTGCGGGCGGACTGACCATGGGCATGATCCTGTCACTGCCGATGATACTGGTCGGCATCGCCCTCGTCGCAACCGCCCGTGAGCCGGCAAAGGCATGACCCCGGTAGAAGCCGATATCCACCAGCGCATCGCAATCGAGGGGCCGCTTTCGGTCGCTCGGGTGGTGGGTCTCGCGAACGCCCATTATTATGCGACACGCGATCCGCTTGGCGCGACGGGCGACTTCACCACCTCGCCCGAGATCAGCCAGATGTTCGGCGAACTGCTCGGCATCCTCGCCGCCGTGACCTGGTCGGCTATGGGATCGCCGGCCTCGTTCCGGCTGGTCGAACTCGGGCCCGGGCGCGGAACGCTAATGTCCGATGCCCTGCGCGCGGCCGGCATCGTGCCGGGCTTCATCAATGCCGCCTCCGTCCACCTCGTCGAGACGAGCCCCACCTTGCGCGCGGCTCAGGCGAGGACGCTTACCGGTATCGCACCCTCGCTCAGTTGGCATGACGCGGCTGAGGACATCCCCGACGGCCCGCTCATCGTCATCGCCAACGAATTCTTCGATGCGCTACCGATCCAGCAGTTCGTGCGCATCGGGGAAGGCTGGCACGAGCGCGTGGTCGGCCTGACCGGCGAGAAGCTCGCGTTCGGGCTCTCCCCGCAACGCGCCGACGCTCTAGTCCCGTCCGTTCTGCGCGGCATGCCCGCGGGCAGCATGGTCGAGACATCGCCTGCCAGCCTGCAGATCGTGCGGACGCTCGCTTCGCGCATCGCACGCGACAAGGGCGCGGTGATCGTCATCGATTACGGCCATGCCCAGTCCGGCGCAGGCGATACGTTGCAGGCGGTGCGCGACCACCAATTCACCGATGTCCTGACCGATCTCGGCGCAGCGGACCTGACCGCGCATGTCGATTTTTCCGCGCTTGCCGCAGCTGGCCAGGAGACCGGCGTCGACGTGCTGGGGCCGACCACGCAACGCGAATTCCTGTTGCGGATGGGATTGGCAAATCGCGCCGCGATCCTGAAAGAGAAGGCGACGCCCGAGCAGCGCGTCGCGATCGATGCGGCGTTCGACCGGCTGACCGATGCGGAACCGACCGGTATGGGTTCGCTGTTCAAGGTACTCGCGCTGACGTCGGGCCTGCCTCCCCTGCCCGGTTTCGAGGATCTGCCTGAATGAATGCCTCCTTCATCACCGCGCCGTCACTCACTCTCCCGGGCATCCGGCACGCCTTCTTCACCCGTCAGGGCGGCGTGTCGAAGGGTATTTATGCGAGCCTGAATGGTGGACGCGGCTCGAATGACGATCCGAAGGCCGTCATGGAGAACCGGCGGCGGATGACCGAGGCGTTGGGTGTCGAGGAGAACATGCTCGCCACGCCCTACCAGATCCATTCCGCGACAGCGGTGACGGCCCTGGTACCCTGGCTACCCGGAGAAGCCCCGCAGGCGGACGCGGTCGTCACCTCCACGCCCGATCTGGCCGTCGGGATCGGAACCGCCGATTGCGGGCCGATCCTGTTCGCCGATGCGGAAGCGCGCGTGATCGGCGCGGCGCATGCGGGATGGAAGGGCGCGCTCACCGGAGTCCTCGATGCGACCGTCAATGCGATGGAAAAGCTGGGCGCACGACGAGGCAGCATCGCCGTCGTGCTGGGACCCTGCATCCGGCAGAAGAGCTACGAGGTCGGCTCGGAATTCGTCGAGCGCTTCTGCGATGCCGATGGTGAGAACCGTGTTTTCTTCGTTCCATCCGTCAAGGACGGACATTCGATGTTCGATCTCGGCGGCTACATTGTCCGACGCCTGAACCGGACCGAGATCGGCTCTGTCGTCGACCTCGATCTCGACACCTATTCCGACGAGGAGCGGTTCTTCTCGTACCGCCGCACCACCCATCGGGGCGAACCGGACTATGGGCGACTGGTCGCGGCCATTGCACTTTCGTCGTAACCGCAAGGCCACACCCTGTCACAACGCTGCAACAATTAACCGCTGCGGCGAGTGAGACATTGAGCGTGTCGCCCCGCCCTGATAAGAGCCGCTCCAAAGAGAACGGGCCGGCAGACGCGGGCCCCCGGCCTGGGGATTTTCGATGAAGCTCGTCGCGGGCAATTCCAACCGTCCGTTGGCGGAGGCGATTGCTGCCTACCTCCAGACCCCGCTGACCAGAGCCAATGTCCGGCGCTTCGCCGACATGGAGATATTCGTCGAGATCCTGGAGAACGTGCGCGGCGAGGACGTGTTCGTCATTCAGTCGACCTCGTTCCCGGCGAACGACCACCTGATGGAGCTGCTCATCATCATCGATGCGCTCCGCCGCTCCTCGGCCCGCCGCATCACCGCCGTGCTCCCCTATTTCGGCTATGCCCGCCAGGACCGCAAAGCCGGTCCGCGCACGCCGATCTCGGCCAAGCTCGTCGCCAACCTGATCACCAATGCAGGCGCCGACCGAGTCCTCACGCTCGATCTGCACGCCGGCCAGATTCAGGGCTTCTTCGACATTCCGACCGACAACCTGTTCTCGGCGCCGGCGCTCGTCCGCGACATCCAGGAACACATCCCGCTGAAGAACCTCGCGGTGATCTCGCCCGACGTCGGCGGCGTGGTGCGCGCCCGCGCGGTCGCCAAGCGCATCGACGCCTCGCTCGCAATCGTCGACAAGCGCCGCGAGCGCCCGGGCGAGAGCGAGGTGATGAATGTCATCGGCGACGTGAAGGGCAAGACCTGCATCCTCGTAGACGACATCATCGATTCCGGCGGCACACTGGTGAACGCCGCCGAGGCCCTGATCGAACAGGGGGCGGAAGAGGTCCACGCCTATATCACCCACGGCGTGCTTTCGGGCGGCGCGGTCGCCCGCATCACCGCCTCGAAGCTGAAATCGCTTGTCCTGACCGACTCGATCCAGCCGACGGAAGCCGTGCGTGTCGCTCGCAACATCCGTACGGTCTCGATCGCGAGCCTGCTCGGCGAGGCGATCGCCCGCACATCGGAAGAGAAGTCTGTCTCCAGTTTGTTTGACTGAGCGGAATATCAACTTCAGTTGATTATCAGTTTTTGATATTTCCGGATATTGTTCGGGTATGGCATCGAGCTATTCCCTCGGCGAACACTACGAGAAATTGATCCGCGAATTGGTCGATAGCGGGCGTTATGCATCGGCCAGCGAGGTCGTGCGCGACGGACTGCGGCTTGTCGAGGAGCGTGAGGAAACGCGGCAGGTGAAGCTCGAAGCGCTTCGGCGCATGGTCCGGGAAGGCATCGAGAGCGGCTTCGAGGCAGGCCCGTTCGATGTCGAGGAAATCCTGAGGGACGCTCGCAAGCGTGCCGGCCGATAAGTCCGACAGAATTGCGCTGCCCACCAGGCGAGCGCGAACGGATCTTCTGGACATCTGGTCGTTCGTCGCCGCCGACAACATGTCTGCTGCCGATATGCTCATTCGAAAGCTGGTCTCGACGTCCGAGATGCTGGCGGAAAATCCACTCGCCGGACGCCTGAGGTACGATCTCGGGAATGACGTTCGCAGTTTTGCCGTCGGGCGCTACATCGTCTTCTATCGTCCCCATGCGCGAGGCATCGAGGTTCTGAGGTTCTCAGCGGCTACATGGACGTCACGGACGATGCATTCCACTGATCCCCAGCGTTGCTCTCAGCCCCTCCTTCCGCTATAGAACCGCCCGTTCGGCGTCCGACACCCCTGGAGGTGCGCCGGACCTTCTGAGAGGCCGCTCGCGCGGCCTTCTTACATTCTGGAGATACGACTATGTCCGCGACCAAGGTTATCAAGGCCGAAGCGCGCGATCGGGCCGGCAAGGGGGCCGCTCGTGCATTGCGCCGTGAAAACAAGATTCCCGCCGTCATTTACGGCGCCAAGCAGCCTCCCGTCGGCATCACGCTCGACGCCAAGCAGACCACGCTTCTGCTGCATGCAGGCGGTTTCCTGACCACGATCTTCGAGATCGAGGTCGGCGGCAAGAAAGAGCGCGCGATCCCGCGCGACTACCAGGTCGACCCGGTGAAGGACTTCCTGATCCACGTCGATTTCCTCCGCGTCTCGAAGGACTCTGTCGTCCACGTCCAGGTGCCGGTGCACTTCGTGAACGAAGACAAGTCCCCGGGCCTGAAGGCCGGCGGCGTGCTCAACATCGTCGAGCACTCGATCGACCTCACCGTCCCGGCAGAGAAGATCCCGGAATTCATCGAGATCGACCTGACCGGTCTGACGATCGGTGACTCGATCCACATCTCGGCGGTCAAGCTGCCGGAAGGTACGAAGCCGACGAGCCGCGAGGACTTCACCGTCGCGACCATCGCAGCGCCGACCGTCGCCATCGAGGAGCCTGCGGCAGCCGAGGGCGAGGCCGCCCCCGCAGCCGAAGAGCCGAAGAAGGCCGAGTAACAGAAGAGCCGTCACATGCGGCTCTTCGTTGGCCTCGGCAATCCTGGATCCCAATATTCCGGCAACCGCCACAATATCGGATTCATGGCCGTCGATCGCATCGCGCAGCGCTGGGGGTTCAGCCCCTGGCGTTCGCGCTTCCAGGCAGATGCGGCGGACGGAGAGATCGGCGGCGTGAAGACGCTGCTGCTCAAGCCGAAGACCTACATGAATGAGTCGGGCCGCTCGGTTGCCGAGGCGGTCCGTTTCTTCAAGATCGCCCTGCCAGACGTGGTCGTGTTCCACGACGAGCTCGATCTCGCTCCGGCGAAGCTGCGGGTGAAGGCGGGCGGCGGCAATGCGGGCCATAACGGGCTGCGTTCGATCACGCCGGCGATCGGCAACGATTATATCCGGGTACGGATCGGCATCGGCCATCCCGGCATCAAGGATATCGTCCACGCCCACGTGCTCAGCGATTTCGCGAAAGCTGATCGCGAGTGGGTGAATTGTCTTGTCGATGCGATCGCAGACAACGCAGACCTCCTCGCCAAAGGCGACGAGACGGGATTTCAGAACAAAGTGCATCTTGCGCTCAGCGCGGCGGGCTTCTCCGCTCCGAAGCGGCCGGGCGAGCGCCGAGAGGATTAGAGAGAATGGGTTTCAAGTGCGGCATCGTCGGCCTGCCGAACGTCGGCAAGTCGACCCTCTTCAACGCCCTCACGCAGACGGCGGCGGCGCAGGCGGCGAATTATCCGTTCTGCACCATCGAGCCGAATGTCGGTGAAGTGGCCGTTCCGGATCCGCGTCTCGACACCCTGGCCGAGATCGGCGGCTCGGCGCAGATCATCCCGACGCGCCTGACCTTCGTCGACATCGCCGGCCTCGTGCGCGGAGCCTCGCAGGGCGAAGGCCTCGGCAACCAGTTCCTCGCCCATATCCGCGAAGTCGATGCCGTGGCCTATGTGCTGCGCTGCTTCGAGGACGACGACATCACCCATGTCGAAGGAA
Source organism: Rhizobiaceae bacterium CPCC 101076 (assembly GCA_003347645.1). GTDB lineage: Bacteria > Pseudomonadota > Alphaproteobacteria > Rhizobiales > Methylopilaceae > Flaviflagellibacter > Flaviflagellibacter deserti. Next base: position 356,722 of record QDFX01000001.1, on the reverse strand, counting down.
AGATCGATCCGCTCGCCGATGCGGAAACCGTCGAGACCGAGCTGATGCTGGCCGACCTGGACAGCCTGGAGAAGCGCGTCACCGCGCTCGAGAAGAAGGCTCGCGGCGGCGACAAGGAAGCCAAGGAAAGCCTCGACATCGTCCAGATCGTCCTGCCGCTCCTGCGTGAGGGCAAGCCGGCGCGCATGGCCAAAATCCGCCCGGAGGACCATGCCACGTTCCAGGCCCTCAACCTGCTGACCTCGAAGCCCGTTCTCTATGTCGCCAATGTCGACGAGGCATCGGCCGCGACCGGTAACAAATACTCCGCCGAAGTCGAGCGCCGCGCAAAGGAAGAAGGCGCCGTCGCCGTCGCCATCTCGGCCCGCATCGAGAGCGAGATCGCGGTTCTTCCGCAGGAGGAGCGCGCGGAATACCTCGAAGCGCTCGGCCTCGGCGAAGCTGGCCTCGACCGCCTGATCCGTGCCGGCTACGACCTTCTCGGCCTCGTGACCTATTTCACCGTCGGCCCGAAGGAAGCCCGCGCCTGGACCATCGAGAGGGGCACCAAGGGCCCGGCTGCGGCGGGCGTGATCCATTCGGATTTCGAGAAGGGCTTCATCCGCGCCGAGACGATCGCCTATAACGATTACGTCCAGTTCAAGGGCGAGAGCGGCGCGCGCGATGCCGGCAAGCTCCGGCTCGAGGGCAAGGAATATGTCGTCGCCGACGGCGACGTCCTGCACTTCCGCTTCGCCAACTGATGAAGCTCGAGAGACGGCATAGCTGGTCTCTCTCGCCCAAGGAGGCAATCGCGCTGCAGAACGATCTGAGGCACGAGGTGATCGCCGACCGCCCGCTTGATCTCTCCGCGATCAGGACAGTCGCGGGCGTCGACGTCAGCGTGAAGAACGAGGTCTCGCAGGCGGCGGTCGTGGTGATGACATTCCCGGGCTTCGAGCCGGTGGAAACCGCCCTCGCCCAGCGTCCGACGACGTTCCCCTACGTTCCCGGCCTGCTCTCATTCCGCGAGGGCGAGGTTTTGGTCGAGGCATTCGAGAAGCTCAGGCACACGCCGGACGTCTTCATCTTCGACGGCTCGGGTTATCTGCACCCGCGCAGGGTCGGCATCGCGAGCCATATGGGGTTGTGGCTCGGGGTGCCGACCATCGCCAATGCCAAGAACCGGCTCTGCGGAACCAATCAGGAGTCCGGTCCGGAACGCGGCGCCTGGACGCCGGTCATTGATCGCGGTGAGGTCGTCGGAGCGGCGCTTAGGACGCGCCCGGGCTGCAAGCCGGTCTTCGTCTCGCCGGGACATCTGGCCGACCTCGACACGACGATCGAACTGATCATGGCGACGTCGCCGAAATATCGTCTGCCAGAGCCGATCCGGCGGGCGCATAAGGCGGCCGGCGTATTTGGGTAGCCCCTCTCCTGCGAAGCGGGAGAGGGGAACGCTCAATGCCCCGCGAACGAAACCAGCGACTCAACATGGACGCCGGCCTTGCGCAGGCGCTCCGCTCCGCCGAGCTCCGGCAGGTCGATGACGAAACCCGCTCCGACCAGAACACCACCGAGACGCCGGATGAGATTAAGGCCCGCTTCTGCCGTGCCGCCGGTCGCGATCAGATCGTCGATGACGAGAACCTTCTGGCCCGGCTTGCAGGCGTCGGCGTGTACCTCGACATGGTCGACGCCATATTCGAGCGCATATTCCTGGCTCAGCGTGACGTGGGGCAGCTTGCCCTTCTTGCGGATCGGCACGAAGCCCTTGCCGAGGACATGGGCGACCGCGCCGCCGAGGATGAAGCCACGCGCCTCGATGCCGGCGACGAGGTCGATCTCCTCGCGGCTGAACTTCTCCGCCAGACCGTCAACCGAAAGCTTGAGGCCCTTTGGATGCTGCAGCAGCGTGGTGATGTCGCGGAACATGATGCCCGGCTTGGGGTAGTCCGGAATCGTGCGGATCAGGGCTTCGAGTTCGGAAGACATTGGATCTCTTCAGAGGGGATCGGGCGGGGGCGGCATCATGCTCAGTACGCCCGCCGTGTCAAAGCGCTTTCAGAACCGGACATGAAAACGGGCCCCGCAGGGCCCGTTCGCGACTGGTGGCGAAGATCAGTGAGCGACGTCGCTCCAGACCTTCTTCTTGGTGAAGTACAGCAGGCCGGCGAAGATGATGAGGAAGACCATCACCTGGAAGCCGATGCGCTTGCGGGTTTCGAGATGCGGCTCGGCAGCCCACATCATGAACGCCGAGACGTCGCGCGAATACTGCTCGACCGTGGTCGGCGAGCCGTCCGGATACTCGACCTGGCCGTCGCTGATCGGCTTTGGCATCGCAATCCAGCCGCCCGGGAAATACGGGTTGTAGTGCAGGCCGGTCTGGCCGTGCGAACCCTCCGGCGGCTGATGGTCATAGCCGGTGAGCAGAGCGTGAATGTAGTCCGGGCCGTGCTCCTGGTACTGCAGGACGAGGTCGAGCAGCGACAGCCAGACACCGCGCGAATAGGTGCGGGCCTTGGCCAGTAGCGAGAAGTCCGGCGGATAGGCGCCGCCCTGGGCTGCGCGTGCCGCCTGCTCGTTCGGGAACGGCGACGGGAAGCGATCGGACAGACGGGCCGGGCGCTCGAACATCTCGCCTGCATCGTTCGGACCGTCGGTGACCTTGTATTCGCTCGCGAGCTGACGGACCTGGCCTTCCGAGAATTCCGGACCGCCCTCTTCCATCAGGTTGCGGAACGAGATCAGGTTCATCGAGTGACAGCTGGCACAGACCTCGCGATAGACCTTGAAGCCGCGCTGCAGCTGGCCACGGTCGAAGTGACCCAACGGGCCGCTGAAGCTCCAGCCAGCCTTTTCCGGATGAGCGCCGCCTTCCGCGGCGAGGCTTGGCGTCGCGGCGAACACGGCGATCGCAACGGCTGCCGCTTTCACGGCCTGGACGAGAGCATGCGTCATCGGGCGGGTCCTCGGGGACAGGCGGTCGCGGATCAAGCTCTGCGCTCCGGTGCGGCGGCGCTCGACGACGGCACGACGGAAACGCCGCCATGGTTCGGTCCAAGCACGGCTTCCGTGATCGAGGCCGGCAGCGGGAGTGGTTTCTCGACGAGGCCGAGAACCGGCAGGATCACGAGGAAGTGCAGGAAGTAGTAAGCCGTCAGCAAGCGGCCGACCGTGATGTAGAGGCCCTCGGGCGGGCTCGCGCCGATATAGCCGAGCAGGATGCAGACGACGACGAATATCCAGAAGAAGTAGCGATACAGCGGACGATACTTCGCCGAGCGGACCTTCGCAGTGTCGAGCCAGGGCAGGAAGAACAGCACGATGATGGCGCTGAACATGGCCACCACGCCGCCGAGCTTCGACGGGATGGCACGCAGGATCGCGTAGAACGGCAGGAAGTACCATTCCGGAACAATGTGCGCCGGCGTCTGCAGCGGGTTGGCGCGGATGTAGTTGTCCGCGTGGCCGAGATAGTTCGGCGTGTAGAAGATGAACCAAGCGAAGAAGATGAAGAAGCAGACGACCGCGAAGCCGTCCTTCAGCGTGGCATAGGGCGTGAATGCCACGGTGTCGCTCGTCGATTTCACCTCGACGCCGGTCGGGTTGTTCTGGCCGGTGACATGCAGCGCCCAGATATGCAGGCCGACGACGCCCGCGATCATGAACGGCAGCAGGTAGTGCAGCGAGAAGAAGCGGTTCAGCGTCGGATTATCGACCGAGAAGCCGCCCCACAGCCAGGTGGTGACGTACTCGCCGACGATCGGGATCGCCGAGAAGAGATTGGTGATGACGATGGCGCCCCAGAGCGACATCTGACCCCACGGCAGCACGTACCCCATGAAGCCGGTGGCCATCATCAGCAGGAAGATGACGACGCCCAGCATCCACAGCACCTCACGCGGCGCCTTGTAGGAGCCGTAATAGAGACCACGGAACATGTGGATGTAGACGGCGATGAAGAACATGGACGCGCCGTTGGCGTGCATGTAGCGCAGCAGCCAGCCGTAGTTCACGTCGCGCATGATGTGCTCGACGGAGTTGAAGGCGAGATCGACATGCGGCGTGTAGTGCATGGCGAGCACGACGCCAGTGATGATCTGGACGCCGAGCATGACCGACAGGATGGCGCCGAAGGTCCACCAATAGTTCAGGTTGCGCGGCGTCGGATAGGCGACGAACGAGGAGTGGATCAAGCCGACGATCGGCAGCCGGGCCTCGAACCACTTCAGCACCGGGTTCTGCGGGTTGTAGGTCGAATGTCCGCTCATCGTTATCTCGCCTTGGCGGCCTCGGAGGGCCGGATCAACCGATCCGGATCGTGGTGTCGTTCGTGAAAGCGTACGGCGGGATATGCAGGTTCTCCGGCGCCGGGCCCTTACGGATACGGCCGGCCGTATCGTAGTGCGAGCCGTGGCACGGGCAGAACCAGCCGTCGTAATCGCCGGCCTGACCGAGCGGCACGCAGCCGAGATGGGTACAGGTACCGATCATGATCAGCCACTGCTCCTTGCCGGCGGCGGCACGGTTCTGGTCGGTCGCATCGGCAGTGTCGCCACCGTCGATGTTCGGATTGCGGGCGGCACGATCGACGAGATCGGACAGCGGAACGGCCTTGCCCTCTTCGATCTCCTTCGCCGTGCGGTGACGCACGAAGACCGGGCGGCCGCGCCATTTGACAGTGATGCTCTGACCTTCCGCGATCGGCGCGATGTCGACCTCGGTCGATGCAAGCGCCAGTGTCGAGGCGTCCGGGTTCATCTGGTTGATGAAGGGCCACGCAACGGCACCAGCGCCGACAACAGCCACTGCGCCAGTCGCCAGATAGAGGAAGTCTCGGCGGGTCGGTTCAACCAAGCTCGGCGTCGCCACGTCCGTCACCTCATTCCTGGAGTTTCTGGGTTGCCCTCCCGCAGTCTTCCGACCGACAAGATGAGGCTCGTACGAACGTCGTACGCCCGATGATTTAGCGGGCGTTATTGGCTCGCAGATTGGTATTTGTCCAGAGTGAGGCCTTCCGCACGACACCATGTCGCACGGATTCGTTTGATCGCACGCAAGGCCAAGTCGGCACGGCTTCTATAGAAAGCCTCCGAACGTCGCCAACAACGATGAGAGTATGGATCAGAATTCAACGACTGCCTGGTTCGAGGAACTCCGCGACAGGATCTGCGCGACCTTCGAATCGCTTGAGGACGAGGCAGCGGATGCCCCCGGAAACGAGGGGCTGGGGGCCGGCCGATTCGTCCGTACGCCCTGGCAGCGCACCGACCATGCCGGTCGTCCCGGCGGCGGCGGCATGATGTCGATGATCTCGGGGCGAGTCTTCGAGAAATGCGGCGTCCACTGCTCGACCGTGTTCGGCGAGTTCTCGCCGGAGTTCCGTGGCCAGATTCCCGGCGCCGAGGAGGATCCGCGCTTCTGGGCCTCGGGCATCTCCCTGATCGCCCATCCACGCAATCCGAACGTCCCTGCCGTCCATATGAACACGCGGCATGTGCGGACGACCAAGACCTGGTTCGGCGGCGGCGGCGATCTCACCCCCGTGCTCGACCGGCGCCGCACCCAGGATGATCCGGACACCAAGGATTTCCACACGGCCTTCGAGGCCGCCTGCCGCGCCCATCCGGTCGCCGATTACGAGCGCTACAAGGCTTGGTGCGACGAGTATTTCTGGTTGAAACACAGGAACGAGCCCCGTGGCGTCGGCGGCATCTTCTACGACTGGCTGGATTCGGGAAACTTCGAAGCTGATTTCGCCTTCACCCAGGCCGTCGGCGAAGCGTTCCTCGCGATCTATCCCGAGATCGTGCGGCGTAACATGAATACGCCTTGGACCAAGGCCGATCGCGACGAGCAGCTGGTACGGCGGGGCCGCTACGTCGAATTCAACCTGCTCTACGATCGCGGCACCATTTTCGGCCTGAAGACCGGCGGCAATGTCGATTCGATCCTGTCGTCCATGCCGCCACTGGTGAAGTGGCCCTAGAAAATCAGGCGCGCGGCGGTATGCGATTGAGGAAGCGCTTGCGGAACCAGGTCCGGAGCATGGTCTTCTCGTGGGACAGGCTGTCCGATGAAGAGCGGTATCCGCCCCAGAGATAATTCATGTCGGTGACGCGTTCCTCACCCGCCAGCACCACCCGTCCGCGTTCCAGCAGGCGATAACGGACCTTGATGCTCGGCGGCGTGATGTCGTCGACGATCCTGACGTCGTCGAAGCCACCGCGCAGCCATGGGCGGTATTCTCCGGCGAGGTCGACATTCAGAATCTCGATCTCGGCCCGCTGCCCTGGCGCGAGATATTGATCGCCGAGGCGAACCAGATAGGCCTCGATCTGACGGAGCGCGCCGCTCCCGGTCTTCGGCGTCCGGCGGTCGATATAGCTGGCATCGCTGAACTTGGACGGGTCGGAGAAGCTGACCCGTACGTCGGCATGAGCGGGAACCGATGCCGCCAGCAGGATGGCGGCGATCAAAGCGGGCTTCATCATCGATGCGCCACCTCTCCGGGAAATCGAGACCTGGATGTGGTGTCTGCCCGCTTCGCTGTCAGCCTCTGATCCGCGCGAGTTCGGCGCCGAAATCCATATCGTCCGGGAAACCGGCTGCAATCCAGCGTTCCTCGAGCGCTTTCAAGAGACTGCCCATTTCCGGTCCCTTATCGACGCCCCACCTCGAAAGGTCGGTTCCACCGATCGGAAAGCGCGGCGCGGTCCAGCGCTCCGGCAGCGTGAGACGATCGCGCCAGGCGAAATCCATCGGCGAAGCCCCGGCATCGATCCAGCCGAGCATGACCCTGCCGTCATATGTCGGTGCGCCGAGCCGGTAGAGCAGGACTTTCGATGACGCCTCGCCGCTGGCATCGAACGGCGGTCCGGCCAATGCACGCAGCCTGCCAGCCTCCTCGTTCGACAATCTCAGCCTTTCGCGCAGCCGCTCCGCATCGTCCTCTACGAACAATCCAACAGCGGCGAGCCTGAGAACCGGGTCTGGCCGTCGGCCAAGAATCTGCTCAAGCTCCCACAGGCGGCGCAACCGCGACAGACGCGCAATTCCGCCGGTGACCAGACCGAACAGGCCGGTCTCGGACAAGATGTCAAATGCGTCCGCGGCTCGCCGGGCCGCGAGTGTCTTCAGGAGTTCGACACGAATCCGCTCACGGGACAGGTTGAGCAGACCTTCGCGCTCGGCGATCGCGGCGTGAAGCGCCTCCTCGTCGGGATCGCCGTCCGCGTATCGGGCGAAGAAGCGGAAGAAGCGCAGGATGCGAAGATAATCCTCGCGAATGCGGGTGGTGGCGTCGCCGATGAAGCGGATACGGCGCGCCTCGATGTCGGACTTGCCACCTATGAAGTCATGAACCTGACCCTCGCGGTCGAGGAACAGGCCGTTGATGGTGAAATCGCGCCTTTTGGCGTCCTCTTCCCAATCCCGGCCGAACGCGACCACCGCATGGCGGCCGTCGGTCTCGACGTCGCGGCGCAACGTCGTCACCTCGAACGGGCGTCCGTCGACAACCACCGTGACCGTGCCGTGCTCGATGCCGGTCGGCACCGGTTTGAGCCCAGCCGCCTCGGCGCGGCGGACGATCTCGTCCGGAAGCGCGGTCGTGGCAAGGTCGATCTCGTCCGGAACGGTGCCGAGCAGCGCGTCGCGCACGGCTCCCCCCGCGATGCGGATTTCCTCACCCTGCCCGTCCAGCGCCTCGAACAGCCTGGCGAGATGGCGCTCCGCGAGGACTTGCCGGATGGCGCCCATCATTTCGCCTTGTGACGCGGCTCGAAATGGCCAGGCACCAGAACGCCGTCCTCGTAGCGGGGCGGGACATAGATGGAATCAGGCGGCGCGCCGGTAGGGTCGACGAAGAAGACGAAGCCCCCGAGTGAAAGCGCCGCACCCACGACTGCTGCCCACAGGAGATTTGTGACAGCCCAGGTCGTCTCAGGGTGTCGGCGCTGCTCAAGCTTCAGCCACACATAATAGACAGCAAAGGGCAGTGAAAAGAGCAGGATGCTTGGGATGACGAGGCGGATCATTCGGCTAATTGCCCGTTTTGAATTCACTCTCCGGAGACGAGACCGGGCGTTTCATCATCCTGCCACAGCCACGTTGACGGAATGTATGGGCGTCACGCTCTCGCCCTTTTCGACCCGGCACCATACTCTCAACGTACATGAGCCATGCAAGCCAGACGGGCACTCATGGCGTGGATGTTGCGTAAACTGCATCGAGGAGGCCCGATGAGCCCAACCGCCGAAGCCGAATCCCTGGACGCCATGATCCTCCGCTCTGCGGAAGGCATGATCGACAACGTCACGGCCGCCAAAGCCGCCCTTGGCGAGATCATTTTCGGTCAGGAGACCGTGGTCGAACGGGCGCTCCTGACGGTACTCTGCGGAAGCCACGCGCTGCTCGTGGGCGTTCCGGGCCTTGCCAAGACGAAACTGGTCGAGGCGATGGGCACCGTGCTCGGCATGGATGCCCGCCGCGTTCAGTTCACCCCGGACTTGATGCCCTCCGACATTCTCGGTTCGGAAGTCCTTGAAGAAGGCCAGGGCGGAGCGCGTGCGTTCCGCTTCATCCGTGGCCCGATCTTCGCCCAGCTCCTGATGGCCGACGAGATCAACCGCGCCAGCCCGCGCACCCAGTCGGCGCTGCTGCAGGCGATGCAGGAACACCACGTCACGGTGGCCGGCGCGCGCTACGACCTGCCGGCTCCTTTCCACGTGCTGGCGACGCAGAACCCGCTGGAGCAGGAAGGCACCTATCCCCTGCCCGAGGCGCAGCTCGACCGCTTCCTGATGCAGATCGACGTGGCCTATCCCGGCCGCGCCGAGGAACGCCGCATTCTGCTGGAGACCACGGGCGCCGACGAAGTGAAGCCGCGTACCGTCATGACCGCGGACGACCTTCTTGCCGCCCAGCGGCTGATCCGCCGCCTTCCGGTCGGCGACAGCGTGGTCGACGCGATCCTCGATCTCGTTCGTTCGGCCCGTCCGGAAACCGCCGATCCGGCCATCGCGCCCCTGATCGCCTGGGGTCCCGGCCCGCGCGCCAGCCAGTCGCTGATGCTCGCGGTTCGTGCCCGGGCCTTGCTCGAAGGACGCTTTGCTCCATCTGTCGATGACGTGATTGATCTCGCGGAGCCCGTTCTCAAGCACAGGATGGCGCTCACCTTCGCCGCGCGCGCCGAGGGGCAGACGATCCCCGACGTCGTCAAACGCCTAACGGCGAAGCTCGTCTGAGGAGCGGGATGGTCCAAGTCCGGACGCTCGACCCGACTGAAACCGGAATTGGTCCGCGCCACCGGGGCGGAGCGCTGGAACTGGCCGCCGCGATGCCGAGACTGGTTGTAGCGGCAAGACGCACATCCGCCACCGTCATCCACGGCCTCCATGGACGCCGGCGTTCCGGCACGGGCGAGAATTTCTGGCAATTTCGGCGGTTTGCCTCGGGCGAGTCCGCAAGCCGGGTCGATTGGCGCCGATCCGCACGCGGCGATCATCTCTATGTCCGCGAACAGGAATGGGAAGCAGCGCACACGGTCTGGATCTGGATCGACCGCTCGCGCTCGATGAACTTCAAGTCGAACCTCGCGCAGGATTCGAAAGTCGAGCGCGCGGTTATCCTGGCGCTCGCTCTGGCCGACATCCTCGTGCGCGGCGGCGAACGAGTGGGTTTGCTCGGCCTCGGCGCACCGACGTCGAGCCGGCGCGCGGTCGATATCCTGGCCGAAACCCTGATCCATGCCGGAGCCGACGAGGGCCTGCCACGCCCGGCGGCTTTGTCCCCTCTCTCGGAAGCAGTGCTGATCGGCGACTTCCTCGAACCGGTCGATGAGATCGTCCAGGCGGTCAACGGCATTGCCGGCCGTGGCGCGCGCGGCCACCTGATGGCGATCTCCGATCCTGTCGAAGAAACCTTCCCCTTCTCCGGCCGCACGGAGTTCATCGAGCCCGAGGGCGCCGGCAAATTCACGTTTGGTCGCGCCCAGGATCTCCGCGCCGACTATACCCGCCGCCTCGCGTTGCACCGTGACTCGCTGAGGGATCTGGCCACTCCGATCGGCTGGTCGATCGCCCTGCACCGGACCGATCGCGGCGCCTCCGAAGCTCTCCTCGCTCTCCACGCCCGGCTTGCCGAGCGACCAGAAGGCCTGACCGGATGAGCGCGCTCGGCCTTGCCTTCCTCAGTCCCTGGATGCTGACCGCGCTGCTGGGGCTGCCGGCGCTCTATTGGCTGCTGCGCCTCGTGCCGCCAAGGCCGCGCAAGGTCGATTTCCCGCCGCTCCGGCTCCTGCTCGACATCGTGCCAACCGAGGAGACGGCTGCCCGGACGCCATGGTGGCTGGTGGCGCTGCGGCTCGGTCTGGCCGCGCTGATCATCTTGTTCCTCGCCGGGCCGATCCTGAACCCGGCATCGACCGCCGCGCCGGGCTCCGGACCGCTCCTGTTGCTCGTAGACGACGGCTGGCCGGCCGCTCCCGATTGGGAAGCGCGGATCGCAACCGCTGAAGCCGAACTCACCGCGGCCGAGACCGCGGACCGACCGGTTGCCCTGCTCGGTCTCAGCGGCGAGCCGGCCGATATCGTAGTCGGAACGGCCTCGCAGGCGCGCGATGCCCTGAAGCTGATCACGCCGCAGCCCTTCACCCGCGACCGCACCTCGCATCTTCCCGCGATCTCGCGTTTCGTGGCGGATCATGCGGGCAGCGACGTCACCTGGCTCTCGGACGGGCTTGAAACGGGCAACGGGCGGGGCTTCGCCGACCCGCTATCAAAGCTCGGCAATGACAGCCGCCTCGCCGTCCACGTTCCGCAGAACAGTGCTCGCGCCCTCGCCGCCGCGGACAATGCCCCGGACGCACTGACCGCACGCGTGCTTCGCGCCGAGACGGGTACGGGCGAAACAGGTCTTGTCCGCGCCTTCGACCTTCGCGGACGGCCGCTCGGCGAGACTCGGTACACCTTGGGCGCGAACGAAACCGAAACGAAGGCGCGGCTCGAAATGCCTCTGGAGCTCCGCAACGAAGTCGCCCGTATCGAGCTGACCGATGGCCGCTCGGCCGGCGGCGTGCAGCTTCTCGACGAACGCTGGCGCCGCCGCGCGGTCGGCATCGTCTCGGGCGCGACGTCGGACACCGCGCAGCCTCTGCTCTCCCCGGTCTATTATCTCAGTCGCGCACTCGAACCCTTCGCCGACGTCCGCAATTCATCCGGCGGCTCGCCGTCGGATTCGATCCAGCGCTTCATCGAGGACGGCGTGCCGGTGATCGCGCTCGCCGATGTCGGCACTTTGACGCCGCACGCCAAGGATGCGCTCACGACCTGGGTGCAGAACGGCGGCATGCTTCTCCGCTTCGCCGGAACGCGCCTTGCCGCTGCCGAAGGCGACGACCTCGTCCCGGTTCGGCTGCGTCGCGGCGGCCGTGTGCTCGGCGGCGCACTCGCATGGTCGACCCCCCAGCCGCTCGGCCAGTTCCCGCCGGAAAGCCCGTTCGCCGGCCTGCCCGTGACCGAAGACGTGGTGGTCAACCGACAGGTTCTCGCCGAACCCGACCCGGATCTCGCGAGCCGCACTTGGGCGGTGCTCGGCGACGGCACGCCGCTCGTCACCGCCCGCCACGACGGCCAGGGCCTGCTCGTCCTGTTCCATGTGACGGCCGACACGGTGTGGTCGAACCTGCCGATCTCCGGCCTGTTCGTCGAAATGCTCCGCCGCACCGTTGCGCTCGCGGGCGAGGCGCCACGCACGACCGAAGCAGGCGCCGCCGCAGCCTCCAACGCACCCGCGCCCGAAACTCCCTCGCTGTCCCCGACACGCACCCTCGACGGCTCGGGGGCCTTCCGCGCACCGCCGCCGACCGCACAGCCGGTTCCGGCCACGGGCCTCGCCGCTGCCGACGCCACGCATCCTCCGGGCATCTACGGCCCGCCGGACGGCTTCGTCGCGGTCAACGCGCTGGCGCCCGACGCGAAACTGGCGCGTCTCGACCTCAATGGCATCACCGCTTCCGTGCGCGGCTACGCGAATGTCGAGCCGACCCGGCTCGCGCCCTGGCTTCTGGTCGGCGCGCTGATCGCCTTCCTCGTCGACACGCTCCTCGTCCTGATCCTGTCGGGCAGCCTCCAGCGCATCCGCCGCCGCGGCGCGGTCGCCGGTATTCTGCTCGCGCTGGCCTTCGTAGCCGCCCCGCCCCCGGCCTCGGCGCAGGATGTCAGCCAGAAGGACCTCCAGGCCGCGCTCCGCACGAGCCTCGCCTACATCATCACCGGCGACCGGACGATCGACGAGACCAGTGAAGCCGGACTTCGCGGGCTGAGCCTGCAGCTCTCCCAGCGCACCGCCTTCGAGCCGGGCGATCCGATCGGCGTGGATCCGGCGCGCGACGAGATGGCGTTCTATCCGCTGATCTACTGGCCGGTCGGAGACAATGCCCCGGCACTGTCATCGGAGGCCGTTTCCCGCGTCGATGCCTATATGAAGCGCGGGGGCACGATCCTGTTCGACACGCGCGACGCGATCTATTCGGCGACCGGCTCCGCGCCGGAAAGCAGCCAATCGCTCCGCCGCATCCTGGCCGGGCTCGACATTCCCGAGCTCGAACAGGTTCCGGCCAATCACGTCCTGACCAAGAGCTTCTATCTGCTGCCGGACTTTCCGGGCCGCTACCGCACCGGCCCGCTCTGGGTCGAGGCGCTGCCGACCGCCGAACAGACCGAGAGCGGAGAGGCCGATCCCGTGCGCTCCGGCGACGGCGTCTCGCCGATCCTGATCACCTCGAACGACCTCGCCGGCGCCTGGGCGATCGACGAGCGCGGCCAGCCCATGCTGCCGACCGTGCCATCCGATCCGCGCCAGCGCGAAATGGCCTACCGGGCCGGCATCAACATCGTGATGTACGCCCTGACCGGCAATTACAAAGCCGACCAGGTGCACATCCCCGCTCTGCTCGAACGGCTGGGACAGTGAGGGCCGCGCGATGAATTTCGACCTGTCCTTCTCGCCTCTCGTCCCGTTCTGGCCGCTGGTCGCGCTCGGCGTGGCAGCGTTTCTCGCGTTGATCGCGCTCGCCTGGTTCCGGCCGCGCGGCGCGACGCTCAGGGGCGTTGCGATCGCGCTGCTGTTGCTGGCGGTCTCTAATCCCTCGATCACCCGTCAGGAGCGCGAAGGCCTGCCGAACGTCCTTGCCGTCGTCGTCGACAAGAGCCCGAGCCAGAATCTCGACGGCCGCGACCAGCGCTCCGCCGAGGCACTCGCGGCTATTCAGGAACGCGCCAAGTCACTGACGAACACCGAGATCCGCGTCATCGAGGGCGGCGGGCCGGGTTCCGGTTCCGACGGCACCGAACTCTTCCGCGCACTCTCCGCCGGCATGGCCGACGTCCCGCCGGACCGGGTCGCGGGCGCCATCATGATCACCGATGGCGTGGTCCATGACGTGCCTGAGAACGTCGCCGCGCTCGGCTTCGACGCGCCCGTGCACGGCCTCCTCACCGGCCGTCCGGCGGAGCGCGACCGCCGCATCGTCCTGACCCAGACACCCCGCTTCGGCATCGTCGACAAGACGCAGACGGTCGGCTTCCGCGTCGAGGACACCGGCATCGAGCTACGCGGTTCGATCGGCGTCGTCGCCCGCCGAGACGGCGAGGAGATTTCCCGACTGATCGTGGTGCCCGGCCGCGAGACCACCGTCGAGGTGCCAATCACCCATGCCGGCCCGAACGTCGTCGAGATAGAGGCCGCTCCGGCTGAGAACGAGCTGACGCTGACGAACAACCGCGCCGCGCTTCAGATCGAGGGCGTGCGCGAAAAGCTGCGCGTCCTTCTCGTTTCCGGCGAGCCGCATTCCGGCGAGCGGACCTGGCGCAACCTGCTGAAGGCCGACGCCAATGTCGACCTCGTCCACTTCACCATCCTGCGCCCGCCCGAGAAGCAGGACGGCACGCCGATCAACGAGTTGTCGCTGATCGCTTTCCCGACGCGCGAACTGTTCGTGACGAAGATCTCGGACTTCGACCTGATCATCTTCGACCGCTATGCGCGTCAGGGTATCCTTCCCCTGCTCTACTTCGACAACATCGCGCAATATGTCCGCGAGGGCGGTGCGGTGCTGGTCGCGGCCGGTCCCGATTATGCCGGACCGGGCAGCCTGTCGGAGACTCCGCTCGGCGACGTCCTGCCCGCCGAACCGCTCGGCGGCGTGCTGCAACAGGCCTACAAGCCTCATGTCACCGATCTCGGCAAACGCCATCCCGTGACCCGCGATCTGCCGGGCGATGCGAAGGAGGCTGGCGCCGAGCCGAGCTGGAGCCAGTTCTTCCGCCTGGTCGAGACCCGCCAGCGCGGCGGCCAGTCCCTGATGTCCGGTGCGAATGACGATCCCCTGCTGATCCTGTCACGCGAGGAGGAAGGCCGCGTCGCGCTGTTCCTCTCGGATCATGTCTGGCTATGGGCGCGCGGCTTCGAGGGCGGCGGCCCGCATCTCGATCTGCTGCGTCGCATGGCGCATTGGCTGATGAAGGAACCGGACCTTGAGGAAGAGGCGCTCAGCATGCACGCACGCGGGGGCGCGCTGACCATCGAGCGCCAGACCATGGCCGACAACGCATCGCCGGTGACGCTCACCCTCCCCTCGGGCGCAACTCGGACAGTGACGCTCAATCAATCCGAGCCCGGCCTGTTCACCGCGACTCTCGAAACCGGCGAGATGGGCCTGCATCGCGCCGATGACGGTACGTTCACGGCGCTCGCCAATGTCGGCCCGGTGAATGCGCGTGAATTCCAGGAAATCGCCTCGACGCCCGACCGCTTGCAGCCGATCGCGAACGCGACCGGCGGTTCGGTACGCCGCATCGCCGAGCAGGATGGCTCGATCGAACTGCCCCGCCTCGTCGCCGTCCGTGCCGGCGCGCGCGCGCAGGGTTCGGACTGGATCGGCGTCCGCCAGCCGGAAGCCGAGGTCGTGCGGGGGCTCGACATCTTCCCGATGTTCGCCGGCCTGCTCGGTCTGCTGCTTCTGATCGGCGCCAGCGCCGCCGCCTGGGCGCGCGAAGGCCGCTAGCCGGAACCACCGCGCGCCGATGCGATTTCTTCCTGAGACAACAGGGAGATCAGAATGGCCAAGGCAGTATACGAAATCATCTCGCGCGGCGCCGAGTTCTTCGTGCTGCACGACGGTGACGAAGCCGGCCCCTACATGACCAAGGAAGCGGCGTTCGAAGCCGCGGTTCCGCCCGCGGCGCTCAGCATTCAGGATGGCCTGGCGATCGAGATCTTGGTGCCGGAAGGCATGAAGGACCCGCTCAACGATATGGATCAGGGAGTGCGATAGGCCTCGGCGTCGCCGGACACGCCCTCGAAGGCGCCGGCAACGAGCTCACGGATCAGGACCCGGTTCGGATCGACCGGACCGGGCATCCGCACCCGCCCGGGCGCGATCCGCTTGAAGCCTGAGCGCGCATAGAAGGGTTCGTCACCGACGAGCAGGACCAGCCGGTGGCCTGCTGCCTCAGCCGCAGCCAGCGCCCGGTCCATCAGCGCCGAGCCGATTCCCCGGTTCATGAAGGCCGGCTCGACCGTCAGCGGACCCAGCAGGAGGGCCGGCGTTCCGCCGATCGCGATAGGGCTGACCCGGACCGAGCCGACGAGGAAGGTGCCGACTCGCGCAACGAAGGACAGGTCGTCGATGTGCGGCACGCCTTCCCTGAGTCGGAATGCGCTGCGCGCAAAGCGTCCGGGGCCGAACGCCCGCTCATGAAGCTTTTCAACCGAAGACGCCGCGTCGGGTCCTTCGGTCATGATATCGAGAGGCAAAGAGGTCATGGAAGCAGTTCCCGCGACGGTGCAGAGCGCCGAAAGTCTGCGTCCTGACAGATACTTAGCGGCGAGCAGAGGGGCGCGTCGAAAGGCGCCGGTCACTGGAACGTCGTCGCAGGAGCATCGTTTAATTCCACAAGGAGACCGCGCGCTTATCACGTCGGCTCCCATCAGTCCAGCAACGCAGAATAGGTGGAAGCCACAATCTGGTTGCGCGCAATCTCAAGGCATGCTGGATACGGGAACCTCTCTTTAAAATTGTCCAAAGAACAGAGGCGCAGGGGGCGCTCATGGGTCTGCTCGTCGATGGCGTGTGGCGTGACCAATGGTATGATACGTCCAGTACGGGCGGTCGGTTCGAGCGGGAGGCGGCCCGCTTTCGCAACTGGGTGACCGCGGACGGGAATCCCGGTCCTTCGGGCGAAGGCGGCTTTGCGGCCGAGCCGGGACGATACCACCTGTACGTGTCCTACGCCTGCCCCTGGGCCAGCCGGACCCTGATCTTCCGCGTCCTGAAAAAGCTCGAGAGCGTGATTTCGGTTTCGGTCGTCGATCCCCACATGGGCGAGAACGGCTGGGTATTTGGCGATTTCCCGGGCAGTACGGCCGACGACGTGCTCGGAAAATCGAAGCTGTACGAAGTCTACACGGCCGCGAACCCGACCTATTCCGGCCGCTCGACCGTACCGATCCTCTGGGACAAGAAGCGCGGGACGATCGTTTCCAACGAATCGGCGGACATCATCCGGATGATGAACTCGGCCTTCGATGCCTTCACCGAAGCAAAGACCGACTATTACCCGCCGGTGCTGCGCGACCGGATCGATGCCGTCAACGCATTGGTCTACGACCATATCAACAACGGCGTCTACAAAGCGGGTTTCGCGGCGAACCAGGACACCTATGAAGAGGCTGTCCGCTCGCTGTTCAACGCCCTCGACGAGGTCGAGGCGCGGCTGGCGCGGACGGACTTCCTGGTCGGCAACGATCAGCCGACCGAGGCCGACTGGCGCCTCTTCACGACGCTCGTCCGTTTCGACGCCGTCTATTACGGCCACTTCAAGTGCAATATCCGGCGGCTGTCGGACTACCGGTTCCTGAACGACTACCTGATCCGTCTCTACCGCTGGCCAGGTATCGCCGGTACGGTGAAGTTCGATCACATCAAGACGCACTATTACTGGAGCCACGCGACCATCAATCCGACGCGGATCGTGCCGGTCGGACCCGAGCTCAAGCTTTAAGGTCGAGTTCCTCGGCGAGGGTCGCGGCCTTTAGCCGCCTCGGATCCACGGGAAAGATCGAGTTCGGCGTGCCGGCAGCAGCCCAGACCTCGTCGAAGGTCAGGAGCGTCGGGTCGATA
This sequence comes from Rhizobiaceae bacterium CPCC 101076, assembly GCA_003347645.1. Lineage (GTDB taxonomy): Bacteria > Pseudomonadota > Alphaproteobacteria > Rhizobiales > Methylopilaceae > Flaviflagellibacter > Flaviflagellibacter deserti. Next base: position 339,552 of record QDFX01000001.1, on the reverse strand, counting down.
TAGGTCGTCAAGCGAGTCGCATGGCCGATCGGTGGGATGCCACCAATCGCATAGCCGGAAATCTCCCTCACCTTTTGCGCGTTCGGGCGGGCCAAAGGCTCGCCGAGATGGGCCGCGACCTTGCCCTCGTCGAGACGATTGCTGCCGGCGACGAGGAAGAGCAACGGTGTACCTGTCTCCCTGCCCTCGAAGATCAGCGATTTGACGATCTGCGCCTCGCTGGTCCCACAGGCGACGGCAGCCTCGGCCGCCGTTCGCGTGCTCTCCGTCATGAGGCGGATCTCGAGATCGAGCCCCGCTTCGCGCGCGGCCGAGGCGACGCGCTGCACGCTTGCCGGCAATTCTTCCATCGTGATCGCACCTCCGCATTCTTCCTGCGGCGAGGACGCGCGGCACGCAAGTATCAGGGCTCTTCCGTTCGCCGCGGAGCGCCGCTAACGTGCCGAAATAGTAACCGCGAGTTAACCAAGCCATGGAGCAGAGTCGCGACGTCTCCGTACCGAGCCTCCGTGAGGCGCTCCGCCGTGCCCGGGCGGAATCGGCAGAACGCAGTGGCGTTCTGGTCGAGCTTCGAACCGTCGAACTCGCCCGTCTCGATCTCCTGAAGGAAAAGCTGGAACCGGTCTTCGCGCAGGTGCCCGACGAGGTCGACCTGTTCGACGCGGCGATCCTGCCGGGGGACCCCGCCCGTCTCTTCGTCGACGTGCTCGGCTTCGTCGAAATGGGCCGCGACAAGCGCACCTATCGCTTCTTCCAGGACAGCCGCTACGGCCGCAAGCTGATCGCCGAAACCGACAGCCTTCCGGGCATGACCCAGGCGATCACCGACTATGTGGCGCGGCGGATGGTCGAGCGCGAAAAGGCTCTGATTTCGGATATCGGCCCGCAGGCGGCGACCGTCGCCGAAACGTATGCCTCGGACGCCGAAGAGACGCCCCGGAAGGTAAAGGGCGGTGTCAGCTCGCTCCTGCTGATGCTTATCCTCGGAATTGGCGTCGCACTGCTGAGCTTCTGGGGCGCGGGCGTTCTCTGGGATGCCGGGATCCGCTAGACTCGCCGTTTCTCACGACCTAAAGGCGACCCAGCCCCGAAACGTGAACCCGGCATAGAACAGACCGACATCGCAAAACCCCGCCTCCCGCAACAAGGCTTCATCCTCTGCGGGAGAAAGGATCGGCAATTGGTCGCCAATAGCTGCAACCGCATTCCTGGCCTTCTCTGCCGGAACACCGGACGCGACCGCGAAGGCGGCATAGCGGTCCAGCCAAAGCGATTTCTCGTCCCCATCCTGGGGAAAGCTATGATGGGCGACGACGAAAGGGGCCCCCGGCCGCAATCGCCGATGGATTTCGACCAAAGTGCGTAGCCGTTCGTTCCTTGGCACGAAATGCAGGGTCAGAAGGCACGTAGCTCCATCGAACGGACCATCGGGCGCACTTTCGATATAACCTTCATGAAGAACAACGCGCGAGGCGAGTGTGCCAAGCGTGTGCCTCGCCAATTCCAGCATTTCGAGCGACGGATCGACCCCGTCGAAACGCCATTGTGGGTGCCAATCGGCGAAAGCCTTCAATTCCAGCCCGCCGCCTGCTCCCAGGACGAGAATGCGAGCATCGTTCTCTACGCGTTCCGCGAGAAGTAGCGCCGCCATTCGTTGCAGATCGTGAAAACCGGGCACGAGACGCACAGGGCCTTCGACATAGCGAGCGACGGCTTCAGGATCAGAGAAAGACGACAATGAATAAATCTCCGGCACGTTCTTCAGTCGGTTCCGCGGCCGCTTTGGAGCATGGATCTATCGCGGCCACTCGCCGTCAGGCTGACGGAGTGCGGACCTTACGCGCTGGCGGCGAGCTGCGGCGGGACGACGACGTGCGGCGTGTCCGTCAGCATGTGGCGGCCCAGTTCCTTGATGCTCCGGTCCAGCGGGTCGAAGCCGCGCGAGATCATCTCGCAGTGCCAATGCCCGGGCTCACCCCAAATACGATAGATATTATAGCCGCCAGGCGCATGCGGGTCTGTCGGCCCAGCCGAGGCTGACGGCACGCCGATCACCGGTACCGGACCATCGCGACCGAGCAGGGTCGTGTGCTCATTGCGATGATTGTGGCCGTGGATGACGAGTTCGGCGCCACTGCGCAGCAGAGCCCGCTTGATACGGCGGGCATCGGTCAGCCGACGGAAGACGTCACCCGTCCCCGTCGGGGGATGATGGATCATGATAACCCGGAACAGCCCCTCCTCGCCGAGCGTCTTCAGCACCTCGGCAAGCTGCCAGCACTGCTCCTTGCCCAAACGCCCCTCGGCCGAATGAAAGCCGGTCGGCACTGCCGAGGAAAGCCCGACGATCGCGACCTTGCCGCGTCTGCGGACATACGGAAAATGCGGCTCGCCTTCGACGCGCTCGCCATCGCCCGCCATGTATTCCGACCAGTGGAGCTGCGGGTGATCGGCCGTGCCACGTACATAGGAATCATGATTGCCGGGAACGAGCGAGACGTGGATCGGATCGCCGAGCGTCTCAAGGAAAGCGCGGGCCGGCGTGAACTCCGCGTCGAGTCCGATGACCGCGAGATCGCCGGTACAGGCGATGTGGTCGGTGTTCTGGGCGAGGATGTCTGCGGTCAGGGCCGCGAGGCAGGCCATGTCGTGACGACCACGGCGGCGCACCCGCCAGTTCGTGTAGCCCAGGAACCGCTTCGAGAAGAGTTCGCGGAATTTAGGCCGGGGCAGCGGCCCGAGATGAGGATCGGACAGATGGGCAAACGTGAACATTTCTGCCAATTACCACAAACCGTGCCAGCCGGTGATGACACGAGACGCCGCGCGGCCTTGCGATAAACTAGATCATGGCTTCGTTTCTTCATCGTATGGCAATGCCGGTCTTCGCCCGCGTGTGGCTCGTCACGCGCGGCCTGACCATGGGCGTGCGCGCGGCGATCTTCGACACCGAGGAGCGCGTCCTCCTCATCCGCCACGGCTATGTGGCTGGCTGGCACATGCCGGGCGGCGGCGTCGAGATTGGCGAAACAGCGCGCGAGGCACTCGAGCGGGAGGCGCTCGAAGAAGCCAATGTCACGTTCACCGGCGATCCGGTGCTGCACGGGATCTTCCACCAGTTCCGCTACAGCAAGCGCGACCATGTCCTAGTCTATGTCGTCCGCGACTTCAGCTGGAATGGTGCGCATCCGCCGAACCGCGAAATCCAGGAATGCCGGTTCTTTCCGCTCGATGCCCTGCCCGCCGACCTCAACCCCGGCACAAGGCGGCGTATCGCCGAAATCATGTACGGCGAGCCGCTCAGCCAGTACTGGTGATCAGGCCGCCTGCAGCGCGTTCCTGACCAGCCTCAGGTCCTCGACGAAGCGGGCATATTCCTCCGCCTTGCGATCGGCATCCGGCACACGGAGCAGGTATGACGGGTGGACGGTGACCAGCGCCCTTGCATCACCGAGCTCCAGGAAGTGGCCTCTGTTCTTGCCGATGGGCATGGCCTTGCCGAATACCGACTGCACCGCAGTCGCGCCCATCGCCACCACGAATTTCGGCCTGATGATCTCGATCTCCTTGTCGAGCCAGGGGTGGCAGGCGCGGATTTCCGGCGTGTTCGGCTTCTGGTGAAGCCTGATCTTGCCGCGCGGCGTGAATTTGAAATGCTTCACCGCATTGGTGATGTAGGCCGTCGCCCGGTCGAGATCGGCCTCCGCCATCGCCTGATCGAACAGCTGGCCTGCCGGACCGACGAACGGCTTGCCTGCCAAATCCTCCTTGTCGCCCGGCTGCTCGCCGACGAAGACGATTTCCGCGTCCGGCGGGCCTTCGCCGAACACGGTCTGCGTCGCCGGCTTCCACAGCGGACACATCCTGCAGTCCTTCGCCTGTTCGCGCAGCTTCTCCAGCGGATCGTTCGATCCGCGCCGACGTGCCCGCGCGGGCTCCACCTCGCGTTGCCGGTTTACCTTCGGCGCCGTCACCGCATGCGCCACCATCTCATCCGTCCTCTTGCGAGCCTCAGCTATCAGGGGGGCAATGAGCGGAGCTTCCGGCAGGTTCCGCCAGTACTTCTGAGGCATCTCCGAGCGCATGGCCTGAACCTTCAGCCGCGCCGGATTGAAGATCGAGGCGTAATAGCTCCGCCAGACATCCTCGACGGCGTCCTCGGACGGCGCCTCGTGGCGGCCGGCGCCCGGGCCAAACGTCAGCTCCCCACTGTCCCAATGCGCGCTAACCTCGGGGCTTAGGATCGACCACAGCATGTTCGGGAAACGCCGCGCGAAGAACGGCGCACCGGCTTCGATGATGTGGTGCTCCGGCTCGAACCAGGCGACGAAGCGCGTCTCCCCCTCCACCGCGACTTCGCGGAAACGGACGAAGGCGTGCATCTTGTGAATGTCGCGGCGGACGTTCTTCGCCATCAGTTCGATACGGGCGACATCCGGATCGACGGAAACCGCCAGCAGGTTCGGTTCCTTCAGCAGCCGCCACAGCAGGCGATAGAGCAGTGCGAAGCGTTCCGGCTCGGAATGCAGGATCGCGGTCTCGGCCAGGTCGACGAAGGCGCGTGGCACATTGAACGTGCCGGTCGGCTCGGGCAGTTGCTCCGGCTCGGCGAACAGGTCCGCCGCCTCCCCCGTCGACCAGACGACCTCTTCCGGCGGCACATGGTTGAGCGCCAGCCGCCGGGCCGCCCCGCGCCAGCCCGCGAAATCAGTCTGTCCGTTCAATGCGATGCTAAGCGGCATTACCGAAGAACGAGAGCTGGGCGGGTTCGGGTTTCACCAGGCGATGAAGATCGCTCCGATCGATCAACCGGGTCGGCCGGTGGTCGGGAAGGACAATGAACGGAAGCGCCGTCTTCAACGGCACCCGCAGCCGGCCGAGATCGTCCGCCCGGATGGCGCGGACCCTGCGAACGGTCAGGATGCGGTCGACCGTCTTGATGCCGAAGCCCGGCACGCGCAGCAATTCTTCGCGGCTCGCCGTGTTCACATCGAGCGGAAAGCGGTCACGGTGGCGGAGCGCCCAGGCGAGCTTCGGGTCCATGTCGAGCGGCAGCATGCCGGCCGTACCCGAAAACATTTCGCCGACATCGAAGCCGTAGAAGCGCATCAGCCAGTCGCCCTGATAGAGCCGATGCTCCCGCATCAAAGGTGGGGCTGCGAGCGGCAGAGCGGATGACGCATCCGGGATTGGGCTGAAGGCCGAATAATAGACGCGCTTGAGGCCGTAGGAGCCGTAGAGATTTGCGCTCGTCTTCAGGATGTCGCTATCGGTCGCGGCATCGGCGCCGACGATCATCTGCGTCGACTGACCGGCCGGGGCGAATTTGGGAGCTTTCTTCTCGCTCGCCGCCTCCTCGATCTTCACGCGCATCCGGCCCATCGAGAGGCGGATGGCGCGGACATCCTTTTCCGGCGCGAAACGGGTGACGCTCTCCTCGCTCGGCAGTTCGATGTTGATCGACAGCCGGTCGGCCCATCTGCCGGCATCCGCGAGCAGGCGCTCATCGGCATCAGGGATCGTCTTCAGATGGATGTAGCCGCGAAAGCCGTGCTCCTCGCGCAGCCGCCGCGCGACCTCGACGATCTTCTCCATCGTGTAGTCGGGCGAGCGGATGATGCCCGACGAGAGGAACAGGCCTTCGATGTAATTCCGCCGGTAGAAATCGAGCGTCAGCCGGACGATCTCCTCCACCGTGAAGCGGGCGCGCGGCACGTTCGACGAGGCGCGGTTGACGCAATAGAGGCAGTCGAACGCGCAGGCGTTCGTCATCAGGATCTTGAGCAGCGAAATGCAGCGGCCGTCCGGCGCGTAGGAATGGCAGATGCCCATTCCCTCGGTCGAGCCGATGCCGGCCTTGCCCTTCGAATCACGCTTCTCGGTGCCGCTCGATGCGCAGGAGGCGTCGTATTTCGCGGCGTCGGCGAGAATTTCAAGCTTGCGTCGGATGTCCATCGAACCCTCGTCGATGGCTTATAATGTTCTTTATTTGTTCTGCAATCGAAAGAGCAAAACGATTTCGTGAACCGAGCACCCGACTTCACTCTTGATTCAGCACAATTCGATAGCTTGCCCAGCGACATCAGGCGCCTGGCGGGAATGGCGTCTCCTCGAAGGTCAAAGGGGTCGGGACGATGACTTTCAAAAACATCTCCATTCTGAAGAAAATCGCTGCGGTCGTGCTGGTCATGAGCGTGACCGCGGGCGTGATCGCGCTCGTCGGCAGCCGTCAGATCATCGCCTCGCAGGAGGCGATGCGACTCGTCGGCACGAAGGAAGAATCCGCACGCGAGGCGATGGACCTCCGCGTAGACATCATCGCGATCAGCCGCATGACCTATCAACTCGCTTCGCGCCCGGACAAATCGGCGGACTTCCAGACCGAGGCCGACAAGCGCATGGGCGAGATGCTGGCACGCTTCCCCAAGCTCGAATCGACGGCGGACGCGAACGAAATCGGGCTTCTCAAGAACGTCCGCGACTCGCTCGGCACCTATTTCGAATCCATCCAGTGGATGCTGCGGGTCGCCAAGGCGTCGGGCATGGCAAACCAGACGGCGATGATCGGCGCGCTCAACAAGGCGCTCGACCAGCAGAAGGCCGTGACCGACCGGGTCAAGGAATACTCGACCTACTCGGCCAAGGCGCTCAACGACCAGCGCGAGGCGGCGTTCGCGGCCGGCGACCGCTCGATGCTGCTGCAGGCGCTGACGGCGCTCGGCGGTGTCCTGCTCGGCGCACTCGTCAGCGTGCTCGTCGCCCGCTACGGCATCATCCGCCCGGTCCACCAGCTGACGAACGCGATGAACAAGCTCGCCGAGGGCGAACTCGATACGGAAGTCGGCGACACCAGCCGCCGCGACGAGATCGGCCAGATGACCCGCGCTCTGCAGGTGTTCAAGGACGGCCTGATCGAGGCCAGGCGCCTTGAGAACGAGGCCAAGGCCCGCGAGGCCGAGACCGAGGCGGAGAAGAAAGAGATGATGGCGGAGCTCGCCACCAGCTTCACCTCGAAGGTCGGCGACATGATCGGCGCCCTCTCGGCGGCGGCTGTCGAGCTCGAAGCGACCGCCGCGACCATGTCGACCTCGGCCGACGCGACGAGCCGCGAGACGGTCTCACTGGCCGGCACCGCGTCCCACACCTCCGAGAACGTGCAGACCGTCGCTGGCGCGACTGAGGAACTGGCCTCCAGCGCGTCGGAGATCGGTCATCGCGTGTCCGAGACCGCGCGCCTCGCCCAGGCGGCTGTCGAGCGCGTCCACCGCACCGATTCCGATGTGAAGCTGCTTGCCGATGGCGCCCAGAAGATCGACGACGTCGTCCGTCTCATCACCGACATCGCCGGCCAGACCAACCTCCTCGCCCTCAACGCCACGATCGAGGCCGCTCGCGCGGGCGAGGCCGGCAGGGGCTTCGCGGTCGTCGCGCAGGAGGTGAAGAGCCTCGCCGGACAGACCGCCAAGGCGACCGACGAAATCGCCGGACAGGTGGCGAACCTGCAGCAGGCGACGGCCGCGGTCGTCGACACGATCCGCGAGATCGGCGCCGCGATCGAGCAGATGCACGAGGCGGCGGCCTCGGTCTCGATCGCCGTCCAGCAGCAGCAGTCGGCGACGCAGGAAATCGCCCGCAACGTCGCGGAGGCCGCGAACGGCACCGACACGGTGACGTCGAGCCTCGCCGAGGTCCGCGAACACGCTGAAGCCGCCGGCAGCGGCGCATCACAGGTGCTGACCGCGGCGCGCGAACTGGCGCGCAATGCCAACGGCCTTCAGACCACGATCGACGGCTTCATCAGCGGCATTCGGGCGGCGTGATGTGAGGCGCTGAGACCTTCTCCCCGACGAGGGAGAAGGTCGACTCGCTGCGATACGCAGCGAGCGGGATGAGGGGGACGGTGCCACAAGATCAGCGCCCACCGAAAACACTCAAGCGCGCCAGGAAAATGCGGCGCGAGCCGACCCTTGCCGAACAGAAACTATGGCTTCCGCTGCGCGATCGGAGGCTGGCCGGTTTCAAGTTTCGACGGCAAATGCCGATCGGACCGTTCATCGCGGACTTCATCTGCCAACGACCGAAGATCGTTCTGGAAGCGGATGGCGGTCAGCATGCCGAATCCGCGACCGAGGACGCCCGCGATCGTTGGTTTCGTCTGTCTGGATATGAAGTCGTCCGCTACTGGAACAACGATATTCTTCAGAATGGCGAGGGAGTTCTGATCGATCTGCTCGGCAGGCTCGAAGCGCTGAATTCCGCCGAGACGTCCCCCTCAACCCGCTCGTGATCTGCGATCACGAGTCGACCTTCTCCCTCGTAGGGGAGAAGGCATCACCCCTCGATCTTCGAGAAGTCCGCCACGGCGCGGGTTGCGGCGCGGAGCTTGGCCAGCAGCTTCAGCCTGTTGTGGCGCAGCGCCGGCTGGTCGGCGTTGACCGTCACCTTGTCGAAGAAGGCGTCGACCGGGGCGCGGAGCTCCGACAGCGCCTGCATCGCTTCCTCGAACGCCTCGCGGTGGACGGCGTCGAGCGCGGCCGTCTCGGCACGTTCCAGAGCGACGATCAGATCGCTTTCCTCGACCTCGCGGACGAGGCTCGGATCCGGCGCGGCGTCGAACGCGCCCTCGCCGTCCTTCTTCTCCTCGATACGAAGGATGTTTGTGGCGCGCTTGTAGCCGGCGAGGAGGTTCTTGCCATCGTCGGTGCCGAGGAAGGCGGCCAGCGCCTCGACGCGGCGGACGATGAGGACGAGATCGTCCTGATTGCCGAGCGAGAAGACGGCATCGACGAGATCGTGGCGCGCGCCTTGCTCGCGAAGCTGAACTTTCAGGCGGTCGGCGAAGAAAGCGAGGAGGTCAGGCGAAAGGCCGGCTTTCGCATCGATCTTGAGGAAACCGTCGAGAACGAGATCGATGACCGTCAGAAGGTTTGCGCGAAGTGCGTTGTCGAGAACGATGCGGATCACGCCGAGAGCTGCACGGCGCAGCGCGAAAGGATCCTTGGAGCCGGTCGGCTTCTCGTCGATCGCCCAGAAGCCGACCAGCGTGTCGAGCTTGTCGGCCAGAGCGACTGCGATCGACACCGGCCGCGTAGGCACGCGGTCGCCGAGGCCCGCCGGCTTGTAATGCTCCTCGATCGCGGCGGCGACGGAATCGTCCTCGCCCTGCAGCAGCGCCAGCTTGTGGCCAGTTAGGCCCTGAACTTCGGGGAACTCACCTACCGTCTCCGTGACGAGATCGGCTTTCGCCAGGCGCGCGGCGCGTTCGGCCTTGTCCGGATCGGCGCCGACGAGCGGCGCGATCTCGCGGGCGAGTTTGGCGATGCGCTCGACGCGCTCATGCTGGGTGCCGAGCTTTTCGTGGAAGACGATGCTTTCGAGCTTCTTCGCGCGCTCCTCCAGCGGGACCTTCTTGTCGGTCTCCCAGAAGAACTTCGCGTCCGACAGACGCGCGCGAACCACACGCTGATTGCCAGCGACCACCGCCTTGCCGCCATCCGACGCCTCGATGTTCGAGATCAAGATGAACTTGTTGGCCAGCCTCTCGCCCTTCTTGAGGACGAAGCATTTCTGGTTGGCGCGGATCGTGGTGCGGATGACCTCGTCCGGCACGTCGAGAAAGCTTTCGTCGAAATCGCCCGTCAGTACGACCGGCCATTCGACGAGGCCGGAGACCTCGTGCAGCAGCGCCTCGTCCTCGACCAGTTCGAGGCCGTTGGCGAGCGCCAGATCGCGCGCGTCGGCGAGGATGATCTCCCGGCGGCGCTCGGGATCGAGGACGATCTTCGCCTTCTCCAGCGACGGCACGTAATCGTCGAAGCGCTTCACCGTGATCTCGCCCGGGGCGAGGAAGCGATGACCCTGCGTGACGTTGCCGGAGGCGATGCCGTCGACGTCGAACGGCACGATCTCGGGGTCCTCGTTATGAGTGCCGAACGTGCAGACGATGCTCTGCAGCGGCCGAACCCAGCGGAGCGTTCCCGAACCCCATTTCATGCTCTTCGGCCAGGGGAATGCGCGGATCGTGGCGGGGACAATCTCGGCGACGATCTCGGGCGTCGCACGACCCGGCTTCTCGGTGATGGCGATGTAGAAATCGCCCTTCGGGTCGTGCTGCACCCTGGCCTGGTTGATCGACGACAGACCGGCGGCTTTCAGGAAGCCTGAGAGCGCCTGTTCCGGCGCGCCGACGCGCGGGCCCTTGCGCTCTTCCTTGCGGTCGGGCGCCCTGCCCGGCAGTCCCTGCACCGTCAGTGCCAGGCGGCGTGGCGTCGCAAAGGCCTTGGCACCCTCATAGGTCAGGCCGGCTTCGACCAGCGCGTCGGTGACGAGCTTTTTCAGGTCGTCGGCGGCGCGCGCCTGCATGCGGGCGGGGATTTCTTCGGAGAGGAGTTCGAGCAGAAGGTCAGGCATGGCCGGGAGGGATACAGAGCGTCGCGCGGCCTGTCGAGCGGAAGACCCGCGCGGTTGTGGTCGAACGTGATCCGCAAGTTCACGGTTTATCAGAGTTTCGACCGTAACCAGTGGAGGGAGAACGGATTTCAGGCAATGCCTCAGCGACCTTTCATTGCCACCTTCAATACGGTGCTGAGTTCAAGAGTGTTTATGATCGTCATGGCATTCCTCGTTTTTGCTGGGCTCACCGCCCTCGTACTCGTCGGCCTGGAAGTCGACCTGCTCCAACATTTCCGCGACCGGTCTCCGCTTCAGGACATGTTGGAGATCGAGGAGATCCTGCTGATCACCGGCCTGCTCGTGGTCAGCCTCCTCGCCTTCGCCGGCCGCCGCCTCTATCTGCAGAAGCTGGAAATCCGCCGCCGCGAGGCCGCCGAGCGCTATGCGCTGGACCTCGCCTTTCATGATCCGCTGACCGGCCTTCCGAACCGCCGAAACTTCCTGGAACTGGTCGATGCAGCACTCGCGGAGCCGCCGCGCGGCGACAACGTCCACGCCGTCATGCTGCTCGACCTCAACTCCTTTAAGGCGGTCAACGACGTCCACGGCCACCCGGCGGGCGACGAGCTCCTGATCGAGATCGGCAAGGCGCTCAATCGCGAACTCTCCGGCCAGGCAGAGATCGCGCGTCTCGGCGGCGATGAATTCGCGGTCGTCGCCAAGGACATCGATGGCGCCAACGCCGCCGCCAGCATCGGCCGCCGCATCATCGCGTTGCTCGACCAGCCGATCCGCACTCGCACCGGCGAGCATCGCGTCGGCACCGGCATCGGCGTCGCGATCGCGCCGAAGGACGGCACCGATCGGGCCGAACTGATCCGCAAGGCGGACGTCGCGCTCTATCGCGCCAAGGCTGAGGGCACGTCCTTCCTGTCCTTCTTCGAGGAGGCGATGGACGCGCGCATGCACGAGCGCGCCTTCGTCGAGACCGAACTGCGCGAGGCGCTCGCCTCCAGCGGCATCGTCCCGGTCTACCAGCCGAACGTCGATCTCACGACGAACAAGATCACGGGCTTCGAAGTCGTGCCGCACTGGCGGCATCCCTATCTCGGCGAGATCGGCTCGCAGCGCTTCCTGCCGGTTGCCGAGGATTCCGGATTGATCCGCGAACTGACGGACCAGCTCCTGCGTCGCGCCTGCCTCGACGCGCTCTCCTGGCCGGACACCACGATCCTCTCGTTCCGTCTGGCCGACGCTGTGATGCGCGATCACGGCCTGCCGCTGCGTATCCTCGGCATTCTCGGCGACACGCGCTTCCGCCCTGCCCGGCTGGAAATCGCCATCGGCGAGGCCGCCCTGATGCGGAACATGAAGGAAAGCCGCCGCCTGCTCGCGCCGCTGCGCGAGGCCGGGATCAAGCTGGCGCTCGCCGATTTCGGCACGAGCTATGCCTCGATCTGGCACCTGCGGGATTTGCACTTCGACAAGCTGAAGATCGACCGCAGCTTCATCCAGGATCTCGACCAGAACCCGAACAGCGCCGTCGTGGTGAAGACCATCCTCGGAATGGGCAAGGGTCTCGGCATCGCGATCAGCGCCAGCGGCATCGGCCAGTCCGAGCAGCGCGACAAGCTGAAGAGCGAGGGCCTGATCGAGGGCCAAGGCGATCTGTTTGGCCGCGGCCTCACATCCGGCGAGGCGAGCAAGCTCGTCAGTTCCCGCACGCCGCTGCTCGCGAGCGCCTGACGCTCAGGCGATATCCTTGGTCAGGGCGATCGCGGCGAAGCGATCGGCCAGCGCGGCGAGACTCGCGCGCTGAACCTCGGCCGCCGGGATCGGCGGTCCGCCCATCGGATCTGGCAGATCGCGGGTCGCGGTCGCATCGGCAATCACTGTCGCCCGGATGCCGAAATCGAGCGCGACACGGGCCGTCGTCGAGATGCACAAATGCGTCATGAAACCGGCGAGGAGGATCGATTTCCGACCCTTGTTGACGATGCGGTCGCGCAGATGAGTGTCGACGAAGGCGTTCGGCAGCTTCTTCTTCGCAACCGACTCAGCGCCGACCGGTGCCGCCCTCTCGGCGAACTTGAAGCCGTCCGTCTCCGGGTCGAACAGTTTTCCCGCCTGCCCGACATGCTGGATATGGATGATCGGCGCTTGCAGGAAACGCGCGGCCTCCAGCAACTCGGCGATGCGGTCGAGTGCTGCATCGACACCGACGAGCGGCACCTGGCCGGTGACGTACTCGTTCTGCGCATCGACGACGACGAGCACGCTGTCGAGCAGACTGCCGGCGCCGGGATTTGAGTTGGAGAGCTGCAAAAGCGTCTTCGGCTGCATCACGCGGCGGCTCCGCCCTCACCCGTCCTCAGCCAGGCTTCGCCACACGCCTTCGCGAGTTCACGCACCCGCAGGATGTAGCTCTGACGCTCGGTGACCGAGATCACGCCGCGTGCGTCCAGCAGGTTGAAGCGATGGCTCGCCTTGATGCACTGGTCGTAGGCGGGCAGGACACATTTGTGGACCTTGTCGTACTCGCCCGCGGCCGCGCCCTTTTCGAGCAGTGAACGGCATTCCTTTTCCGCGTCGCGGAAGTGCTGCATCAGCATTTCCGTGTCGGCGTATTCGAAATTGTGCCGGGAGTATTCTTCCTCGGCCTGCTTGAAAACGTCGCCATAAGTGACCTTATCGGCGCCTTCCAGGCCATTGAAATTCAAATCGAAACCGTTGTCGACGCCCTGCAGGTACATCGCCAGTCGCTCGAGGCCGTAGGTCAGCTCGCCCGACACCGGAGTGCATTCCACGCCGGCGACCTGCTGGAAATAGGTGAACTGCGACACTTCCATGCCGTCGCACCAGCACTCCCAGCCGAGCCCCCAGGCGCCGAGCGTCGGGCTCTCCCAGTCGTCCTCGACGAAGCGGATGTCGTGCAGCTTCGAATCGATGCCGATCGCGGCGAGCGATTCGAGATAGAGCTCCTGCAGGTTCGGCGGGTTCGGCTTCAGGATGACCTGGAACTGGTAATAGTGCTGGAACCGGTTCGGGTTCTCGCCGTAGCGCCCGTCCTTCGGCCGCCGCGACGGCTGGACATAGGCGGCGTTCCACCGCTTCGGACCCAGGGCCCGCAACGTCGTCGCCGGATGGAACGTGCCCGCGCCGACTTCCATATCGTAGGGCTGCAGGATGACGCAGCCCCGCTCCGCCCAGAAGGTCTGGAGCGCGAGAATCAATCCCTGGAATGAGCGCGTGGGGCTAAGCGGACCGGAAACGGTATCGGGCATTTCTGACTGTTCGAATGAGGAGGCGGGCAACCTAGCCATCGTCCCCGGCATCGGCAAGCAGTGTCACCCTGGTAATAATTTTTAAACCATATCGAACCGGATCGGATGCGGTCGCGACCCATGGACAAGCCGCCGGGATGGCGGACCGAAATCCAAGGAGAGTGACAATGTCGAAGTTCGTGACGCGTTCCAATCTTTCCCGGAGCATCCAGGCTTTCGCCGTGGCGGCCGTTCTCGTGACCGGCATGTCGGCGACAATCAGCGCCATGTCCGGTGACCAGGCCCAGGCGGCAGCGGCCGGCGGTGGCCGAGGCGGCGGTGGCGGTGGTGGTGGCGGCTCGGCCGGTGGCGGAGGCAAGGGTGGCGGCGGCGACGGCAGCGATGGTCCGAAGATTTGCCTCACCAATTGCGCGATCACGGAGATCAACCTGCCGACCTATCCGAACCCGAAGCCGCGGCTGAAGCCGGTCAAGATCGAGCGCAATTGCAGCACCTACCGGGTCGAATACGGCCGTCCGGTCTGCAAGGACGACACCCGCTTCTGACATCGCATGGCGACCATCATCGAGACGGTCGCCATTCACCGCTTTGGCGATCCCGGCGCAGAACCGGGGCGCCTTTGCCTTCGCGGGAGCGAACCATCTCCAGTTCGCGATTCACTCGTCTCCATTCGCGCCGGATGAGCGCGCCTCCGATCGTTGCGGCAAGTGCCGCCGTTGCTATCTGAATAATCCGCATCGGGACCTCCACGGAGGATATCGTTCACCACGGGATTGGCGGCAACCCCGCGATGAACGGCAGATGAATGGCGATCTCAGAACGCGTTCAGGCCCAGCGATCTAACCTCCCATCATCAGCGAGCACATTGCGGCTCGCGAAAAGGGAGAGATCGCATGTTTCGGAAGCTTGTACTTGCCGCCGCAGCCGTGGTCGCACTCGGCGCCGGCATCGCGTCAGCCCCGGCACCTGCCGCAGCCCAGGTCGGGTTTGGCATCCACGTCGGCCCTGATTACGGCTACGGCCGCGGCTATGGTCGCGGTTACGGCTATGGCCACGGCTATTATCCGCACCGGCGCTACTACGCACCGCGGTATCGCCACTACCCGCAGTACTACTCGCGCGGCCGCGACTGCGAACGCGTGGTGGTCCGCAAGAAGATCCGCGGCGAGTGGCGCCGGGTCGTGGAACGCCGCTGCTATCGCGGCTGGTAAATCGACCTCGGCAATGAGAAAGGGCGCCCTCGCGGCGCTCTTTCTTTTTGGAGTTAGAGCTCGATCGGCGCCGCCTCGCGATGAGCGGCGAGACCCTCCTCGCCCGTCAAGATGAGCGGCGGCGCGACTGTCAGCGGGGCACGGCTACCCTTGATCCCCCGAACGAGCAGCCGCACCGCGTCCGCCATCTCGTCGGCGTGCACGAATCTCAGTTTCAGATCGCCGAACCGTCCGACCAGCGCCGCGAGAATGTCCTGAATGGCGTCCGGACGGTGGATGAGCGTGAATGTCCCTCCCGGTTTCAGGATGCGAGCGGCCGCCCGGCTCCAGGTTTCAAGCAGGTCCGGCGAAGCTGTCCGTGCGCGCGCGGTCGTGGGATCCGGAGACGCGCGGCCCGACGACGGATGGAACGGCGGATTGGACAGGACATGGTCGACGGCGTTCGCGAGATCAGAGGAGTCGGACTTTCCGAGATCGATCGCGTCGAGAAGCCTGACATCCGCGACAATCCCGTTTCGCTCGGCGTTCGAGCGCGCGAGTTCGGCAAGATTCTGCTCGATTTCGACCAAGGTCAGACGGCAGTCGCGTATGCGGGAAACCAGCGCCAATCCCGCCGTACCGACACCGGCGCCGAGATCAAGGACATGGTCGCCCGCATGAGCGGGGACGGCGGCCGCCAGAAGAATGGCATCGGTTCCGGCACGATGGCCTCGCGCCGGCTGCAACAGACGAAGGCGTCCTCCGAGTATCGCATCGTCGGTGTGATCAGACACGGGATGGCCTGAGTTCGTCGCCAAGGCCATTGCGGGTCAAGATAACCCGCGCCCAGGCGGCCTTGTCGTCGGCGACGAGAACGCGGCGGGGGATGACGCCGAGCGAGCCCTCCAGCACGCTCATATTGCCGTCCAGCACCATGTGCGCGATCCCCTCGCCATTCAGCAATGACTGGACGAACGACAGCAGAACTGCGTCATTGGTGCGCAACACTTCATCCATCAAACGCGCTCCTCTCCCGCTATACGTAAGTCTTCATGACCATTCTGCCCTTGCCGACTTGCTCTGGTGCTGCATATGGTCCGGGCCAAGAATTCGTAGGAAGGGCATCTGGTGGGATTGGTCATACCGCTCGACGAGCGCGGTCGCGACGACGGCATTGACGCCCTCTCGGCTCTCGTCCAATCGGATCTCGAACGGGTCAATCAGTTGATCCTGTCCCGGACAGGCTCCGACGTCCAGATGATCCCGGAAGTCGCGAACCATCTGATCTCCTCCGGCGGCAAGCGCCTGCGGCCGCTGTTGACCTTGGCCTCAGCGAAACTCGTGGGCTATTCCGGTGAAGGCCATATCCGCCTCGCCGCCGCCGTCGAATTCATGCATACGGCGACCCTGCTCCATGACGACGTCGTCGATGCCAGCGAAATGCGGCGCGGCAAGCTCGCGGCCCGAATGCTCTGGGGCAATGAAGCGAGCGTTCTCGTCGGCGACTTCCTGCTCGGCCAAGCCTTCAAGATGATGGTCGAGGTCGGCTCGCTGTCCTGCCTCGACATTCTCTCGACGGCGGCCACGGTCATCGCCGAAGGCGAGGTCATGCAGCTCGTCGCGGCGAAGAACATCGCGACGACCGAGGATGAATATCTCGCCGTCATTCGCGGCAAGACGGCTGCGCTGTTCGCCGCCGCCTGCGAGGTCGGGCCGGCCCTGGTCGGCAGCTCCAAGGCGGAGCAGGCGGCGTGCCGATCCTACGGCGCCAATCTCGGCATAGCCTTCCAGCTCGTCGACGACGCGCTGGACTATGGCGGTCGCGAAGCCAAGCTCGGCAAGAAGGTCGGCGATGACCTCCGCGAAGGCAAGATCACCCTTCCCGTCATCTTCGCGGTGCGGCGCGGGACGAATGGCGAGCGCGAATTCTGGAAGCGCACGCTGGAGGCCGGTGAGATCGACGACGACTCGCTGGAAACCGCGATCGACCTGTTGCAGCGGCACGGCGCGATCGACGAGACCTTCGCCCGCGCCCGCCATTACGGCGCGATCGCCCGTGACGCCCTCGCTTTGTTCCCGGACGGTCAGGCGAAGTCGGCCATGCTGGACGCGGTGAGCTTCGTCACGAGCCGCGCCCACTGAACGGACGGTCCAGGCGATACACATAGCAATCGTCGTCGCCGAACGTGCGGCGATCCACGCGGACGAAGCCAAGCCGCTCGTAGAAGCGGTGTGCCCGCTCGTTCGAGACGAGAGGATCGATCAGGATCGCGTCGACCGCTGGATCGGCGAAACAATGCTCGGTGGCAAGCCGCATCATCCGGGTGCCGAAGCCCTTGCTGAGATCGGCCTCTTCGCCGATCCAGATATCGATGCAGCGAAAGCCGTCCTCTATGGCGCCCCAATAGCGATCGTCGTCCCGGGTGGGGTCCAGAATTTCCATGAAACCGATCGGACGTCCGTCGAGCTCGGCAATCAGTAGTTCGCAGCCCTGTCCCTGACGACGCAGTTCCTCGTCCCAGTCGATCGGCGCGTCGTCGCCCCTCGCCGCGATGACGTGGGGCTGGCTGTGCCAATGGCGCAGCACCGGCAGATCCGCGATCGTGACGAGGCGGAGGTGCATGCGGCGATCCTATCGCAGCACGGTCGGCTTCACCCACCAGTCTGGATGGGCGGCGCTGATCGCCTTTGCCGCCGCGCTCGCATCGCGGCAATTCTCGAACAGACCGAACACCGTCGATCCCGATCCCGACATTCGCGCAAAACGGCAGGCTGGCGCATTGCGCACCGCCGAAATGACCGTGGCAATTTCCGGAGCAACTTTCTGCGCCGGCGGCTCCAGGTCATTCACATCGCTATCGAAATAGCGGATGAGGCCGGCAAGATCGGTTCCCTCCGGAAGTGCCGTGGCTGCCCCCTTGGATGGCCCGGACGCACCGCGCTCCAGACCCAGCGCGCCGAATACGGCAGGCGTCGCGACGTGGATACCAGGGTTGACGAGCACCGACATCAATGGCGGCAGCGGCACCGGCGGGCCGACTTCGTCGCCCCGACCTCGGAAGATGCGGGCGGTCGGCGTCAGGCACACGGGAATGTCCGAGCCGGTCGCAGCGGCCGCTTCCAGAACGCGCGGATCGGACACCGCGATTTCGTTCAACTCGGTGAGCAGGCGTAGTGCGGTTGCGGCGTCGGATGATCCGCCGCCGACACCCGCGCCAACGGGCAATCGCTTCTTCAGCGTGAAGGCGCCGAGCTTCAGGCCCGGAACGCGTTCGGCCAGCGCCCTCGCGGCGCGGATGATCAGATTGTCGCTATCGGGCCCAGCGGCTTCGGCCGTCGGACCGTCGACCGTCAGTCCAAGCGGTCCCGACGGATCGAGCGAAACGAGGTCATGCACGCCCGCGAAGGCGCACAGGCTTTCGAGTTCGTGAAAGCCGTCAGCCCTGCGACCAAGAACGCGCAAGGTCAGATTGATCTTCGCGGGCGCCCGCGATGTCCGGATCACGCCAGCCCCCAGTCGATCGTGCGTTCAGTTCGCCTCGGCCGGCTTGCCGGGCGTGGCTTCCGCACGATCGTCGGTCTTAGGGCGCGGAGCGTCCTGCTGTGAAGGCTGGGCTCGCTCGGCGGCCTTCCTGGCCTCCATCTCCCGCTCTACCGGCTCGAGACCTTCGGTGATCTTGCGCTCGATCGGGCCGCGCTTGTCGTCGTCGATCTCGAGCGTCAGGGCATGCAGCCACTGGAACTTGGCTTCGAGTTTGCGGTCCGTCTTCCAGTAGACGTCGCCCAGATGATCGTTGATCTCCCAGGACTGCGGCTTCAGCTCGACGGCGCGCTCAAGCTCTTCCGTCGCGTCGTCGTAGCGGGCGAGCTTGTAATAGGCCCAGCCCAGACTATCGACGATATCGCCGTCGTTCGGGCGCAGCTCGACCGCCTTGCGGATGAGATCGAGACCCTTCTCGGGGCTGACGCTGCGGTCCACCCAGGAATAGCCGAGATAGTTGAGGACGACCGGCTGTTCGGGATCGAGCTTGGCGGCCTGGATGAGATCCGGCTCGGCGTTCTTCCAGTCCTTCGCCGCGTCATAGGCAACGCCGCGGGCGAAATAGAGCGACCAGTCCGATTTCTTCGGTTCGCCGGAAGCGTCGATCGCCTGCGTGAATATCTTGGCGGCTTCCACATATGACTTCTGGCGATGGAGAATGTTCGCCAAAGCGACGATCGCGTCGACGTCCTTCGGATTCTTCGAGACGATATCGCGAAGCTTTGCCTCGGCATCGGACGTGCGGTCGGCCATCGCCAGATTGGCAGCGATACGAATGCCTATATCGTCCTTGAAGGCCGAGTTCTGCGGAATGCGCTCATAGGCCGCTATGGCCTCATCGTGCTGGCCGATCGTCTCCAGAAGGTCGGCGAGAGTCAGCAGCGCGAATTCATGATCGGGCTCAAGGTAGAGCGCGAGATTCAGGTAGATGAGGCCGATCTCGGCCGATTCGCCGCGATTGGCGAGCTGACCGAAGCCGAACAGCGCTTCCGTAACGCCATCGCGCGCGTTTTGCGCGGCCGGCGGCAGCTTCTCGCCCTTCTCGAGCGCGGCGATGCTGTTGGCGAGGCGCTCGTTGCGGGTCATCCGCTGAGCGAGGGTCTTGTAGACCTCGATCGCTTCCTTTGTTTTCCCGTCATTGGCCAGAGCGCGGGCATAGGCGTCGACGACGACGAAGCTCGAATCGTTGAGCTTGTAGGCCGAGGCAAGACGGCGCTCGGCCTCCGCCTTGTTGTTCGTGGTGCCGGCGATGAGGCCGGCATGAAGATCGCGGAACATCTCGGCGAGTTCATTGCCGCTCAGCGTGTCAGCGGTTTTGAGCGCGCGGCTGACATCGCCCGAGCCCTGCCAGGCCCAGGCCGAGACGAGAGTCGCCACGACATCCGGGATCGGCCCCTTCGGCGATTGACCGAGCTGGGTGCGGGCCGCCACGAACTGCTTGCCCTTGATCGCCTTGATCGCAAGCGCAAGGCGCGCCAGGCGGTTGTTCGGATCGGTGGAACCCACACGTTCGGCGAGGCTCATCGCCTGCTCGACATCGCCCGCCGCGAGAACGGTGCGGAACGTGCGGTCGAGAAGTTCCTGGTCCTTCGGATCGGCGCGGAGTGCCGCGCGAAGATAGACTGAGGCGGAGGTCAGATCGCGAAGATCGGCGGCGGTTCGGCCGGCGAGGTAATTGCCCACAGGCGACGTCATGGAAGCCTGTTTGGTGGCCTCCGTGGCATCGGTGTTCGCCAAAGCGGCAGAGGCGCTATTCGCCACGAGCGCGGCACAGACAAGTCCAAACAGGAAATCGCGTCTCACGAACCGCCTCATCGTAGGGGACCGGAAGCAAACCAAGCACGGTTTGCGCCGAAGGTCGCGGCAAATATTGGTCCGAAATCGCCTTCTATCGCCGCAGGGCGGTGCTTCCAAGCGCCAAGCAGTGGATATTTCGGATTACACGAGACTGTGAGTCCAACAGATCGGCATGGCGGGAATGGGGCCGTGCCGAACCTCTGTGATTCCTGTGGCGATCCGCGCTACAGAGAAGACATGCTGAACGGCGAACCGGACATTCGGGACAACGCGGCCGAGCTCCTCGCCTGGTACGCGGAAATGGGCGTCGACATCGCCCTCGCGGACGAACCGCAGGACCGTTTCGCCGAGGCACCGCCGCAGTCCACATCGGCAAGCACCACATCCTCCGAACGGGCTCTGCCCGGGATCGACAAGCCTGCGCAAACGAGACCGACCGCGTCGCCTCCATCCATGGCGGCGCTGACGAAATCGCAGGACGCCGCGGTTCAGGACGCCCGTGAGGCGGCGCGAAGCGCGAAGACGCTCGACGAATTGCGCGCCATCCTAGAGACATATGAGGGCGTGGGCCTGCGCCGGACCGCGACGCGTCTCGTCTTCAGCGACGGAAACCCCCAATCCCGGGTGATGTTCGTAGGTGAGGCGCCAGGCAAGGACGAGGACCGGGAAGGCCTCGCTTTCGTCGGTCGCGCGGGGCAATTGCTCGACCGCATGCTGCATGCGATCGGCCTCGACCGGAAGGCCGCCTATATCGCCAACGTCATTCCGTGGCGTCCGCCCGGCAACCGAACGCCGACGCCGCAGGAAACCCAGCTCTGCCTGCCGTTCATCCAGAGGCAGATCGAACTCGCGAATCCGGATTTCCTGGTCCTGCTCGGCGGCTCCGCAGCGGCGGCTCTGACCGGGTCGAAGGATGGAATTCTAAGACTGCGCGGCCGCTGGATGGATTACGAGACCGGGACGAGAACGATTCGGGCGCTCGCGACTCTCCACCCCGCCTATCTTCTCCGCACGCCGTCACAGAAGAAACTTGCCTGGCGAGACCTGAGATCGCTGAAGGCAGAGCTGGACGCGAACGCATGAAGCGCCCGCGCCCGCTGTGCGTCAGCCTGCGGAGACCTGGGTAAAGCCGAGATTGGTCGGACGTTCGGGATAGGTGCGCCTGCCAGCCATCGCCTGCTCGTCCGCCTCAACGAGCTCGACGTTGCGCGCCAGGACACAGCCCGTGCCGTACAGATAGAATCCGAAATGCACGCTTTCGGCATCGTCCGGAACATCGAGAATGATCTCGCGGCGTGTCCAGTCGTGGCTGCCCTTGAGAGAACCGTCGGCGCGGGGCCCCTCCATGTTGTCGAAGCGCAGCGTATTGCCCGGTCCACGGTCGATCCGCATCCACAACGTGCCCGAGCCGCGCACATCCTCCGTCTTCAGCTCGGCGCTCAGCCGCAGGTTCATCCCCCGGAAGCCCGTAGCCTGGATGCTCTGCATCAGGGTGCCGAATCCACCCCTCCCCGCCGGCTCCTCCATGGAGAGCGAGCGGATGATCGCTGGAGATCCCGGCATGTCCGGATCGACGCCCATCTCGTAAAGCTCCGGCCGGGAACCGGACACGATCCAGCCGTCCGGAAGACGCAGGCTGCTGGTGTTCGCTGCCGACGCGGTCTCGATACGGGCGGACAGGACGTGCCAGTTTTCGCAGTCGAACTGCCGGGCGACGAGTTCGAGACATTCGCTGTGGGACAGTTCGATACGCTTCTTGCCAAGACCCTGCCGAAGCGCCTTGGCCATGATCTTGGCGTCGCGGAATGTACGCATGGTTCAACCTCTCTGCTGCAGGCGAACCGATAGGGTCAGTGCTCGCATTGCCGACAGGTCCGCCCGAGGCAAAGGGGGAAACCAGCTTGAGAATCATGCATTCGCCATTCCCCGAAGGGCGCGAGCGACAGGCTGCACGGGCCTGTCGAATATTGAGCAAAACCGCCGAGCGGCTGTCAACGACCGCTGAAATCATATCCAACGACAATGGGTTGGATCGGCAGACTGGATCGCCGCGTCGGCCAAAGCGCCGCGCGCGGACACGCCGCGCGGCCCCATGTCATTGATTGTAGTCATTCAACAGAGCAAGCTGCGGGCGTAAGCTTACCGGACGCATCAAGCCTCGGAGGCCCAGGCGATGGATCTCGATCCCGTCCTGCTCGCGCGTATCCAGTTCGCGTTCACGATCTCGTTCCACATCATCTTTCCAGCATTCACGATTGGGCTCTCCGCCTTTATCACGGTGCTGCTATGCCTGTGGCTGAAAACCGACGACGAGAAATTCCACCGACTGGCCCGGTTCTGGACCAAGATCTTCGCAGTTTCGTTCGCCATGGGCGTCGTGTCGGGCATCGTGCTGAGCTACCAGTTCGGTACGAACTGGAGCCGCTTCTCCGAATTCTCCGGCAACGTCATCGGGCCGCTGATCGGCTACGAGGTACTCACCGCCTTTTATCTGGAGGCGACTTTCCTCGGCATCATGCTGTTCGGCTGGAACCGCGTACCGCCATGGCTGCTGACCCTTTCTTCGGGCTTGGTCGCGATAGGCACCGCGACCTCAGCCTTCTGGATCCTGTCCGCGAACAGCTGGATGCAGACCCCGACCGGTCACGAGATCAGGAACGGCATCGCATTCCCGGTCGACTGGATCGAGATCATCTTCAATCCGAGCTTCCCGTTCCGTTTCGCGCACATGGTAACGGCCGCCTACCTCACCACAGCGGTCGTGGTGCTCGCAGTCGGCGCCCGGCATCTCCTCGCCGGCAAGCATATCGAGGAAGCCAAGACCATGCTGCGCATGGCGGTTGGCATGATCGCCATCACCGCGCCGCTGCAGCTCTTCATCGGCGACCAGCACGGCCTGAACACGCTGGAGCACCAGCCGATCAAGGTCGCGGCGATGGAAGGCCGCTGGGACAGCAATGACGAGGGCGACCTCATCCTCTTCGGCATCCCGGACCAGAACGCCGAGAAGAATCATTTCGAGATCGCTGTGCCCCATCTCGGCTCGCTGCTGCTGACCCACACCTTGGACGGCAAATATGCCGGCCTGAAGGACGTGCCGCCGGAGAACCGGCCCCCGGTCGCCAATGTGTTCTTCATGTTCCGGCTGATGGTCGGCATCGGCCTGCTGCTGATCGCGACGGGGCTGGTCGGCGCGTTCCTTCTCTGGAAGCGGCGCCTGTTCGAGACCCTGTGGTATCTGAAGTCGGTCTCGTACATGTGGCCGCTCGGGTTCATCGCGATCCTCGCGGGCTGGATGGTCACCGAGCAGGGCCGCCAGCCCTATCTGGTCTATGGCCTGCTCCGCACAGCCGACGGCATTTCGCCGGTGCCCGGAGCGAGCGTGCTCGGCACCCTCATCCTGTTCGTCTTCGTCTACGGCATCGTGTTCGCGATGGGCGTCTATTACATCAACCGCCTGATCGCGAAGGGACCCGGAGGCGCTGCCGCCGACCCGCCGGACGGCGTGCCGAACCGGCCGCTCTCGGCCGCCGAGGACGCGACCCGCGAAGCCACCGGCAAGCACGTCAATCAGGGAGCCTGACCATGGAATGGTATCTCCCCGTCATCTGGGCCGGCCTGATCGGCACCGCCGTCGCGATGTATGTCCTGCTCGACGGCTTTGACCTCGGGCTCGGCATCCTCTTCCCGTTCACCCGGAAGGAAGCCGACCGCGACGTGATGATGAACTCGGTCGCGCCGTTCTGGGACGGCAACGAAACCTGGCTGGTGCTGGGCGGCGGCGGCCTCTGGGTCGCCTTCCCGAAGGCCTACGCGATCATCATGCCGGCCTTCTACCTGCCGATGATCATCATGCTGCTGGCCCTTGTCTTCCGCGGCGTCTCGTTCGAGTTTCGCTGGGTGGCGAAGCCCGACCACTGGCACTGGGATCTTGCGTTCAACGCCGGCTCGACCATCGCCGCCTTCATGCAGGGCATCATCCTCGGCGGCCTGATCCAGGGCGTGAATGTCGTGGACGGCCAATATGCCGGCGGCGCCTTCGACTGGCTGACGCCATTTTCGGTCCTCACGGGGGTCGCCGTCGTCGCGGGCTACGCACTGCTCGGCGCGACCTGGCTCGTCATGCGGACCAGCGGTCCCGCCCACGATCTCGGACGCAAGATGGCGCCTGCCCTGCTCGTCATCGTCCTGCTCGGCATGGCGATCGTCAGCGCGTGGACCCCCTATTCGGTACCTCGCATCGCCGAGCGCTGGTTCAGCCTGCCAAACTTTTATTTCCTCTGGCCGGTGCCGACACTCGTGGCTGTCGTCGCGCTCCTCATCCTTCGCTGGTTGAAAAGTGGGCACGACGCGCTTCCCTTTGTCGGGACGATCCTCCTCTTCCTCCTCTGCTATGCTGGCCTCGTCGTCTCGACCGTGCCTTATCTGGTTCCGCCGCACCTGACCTTCTGGGACACGGCCGCCGCACCGGAGTCACAAATCTTCCTTCTTATCGGAACCTTGTTCCTGCTGCCGATGGTTCTGGGCTACACGGTCTTCGTGTACTGGACCTTCCGTGGCAGGATCGTGCATGGCGAGGGTGGCTACCACTGACGTCCCTCGCCGGGTGAACCGGATGCCGTCCGCCGCGTTCTTTCCATCGGCGGTCAGGCTTGAGAGGAAACGTCATGCGCTGGGGTGATCTTCGGGAAAGCGAGAACATCGAGGATCGCCGCGGTTCGGGCGGCGGCGGTTTCCGGATGGGCGGTGCCGGCGGTATCGGCATCGGCGGTCTGATCATTGTCGGCCTGCTCTCCTGGGCGACCGGCCTCGATCCGCGCCTCATCCTCGGCGGCCTCGAAATGGTCCAGGGTGGCGGCCAGAGCCGGCAGGTTGAAGGCACCGACGGCACGCCGAAGGACGAGATCGGCAAATTTGTCGCCGCGATCCTCGGCTCGACCGAGGACGTCTGGGGCGACATTTTCAAGCAGAATGGCCAGACCTATCAGCAGCCGCGCCTCGTCCTCTATAGCGGCGCGACACAGACCGCTTGCGGCATGGGCCAGTCGGCGATGGGTCCGTTCTACTGCCCCCCGGACCGGCGCGTTTATCTCGACACGAGCTTCTTCCGCGAGATGGAGCAGCGCTTCAACTCGCCGGGCGACTTCGCCTCGGCCTATGTCATCGCGCATGAGGTCGGCCATCACGTCCAGAACCTGCTCGGCA
Organism: Rhizobiaceae bacterium CPCC 101076; assembly: GCA_003347645.1. GTDB lineage: Bacteria > Pseudomonadota > Alphaproteobacteria > Rhizobiales > Methylopilaceae > Flaviflagellibacter > Flaviflagellibacter deserti. The sequence continues at coordinate 314,143 of QDFX01000001.1, read as the reverse complement.
TCCTGCCGCGCGTGAGCCAGGAGCGCGAACGGTCGTCGCCGGTAGAGGCCAACCAGCTTTCGGTGCGCCTCGAATTGCAGGCCGACTGCTTCGCGGGTGTCTGGGCGGCGCGTTCCAAGAAGTCGCTCGAGCCGGGCGATATCGAGGAAGCGCTGAACGCCGCGACCGCGATCGGCGACGACAGGCTTCAGCGCCAGTCACAGGGGCGCGTCGTGCCGGACAGCTTCACCCATGGCTCGTCCGCGCAGCGCGTGCGCTGGTTCAAGACCGGTTTCGACGCAGGCCAGGTTCGGGCCTGCAATACGTTCGCGGCGCAACAGCTTTAACGAGCTGACAAAGCGAGCTTTACGCCGAAGCCGATGAAGACCGTGCCCGTGAGCCGGTCCAGGAAGGCGATCACCTTCGGCCGCCGGAGCGCGCGGCCGAGCGGGCGCGTTGCGACGATCAGGAGCGCGCACCAGATAAGCCCAAGCGCGATGTGGATCAGCGCGAGCAGCAGCGTATACGGCGCGACAGCGACACCCTGCGGCACGAATTGCGGCAGGAACGACACGTAGAACACGCCGACCTTCGGATTGAGCAGATTGCCGAACAGGCCGCGCCAGAACCAGGCGAAGCGGCCGCTGCCGGTTTCACCGCTTTCGTTCACGAGATGGCGGCGCGGGCTGAAGAATAGCTGCACGCCGAGCCATACGAGATATCCCGCGCCGAGCCAGGTCAGAACCTCATAGGCGGCCGGCGAGGTGACGATCAGTGCGCCCAGCCCGAGCGCCACCGCGATGCCCCAGAACAGACAGCCCAGATTGATGCCGAGCGCACCCATTGTCGCCTGCCGCGTGCCCTCGACGGTCGCGGCGCGGAGGACGAGTGCGGAGTCGACGCCGGGCGTGATCGTAAGAAGGCTGGCGGCGGCGAGATAAGCGAGAAGCGATGCGGTGATCGTCATGCAGGTTCGGTACGGTTCACGGCACGCACTCTCCGCCGCCGACGCGAAAAACGCCAGACGCCGCGCGTCAGCATCATGCCGATGAGGCTGGCGAACCAGCCGATGAAGGCGAACAGATTTTCGATGATGACGGCCATGATCCGCACGCCCTGCTTGAACGCACGCAGGCTGGTCCGCCCGGTGAGTTCGACCACGCCGCGCGTCGATTTCCCGAAGCGCGTCGACAGCCGCGCGAGATCGGAAAGCTCCTCGGGGGACTTCGCATATTTCAGCAGGCGCACCGTCTCGGCAGGTCCGGCGATATCGTTGATATGCCGCGCGTCGCCGAGCATGCGGGCGAGACTTCCGGTGGAGGCACGGCGAACCGCGACGGAGGCCGCATCTCGAACGGCAGCATTGTCGAAGGTCGCGGCGGCGCGGAGCATGCCGCCAAGCTCGCCGAAATCGACCGCCTGCCGCACGGCCCGGCCGACGGCAACGCCGAGTTCGGCGGTCAATGTTCCGGCACGGCGTGCCGCCTTGAACAGCGAGATGCCGATCTTCGCAGGTGCGCCCAGACCGCCGGTGGCGACGGTCGCGCCGGTGGCCGCGAGGCCGACCGTCGCGAGACCGAGCATCAGTTCGTCGTAAGGCCGGCCCGAGATCATCAGCCCGCCTTCCTGGATGATGTCGCGAACATCGCCCACGACGGTAAAGTCGGAGGCGGTCGCCCCGGCCAGCCCGGCGATCGATGTGCCCTCCCCAGTGATGAACGACGTGCCGAACTCCATCGCGCCGCGCTCGGCGGCTGCAGTCGGCTGTTCGGCGGCTTCGACGCGGTCGATCAGTTCTTTCCTGATCGGCCGGTGCATTTCGAGACCGAGATCGACATACATCCGCGCGTCCTCGACATCGTTTCGCGCGAGCGCCGCCTCGATCTTCTCCTCGATTGCCTGCTGGGTGACCTTCTCGTTCAGCTCGCGCTGGATTGCCTCCTCCGGCTCAAGCGGAACTTCCGCCTCGGTGAGCACCATCGCGCCCAGTATCAGAGCGCTGAGGAACAGGGCCCCCCAAAGTAGTCTTCCCAAGCAATATCCTCCTGCCGCTAAAACGCGGACGTCAGGCTTCGGGTCCAAGCCATTGAGAAAGCGCGCGCGGGCTGCCATCTAGCTGCAACGGAGATCCCCATGTCGCGCATCGACGAAAGCCGCCCCTTCATCCCCCTCAAGATCGCTGTGCTCACCGTATCGGATACGCGTGGCCTGGAGGATGACAAGTCCGGAAACACGCTCGCCGAGCGATTGACCGGAGCGGGCCACGTGCTCGCCGACCGGGCCATCGTGCCGGACGAGACCGAGACGATCCGCGCCAAGGTTTCGGGTTGGATCGCCGATTCCGGCGTCGACGTGGTCATCACCACCGGCGGAACCGGTTTCACCGGGCGCGACGTCACGCCGGAAGCGCTGGAACCTTTATTCGAGAAGCGCATGGACGGCTTCTCGACCATTTTCCACCAAATCTCATTCCAGAAAATCGGGGTCTCGACCGTCCAATCACGGGCGACGGCCGGGGTTGCCGGCGGGACGTTCATCTTCGCGCTTCCGGGCTCCCCCGGCGCCTGCCGCGACGCCTGGGACGGCATCCTGCAAAGCCAGCTCGATTACCGTTCCGTGCCCTGCAATTTCGTCGAGATTGCGCCCCGGCTCGACGAGCACCTGAAACGGAAGAAAGGCTGATTCCCCTCTCCCGTTTATTTTCGAGTCGTCCTCTTCCGTAAACGGGAGAGGGTGGGGCTAGCCGTAGAGGCGCCCGACCAGGCTGGCCGGAACGCGCAACGCCAGCAGCCCGGACGAGATCAGCCGCCGCGCTCCATGGCCGAGATCGGCGGCATCCGCCGCGGCCGGCGAAATGAACAGGCTGGAGCGGAGCCGCACCATGCGACCACGGCCAATCCGGCGGGCGAGATCGACATATTCGACGGCCGGGATCTGCCGGAAGCCGCCGATCTTCGAATAGAACGCGCGGTGGATGAGGAGGCCGTGACGGCCGGCAGGCTGAGCCGAGAGCGAGCGGCGGATCGCGCCCGGCAATTCGCGAAGGAAACCGCGCGGCTCGCCAACGACCAATTTGAACACGGCAGCGCGATTATGGACCGAATCCTGCCGCTCCGCCCGTTCGATGAACTGGCGCGCCTCGCGGAACCAGCCCTCCTCCATCTCCGCGCCCGGAGAGAGGAACATCAACCAGGGCCCCTTGGCCGCTTGGGTGCCGATTGAAAGCCGCTGCTCGCGCGGCAACGGGCCCTTGATGAAGGTGCAGCCAGAACCCTCCGCGATGACGCGCGTCCCGTCGGTCGAACCGCCATCGACGACGATGACTTCCCGGACCGACCCGTCGGCGGCAGCCGAAACGAGCGAACCGAGAGTACCGACGAGTGCCTCCTCGTCGTTAAGTGTCGGGATCACAACGCTGATCATCGGCGTTCGCTCTACAGCACCTTGAGGAAAATGAGAACTTTTCCTTCGTCGCATGGGAACACTTGCTTATTTGTTCCTGTTTTGTTCATATGTGGCACAGAGGCTCTCCCATGGCGAATCCAGCACGCACACTGAGCTACGAGACAGAGAAGACTACAGAGACCAGACCCGGTGTGACGGCCGAACGCCGACGCGGCAGAGGCGCCGTGACCAATTCGGTCGGCCGGTTCGAGCCATATTCCCGTTCGCTGGAGGACGACGGCTGGGACAGCCTCGGCGACCTGCCACCATTCAAGACGGACATCTCGTTCGAGGCGGTGCGGAAGATCATTACCCGCAATCAATCCCCGGACATCTCCTTCGACCGCTCGATCAATCCCTATCGCGGCTGCGAGCACGGCTGCGTCTATTGCTTCGCCCGGCCGACGCATTCCTATCTCGGCCTGTCGCCGGGGCTCGATTTCGAGACCAGGCTGACGGTGAAGCCGAACGCGGCCGAGCTTCTGGAAAAGGAGTTGGCGCACCCGGGCTATCAGGTCAGGACCATGGCACTCGGGACGAACACCGATCCTTACCAGCCCATCGAGCGCGAGCACCGCATCACCCGTTCTGTGCTCGAAGTTCTGGCGAAGACCAAGCATCCGGTCGGGATCGTGACCAAATCGGCGCTTGTGACACGCGACATCGACATCCTCGCGCCGATGGCGGCTGAAGGACTGGTGCGGGTCGCCGTCTCGATCACGTCGCTGGACGCCGACCTCGCGCGGACGCTCGAACCCCGCGCGCCAACACCGTCGCGGCGGCTGGAAACCGTCCGCCAGCTTACGGAGGCCGGGATTCCGACGACCGTGATGACGGCACCGATCATTCCCGCGCTGAACGACGAGGAGATCGAGCGCCTGCTCGATGCCGCGAAGGGGGCGGGCGCGACAAGTGCTGGCTATGTGCTGCTGCGCCTGCCCTACGAGATCAAGGACCTGTTTCAGGAATGGCTGGCCGAGCACCGACCCGACCGGCTGAACCATGTGATGAGCCTGGTGAAGTCGACGCGCGGCGGAAAGGCCTATCAGGCGGAATGGGGTAAGCGGATGATCGGCGACGGCGTCTATGCCTGGACGATCGGTAGACGCTTCGAGCTCGCGACCAAGCGGCTCGGGCTGAACCAGAACAGGACATCCTTGCGCAAGGACCTGTTCACGCCGCCGGCCCGAAAGGGCGAGCAATTGGCGCTGTTCTGATGGGAAGCGTGCTGATTTCGACGCCGATGCGGGATGGGAGACGCGAAGTCGCCCCTGGGCGCACGATACGACCGCATGGTCGTCGCAGCGAAGGACGAATGGTGATGGAACCGAGGATAAGCCTGATTACTCTGGGTGTCGGCGATGTCGCGACGGCGACCGCGTTCTACGAGCGGATCGGCTTCAAGCGATCCGGCGAGGGCAATGCGGAGGTGTCGTTCTTCCAGTTGAACGGCGGTCTCGTCCTCGCCCTTTGGGGTCGCGAGCATCTCGCCGCGGATATGGGGTCTGACATTCGCGAGGCCGGCTTCAGCGGCGTGAGCCTGGCGCACAATACTCGCTCGGCACTAGAGGTGGATCGTCTGGTCGCGGCCTTCGTCGCTGCCGGCGGGCGGCTTCTGAAGGCGCCGGAAAGGACCTTCTGGGGCGGCTATTCCGGCTATGTCGCCGACCCCGAGGGACATGTCTGGGAGATCGCCCACAATCCGTTCTGGGAGCTGGACGAGACTGGCGGCGTCAAACTGCCGGCCCGCGTAGGTTGAAGATCAGTCGAAGTAGGAAGTGACGATTCGGCGCTCGAGATCCGCTTTCTCAACCTCCAACCGCTTCACGCGGCGGGCAAGAGCGAGATCGGCGGGCTGCTCGGTCCGCTCCTGCTTCAGGAATTCGACACCCATCATATTGTCGCGCTGCCAGATCACGCGGGTGCGGAAATTCTCGCGACGGTGCGGGATGTTGAGGTCGAACTCACGCGGCATCGGAACCGGATGATCGAAGACGATCCGGGCGCCAGCCGGGGTGATGTTCCTGACAACGCATTCGTGGGCAGACGACAGCCGGTGAAGGGAAATCTGTCCGCCAAGAAGGCTCGGATAGCGTACGTGCTGGCGCCGATCCTGCATCTTCGTCTCCTATTATGGCCACAACTCCTGACTGTACTACTATCGTCTAAGATGGAAGGTGCAATCGGAACCCGCCATTAACGTAAATTCGTGTGGCTCGTTTGCCCTCCCGACTCGGCGCCGGCCATGCGAAAAGGGGCGGATGCCTCCTCGCCGCGAAAAGCACGCAATGCCCGCTATCCTGCTGAAGCCCGACTTCAAGTGGGAGAAAGCGGCGATGCGTGACGGCTGCCAGATTGTAGCCGGAGTGGACGAAGCGGGACGCGGCCCTCTGGCCGGGCCCGTCGTTGCAGCGGCCGTGATCCTCAATCCGTCGCGTATTCCGAAGGGGCTCGACGATTCGAAGGTTCTCACGCCTGACGCCCGCGACGTGCTCTACGAGAAGATCATGGCAAGCGCCGAGGTCTCTGTCGTCTCCGCGTGCCCGCAGAGAATAGATCGCGACGACATCCGCAAGGCGACGCTCTGGGCGATGTGCCGGGCCGTCGCCGCGCTTCCGCGCGAGCCGCATCGCGTATTCGTGGATGGAAGGGAATTCCCGGACGGTCTTCCCTGCCCGGCCGAAGCCGTGGTCGACGGCGACGCCAAGCTGGTGTCGATCGCCGCCGCTTCGATCATTGCCAAGGTCACACGTGACCGGATGATGCGTCGGCTCGGATTGTCGGTGACGGGATACGGGTTCGAGCGCCATGTCGGCTATTCGACCCGGGAGCACAAGGAAGCACTGGTTCGGCTTGGACCGACGGTTCATCACCGCCGGAGCTTTGCCCCGGTACGGCTCGCGCTGGAAATGCGCGATGGCGGTGCCGACGGCGCGACGGCAGGCCTCCTCATGCTGGAAGAGACACGCGTCGACGCCGCCGAGTAGCGCCTAGCTGAGGAAACCCGTCAGCCAGAGCACGAGAATGATCGGAAGCGGGATTCCGATCAGCCACAAAAGTCCGCCCTTCATCATGGTGTGTTGCCTCCATTTTTCATGGAGAAGGAATGTTTTGGCGGGGCCAGGGTTCCACCGAACCAAAATGCAAAAGGCCGCCCGGAGGCGGCCTTTGATGTGCACTCGGATGTGAACCCTTGTGAACTTCAGTGCAGCTTGGCGCGGACTTCCTTGAGCCCCGAGGTGACGAGATCGTCGGCCTTGGCGGTCTTCTTCAGGATTTCGCCGGCAGCCTTGACGGCGGCATCGGCGGCGACCGCGCGAACCTCGGCGAGGGCCTGCTGTTCGGCCTGGGCGATCTTGGTCTCGGCCATCTTGGTGCGGCGGGCGACGAAGTCCTCGGCCTTGGCCTTGGCTTCGGCGGCGAGACGCTCGGCCTCGGCCTTGGCGGTCGCGACGATCGTCTCGGCTTCGCTCTCGGCTTCCTTGCGCTTGCGCTCGTACTCAGCGAGCACGCGCTGCGCTTCCTCGCGAAGCGCCTTGGCCTCGTTGAGGTCGTCGGCGATCTGCTTGGTGCGGGCGTCGAGACCACGCAGGATGGTCTTGTGACCGCCTGCGTAGAGGACGATGCCGACGAAGACCACGAAGGCGACGGCGACCCAGAATTCAGCCGTTTGCAGCATCGGGCTTAGCCTTTCAGGCTGACATCGACGGCGCTCTCGACGTCCTTGGCGGACGGCTCGGTGCCGGAGAGGCGGGCGACGATTGCGGAGGCCGCATCGACCGCGATGGAACGGACATTCGCCAAGGCCTGGGTCTTGGTGTCCGCGATCTGCTTCTCGGCCGCGATCAGGCGGTCGGTCAGTTGAGCTTCGATCGTCTTGCGCTGTGCGTCGGCCTCGGCATTGACCTTGTCGCGAGTTTCGGTCGCGATGGTCTGCGCCTTGGAACGCGCGCTCGCGAGCGAGGCCTCATAGGAGGCTATCGCCGCGTCGGTCTCTTCCTTCGACTTCTGTGCCTCGGCGAGATCGTTGTCGATCCGCGTCTGGCGGTCCTCCATGATCGAGCCGATGCGCGGCAGCGCGACCTTGCTCATCAGTACGTAGAGCAGCACGAAGGCGATCGCGAGCCACAGGAGCTGCGACGGGAAGGTCTGCGCGTCGAAGGGCGGGAAGTGCGAGCCGTCGGCCTCGCCGTGCGGCGTGGCGATTTCAACACCGGTCTGGCCGGCGTGAGGATCGTTCGAACCGACGCCGTGCGGCTGTCCCGCAGGCGTTTCAGCCTGCGCGATGACGTAAGCGACGGTCGGACCGGAGATCTCGGACATGGTTTCCGCTTTCCCGAGGAATGAGACTAGCGCGCCGGCCGCTCTTTAGTAGCGGCCGGATGCGGTTGGTGTCGTCAGGCCACGAACAGCAGAACGAGCGCAACGACGAGCGAGAAGATGCCGAGTCCTTCCGCGAGCGCCGCGCCGATGAACGCGCGAGCGAACTGGCCGTCGGCAGCCGACGGGTTACGCAGCGCGCCCGAGAGGAAGTTGGCGAAAATGTTGCCGACGCCGATGGCAGCGAGGCCCATGCCGAAGGTGGCGAGACCGGCGCCCAGGAACTTAGCGGCTTCCGCTTCCATTATGATCTCCTGTCAATTTCGTACTGTGTTGGTTGGACTGTGTGGCGCTCCGCCCCAGGTCAGTGACCCGGATGCAGGGCGTCGTTGAGGTAGATGCAGGTCAGGACCGTGAAGACGTAGGCCTGCAGGAAGGCGACGAGAAATTCGAGGGCAGTCAGCGCGACGACCATCGACAGCGGCAGAACCGCGCCGAGAGCGCCGGCGACACCGGCCGATCCCATCATGACGATGAAGCCTGCGAACACCTTCATGGCGATGTGGCCGGCCAGCATGTTGGCGAAGAGACGCAGCGACAGGCTGATCGGGCGCGACAGGAAGGAGATCACCTCGATGATCACCATGAAGGGCAGCAGGAAAGCCGGCACGCCCGACGGGACGAAGAGGTGGAGGAAGTGCGTTCCGTGACGGAAGAAGCCGTAGAGGATCACCGTGCCGATGACGATCGCCGCAAGCGCGGCCGTCACGATCAGATGGCTCGTCACCGTGAAGGCGTACGGCACCATGCCGAGGAAATTCGCGGTGAACACGAAGATGAACAGCGAGAACACCAGCGGGAAGAACTTCATCCCCTCGGTGCCGGCCGTCGACCTGATCGTCGAGGCGACGAACTCGTATGAGATCTCCGCCAGATTCTGCCAGCGGCCCGGAACCAAAGCGCGGCTCGACGTGGCCGAGGTCAGGAAGAAGAAGACCAGCGCGACGATGCCGAACATGAACGCCGCGGAATTGGTGAAGGCGATCGGGAATTCGCCGACATGGCCGAAGTCGACGATCTTTTGGATCTCGAACTGATGGATCGGATCGATCTCAGTCGCCATCGCCGTTCGCTGCCCTCGTTTGTGCGACGCCGGACGGCGCCTGCCCCGAATTCACATGTCGCCGGACGGCGACAGCCCAATCTCACGCGCCGCCAGGCGGCGTCTTTTTCCCGGTCTCGCCCGCGGCCCGCATCATGTTCATCACCCCGGCACCGAAGCCGAGAAGAAGCAACACGATCATCGCCCACGGCGCGGTGCCGAAGAGATGGTCGATCGCCCAGCCAAGACCCGCGCCAACCAGAACTCCGGCGACGAACTCGCTCCCGAGACGGAAGGCGAGCGTCATACCGGCGGTGGCGGAGGTCCGATCGGGGATCGAGGCCTTTTCTTCCGCTTCCTTTTCCGCGCGAACCCGCTTGAGTTCGGCGTCGAGACCGCGAAGCCTGCCGGAGAGTTCGGTATCAGCGGTTGTCGGCCCCGGCTCGCCGTCTTGACCGTCCGTCGTTTTGCGGTCGTTCATCTTGCGAGCCTGGCTTAGACCAAGAGAGGTCGCCCTCCCCCCTGAAACCGCGCGCACCTTAGTTTCGCCCCTATGGGGTGTCAAGGATTCGGCCGACAGTATTAAGTATTTGGTATATCTATATATTTGCGGCTTGTGGACGCTCTGTCGCAGGCCCTTTTTGCGACCTTCGTCGAAGGAGGGCCCTCTAGACCGCCTCACGGAGGCGTTCGGCGGCCTCCAGATCGACCGAAACGAGCTGGCTGACGCCTCGTTCCGCCATGGTAACACCGAACAGCCGGTCCATTCGGCTCATCGTCACCGGATTATGGGTGACGACCAGGAAGCGGGTATCGGTATCGCCGCGCATGGCTTCCAGCAAGTCGCAAAAACGCTCGACATTGGCGTCGTCGAGAGGCGCGTCGACCTCGTCCAGAACGCAGAGCGGCGCCGGATTCGTGAGGAAGATCGCGAAGATCAGCGCCATTGCCGTCAGCGCCTGCTCGCCGCCCGATAGCAGCGACAAAGTCTGCGGACGCTTGCCCGGCGGACGGGCGATGACTTCGAGACCGGCTTCCAGAGGATCGTCCGACTCGATCAGTTCGAGCTTCGCCTCGCCGCCGCCGAAAAGCGTGGCGAACAGCCGGACGAAGTGAGCGTTCACGGCATCGAAGGCCGTGCTCAGGCGGTCGCGGCCCTCGCGGTTCAGCGACTGGATACCCTGTCGGAGACGCTTGATCGCCTCGATCAGGTCGTCGCGCTCGGCGACCAGTCCGTCATATGCTTGCTGGACTTCGGTCAATTCGTCCTCGGCGCGCAGGTTCACCGCGCCCAAACGATCGCGATCGCTCTTCAGCCTCGCGAGATCGTTGGACAATGTCTCAAGCGGCTGCGGATCGCTCGCGGCGGAGCGCGCGGCGATATCCGGATCTTCCTCGGTCGCCTCGATGAAGCGGCGGCGAGCCTCGGCCAGACGTTCGTTCGCGGCATCGCGCCTTGTTTCCTCGCGGGCCAGCGAGGCGCGTCGATCGCCGAGCGCCCGGATGGCATCGCGGGCGGCGGTATCGGCCGAATTCTTCTTCGATTCGCCCTCGGCCAGCCGGTCCGCCGCGGCCTTCGCGGCGATCTCGGCCTCGCCCATGGTCAGCATCAATGTTCGACGTTTGGCGGCCGTGGCCTCCGGCACGTCATCGAGCGCGGCACGCTCGGTCTCGGCGGCGATGCGGCGTTCTTCCATCTTGGCGAGACGGTCGTCGGCGCCCTGGAGACGGGTTTCCCAGGAAGCACGGTCGCGGGCGATGGCTTCGCGTTGACGAACGCGGCCCTCACGCTCGCGGGCAAGCGCCGTCTGCGCGGCGCGGGCATCGCCGGCGATGGTCCGCTCGCGCTCGACGGAAATCCTGAGACGGTCGCGCTCGCCTTCGAGATCAGCAGCGGGGGTAAGGGCCGACAGTGCGGCCTCCGCCTCGGCAAGGCGCTGCTGCGCCTCGGCGGCATCAGTCGAGACGCGGGCTCGCTGTTCGACCACGGAGGTGCGTCGCGCCTCGTACTTCGCGATCTGCCGCTCGGCATCGGCGGCGCGTTCACGTAGGGAATCAAAGGTTCTACGCGCGTTGCGGACGGCATCCCTCGCCGCCTGCTCCTCGCGGGTGGCCGCAGCCACAATGGTCTGCGCCTTTTCCGCTTCCGCTTTGCGGACGACCATCTGGTCGATGGCGACGAGGAGCTGCTGCTCCAGTTCCTTGAGCCGGTTCCGGCCGGCGAGGCGGCGCGCAGCCGGCGTCTCGGATTCGGCGGTGGCGACAAAGCCGTCCCAACGCCAGAGATCGCCTTCGACCGAGACGAGCCGCTGGCCCGGCGACAGCCTGGACTGCAGGCGCCTGGCGTCGGCGCGGGCAACGATGCCGATTTGCGCGAGGCGGCGGGCCAAAGCAGGCGGTACGTCGACAACGGACGAAAGGGGCGTCGCGCCATCGGGCAGCGCGGGATCGGTATCGAACAAATCCATCTGGCCCCAATGGATCGGGGCGGAAGTATCGTCCGGAACCGTCAGGTCTTCGCCGAGCGCGGCGGCAAGCGCGGCCTCGTATCCCGGTTTCACCGAGACCTTGTCGATGACCGGCGGCCATAGCTTCTTGGTCTCTACGTCGAGGACCTTGGAGAGGGTGCGCGCCTCCACTTCATAGCGGCGAAGCTCGGATTCGGCGGTCTGGAACGCGCCGCGAGCCTGCTGCTCGCGCTCGCGGGCGGCCGCCAGCGCGATTTCCGAGGCCGCTGCCGTGGCTTCGGTCTCGGCCACCTTTGCCGATGCCGCTTCCGCCTCAGCGGCGATGCCGGCAAGATCGGTCGGCGGCGTGGCCTCGATCTGGGCCGCTTCGGCGTCGAGCTTCTGGAGTTCGGCGCTGAGACGGGCGGCGCGAGAGGACGCGTCGTTGCGGGCTCGGCTCAGCGTATCGCGTTCGGCGGTGCGTGCGGCAAGCGCGGCATTGGCCTCTGCCAGAGCGGCTTCCAGGGCGGCAAGCGATTCCCCGACTTCGGCGACGCGCTTCGTCGCGGCCGCTTCGCGGTCTTCGGCTTGTGCCTCGTCGGCATCGAGCGCGGCGACGTCGGCCTCGAAGCGGGCAAGAGTCGCGGCGGCATCGTCGGCCAGCGACTTCTCGCGCTCGCGGTCGTCGTCCAGTTGGGCGATCTGGCGGATGAGATGGGCGAGCCGCTCGCGCGCCTGCTTCTCCTCGCGGTCGAGATCCTCTCCGGCGCGGCGGATGCGCTCCAGCGCGGCGGAGGCCGCGGCTGACGCATCGCGAAGCGTGGGGAGTTCATGAGCCGCAACGGCCTCGATGCGCGCCGCCTCGCCCTGGGTGAGCGTCGCCGTCGCAAGCTGACGTTCGGCCTCCTGCACCGCCCTCACCGCTTCGTCCCGCTCGGCAATCGCCTCGGCTACGGCGCGAGCCAGAGTGAGCGATTCGAGACGGCGGATGTCGGCGGAAAGCTGCCGGTAGCGGACGGCCTGACGGGCCTGGCGCTTCAGGCCCTCGAGCTGAGTCTGCATCCGGCCAAGGACGTCCTCGACCCGGTCGAGGTTCTGCTCGGCGGCGCGAAGCTTCAGCTCGGATTCATGGCGGCGGGCATGGAGACCCGCGATGCCGGCGGCTTCTTCCAGAACGCGGCGGCGCGCTTCCGGCCGGGCATTGATGATCTCGCCGATCTGACCCTGTCGAACGAGGGCCGGAGAGCGCGCGCCGGTCGAGGCATCGGCGAAGAGGAGCTGAACGTCGCGGGCGCGGACCTCGCGGCCGTTGACGCGGTAGGTCGAGCCCTTGTCGCGCTCGATGCGGCGCGAAATCTCCAGCTCTTCCTGCTCGGTGAAGGGCGCGGGCGCGAGCCGATTTGAATTGTCGAGGGCGATGACGACTTCGGCGGTGTTGCGCGACGGGCGGCCGCCGGAGCCCGCGAAGATGACGTCGTTCATCTCCGCCGCGCGCAGCGCCTTGTGGGAGCTCTCGCCCATCGCCCAGCGCAAGGCTTCGACGAGATTGGACTTGCCGCAGCCATTCGGTCCCACAACGCCGGTCAGGCCGGGCTGGATGACCAGCTCCGACGCATCGACGAAGGACTTGAAACCGACCAGCCTAAGGCGCGTGAGCTTCATGCCTGGCCCTTGCCTGCGGCGCCCGCTCCGCGCCGCACGCGGGTCAGAGGCCTCAGCTTCTCAGAAGGGGCTCGAGTTCCTTGTCGAGCTCCTCGATGGTCATCGCACCGCGCTTGACCTTGCCGTTGATGAAGAAGGTCGGCGTCGAGGAGACGCCGAGCTTCTCGGCCGCGCGCTGGCGAACAGCCATCACGCTGTCCAGCAGCTGCTGATTCGACAAGCAAGAATCGAGCGATTCCTGTGTGAAGCCAACCTGCTTGCCGAAGCCCTGGATCCAGTCGAACGGATTGGCCGCCTTCATCAGCTCTTCCTGCTTGTTGAAGAAGGCTTCGAGGATCGGGAAGTACTTACCGTCGCCGCCGCAGCGGGCGAGCATGAAACCGGCGGTCGCGTAGTTGTCCAGCGGGAACTCGCGGAAGATGAAGCGCACCTTGCCGGTGTCGATGTAGCGCTTCTTGAGTTCAGGATAGGTCGTCTCGTGGAAATGCGCGCAGTGCGGGCAGGTCAGCGAGGCGTATTCGATGATGGTGATCGGCGCATTCGCATCGCCGACCGCCTGATCCGGCAGCGGCCCCGGAGCCATCAGGTCCTGGGTACTGGTCGTCGAGGCGTCGGCCTCCTGGGCCGGCACGGACGAAGCGGCCGGCGTGCTGTTCGAGGAGGCGTCGTCCGAGGAATCGCTCGTGACGCTGGAGGAGATCGGGTTCTGGTTGCCGAACTGCGAATACAGCACCACGCCCGCGACCAGGACGACTGCCGCGAGAACCGCGAACAGAATGGAACGCTTCATTTCGATCTCTCCCGGCGCGAGCCGTCCGAATGGATTTTGAGAACCTTGCCAACGCTGGAAATGTGGCAAGTTTACGCCTTTTGGATCACCTTCGACCGCTTCCAGCAACAGCCTTGCCTAGCCTGACCAGCGCATCGGCGAGCCGCGCATCCTCGAAACCCTCTGCCGCTGCAACGATCCGCTTCTCCGTCGAGGGCGAAAGCACGGGATCGCGGCGCGGAGCAGCGCGGCGTTCGGACACGGGCCCCTGCTTGATGCGGAGGGTGGCGACGCAGGCCCAGCCGAAATAGCGGTTGATCCGTTCCAGCAGAACCGGAGTCTGCATCTGCAATTCGAGCGCGAAGGCGCTTTCGACCTGGACCATCAAAGTGGCGGGCAGACGAGGCGCGCTTGTGTCCTTCGGCTGCTTCGGCCAGGCGAGCTTGATCGGCCGCGAGCGGGCGGCAAGTTCCGGTCCGGCGATCTCGCGCCAACGCTGTATGACCTCCGTGCCGGCAAAGCCCTGCGCCGCGAAGGCATCGCCGAGGGCCTTGGGCACGAGCTCGCCGAGCGAATGGGTGCGGCGTTTCTTCTGATTGGCGGACATGCCGCCATTGCGGCCTGCCGGGGCCTCCGGGTCAAGCTCGGGGTGACGTGCATGTGGATTTCGCAGGTTTGAGGCCGCTGGTCGTTTCGGGATGCTACAAGCGGACGAATGGCGCTCGCTGAAAACCTGACCCCTGCAAAGCCCGATCCGGCCGGCCTGCTCGCCTGGTACGACCGGCACCGCCGCCGCCTGCCCTGGCGCGCCGGACCGGGCGAACGCGCCGATCCTTATCGCGTCTGGCTGTCCGAGATCATGCTGCAGCAGACCACCGTGGTCGCGGCAGGCCCTTACTTTCTCAAGTTCCTCGACCGATTCCCGGACGTCCGGGCGCTTGCCGCCGCGCCGCTCGACGATGTGCTGAGGCTGTGGGCGGGGCTCGGCTATTACGCCCGGGCGCGCAATCTGCATGCCTGCGCCAAGGCCGTGGTCGAGCGGCATGGCGGCATGTTTCCCGACAGCGAGGATGCGCTTCTCGATCTGCCCGGCATCGGCGCCTACACCGCAGCCGCGATTTCAGCCATCGCCTTCGACCGTAGGGCGACCGTGGTCGACGGAAATGTCGAACGGGTGGTCACCCGCCTGTACGCCATCGAGGACGAACTGCCGCGCGCGAAGGCGATCATCAAAAAGTACGCCGAGCCGCTGACGCCGTCGAACCGCCCCGGCGATTTCGCCCAGGCCATGATGGATCTCGGCGCGACGATCTGCACTCCGAAGAAGCCCGCCTGCACGCTGTGCCCGTGGATTGATCCCTGCGAAGCGCGGAAGCTTGGATTGCAGGAGACCTTTCCGCGCAAGGCGGCGAAGGCGGAACGCCCCTCGAGGACCGGCGTCGCCTTCTTCGTCCGGCGGGCGGATGGTGCCGTCCTGTTGCGCCGGAGGCCGGAAAAAGGACTGCTCGGCGGGATGGTCGAGCTTCCGGGATCGGAGTGGGCGACAAAATTCGATGGCGATGCCGCGATGCTCAAGGCGCCTCTGAAGGCTTCCTGGTGCTCGAAGGGAAGCGTCACCCACGTCTTCACGCATTTTGCGCTGGAACTTCGCGTCTTCGCGGCAGCCGTTCCGATTACGACAGCGGCGCCAGCGGGCTGCTGGTGGTCGGACGAGGTCGACGAGGAAGCCTTGCCGAATGTAATGCGGAAGGCCGTCGAGGCGGGACGTGCCTAGAGCACCACGATTCCCTGATGCTTGGCCTTGTCCTCGGGCTCGACATGGATCGTGACGGTGATGTCCTCGATCTTGCCCTTCAGCGCCCGCTCGATCCGGTCGCAGATGTCGTGCGCGAACGAGACTGTCATGTCGCCGGCGACGACGAGGTGGAAGTCGACGAAAGTCGCCCTGCCCGCCTGCCGGGTCCGGATATCGTGCGCCTCGATGGCGCCCTCGGCTTCGGTCGCGATGATCGACTTGATGGCGTCGAGAGTGACTGGGGGAACGGCCTCGTCCATCAGGCCACCGACCGATTCCCTCATTAGCTTCCAGCCCATCCAGATGATGTTGATTGCGACGAAGCCGGCGAGGATCGGATCGAGCAGCGGCATGTCGAAGACGATCGCGCCCACGAGACCGACGAAGACGCCCGCCGACGTGACGACGTCCGTCATCAGATGGCCGCCATCGGCAGTGAGCGCGGGCGAGCGATGCTTACGGCCGGTGCGTATGAGCAGCAGCGCCCAGAAGGCATTGATCGTCGTCGCCACGAGATTGACGGTCAGCCCCTGCCAGGGCGCATTCAAGGGGCGCGGGTCGAGGAAACCCAGATAGGCCTGGTGCAGAATCGAAATCGCGGCGAGCACGATCAGCACGCCCTCGAGAACCGCCGAGAGATATTCCGCCTTGTGATGTCCATAGGGATGGTTCTGGTCGGCCGGCTGATAGCTGAACCAGAGCGCACCGAGCGCCGCGAACGCCGTCACCACATTGATGATACTCTCGAGCGCATCGGAATAGAGCGCGACTGAGCCGGTCATCCAGAACGCGAGCAGCTTCAGCCCGAGCACGATCAGGCTGACGGCGATGCTGCCGAAGGCGATCCGGAAGAGAAGCGGGTTCGAAGACATGCCGAGCCGGTAGGCCGGGAAAGGTCCGGCCGGCTCGCGATAACCGCCTCCGGGGCGGCAAACAACAGCTATGATTGCAGTTGCGAAGCGTTAGCGCGTTCAGGCGCTCAAACCGGCCATTTCTTCACGGATAACAGCGCGGAAGCTGTCGATCGGCGCGAGCCCCTTGGCCGTTTCGACGTGCCAGTAGGTCCAGCCATTGCAGGCCTCGGCCTCCTGGGCGAGCGCGCCCATTTTATGGATAGAGCCGATCGCCCTGCCGAAAGCGACCGTGCCGTCGGCGCGGACCGAAGCTTCGACGCGGCGTTTCGAATCCGTGAGGACCGCGCCGGGCGCGATCAGGCCCCGTTCAATGACGGTTGAAAATGCGACGCGGGGCGCCTCGCGCTTGGCCGGGAGTTCCGCCAGTGCCTCGTCCGGGAGGGTCTCGACTCCGGCGAGGCGGTCGCGAGACGCCGCCGCGTATTCAAGATCCCGCTCGATCGCAACGCATGAGCGGCCAAAACGCTTCGACACGGCGGCTGTGGTGCCGGAACCCGAAAACGGGTCGAGCACGACATCGCCGCGCTTGCTCGACGCCATCAGCACCCGCGCGATCAGCGCCTCGGGCTTCTGCGTCGGATGAACCTTGCGGCCGTCCTTGCCCTTCAGCCTCTCCCCACCCGTGCAGATCGGCAGCAGCCAATCGGAGCGGAGCTGAAGGTCTTCGTTGCCGGCCTTCATCGCCTCGTAGTTGAAAGTGTACTTGGCTTCCGCCGAGCGCGCAGCCCAGATCATGGTCTCATGCGCATTCGTGAACCGCCGGCCGCGAAAATTCGGCATCGGGTTGTTCTTGCGCCACACAACGTCGTTGAGGATCCAGAAGCCGAGATCCTGGAGGATCGCGCCGACGCGGAAGATGTTGTGGTAGGAACCGATGACCCAGAGCGAGGCGTTCGGCTTCATCACGCGGCGCGCGGCGAGCAGCCAGGCTCGGGTGAAATTGTCGTAGGCGTCGAAGCTCGCGAACTGGTCCCACTCGTCATCGACGGCGTCGACGAGGCTGTGATCGGGACGGTGCAGCGTGCCCTGCAGCTGAAGATTGTACGGGGGATCGGCGAAGACGAGATCGACCGAACCGGCCGGCAGCTTCTCCATTTCGGCGATGCAATCGCCCTGGATAATCCGGCTTTCCGGGATGTCCATCCCAGGCACAATATGGTGTGCCTGGGTACGCATTACTGAACTGGACATTCAAGGATCTCGACGCGTGACCAACGCGGAGAACTTGAATGATCAACCTTAAGCCCCTGCTAAAATTCAGGGTTAACAGAACGTTAGAGTCACCTTCGGCGCCCGTCAGAACTGTGCCGTCTTCGCCTTATTGTCGTAGCCGATGGCGAAGCTCCAATCCCTCAGCCGGCCCTGCGGCATCGGCACGGAACCGACCTCCTCGACATAGGTGAAGCCGACGCTGGTCTGGCCTTCCGGGATCGCCATCGGGATGACGCCGGACTTCTTGAGCACGACCGCGCCGAAATTGTCCTTGACGACGTAATTCACCGGCACGTTGACGTTGACCCCCGGTTTCCCCAGCGGTCCCAGCGCGATCCGACCGGAGATACCGATGCGAATACCGGCCTCCACTCCAAGATCGACGCACTCACGCACGAGCTTGTCGAAGCGCGCCTGATAGCGGACGGCGAGCGGATTGTTCTCCTGCCCCTTGTCGTAGAGCGTATAGGCGGCGGCGCCCGAAATGACGTCGACCTTCGGACAATAGATGTACTGCTTCGGAGCTTGCTTCTGCGGTGCGGCTTCGGGATTGGTCCTGTTCAGGAACAGCATATCCAGCCACCTGTTACGCTTCTCGGGCGTCGGCGCCGCCGCATTCTCCTGCGGCGCGCCCTGAGCATGAGCAATTGGCGCGGCGAGCAGACCGGCGATCAACGCCAATGCGAAACGCCTCTCGAATTGCCGGAAAGCCACCATATCTAACGCTCCTGCCTCCGCCGAAAGAGTAACCGTGCCCTTATGCGCGAGCCCTCGCGACCTTGACAAGAGCGACCCGAAAACGGCACTGACATGACCATGACGACTGAGAAGCCTCCCCTAAAGGTCCTGCTCTGCGCGCCGCGCGGTTTCTGCGCCGGCGTCGTCCGTGCGATCGATGTGGTGGAGAAGGCCCTCAACCTCTACGGCGCGCCGGTCTATGTGCGCCACGAGATCGTCCATAACAAATACGTAGTCGAAAGCCTGAAGCGTAAAGGCGCGATCTTCGTCGAGGAACTCGACGAGGTTCCGGACGAGACCCAGGCTCCAGTCATCTTCTCGGCGCACGGCGTGGCCAAGACCATTCCCGCCGAAGCCGAGCGCCGCAATTTCCAGATCCTCGACGCGACCTGCCCGCTGGTGACCAAGGTCCATCGCGAGGCCGAGATCCACTACAAGCGCGGCAAGGAGATCATCCTGATCGGCCATGCCGGCCATCCGGAGGTTGTCGGCACGATCGGCCAGTTGCCCGACGGCGCGGTCAAGCTCGTGCAGACGGTCGAGGACGTCGAGGCTTTCGTTCCGGACGATCCGGACAAGCTCGCCTTCGTCACCCAGACGACCCTGTCGGTCGAGGAGACGTCGGGCATCATCGACGCGCTGAAGCGCCGGTTCCCGAATATCACCGTGCCGCACAAGGAAGACATCTGCTACGCGACGACGAACCGTCAGGAAGCGGTGAAGCAGATCGCGCATGAATGTGATGCCTTCATCACCGTCGGTTCGCCGAACTCGTCGAATTCGCAGCGCCTGCGTGAAGTCGCCGAACAGCGCGGCTGCCCGGTTTCGCGCCTCGTCGACGGCGCCCACCAGATCGATTGGGCGGAGTTCGAAGGCATCCGGACGCTGGGCGTCTCCGCCGGCGCCTCGGCTCCGGAAGTCCTCGTCGAGCAGATCATCGACGCCTTCGCCGAACGCTTCACGGTCGAGGTCGAGACCGTCGCCGCGATCGAAGAGAACATGTTCTTCCCGCTGCCGCGTCCGCTTCGTGGCGCCGCGGCCTGACGGCTGCCCTTCCCGGCTGCGGCTTCGCGGCTGGGGCAAAGTCCATCCCAAGGTTTGACGCTTCGCGCACCGCCCGGTAACACCCGTGACCGGGGCGGAGCACTGCGGGGCGCCCTTCCCGCGCAATCACGAGCCGACGCAAGGACATGGCCGTCTATACCGAAGTGCGGGAAGACGATCTCGCCGGATTTGTCCGCGGATACGACATCGGCGCGCATCTGAGCTGCAAGGGCATCGCGGAAGGCGTCGAGAACTCGAACTTCCTGCTGCGCACCGAGGCCGGCACCTACATCCTGACGCTCTACGAGAAGCGCGTCCGCAAGGACGATCTGCCTTTCTTCCTGCGCCTGATGGAGCATTGCGCCGAACACGGCATCGCCTGCCCGCTGCCGCTGAAGAACCGCCAGGGTCAGATTCTTGGCGAGCTCGCCGGCCGGCCAGCCGCGATCGTCACCTTCCTCGATGGCATTTCCCGCAAGCGCCCGGCGGTCGAGCACTGCGCGCAGGTCGGCGATTCGCTCGCCCGCCTCCACAACGTCGCTTGGGAATTCCCGATGTGTCGCGACAATGCGCTGAGCATTGCGGGTTGGCACGCTCTGGCCGCAACCGCCGACGGCCGCGCTGACGAGGTTCGCGAGGGCCTCGGCGAGACGATCCGGGACGAACTCGCCTTCCTCGACGCGGCTTGGCCGAAGGGCTTGCCGCATGGTGTCATCCACGCCGATCTCTTCCCGGACAACGTGCTCTTCCTCGACGGCCGCGCACCGGGGCTGATCGACTTCTATTTCGCCTGCAACGATCTCCTCGCCTACGATCTGGCGATCTGCCTGAATGCCTGGTGCTTCGAGCCGGACAATTCCTACAACGCCACCAAAGGCCGGGCGCTGATCTCCGCCTACAATGCGGCGCGGCCGCTGACGGCGGAAGAGATCGCGGCGCTGCCTACGCTCGCCCGTGGTTCCGCCCTGCGCTTCCTGCTGACGCGCCTCGTCGACTGGCTGTCGGTCCCGCCCGGTGCGCTGGTGAAACCGCACGATCCGCTGGAATACTGGCGCAAACTCCGCTTCCACCAAACCGTGAAGTCGATCGCCGATTACGGGTGGACGCCTTGAGCGCCCGCGTCCAGATCTGGACCGACGGTGCCTGCTCGGGAAATCCGGGACCAGGCGGCTGGGGCGCGATCCTTCGCTATGGTGAGAGCGACAAGGAGCTTCGCGGCGGCGAGGCGCTGACCACGAACAATCGGATGGAGCTTCTGGCGGCCATCCGCGCGCTGGAAGCCCTCACTCGTCCCTGTGCGGTCGACGTACATACCGACAGCCAGTATCTGCGCGGCGGCGTCACCGGCTGGCTGCAGGGCTGGAAGCGCAACGGCTGGAAGACGGCGGACAAGAAGCAGGTGAAGAACCAGGACCTCTGGCAGGAGCTCGACAAGCTGATCGCCAGGCACGATGTGGCCTGGCACTGGGTCAAGGGTCATGCCGGCCATGACGAGAACGAGCGGGCGGACGAACTGGCCCGCGAAGGCATGGCGCCGTTCAAGGCGGCGCGGGGGTAACCCCCTCAGCGGGTGAGGGATATGCCCTCTCGATAGGCCTTACCCCTCACCCGGTCGCGGCTCCGCCGCGACTCGACCTCTCCCCTTGGGAGAGGCAAGAACTCACAGATGCTGAAGAACGTTCTCGGCCTTGGACTTGTCGGTCTTCGGCGGAGCGTCTTCCACATCGATCCACTTCACCACGCCGTCCTCGACGATCGCGGCATAACGCTGCGAGCGGATGCCGAGACCGGCCTTGCCCAGATCGATGTCGAGACCCATCGCCTTGGCGAAATCGGCCGAACCGTCGGCGAGCGCCTCAATTTTGCCCTCGGCGCCCGAAGCCTTGATCCAGGCGTCCTGAACGAAGACGTCGTTGACGCCGGTCACGATGATCGTGTCGACGCCCTTGGCCTTCAGCGCATCGTAGTTCTGGACGTAGCTCGGCAGGTGGTTCTTGTGGCAGGACGGCGTGAACGCGCCCGGAACTGCGAACAGCACGACCTTCTTGCCCTTGAAGACCTCGTCCGTGGTCTTTTTGGCCGGGCCCTCCGGGCCCATCACCGCAAAGGTGGCTTCGGGTATCTTGTCGCCGGCTTTGATCGCCATGATTGGCCTCACTGTGTCTTCTTGGGATGGGGCGGGACCGCACGAAAGTGCGGCGTGAAGCTTACTTAAGGCGTCAACGATGACCCGTCGAGGGCGATACGGGTCGCGATTGCGCGATTGCCGGATACGGCCACGAGATCGACGAACGAGGGCTTGGCAGACGCACGCCAGCTGACGCGGAAGCGGCGGATGTTTTCCGCGTTCGCGTCCGCTTGAAGTGGCTGGACCTGACCCGCACCACCTGCATCGGCGAATAATTCCGTTATTTCCAAGCCACTTGCATGGTTAACATGAACTTCAAGTGAAGGCTGAGCCGGATCGCGATCGACTTTTGCGAACGACAGGTCGCCCCCCTGCCCGACCCCGACCGGTGTCGGTACACGGCTTTCGAAGCCGGTGACTTGGGCTGCCGCCAGAGCATCGACGGGACTGCTTCCGGAGACCGGCAAAGCAAGCTCGGCATGCGCCGGCACGCAGAGTTCCTTGCAGAGGCCGAAGTCCAGCGTCAGCTTCAGATCAACCTGTTTCCCGGCATCGGCCGGCTTGATGACGACCGGCAGGACGACCGTTCCCGAATAGCCGGCGGCCTCCGATTTCCCGTCCATGAATGTCTTCGGCACAGGCCATAGCACTCGGACTTCGGCGAGATTTTCCGATCCGGCCCAGTCGAAGCGCGGCGCCATTCCGGAGGCACCGGGATTACTCCAATAGGTCTTCCAGCCGGGCTCCAGCCGGATCTCGATCCCTGCCCGAAGCGAGCCATCGGCGGCGGGCTTTCCCACAACGAGGCGAACTTTGCCGCCGTTGTCCTCCGCCCAGGGCGAAACCCCCGCACCAGCCAGAACGATTTCCATAGGCGCGAAGAGGAACAGTGCAGCGACCGCAGCCGTTAGCACAGTACGACGGTTGATCATGAGGCGGCCCTTACCACGAAACAGATGGCGGGCCTGCCACAAGAACGTGAGTAATGGATCATGGCCGATTGGGATGCCTTTCAAAGCGCACATATCATGCCTACACTCGTAGGTATGATTCCGGCAGGATCGAGATCAGTGTCCGGGGAAGGTTATCTCGACGGTCAATTGATCGTCGCGATGCCCGGGATGTTGGACGATCGCTTCTCCCGCTCTGTCATCTATCTCTGCGCCCATTCTGCTGAAGGAGCGATGGGTATCATCGTCAATCAGCTGGCGCCAAATCTCAATTTCCACGATCTGCTTGTCCAGCTCGACGTCATTCCCGAGAACGACTCGATCCGCCTTCCCGCCAATGCCGACACAATATCGGTGCTCAAGGGAGGCCCGGTCGAAACGGGGCGCGGCTTCGTCCTGCACTCGGCCGACTTCTTCATCGAGAATTCGACGCTGCCGATCGACGAAAGCATCTCGCTGACCGCAACTCTCGACATCTTGAAGGCGATCGCGAGCGGCGAAGGGCCGACCTCGGCCGTGCTCGCGCTCGGCTATGCCGGCTGGGCGCCGGGGCAGCTCGAAACCGAGATTCAGGCGAATGGCTGGCTCAACTGCCCCGCGGACTCGCAGCTGATCTTCCATACGCCCGTCGAGAGCCGCTACGAGCGCGCGTTGCGCAAGATCGGGATCGATCCGGCCATGCTGTCGTCGGTGGCAGGCCACGCCTAGTACGTCCCCTGGACAAGTACGCAAAGCGCACGCCGATCCGGGGTCCAGCGCATCAGTGCGCCGCAGGCGCTCTATAGCTAAAGTTCGGCTTCGCCGCGAGGAACGCTGGGTCCCGGTTCTCGCGACGGGCTTCGCCCGCGCGCACTAGGACGAAGACGAAGCCTGCGGGCGCGCCACGTTCATCATGGCGCGGCGGACGCTCGACATCGGCGACGACGCCTCGGGCACGATGCCGAGCAGCTTCTCTGCCGCTTCCGCCGTCATCGGATCGCCAAAGGCCGTGCCCTGAGCGAACTGGCAGCCGAGGTGGTAGAGCTCGACCGCATCGGAATCCGTCTCGGCACCTTCTGCGATAACGTCGAGGCCGAGTTCTCGGCCGAGCTGGATCATCGAGCGCAGGATCGCGACGCGGTGCATCTTGCTCTGCTGGCGCAGGAAGCTGCGGTCCATCTTCACGACGTCGAAGGCGAAACGCTCGAGATAGGCCAGGCTCGCATGGCCGGTGCCGAAATCGTCGAGCGCGAGGCCGACACCGAGATCGCGCAGCTTCTCCAGCATATAGGAGGCGCGCTCGGGATTCTGGATGACGAGGTTCTCGGACAGTTCGAGCTTCAGCGAGCCGCGCGCGAGGACAGTGCGCGAGAGGACGGTCTTCACGTCCTGGATTAGATCCTGACGCTCGAACTGCTTGCCCGGCAGGCCTACCGTCACGAACAGCGGCGGCTCGACCGGCACCTTGCGCTGCCAGAGCGACAGCTGCCTCGACGCGCGGTCCAGCGCGAACAGGCTGAAATCGACGATGAGCCCGGTCTCCTCGGCGATCGCCAGGAATTCGGCGGCGGGGCGGCGGCTGTAGCGCGGGTGATCCCAGCGCAGCACCGCCTCGAAGCCGACAATATGGCGGTCTTCCAGGCGCACGATCGGCTGATAGAGGACGCGAAGCTCCTCGCGCTCCAGCGCGCGGCGAAGCTCGCCCTCGACCAGAAGCCGGTCGGTCTTCGCCGTCCGCATGGTCGGCTTGAAGATCTCGATATGATCGCCGCCGAGCCGCTTGGCGTGGAACATCGCGACCTCGGCATTGCGGACGAGGTCCTCGCAAGTGATCGGTGTCCTCGGTTCGGACATCGCCAGACCGATCGATCCGGTGATGACGATATCGCGGCCGGAGAAGCTGATCGGCGATGAGATCGTCTTACGCACGGTATCGGCGAAAGCCGAAATGCGCGGCCCTTCCCGCTCGGAGAGCAGCAGGATGCCGAACTGGTCGCCACCGAGACGAGCCAGCACGTCCTGGGCGCGGAGATGACGGCCGAGGCGGCGGACGAGTGTCAGGAGCAGCGTGTCGCCAACGGTCAGACCGACGCTCTCGTTGATCTTCTTGAAGCCGTCGAGATTGATAATGAGGATCGTCGGGCGAACCCTCTCGTCGGCTGCAGCAAAGGACAGCGCGCTCTCGACGCGATCAAGGAAGAGACGGCGGTTCGGCAGGCCGGTGAGGTTGTCGTGCACCGCATTGTGCAGCAGGCGTTCCTCGGAAGCCTTGGAATCGGTGATGTCGATCAGGGTTCCGACGCAGCGGGTGACTTCGCCATGCGCGGCGATGACCGGGCGGACGCGCAGAAGCATCCAGTGGTAATGGCCGTCCTGCGCGCGGAAGCGGAACTGCTCCGAGATCTTGCCGCGCCGTTCGGTGACGATCATGTCGAGCGCGGCGCGAAACCGGTCACGGTCGGCCGGGTGTAGCACGTCGAGCCAGGTCGCTGCCGAACCGTGGAGGTCGCCCTTCTTCAGGCCGAGCAGATGCTCGAATTCCGGGGTGACATGAATCTTGTCGGCCGACACGTCCCAGTCCCAGACGAGATCGCCCGAGCCGGTGACCGCGAGAGCACGGCGTTCGAGATCGGAACCGAGACCATGGGCCAGACCCGCGCCCGCGAAGGCATGCTGCATGACGGTGAAACCTATCAGCAGCACGATCAGGACGAGGCCGCCGACGAGGGCCGGCGCGACCATGTCGTTCTGCAGCACGCCAGATACGGTGAAGCCCGCCGCGGCCACCCAGGCCAGCAGCAGGAACCAGGTCGGGATGAGCATGACCGCGCGGTCAAAATTGTGCAGCGCCAGCCAGACCACGACGCCGAAGCCGAGAACGGCGACGAGGACGAGCGAGATACGCGCGATGCCGGCCGCAACCGGCGCGTCGATCAGCGCGATGCCGACGAGGGCGCATAGACCGATCAGCCAGACGCCCGCGATATGGGCGAAGCGGACGTGCCAGCGATTGAGATTGAGGTAAGCGACGAGGAAGACGATGAGCGTCGCCGCAAGCGTGGCCTCGGCGCCCGCACGGTAGACGTGGTCCTCGCCGACGCCGAGATTGAAGATCTTGTGCCAGAAGCCGAAATCGATCGACAGCCAGCAGAGCACCGCCCAGGCCAGCGCGCCGGAGGCCGGGAACATGGTCGAACCCTTGACCACGAAGACGATGGTCAGAATCAGCGCCATCAGGCCGGAAATACCGATGACAATGCCCTTGTAGAGGGTCAGGTCGTTGACGCTGTCCTTGTAGGAATCCGGGTCCCACAGATGGAGTTGAGGCAAGGTCGGCGACGACAGCTCGGCCACGAAGGTGACGGTCGCGCCGGGGTCGAGCGTGATCAGGAAGATGTCGGCGTCGCTGCTTGGCTCGCGCTCCGGACGGAAACCCTGGCTCGCGGTGACGTCGACGATGCGGCGCGAGCCGAGGTCCGGCCAGATCACGCCCGAGCCGACGAGCCGGTAATGCGGCGCGACGAGCACCCGGTCGATCTGGTCGTCCGAGGTGTTGGTCAGTGCGAACAGCGCCCAATTGGTCCGGCCCTCCGCGTGGCCGCGCACCTCGATACGGCGCACGACGCCGTCGGCACCCGGCGCCGTCGTCACCTGGACGCGATCGCCCTCGCTGGTGAACCGTTCGACGACGCGCGTCAGATCGATCGCGCCGCGATCGGGTGGCACGACAATCGGCTCCAGCGCGGCGGCGGGGCCGCCGGCGGCAAACACGCCGAACAGGATGAGGAGGGCGCACACGGCCCTCCGGACGAGATTCAAAACGCCAATCTCCCCTGATTCACGGCCCGCACGAACTCGCAAACCGTGAACCCCCTTCGCGGCACAACGCACCACGTAACTTCCGTAGCCCCAGGCCGAACGCTCGGCAAGCTGGCGCATCCCGCCAGATCA
Organism: Rhizobiaceae bacterium CPCC 101076; assembly: GCA_003347645.1. Lineage (GTDB taxonomy): Bacteria > Pseudomonadota > Alphaproteobacteria > Rhizobiales > Methylopilaceae > Flaviflagellibacter > Flaviflagellibacter deserti. Next base: position 287,709 of record QDFX01000001.1, on the reverse strand, counting down.
GCGCAACCCATCGTCCCTGAGAAGGGCAAAAAGAAGATGGTCCTGCCAAATTCCATCAATACACAGATATTGGCGCGCATAACCCTCGCGGACGAAGCCGACTTTCTCCAGAAGCCGGATCGAGGCGGTATTCGTCGGCAGGCAGGCGGCCTCGATGCGGCGAAGCGCCAGGCGGTCGAAAACAAACGGAACGACGGCACGCACGGCAGCCGTCATGTGACCCTTGCCGGCGAACTGCTCGCCCATCCAGTAACCGAGAGTACAGGACTGGGCGACACCGCGGCGGATGTTGGAAAGTGTCAGCCCGCCGAGCAGAAGGCTGGATTCGCTGCCGAAGACGAAGAAGCAATACGCGCTGTCGGAACGACGCTCGTCGGCATAACGGCGCAGGCGACGGCGGAAGGCCGAACGGGTCAGGTCGTCGGCGGGCCAAATCGGCTCCCAAGGTTTCAGGAAGGCACGGGACCGCCCGCGCAAATCCGACCATTCCTCGAAATCACCTCCGGCCGGCGGGCGCAACGTCACCCCCTCGCCTCTCAGAACCGGCTCCTGTTCGTCGGAGAGTGCCCGGAGGAAGGCCATGGTCAGGCAGCGTAGGCTGGAGCGCCGAGGCGCTCGGAAATCCGCTCAGGCGGCATCAGCCTGGAGATCGGGCCGACCGCTGCAAGCGCCGGCCGGGCCGAAATCGTCTCCAGTCCGACGCGGCGAACATCCTCGACGGTCACGGCATCGAGCAGCGCGAGAATCTCTTCTCCCGGCACGGGACGGCCGAGAACGAGGATCTGCCGTGACAGACGCTCGGACCGCGAGGTCGGCTGCTCGCGGGCGAGTTCGAGGCTCATCCGCATCTGTGCCTTCGCACGGGCGATCTCGCGCTCCGTCGTATTTTGCGCGGCTCCGGCAAGTTCGTCGAGCGTGACCGGCATCAATTCATCGAGGTCATCCTCGCCGGTTCCGGCATAGATGCCGAACAGGCCGGTGTCCGAGAACGCCCAATGGAAGGCCTGGATCGAATAGACGAGGCCCCGCTTCTCACGGACCTCCTGGAACAGGCGGGAGGACATGCCGCCGCCGAGCACGTTGGCGAATATCTGGAGCGCGAATGCATCGTCGTCGGCCATCGCCTTGCCCGGGAAGGCCAAAACCAGATGAGCCTGCTCGTCGTCCCGCTTCTGGCGGATATCGCCGCCGGTCCACTGCGCGAGCGGGGCGTGCGGGCCGGCCTCGCTTCCGAGATCACCGAGAAGGTCGCCGGCGAGTTTGACGATCTCCTCATGGTTCACGGCACCGGCCGCGGTGACGACACCGCGCGGCGCCCGATAATGGCGGCCGAGAAATCCGCTGATCGCCGCCCGATCGAGCGCCTTCACCGATTTCGGCGTACCGAGGATCGGACGGCCGAGGGCCTGTCCACCATACGCCACCGTCTGGACGAGGTCGTGGACGAGGTCTTCCGGCGTGTCCTCGACCGCGCCGATCTCCTGAAGGATGACGCCCTTCTCGCGAGCGAGTTCGTCTTCCGCAAACAGCGGCTGGGTCAGGATGTCCGACAGCATGTCGAGCGCCAGCGGAATGTCCGCCTTCAGCACCCGTGCGTCGTATGAAGTCTGCTCGACGCCGGTCGCGGCGTTGAGATCGCCGCCGACCTCCTCGATCTCCTCGGCGATCTGGATCGCGGTGCGCCGCTTCGTGCCCTTGAAGGCCATGTGTTCGAGGAGATGAGCAAGGCCGTGCTCGCTCTCCGCCTCGCTACGCGCGCCCGCGCCGAAGGTGACGCTGACGGCGGCGGTGCCGATGCCCGTCATCGTATCGGTGGCGACGGTCAGTCCATTCGAGAGGACGGTGACTTCGACGCTCACACGACCTCCAGAGAGGCGCGCGATTTCTCGGCGACGAAAGCCTGGATCGTGACGAGATCGTTGGGCAACACGGTCATCCGCTCGGCGCCCTGCATGATGTGGGCGACATGCTCCGGCAGGTCGGGATGCTCGCCCGTCGCCGCAATCACGGCGTCGGGGAACTTCGCCGGGTGCGCGGTGCCGAGAACGACGCGCGGCACTTCCGGATCGCCGGCAAGACGCTGCGAGACCGATAAGGCGACCGCCGTGTGCGGATCGGAAAGATAACCACTCTCGCGCAGCAGACGGCGCATCGTCTCGGACGTCTCCGTCTCGTTCGCCCGTCCGGCGTCGAACTCGCCACGAATGGCGGCGAGCGGCGTATTGCCTAGCGTAAAAGCACCGGCCTGGCCGAGCGAGGCCATGTGGCGGCGCACGGCAGCGGGATCGCGACCCTCGGCCTCGAAGACGAGACGTTCGAAGTTCGACGAGACCTGGATGTCCATGCTGGGCGAGGTCGTCGGATGGACGCCCTTCACCTCGCAGCGGCCTGTCTCGATGGTGCGGGCGAGGATGTCGTTCGAATTGGTGGCGACGACCAGGCGCTCGATCGGCAGGCCCATTCGCTTGGCGACCCAGCCGGCGAAGACATCGCCGAAATTGCCTGTCGGAACGACGAACGAAACAGGGCGATGCGGGGCGCCGAGCGCGACCGCCGAGGTGAAGTAGTAGACCACCTGGGCGAGGATGCGCGCCCAGTTGATCGAATTGACCGCCGCAAGCTTCTGGCCGTCACGGAAACGGTGGTCGTTGAACATTGCCTTCACGAGCGCCTGACAGTCGTCGAAGTTCCCTTCGACCGCCACGGCGTGAACGTTCGGTGCATCGACCGTCGTCATCTGGCGGCGCTGGACGTCCGAAACGCGGCCGTGCGGGAACAGGATGATGACATCGACCCGCTCGCAGGTGCGGAACGCCTCGATGGCCGCGCCGCCGGTATCGCCCGAAGTGGCGCCGACAATCGTCGCCCGCTCACCGCGCAGCATCAGCGCACGGTCCATCATCCGCGCCAAGAGCTGCATCGCCACGTCCTTGAAGGCCAGGGTCGGGCCGTGGAAGAGCTCGAGCACGAAGCTGTTCGTGCCGGTCTGGACAAGCGGCGCCACCGCCGGATGACGGAAATTGGCATAGGCTTCGTCGATCATCGAGCGAAGGTCGGCCGGCGCGAAGGCATCGCCGACGAAGGGCGAGATCACGGCCTCGGCGACTGCCGCATAGGGCGCGCCGGCAAAGCTTTCGATGGTTTCAGCGGAGAGATGCGGCCATTCGGACGGCACATAGAGTCCGCCATCGCGGGCGAGGCCGGCCAGAAGGACATCCAGAAAGCCCAGTTCGGGCGCTTCGCCGCGAGTCGAGACGTAAGACGGGTTCATCACTCTTCCCGAGGAGATCGTTGCAACCTAGTAGCGCTACAGGGGTGAGGCAAGTTCATGAGGCCGCGCGACGACGGCGGCTCCACAGGAGGCCGGCCATCACTGCGACCAGACTGGCGGCGAGGCCATACCAGGTCAGCGCATATTCCCAATGCCGATTGGGGAAGCTCATGCGGGTTTCCCCCGCCTGCGGCAGGCCACCCGGCGGCGTCTCCAGTGCGTCGATAGTGAACGGCGCGGCATCGAAGCTCATCCCGGCCGAGATCGCCGCTGCATCCCGGGCGTAGAAAAGGCTCTTGGCCGGAAAATCGTCGGGCGTGAACATATTCCGCTCCTCTGGGCCGCGTAGCAGGCCCCGAATCTCGACCTCGCCGTTGGTCTGCGCGACCTTCATCTCCGGGTGATCCAGCGGGATGAAGCCGCGATTGACGATGACATTGCCGCCGCCGTCGATCTGGAGCGGCGTCATCACCCAATAGCCAGGCCCTTCGAGCTTGCCCTTGGGGTCGCTGAGGAGCGTGTAGACATAGGCCTCGCGATCGTACCAGAAGCGGCCCTTCAGCGTGACCGGCCGGTATTCCCATTCGGAAAGGTCGAGATTCTTCCATTCCGCCAGCGGAGGCAGCGCGGCGGGCGGCTCGGCAACGCGCTGCTGGACCGTCGCGATCAGCGCTTCCTTCCAGTGAAGGCGCGCCAATTGCCAGGTGCCGAGACCGATCAGGATCGCGAATGCGACCAATGCGGCGAGGCCGGGAATGAGGATGGAACGCTGCTGCATGGGCAAGAGGTCTAACCCTCCCAGCGCCCTTCCGCGGCTTTGTTGCGGTATTGCAGGCAGATCAGCACGCCTTTGAGCACGCGGAGCAGTCCGCCGCACACGACGATCAGGAGCGGGAGCGATACGACGATGTGTACCCACATCGGCGGCTCATAGGTGAATTCGAGCCAGAGCGCAAAACCGAGCACGACGAAGCCGGCGATCATGATGACGAACACCGCCGGACCGTCGCCGGAATCGGCGAAGGCGTAGTCCAGGCCGCAGGCGTCGCAGGCCGGTGGAACGTCGATGAAGTTCTTGAAGAGATGGCCGCGCCCGCAGCGGGGGCACTTGCCCGGCAGCCCGGCCGAAATTGGCGAGACGGGCGGATAGTAATCGTCGTCGGTCATTTCAGTCTCCCCTCTCCCGTTCACGGGAGAGGACGACTCGCGAAGCGTGCGGGTGAGGGCATGATTACAGCGATGAGCATCGTGCTTGCCCTCACCTCGGTTGCCTGACGGCAACTCGACCCTCTCCCGCTTCGCAGGAGAGGGAAATCACGCATCAATGGCCGCCAGCGACCGGGCCGCCATAGCCCCAGACGTAGATCGCGGCGAACAGAAAGAGCCAGACCACGTCGACGAAGTGCCAGTACCAGGCAGCGGCTTCGAAGCCGAAATGCTGCTTCGGGGTGAAGTCGCCCTTGTAGAGGCGGAGCAGGCAGACCGCGAGCATGATCGTACCGACGATGACGTGGAAGCCGTGGAAGCCGGTCGCCATGAAGAAGGTCGCGCCGTAGATGCTGCCGCCGAAGCTGAACTGGGCGTGGCTGTACTCATAGGCCTGCAGCATGCTGAACAGCACGCCGAGACCGCAGGTGATCCAGAGTGCCTGCTTGGCGCCATCGCGGTCGCCATGGACGATCGCGTGGTGCGCCCAGGTGACGGTCGTGCCCGAGGTGAGCAGGATCAGGGTGTTGAGCAGCGGCAGGTGCCACGGATCGAAGGTCGCGACATTCTGGGGCGGCCAGTGACCGCCGGTGAAGGCGGTGCGGGCGACCTGATGCGGATCACTCGGGAACAGCGCGACGTCGAAATAGGCCCAGAACCAGGCGACGAAGAACATCACCTCGGAGGCGATGAACAGCATCATGCCGTAGCGATGGGTGAGCTGAACGACGCGGGTGTGGTAGCCAGCATTGGCCTCGTTGCGGACGTCAACCCACCACATCGCCATCACATAGAGCGTGAAGAGGAAGCCCGGCAGGATCCACCACGCCGCGCCGCCATGCATGTAATGGATGCCGCCAAGGGCGAAGATGAACACAGCGACCGTGCCGAGGATCGGCCACGGGCTCGGATCCACCATGTGGTAGTCGTGATGCTTGACGTGGGCGTCGGCCATCTCTTGCTCCGTCAGAGTTTCGGCGCCGCGGCGGCGCCGGCGACAGACGCCGGCGGCTTGGCTGCGAAGAAGGTATAGGACAGTGTGATCGTGTTCACGCCGTTCAGTGTCGCATCTTCCGCGATCGACGGATCGATGAAGAACTGAACGGGCATATCGAGTTCCTCGCCGGCCTTCAGACGCTGCTCGGTGAAGCAGAAGCAGGCGATTTTGGCGAAGTAGCCGCCGGTGACTTCCGGAGTGACGTTATAGGAGGCGGTGCCCCAACCGTCCTCGCCGCGATTCCGGGCGCGGTAGAAGGCGATCGCGGTCTCGCCGACCTTGACCTTCATCTGGCGCTGGACAGGCTGGAAATCCCAATTCAGGCCAGGAGCGACGGTGCCGTCGAAGCGGACGATGATCTCGCGTTCCAGGACATTGCCCGGCGCCTGTTCGCGAACGACGGTCGCCCCGCCGAAGCCGGTAACGCGGCAGAACATGTCGTAGAGCGGAACGGCGGCGAATGAAGCGCCGACCATGCAGGCGACGAACACGCCGCACGCTGCCGCGACGCGCAAATGGCGGCGGTCAGGTGCGGAGGTGTTGCCGGGCTCGGTCGTCATCGCGTCACAACGCCCGGTCGGCGACACCGCCGCCGAGCTTGAAGATCGTCAGCACGTAGAACAGTACGACGAGGCCGAACAGCACGACCGCGATCGCCGTATTGCGATTGCGACGGCGGCGCTTCTGTTCCTCGGTGAGGACGATGCCCTTCTCTTCCTCGGCCATGATCATGCACCGAACCCGCCCAGGGTCGCTTCGCCGAGCAGCGTGGCGAACAGGACGAAGAGATAGAGGATGGAAAATGCGAAGAGCTGGCGAGCCGCGGTCGCGGCCTGCGTTCCCTCGCGCTCGCGCCAGACGCGGATCGCGAGCAGGAGGAACAGCGCGCCCGACGCGATCGAGACCACACCGTAGGCCATGCCGCCGAAGCCCATGATCCACGGCACGACGCCGAGCGGCGCCAGTAGGATCGAATAGATCAGGATCTGGCGGCGTGTCTCGCTCTCGCCCGCGACGACCGGCAGCATCGGCACGCCGGCCTTGGCGTAGTCGCCGGACTTCAGCAGGGCCAGCGCCCAGAAATGGGGGGGCGTCCAGAAGAAGATGATGAGGAAGAGGACGATGCTCTCGAGGCTGACATTGCCCGTCACCGCAGCCCAGCCGACCATTGGCGGGAATGCGCCGGCCGCGCCGCCGATGACGATGTTCTGCGCCGTCCAGCGCTTCAGCCAGATCGTATAGATGACGACGTAGAAGAAGATCGTGAAGGCGAGGAGCGCCGCCGCCTGCCAGTTGGCGACGAGGTAGAGCACGATCACCGAGCCGACCGACAGGACCATACCGAAGGCTAGAGCCTCGCCGGGCTGCATGCGGCCTGCCGGCACCGGACGGCCGCGCGTGCGGGTCATCAGGGCGTCGATGTCGGCATCCCACCACATGTTCAGGGCGCCGGAGGCGCCGGCGCCGATGGCGATGCAGAGCAGCGCGAGGGCGCCAACCACCGGATGCATATGGCCCGGCGCCAGAACCATGCCGACCAGAGCCGTGAAAACGACGAGCGACATCACCCGCGGCTTCAGCAGGGCAACGAAATCGCGCACCTCTGCCCGGCTGGGCTCGGCATAGGCCGTGGTGATCTGTTCGTTGGCGAGGCTCATCGCTCGTTACTGTCCTGGGTCTGTAACCAACCGGCCGGAGCTTTGCCCCGGCCGGTCATTGTCCTGGCGTCTCAGCGGATCTGAGGCAGCGTCGAGAACTGGTGGAACGGAGGCGGCGACGACAACGTCCATTCCAGCGTGGTCGCACCCTCGCCCCACGGATTGTCGCCGGCCGGCACCTTGCGGGCGAACGCATGGAAAACGCCGAAGAGGAAGATCAGCACGGCGAAGCCGGAGATGTACGAGCCGATCGACGACACGAAGTTCCAACCGGCGAATGCGTCCGGATAGTCGACGTAGCGGCGCGGCATGCCGGCAAGGCCGAGGAAGTGCTGCGGGAAGAAGACTAGGTTCACGCCGATGAACGTGACCCAGAAGTGCAGCTTGCCGATCTTCTCGGAGTACATGTAGCCGAACATCTTCGGGAACCAGTAGTACCAGCCGGCGAAGATGGCGAACACGGCGCCGAGCGACAGCACGTAGTGGAAGTGCGCCACCACGTAATAGGTGTCGTGCAGCGCGCGGTCGATGCCGGCGTTCGAGAGCACGACGCCTGTGACGCCGCCGACCGTGAACAGGAAGATGAAGCCCATCGCCCACAGCATCGGCGTGCGGAACGAGATCGAGCCGCCCCACATCGTGGCGATCCACGAGAAGATCTTCACGCCGGTCGGGACCGCGATGACCATGGTCGCGAAGACGAAATAGGCCTGCGCGTTCACCGAGATGCCGGTCGTGTACATGTGGTGCGCCCACACCACGAAGCCGACGACGCCGATCGCGACCATGGCGTAGGCCATGCCGAGATAGCCGAACACCGGCTTGCGCGAGAAGGTCGCGACGATATGGCTGACGATGCCGAAGGCCGGCAGGATCAGGATGTACACTTCCGGGTGACCGAAGAACCAGAACAGGTGCTGGAACAGGATCGGATCGCCGCCGCCGTCCGGCGCGAAGAACGCCGTGCCGAAGTTACGGTCGGTCAGCAGCATGGTGATCGCGCCGGCGAGAACCGGAAGCGACAGCAGCAGCAGGAACGACGTGACCAGCACCGACCAGGCGAACAGCGGCATCTTGTGCAGCGTCATGCCCGGGGCGCGCATGTTGAAAATCGTCGTGATCAGGTTGATCGCGCCGAGGATCGACGAAGCGCCCGCGATGTGGAGCGACAGGATCGCGTAATCCATTGCCGGACCAGGCTGACCCGAGGTCGAGAGCGGCGGATAGATCGTCCAGCCCCCGCCGACGCCGTTCGAACCCGCCGGGCCCGGAACGAACATCGAGATGACCAGGAGCGCGATCGCCGGCAGGAGAAGCCAGAACGCGATGTTGTTGATGCGCGGGAACGCGGTGTCCGGCGCGCCGATCATGATCGGCACGAAGTAGTTGCCGAAACCGCCAATCAGCGCCGGCATGACCATGAAGAAGATCATGATCAGCGCGTGGCCGGTCGTGAACACGTTGAACATGTGCGGATCGGAGAAGAGCTGCATCCCCGGTTCCTGCAGCTCGGCACGAATGGCGACCGAAAGGGCGCCGCCCAGGATCCCCGCGCAGACCGCGAAGATCAGGTACATGATGCCGATGTCTTTGTGGTTGGTCGAATACGCCCAGCGCTTCCACCCGGTCGGATGATCGTGCTCGGTGTGCTCGTGATGGGCGGTAGCGCTGGTCGCCATGATTTTATCTTTTCCCGCTGATTACCGCGCCGCCGGGGTCGCGTCCGCGACGACGAAGGTCGGAGGATTCATTGCGAACTTCTGACGGGCCTGAGAAACCCAGGCCTGGTAGTCGGCATCGTTCACGACGCGGACCGCGATCGGCATGAAGGCGTGGTCCTTACCGCAAAGCTCCGAGCACTGGCCATAATAGACGCCTTCGCGCTCGGCCTTAAACCAAGTTTCGTTGAGGCGTCCCGGAACGGCGTCGACCTTGATGCCGAAGCTCGGGATCGCAAAGGCGTGGATCACGTCGGCGCCGGTCACCTGGACGCGGACGACCTTGTTGATCGGAACGACGACCTCGTTGTCCACCGCGAGAAGGGCGATTTGGCCCTCCTTCAGATCCTTGCGCTGGATCATCAGTGCATCGAAGCCGAAATCGACATTGCCGGTCGCGGCGGCCGGAGCGGCATGGGCGGCGCCCGCGGCTGCTGGAGCGGCGGCCGGCGCCTCGGCGGTCTGGTATTCGACACTCCAGAACCACTGCTTGCCGGTGACCTTCAGCGTCAGGTCCGCTTTCGGCATGTCGTACTGGGCGTAGAGCAGCCGGAACGACGGAATGGCGATGATGACGAGGATCAGAACCGGAGCGATCGTCCAGACGACTTCGAGCAGGACGTGATGCGTGGTCCTCGACGGGATCGGGTTGGCCTTTTCGTTGAACCTGATCGCGCAGATGGCGAGCAGGGCGAGGACGAAGAGGACGACGATCGCGATGATGACGTTGATGAACGTGCCGAATTCGTGGATGCGCTCCGCGATCGGGGTCACGGCGCCCTGGAAGTTGATCTGCCACGGCGAAGGATGGCCGGTATCGGCCAGCGCGGGGGCTGCGGCGAGCGCGAGGAACGAACCTGCGAGGAGCCCGGAGGCAAGACCGAGGCGGGACGACATTTCGGGGGCGCTCTCCTGAGAGGCGATTAGCCTAAAGTCGACCCGGAAACAGCCCGAGTCCGACCGGTTGTGGTTCAAACATAAAGGCGGTTTGCCCGCAACTTTGGGGCAGTTCCAGTCTATGCGGCATATGGGCGCGAAACCAAGCCTCCATCAAACAGTCGGGCTACTGCTCCGAAGATGCCTGATTCGCCTGCCCTTGACTCGCCACCCCCGCATGGTAGGCGGACAGTAATTCCAGTGTCCCGAGCGGCGGAATCGCCCTCTGTCGGAGCGTCTATAAAGCAATGACCGGCTCTTTCCGCCGTCTGTTCGGCAAGCCTTCGCGGATCGCGACCATCGCGCTCGCCGCAATCCTCGCAGCCGGCCCGACGGCCGCATTCTACCCCGCTTCCGCCCAGGGCACGGTGAAGGCGACCCATGGCGACTGGCAGGTGCGATGCGACACGCCTCCGGGCGCGAAGGGCGAGCAATGCGCCCTCGTCCAATCGGTAACCGCCGAGGATCGCCCGAATGTCGGTCTCTCCATCATCATCCTGAAGACAGCGGATAATAAGAGCCGTCTCCTGCGCGTGCTCGCTCCGCTCGGCGTCCTTCTCCCTGCGGGCCTCGGTCTGCGCATCGACGACGCCGAGATCGGCCGCGCCGGCTTCGTCCGCTGCCTGCCGGACGGCTGCGTCGCTGAAGTCGTGCTCGACGACACGCTGATCGGGAAGATCCGGAACGGCAAGAGCGCCGTGTTCATCATCTTCCAGACGCCGGAAGAAGGCATCGGCATCCCGGTTTCGCTGAACGGGTTTGGGGCGGGCTTCGATTCGCTGAAGTGATTTTTCCCCTCTCCTGCGAAGCGGGAGAGGGTCGAGTGCGTGCCAACGCACCGGGGTGAGGGCCAGCACGACATCCTTTGGTCTCCGGCTTGACCGGAGGATCCAGCCAAACCGCAAGGGGCCCCATGGGTCCTCCGGTCAAGCCGGAGGACGACGGCAATCAAACGAAGCGCATAAACACGAGTTGCGCTTCGCCGTAGTTCCGGGTCTCGATCAGTTCGAACCCCTCTGGCACCGCGAATTCCACATCGCCCGCCTCCTCGACCACGACCAGCGCGTCTGGCTTGATCCAGCCACCCTCGCGGGCCGAGGCGAGTGCCTTTTCTCCCAGACCCTTGCCATAGGGTGGGTCGGCGAAAACCAGATCGAACGGTTCGTTCGGATGGGCCGGGCCGAGCCTTGTCGCGTCTCGTCGGAAGATGCGGCTCGTGCCGGCCACTCCCAACATCTCGACATTGCCGCGCAGAAGCCCCCTCGCCTCCACGCCGTCCTCGACGAACAGCGCGAACGCCGCTCCGCGCGATAGCGCCTCCAGGCCGAGCGCCCCGGTCCCGGCGAAAAGATCGAGCACCCGCCCATCGCCGACCGGGTCGCCATAGGAATGGACGAGCACGTTGAAGAGCGTCTCGCGGAGCCGGTCGGAGGTCGGCCGAACGCGATAGGTCTTGGGCGCCTTCAGCGCCTGCCCGCGAAACCGGCCGGCAATGATGCGCATGGATCAGCCGCGTGAACGAGGCTTGCCGCCACTGGGCCTTCCGCCGGAAGGATGTCCACCCTGCGGACGGCCACCGCCGCCGGGGCGCCCTCCGGGACGACCGCCGTGCGGGCGATCTCCGCGCGGCGGGCCGCCTTGCGACCTGTCTCCTTGCGGCCTGTCTCCGCGCGGCGGACCGGAACGCTGCGGCCGGGCGCCGAAGCCGGGCTTGTCGCCTCCCCGCCCCTTGCCACCGGCGGGCCGGGCTTCGCGATCTCGCGGTGGACCTCGGCGTTCCTCCCGTTGAGGGCGCTCGCCTGCGGGACGCTCTTCCCGAGCACGGAACGGCCGTTCGCCGCGTGGAGCGCGTTCATCACGATCTTGACGAGGACGAGACTGGCGGTCCTTCGGCGGGCCGCGACGTTCTCCACGCTCTCCGTCCGGTCGATCTGGCCGGGTACGGAACACGCGAGCGCGATTGCCATCCGGACGCGGCTCCATCTCCCGCTCCTTCCGCTCGCGCGGCGGACGCGCCAGCTGCCCTGACGGGAGATCATCGCCACGCACGCGTGAGACGGCCGAGCGCGTACGCGGCCGCTCGCCGTCGCGGGGACGAGGCGGACGACGGTCGTCGCGCATCGGGCGATCGTCACGCTGCCGTGCTGGACGCCCAGCATCGTCCCGACGGTCATCGCGGCCACGGGCCGGACGCTCACGAACGGGCTTCGCCGGCTTTTCCTTCTCGATGCGCTCGATCAGTACGCGTCGCCCACGGCGATCCGTAACGACACCTGCCCGGCGGCGTTCTTCTCCCGCGGCCGGCTCCGCGCGCCGACTGCGCGGGGCGCGTTTCGGCTCCGGCTTCGTGCGGTCGACGATCGGTCCGGAGAAGTCGCAATTCGCCTCGTCCGCCAGCCCGCCAAGCTGGTCGCGCAAGTAGCGGGTGCGGATTTCCTCGACCTGACCCTCGGCCATCTCGCCCAGCTGAAACGGTCCGAACGAGATGCGGATCAGCCGGTTCACCTGCAGTCCAAGATGCTCCAGAACCTTGCGGACTTCGCGGTTCTTGCCTTCGCGCAGGCCGAGTGTCAGCCAGGCATTGTCTCCCTGCTGGCGATCGATCACCGCCTCGATCGGACCATAGCTGAACCCCTCGATCTCGATGCCCTTATAGAGCGCCGATAGCTTGTCCGGCGTCACCTCGCCGAATGCGCGGACGCGATAGCGACGAAGCCATCCCGTGTCCGGGTGGCCGAGCACGCGGGCGAGGCCGCCGTCATTGGTCAGCAGCAGCAGGCCCTCGGTGTTGATATCGAGGCGGCCGACCGAGACCACGCGGGGCAGTTCGTCCGGCAGGACGTCGAACACGGTCGGGCGGCCTTCGGGATCGCGGGCGGTCGTCACCAGCCCGCGCGGCTTGTGGTAGAGCCACAGACGCGTGCGCTCGCGCGCGGGAAGCGGCTCGCCGTCGACGGTGACGCGGTCGCGCGGGCCGACCGTGGTCGCGGGATTGTCGATCACCTCGCCGTTCAGCGCGACGCGACCGGCGGCGATCCAGGCTTCGGCGTCGCGGCGCGAGGTCAGCCCCGCCCGTGCAATGACTTTGGCGATCCGGGCACGATCCGCATCGTGCGCATCGGCGGCCGGCAGGTTATCTTCGTTGTCGATCATGCGCTCGCCTATCATGGGAGGGCTGAGAGGCGAAGCGGAAGATTGCCATCTTGACGATAACGAACGAGTTCATGGCGCGGGCGCTCGATGAAGCCGAGGCCGCGGCCCGGCGCGGCGAGGTGCCGATCGGCGCCGTGCTCGTGCGCGACGGCGAGATCGTCGCCGCCGACGGCAACCGGCCGCGCGAACTGAACGACCCTACTGCCCATGCCGAAATGCTGGTCATCCGCGCGGGGGCTGCGAAGCTCGGCTCCGAGCGGCTGATCGGCTGCGATCTCTGGGTGACGCTCGAGCCCTGCCCGATGTGCGCGGCGGCGATCTCGTTCGCCCGGATACGGCGGCTCTACTACGGCGCCGACGACCCGAAGGGCGGCGCCGTCGTCAGCGGGGGAAGGCTGTATTCCCTGCCGACCTGCCATCATGCGCCGGAGGTCTATGGGGGATTTGGGGAGACGGCGTCGGCGGAATTGTTGAGGGAGTTTTTTCGGGAACGGCGGTAGTCCCCTGTCCTGCGTAGCGGGAGAGGGTCGAGTCGCGGTCACGCGACCGGGGTGAGGGCCAGCACGATGCTCGTTGCTGCAATCATGCCTTCACCCGCTCGCTTCGCGAGTCGAACTCTCCCGCAAACGGGAGAGGCATTACGCCAGCACCTTCTCCAGCGCCCGCTTCAGCTCATCCTTGCAGGGCTCGCCGGCCTTCAGGATCGCCGGCGCCTTGAAGAAATCGAGCACACGATAGATGCCGACCGGCGGGCGGATAGTGATGTCGGGTGGACGGCGGGCGATCTTCGATTGCGCGATGACGCTCTGCAGGATCTGGAGCGAACCGAACATCGCCTCCCAGGGATCGGGGACCGGCTTGGTCGGAACCGGCAGGCCCCCGATGACATCGGCTGCGACCACTACATCTCCGTGATCGAAGAGAAGATCGAACGGCAAGGGATTGACCGCGCCGCCATCGATCAGAACGCGACCCTCGTGGACGACGGGCCGTATCAGTCCGGGGATTGCTGCGGAACCCGCAACCGCCGGCTGGATCGGGCCGGTCCGGAAAACCGCCTCGCATCGGGCATGGAAGTCCGTCGCCACCACCGATAGCGGGATTTCAAGATCCTCGAACCGCATGGTCAGCCCCTCCGGCATGAGGAGCGGCAGCAGGACCTCGGCGTCTATCAGCATGGGATTGCCGCCGCCCGCGACGAGGCGGGTGAAACGGCCGACACGGGCTTCGAAGAGCCGGGCGATGATTTTCCGCCGGTCCTTGAGCTTGCCGATGAAGTCGTTGCGGATCGTCTTCGCCGGCAGGCCGGAGGCGTACGCCCAGCCGAAAATCGCGCCGATCGAGGTTCCCGCGATGGCAGCGGGCCTGATTCCGAGTTCGTCGAGGGCTTCAAGAACGAGGACGTGAGCCAGCCCGCGGGCACCGCCGCCGCCCAGCGCGACGGCGATCCGGGGCGTGGAGGATGCCCGTTCCAGAACTGCCGTTACCCCAGATTCCATCCCGTCATGTCGCTCCGGCGCGGCGGGCGAATGCCCAGGCCATCGCGGAAAGCGGGGCAAGCGCCGCAAGCGCCCGGCCCTTGGAAACGCCCGGCTGCGGCACGACGATGCCCTGCAAAGCCGCCATGCGGAACAGATTATAGGCGAAATAGGTCTCGAAGTTAGGGATAGTCTTCAACCCGACCCGCTTGGCGTATTCGCCGGCATAGGCTTCGAGCGTGGGAATGCCGAGTTCGGCGAAGTCGTTCTGAGTGAAGGCCCGGCCGCCCACACCGCCCGCGCCCAGCTTGATCCAGGCCATGAAGTGGTAGACCGCGTCGGCAATCGGATCGCCGAGACCGGCCTGATGCCAGTCGATGACGGCGATGACCTTCGGCTCGGTGGTGTCGAAGATGACGTTGTCGATGCGGAAATCGCCATGGATCAAACGGGGCGGCCGATCGGGAGGCAGATGGCCCGGCAGCCAGGCCGCGACGCGGTCCATGTCGGCGAAGCCGGTGACGCCGCTCGCCTTGTAACGGACGATCGCCCGGTCCACCTGCTCGGCGACATAGTTGCGGCCCGTCCCCAGATCGATCGCAAGGACGCGCGGCTCGATCGCATGCAGCCTAGCCAGGGTCGCGTTCACATCGTCGTATATGCGAGCCCGTTCTTCGTTACCGAGGCCCGGCAGCGCCGGATCCTCGAACGATCGTCCCTCGACGAACTCCGACATGTAGAAGACGGTACCGGTCAGCTTTTCGTGGTCGCAGTAGAGAAGCGGCCGAGGGACGGGAAACCCCTTCTGATGCAGAGCGGCAACGATCCTGAACTCGCGTTCGAGCCCGGCCGCGCGACGCATGACGAAGCGGGTGTCGGGCGTCGAGACGATGAAGGTCGACAGCGATTCAGCGCGCGCGGGATGGATCGTCACCGGGCCGCGAAAGCCGGGCAAGGTACGGCCAAGATAGGTTTCGAACTGGCTGAGGTCGACGTCGAGCAGCCAGCCAGTCGGATCGACCGCGTCCTTAACCTCGGACATCTCGCCCCCAGACCTTTCCCCGAGCGCGACACATCAGCACCCTGAGGCGCTGAAGCGGAAGCCCTTCCCAAAGTTTTGCTCCGAATTCCTCTGAAGTCACCTGATGATTGATCTGCAAACAGCGGCCTTCCACTTCGAGGAAACTTTCCGCTATATACGAGCGCATATGACGTACCGCGACGCGACGTATCATCCGAGCCGATAGAGTGGAGAGCACCATGAACTTCGTGAAAGCCCTGACGACTGCGGCCGGCCTGTTCGCTGCCGCTCTGGTCGTGACGCCGGTCAGCGCCGCCGAGACCAATGTCGCGGTCGCCGCCAACTTCACCGACGCGGCCAAGGAGATCGCTGCCGCGTTCAAGACCAAGACCGGCCATGACGCCGTGCTGAGCTTCGGCTCCTCCGGCCAGCTGTACACCCAGATCACCCAGGACGCGCCGTTCCAGATCCTGCTCTCGGCCGATTCCGAACGTCCAAAGAAGGCCGTCGATGACGGGTTCGGCGTCGCCGACAGCCGCTTCACCTATGCCGTCGGCAAGCTCGTCCTGTGGAGCAAGGATGCCGCGTTCGTGAAGGGCGAGGACACGCTCAAGACCGGCTCCTTCACCAAGATCTCGATCGCCAACCCGACCGCCGCCCCCTACGGCGCCGCCGCGATCGAAGCCATGAAGGCGCTGAACCTCTATCCGACGCTCGAGCCTAAGATCGTCCAGGGCAACAGCATCGCCCAGGCGTTCCAGTTCATCGATTCCGCCAATGCTGAACTCGGCTTCGTCGCGCTCTCGCAGGTCCAGGGCAAGGGCGGTTCGCAGTGGCTCGTCCCGCAGAGCCTCTACAAGCCGATCCTCCAGGACGCCGTGCTCCTCAAGAAGGGCGCGGACAACGAGGTCGCCAGGGCGTTCATCGCTTTCCTCAAGGGTCCGGAAGCTAAGGCGATCATCCAGAAGTTCGGCTACGCTCTCGACGTGAAGAGCTGAGTCTGAAGCATTGGAATTACCTCCTGAGGTCTGGACGGCGGTTCGGTTGACGGTCGAACTCGCCACCACCGCGACGATCATACTGCTGATCATCGGCACGCCGATCGCGTGGTGGCTGGCGCGTTCGAAAGCCGCCTGGAAGGAAATGGTGGGAGCGATCGTCGCTTTGCCCCTCGTCCTGCCGCCGACGGTCCTCGGTTTCTACCTTCTCGTCACGCTGGGTCCCTCGGGACCCGGCGGGGCTCTCGCCAGCCTATGGGGGGCCCGCACTTTGGCCTTCACCTTCGAGGGCCTCGTCATCGGCTCGGTCGTCTATTCCATGCCGTTCGTCGTCCAGCCGGTGCGCAACGCCTTCGAGGCGATGGGCGAACGGCCGCTCGAAGTCGCGGCGACGCTCCGCGCCTCTCCATGGAAGACGTTCTGGACCGTCGCGGTCCCCCTCGCCCGCCCCGGCTTCCTCACCGGCGCGGTGCTCGGCTTCGCTCATTGCGTCGGCGAGTTCGGCATCGTGCTGATGGTCGGCGGCAATATTCCGAACGAGACCAAGGTGCTGTCGGTCGCGATCTACGATTATGTCGAGACTATGCAGTGGCGCGAGGCGAACATCCTTGCCGCCGGCATGGTCGTATTCGCCTTCTCGGTCGTCCTCGCCATGACGACGCTTGAAAAACGCACGGCCCGTATCGGCGAATGACCAGCACGATCTCCGTCGCATTCCGCGGGCGCCTCGGACGCTTCGACCTCGATGCCGCCTTCGACGCGCCGTCGAGAGGCGTGACCGCTTTGTTCGGGCCGTCCGGCTGCGGCAAGACCACGGTGCTGCGCTGCGTCGCCGGCCTTCAGTTTCTGCCGGAGAGTCGATGCTTGGTGAACGGCGGCACCTGGCAGGACGATTCCGTCTTTTTGCGTCCCCATTTGCGCCCTGTCGGCTACGTCTTCCAGGAGGCGAGCCTGTTCCCACATATGACCGTGCGGAAGAACCTCCTCTACGGCGCACCGAAGGACGGACCGAAAGAGATCGCCTTCGACGAGGTGATCGAACTCTTCAAGATCGGCCACCTCCTCGATCGCGCCCCGCGCAATCTCTCCGGCGGCGAACGTCAGCGCGTCGCGCTCGGCCGAGCGCTTCTCACTCAGCCGAAACTCCTCCTGATGGACGAGCCGCTCTCGGCGCTCGACCGCCAGACCAAGGAGGAGATCCTGCCTTTCCTGGAAAGGCTGCATGAGAGCCTGTCGATCCCGGTCCTCTACGTCACCCACGATATGAGCGAGGTCGAGCGGCTTGCCGACCACCTCGTCCTGATGAAGGCGGGGCGTGTCGTGGCGTCGGGTCCATTGGGAGAGCTGCAGAGCGATCCCGACTTTCCACTCGCGGCGTCACGCGAGGCTGCGGTCAGTATCGAAGCGATCGTCGATTCCTACGACGCGTCCTACGGTCTCGCCGCGCTTAGCGTGGCCGGCGGATGCTTCGTCGTTCCGACCGCGAGTGCCAAGCCTGGCGAAAGACGCCGCCTGACCATTTCCGCGGGAGATGTCAGCCTTGCCCGGCACGCTCCGGGCGAGAGCACGATCCTGAACGTGCTGCCGGCCCGCATCGTCTCGGTCATCCCCCACGAACACCAGATGGTGGCGGTGCTGGCCCTGGGTACGGACGGAACCGGGGCGCGCCTGCTCGCGCGGGTCACCCGGCGGTCATGGGAACATCTCGGCCTCGCCGAAGGTGTCGTCGTCCACGCTCAGGTCAAGGGCGTGGCGCTCGCGGCGCCCGCCCCGGACTAGCTCTCGATCGCGACCGGGATGCCCTGTCGCAGCGAGTTCGCGACCATGCATGCCGCCTTGGCCTTTGCGATGACGGCCTGCGGATCCGAGCCGTCCATTGTCTCGCATTGGACGACCATGGTCGCATTCGTCGTCAGCAGCGGCTCGCCTTCCATATCGACCCGGACACTGACCGCGATTTTGCCCAGCGCGACGCCCATAGTGTGTGCCGTGTAGCGAAGGTCGTTGCAGAAGCAGCCGCCGATTGCGAGCGCCAGCAATTGTGCGCCGTTGAAGCCGAGCCCAAGCCCGCCGGCCTTACCGTCGGGACGGTCCACGGTGATCGTATGACCGGCGGCCCAGCCCATTGCCGCTTCCGTGCCGTCGACACTTCTGAGGTCAACATTTACCGACGCCATGTTCTCTCCTCTTCGACGGGAGAAGGCTAGCGCCGCTGGAACAGCTTCTCCAGATCGGCGAGCGACAAAGTCACGAAGGTCGGGCGGCCGTGATTGCACTGGCCGGCCAAGGGTTCGTCCTCGATCTGACGGAGAAGTGAGTCCATCTCTTCTGGTTTCAGCCGCCGCCCGGCACGGATCGAGTGATGGCAGGCGAAGGTAGATGCCAGCCGGTCGAGGCGGTCCGACAGCGGCAGCGCCGCTCCCCATTCAGCGAGGCCGTCGGCGAGATCACGGATCAGGGCGGTGACATTGAAGTCGCCGAGCGCGGCCGGGGTCTCGCGGACCAGCACCGCACCCTGCCCGAACGCCTCGACGACAAGGCCGAGCCTCGCGAGATCGTCAGCGGCAGCGACCACGCGGGATGCCTCGTCGGGCGCTAGTTCGATGACATCGGGAACGAGCAGGATCTGCGATTGCGAAGAGCCTGCGCGGCGCTTCAGCCGCTCGTAGACCAGACGCTCATGGGCGGCGTGCATGTCGACGAGGACGATGCCGTTCTCCGTCTGGGCGAGGATGTAGGTGTCGTGGAGCTGCGCCTTCGCCGCTCCCAGCGGCAGCGCCTCCTGCTCGGGAGCGACGACTGCATCCGCGCGGGCGTCGGCCGAAGGCTGGACCTCGAACGTGGTCTGCCTCGGCTCGGCGAAGCCGAAAGCCTGGGCGACCGGTTCCGGCGCGAGCGCCAGCGACCCGAAGGTCGGGGCCGACGACGGCCAGCTCTGGGGACGCTGTGGCGCCCGGAAGGCGGAGGTCGCAAAGCGCGCACCTGTCGTTGCCACGCGCAGGCCGCCAGCGTCGATAGCGTTGCGCAAAGCCGAGATCAGCAGCGCGCGGATATGACCGGAATCACGGAAGCGCACCTCCGCCTTAGCCGGATGGACGTTGACGTCGACATCGCGCGGATCGACATCGAGGAAGAGCGCCACGACTGCATGCCGGTCGCGCGGCATGAGGTCCGAATAGGCGCCGCGCAGCGCCCCGATCAGCAGACGGTCCTTCACCGGGCGTTTGTTGACGACGAATATCTGATGCGCGGCGGTGGCGCGGTGATAGGTCGGCACGCCCGCGAAGCCGGATAGCCGGAAGCCTTCGCGCTCGGCCAGCACCGGGACCGCATTGGCACCGAAATCTCTGCCGAGAACATCCGACAGTCGCGCCCGGATGCCGTCATCGGTCGAGGACTGGGCGGCGAAGCGCAGCGCGCGGCCGTCGAGGTCGAGCGCGATGTCAGTCCCGGGATGAGCGGCGGCGAGACGGCGGACGATCTCGGCGACGGCCTCGTTCTCCGCCCGCTCGGTCTTGAGGAACTTCAGCCGGGCCGGCAGAGCCGCAAACAGGCCCTCGACGGAGAGGCGCGTGCCTTCCGGATGCGCCGCGGGGCCGACATCGCCGAGACGGCCATTCTCGACGACGAGTTGGGAGGCATGGGCATCGTCGCGCCGCCGCGAGGTCAAGGTCATCCGCGAGACGGACGCAATCGACGGCAGCGCCTCTCCGCGGAAGCCGAGATGGCGGATATCGAGGAGGTCGTCCGACGGCAGCTTCGAGGTCGCGTGGCGTTCGACCGCGAGCGGCAGGTCGTCCGGCGCCATGCCCGAGCCGTTATCAGTGACGCGGATGAGGTCCTTGCCGCCGGCCTTCAGGACGATCTCGATCCGGGTCGCACCGGCGTCGAGCGCGTTCTCGACGAGTTCCTTCACGACGCTCGCCGGACGTTCGACGACCTCGCCCGCGGCGATGCGGTTAGCGAGAGTCTCGGGAAGGCGGCGGATGGTCATGATTCGACAAAGATCGCGGCCCCGTGGGGCCGGATCAAGTCATGCCTGAACTCAGCTGTGGAGCGATCAGCCTTCGCCGAGATATTTCTTCGCGAGGATCTTGCCCTCTTCGACCGCCGGCTGGTCGAAGGCGTTCACGCCGATCAGCCGCGCGGTGATGATCGTTTCCAGCATGAACTGCATCAGGAATGTGCCAAGCGCGCGCTCGTTCAGCTCCGGTATGTAGATCGTGCGGGTCGGGCGACCATTCTTCGCAAGCGTGTCGGCTGTCGCGCGGCCTTCGGCGGCGGCGAAATCGCCGACTGTCTTGTTCGCAAACACCGGTTCGCCGACTCGCGCCGCGAGTTCCGGATCGAGCTTCGGTCCCTTACCCGCGAAGCCGACGGTGACGACCGTGAACAGCTTGTCGCGCGGACCGCCGAGATGGAGCTGGAGCTGGCTGTGCTGGTCGACCGGTCCGAGCGCGCGGACCGGCGTCGTGCCCTTGCCGTCCTTGCCGAGGCTTTCTGACCAGAGCTGCACCCACCACGCGGCGGTGCGCTCCAGGCGATCGGCGTAGGACATCATTACCGAGACGTTCTTGCCGGCATCAGCCGCGCAAGCGGCGAGCGTGGCACCGATCGCCGCCGGCACGTCCTTCGGTTCGGCACCGTCGAGGATCGGCTTCAGTGCATCCATGAAGCCGTTGCGAACGGCGGCGATATCGAGACCCGCGGCCGCAGCTGGCAGGAGGCCGACATTGGTCGCAACCGAATAGCGGCCGCCGACGCCGGTGTCATGTTCGAGGAATGTCACACCGTAGGGCTCCAGCAGAGCACGAAGCTCGTTCTTCTTGCCGGCTTCGGGCTCTGACAGGCCAAGGAAATGACGGGCGAGATGGTCGCCATGACCATTGGCTTGCAGCAGCGAGATCGTCGCCATGACCTGGGTGAGGGTCTCGCCGGTACCGCCGGATTTCGAGACGGCCATGAACCGCGAGGTTTCGAGCGGCAGCTTGGCGAACAGCTTGTCGAGCGTGATCGGATCCAGGTTATCCAGGAAGTGGAGACGCGGGCCGTCGCGGAGAACGCCGAGGCCGGGCACGTTGTAGTCGGCCAGTTGCGCCAGCGCCTGCGAGCCAAGGCTTGAACCGCCGGTGCCATAGAAGATGAGATCCGTCGCGCCTTCGGCGAAGGTCTTCGCCGCGCTTTCGATCGCCGCGACGTCGTCCGTCTTGCCGGCATAGCCGAGGAGCGCGAGCTCCTTGTTCGCATGCGCCGAGCGAACCCAGTCCAACGCCTCGCGACTCTGTTCGAGCTTGGCGTGGAAGGCCGCATCGTCGATGCCGCCCTCCCCGATCTTGGAAACGAGGGCGCGGTCGTACGTCTGGACGAGAGACATGATTGCCATTCCGTGAGGCTGATTTGGTGAGCCTAACGCAAAAGCATGGCAAGAGAACAACGGTTCCCGTATGGGGGCGGCTTTTACCGCGCCCCTTTGCCGCTAGCGGATTGCGCCGGAGGGGAGCGCCTTCGGCACGACGTCCTGTTGATCATCCGTGAGCGGTGCAGCGGAGCCACGGCCCGATGCGAGCTCGGGCTTGCCGACCGCGACAACCAGGAGATCACCATCGCCGAGAATGCGGGCGGCGACGCGCTTTACATCTTCGACCGTCACCGCATTCACCAGCGCGTTGCGCTTCTCGATGTAGTCGATCGGTAGCCGGTTGAGCTGGATGGCCTTGAGACCGCGCGCGATCTTGACCGAGGAGTCGAAATTCAGCGCATAGGAGCCGGTCAGGTATTTCTGCGCCTTCGCCAACTCGTCCGCCGTCGGGCCTTCCTTGGCGAAGCCGGCGATCTGAGCCTCGATGATGTCGATGGCGTCACCCGCGCGGTCGTTGCGCGTCGCGACGCCGCCGCCGAACACGCCCGAGCGCTCCATCGGATCGAGATAGGAATAGACGGAATAAGCGAGGCCCCGCTTCTCGCGGACCTCGTTGAACAGACGTGAGGTGAAGGTACCGCCGCCGATGATGTGGTTCATCACGACGGCCGGGATGTAATCGGGATCCTCGCGGACGAGACCGGGACGGCCGAAGATGAGCGTCGTCTGCGGCACATCCATCGTAACGACTTCGGTGTGACCCACCTTCCCCGGCCACGTTTCCGGCACAGGCTTCAGCTTCGGTTCGGCCGGCAGAGCGCCGAAAATCTTGTCCAGCGCCGGGCCAAGCGTCGCGGCATCGATTGCTCCGACCACCGAAACGACGAGGTTCGAGCGGGCGAAATTCCTGGCGCGATAGCCCGTGAGATCGTCGCGCGTGATCGCCTCGACGGTCTCTTCGGTGCCAATCGCGCGCAGGCCGTAGGGATGGTCCGGAAACGCCAACTGCGACCACATCTCGTGCGCGACGTCGCCGGGATCGGTTGAATCGCGGCGGATGCGGGCGAGCGTCTGGGCGCGGATGCGCTCGATCGACTCGGCGTCGAGCCGCGCCTCGTTGACGGCAAGACGTACGAGCTCAAACGCCTCGTCGCGCTTTTCCGACAACGTCTTCAGGCTGCCGTCGAAACTGTCGCGAGAGGCGTTGAAGTGCAGTTCGACCGCGCTCTCCTCCAACTTTTGTTGGAAGGTCTGGGCGTCGAGCGAACCCGCTCCCTCGTCCAGAAGGCCGGACAGCAGGTTCGCGGTTCCGGCTCGCGCCGGCTCGTCCTGGGCGGAACCGCCGCGGAACGCGAATTCGAAGGAAATCAGCGGAACCGTGTTCTCCTCGACCAGCCAGGCCTCAATGCCGCCAGGAGAGACGATGCGCTGAATCTTGGCGGCCGCGGTGGCCGTATCAATGATCATGAAACCCATGGCGATAGAGAACAGTACTTCGCGGATCACAACGCGCTTCCGGGAGACCCGGATGCGGATTCGAGCAGTCCGGTGACCGACTGGCGGGTGACGAGAGCGGACTTCGCGGCTTCGACGACCTGTTCGGCCGTGACTGCCTTGATGCGCTCCGGCCAGGCGATGACGTCCTCGACGCTCATGCCGGTCGTCAGCGCCGCGCCGAAGGTGCGGGCCATCGAGGCCTGGCTGTCGAGGTCGTAGATCGTCTCCGCGACGAGACGGGTCTTGGCGCGGTCGAGTTCTTCCTTGGTCACGCCCTCGGCGACGAGTTTGGTGATGACGGCGTCAATGCCAGCTTCGGACTGCGCGAGTGAAACCCCCGGACGCGGCAGCGCATAGACTGCGAAACGGCTCTCATCGAGCGACGTGCCGCCGTAATAGGCGCCGGCGGAGGCGGCGATTCCCTGCTCGACGACAAGCGAACGATAGAGGCGGCTGGTCGAACCGCCGCCGAGAACGACGGCAAGCACGTCGAGCGCGTAAGCCTCCTCGCCCTTCGCGGTCCGGTAGGACGGAGCGAGGTAGACGCGGCTGACGGAAGGCTGGCGGACGCGCACATCGGCGAGTTCGACCCGGCGGGCAGCGCGCTGTTCAGGCTCGCGCGGACGATCGCGCACCGGCGGCTCGGCGCGACGCTCGATCTTCGCATAGGTCTCGGCGGCCAGCGCCTTCACCTCTGCGGCATCGACATCGCCGGCGACGATCAGGATCGCATTGTTCGGGGTGTAGTACTTCTCGTAGAACGCGATCGCGTCCTGCCGGGTCAGGCCCTGGATCTCATGATCCCAGCCGATGATCGGCAGACCATAGGGATGATTCATCCACAGAGCGGCGGAGGTCGCCTCGGACAGCTGCGCGGACGGATCGGAATCCGTGCGCGAGCGGCGCTCCTCGAGAATGACGTCGCGCTCGGGCAGCACTACCTCGTCCGAGAGAACGAGATTGGTCATGCGGTCCGCCTCGAACTCCATGACCGTCTTCAGCGCTTCCTTCGGAACGCGCTGGTAATAGGCCGTGTAGTCGTAGGACGTGAAGGCGTTCTCCTGGCCACCGAGCTCGGAAACGGTGTTCGAGAATTCGCCGGCCGGATGTTTCTTCGTGCCCTTGAACATCAGATGTTCGAGGAAATGGGCGAGACCCGACTTTCCACGGACTTCATCGGCGGAACCGACGCGGTACCACACCATGTGAGTCGCGACGGGCGCACGGCGATCCGGCACCACCACGACGTCCATACCGTTTGCCAGGGAGAAGGTCTCGACCTCGGGGCCCGCCTTCGCGGTTTGCGCCAGGGCACCGGATCCGAAGGCCGCGCCAACCAGCGCGGCGCCAAGCGACAATTCAATCATTCTGATGGGACGCTTCCTCAAATCGCGGCCGTCATTGCGGCGGACGTCCGGCATGATCGCCGGACCGTCATCATATGGTCAAATCCGTCCCGTCTGAAAGGTGCGCGGCCGATCTCAGTCGAACGGGTTGAGTTTCGACAGCCAGCTGCCGCTCTTCTTCATCTTCTTCTCACGCTCGCTCATGCCGGCTTCATAGGGCTGTGCCGGCGACGCGACGCGATAACCAGGCGGCGGATCGGACAGCCGCTTGCGCTCCGGCTCGACCGTTGGCAGCGGCGTAACAGCATCCGCGGTGGCCGTCTTGGTCCTGGAGGTGGCCTTCAACTGCGCCGGCGTCATCTTCGAGTCTTTGATCTCGCCGAGCGTCTTGTAGTCGTTATTCGTGCCCGAGCGGCGATGTTCGCGGAGTTCCTCGACCGACAGGCGTTCCGACAGATCCTTGTCGGGCGTCGCTCGCGCCCTCTCGTCGGCGAGTTCCTTCATGACGTCCGGATCGGCCGGCCAATTAGTGGCGCCGACAGGCTGATCGGTCTCAGGCGGAGGCAGTGCGGTCAAGGAAGGCGGAATGACCAGAGGCGCGCGCTCGTTATAGTCGGCCTTCACCGGATCGCGTTCCTGGATGCCGATGTCCTGCATCAGTTCCTTGAGGGACTGCGCCTCCGCAGGCACTACCGAAAGGCACGACGCCGCAACGACCGCGAGCGCGGTACCACGAATGATCTCAGACGACTTCAACGCAAATTGCATAGGCATAGGTCCCGTCAATGCACGCCAGCCCGGCGCCGCACCACCTTCATTCGACAGTCGTGGGCTGTTTCGCCTCGTCCGACCGGTCGCCCCGCCGGAGCGCACCATATAGCAGGAGCACGACGCCGACAACGATCGCCGCATCCGCGATGTTGAAGACGTACCATTCGTACCCGAAGCCGTAGAGAAGCACGAAATCGGCGACCGCGCCGTAGACGCTACGGTCGATCGCATTGCCGATGGCTCCGCCGAGAATCAGTCCCATAGCGAACGCGGCGAGACCCGAGGTTTCCTTCCGCAGCCAGACGACGAGAACCACGGCCGCGACGATCGACAGCACGATCAGCATCCAGCGGCCGAAATCGGTGCTCTGCTGGAACAGCCCATAGCTGACCCCCCTGTTCCAGACCATCACGAGGTCGAGGAACGGCAGGACCGGAACCCGGCCGCGATCCGGCAGGCCGTACTCAAAAAGAATCCACAGCTTCGACGCCTGGTCGGCGACGAGGGTGATCGCCGCCGTGATCAGGCCGAGGCGGAGGCCAGACGTCATGCCGCCTGCGCCGCCTGCCATTCGCGCATCGCTTCCGCGTCGCGCAGCGTCAGATCGGGGAATTCCGGATCGCGGCCGACCTCGGGAGAGATCTTCCACGAGCGGGCGCATTTGCGGCCCTCGGCCAGACGCGGTTCGACCGCGATGCCCGGAGCATCGTCGAGCGTGAACGCACCGGCGGGAGCCGCACCATTCGCAACCTTGGCGTCGGAGGTGATGCAGACCTCGGCGAGATCGACATCGGCCAGAGCCGAGCGAAGAGCGGCATCATCAATGTAAACGACCGGAGCCGCCTCGAGCGAGGAGCCCATGCGCTTGGCGGCGCGCTCGATTTCCAGCGCGCCGGTCACGACGCGGCGGACGCGGCGGACCTTCTCCCATTTCTCTTCCAGCTCATCATTCCGCCAGGAATCGGAGACCTCGGCGAAGGTCTCCAGATGCACCGACACATCCTCGCCCGGATGACGGAGCAGCCAAGCCTCTTCCGTGGTGAACGGGATCAGCGGCGCGAGCCAGCGGATGATGCGGTCGAACAGGATGTCGATGACCGTCAGCGCCGCCCGGCGCTTCACCGAGGAGATCGGATCGCAGTAGAGCGCGTCCTTGCGGACGTCGAAGTAGAAGGCCGACAGGTCGGCGGTCGCGAACTGCATGATCGCCGCGAAGACGCGCTTGAAGTCGTAGCCGTCATAGCCCTCGCGGACCGCCTGCCCGACCTCCCAGAGGCGGTGCAGCATCAGCCGCTCCAGCTCCGGCATGTCCTTCAGCTCGACCCGGTCACTCTCGCGGAAATGGCCGAGCGCGCCGAGCATCCAGCGCAGCGTGTTGCGGAGCTTGCGGTAGGTATCGACCGAGGTCTTCAGGATTTCCGCGCCGATGCGGAGATCGTCCGAGTAATCCGAAGCGGCCACCCACAGGCGAAGGATGTCGGCGCCGGACTGCTTGATCACGTCCTGCGGCGAGACGACGTTGCCGAGCGACTTCGACATCTTGCGGCCCTGCTCGTCGAGCGCGAAGCCGTGCGTCAACAGGCTGTCGTAGGGTGCGCGCCCGCGGGTGCCACAGGCTTCGAGCAGCGAGGAATGGAACCAGCCGCGATGCTGGTCGGAGCCCTCGAGATACATGTCGGCCGGCCATTTGAGTTCCGGATCGCCTTCGAGAACGAAGGCGTGCGTGGAGCCCGAGTCGAACCAGACGTCGAGAATGTCGTCGACCTTCTCGAAATCCTCGGCGGCATAGTCGTTGCCGAGAAAGCGGGCGCCGGTCGTATCGGAGAACCAGGCATCGGCGCCTTCGGCCTCGAACGCCTTGACGATGCGCGCGTTGACGGCCTCGTCCTTGAGGACCTCTCCGGTCTTCTTGTTGACGAAGACAGCGATCGGCACACCCCAGGCGCGCTGGCGCGAGATGACCCAGTCCGGACGCGCCTCGATCATGCCGCGCAGACGGTTTTCGCCCTGCGGCGGGTAGAAATCGGTGTCGCTGATCGCCTTGAGCGCGCGGGCCCGCAGCGTGTCCGCTACCCCGCCTTCGAGCTCGCGATCCATCGCGATGAACCATTGCGGCGTGTTGCGGAAGATCAAAGGCGCCTTGGAGCGCCAGGAATGCGGATACTGATGGCGCAGCCGGCCGCGGCCGAGCAGGCCGTTGGCGGCGATCAGCGCGTCGATGACAGCCTTGTTGGCCTGGCCTTCCTTGCCCTTTTCATCGAGGACTCGAACGCCCGCCGGCCCGAAGACCGGCACGTTCGGAAAGTAGGAGCCGTCGGGCTGGACGGTGTGCGGAACATCGGCGTCGATGCCGAGCGAGACGAGATAAGGACGCGATTTGGTCCAGAGGCCGTAGTCGTCGGCACCGTGGCCGGGTGCGACGTGAACGAAGCCGGTACCGGTGTCGGCGGTGACGAAATCGCCCAACAGGACGGGTACCTTGAAGGCGAAGCCCTGTGCATGCAGCGGATGATTGAGAACCAGCTTCGCGAGTTCGGCGGCCTCGACCGAGCGAACCCGCTTTACGTCCTCGATGCGACCGGCCTTGAAGGCGGTCTCCGCCAAATCGTCGGCCAGCAGGATGCGGTCGCCGGGCTTGCTCCAATTGTCGTCCGGAGCGGCAGTGACTTCATAGAGGCCATAGGAAATCGTCGGCGAATAGGCGACGGCGCGGTTGCCCGGGATGGTCCAGGGCGTCGTCGTCCAGATGACGACGGAGGCGCCTTTCAGGTCGTCCGAACCGACAAGCACCGGGAACTTCACGAAGATCGTGTGGCTCGTATGTTCCTGATATTCAACCTCGGCCTCGGCGAGCGCAGTTTTCTCGACGATCGACCACATCACCGGCTTCGAGCCGCGATATAGCTGGCTGGAGGTCGCGAACTTCAGAAGCTCGCCGACGATCACCGCTTCTGAGCGGAAATCCATCGTCTTATACGGACGGCCCCAATCGCCGACGACTCCCAGACGCTGGAATTCCTCGCTCTGGATGCCGACCCATTTGTCGGCATAGGCGCGGCATTCGCGGCGGAAGTCGACGGTCGGCACCTCGTCCTTGTTCTTGCCGGCGGCGCGGTATTCTTCCTCGATCCGCCATTCGATCGGCAGGCCGTGGCAATCCCAGCCGGGGACATACGGCGAGTCAAAACCGGCCATCTGCTTGGAACGGATCACGAGGTCCTTCAGGATCTTGTTGACGGCGTGGCCGATATGGAGATGGCCGTTCGCATAGGGTGGGCCGTCGTGCAGGACGAATTTCGGCCGGCCGGCCGCGCTCAAGCGCAGGCGCTGGTAGAGACCCATCTTCGACCAGCGCGCAAGAAGGTCGGGCTCCCGCTTCGGCAATTCCGCGCGCATCGCGAAATCGGTCTTCGGCAGAAAAAGGGTCTCGGAATAGTCGCGCGTCGGCGCCGTAACGGTATCGTTCATGAGCCTAAAGGGTCTGGAGTGCGCGCGTTCTACCAAGGCGACGCGCAAGGGGAAAGCATTTCTCCCCTAGCCGATGGCACTGGGTGCGAGAGGATCGACGGGACCTGAGAGAAGGCGGCGCGCCGTGATCGCGTCGCGATGCATCTGCGAGACCAACGCATCGACATTCTCGAACGTCTCTTCGCCGCGCAGACGCGCGACGAATTCGACGCCGAGGGTCTTGCCGTAAAGGTCGCCCTGGAAATCGAAAATATAGCTTTCGAGTAGCGGCGGCGCGTTCTCGTGGAATTGCGGGCGGCGGCCGAAGCTCGCGACCGCATCGCGGATCGGACCGTCGAACGTCACCCGGACCGCGTAGACACCCTGCGCGAGCGGTGTTTCCGGCGGAAGCGCGATATTTGCAGTGGGATAGCCGAGGTGCCGGCCTCTCTTGTCGCCGTGCGCGACCTCGCCCATGACGAACCAGCGATGGCCCAGTTTCCGATTGGCCTCCTGGATCTCGCCCGCCGACAGCAAGGCCCTGATCGAGCTCGACGAGACTGGCGCGGTGTCGCCGAAGGGCGAAACGACCTCCACGCCGAAGGCATAGCGGGCCGCGGCGTCCTGCAGGAAAGCGGGAGAGCCTCCCCTCCCCTTGCCGAAATGGAAGTCCCAGCCGACGACGACGGTCTCCGCTTCCAGCCCGTTCACAAGAATGTCAGCGACGAATTCTTCGGCCGTCAGTGCCGCAAGTCCGGCATCGAAAGCCAGTTCGACCATTCCCTCCAGCGCTTCATGCGACAGCAGCAACCTCTTCTCGCGCGCGGGGGTCAGCCGGGGGATCGGCTGGTCGGGCCGGAAGAAAGATCGCGGATGCGGCTCGAACGTCAGCGCAACCGCCGGGCCTCCCGCACGGATCGCCGCGGCCCTCGCCGCGGCCAAAACCGCTTTATGTCCAAGGTGAACGCCGTCGAAATTACCGATGGCGACCGCACCACCCTTCAGCTGGGCGGGAATGCCGTCGAGCCCGCGTTGAAGGCGGAATCCTGGGGCGAGCGGCACATTCACAGGGAGTTGTCCTCGGGGGTTCGCATGCGGGCGAAACCTGCCGCCGCCCTCGCCCAAAGGCAAGGCGGCCAGAATGCGCAGTTCATTTCGAAGAAGCTTCGCTAGTTAACCGGATATTCAACCGATGGCCTGTATTTCACCTGATGACGGACCAACGCGTGTCCGATTTGAACGCCAGGCGATGTCTTCGCCTGCCTGCTGGGGGTTTTAAGCATGGCTGTCGATCACTCGATGCCGATCCTCGTCGTCGACGACTACAAGACGATGATTCGCATCATCCGCAATCTGCTGAAGCAGATCGGTTTCGACGAAGTGGATGAGGCCGCGGACGGTTCCGAGGCGCTCGGCAAGATGCGCGAGAAGAAATACGGCCTCGTGATCTCCGACTGGAACATGGAGCCGATGACCGGCTACGAGCTCCTGAAGGAAGTCCGCGCGGACGAAAAGCTTCAGCGCACTCCGTTCATCATGGTCACCGCCGAATCGAAGACGGAAAACGTCATCGCGGCGAAGAAGGCCGGTGTGAACAACTACATCGTCAAGCCGTTCAACGCCCAGACGCTCAAATCGAAGATCGACGCCGTCTTCGGGGATTAACCGCCGGCGAAGACCGGCTCGCATACAAGGAAGAGCACCATGACCAAGGCGAAGCAGGCCCATTTCAACAAGATGGCCGTCTATGCGGAAAGCAAAGCCGGCACCGAGCCTACCTTCGCCGATGTCATGAAGCTCGCCTCCCTTGCGGCCGAAAGCATGGATGCGTTCTCCCAGAGCATGGACGCGACCACCTATCGCGAACTGCGCGAGATCGCCCGCTACATCGAGACGATGAAGCAGGAGATCGGCATGTTTCAGGCCAATGACCTGAAGGAAAGCCGCATCCCTGCCGCAGGCCAGGAACTCGACGCGGTCGTGAAGGCGACCGAGGACGCGACCAACACCATCATGTCGAGCGCCGAGGCGCTGATGGGCGCCGAGTGCACGGACCTCAAGGCCTATCAGGCGCTGGTGAATGACCACGTCATGAAGATCTTCGAGGCCTGCTCGTTCCAGGACATTACGGGACAGCGCGTCGCGAAGGTCGTCGAGACCCTTCAGATGATCGAGAACCGAGTCGGCCGCTTCGCCGAGGCGGTGAACGCCCGCGACGTCACCGGCTTCCTCGACGAGCGTGAAGCCAAGCGCGCCAAGCGTGCCGAGGAGCTTCTCCTCAACGGCCCCCAGCTGGCGGGCAAGGCGATCGACCAGTCCAAGGTCGACGATCTCTTCGGAAAGTAGACTTTCCATCAGCGGCATGGCGTCCCGGGCCTGCGCGCGCTATCTATGCGCGCAGGAAACGAGACCTTCTAAGCCGCAATGAACCAGCACGAACGCATGCGCCCCTCGAACGAGGCCGAAGTCCGCTACATGGACGGCGACTTTCGTGTGCTGAAGCCCGGTTCGTTCGTCCGCTGCGCCGTCACCGGCGAGAAGATCCCTCTCGACGAGCTTCGATATTGGTCGGCCGAGCGGCAGGAGGCCTACGCCTCCCCCGAGATCGCCGTGAAACGGCTCCTCGACCTCGGCCTTCTTCCTAGGGCCTGAGTACATCTGAGATCTGAACCGCCAGGGCATCGCCGTCCTCAAAGACGAGCGCCACCGGCAGGACGCGACTGCGGCGCGCGAGTTCACGGACAGACGCATCCGCCGCGCCGCTGAGCCGGACCATGTCCTTCTCTGTGGTGACGAGCGTCAGCTGAGCCCGTTCGGCGGCCATGAGGAGCGCCCTGGCTTCATGCGCGGTGAAGCGGTGATGATCGCCGAAGGCGGTGAGTTGGACCACGTCGGCGCCGACAGAGCGAAGGGTATCGGCGAATTTATCGGGGCGGCCTATTCCGGCGAAGGCCAGCACATCCAATCCCCGGAGCCCGGCGGCCGCTCGACGATCCGGTTCCAGGCTCCCACGATGAATGGCAAGGCCTCGGCCCGCGGCGGCACTTGCGACCCGTTCGCCGGCCGCGCCTTTTCCGATCAGCACGAGCCCCTGCGCGCGAGCTAGCTGTTCGTCGAGAGGTGCGCGCAGCGGGCCTGCGGGGACGCACAGGCCGTTACCCACCCCGGAGCCGCCATCAACCACAAGAAGCGACAGGTCTTTCGAGAGCGACGGGTTCTGAAAGCCATCATCCATCACGATGACGTCGCCGAGACTCGCAGCAAGAGCAGCGCCTTCGAGCCGGTCACCCGAGACAATCGCCGGAGCGTACCTAGCCAGCAGGAGCGGTTCGTCACCGACATCGACTGATCCGTGGCGTGCGGGATCGACCTGAACCGGACCCGCCAGACGGCCGCCATAACCGCGGCTCAGGAACACCGGACGGCGGCCGTTTCTCTTCAGAATGCCCGCTACCGCTATGGCGGTCGGTGTCTTGCCGGCGCCACCGGCCACGGGATTTCCGACGCAGATGACGGGGATGTCGGCGCGCCCTCCCCGCTCGGCCAGACGACGAGCGGTGATCACACCAATGATCGATCCCAGAGGCTCAAGAAACCTGGCCAGATTGGTCGGGCGGTCGCGCCACCACCAATCAGGAGCGCGCATGGGCCCGGGTGAGGTTGAATTGCAGCAGATAAGGCTCGATCGCGGTCAGGGTCCGCTCCAGGGCGCCGCTCTGCCGGACCATGACCTGCTTGGCCGCCCGGCGCATCAGTTCGCGTGTCGCGGTGTCGCCGAGCAGCTTGCCGACAGTCGCGGCCAGCTGGCTCCCATCCTGGACCTCGATCGCTCCTTTTTCGGTATCGAGCGCGGGATAGATGTCGGCGAAGTTCCCGACATGCGGGCCATGGACGATAGGAACGCCGATCTTTGCCGCCTCGATGGGATTCTGGCCGCCGTGCTCGACGAGCGATCCACCCACGAAGGCGACATCGGCCAGTCGATAAAAAAGGCCGAGCTCGCCGATCGTATCGGCAACGAAGATGTCGGTGTTCCAGTCCGGTACGGTATGCCGCGAGCGCAAGGTCACGTGAAGCCCGAACCGTTCGAGCGATTGGGCGATCTCATCAGCCCTCTCGGGGTGGCGCGGAACGATGATCGTCAGGAGGTTGTGCGCCTTCTTCCGGTTGGTCGCGTGCACCGCGGCGATGATCTCTTCCTCGCCCGGATGGGTGCTGGCGGCGACGAAGACGGGGCGGCCGAAGACCGCATCCCGCAGCGGTCTGAGCAAAGCGGGAGCGGCGGGCGGCGGTGGGACATCGAACTTCAGATTGCCTGCGTTCTCGACACGGGGCGCACCGAGCGAGGCAAGCCTCTGGGCGTCCGCCTCACTTTGCGCCAGGCAAAGATCGACGCCGTCAAGCAGCGCCCTGATCGCCCGTCCCGCGCGCTGCCAGCGCCGATAGGATCTCAGCGAGATCCGCGCATTGGCGATCACCACCGGGATCGACCTCTCCTTCGCTTCCCAAAGGAGGCTCGGCCACAGTTCGGATTCGGTGAAAACGATCAGCTCGGGTTTCCAGTGATCGTAGAAGCGGCGGGCGAATGCCGGAACATCGAGGGGAACGAACTGATGGATGGCTTCGGCCGGCAGCCTGACCGCCGCCAGGCGAGCAGAGGTGACGGTACCTGTCGTAACGAGAAGATTGAAACCTCGCTCGACGAGAGCCTCAACCAGCGGAAGAACCGACACGAATTCGCCGACGCTCGCGGCATGAACCCAGATCAGCGGTCCAATGGGCCGGGCGCGACTGGCGCGACCCTTTCGCTCTCCGAGCCGCCCGGCCATCTCCTTGCCGCGCTTCTGCCGGGTGTGGAGCACGCCGAGCGCGGCCAAAGGCCCGCCGATGGTCAGCAGGCTCGTGTAAGCACGAAGCAGAAGCGGTTGGTCAGCCATCTCGGCTTTGCCAGGGAGTACCTCCAGCAAGCTGGTAGGCTCTTGCATGAACGCGATCAAGCGCTTGTCCGACTTCGATGCGCTTTGCCTCGAGTTCGGCCTCGTCTGCGTCGGCGGGGACGTCGATCCGATCGCCGAGGACGATGCTGCCGCGATTGAAAGGCAGGCTGAGCGTGGCGCGGTCCCAGGAATTGAACTGGATCCGACGGCGCGTGACGACCGCCAGCGGGTAGATCGGCCTGCCCGACAATTTGGCGAGCGCGACGATGCCCTGCCCGACCACGCCGCCGATCTTCGGCACGTCGGCCGTCAGCGAGACCGAATTGCCTTCCTTCAGCGTGCGAATCAGTAGGCGCAGCGCCTGCATGCCGCCGCGCTTGATGAGCTTCCTCTGGGTGCCCGAGCCGCCTGCTCCGCGGATGAGGTTGAAGCCGAGCTTCCGCAGCGCCACGGCGTTGATCTCGCCATCCGCATGGCGGGCGACCAGCGCGCTCATCGGCCACTCACGTGGCCAGGCGATCGACGTGAACACGTGCTGGCCGTGCCAGAGAGCCATGATCACGGGGAGTTCAGGCCCGAGTTCGGCCCGGATATCGGCAGGCTCTACCTTCCAGCGCGTGGTCTTTTCGACGAAGCGCACATAGGCGGCGAACAGGGTACCCCCCGCCTCCAGAATCTCGGGTCGGCGTCCAAGCGTCTTCAGCATTGGAAATCAGGCCGTCGGGTCCAGCAACCGGTGCAGATGGACCACGAAATAGCGCATGTGAGCGTTGTCGACGCTAGCCTGAGCCTTGGCTTTCCAGGCCGCGTGCGCCGTCCGGTAGTTCGGATAGATGCCAACGATGTCGAGCTTGTCGAGGTCACGGAACGTAACGCCTGACAGGTCATCGATCTCGCCACCGAAGACGAGATGGAGAAGTTGCGGGATTTCGGTTGCTTGTTCGCTCATCGGAATTCAGTCAGGCCCAGGTTTGGGGCCGCTCGGCGGCCCGGCTCAGCGCCGCTCGTATAGACGCATTTAGCGGTTCCGTCGCGCCTATCAGCGGCTGATGAACCGGCGCGGGCAGATTGTAGGACGGCGTGCTGCCGTCGAGTTCGACGAGGCGCCCGCCGGATTCGTGCAGAATTAGGTCGGCGGCGGCGATATCCCAATCCTTCGAACGCGTGGAGGCGACAGCGGCATCGACGCGGTGCGCGGCGACGTTCGCCATGCGATAGGCCAGGGCATAGACGTAAGGGGCACGGGTCACCTGGATTCCAACGTTTGCCAAGTCCTCGATCATTGAACGAGGGCCGACGATCTCGGCGCCGGTCAGCGACGGCCTCTCCGAAGCACGGATGACATGGCCGTTCAGATAGGCGCCGTCATTGGCGATGGCGGTGAAGAGTTCGTCGCGGGTCGGGTTGTAGATGATGCCGAGCGTCGGTCGGCCTGCCTCGACGAGCGCGATCGAGATGACCCAGACGGGAACACCCTCGACGAAGGCTCTCGTGCCGTCGATCGGATCGACGATCCAGATTTTGTCCCGATCGAGCCGGTCGGGTGTATCGACCGTCTCCTCGGAGAGCCAGCCGATGTCGCGGTCGAGATCGGTCAGCCGTTCACGCAGGAAACCGTCGACGCGGATATCAGCCTCGGTGACGATAGAGGTGTCGCCCTTGACCCAGCGCTTCGCGCCGTCGCGGGCGTAGCCCAGCGCAATCTCGCCGGCCTCGCGGATGATCGCGCCGACCGCCGTCTGGAATCCGACGAGCTGGTCGCGAGTGAGGCCGTCCGGCAATGAGAGCTCCAATTGAAGGTGAGAGACGGGAGTTAGCCCGCACGGACCAATCCGGCAAGTGCCGCGCCTGCCCCGCGTTCACAGGTCATTCATTCTGAACGTAAAGCTATTCTTAGTCGCTTGGAAAAGCATTTTATACCAACGAACTAAGTCAGTTTCGCTTAACCAGTTCCCTTAAGAGCTTTTCGACCGGGAAGAAGCAAAATCCTCTCGAACAACGGGCCACCAAGCAACGAGTTGGCTCCTCGAGAGGGTTTCGTGAGGCATCAGACAGAGATCAACCAGACTGCCGCGAATGTTCGCGACGAAAGACTGGATCCAAGGGCGCTTCCTCTACGCTTTACCTGCGCGGATGCGGCCGCCGATCATGGCCGCCGCTCGGTCACCCTGGACAGCGAACGCGTTCTCCTGATGCGTCGCCTCGGTGCGGTCGCGATGAACGTGGCGCTTCCGGTGACGAGCTATCGCGGTATCGCTCTCCGCATCGTTCCGGGCGAGCGCGAGGAAGACGACCGCGTCGCGGTCAGCCTCGTCCATCGCGACCGCGATTTCGACATCCCGCTCTATGAGGCGAGCGACGACGAGGACGTCATCGCCGAATGGCGCCTCTGGGGCACCACGCTCGGCCTGCCGCTCCTCATCGAGGGCATGGACGGACATCTGGTCGCCGCCGACAAGCGTATCGGCGCACTCACAGTCGATCGCCCGCGTCCGCGCCGTCGCCATGCGCTGCTGAGTGGCCGCCGCCCGCGTTTCCTGACGCGCCGCCGGATGACCCATCTGCCGATGGTGCCGTTCGTGCATCTGGACGAACGCGAAATCTTTCCGGGCTGATCAGAAAGCCCGGATCGCCGCGTCCACCACCAATCCCGCGAAGAAGATCAAGCCGGCCGGGCTGTTCGATTTGAACAGGGCCAGGCACTGTTTCGGATCGGACGGGCGCAGAACCACGATCTGTCGTCCTAGATGAAATGCGAAGGCGCCCAGCCCCAGATAGCTCGCCGTACCCGCCTCCGCCGCAAACAGTGCGACGGCAATCAGAACGGCCGTGGACGCATAGAAGCCCCAGAGCCACGACTTCACCTGTCCGCC
The DNA here is from genome assembly GCA_003347645.1 of Rhizobiaceae bacterium CPCC 101076. Classification (GTDB taxonomy): domain Bacteria; phylum Pseudomonadota; class Alphaproteobacteria; order Rhizobiales; family Methylopilaceae; genus Flaviflagellibacter; species Flaviflagellibacter deserti. Next base: position 251,043 of record QDFX01000001.1, on the reverse strand, counting down.
GAACAGGCGCGCGGTCGAGTGGACGCCGACAAGGGCGTCGTCCTCGATGTCCTGCAACGCATAGATCGTGTCGTAACCGATCACCCAGGCCATCGCGGCCAGATAGAGCAGCAGCGGCGCCGGCCCCAGGCCTGCGAATACCGCCGCCCAGCCCATCAGCGCTCCCCAGCCGAAGCAGATGCCGAGATTGACCTGCGGCCACCAAGTGATCCGCTTCATGAACGGATAGGTGATGACCGGCAGGACCGACGCCATCCCGAGCACGATTGTGAACAGGTTGAACTGGACGAGGACCAGAAGTCCGACCACGAGCTGGAGCGCGAGGAATGCGGCCGCTTTTTTTGTCGTGGTCTGGCCCGACGGCAGCGGCCGGCTCGCGGTGCGGGCGACCTTGGCGTCGATGTCACGGTCGACGATGTCGTTCCAGGTGCAGCCAGCCCCGCGCATCGCGAATGCGCCGATGAAGAACAGGACGACGTGCCAAGGGTTCGGCATGGTCCCGGCCGCCACGGCGGCGAGACCAGCGCTCCAGGCACACGGCCAGAACAGGAGCCAGGCCCCGATCGGCCGGTCCCATCGCGCCAGCCGCGCGAAGGGCTTCAACCAGTCCGGCGCGTAGCGATCAACCCAGTTCCCGGCGGGAGCATCGGCGACGGTTTGTGCATGCAGGCTGACCATGGGGCCGATTAGCCTCAGGCGCATGTTCACCGCAAGTATGATCGTGAACAGATGTCGCCGCCCCTAGCGATACACGCGAAAATGCGTATCGTCGCGGCGGTTTCAGCCTAGGAGAGCACATATGCGGCTCGGCATTCGATATCTGGTTGCGTTGGTCTTTGCGTCCCTCTTTGCGGCGCCGGCCCTGGCCCTTCAATGCGTGCCGCCGAGCGGCTTCCAGGGCTTCGTCGAACAGTTCAAGGCCGATGCCGCCAGGCAGGGTGTCGGCTCTCGCGGGCTGAGCGTGCTGAACGGCGTGAAGTACGACGCGGCCGTCATCGCCTACGATCACAAGGTGCGCGCGAGCTTCAAGGGCAGCTTCGAGCAGTTCGCGGCGAAGCGCGTTACCGCTGGCCGCGTCTCCAAGGCGAAGGCCTATCTCAAGTCCCATGCCGATCTCTTCAAGCGCATCGAGGCGCAGTTCGGCGTTCCCGGTCCCGTTATCGTCGCGATCTGGGCGATGGAGACAGACTTCGGCGCCGTGGTCGGCGGCAAGCCAATCGTCAATGGCCTTGCCTCGCTCGCATCCGACTGCCGCCGCCCTGACCTCTTCCAGCGCGAACTACTCGCGGTGATGCAGATCGTCGATCGCGGCGACCTTTCTATCGCCGAACTTCGCGGGGCGGGCCATGGCGAGATCGGCCAGACCCAGTTCCTCCCCTCGTCCTATCTGAAGTTCGCGGTCGATTTCGACGGCAACGGCAAGAAGGACCTGATCCGCAGCCAGGCCGACGTTCTTGCCTCGACCGCAAATTATCTGCGCGGCTATGGCTGGCAGAAGGGCGGCGGCTGGCAGGAAGGCTCCGCCAATTTCGCGGTGCTCGCCGGCTGGAACAAATCGCCGAACTACCAGAGGGCGATCTCGCTGTTCGCCACCAAAGTCTCGGGCGGCTGACCCTCGACACGATGGCGAAGTATGATTTTTCGGCGCCGCGCCTCCATGTGGACCTGCCACTGGGGGCCGGCGCCGAAGTGGTTCTGAACGACGACCGGACGAACTATCTCCGCAATGTCCTGCGGCTGACGGCCGGCCAGTCTATCCTGCTGTTCAACGGCCGCGACGGCGAATGGCGGGCCGAGATCGTCGAGATCGCGAAGAAACGCACGACGACCGTCGCCCGCGAGCAGACCCGCGCCCAGACGCCCTTGACCGATGTCTGGTATCTGTTCGCGCCGCTGAAGCACGCGCGGCTGGACTACATGATGCAGAAGGCCGTCGAGATGGGTGCCTCGCGGCTCGTCCCGGTCATCACCCGCCGGACGCAGGTTGCACGGGTCAATCTCGACCGTATGCATGCCAATGCCGTCGAGGCCGCCGAGCAGTGCGGCATTCTCGGCCTGCCCGAGATCGACGAACCGATCGCGCTCGAAAAGCTGCTCGGCAACTGGGACGCGCAGCGGCGGCTTGTCTTCTGCGACGAAGAGGCGGAGGAAGCCGATCCGATGGCGGCTCTCCGGCCCGCCAAAGGTGCGCCAATCGCAGTCGTCATCGGCCCCGAGGGCGGGTTCGACGACAAGGAGCGCGAGCACCTGCTTCGCGTGCCCGGCGTGATCCGCATTTCTCTCGGCCCGCGTGTGTTGCGTGCGGACACCGCCGCCGTGGCAGCTTTAGCGCTCGTACAGGCTGCTATAGAGAGCACTTAGACTTTCGCTTAAGTTGCCGCGCGGCAACACAACCCGGATTCTACACTCCGAGAAGCGGGTTTTCTCTGGTTCAAGACAGCCGCATCACTGTATTCATGAGCCTCAAACGCCGTCGTTTGAGTCGGCGACGAAAGGTTCTGACTGCGATGACCGATACTCCTGAATTCGGAGCTCTGAGCCGCCGCGCATTCGTTGCCGGCCTGCCGCTCTTCCTTGCCGCCTGCCAGACCGCCGGCGGTTCGCCGACCGCTTCGGGCACGGCCAGCACCAAGATCGCGACCGCGGTGACCGGGTCCACGCCGGTCGTGAACGGCTACGGCGCGATCACGACGGAACCTTTCCCCATCGCCGCCATCAACACGAAGAACCTGGATCCGCGCTTCCTTCGGCAGGAAGTTTCGAACCCGACCCGGGAGAAGCCGGGCACCATCGTGGTCGATACGGCCAACAAATTCCTGTACCTCGTGCAGGATAACGGGACGGCCAGGCGCTATGGCGTCGGTGTCGGCCGCGAGGGCTTCGCCTGGAACGGCCGGGCGATCATCGACCGCAAGCAGGAATGGCCGAAATGGCATCCGCCGAAGGAGATGCAGCTGCGCGATCCAGAAGCAGCGAAGTGGCCCGAAGGCATGCCGGGCGGCATCGGCAACCCGCTCGGTCCGCGCGCGCTGTACCTCGCCCAGAACGGCAAGGACACCTACTTCCGCATCCACGGCACGACACAGCCGAACTCGATCGGCAAGGCTATGTCCTCGGGCTGCATCCGCATGCTGAACCAGGACATCATCGACCTCTACAACCGCGTGCCGATCGGCACCGAGGTCGTGGTCATCCAGTCGGGCATCGCCTGAGGCCCTCTGGACGTGATCGCCGCGAACGCATAGGTCTCTCGCCCCAACCTGCGCGAAAGACCTTATGGCCCGCGACCAGATCGATATGACGCCCATCGAATCACGCGACGAGCTCGTCGCGTGGTTCGAGGCGGGCGAGAAGCCGGAAGCCGATTTCCGCATCGGCACCGAGCACGAAAAAGTCCCCTTCCGCAAAGGCGAGAATACCCCGGTCCCCTACGAGGGCGACCGAGGCATCCGCGCGCTCCTCGAGGGCATGCGCGAACTGCTGGGCTGGGAGCCGATTATGGAGAACGGCCACATCATCGGCCTTCTCGATGTGACCGGCGGCGGCGCGATCTCTCTGGAACCCGGCGGCCAGTTCGAGCTCTCCGGCGCGCCGCTCAAGACGCTGCACGGAACCTGCCGCGAGCTTCACGCCCACCTGGCGCAGGTCCGCGAAGTCGCCGAGCCGCTCGGCATCGGCTTCCTGTCGGTCGGCATGAGCCCGAAATGGACTCGCGCCGAGACGCCGGTCATGCCCAAGCGCCGCTACGAGATCATGGCCGGCTATATGCCGAAGGTCGGCTCGATGGGGCTCGACATGATGTTCCGCACCGCGACGGTGCAGGTGAACCTCGATTTCGCCTCGGAAGCGGACATGGTGCAGAAGCTCCGCACCAGCGTGGCGCTGCAACCCATCGCGACAGCCCTCTTCGCCAATTCGCCCTTCACCGACGGCAAGCCGAACGGCCTGTTGTCGATGCGCTCGCAGATTTGGCTCGATACCGATGCCGACCGCACCGGAATGCTGCCCTGGGCATTCGAGGATGGCATGGGCTATGAGGCCTATGTCGACTACGCGCTCGACGTGCCGATGTATTTCGTCAAGCGCGGCGACCACTACCACGACGTCACCGGCGCCTCGTTTCGCGATCTTCTCGCCGGCAAGCTTGAACAGCTGCCGGGCGAGCGCGCCACATTGTCCGACTGGGCGAACCATCTGACGACGATCTTCCCCGAGGTCCGCGCCAAGCGTTACCTCGAAATGCGTGGCGCCGATGTCGGCCGGACCAGCAAGATCTGTTCGCTGTCGGCGCTCTGGGTCGGCCTGCTCTACGATCAGGCGAGCCTCGATGGCGCCTGGGACCTCGTGAAGGACTGGACGACCGAGGAACGCGAGACGCTACGCCGCGACGTGCCGAAGCTCGGCCTGTCCGCCCGCATCCGCAATCGCAGCGTCCGTGAAGTCGCCAGGGACGTGCTCGAACTGTCCCGTGCCGGCCTCGCCGCGCGGAAGAACGAGAATGGATTGGGGGACGACGAGTCGATCTTCATCTCGGCGCTCGACCAGGTCGTCGAGGGCGGCCGCACCAACGCCGAGGACATGCTGGCGCGCTGGCGCGGCCCCTGGGCGCGTTCGATCGACCCAATCTTCTTCGAGGAAGCCTACTGAGATTTCACCCATCACATCGGTGAATAGTCTCGATCACGAACACTCGTTTGCCTTGTTGCCGCCTTCGGCGGCAAATGGCGCATGAGTTCGGACAGCGTTTCCGCGGAGTTGAGCCGGTCCGATTTTGGCCGCGCTGAGTGGGGACTTGCATTTCTCGTCCTCTTCGCCTGGAGCACGAGCTGGATCGCCCTGCACTGGCAACTGGGCGAGGTCGCACCCGAGATTTCGATCGTCTGGCGCTTCGTCGTGGCCGGCCTATTCATGGTCGGCTGGTGCCTCGTCACCGGCGAGCGCCTCCGGGGCTTCTCGGCTCGCGATCACCTGATCTTCGCGGTGCTCGGCGCGACTCTCTTCTCTACGAACTTCGCGCTGTTCTATCATGCTGGCCTGTCGCTCGTGTCCGGCATGCTATCGGTCGTCTTCGCGCTGGCGGCGCCCGGAAACGTGATCATGCAGTCGGTGGTGATGCGCCGGCCGGTGGCATGGACGGTCGCTCTCGGCTCGATGATAGGCGTGCTCGGCGTCGCGACCCTCTTCGCGCCGGAGTTTCTCGCCCATGGCATCGGCCATGGGACCGGCCTCGTCCTCGCGGCGCTCGGCACGCTCGTCTTCTGCACCGGTAATTTCGTCTCGACGCGGGTTCAGGCGCGCGGCATCCCCCTCGCCTCCGCGACCGCATGGGGCATGATCTACGGCGCGGCGGGGCTCGCCCTCACCTCATGGCTGCGCGGCATCCCGTTCGATATCGAATGGACGCCCGCCTATCTCGGCTCGCTGGTCTATCTGGCTCTGATCTCGTCCGTCATCGCCTTCATGTCCTATCTGTCGCTGCTGAGACGGATAGGACCCGCGCGCGCGGGCTATCTGACCGTTCTGTTCCCGGTCTTCGCGCTGATGATCTCGGCCCTGCTCGAGGGCTATCAATGGACCGCCTGGTCGTTCGCCGGCATCGCGGCCGTCGCCATCGGCAATGTACTGGTGCTCTGGCGGAAGAGCTGACTATTCCGCGGCCATCACCGTTTCGGACAGGTTATCGAGGCTGTCGACGATATGGTCGGCCAGCGCCTCGCGCACCGGGCTGGTGTCGTGCTGCGAGCGCAGCAGCGCGATCTTGATCGGCGGCAGCGGCGGATAGCCGTCCGCCGCACCGAGCACGCGCATTCCGGGCCGGAGCGAGGATTCAGCCGATACCGATACGGCGAGACCGGCGAGCACCGCGGCGCACAGCGCGGTAGAATTCTGGCTGGCATAAAGAACGCGATGGGGACGCTGCTGTCCGTCGAGGCGCTCGATCGCGAGATTGCGCCAGGCGCAGACGGTACCCAGCGCCAGCGGCACCGGCGTCTCCTCATGCGCGCAACCGCGCTGGGAGGTCACCCAGTATAGCTGCTCCTGCCGGATCGGCTGAGCGTCGGCGACGATGCCGGTATGGGTGATGATGGCAAGATCGAGCGCGCCGGTGGTGATGCGGTCAATCAGCGTCAGCGAGGGCTCGCAGACCACGGTGACTTCCGCTCGCGGGTTGGAGCGGGAGAAGCGGGCGAGGATCTCCGGCAGGAAACGATCGGCATAATCGTCCGGCACGCCGAGGCGGACATGGCCGGAAAGATCGGCGTCCGTCAGCGCGCTTATCGCCTCTCCCGAGAGTTTGACGATGCGGCGGGCATATTCGAGCAGCCTTTCGCCGTCTTCGGTCAGCCTGCTCTGCCGTCCGTCGCGGGAAAAGAGCGGCTTACCGATCCGCTCCTCCAACCGCTTCATCTGCATCGAAACCGCGGACTGCGTCTTGAAAACGATGTCCGCCGCGCGGGTGAAAGAGCCCGTATCTGCAATCGCGACAAAGGTTTTCAGCTGGTCGACATCAAGAAGAGCGCTCATCGCCATCTCCATCATGAATGCTGATGGATAGCATTAAAACTATTCGTTTCACTTATCAATGGTGGAGGAGCATCTAGGTGGTGTGGGAGAGCACCGGCCAAATCGGGTGGCGGTTGGAACGGCTCCCCACGAAAACAGGCAGAAGCCACGGAAAGGAGTACACCATGGCACACGAAGTTTACTCGCAGTCTGGGGTCTCCGCAGGTCCGACCTCATCCTTCCTGCGCGATCTCTTCCTCATCGCACGCGCGGTGGTCGTCGCACTCTACAACCGCTATCAGGCGGGAAAAGCCCTGTCCGGTTTCGACGAGCGTATGCTCTCCGATATCGGCCTGCGCCAGGAAGACCTGAATTCCGCCTTCGCCGAACCGTTCTGGCGAGATCCCACGCGCCGGCTCTCCGTGCTCGCGGTCGAACGCCGCGTCGCGACGCGCCATGTCCGCGCGGCTGAACGGCAAGCCTCCGAGCTCATCCATTGAAGCTCTGAGAGCTCATTGAATTTCCTAAAAAGGCGGGCCTCTAGCCCGCCTTTTTCGCAAGTTCCTCGATCGCCTGCGCGGCTTCCGAATTGAGCGCGATCGCCTCGTGTTCCGCCTCGAGCAATGGCTCGGACTGCAATTCCGTCTGATGAAGCAGATCGGCTCCGGCATCGACGCCCTGAGCGCGCTGCAGTTCCAACCGCGCGATGTCGCGGCGCCTCACATCGATCTCGACGGCGGCGACGCGATCCTCCGGGAAGCCGAGCGCGCGCAGTGTTGCGTGGCCGAACTTCATCGAGCTCTCGAATGTCTCGCGGATCTCGAACTCGATGTTCTTTTCCATCAGCGCCAACGAATGCGCCCGGTCGAAGGAGCGGACGAGCACCTTCGCCAACGGGAAATGCTGCTTCACCAGGTCGACGACCTTCAGCGAGAGGTTCGGGTTCTCGATGCAGACGAGGATCACCCGCGCCTCGGCGGCACCCGCCGCCCTGAGTACGTCCACGCGCGTGCCGTCACCGTAATAGACCTTGAAGCCAAACCGGGCCGCCGTGCGGATGCCGTCGGAATCGCGATCTATGAGCGTGGTCTCGATCCCCTCGGTCAGCAGGAACTGCGCCGCCATCTGGCCGAAGCGGCCGAAGCCGATGACGAGGGCGGTACGGCCGGTGCCGTCGAGGTCGGTCGCATGATCGATGCCTGCATGCTGGTCCGGCCGCGGCAGGCTGCGGGCAAGCCGTTCGACGCCCGCGATCAACGGCGGGCCGACGATCATCGACAGAACGCCGAGCGCGACGACGAGCTGGCCGACATCGGAATGGATCAGGCGTGTCGCGACGACGAGCGGGATCAGGACGAAGGCGAATTCGGAGGCCGGGGCGAGGAGCGAGGCGACGCGCAGCGCATCCGGATTGGACGAGCCGGCCATCCGCACGACCGCGCCGGCGACAGCCATCTTGATCGCGATGAGAACGACAAGAGAAATGCCTAGATAGGGCCAGGCGCCGGCGACGACATGGATGTTCAGGCTCATGCCGACGCCCATGAAGAACAGCGCCAGCAGCAGACTGCGGAACGGCGCGACGTTGATCTCAAGCTCGTGGCGATAGCTCGATTCGGCGAGCAGCAGGCCGGCGAGGAATGCGCCGAGCGCCATCGAGAGACCTACGGCTTCCGAACCGATCGCCGCGCCGAAGACGAGCAGCAGTGCGGCGGCGATCATGACCTCGTGGCCGCCATTGCGGGCGATGAAGCGCAGGATCGGGTCGATCAGGAACCGGCCGGCGACGACGATCGCCGACAGCATGAACAATGCCGCGGCGACCTTGATGATGATCGAGGACGGGTCGGCAAAATTCTCGCCGGTCGCGAGCGCCGGGATCAGCGCGAAGGCCGGGACGATGGCAAGGTCCTGCGCCAGCAGGACGGAGAAGGTGCGTTGGCCATAGGCACGCGTGAGATGGCCGCGCTCGTCGAGGATGCGGGTGGCGACGGCGGTCGACGACAGCGACAGCGCGAAGCCGACCGCGAGCGCCGCGCCCGGACTGAACCCCGTCAGATAGGCCGCAAGCGACAGCCCGCCCGTCGTCACGAGAAGCTGCGCGACACCGAGGCCGACGATGTCGCGCCTCATGTCGAGAAGCCGCGACAGTTCGAGTTCGAGGCCGATCAGGAAGAGAAGCAGGACAACGCCGAGTTCGGCGATGCGGAGCGTCCCTTCGGCGTCCTTGAAAATCGCAAGGCCGCTGGGACCGATAAAAATGCCGGCGACGAGATAGCCGACGATGGCGCCGAGGCCGAGCCTGTTGAACAGAGGCGGCGCGACGACTGCAGCCGCGAGAAAAATGATGATTTCGAAAGGAAGCGCCGAGCCGTGGTCCATCAAATCTCGCAGACGGCCGGCGTTTGGGAACACCGACGATCCGCAATTATGCGTGCTTCTACCGGTGTGTCGTCAACCGGTTCAGCCTTGCGTACCGGACTTTAGCGCCCTCCAGCCGATGTCGCGGCGGCAGAAGCCTTCCGGCCAGTCGATCAGATCGACCGCCTCATAGGCGCGTTCACGCGCGGTGATGAAGTCCGGTCCGGTCGCGGTGACGTTGAGCACGCGTCCGCCTGCCGCCTGGAGCACGCCGTTTTTCTCTCGCGTGCCCGCCTGGAAGACCGTCACGCCGTCGACGCTCCCAGCCTTGTCGAGGTCTTGGATTTCCGAGCCCTTCGACACATCGCCCGGATAGCCCTTTGTCGCCATCACCACGGTGATCGCGGGTTCCGACGCCCATTCCGCCTTGATCCTGTTGAGCGAGCCGTTGACGGCGGCCGACAGGATTTCCAGAAGATCGCCTTTGAGGCGCGTCATCAGCACCTGGCATTCCGGATCGCCGAAACGGACATTGTACTCGACGAGCTTCGGTCCCTCCGGCGTCATCATCAGCCCGGCATAGAGGATGCCCCGGAACGGGTTGCCGAGCGTCTTCATCGCCTTCGCCGTCGGGCGGACGATCTCGTCCAGCGCGCGCTTTTCCAGTTCGGGCGTGAAGATCGGCGCGGGCGAATAGGCGCCCATGCCGCCGGTGTTCGGCCCCTCGTCGCCGTCGAAGGCGCGCTTGTGATCCTGCGCGCTGCCGAAGGGCAGCACCTTGTCGCCGTCGACGAGGCAGAAATAGCTGACCTCCTCGCCGGTCATGAATTCCTCGATGACAATGCTCTCGCCGGCCGCGCCGAGCCCGCCCTCGAACATCATGTCGACGGCGGCGAGCGCCTCTTCGAGCGTCATCGCGACGACGACGCCCTTGCCGGCGGCGAGACCGTCGGCTTTGACGACGATCGGCGCGCCCTGCTGGCGGATGTAATGCTTAGCGCCCGCCGGCTCGACGAAGCTGCGATGCCGCGCGGTCGGGATGTCGTAGGTGGCGCAGAGTTCCTTGGTGTAGGCCTTCGAGCCTTCGAGCTGCGCGGCAGCCTTGCGCGGGCCGAAAGCCGGGATGCGGGCGGCCTCCAGATCGTCGACTAGGCCCGCGACCAGCGGCACTTCCGGGCCGACGACGACGAGGTCGACCTCTTTGTCGAGGCAGAAGCGGATGACCGCCTCGTGGTCCGTGACATCGACGGAAACCAGTTCGGCATGCTGAGCCACGCCCGGATTGCCCGGCGCGGCATAGAGCCTGGTCAGCCTGGGGCTCTGGGCGAGTTTCCATGCAAGAGCGTGCTCGCGACCGCCCGAGCCAATGAGAAGGACCTTCATGGGCATCTCTCATAGCCGCCGCGCGCTGCCACGCAAACTGAGGCGATGCATTTTCCCCGTCCTCGCCTTCGCGGACAATGTTTCCCTATCTACCCAATGCCCACCTGCACCGGCCGCCAGAAACTTGCCCGGGCGCGTTCGGCCTCTACCCGAATCGCGCGGTTTTCGGCGTGGTCGTTAATGAGACCCATAGCCTGCATGAAGGCATGGACGGTGGTTGGGCCGACGAATTTCCAGCCGCGCTTCTTGAGGTCCTTCGACAGGGCAATCGACGCCGGTGAGATCGAAGCAGTCTGCGGCTTCACCAGTTCTACGGCGGCCGGCTCGTAACGCCAGATATAGGCGGCCAGCGAGCCTTCCTCTTTTACAAGGTCCTGCGCCCGTTTTGCGTTGTTGAGGACGGCTTCGATTTTGCCGCGATGCCGAACGATGCCCTCGTCGCGCAGCAGGTGCCCGACATCCCTCTCGGTGAAGCGCGCGATCCGCACGAAATCGAAATCATGGAAAGCGGCGCGGAAATTCGCGCGCTTGGCGAGGATGGTGCGCCAGCTCAGGCCCGACTGGAAACCTTCCAGGCAGAGCTTCTCGAACAGACGGTGATCGTCATCGACCGGAAAGCCCCATTCGGTGTCATGATAGACGAAGAACTCTGGTGCGGCGGCGCACCAGCGGCAGCGGGGCCTGCCGTCCGGGCCGGGGATCGTCGCGCTCATGGATCAGGCCCGCAGAAAGGCCAATCGTTCATCGGTCCGGTTCGGCGCGATCTCGAGGATTTCGGAGCTCACCACATTCTCGGCGACGAAGGGATCCTCGTCCATGCGGGTCTGAAGATCGGACCGTGATGTGTTGTGGGCGAGGATCGCGCCGCCCAAGTCGGGCTTGAGGCTTCCGGCAAGGAGGAACACACCATCGTCGAAACCGCGTTTCAGCCAGGCAATGTGCCCGTCCATGAACTGCGGCGCCTGCGCCTTATTGGAGGAAAATCTCAGCGATACGACAAACATCGGCTCTTTCCCTGACAGTCGACTCAGACGCTGTTACGATGCCCGCCACTTGCCGATTGCTGTGCATCCAACCAGTCGTACATCTGCTCAACCTCCCGCCGGATGAAGTCCTCGTCCCGGAAAGCGTTGGCCAGACTGGCGACGCCCTGGCTGCGGGCGAGGAGATGCAGCGCCAGCGCATCGGCTTCCGCCGCGCGGCCGAGCTGTTCGAACTGGCGGCATAACCAGTCGCGGAACAGGTTGAAGATCCGGCTCGCCGCGCCCTGCGCGACGTGGTCGAGCTTCGCAAGCTCGTTGCACAGCGTGCCGACCGGGCAGCCATGCCGCATGATCTTCGTTCGGTTCTGGATCAGGATATTGATGAAGCCACGGATGCGATCGGTAGGATGGGCACCCCCCGCCTCCCACTGGTCGAGCATGCTGCGGGTATTGGCCAGACGGAGCTCAATGACCGCATCGAGAATCTCGTCCTTGGTCCTGAAGTGATAGTAGAAATTGCCGCGTGAAATCTTCACGGCGCCGGCAATGTCCGCGAACGACGTATGCTCATAACCTTGCTCGTAGAAGAGCCGATCGGCGGCCTCCACGATGTGTTCGCGTGTCGTTTTGCTGCTCACGATATCGCAACTCTAGGGCAGTCGTCCTATTTTGAACTTTAGGACGGTTGACCTAATCGCGTCAAGTCGATCAGGATGCAGCAGATGCTGCTACTGTCATCCGCCCCCGGCCGCGTATAAAATCCCTCATGTCCAATACGGATTCGGCTCCCTCCAACGCCCCGGAGATCACGGTCTCCGAACTCTCCGCCAACCTGAAGCGCACCGTCGAGGATGCGTTCGGCTATGTGCGCGTGCGCGGCGAAATCTCCGGATATCGCGGCCCGCACTCCTCCGGCCACGCTTATTTTTGCCTGAAGGACGAAAACGCTCGCCTCGACGCAGTCGTCTGGAAGAGCAATTTCTCGCGGCTGAAGTTCAAGCCCGAAGAGGGCATGGAGGTCGTCGCCACCGGCAAGATCACGACTTTCGCGGGCAAGTCCTCCTACCAGATCGTCATCGAGAGCCTGGCTCCGGCCGGCGTTGGCGCTCTGATGGCGTTGCTGGAAGAGCGGCGAAAGAAACTGGCGGCCGAAGGCCTGTTCGATGCCAGCCGCAAACGGCCGATCCCGTTCCTGCCGGAGGTCGTCGGCGTCGTCACCTCTCCGACCGGCGCGGTCATCCGCGACATCCTCCACCGCCTCTCCGACCGCTTTCCGCGCCGCGTTCTCGTCTGGCCGGTGCGCGTCCAGGGCGATACCAGCGCAGCGGAGGTCGCGGCAGGCATTCGCGGCTTCAATGCGCTGCCGAAGGACGGGCCGATCCCGCGCCCGGACGTGCTGATCGTTGCGCGCGGCGGCGGCAGCCTCGAAGATCTCTGGAGCTTCAATGAGGAGATCGTCGTTCGGGCGGCGGCCGAAAGCGCAATCCCGCTGATCTCCGCCGTCGGCCACGAGACTGACACGACGCTCATCGACCACGCCGCCGACCGGCGCGCGCCGACGCCCACTGCTTCGGCCGAGATGGCGGTGCCGGTACGTACCGAACTCCTCGCGAATGTCGGGACCTGCGGCGCCCGGCTGATCGGTGGCCTTGGCCGCTTCGTCCAAGGGCGCCGAACCGAACTTCGGTCTGCCGCCCGCGCGCTCGCGACGCCGGAGGCACTCCTCGCGGGGCCGCGCCAGAAGCTCGATGCGCTGTCGTCTCGTCTCGGACCGGCGCTCGTCGCGCATGAGAGGACGAAGCGCATTGCGTTCTCGAATGTCGCCGCACGGCTTCAGAAAGGCGTGCTGACCGCTCGGCTGGATCGCTGCGGCGAACGTGTGGAGACTCTTGCGGACCGCAAGAACCGGGCGCTCCGCACGAACACGCGAACCTGGCATCGCCGCTTCGATGTGTCGGCCAATCGCCTGGTTCCTAACCTGCCGAAGCGCAACATCGCCGATGCGCGCAAGCACTACGCGGTCCCCGCCGACCGGCTGAAGCCTGCCCTTCCGCAGCGCCTCATCGGCGATGCGCAGCGACGACTCGACAACGCATTCGGCCTGCTTCGCGCCTATTCATACCAAGGCGTGCTCGATCGCGGGTTCGCATTGGTACTCGACCAGTCGAACCAGCCCATTCGCTCGGCGGGTGCGGTCGCTCCCGGCGACGCGCTGACACTGAAATTCAAGGATGGTGAAGTCGCGGCCACGGCTGGAAACGATGCGGCGCCGCAGCCCGCGCCACCGCGCGCCAAGCCCGCCGCGCAGAAGCCCGAGCCGCGCCTCGCCTCGAAGCAGGACGACCTGTTCGACTAAAGCTCCCAGGCCAGGCGGTGCGACCAGCCGACCGGCTTCGGATCGGCAGGCGTAAGGATCTCGTGGAAGTCGTCATGACGCGGCGGATGGCCGATCTTTTCGGCGTGGATGCCGCCGGTCATGAACAGGCAGTCGATCCCGAACATGTTCGCCCCCGCGACATCGGTGATCATGCTGTCGCCGATCATCAGGATGCGATTCTTCGGCGTGGTCTTGCCGCGCAGTTCGGCGGCGATGCGCATCGCCTGCTCATAAATGATCGGGAACGGCTTGCCGATGTGCATCACCCGGCCGCCGATCTCCTCGTAGACGTCGGCAATCGCGCCCGCGCACCAGATCAGCTTGCTGCCCCGCTCCACGACGCGGTCGGGATTGGCGCAGATCATCTCGACCGAATGATCCAGCAGTTCCTTCATCCGGCCGCGATAATCGTCCGGTGTCTCGACATCGTCGTCGTCGAGGCCGGTCACGACCGTGACTTCCGCGTCCGCCGGACCGACCAATTCGAAGCCATCGAACATCGGCACGTCGCGCGGAGGACCGACGTGGTGGAGGCGCCTGACGCCTCGCCTCTCGATCTCCATCCGGGTCACATCGCCGGACGTCACGATTCCGTCCCATGCCGAGCGCGAGACGCCGTATCCGGCGAGCTGCGGAATGACGTCGGGGCTCGGGCGTGGCGCGTTCGAGACGAGAACGACGGTGCCGCCCGCTTCGCGATAGCGGGTCAGCGCCTCGGACGCCGTCGGCCAGGCATGCACGCCGTTATGGAGCACGCCCCACACATCCGAGAAGATGACGTCGTAGCGATCGGCGAGAGTAGCGAGGCCGGAGCCGGGCGGCAGGAGAATGGTTTCGGTCATGGCCCCGGAGGTGGCCTACCGTGACGCCGAAATCAAGCGATCAGACGCGCCGCACGATCGAACGGAAAGGCTGATGCGGCTGCACGCCGGGACGCGCAGCCGGCGTCGTGAAGGCAGGAGTCCTGGCGCTGGCCAGAGCCTCACCGTCGGCGAAGACCTCCGGACGCACCGGACGCGGCGTGCCGAAGACGGTGCCCTGGGCGGCACGCACGTCGATGTCGAGCAGGTCGGCCACCTTCTGCTCGGTGTCGACATTGTCGGCGATGACCAGGATGTTGTTGCGGCGGCAGACATTCGGCAAGTCGGCCGGATGGATGGAGGACTCGGCGGCGGCGTCTTCGTCGATCAGGAGATCGGCCGCGATACGAACCACGCGAATGCCGAATTCGTTGAGCGCCTTCGCGTCCAGCGAAAGGTTCGTCACGCCGGTCAAGACGAAGCGGAAACCCTTCTCCGACAAAGTCGCCAGCATCTCGGCCTCGACGCCACCGAAGCTATGCAGGGCCTCCTGCGAGAAGCCGAGCATCAGATGGGACGAGAGATCTGCATTGGCGTCGAGGCGGCGTGCGATTTCGGTCGCGAAGACATCGCCACGGAACGTCTCGGCTGCGAGATTGACGAACAATGTCAGTTCGCGTTCGCGCGCCTTCAGCCGCCGGGCGACCCGGAGGCTGCGGTCGAGCACGAAGGTGTCGAGCATTGGCAGCAGCCCGGTCGCGCGCGTGTCGGGCACGAAATCTGCCGGGCCGATCAAAGTACCGTCGGCGTCTCGCAGATACGGCAGGGTGTCGTAGTGAATCACACGGCGCTGCGGCAGCATCGCGATCGGGCTGAGATGAAGCTCGATCCCCTCGCCTTCGATCGCCTTGCGGACCTTGCGGCCGACGTCCTGATTGACCGGGCGGAATTCCGGCAGCGGCGCGCGGGCGACACTGGCCTGCGGAGCGGGAGCCGGTGTCGAGATCACGGGCGCATGGATCTCCACACGCGGGACCGGTTCATGGCGCATCGGTTCGCGCGCGAGCGCCGGCGGCGGAGCAGCGGCATGGGTCGTCGCATCGGCCCATAGCTGCTCGTGCAATTCGACCTGTTCGGCGAGGGCTCGGACGAGATTTCCGAGATCGGAGACTTCCCGCTCCAGCCCCTGATTGTTGCGCTTCAGCGCCTCCGGCAGGATCTGCTCGAGCCGGGCGAAGCGCTGATCGATCATGTGAAGGCGAGCGGACAAAGTGCTGACCCGCTCCTCGACGTCGAAGAGGCGGAGCGGCGCGTTCTTCTGCGATCCCGTGAGGATGCGCACGACAAGCGCGACCACGCCCAAACCGGCGAGCCCGCCCGCGACGCCGAACGGCACCGAAATTCCCAATCCTAAAATGAGGATAGCCGCCAGCGACGCCGCGATTGCCGCCATGCAAAATGCGATAAAGAGCGGCCCGGTTCTCAGCATCAGCCCGTCAAGCGTGAATTGACCGACTATGCACAGATTCGCGCCTTTCCCGCCAATGCTCTGCCATCACTTGCCCACAATCTGGGAGGGCAAAGTTCAGGTTTCATTTACCCTGTGTCGTCAAGCTCATCCCCGATTGAATTTGCGGCCGTGTGGCCGGATGCGGGAGTTCTGGATGGGCTTTGCTGCGGGACCATTCGGGTCGGCGCGGAGACGGATTCTGGTCGCCGAGCGTGATCCGGCCGTCGCACGTCCTATCGCGGCCGCCCTCGCAGCCGAGATCGTCAATTCCGAAGTCGAGATCACCGATACGATCGCAACCGCTGAAGCGCGTCTTCGCGGCTCGACATTCTCGGCCGTGGTCGTCGGTCTCGATCTGGCGACCGATGCGCTCGAGCGTCTGCGCCCGCTGGTGCGGGGGCCGATGGTCTCGACCGGAATGGGCTCGATGACGCTCGCGGTCGATGCGATGCGGCGCGGCTCCGACGATTTCCTGATGCGGCCGTTCGCGCCGCGCGTCCTCACCCAGCGCCTTCTCGCGCGGATGAACGAGAAGCCTATCATCGCCGAACCATGCCCTGCCGCTCCGGCGGGCTTCGACGGCTTCATCGGCTCGTCCTCGGCGATGCGCCAGGTGTTCGCGCAGATCGATCGTGTGGCGGGTTCGAAGGCGCCCGTCTTCGTCACCGGCGAGAGCGGCACCGGCAAGGAACTCGCGGCGCAGGCCGTCCATAATCGTTCGGGCCGCTCCGGATCGTTCATCGCGCTGAACTGCGGCGCGATCCCGAAAGACCTGATCGAGAGCGAAATCTTCGGTCATGTTCGCGGCGCCTTCACCGGCGCCGTAGAGGATCATGCCGGCGCGGCCGAACTCGCGAATGGCGGCACTCTGTTTCTGGACGAAATCTGCGAGATGGATTTCGCGCTACAGGCGAAGCTGCTCCGCTTCGTGCAGACTGGCGAGGTCCGGCGGGTCGGCGGCGCGAAGGCGAAGAAGGTCGATGTGCGCTTCGTCTGCGCGACCAATCGCGATCCGAAAGCGGAAGTCGCGGCGGGGCGTTTCCGCGAGGACCTGTTCTACCGGCTCCATGTGCTGCCGGTTCAGTTGCCGCCGCTGCGCTCGCGCGGCGAGGACGCGATGATCCTGGCGCGGACTTTCCTGACGCGCCTGGCGCGTGAGGAGCAGCGGGATTTCACCGGCTTCGACCCGCTCGCCGAACGTATGATCGCGTCCTATTCCTGGCCCGGAAACGTGCGGGAACTGGAGAGCGCGCTTCGCCGCGTCGTGGTGCTGAACGATGGCGGCCAGGTCACCGCCGACATGCTGCCGGACGAAATCTCGGCGGCGGTTCTCGGCCGTCCAATGATGTCCGGCAAGATCGTCAGCCAGGCCCCGGTCTCGCTGCCGGTCACGGGCGACGAGCGGAAGATCCTGCCGATGTGGGTGCAGGAACAGCGGATCATCGAGAACGCGCTGTCGGCGTTCGGCGGCAATATCGCGAAAGCCGCCGCAGCGCTGGAGATCAATCCCTCGACGATTTACCGCAAGCGCCAGAGTTGGGCGCAGCAGACCAGCGCGGCGGAGTAATCTTACCCTCTCCCCCACGAGGGAGAGGGTCGAGAGCGCGTAGCGCTCCGGGGTGAGGGGGACCTCTCCACGAATTCTGAGCTTGGGGAGACGTCCCCCTCATCCCGCTCGCAATCTCACGATTGCGAGTCGACCTTCTCCCTCGTCGGGGAGAAGGCTCAGACGCCGCGCCTCCACAAATACACCGCCGTCGCAAAACCAAGCGTGCAGATCGCCAGCATGTAATGCGCCGGAGCGAGCTTGTCGGCCTGCATCATCAAAGTCACGAACATCGGAGTCAGGCCGCCGAAGATCGCGTAGGCGACGTTGTAGGAGAAGGACAGGCCGGTGAAGCGCACTGCCGCCGGGAACGACTTCACCATCACGTAGGGAACCGCGCCGATCGTGCCGACAAGCAGGCCGACCAGCCCATAAAGCGGGAACAGCAGGTCCGGACGCGTGAACATCAGCGTGTAGAAGGCATAGCAGACGGTGGCGAGCGCGACCGTTCCCACGAGGAAGAAGCGCCCCGCGCCGACACGGTCGACGATGGCGCCGGCCAGCACGCAGCCGATCGACAGCGTGAAAGTCGCGATAGAATTCGCCTGGAGCGAGGTCAGCGCGTCGAAACCATAGACCTTCTGCAGGAAGGTCGGGGTCATCAGGATGACGACGACGATCGCGGCCGACAGCAGCCAGGTCATCAGCATGGAGACGACGATGCCGACCGGATGGCGGTGGACCACGACCTTCAGCGGGACTTCCGACGAGAGCGCCTTGGCACGCTTCATTTCGAGGAAGATCGGGGTCTCTTCCAGCCAGCGGCGGAGATAGACCGCGACCAAGCCGAACAGGCCGCCAAGCAGGAACGGGATGCGCCAGGCGAAATCGTGGATGTCGGCCGAGGTATAGGCGGTGTTGAGTGCCGTCGCGACCAGCGAGCCGAGCAGGATGCCCGCCGTCAGACCGCAGGTCAGCGTTCCGCAGGCATAGCCGACATGGCGCTCCGGCACATGCTCGGAGACGAAGGTCCAGGCGCCGGGCACTTCGCCACCGATGGCCGCGCCCTGTAGGATGCGGAACAGCAGGAGAAGGATCGGCGCCGCGATGCCGATCGAGGCATAGGTCGGCAGGAAGCCGATGCCGAGCGTCGACAGCGCCATCAGGAAGATCGACAGCGTGAACATGCGCTTGCGGCCGAACAGGTCGCCGAAATGCGCCATGATGATGCCGCCGAGAGGACGGGCGAGATAGCCGGCGGCGAAGATGCCGAAGGTCTGGAACTGGCGAACCCAGTCCGGCACGTCCGGCGGGAAGAACAGATTGCCCAGCACCGCGACGAAGAAGACGAAGATGATGAAGTCGTAGAATTCGAGCGCGCCGCCGAGAGCCGCGAGGGCCAGCGTGCGGTAGTCGCGGCCCATCAGCGCGCGCGACGGTGCGAGGGAGATGTCGGTCATCGAATGGTCTCTGCGCCGTGCGGACGCGGCGTTTTCGTTGGTTCTTCTCGGGTTGGGCGGAGGGTTTAGACCCATCGGCCCCGCAGGGAAAGTGGGTCGAAGGGCGGAGTTATCGATCAGCCGTCGTCCTCCGGCTTGTCCTACGTGGCCAAGCGCGTGTCCGGGGCGCGAAGCGGCCCGGGACACGGGAGCCCCTTGCCCCTGCCCCGTCCTCACGCTAACCAGCCGCCACCATGTCAGACAACAAATCCGACCGCCTGAAGGCCCGCCTCGCGCGCGGCTTCGGAGACCGCGGCCCCGCCGAACTCGCCGCCACGCGCCAGATGGTCGAGACCATCCGCCAGACCTATGAGCTCTGGGGCTTCGAGGCGCTCGAAACGCCGTTCATCGAATACACCGACGCGCTCGGCAAATTCCTGCCCGATCTCGACCGTCCGAACGAGGGCGTGTTCTCGTTCCAGGACGACGACGAGCAATGGCTGTCGCTCCGGTACGACCTGACGGCACCGCTGGCCCGCTACGTGGCCGAGAACTGGGACCGCGTGCCGAAGCCGTTCCGAAGCTATCGGTTCGGCCCGGTGTTCCGAAACGAGAAGCCCGGCCCCGGCCGCTTCCGGCAGTTTTTGCAGTTCGACGCGGACACGGTCGGTTCAGGCTCCGTGATGGCCGATGCCGAGATGTGCATGATGGCCGCCGATACGCTCGAAGCGCTGGGCATACCGCGCGGCAGCTACGCGATTAAGGTCAATAATCGAAAGGTGCTCGACGGTGTCATGGAGGCCATCGGCCTCGGCGGCGACGAGGGTGCCGGACGCCGCCTGACCGTGCTGCGCGCCATCGACAAACTGGACAAGTTCCCGGTCGAGGAAATCGCGAAGCTGCTCGGCAAGGGTCGTCTCGACGAAAGTGGCGACTTCACCAAGGGCGCGGACCTCGATCTCGCCTCGATCGACCGCGTGATCAAGTTCACGGGCTGGCTCGATCACGGCGTCGGCTCGTCGAATACGACGCTCGTGAACTTCGAGGCGGCCGTCGGCAATTCCGAACTCGGTCTCGAAGGCGTGCGCGAACTCGCGGAGATCGCAGCGATCGTGGAGTCGTCGGGCTATGCCGATCGCATTCGCATCGATCCCTCCGTGGTGCGCGGCCTCGAATACTACACCGGCCCGGTCTACGAGGCCGAGCTGACCTTCGAGGTGAAGGACGAGGACGGCAAGCCGATCCGCTTCGGTTCGGTTGGCGGCGGCGGGCGCTATGACGGCCTTGTCGCGCGCTTCCGTGGCGAGCCCGCTCCGGCGACCGGCTTCTCGATCGGCGTCTCGCGGCTGCAGGCCGCGCTCCAGGCCCTCGGCAAGGGCGCGGCGGAGCCGGCAGGCCCAGTCGTCGTTCTGGTCATGGACAAAGAGCGCACCGGCGACTACCTCGCGCTGGCCCGCTCTCTCCGCGAGGCCGGCATCCCGGCCGAAATCTATCTCGGCTCTTCGGGCATGAACGCCCAGATGAAATATGCCGACCGCCGCCGGTCGCCGGTCGCCGTCATCCAGGGCTCGAACGAGAAGGAAGCCGGCGAGGTGACCGTGAAGGACCTCGTTCTCGGCAAGGAGATGTCGAAGAAGATCGAGGACCGCGCTGCGTGGACCGAGGCCCGCGCGGGACAGGTCACCGTGCCGGAAGCGAAGCTCGTCGAGACCGTGCGGGAGATGCTGGCGCGGTACTGAGAAGTTCGCCCGCAAACGACTTTCCGAGCTTCGCCGCGACCAGCGAACCCTGATTGTCGAACCGGAAGACCAGCCGGTGACGCGCGAGCTTGCGCGCCAGCAGCCACGACACCAGAGCACCGAGCGCACAGCCGGCGACGACGTCCGAGGGATAGTGCGCTCCGGTCGCCAGCCGCGCGAAGGCGATCCAGAAACCAGCGGTGATGCAGGCGACGCGCAGGCGCGGCATCAGCAGCGCGACCGCGACGGCGAAGGCCATGATCGAGGTCGAGTGGCCGGACGGGAAGCTCGCCCAGCTCGCATTCGAGGATAGGAAGTTGAAGGATAGCGAGCCGACGTCGGCGAACTCGCTCGGTCGAGCGCGGCCGATCGCATATTTCAGCGCAGCCGCGACGACACCCGCGAACGCGACCGAAACGAAGACATAGGTCGCCGTCGCGGCGCGAAGCCAATGATGGCGGCATTTGCGCGGGCATGTCGCGCGAAGATCGCGCACAAGGCTGAGCAGGACGAAGGCGGCGCAACCCATCAGCGTCCACTCGCACTTCCCGATTTCGTTAAAGAGCCGGAAGGCCGGCATCAGGGCCTTCGGGATCGAGCTCTGCCAGGCCTTCAGCTGAGGATCGAGGACCAGCATGATCAGGCCGAGCACGGTGGCGAAAGCCGCCAGCGCGTTGACGATGCGGCAGGTGTCGTAGGGGATCAGGCGGAAGCGGGGGTCGCGGCTCCGCTCGCGCAGGAAGGAACGGGCGCGGCCGGCATTACGGGCGACATGGCCGGAACAGGCACGGAGGCTGCCGCGGAACGCATCCGCCGCCTGCATTCCAAGCGCCTTCGGTGAGACCGAAGACGGCGCACCCCAGACGCCATCGCTCATGCCAACCCCCAGCCAGCAATCACCGATCTGCCATAGGGCCCAGGGGGTGACGGACTCGTGACGGTTGCGAGCTCGGGCTGTGGATTCGCGGGAAGTGTGTCCCGGGCACGCGGAGCGTGAGCCCGGGACACATACTTCCGCAGCGACATTAAGATGGCGGGCTGCGAACGCCGGAAGAAATCATCTGCGCGGGGGCTATGGGTCCCGGGCTCGCTTCGCGCCCCGGGACACGCTTTCACAGAAGCCGCACCGCCTCGGCCACGTCCTCATCAGCAACGAATGACATCGCCTTCGAGATCTTCGCAGCGCGCGTCTTATGGCCCTTGCGCATCACCAGGATCACCGTCTCCGCTCCGCCGGCGCAGGCGGGATCGCCGCAGTCAATCTGACTGACTGTGACGGCATCGTCCTCACCGAGCTGAAGCACGGTGCGGACCTGCCCGGCGATGTGCCTGGAGGTAATGGCGGTTTCGCTGTCGCGGCGGCGGCCGAGGCTGAAGAGACCCATGGCGCGATTTGGTAGCGCCGTCAGCGCCGGAGCGCCAGCCGCCTTTCGATCGACCATTCGTCATGTTGGCGAAAAGCCCTCGCCTAGCGCGCGCGACATTGCTAGACAGCGCCGACCTGACATTCGGCCATCCCTCAATGCCCTCGCCCGCCAGCCAGAAAGCCGCCCAGCTCGTCGCGATTCTCGCGAAGAACGGCTATGCGCGCGTCGAGCCGCCGATCCTGCAGCCGGCCGCGGCCTTCATCGACGTTTCCGGCGAGGACCTGCGCCGCCGCATGTTCCTGACGGCGGACGCCGAGGGCAACGAGCTTTGCCTGCGTCCCGATCTGACGATCCCGACCGCGCGCCAGCACATCGAGGCCGGCAGGCCCGAGGCGGAGGCCGCCTATTGCTATCTCGGCCCGGTGTTCCGCCACCGCGAACAGGGCGGTGGCGAATTCCTGCAGGCCGGGATGGAGATCTTCGGCCGCAAGGACCGCGAGGCCGCCGATGCCGAAATCCTCGCCCGCTCGGCCGAGGCGCTCGAATTCTACGGCGTGGAGGGCATTGAGCTGAGGCTCGGAGACCGCGCGCTGTTCAACGCCTTCATCGACGCGCTGGAAATTCCCGCGCCGTGGCGCCGCCGCCTGGTGCGCGACGTGGCGCGCCAAGGCGGGCTCGGCCGCGATCTCGCGAGCCTTGCCCCCTCCCCGGTCGGAAACGGCGACCACACCGCCTTCCTTGCCGCACTCGACGGCGCGGACCCGAAAGCGGCGAAGGCCGTGGTCGAGGACATGCTGTCGATCGCGGGCATCAGCCAGGTCGGCGGGCGGACCGCGGGCGACATCGCCGAGCGCTTCCTCGAACAGGCACGGCTGCGCGCCTCGGCCTCGCTGCCGGAGCCGACGCATGAGGCGCTGACCGCCTTCCTAACCATCGAGAGCGACCCCGTCACGGCGATCGGCGAGATCCGCGCGCTGCTCGTCGAGGCGCGACTGTCGGGTGCGATCTCGGCATCCGACGACCGCGAGCTTCGCCAGGCGCTCGACTCGTTCGAGAAGCGAAACGAGGAAATGGCGGAGCGCGGTCTCGACGTGGCAGGCATGAGCTTCGCCACCTCATTCGGCCGCCAGCTCGATTACTACACTGGCCTCACCTTCGAATTCCGCGTGCCGCGCCTGAAGGGCATGGGCGCGCTGATCGGCGGCGGCCGCTACGACAACCTGCTGCAGACCCTTGGCGCCGCGGCCCCGGTGCCGGCGGTCGGCTGCGCCATCTTCGTCGAGCGCATCGAGGAGGCCGCGGCATGAGCGACGAACCGCTGCTTCTTGCCGTACCGTCCAAGGGCCGGCTCCAGGAAAACGCCTTCGCCTTCTTTGCCCAAGCCGGCCTGCCGCTGATGCAGCCGCGCGGCTCGCGCGACTATCGCGGCACGGTCGCGGGGCTTCCATCGGCGCGGGTGCTGTTCCTCTCGGCCTCGGAGATCGCCAAGGAACTGAGCCTCGGCAACGTCCATCTCGGCGTGACCGGCGAGGACCTGATCCGTGAACAGGTTCCGCAGGCCGACACGCGGGTGCTTCTCCTCGCGCCGCTCGGCTTCGGTCCCGCCTCGGTGGTCATCGCCGTGCCGCAGGCCTGGATCGACGTCCGCACCATGGCCGACCTCGACGATGTCGCGACGCGCTTCCGCAGCCGCCTCGGCCGGCCGCTGCGCGTGGCGACGAAATACATCACGCTGACGCGAAGCTTCTTCGCGCAGAACGGGCTCGGCGATTACCGCATCGTCGAGAGCCTCGGCGCGACCGAGGGCGCGCCAGCTTCCGGCACGGCCGACGTCATCGTCGACATCACGACGACGGGTTCGACTCTCGCCGCCAACGCGCTGAAGGTTCTGGACGACGGTCTGATCCTGAAGAGCGAGGCCAATCTGGTCGCCTCGCTCCGCGCCGACTGGAACCCCACCGCCCTCTCCGCCGCCCGCGCGATCCTGGCACGCCTCGGCGCCGCCGCCCGCGCCCGCGCGGTGCAGGAGGTGAAGGCCCTGCCGAAGGGCGATCGGGCAATGATCGTGAAACTCGCGGGCGAGCAGTTCGGAGCCGTCGCCCCGTTTGGCATATCGGCCGATGGTCCGCTCGTCCTGCACGTGCCAAAGTCGGCGATCTATCCCATTGCGGACTGGCTGATGGCGCAGGGTGCGGACACCGTTGCGACGACGGACCTCGACGACGTGTTCCAGTCGACAAACCCGCTCAACGAGCGCCTGCTGGCGGCGCTCGGCCCGCGTTGATGCTCGCGGTCCTTCAGGACAAGTTCAGCGAATTCCTCACCCTCGCGGTGGTCATCGACCCACTCGGTTCACTGCCCGTCTTTCTCGCCGTCGCCGCGATGCGGCCGCCGGAAGAGCGGCGGACGGTCGCCGTACATGCGGTGCTCGTCGCCTTCTTCGTGCTTCTGTTCTTCATCGTCGGCGGGCAATTCATCCTGGCCGGCATGGGCGTGCCGCTGACCGCCTTCCAGATCTCTGGCGGCATCGTGCTGTTCCTGTTCGCGCTTAGCATGATCTTCGGCCCGTCGGAGGTCGCGGAGGACGAGAACCTCGCCAAGCAGTCGCCACGGCAGGCGGCGGTGTTCCCACTCGCGATCCCGGCGATCGCCAGTCCAGGCGCAATGCTCGCTGTCGTCCTGCTGACCGACGATTCACGGCACCGCATCGATGATCAGGCGCTGACCGTGATCGTGCTGATCGTCGTTCTCCTGATTCAGCTCGGCCTGTTCCTCGTCGCCGAGAAGATTGAGAATCTGATCGGTACGGCAGGCACGAGTGTGATCAGCCGCGTTATGGGCACGATCCTCGCCGCCGTCGCCGTCAGCGAGGTTCTCGACGGCCTGTCGACCTGGCTTAACCTGCCGCTGCCTTAACCGGCCGGCGGCTCTCCCGCGTATTTCTTCAGGAAGGTGACGGTGCGGCCCCAGGCGAGGTCGGCCGCCGCCTTGTCGTAGCGGGTGGCGTTGGTGTCGTTATTGAAGGCATGATTGACACCATCGTAGACGAATATCTCGAAGGTCTTGCCCTGGTCGGTCAGCGCCTTCCTGTAAGCCTCCATGCCGGCATTTATGCGCTCGTCGAGCCCAGCGTAGTGGAGCAGGAGCGGCGCCTTAATCGCCGAAACCTTGTCGGCTGGAATCTGCATCCCGTAATAGGCGACACCGGCGTCGAGCTCCGGCGACGCGGCGGCCAGTTCATTGACCTTGCCGCCGCCCCAGCAGAAGCCGACCGCGCCGACCTTGCCGGTCGACATCGGGTGGGCCTTCAGGAAGGTGACACAGGCCACGAGCTGGGCAACGGTATCCTCGGATTTCAGCTTGGCGATCTTGTCACGCGCCTCGTCCTCATTGGTCGGCGTGCCGCCGGCGAGCGTCAGGAGGTCCGGCGCGAAGGCAAGGAAGCCCTCAAGCGCGATACGGCGGGTCACGTCCTCGATATGCGGATTGAGACCGCGGTTCTCATGGATGACGATGACGGCCGGACGCTTGGCGTCGGCGCCCTTGAGGCGAACCAGATAGCCGGAGATGGCGCCGCCCGGCGCGGGATAGGAGACGCGGCGGGTCTCGATGCGCTCGTCTTCCGGCGCGACGATGGCCGCCTGAGCGTAATTGTTGGTGAGGACCGGAAGCAGAGCGGTCGCGGCGGCGGTGGAACCCGCCAGCCGTCCGAGGCCGTCCATAAACTCCCGGCGCGAGATTTGGCCGTGCGTGAAGCGGTCGTAGAGATCGATGATCCGCTGGTCCATTGAGGTTCTCCGTCGTCACAGCAAAAAGCCCGCACTGGTGATGCGGGCTTTCTGATTAGGAGCAAACTGTGTCAGGCAATCGGCGGGCCGGTACGGCCGCGCATGAAGCCGAACACGGCCGACAGCACGAACAGAACGATCGCGATGAAGAAAATGACCTTCGCGATCTCGATCGCCGTGCCGGCAAGACCACCGAAACCGAACGCCGCCGCGATCAGCGCAACGATGAGAAAGGTGAGAGCCCAGCCGAGCATGGTGTTACCTCCTGGTTGAGCGCGCGATTACTCACGCGGACGTTGCCTCGGAAGAAACGGACCTTTCGATCCGTTCCGTCATGACAAGCAAACTCACGACAGGGAGGCGTGGTTCCTCAATATGTTGGGGTATTCGGCGAAGGGAACGTCAATCGCGGTCTCTGTTTCGACGAGCCGCGACTGCACGAAATCGATGAAGGCCCGCACTTTTGCCGGCGGCAGATGGCGCGAGGGATAGAGCGCGTAAAGCGGGAAACTGTCGCCGAGCCAGTTCGGCAGAACCTCGACCAGCGCGCCCTGGTCGATGAGGTGCTGCACGCCGATCGCCTTGACCCGCGCTATGCCGACGCCGCCGAGGCATGCCCCGAGCATGGTGCCGAACTCGGCGACCATCAGCCGGCCGCTCGTCTTCACCTGAACCACCTTTTTTCCTCGCCGGAACTGCCATTCCCCGATCGGCTGCCCGGTCAGCGAGTCGCGAACCTGAATGCAGGTGTGCCTCGCGAGATCGGAAGGTTCGCCCGGTATGCCGCGAGCCGCGAGATAGGCAGGCGAGGCGACCGTGATGGTGCGGGTGTCGAGCAGCTTGCGCGAGACGAGCGAGGATTCCGGCGGCGTGCCGAAACGGACCGCGATGTCGAACCCCTCGCCGACGAGATCGCCCAACTGGTCGCGCGCCACGAGCTCGAGCGACAGGTCGGGGTAGAGCGACAGGAAATCGGCGATGTGCGGCGTGAACAGGAGGCGCGAGAAGAATGCGTCGACATTGACGCGCAGCCGGCCACGCACCGCGACCGACGAACCGGACGTGACCGTCACCGCGTCCTCGATGCCAGTCAGCAGCGGCGCGATCTCCGAATAGAGCTTCCTGCCTTCGTCGGTCAGCGCGACGGCGCGCGTGGTGCGATCAAGAAGGCGGACACCGACGCGGCCCTCCAGCCGCGAGACCGCGCGGCTGACGCCGGATCGCGACAGGCCGAGCGCATCGGCGGCTCGCGCGAAGCTGCCGCCTTCGACGATCGCGGCGAGCACGCCAACGTTCGAGATCACGCGCCCATCGAATGCCATGGCTGAATATCCGGTGATTATCAATCACCAAAGATATGACTTAATGGCACTCACGGCAACGATCACTCGCGCGTTAGTTTCCCGCAACGTCTCAACGCGAGAGAGAAATCATGTACGCGATCACTGGAATCACCGGCAATGTCGGCGGCGAACTCGCCCGCACCCTGCTCGCCGCTGGCAAGCCCCTCCGCGCCGTCGTGCGCGATGCGAAGAAGGGCGAGGAATGGGCAAAGCTCGGCTGCGAGATCGCGCTGGCCGAGATGGAGGATGCGGCGGCGCTCACCGAAGCCTTCCATGGCGCCGAAGCCGTTTTCATCCTGCCGCCGCCCTGCTTCGATCCCGAACCCGGTTATCCGGAAGCGCGCGCCGTGATCGACAGCGTCGTGACCGCGCTGAAGGCGGCGAAGCCCGGCCGGGTGCTCTGCCTGTCGACCGTCGGCGCCGATGCGGTGGAGGACAATCTCCTGTCGCAGCGGACCTTGATGGAGGACGCCCTGCGCGAGCTTCCGATGCCGGTCACCTTCCTGCGGCCGGGCTGGTTCATCGACAACGCGGCCTGGGACGTGGCCTCGGCGCGCGAGACCGGCATGATCCAGAGCTTCCTCACCCCGCTCGACAAGGCGTTCCCGATGGTCGCCGCGAAGGATGTCGGCTGGGTTTCGGCGGACCTCATTCAGCAGGAATGGACAGGCCTCCGCGTTTTCGACCTGCAAGGCCCCCGCCGCGTCTCACCGAACGACATCGCCAACGCATTCGCGAAGGCGTTCGGCAAGCCAGTACGCACCGAACCGGTGCCGCGCGAGACCTGGGAGGAGCTGTTCCGCTCGCAGGGCATGAAGCATCCCCTGCCCCGCATCCGCATGCTGGATGGCTTCAACGAAGGCTGGATCGACTTCGCCAACGAGGGTCGCGAAGCCATCAGGGGCAAGGTCGGCGTCGACGAGGTGATCGCCGCGCTCGTCGGTGGGGGCTAGCGTCCGCGTCCCGCCTTCTCGCCGAAATGAAAGCCGACGATCGCGGCGACGAAACCGACGATTGGCGGCAGCACCATTTCGAGCGTGGCGCGCAAGGTCGTCATCCGGATCGTATCCGCCGAGCAGTTGGCGTTCGCATCGAACCCGCACAGGCCGGCCGTGACGATGCCCATGATCGTCACCGAGCCGACCATGACGAGCAGCGTGATGACGAGCGCGAAGACGATGAGTTCGCGGAGATCGCGGCGCGGAGGATCAGGCTCTTTTTCGGGAGCAGGCATTGAGGGCGTTCGCTTTCAGTTCGACTTGTTTAAGCGATAGTGGGCACCAGAGCGGCAATGTCGGTTTCGTCACGGCTAGAGCAGACCGCGCGCAATGCCGCCGTCGACGCTGATCGTCTGGCCGGTGACATAGCTCGCGAGCGGGCTGCAGAGCCAGACGATCATTGTCGCGATCTCATCCGGCTGCGCGAAGCGGCCAAGGGGAATATCCTTGGCGAATTCCTGCAGCACCTCTTCGCGCGTCGAGCCGCGCTCGGCGGCGAGCATGTCGGCGCGGTTCGTCCAGAGCGAGGTCAGCGTGCGCCCGGGCGCGATCGTATTGATGCGGATGTTCCTGTCCGCGAGTTCAAGCGCGAGCGTCTTGGTGAGGCCGATCAGGCCGGCCTTGTGGACATTCGAGACGACCTGATGCTGGTACGGCATCTTCGCGCCGGCGCCGCTCATCGTGATGATCGCAGGGTTCGACCCCTTCTCCAGATAAGGCAGCAGCGAGCGGATGGCGCGCACCGTCGACAGGATGTTGAAGGTGTAGTTGTCGAGCCAGGCCTGATCGTCGAGTGCCGAGAAATCGGCGCGGACGCTGCCGCCGACGGCCGCGACGAGCACGTCGAGCGCGCCCCAGCGGGCGTCGACCGTTTCGGCCAGCACAGCGCCCGCTTCCGGCCGGGTGACATCGCAGACGAGCTGGCCCGGCACCGTGGCGCGCTCGGCGTGGATCATCTCCGCCGCGGCGAGGAGGTTCTTTTCGGAGCGCGAGGCGATGACGACGTCGGCGCCCTCGCCGATCATCAACGACGCCGCTGCTCTGCCGATGCCGTCGCTGCCGCCGACGACCAGTACGCGGCGCTTGCCATATCCGAGATCCACTACGCCCTCCCCAAGCATTGTTATGGCTTGAGGCCGGCAGACGAACGGGTCCGTGCGAACTCAAGGTCCGCGACTATACCGAAACGTTGTCCAAACGAACCCGCTTTGCGGCTGCCGTTCCTAGCCGAGGGAGCGGAATAGCTCCCTGTAGGTGGGCTCGGGAAACGCCTTCAGGGTTTCCGTCCTGACATTGCCCTGCATGCCAAGCTTCAGGGTAAAACGGGCCGCGGCTTCATCGTCGGGCGCCTCATAGACAACGACCATGTCGTAGTGACCCATCGTCATGAAGAAGGTTTTGATCTCCCCGCCAAGATCGGCGAGCGCCTTCTTCGCGACGTCGAGACGTGCGGGCGATTCCGAAACCTTGCGCACGCCCTGTTCGGTCCAGTTGGCAAGCATGATGTAGGTCGCCATGGCACACCGCCTTTCCGATCGGCAGGTGTCACGTCGATCCATCGAGCGGAATGGGATGCGCTTGAGCGACGGCCTCCTGCCATCTTCAGTATAGCGCACCCGCACCCGCTCGACCCTGGATAGCGGACAAAAGAAAAGGGCGCGGCCGAAGCCGCGCCCTTCGTATTCTGAGCCGTGGAGGCTGGATCAGAAGTCCATGCCGCCCATGCCGCCCATGCCACCGCCCGGCATGCCAGCCGGACCGGCATCGCGCTTCGGCGCGTCGGCAACCATGGCTTCCGTGGTGATGAGCAGGGCCGCGACCGAAGCCGCGTCCTGGAGCGCCGTGCGGACCACCTTGACCGGGTCGACGATGCCGAACTCGATCATGTCACCGTACTTCTCGTTCTGGGCGTCGAAGCCGAAGGTGGCCGAGGAGTTCTCCAGCACCTTGCCGACCACGATCGAGCCCTCGACACCGGCGTTCTCGACGATCTGGCGGATCGGAGCTTCCAGCGCGCGCTGGACGATCTTGATACCGGCCTGGATGTCGGGGTTGGTGTTGGTGAGGCCGTCGATCGACTTGCGAGCACGGAGCAGCGCGATGCCGCCGCCGGGAACGATGCCTTCCTCAACCGCGGCGCGGGTCGCGTTGAGCGCGTCATCGACGCGGTCCTTGCGCTCCTTGACTTCGACTTCCGTCGAGCCGCCGACGCGGATGACGGCGACGCCGCCCGCAAGCTTGGCGAGACGCTCCTGGAGCTTCTCACGGTCGTAGTCCGAGGTGGTCTCCTCGATCTGCGCCTTGATCTGACCGACGCGGCCTTCGATGTCCGACTTCTGGCCGGCACCGTCGACGATCGTGGTCTTTTCCTTCTCGATCACGACCTTCTTGGCGCGGCCGAGCATCTGCAGCGTGACGTTCTCGAGCTTGATGCCGAGGTCTTCCGAGATGACCTGACCGCCGGTCAGGATCGCGATGTCCTCGAGCATGGCCTTGCGGCGATCGCCGAAGCCCGGAGCCTTGACGGCCGCGACCTTGAGACCGCCACGGAGCTTGTTGACGACGAGCGTGGCCAGAGCCTCGCCCTCGACGTCCTCAGCGATGATGATCAGCGGACGCGAGGACTGCACGACGGCCTCGAGGACCGGGAGCATGGCCTGCAGGCCCGAGAGCTTCTTCTCGTGGATGAGGATGAAGGGATCTTCGAGATCCGCAATCATCTTCTCGGCATTGGTGATGAAGTACGGCGAGAGGTAGCCGCGGTCGAACTGCATGCCTTCGACGACTTCGAGTTCGGTCTCGGCGGTCTTGGCTTCCTCGACCGTGATGACGCCCTCGTTGCCGACCTTCTGCATCGCGGAAGCGATCATCTGGCCGATTTCGGTCTCGCCGTTGGCGGAGATCGTGCCGACCTGGGCGACTTCGTCAGACGAATTGATCTTCTTGGCCGACGACTTCAGGTGAGCGATGACAGCGGCGACAGCCGTGTCGACGCCGCGCTTCAGATCCATCGGGTTCATGCCGGCGGCAACGGACTTGGCGCCTTCCTTGACGATCGCCTGGGCGAGAACCGTCGCAGTCGTCGTGCCGTCGCCGGCGATGTCGTTGGTCTTCGAGGCTACTTCGCGCACCATCTGGGCGCCCATGTTCTCGAACTTGTCCTCGAGCTCGATCTCCTTGGCGACGGTGACGCCGTCCTTGGTGATACGGGGAGCGCCGAACGACTTGTCGATCACGACGTTGCGGCCCTTCGGACCGAGCGTCACCTTGACGGCGTTGGCGAGGATGTCGACGCCGCGGAGCATCTTCTCACGCGCGTCGGCGGAAAAACGTACGTCTTTCGCTGCCATGTCTGTCTTCCTTATCTAGAAAATTGCGGGAGAAAGGGGTCTCAGGCGATGATGCCGAGGATGTCGCTTTCCTTCATGATCAGCAGCTCTTCACCGTCGATCTTGACTTCAGTGCCCGACCACTTGCCGAACAGGATCTTGTCGCCGGCCTTCACGTCCAGCGGGACGAGCTTGCCGGCTTCATCGCGGGCGCCGGAACCGACGGCCACGATCTCGCCCTCCTGGGGCTTCTCCTTGGCGGTGTCGGGGATGATGATGCCGCCCTTGGTCTTCTCTTCGGCGGTCAGGCGGCGAACGACCACGCGGTCGTGCAGCGGACGAAACGTCATCGGGTTTTATCCTTCAGGTTTTGGCCCAGGGCCGACCTATGCAAACTGAGGCTGTTAGCAGTCCCACTTAAGGAGTGCTAAAGCCGCGCAGGAGGTAGGCGGGAGCCTTTAGCTTGTCAAGAACGCCGGACGCTAAATCGCGAGTCCGGTTAATCGCGCTTTGGCGGCGAGATCATGGCGTCAGCCGATTTCCGCCTTATCTTCGCTCGGAACCGAGAATGCGGCGGCGGCGACCATACTCGCGAAAAGCCCACCTTTTGCGACAAGCGCATCGTAGCCGCCCTGTTCGGCAAGCTTGCCGTCCTCCAGCACGATGATGCGATCGGCAGAGCGGACGGTCGACAGCCGGTGGGCGATGACGAAGGTGGTGCGGCCCTCCCGGAGACGATCAAGCGCCGCCTGGACGCGGGCCTCGGTTGCGACGTCGAGTGCGGAGGTCGCCTCGTCGAGGATCAGGATCGGCGAATTTTTTAGGAGCGCGCGGGCGACGGCGATGCGCTGGCGCTCGCCACCCGACAGCCCCTGCCCGCGCTCGCCGACCATGGTCCGGTAGCCTTCCTGTTTCCTCGCGATGAAATCGTGCGCCTCCGCGAGCCTGGCCGCGGCCTCGATCTCGGCATCACTGGCGTCGAGGCGGCCCATGCGGATGTTCTCGGCGATCGAGCGGTTGAACAGTCCGGCATCCTGGAAGACGACGGCGATGGCGGCGTGCAGCGAGGCGAGCGTGACGTCGCTGATGTCCTGGCCATCGATGAAGATGCGGCCGGATTGCGGGTCCCATGCACGCTGGAGGAGCGCGAGCGTGGTCGATTTGCCGGACCCGGTCGGGCCGACAAGGGCGACGGTCTCGCCGGGGCGGGCCTCGAAGGTCAGGCCCTTCAGGCCGCCCGAACCGGTCGGATAGCGGAACGTGACGTCGTCGAACACGACATGACCGCCGAGCAGTGCAAGCGGCGTCGCGCCCCGTTTCTCGGGCGGTCCGGGGCGTTCGTCCATGATCTCGAAAAACTGGACGAGCTGCGGGCCGCGAAAGAACACGCTCATCACGAAACCAGTCATCTGATCGAGCCGGCCGATCAGCATGTTCGAGAAGCCCACGAAGGAGACGATCTCGCCGACCGTCGTGCCCTCCGTCTCGCGCAACATGGCGCCGAGGGCGAAGATGGCGACGATCGAGAGCGAGGACGCGGCGCGGGTCAGCACACTCATCACCGCCCACCAGTTCAGCACTGGATATTGCGTCTCGAGCAGGCTCGCGAGCGAACGGCGGATATTCGCCAGTTCCGTCGGCACTGCGAGGAAGCTCTGCAGCACCGAGACATTGCCGAAGAGATCGCCCACCCGGCCGGAAATGTCGCTGAACCGCGCCTCGACCTCAGCCTGCCCGCCGGAGGTCCGGCGGACGACCAGCGCGTTGACGCAAACGTAGACGACCATCAGCGCCAGCAGGAGGAGCGCGAGCTTCCAGTTCATCCAGAACGCGATCGGGATGAGGACGAAGAGCGAGACGAGACTGGTGAAGTGCTCGCGCAGGATCGACAGCCAGAGCACGAACATGGAATCGACGCCGACCGTCATCACCCGCATCAGCTGGCCCGAACGGGCCTCGGTGTGAAATGAGGCCGGAAGGGTCAGGACATGTTCGAGATAGGCGGCCATGGTCGCGAGACGTCGGCGATGGCACAGCCGGTCGGCGAGAAGCGCGACGACGAGGCCGAACAGAAAGGCGCCGAAGCCAGCCCCGGCCCACAGCAGGATAAGGTGGAAGCTCGGCGTGCCGGCGGTCATCGCGTCGATCGCGCGGCCGAACAGGACGGGCTCGGCGACCTGCAGCGCCGCGATTACGAAACCCGAGAGAATGAGGGCAATCGTGCGTCCGCGCTCGGCGAGGAGCAGACCGAAAGCGCGGCCATAGGCGGCGAAGGTTCGGCGGATTTCGGAGCGGTTGGCCATTCGGATCAAGCTAACGCCTGAGACAGGGCGCCGCAGCAGAAATCTCTTATGGCAAAGCGGTAGTTAACTCGGAAATTACAATCAGAACCATACACATAGAGCGGTAATGCCGGGGGGTTTTCCGTGATGCGTATGCGTTCCCTTTCGCTGAAGACGTCCGTCTTCGGCGGTGTCGCTCTTGCCGGCGTGTTCGGCGCCACGGCCTTCTTCCTCGATCGCCAGATCAGTTCCTCTATCGAGACGGAGACCTACGCTCTCCAGTCGGAAACCCTGAAGAACCAGGTCCGGGCGGTGCGCAGCCGGCTCGACCTCGCCGAGAAGACGGCCGACGATATCGCCAACGCGGTGACCGCGCTCAACAAGGCAGGCGTAAAGGATCGCGACCAGCACGATGCGATGCTCAAGAAGATCCTGGCGCAGAACCCGCAGTTGATCGGCGTCTGGACCGGCTGGGAGCCGAACGCCTTCGACGGCCGCGACGCCGAATTCGCCAACCAGGCGCCGAAGCACGACGCGACCGGCCGCTTCGTCCCCTATTGGCACCGTGGCAAGGGTTATCCATCGCGCGAAGTCCTGGTCGGCTACGACGCCCAGACCTCTGACGGCGACTATTACCAGCAGCCGAAGAAGCAGAACCGCTCTGTCGCGATCGAGCCCTATCTCTACCCGGTCAACGGCAAGGACGTGACGATGATGTCCTTCGGCGTGCCGATGGTCATCGACGGCAAATATGTCGGCACCGCCGGCGTCGACATCGATCTCGGCCCGCTCGGGGCCGACCTCTCGAACGTGAAGCCGTTCGGCACCGGCTATGTCGCCGTCGTCTCCTCGTCCGGCCTGGTCGTCGCCCACCCGGACCTCGCCGCCTCGGTGAAGCCGATGGACAAGACCGACGGTCCCATCGCCGAGGTCGCCAAGCAGGCAATGGCGAATGGTGCCGGAGCGGAACTGGAAGCCGTCGGCCGCGACGGCGCTGTGTGGCGCTATATGGCCCAGCCTTTCGCCGCCGGTGCGACGAAGGAGAACTGGACGCTCGTCACCGCCGTGCCGGTCGCGACTTTGACCGCCACGGTGACGGAAGCCCGCGAAACGCTGATCGGTTTGAGTGGACTCGCCATCCTGATCGCCTGCGGCGTAATCTTCGCGCTGCTCCGCACCATG
The DNA here is from genome assembly GCA_003347645.1 of Rhizobiaceae bacterium CPCC 101076. Classification (GTDB taxonomy): domain Bacteria; phylum Pseudomonadota; class Alphaproteobacteria; order Rhizobiales; family Methylopilaceae; genus Flaviflagellibacter; species Flaviflagellibacter deserti. The sequence continues at coordinate 216,112 of QDFX01000001.1, read as the reverse complement.
GTCGGCCGTCCGCTTCGCTCGCTCGGCAAGACGCTCGACCAGATGGCCGGAGGCGATTACGAGGCCGAGGTCCCGGAAGCCGTCCGCGCGGACGAGATCGGCGATATCGGTAAATCGGTCATCGCATTCCGCGACGGCCTGAAGGCCAAGGCACTGGAGGAGTCGCAGCTCCGTGCCGCCGCTCGCGCCCGAAGTGAGGAAGAGCGCAAGACAGAACTCGGCCGCTTCGTCGGCGAATTCCAGTCGGCCATCGGAGGCATTATCGGCATCGTTTCCTCGGCCGCGACTGAGACCGAAGCCGCCGCGCAGACGCTGTCTGATACCGCCGGCAAGGCCTCGAACCAGTCGATCGCCGCCTCGGATTCGACCCAGCGCACGACCAGCAACGTGCAGACGGTCGCCGCCGCAAGCGAGGAACTCGCCTCGTCGATCACGGAGATCGCCCGACAGGTCACACATTCGAGTGAAATGGCCGGCCGCGCCGTCGAAGAGGCCGAACGCACCAATGCCCGCATCGCGGCGCTTGCCGAGGCCAGCCAGAAGGTCGGCGACGTGGTCGGCCTGATTCAGGCGATCGCCGCCCAGACCAACCTTCTCGCGCTCAACGCCACGATCGAGGCGGCGCGTGCCGGCGAGAGTGGGCGCGGCTTCGCGGTGGTGGCGAACGAGGTCAAGAACCTCGCCGCCCAGACCGCCAAGGCCACCGACGAGATCGCCACGCAGATAACCGCGATCCAAACCCAGACACAGGATTCAGTCGAGGCGATCCGCCATATCGGCGAAACCATCCGCCAGATGGACGGCGTCGCCAATGCGATCGCGGCGGCCGTCGAGGAACAAGGTGCCGCGACCGGCGAGATTTCGCACAACGTCCAGAACGCGGCGCGCGAAGCCGATGAGGTCGCCCACAACATCGAGGGCGTCACCCGCGCGACGCACGAGACCGGCGCCGCCGCGTCGCAGCTTCTCGGCACAGCCGGCGAACTGGCCCGCCAGTCGGTTGCGCTGCAGCGAGAGGTGGAGGCTTTCGTCAGCCGAGTTCAGGCGGCGTAAAAACTGGACGTACGTACAAGCGAAAGGCGCGGCTCCGCCGCGCCTTTTCATTTCTCGGTGGCGTAGAAGGCGAGCGCTGCGAGCGGCATGGCCATTCCGATAATGCAGATGCCCGGCCAGCCAAAGGCTGAATAGACCGGGCTCGCGATCGCCGATCCGACGGCACCGCCGAGGAAGAAGATCGCGATGTAGATGCCGTTGATCCGGCTGCGCATATGCGGGTTGAGCCCATAGATCGCGCGCTGGCCGATGACCATGTTGCCCTGCACGCCAAGATCGATGCCGATGCCTGCAACCACGAGCGCGGCGAGCGAGCCCCAGGTACCGAACAGGCAGAGCGCGAAACCGGCGAAGACGAGGAACATCGACAGGCCGGTTCCGGTCTTGCTCCAGCCTCGATCGGCAGCGCGACCGGCAATCGGAGCCGCCAGAGCGCCCGCCGCGCCGGCAAGCGCAAAGAGCGCGATGCCGCGCTGGCCGAGGCCGAAGGTGTCGCTCGCGAGTTCGAGCGGCACGGCCGTCCAGAACAGGGTGAAGGTCGCGAACATCGCCGTCTGATAGGCGGTGCGGCGCTGCAGGACCGGGCTGTCGCGCAGGATCGTCCAGAGCGAGGCGATCAGCTTGCCATATGGCAGAGGCGCGGCCGGATGGCGCTCCGGCAGCATCTGGAACAGGAAGCCGCCGAGCACGACCATCATCCCGATCGCCAGAACGAACATGCCGCGCCAGCCGAAATCGGCGGCGACGAGGCTGGCGAGCGGACGGGCGAGCAGGATGCCGACCAGAAGCCCGCTCATGATATTGCCGACGACGCGGCCGCGCGCGGCGTCCGTCGCCATGTGAGCCGCGATCGGGATGACCATCTGGCAGGCGCTGGCGGTCAGACCGATCAGGAAGGCGGAGACGAGAAAGACGATTGCATTCGGAACGAGCGCTGCCAGCGCCAGCGAAAAGATGTTGGCGGCGATGGCGATCAGGATCAGCCGGCGGTTCCGCAGGACGTCGCCGAGCGGGACGAGGAAGAACAGGCCGAGCGCATAGCCGACCTGGGTCAAGGTCACGACGAAGCTCGCGGTGCTCTCCGAGAGCCCCACATCCGGGCCGATCAGCGCGATCAGCGGCTGGGCGTAATAGAGATTGGCGGCCAGGATCCCGCAGGCCGCGGCCATGAGGAATGTCATGCCGCCGGAAATGCCGTGCGGATGCGCTGCTGCCACGGTATCTGTCGTCATTGAAAATCTCGAAGATCGCCGGCGAAGACGTTGCACGGCCTCGGTGATTTAGGAACGCGGATGCCGTGTCTCAAGGCAGACGAAGGTCGCAGTCAGTACGTCCGCGTCAGCCACTCCGTCTGCGGGCGGCGATAGGCGAAGACCTTCGCGTCGCGGGCGAGCGCGAGCGCAGTTTCCTGGATCTCGTCGTTGAAGTCGGAGATCTTCACCCGGTCGCGCAGTCGGAAAAAGGCCGCAAGAAGGTCAGCGGGCGCCCCCAGCACCGCCTGTTCGATGATCGGATCGGAGATGATCTCGCCGCGCCTTGTGTGGATCGCCTCGGCGAACTGGGCGACGGCGAGCGCGCCCGCGATCTCCGTCACCTCGCGCTGCTGGCGCACAATGGACCACGCGTAAACGGCGCCCGAGAGGACGATCTGCGCGGCGACGAGGATCGACAGGCTGATAGTCGCGGCGGCCTTGAAAGCCGGTTCGCCCTGGTAAAGCAGGAAGATGCAGAACGCGGCCAACAGCATTGCCGCGACCAAAGTGGCCGCCATGAAGAGCTGGGCGCCCAGGCGAAATCTCATGACCGTCGGAGACTCAGTCTACAGGTCGCGACGATAAACATATTCGCGGCTGTTGGAGGCGTCGCCAAGCTCGCGCTCCTCGCGTCCACGGATAAAGCCGTTCTTCTCGTAGAAGCGGTGTCCGGACACGAAGCGGGTGTCGGTCCACAGCACGATGCCCTTGCTGCCCCTGCTCCGTGCGAAATCGAGCGCCTTGCCGAACAGCACATCGGCAAGGCCGCTGCCGCGCCTGCTCTTGTGAAGGTAGAACTTGAATAGCTCGTCGATGCCGGGCTCGCCGCTCCGCACGATGGCGATGCTGCCGATGATCTCGCGGCCGTCCTCGAGAACCCAGAGACGACCACCCATATTCCGGTAGTTCGTGGCCGCCCGGGCGAGTTCGGGGAATTCCTCATCGAGGAAGACGAGGTCCGGATATTCGGCGAAGACGCCGGCGATCAGATCGCGTATGCCGCGCCCGTCCTCGTCCCGCGCTTCCCGGAGGACGACCTCAGTATGAAAATCGAGATTTGTGGACATGGGCCTGCGCGGCGATCCGAGTCGGGAACCCGACATCCCATGCGATGACCGTACGGTCAAATCGACGAGATGGAAGAGGCGGAGTGCTAGGCCGCGCGCTCGTGCATCAACCCGACGAGAAAGCCCGCCAGATCGTCCGTGACATGGTCGACGTGCGGGCCCTGCTCGCTGTCCTCGGCGTGCATCGCGCGCTCTTCGACATCGCCATCGCGCGGGACGACGAGCACGGTCGTCATGCCGAGTGCATGCGGCACAGCGAGATTGCGAGCGAGGTCCTCGAACATCGCCGAGCGCGACGGGTCGACGCCCAGATGGGCGACGAAGCGGTCGTAGGCCTGCCACTCGGGCTTCGGAATGAAGTCTGCCTGCGCGACGTCGAAGATGTCGTGGAAGAGATCGCCGAGACCAAGCGAATTGGCGCAGCGCTCGGCATGGCCGCGCGAGCCGTTGGTCAGCACATACCGCTTGCCCGGCAGAGCGGCGATCGCGTCCTTCAGCGCCGGGTCCGGGATCAGGCGTTCATGCGAGACGTCGTGGACGAAATCCATGAAGGCATGGGGATCGACGCCGTCGACTTCCATCAGGCCGCGCAGGCTGGTGCCGTAACGGCGGTAATAGTTCTTCTGCAGAGCCCGCGCCGACATGCCGTCGATGCCGAAGCGGTCGGCGATAAACATCATCATCCGCTGGTCGATCAGTTCGAACAGGCGGCAGGACGGCGGATACAGCGTGTTGTCGAGGTCGAACACCCAGGTGTCGACATGCTCGAAACCGCGCACCGTCGCCATCGTCAGCGCGTGACCAGCGTGCCGGCGCCGTGGTCGGTCAGAAGTTCGAGCAGGACGATGTGCGGCACCTTGCCGTCGAGGATGACGACGCCGTCGACGCCGCGCTCCAGCGCGTCCATGCAGGTCTCGACCTTCGGGATCATGCCGCCTGTGATGGTGCCATCGGCGATGCGGCGGCGAGCCTGGTCGATCGACATCTTAGTGATCAGCTGCTTTTCCTTGTCGAGCACACCGGAGACGTCGGTGAGGAAGAGCAGGCGGCGGGCGCGCACCGAGCCGGCGATGGCGCCTGCGAAGGTGTCGGCGTTGACGTTCAGCGTCTCGCCCCAGCGCGATGTCGCGACCGGCGCCACAACCGGGATGAGATCGGACTTCGAGGCGAGTTCGAGCACGGTCGGATCGACCGATTCCGGTTCACCGACAAAGCCGAGATCGACATCGTCGCCGAGACCCGGCGAACTGGCCTTCATCAGCGGCGCGAGCTTCCGCGCTGTGACCATGTTGCCGTCCTTGCCGCTGAGGCCGATGGCACGGCCGCCGGCAGCGTTGATCGCGGCCACGATTTGCTTGTTGACGAGGCCGAGCACCATCTCGACCACTTCCATGGTCGCGCCGTCGGTGATGCGCAGGCCGTCGTGGAACTTGCTCTCGATGTTGAGTCGCTTGAGCATCGAGCCGATCTGCGGACCGCCGCCATGAACGACGATCGGATGCAGGCCGGCAAGCTTCAGCATGACCACGTCGCGGGCAAAATCGCGCGCCGCGTGCTCCTCGCCCATCGCGTGGCCGCCATACTTCACGACGACGGTGGCGTCATCGTAGCGCTGCAGCTGCGGAAGGGCCTCGGCGAGGATGCGCGCGCGGTCGAGGGGCGAAACGTCAGTGGCCATAAGGTGCACCCGGAAAGAAAAGCCCGTCGCTTCTAGCGGCTCGGGCGCGAAGGCTCAACGCCGCAAAAGGATACCCGCAACGACGATGACGGCCCAGCCGGCGATCATCATCGTGCCGCCCGTCGGCGCGGCCATCGGGAACAGTGCGGTCCCCTTGTAAAATCGCATCGCCAGATCGCCCGCGAACAAGGCCGCGCCGACCAGAAGGACTAGCCCACCGAGATTGAGCGTCAGCCCGCCCGGGCCGGACGCACGGCCGAACAAGCCGATGGCGAGTAAAGCCGGCGCATGGAACAGAAGCATCGACGATGCAGAGCCGAGCGAGGTCGCTCCGGCCGTGTGGGAAGCGACGGCCGCGAGCGAAACGCCGAGCGCGCCGAAGACGCCGGCGACGATGATGAAGAACTGACTCATATGGTTCTCCAATTACCCGTCCCTCAAGCCCGGGCCTGACCCGGGCATTCAGAAGCCACACCGCCGCACTGGATTGCCGGGTCGAGCCCGGCAATGAGGGCGCAGCTGGGGACTAGGCCCTTTCCGCGATCAACCGGACAATTGCCGCCTTAAGGTCGGCGAGTCCCTCACCTTCCTTCGATGAGGTCACGATTATCTCCGGATACGCCGCGGGGCGACGCGCCAAAGCGGCGCGGACTTCATCGAGCCTCGTCTCCCGATCGCCTTTCTTCACCTGATCCCATTTGGTCAGCACGACCTGGTAGGACACCGCGGTCTTGTCGAGGAGATCGAGCACCGGGGTGTCCGTGTTCTTCACGCCATGGCGGCTATCGATCAGAACGTAGACGCGGCCGAGATTGGTGCGCCCGCGCAGATAATCGAGGACGAGGCGCGTCCAGGCCCGGACCTTGGCTTCCGGCGCCTCAGCGAAACCATAACCCGGCATGTCGACCATGGTCAGCCGCGTGCCGATGCGGAAGAAGTTGAGTTCCTGGGTGCGGCCCGGCGTGTTGGACACCTTGGCCAGGGTCTTCCTGCCGGTGAGCGCGTTGACGAGGCTCGATTTGCCAACATTCGAGCGCCCGGCGAAGGCGATCTCGACGGTCTCGATCGGCGGCAATCCATCGATCGCGACGGCGCCCTTCATGAAGGTGGCCTCGCCCGCGAACAGCAGACGCCCTTCTTCACGGTAGAGCTCATCCTGCTTCTTTTCGTCTTCGGTCAAATCGGTCATCTGTGTGGGATGACGGCCGGGGCGCGCGGCGTCAACCATTCTTGCCAGCGGAGCCCTCGACCGTGATGTCCGTTCGCCTTGCCGTTTTCGCTTTCGTCGCCTCGATCGTGGGCGCCAACATCGCCTCCGCGCAGGCGGTCGACGACCTCGTCGGCAAATGGGGCCTCGCCTCCTACTGGAAGCCGGAAGACGCGGCGAAGGCGCCCGGATGGGCCAAGGCGACCTGCGGTTCGCCCTATACGATCACGAAGAGTTCGACCGGCAATCTGATGATCCACATCGCCGACGATCCTGCTCAGAAGGAAGTGAAATTGTCGGGCAAGAAGCTCGTCCCGGTCGATACCAAGGTCGCGGGCGGTGCGGCCAAGCACGAACGGACGATCACGAGGTTTGAAGCGGGGAAGAGCTTCGAACTGACGTGGAGCAATCCCGGCGTCGGATCGCGCTACGGGATCAACGTCTATGTGAAGTGCGGGAAGTGACGGCCTCATCCTGAGCCGGCCGCGCAGCGGCCGTGTCGAAGGATCGACACGAACTCGGAGTGCGTGGCCATCCTTCGACACGGGCCTCTGGCCCGACTCAGGATGAGGATTTGATCAATCGAACAGCGCGTCGATGTCGTCCTGCGAGGCGCGACCTTCTTCGCCGGCCAAGCCCGGGCCGTTGAGAAGGGCGCGGTCGCCTTCCGGCGCGTCCGGCAGATCCGGGGTGATGTCGCGGAATTTCTCCATGCCGCCCCAGATCTCAATCATCCGGTCGATGCGGTCTTCGATGAAGGTGAGCGTCGATACCACCTTGGTGATGCGCTGGCCGGTGAGATCCTGGAAGTTGCAGGCTTCGAAGATGCGGACCACCTTCTCCTGAATTTCAGAACCCATTCCCCGCACCCGGGCCGTCTTAGCCGAGGACTGGATGGTCAGGGCGTGATCGTCGATCATTTCCGCGGCTTCGAGTATCTGCTGCGTCGCCGTTTCGGTGCCCGACACGATAGCGTCGAGTTCACCCGTGACGCGGGCCATCTGGGCGGTCTCGAAGCTCGAGCCGTGCAGCGTGGCGATCTCGAGCTTGGTCCGCTGGATCGCTTCCTGGATGGCATCGAGCTCCGCCTTCATCTGGAAGGCTTCGCTGATTTCCTTTTTGAACAGCGAGATCGCGTCGTTCGAAATCTCCGCCGCGGGCTTCATCATGGCCCGGAGCGTCTGAAGCTCCGACATCAGTTCGGCGTGCCGCATAACGCTCGCATGGGAGTCGTTGGCGCCAACTGGGAAATACTCGCCATTCATCATGGCTTCGATACGAAACGGCTTACGCGCTTTACTGGTCATGAGTTCGCCCCACACACTCGGGGCAAGCCTAGCGGCCAAGACTTAAGAAGCGGTCAAAAAGTCGAAGCTTCGCCTTAATCACTCCCTAACCATAAGAGGAAGTTTCCCTTTCGCAGGACTCGCAACCGACTGAGGGGAAACGACGTTCACGAAGGTTTGCCCAATCCGGCATATCGTGCCGGTTATAGTCGCTGCTCCTGCGAGAAGGATAACGGACCGTCATGCGTATCGCACGTGCAATCCTCACCTTCGCGGCTCTGACTGCCGCAGTTCCCGCCTCGGCCCAGACCTATTCGGACCTGTACGCACGAGAGATCGCCCGCCAGCCTTATTATGAGGTTCAGAGGGTGCCGCGTTATGCGCCGCCGCGGACCGTCTACCAGCGCCGGGCGCTGTTCGACGATGACGACGATCGCGGCCTCTTCAGCAACCGCCGCCGCATGCAGGCCGACCCCTATCGCCGCCAGCAGGCCGTCGTTCCCGGCATTTCCCGTGCTCCCGCGGCCGCCGCGCCAATCCGCCGCCAGATTCCGGCCGAGTTCCGCAGGCAGACCGTGTCGTACACCGGCACCGAAGCGCCCGGCACGATCATCATCAATTCCTCCCAGCGCATGCTCTATCTCGTCCAGGGTGACGGCACGGCGATCCGCTACGGCATCGGCGTCGGCCGCGAGGGCTTCGGCTGGAGCGGCACCGAGAAGATCACAGCCAAGCGCGAATGGCCGAAATGGTATCCGCCGGCGGAGATGCTCGCCCGCCGTCCCGATCTGCCGAAGATGATGGAGGGAGGCCCGAACAATCCGCTCGGCGCCCGCGCGATGTATCTCGGCTCGACGCTCTACCGTATCCACGGCTCGAACGAGCCCTGGACGATCGGTCAGGCGGTCTCGTCCGGCTGCTTCCGCATGACCAACGAGGACGTCCAGGATCTCTACGATCGCGTTCCGATCGGCGCAACGGTGAAAGTCATCTAGCTAAACACTCTTTTCAAAGCAAAACGGCGCGCCAATGGCGCGCCGTCTTCGTTTCTGATCGAGCCTCGTCAGGCCCAGCCGTTGTCGTCGCCGCCATCGTCCCAGTCGCCGTCATCGTCATGCGAGGCGAGGTCCTTTTCGTCTTGGTCGGCATCCTGATTGTTCTCCGAACCGCCGCGACCCGTCAGCCAGTCGAAGAAGCCGCCGCCACCTCCGCCTTCATTGCCCGCGTCGGCCGTGCTCTGATCGCCGACATCGCCGAGTCCGGCTTCCTGGCCGAGCGCATTCGAACCCTGATCGGGTTGCTGGGCAGCGCCGCCGAGACCGGCGGCCGATGCCGCGCCCGACGCAGCCGAAGATGTCGCCTCGCCGCCCGCGCCTAGCAACGACTTGGCCGCCTCGGCGACCAGCATGCCGCCGGCGACGCCCATCGCTACCTGGCCGGCTCCGGCGAGGAATCCGCCTCCACCACCCATGCCCATGCGCTGCTGCTGCGGCGCTCCGAACGTCCGGTCGCCATAGGCCGGCTGCTCATAGCCTTGACCGGAGGACGGCGAACCGCCCCGCTGCCATGGGCTGGGAGCCCCCATCGCACCGGGTTGGCGATATTCGGCGTAACGCTCGTCCTCGTCTTGAGGCGCGCGCCGTTCGAGTTCCTCGATCCGGCGGCTGGCGAGTTCGAGCGCCTGGTTCTGCGCGATGATCGTCTGCGCCATCGTGTACACCGCGTTCGGCGCACGACGCAGTTCCTGGCCGAGCAGTTCCTGCACCTCGCGGTCGCGGGGCTGGCCTTCGGCGTCACGAAGCCGGTCGAACAGCTCCATGATCAACTGGCGTTCCTGAGCCTGCATCGTCGTGTCCTCCATAGGAGTGTCTCGCCAAGTATCTGGTGGCCTCTGCGGCGGAAAGAAGACCGGCGAAACGAAAGTGCTTTCACGGAGTTGTTTGTCGCAGTGTACGGAACGGACCTTCGAGATGACGATCTCAGAGACTTTCAGCAAAGCGGCCAACAAAGTCGCTTATTGGACGGGCCGACCGACGACGTTCGCAGCCTGTGTGGGAATCATTATTCTCTGGGCAATTATCGGCCCTCTGTTCGGCTTCTCAGACACCTGGCAGCTAATCATCAATACCGGTACGACGATCATCACCTTCCTGATGGTGTTCCTGATCCAGAACACCCAAAATCGTGACGGCCTGGCGATCCAGACCAAGCTCGACGAGCTGATCCGCGTCAGCTCGGCGCAAAACCGCTTCGTCGGCATCGAGAAGCTGACCGACGAGGAACTGGAGGAACTCCGCGCCAAATGCGAGGCGCGGGCGAAGAGCGAGGAAGCCGACGAGGTGGTCGAGGGCGTGAATGAGGACGTCCGGAAGAAGATCGCCGCAAGTATCGGCTGATGCTCAGCGGGCCGAGGCGATCTCCGCGGCCAGAACGCGCGCTGCCGCCTCCGGATCTGATGCGCCGCAGATCGCCGAAACCACCGCGACGCCCTGAACGCCGGTGCGGATGACCGGTGCCGCATGTTCGGCCTCGATACCACCGATACCGACGATCGGCAGGCTGGTCAGCGCCCGCACGGCGGCGATGCCCTCGGCGCCGATCGCCGCGCCGGCATTGGCCTTGGTAGATGTCACGCGATACGGACCGACGCCCAGATAGTCGACCGCATCGAGATCCTCGCGCGAGGCGGCGAATTCGGCGGGGCTGCCTACCGACAGACCCAGGATCATATCCGGGCCCCCGATCTCTCGCGCCTCGAAGGCGCGGATATCGTCCTGTCCGAGATGCACGCCGTCGGCGGCGGCGGCGATGGCGACATCGATGCGGTCGTTGATGATCAGCGGAATTCCACGGGGCCTGAGCACGGCCAGCAATGCGCGGGCATCCTCGACCAAAGCGCGGCCGTCGGCGGCCGGGTCGCGCAGCTGGACGATGGTGACGCCGCCGCGGATGGCCGCCTCGACGGTCGAGAGAAGATCGCCAGAGCGGCAGGCAGGCCGTCCTGCGACGAGGTAGAGCGAAAGATCGAAGAGCATCAGCGCGGAGCTTTAGAGATCGCTCTCCGAACCCGCAAGCGGACGCTGAACCTCCTGCCCTCGGGAACGTTCTTCCATCAGATGTCCGATAACGGAGCGCGACAGATGACCGAGGCAGAACTGAAGCACCACGCAGACGAGACCGACGCAAAGGCGCATTACCGAAAGGAGAAGCGCGAGGAGAAGGCGCATGAGAAGGCTGTCGAGGACACCTTCCCGGCAAGCGATCCTCCGGCAACCTCGCAGCCCGGTCACGGTATTACAAAAAGCGAAAAATTGCCGGATCCTGTCAAACGAAAGGCTTGAGTGATTAAGCCGCTGTCCGCCTCAGCTTTGACTGTGGCGGACGACGCGGCGGCTGCTAATCTCGCATCGTCGCTTACGAGACGGCGCCGATGAGATTCTTGCCGCTTGCCTTCCTGCTCGCCGTCGCGAGCGCTCCCGTAATAGCCCAGGACAAACCGCCGGCCCCGGAGCCGCTGCCGACGGCGATCGTCCTCGCGGTGCAGGACGCGCTGATCTGGACCGGCGATTTCGACGGCATCGCCGACGGCAAGCCTGGCCCCGCCTTTGCCGCGGCGGTGAAACAGTTCCAGACGCGCGAGGCAAAGCCTGTCACCGGCACACCGACGCCGGGCGATATGTGGCGGCTGTCGCAGATCGTCGACGAGGCGAAGAAGTCGGCGGACTGGCGGCTTGAGATCGACGGCCCGAACGATGTCGTCCTCGGCCTTCCGCGAGGCCTCCTCCCGGATGCTTCGCGTAACGCGGAGGGTCGGCACTTTCAGAGTTCCGACGGCACCGCCCAGCTCCAGATATTCAAGGCGAAGGGCGATCTAGCTTCGGTCCACGCGGCGGCTAAAGGCAAGGCCGGGCGCGCGGTGAACCGGGCGGAGCTGAAAGGCGGCCGTTCGCTCGTCGCCGGAACGGACGGTCAGTCGGGCTTCGTCGATTTCGCCACTGGCCCGAAGGGCAAGGTGAAGGGCTTCCGCCTTACATATCCCGTCGGCCAGATCGGCCGTTTCGTGCCGGCAGCGATCGCGATCTCGAACAATTTCTACGCCGACCCGACCGCCAGGCCAAGCGAGAAGGCGCCGCGCGCCGCGCCGAGCTTCGACGGAGCGTTCAACGCACCGGAGAAGGGCCGGCTCTACCCCTTCGCGACCGTGACCGCGCAGGAGCCGCAGGCGCAGATCACGCTCGGGCCAGTCTCCGCCCGTCTGACCGCGAGGAAGGTGGAAGATCCGGACATGGCGGACTTCTTCGACCCCATCCTGGAAATCCAGGTCGAAGGACAGGCCGTCCTGACGGTCGAAGACAAGGACCGGCAGACGCAGGACGCCGGTGTCCGTGCCGTCGAACTCGATCCGACGAATGGACTACCGGAAGTCCTGCTGACGACCTTCACCGGCGGCGCGCATTGCTGCACGACGCTGACGATCTTCACCGTCCGCACGGACGGCAGCTGGGCGCGGGTGGACGCCGGCGATTACGACGGCGCGCCGGATTTCCCGCAGGATGTGGACGGCGATGGCCGCTACGAAATCGTCGCGCCGGACAATGCTTTCTATTACGCCTTCGACTGCTATGCCTGTTCCTATGCGCCCGACAAGATCGAGCGGCTCGACGGCGATACGCTGAACGACGTTTCGGCGCGGCCGGAATTCCGCAAGGTGTTCGCGCAATGGCTGCCCCCGACATGGGCCTATGCCTGGGCCGAGGGTGCGGTGAGCGGCAACGGTTTCCTGCCGGCGCTGGTCGCGGCGTCGCGGCGGATCGGCGAGAGCGAGGACGCCTGGACCTTCCTCAAGGCGCATTACGACAAGAACAACGACACCGGCATCGAGGGCTGCTCCTTCCCACTCGGCGACAACGGCTGTCCGCCGGACAAGATCGTGAAGCGCACCTATCCCGAAGCGGTCGAAACATTTCTGCGTGAACAAGGCTATTGAGCTGGGATTACAGCTCAGGACAACCTTTGCGGTAACATAATCGCTCCGTATCACTTTTCCCGCCCGGACCGCCGGGCTGGAGAATCGTAAATGAAGCAAATGCTCCTACCGGCCGTCGTCTGTGCCGGTGTCATGTTTGGCGGGGCGACCACGGCTTCCGCGCAGGGCATCTATATCGGCCCCGGCGGCGCCGGTCCGGACTACGGCTATTACCCGCCGCCACCTCCCCCGCCGCGCTATTACGGCCCGCCGCCGCGTTACTATGGAGGAGGCCCGGCCTTTCGCATTGATCGGGGCGAAGCCGTCCGGATCGCCCGCCGCAACGGCCTCGAACGCATCTACGACGTTGACCGGAGCGGCCCGAACTGGGTCGTGCGCGGCGAAAACTATCGCGGTCGCGATCTGTCGGTCTGGGTGAATTCCTACAATGGCGACGTCAGCATCTCGCGCCGCTGACGCACCCGAAACGAAAAGCCCGCCCAGGCGGGCTTTTCCATGTCTCAGTTCTGCTGCGCCGCCATCTGCTGGCGCTTGAACTTGCGAGACTGTATCTGCCAGGCGGCGCCGAACGCTTCGGCTCGTGTGCCGAACGGGCCGGCCACCCTCTCCTGTTCCGCCCAAGTTTCCCATTTGCCGTCGTCCCGCAGGACGACGCGATGACCATTAGCGTGGAAGATTCGCGATCCATTCGTTGTCATGCGCCAAAGATCGGAGCCGAAGGCTGAATCGTCAATAATTCGACGTGAGGCTGCTGTAGAATGTCGCAGGGTGTGGGAAGGATGGTACAGCTGGGCCAGTTCGGGCGCGCTGGAACAAGGTCCGCGTCGAACGATGCGGGCCTCCCTCACCCCCGACCTGTTCAACTATCATCGCCTGAATGCGCGCGGCTCAGCCGCGAACAAGGAAAGGTGAGTTCATGTTTGTGTCGATCAACCCGGCCAATGGTCTTGAACTGGCGCGATACGAAACGCATTCGGCGGCCGGGGTCGACCAGGCTCTCGACCAGGCCGTCGCCGCCCAGAAGGAATGGCGCCGGCAGAAACTGACCGTTCGCTCGGCGACGCTGCGTCGGGTCGCATCAGTCCTGCGCCTGAAGAAGGAAGACCTCGCCCGCCTGATCACTCAGGAGATGGGCAAGCCGATCGTCGAGGCCGAGGGCGAAATCGAAAAGTGCGCCTGGACGTGCGAGTTCTATGCCGAGCACGCGCCGCGCTTCCTCTGCGACGAGATCGTGCCGAGCAACGCAACGGAAAGCCGCGTGGTCTTCGACCCGCTCGGCGTCGTGCTCGCGGTGATGCCGTGGAACTACCCATTCTGGCAGTTCTTCCGGTTCTTCGCTCCGGCCATGGCCGCCGGCAACGGCGCCGTGCTGAAGCATGCCTCTAACGTGCCGGGCTGCGCGCTCGCGATCGAGAATGTCCTCAAGGAGGCGGGCGTGCCGACCGGACTTTCTCGATCCCTGCTGGTCGAATCGTCCCGGGTCGCAGCCCTCATCGCCGATCCGCGGATCGCAGCCGTCACGCTGACCGGCTCGACGCCGGTTGGCGCCGCGGTTGCTGCCGAGGCCGGCAAGCATCTCAAGAAACAGGTTCTCGAACTTGGCGGCACCGACCCCTTCATTGTGCTGGCCGATGCCGACATCGAGCTGGCCGCGCAGGTCGGCGCGCGTGCCCGCTTCCAGAATGTCGGACAGAGCTGCATCGCCGCGAAGCGCTTCATCGTCGACGAAAGCGTCGCCGATACCTTCGTCGCCGCGCTGACGAAGCAGGTTGCTGCCCTGAAGGTTGGCGATCCGATGGACCGCAGCACCCAGATCGGTCCGATCGCCCGCGCGGACCTGCGCGATGGCCTGCACAAACAGGTGGAACAGTCTCTGTCGGAAGGCGCGGCGGTGCTGCTCGGCGGCAAGGCGATCGATGGCCCCGGAGCCTTCTACGCACCGACGCTCCTCGATCATGTGAAGAGCGACATGACGGCATGCCGCGAGGAGATCTTTGGACCGGTGGCGCCGATTGTCCGCGTCCGGGACACCGACACCGCGATCGCGGTTGCAAACGACACGGAATACGGCCTCGGTGCCGCTCTGTGGACCCGCGACATCGCTCGCGCGCATGTCCTCTCGCACGAGATCGAGGCCGGCGCGGTCTTCATCAACGGCATGGTCGCATCGGACGCCCGCATCCCGTTCGGCGGCATCAAGAAGTCCGGTTACGGGCGCGAACTCGGCGAGTTCGGCATCAGGGAATTCACGAACATCAAGACCGTCTGGGTGGGGCCTGCGCAAGTTTGAGCGGTCCCACCTTGTTCCCTACCTCTTCATCCCACAGTCCGCGCTCCCTGCAGCGCACGATTGCCGCGCCTCGGCGGCTATGCTCGCACCCAAACGAAAAGAGAAAAACGCCCCATGCATTTCGCGACATACCGGACATCAACCGGAGAGAAAGTCGGCGTAGTCCAGGCCGACGCCGTATTCGCCCTTAGCGATCTCGTCTCCGACGCACCCGAAGACATGATCGGCGTCATCAAGGCCGGGGCGGAACTCCTGGCGAAGGTCAAGGCGGCCCTGCCGCGCCAGGGAGTCGGCATCCCGCTCGCCTCGGTCGAACTCCTGCCGCCCGTGCCACGGCCGGGCAAAGTGCTTTGCCTCGGATTGAATTATGCACTTCACGCCAAGGAGGGCGGAAATCCGATCCCGGATTATCCATCCCTCTTCATCCGGCTCCAATCGACGCTAGTGGCGCCCAATGCCCCGATCATCCGGCCGACGGTGTCGGAGGAGCTCGATTACGAGTGCGAACTGACGATCGTAATCGGCAAGACCGCCCACGACGTGCCCGAAGAGCAGGCACTCGACTACGTCTTCGGCTACACGATCATGAACGACGTCTCGGTGCGTGACTTCCAGCGCAAGACGACCCAGTGGACGGCGGGCAAGAATTTCGATGGAACGGGGCCGTTGGGGCCGGTCATCGCAACGGCGGACTCCCTGCCCCCGGGCGCGCGCGGCCTGAGGATTTCCACGCGCCTCAACGGCACGACCATGCAGGACAGCGACACGTCTGACATGATCTTCAGCGTCGCTCGGACCGTATCCCTGCTCTCGCAAATCACTACGCTGGAACCCGGCGACGTCATTGCGACGGGAACGCCTTCGGGCGTGGGCTACGCGCGCAAGCCGCCGGTATGGATGAAGCCAGGCGACGTGGTCGAGGTGGAAGTCGAGGGTATTGGCGTCCTGAGAAACCCGGTCGCGGAAGCTTCCTAGCGCGGAGGTCTGCCGAGGCTATTGGAAGCCGCTGAAGCCGTCCCAGCAGAGTTTGACGCCGATCGTCAGCATCAGCACGTACACGATGCGGTAGAAATGTTCGGTCGATACGGCGCGCACGAGGAGCACGCCCAGCCATGTCTCCGCCGTTGTGCGGCGCGACCCTCGGGCTAAGTGCTTGAGGAAAAATGGTACAGCTACCCCGGCTCGAACGGGGGACCCCCAGATCCACAATCTTAAGGGATCTGACACATCTGACGACGAAACCCCTTAGAAGCTCTTGAGTTGTTTAGCCCCCGGCGCCCTCAAAATTGACGGCGAAACTGCAGTTGAGTGTGCTTTTGTCGAGCACACTCCGAGCACACTGAGAGGCTGAGAGTAATGACTGAATGGCATGATGCGGCCGTGCGGGACTTTGAAACGGGTGACTTCTCCTATGGCGACCTCGCCCTGAAGTACGGCCGGAGCGAATCGACGTTGATGAAGCTCATGAAGCGTCGAGAAGCTCATCGCGGAGAAGGAAACCGCCGACGCGGCGGGCGGAAAAGGTTCGGCGAACAAAAGCCGATTAGCCCGCTTCACTACGGCGTCGGCGTGCAGATCGGAATGTACCGAGCTTTAGAACAAGCGAACGTCTCGGAAATTGGAGAGAGGCTCAACACAAGCCGAATCACGGCCTCATCGATGGAGAAGGGCTTCCACGATTTCACCCTCACCGAGCTGATCGGCATAGCGACGATGATTGGTACAGATCTAATCGATCTGGTCAGTACCAGGACTCATCAGATCAAGAGCTAAGGTCGGCGGAAGGAGCCGCCAGGCTCCTTCCCCCAATTCAATGCATCAACGTACCGACCGCGCGTTCGTATTTGGCCAACATCTGGTTCGCCACCTCAGGGACCGGAATCCCATCTAAGCGTAGTGCGGCAATACCGCTGGCGACTCTGAACATCATCGTGCCTAAACTCGGAAAATCTTTATCATCATAATGCAAATCTATTTCTGTGCACACCTCCCAGAGGAGGTCACTTATAATATGAAGATGATCTTTCATTACCTTTCCTGCCTTGTCTTTTCTAGGTGACAATTTCCGCCGAACTCATCGGGCCGAGGCGATACTTAGTCGCGCTGCGTTTCCGATGGAATACGTCAGGCGCAGCTGTCGAACATAGTTCCTAGGGAAGAAAGACGGGTCCGGGCCAGACTGACGGTCCTTAACAGAGCGGAGACTCGACACAGATTTTCGACCGTGAAATGGTCCCATAAAATGGGGGGAACGATGGCCAAGGAAGATATTGAACCCACGCAACAATCGCTCGAACGCATCCAGGCCTTTGATGTGGCCTCTTTACCCCGCCTTGAGCGCCTTGGTGAAGCTCTCAACTTTTTGGAAGCGGTTGAACCAGCCTCTCGTCTTGTTGCATTATTCCGGCAGTTTCCCTCGCAATACTTAGGAGAACTCTCCGAGACACACCTGAGTAAGCTAAAATCTGCCGCGGATGCGACCTATAGTCGGCTCGAAGAGATCGTCACGTTTGACCCTAAGACAGCGCAAGATCCTTACAGCCTCAGAACTTCCCTCATCTCAAAGCTTGAATCCTCTTATGATACTACCTTCGATCAAGTTGCCCCGCTGATCGCTTACGGAGCCTCACGGCTTCGAGATTTCAGTGCATTGGAAGCTGAAGCGCGCAGCTCGATGCAAGCGTCTAAGGATTTGGCAGCCAAGACTTCCGAGGATCTCCGAAGCTTGCGCGAGGAGGCGGACCGGATTCTATCCGACGTCAGGAAGGTTGCCCTCGAGCAAGGTGTTGCTCAGCAAGCGACGTACTTCAAGGATGAAAGCGACCGCCACGATGCTGACGCA
This sequence comes from Rhizobiaceae bacterium CPCC 101076, assembly GCA_003347645.1. Classification (GTDB taxonomy): domain Bacteria; phylum Pseudomonadota; class Alphaproteobacteria; order Rhizobiales; family Methylopilaceae; genus Flaviflagellibacter; species Flaviflagellibacter deserti. The sequence continues at coordinate 198,449 of QDFX01000001.1, read as the reverse complement.
GCGACTTGGCGCTGGCAGACCATTTACGTTGCAGTCGGCCTCGCCACTTTTGCCGTACTGTCGACGTTCTTACACAAGATACCTTGGTTGGCCGATGGGGGCCCTTACGCAATGGCGCAGCTTGCGATTAGCAAGGTGCTTGTGTTCGGCGTTATCGCTTACATGCTTTTTCTGGCAGCTCGTAATTTTCTGTCTCACAAGCACAACGCCATCATCAACCGGCATCGCTACAATGCACTTCTGACCTTTACTGCGTTAGCAGACGCAGCAAAGAGCGAGGAGCGGAGGGATGTGGTGCTGAACTATGCGGCGGCGTGTATCTTTGCCCCACAAGACACCGGTTATACGAAAGGCGGCGGCGCCCCAGACCTTCCGACGGGCCTAGTCGCGAGCATCCCGAAAATGGCGACTTCGGCTCCGTGACAATACCGGATTCGAATTGGTCAGGGGGGCGGAGGTGGGAACATCTGTCCCGGAGCATTCGGAGGGCGGATACTGACCGGAAGCGGTTGTTGACCTGTGAGCACGTTGATCGCGAGCGTACGGATCATTCGCACGGCGCTTTCGTCATTCTCCCAGCCAACCGGACCGTAGGAAAGCTTCTCGATATCCTTCTTATCGAATTTATAGTTTAGATCGGACGCGATCGCGTGAATAAGCTCCACGAATAGATCATCCCTCGTTTCCACGAAGCGCTTCCCGGCGCCATCTCCCTGTGGGAAGTCCTGGGACAGATGATCTCGATACCTCTTGTATGCATCTATGACTGACCTCTTCCCAAAGAACTCCATTTGGATCAGATTCAAGGCACCAACATGCTCAAATGACAGACGCAATGGCCGCGTCTTCATAAGGGCTTCCAATATATCACTACGACGGCGGATATTTTCTTTTCGATTATCTCGCCAACGGGTGATCAACACCGCTAGGAGTGGGCCCACAATAATCGCGACGATGTTCACTACGTCCATCGCGGTCATGGTTAGATCCAATCCCTTAGCTTTTGAAATCGTGCATTGATCGTGCCGCTAGGCGTTTGAATCGTGACAACACGCCCGTCGGCGAAGTGCAGCGGTAGTTCAAGTGGGAATTCGACTCTCAAGGGCTGATTGGTGTTTGATACACCCGTGATGAGACTCGTGCCTGCCGGGATCACATAAACGATTCGGCCCGTGATGTTGCCAGCCGCTTCATCGACTTGGTAGCTGCCGTCGTAGTGCATCCCACCGATATCAGTACCCAGGATCACACCGCTTTTGAAAACGAACATACCTACGCTGTTACCAGCCAGACCGGTAAAAAACGCGCTGTAGAAGCCGTCCATCTTTAGCCTCGGAATCGACATTCCAGTTGCTGAATGAACGCCTAAGTTGTCTGCTTAGGTCAAGCTCACGTCGAACACACTCAGCCATCTTCGTGCAAAAATTGGATCGGAACGTGCGACCAAGGAATGTCTCGTCTTTAGAGAACAAACCATTGTTAAAATTTAGCTTTTTCTGTTTTCCGGCACACGGACTCCCAGATTTTGGCGCAAAAGCACACTGGAGCACACTCGGAGCCACAGACAACCCGAGCGCTGCAGCTCACACCCGCTAAGCTATTGATATTTAAGAATAAATGGTACAGCTACCCCGGCTCGAACGGGGGACCCCCAGATCCACAATCTGGTGCTCTAACCAACTGAGCTATAGCTGCACACGTCTGGTCGACGGGGTCTACGTAGGAGAAATCGTCTCTGACGGCAAGACCGTGATGCGTCATCGCGATCCCTGTTGATATTAACTCTCAAACGAATCAACCGGTGCGTAGGCTCCGCGTCGCATGGACCCTGTTTTGGCGATGCTCTAGTCAATTAAGGGTTCATTAACGCTCGCGGACCTGATGACCGACGCGCCGACGATATCAAATCTCGCCGACCACCCGCGCATCGCGGCGTTCGCGGATTCGACTGCCCCGGCGTTTGCCGTGTCGGCCGAAAGCGCGGAGCTGATCTGGGCCAATCCCGCCGCCGAGACTTTGTTCGGCCACGACGGGATGAGCACCGCACTGAGCGATCAGATCGCGCTCGTCCTTCCCTTCGTCCGCCGTACCGAGCAGCCGAGCCCGCTTAGCCTGCGGCTCAACGGCAGCAACAGCCTCTCGCCCTGCCATGCGGAATTGCTCGAGGGCGTCGATGGCGGGCCGGCCGTGCTGTTCAGCGCCGACGTCGCGAACGAGATCGAAGCGGTGCCTGAGGCCAGCGAAGCGGTGCGCGCGGAGCCGGTCCACCTTCCGTCCCGCTTCGTCTGGCAGTCGGACCAGAACGGTCAATTGGTTCTGCTCTCCGACGAGATCGCCGCCGCGCTCGATCATGACCTGACTTTGGTCGGCCGGACCTGGAACGACCTCTGCTCGGAATTCGATATCGACAAGGCCGGAAAGCTGGCTTCGGCGCTGACCCGGCGCGATACCTGGAGCGGCGTCAGCGTCGACTGGCCACTCGGCCGGACGCGCCGCGTCCCCGCTGAACTCGCCGGCCTACCGGTGTTCGATCGCGAGCGCACCTTCCTCGGTTTCCGCGGCTTCGCCGTCATTCGCGGCGAGGAGTTCGATGCCATCGAGGTCAGGGCTGAGGCAGCGACCGGCGATCCGGAGCAGGCTGAAACGGAAACCGTTCGGGCCGAGCAGGAAGTCCTGCCGCACGAGGAGCGCCATGAACCGCCGCCGCTCCTGCCTTCGCCGATCCTGCCGTTCCGCCAGCCGCTCCGACCGGGGTTGAAGCCGAGCGAACACAATGCGTTCCAGGAGATCGGCCGAGCGCTGGGCGACCGCGGGACGCCTTCTCCGCCGGCCGAGGCGAAGCGCATCTCGTCGGCTTCGGTATCCTGGCCTGCCCCTCAGCCGGCGAACCAGGCCACCGCTTCTGAACCTTCCGCCCCAACGGCATCCGACGATGATGCGCTGCGCGTCCTCGGCGAATTGCCGAGCGGCATCGTCATCCACCGGCTCGGCACGCCGCTGTTCGCCAACAAGGCGTTCCTCGCAATGGCAGGCATGCCCGCGGTCGAGGATCTCGCGCTACATGGGCTCGACAGATTGTTCGAGGAACGTGCCGACGCGCCGGGCAAGCTCAATCTCCGCTCGGCCAATGGCACCGTGCAGCCGGTCCAGAGCGTCCTGAAGACGACGCGCTGGGAAGGTGCCGCCGCGAGCCTGCTCGTCGTCACCCCGGAACCGCAGCTTCCTTCCGGCGGCGCCGAAACGGCGAACGAGCGCGAACTGCGCTCGATCCTCGACACCGCGACCGACGGCGTCATCGTGGTTGATCGCAACGGCCGCATCGCCTCCGCGAACCGCAGCGCCGAGGCGCTGTTTGGTTACGAGGCCGCCGAGCTCGAGGGCCGAAGCTTCACCCTGCTTTTCTCGGCCGAAAGCCACCGCGCCGCGCTCGATTACCTCGACGGGCTGCAGTCGAACGGCGTCGCCTCGGTGCTGAACGACGGCCGCGAGGTCGTCGGCGTTGCCCGCAAGGGCGGCGCGATCCCGCTGTTCATGACGCTCGGGCGGATTGGTGGTGGCGAGCCGAAATTCTGCGCCGTCCTCAAGGATTTGACGCAGTTCAAGAAGACGGAAGAGGAACTACGCACTGCCAAGGAACAGGCGGAGCGTGCGAACGCCCACAAGTCCGACTTCCTGGCCCGCATCAGCCACGAAATCCGTACCCCGCTCAATGCAATCCTCGGTTTTACCGAAGTGATGATGGAGGAGCGGTTCGGCCCCGTCGGCGGCGCCCGCTACAAAGAGTACCTGAAGGACATCCACGAGTCCGGCAGCCACATCATCAGCCTGGTCAACGACCTGCTCGACCTCGCCAAGATCGAGGCTGGGAAGCTCGACCTGTCGTTCAACTCGGTGAACCTCAATGAAGTGGTCTCGGGTGCCGTCTCGCTGATGCAGCCGCAGGCGAACCAGAACCGCGTGATCATCCGCACCAGCGTCGCGCCACGAATGCCGAACGTGGTCGGCGATCTCCGCAGCCTGAAGCAGATCGCGCTCAATCTCGTCTCGAACGCTGTGAAGTACACGCCCGCCGGCGGCCAGGTCATCGTCTCGACCGCGATCACCGATCTCGGCCAGGCGGTGATCAGGGTGCGCGATACCGGCCTCGGCATGAACGAGGCGGAGATCGCGGCGGCGCTCGAACCATTCCGCCAGCTCGCGCCCGCAAGCGGCCGGGGCGGCAGCGGGCTCGGCCTGCCGCTGACTAAGGCGCTGGTCGAGGCGAACCGCGCCACCTTCGCGATCCAGAGCGCGGTCGGGACCGGCACCTTGGTCGAGGTCATCTTCCCGCCGACCCGCGTCCTCGCGGAATGAAAAAGCCCCGCCGAAGCGGGGCTGTTCCAAACTCTCGAAAGACCGGACGATCAGTCCTTCGCGCGCTCGACATAGGAGCCGTCCGAGGTCTGGATGACTACACGGGTGCCGGCCGAGACGTGCGGCGGCACAGCCGTGCGGACGCCGTTCGACAGGATCGCCGGCTTATAGGACGAGGAGGCCGTCTGCCCCTTCATCGCCGGCTCGGTCTCGACGATCTCGAGCGTGACGCGCTGCGGCAGTTCGACTGTCAGCGGCACGCCGTTGTGGGTCGAAAGCATGACGGTCATGCCTTCCTGCAGGTAAGGCGCGGCATCGCCGACGACATCCGGCGGAACCGCGGTCTGCTCGTAGGTCTCCGGGTTCATGAAGTGGAAGCCTTCACCATCCTGGTAGAGAAAGGTGTAGTCACGGTCCTCGACGAAGGCGCGCTCGACCTGCTCCGTCGTGCGGTAGCGCTCGGACACCTTCACGCCGTCGGAGATGCGGCGCATGTCGAGCTGCGTGACCGGCGTGCCCTTGCCGGGATGGATGTTTTCGGCGGTCAGGATGACGTAGAGGCGGCCATCCATGTCGACGACATTGCCTTTGCGGAGCGAGCTGGCGATAACCTTCACGATTGTCCTCAATGATTGCTTGGCGAGCGCGCGCCGTGTCGGGCGCCCGTGTCGCACACTTTTCCGCTGTGAGAAACCCCCGATGACCGATGCCTCGCCCTGGTGGGACAAAGGCCGTCATGCCGACCGTCGCCCCTTCCTGAAGGAGCGCGGCCGGATCAAGGCTCGTTTGCGAGCCGAATTCGCGGCCGATGGCTTTACCGAGATCGAGGCGGGCGTGCTGCAGACCTCGCCGGGCAACGAGGCGCATCTGCACGGCTTCGCGACGGAAATCGTGGATCCCGGCGTATTCCCTTTCCCCAGCGGAGAGAGGGCGAGGCCGCGAAGCGGTCCGGGTGAGGGGCAGCCCGGTATTGATGATGTTTTCTCATCACCCCGACCCTCTCCCCGCTGGGGAGAGGGAGAAGGGCGCAGGCCGCTCTATCTCCACACCTCTCCTGAATTCGCGGCGAAGAAACTGCTCGCGGCAGGCGAGGAGAAGATCTTCGATTTCGCCCGCGTCTTTCGAAATCGCGAGCGCGGCGCACTGCACCATCCCGAGTTCACGATGCTGGAATGGTATCGCACCGGCGAACCATACGAGGCCCTGTTCGAGGATTGCGCGAAGATCGTCCGGCTGGCGGCGGAGACGACAGGCCTCTCGACTTTCCTGTTCCGGGATCGCGTGGCGGACGCTCTTGCCGAGCCAGAGCGCGTGACGGTCGCCGACGCGTTCCGGCACTTTGCCGGCATCGACCTCTTCACCTCGATCGAGGCATCGGGCGCGACGGACCGCGATCATCTCGCGGGGAGTGCGAGAGCCGCCGGCATCCGCGTGGCCGACGACGATGTCTGGGCCGACATCTTCAGCCGCGTCCTGGTTGAGAAGGTCGAGCCGCATCTCGGCATCGGCCGCCCAACGATCCTGTGCGAATATCCCGTCGCGGAGGCGGCCCTCGCCCGGCCGTTGAAATTCGATCCGCGCGTCGCCGAGCGTTTCGAGCTCTATATCTGCGGCGTCGAGCTCGCGAACGGCTTCGGCGAACTCACCGATGCCGGAGAACAGCGGCGGCGTTTCGAGGTTGAGATGGCGGAGAAGGAGCGCGTCTATGGCGAACACTATCCGATCGACGAGGATTTTCTCGCCGCCCTGTTCCATATGCCGGAAGCCTGCGGCTGCGCGCTCGGCTTCGACCGGCTGGTCATGCTGGCGACGGGAGCGAGCCGTATCGAGCAGGTGATCTGGACGCCGGTGCCGTGATCGACGAAAGCCAACTGAAACTGCTGTTCATCAGCATTCCGGAAGACGACCATCTTGTTTGCGAGGTCAGCTATCGAGACGTGTTCGTCTGTGAGCTTCACATCGTTCCGCATGACGAAAGACCGGAAGATTTCACCGTTCATGTCGAGTTTCTGGCGCAATCTCCCTTCGTAGACTCGCTTCCCGTGGACGACTTCGTTCAATTGCTGACCTTTGCAAAGGAGCTCTACGTCATGAGGCTTCTGCAAGGCCCCAACCCGTTCGAAATGGCAGGGTGATGAACGCGCCTATTCGAACCATCCGCGATCTCGTCTCGGCCGGCCTCGTCCGGGCCGAACACGCTCCTGCGTTGAACGAAGTCGTCGCCCGCTACGCCGTCGCGATTCCGCCCGCCCTCGCGGCGCTGATCGACCCGAACGACCCGAACGATCCCCTCGCCCGGCAATACGTCCCCGACGAAGCCGAACTCGTGACGCTGCCGGAAGAGCGCGCCGACCCTATCGGCGATCTCGATCATTCCCCCGTCGAGGGCGTAGTCCACCGCTATCCTGACCGCGTTCTGCTGAAGCCGGTCCATGTCTGCCCGGTCTATTGCCGCTTCTGCTTCCGCCGCGAAATGGTCGGGCCGGAAGGCATGGGCACGATGTCGGCAGAGGCGCTGGAGAAGGCGCTCGGCTATATCGCGGCACACCCCGAAATCTGGGAGGTTATCCTCACCGGCGGCGATCCCCTCGTGCTTGCTCCGCGCCGCCTCGCCGCGATCATGGCCGGGCTCGACAAGATCCCGCATGTGAAGGTGGTGCGCGTACATACACGCCTGCCGATCGCCGATCCCGAGGCGGTCGACGCGGAACTGATCGGGGCGCTGCGCTCGACCAGGACGGTCTTCATTGGCGTCCACGCCAACCATCCGCGCGAACTGACCGAGGCCGCTCGCTCGGCGCTGTCACAGTTGGCCGATGCGGGGTTCCCGCTCGTCAGCCAGACCGTGCTACTGAAGGGCGTCAACGACGATCCCGAGACGATGGCGGCACTGATGCGCGGCTTCGTCGAGAGCCGCGTGCGCCCATATTACCTGCACCATCCGGATCTCGCGCCCGGCACCGCGCGCTTTCGGGTCTCAATCGAGGAAGGTCGGGCGCTGATGCGGGCTCTGCGCGGCCACATCTCGGGCCTCTGCATGCCGACCTATGTGCTCGACATCCCCGGCGGCCATGGCAAATCGCCGATCGGCCCGGACTATGTCGGCGATGGCGAGGTCGAGGACTTTCGGGGCGGGCGGCATGCGTATCCGCCGTTTAATTCAGCCTCATCCTGAGCGGGGCGCAAAGCGCCCGTGTCGAAGGATCGTCAGGAACTCTGAGCTTGCGACGATCCTTCGACACGCGAGCTGCGCTCGCGGCTCAGGATGAGGTTATTTCCCCGCCTGAAGGGCCTGAAGCAGCTCCGTGCTCGGATAGGAATCGGCCGGCTGACGCAGCCGCAACTGTTCCTTCTTGATCGCCGCGCGGGTACCCGCACCGATGATGCCGTCGATCTTGCCGACGTCGTAGCCCTTCTGCTGCAGGAGCTGCTGCACCTGCTTCACGCCGGCGACGTCGAGGTCGGGCGTGCCGTCGCCTTTCGACATCGGGGCCGCGCCCTCGAGCCTCGTCGCGAGATAGGCGGCGGTGATCGAATAGGTCAGCGACTGGTTCCACGTCAGGTAGACGTTCTTGAAGTTCGGATAGGCCAGGAAAGCCGGGCCGTGGCGGCCCATCGGCAGGAGCATTGAGGAATTCGGACCGGTGATCGGCTTGCCGTCAGCGCGCGTCACGCCCCATTGCGTCCACTGCTCCGGCGGATGCTCGGTGGAGAGGTCCGCCTGATCCCACGGCACATTTGGCGAGACCTTCACCTCGACAAGCCACGGCTCATCGGCTTTCCAGCCGAGCGACTTGAGGTAGTTCGCGGCCGAGCCGAGCGCGTCGGCATCCGACTTGATCAGGTTGATGTGGCCGTCGCCGTCGAAGTCGACGCCGAAATCGATGTAGCGCGTCGGCAGGAACTGGAACTGGCCGAGTTCGCCCGCGAACGGCCCGCGCATCTCGGCACGCGTCAGGTCGCCACGATCGATGATCTTGAGCAGCGCGAAAAGCTGAGGGCGGAACAGTTCGGGGCGCTTGCAGTCATAGGCGAGCGTCGCGACCGAGCGAACGGTGTCCCCACTGCCGAGGAAGCCGCCGAAATCGGTTTCGAGACCCCAGAACGCCGTCAGCACGCCCGCCGGCACACCGTACTCTTCCTTGATTCGCTCGAAGACCGTCGCATGCGAATTGATCTTTGCCTTGCCGGCCTGCAGGCGGTTGTTGTTGGCCATGCGGTCCGAGAACTGCACGAAGTTCTGCGCGAACACGCCTTGCCCGCCATGGTCCTTGCCCACGGTCGCCTGATCGTATGTGACCCCAGCGAGGCCGGCATCGATCGCTTTCTGGGAGATGCCCTGCTCCAGAGCCTCCTTCCTGACGTCGCCGAGCCAGGCTTCGAAGCTCTTGCCGCCCTGGCAGGCCGCGTTCTGGGAGAACGCCACGGCAGGCGCTCCGATCGTCAGTGCCGCCGTGAGAATGCCCGCCAGAATCCGCTGCATGTTTTCCGCCCTCGTTGAAAGTGCGCGGGAGTTTGCGGAGGAGAGTGGCGAGGTCAAGGCCGGTCGCTACGGATGCGTCAGAGAACCTCGATGATCTGCACCCGGACGACGATCACATCCTGCCGGAACCTTTGTTCCATCTGGCGCCGGTAATCGCGCCACCATGGCCGGTCGAGCACCTCCGACATCACCTCGAAGACGATGATGTCGTCATGGGTGAAGTCTTCGCCCTCATCCGCCCAGGAACCCTCGGCCGGCGAGCGGGTATAGGCGGTGAGGCCGCCCCAGCGTTCGCGCAGTTCGCGTCGGACTCGCTGATATTCGGAGGGGCCGAACGGGCGGCCGTGATTGTCGCTGAGCGGCAGGAGTATCTGGATCAGATAGGCCATGTCACGACTGGACGATGCGGAGCATCACGCGCGTGCCGCGATGCTCGCGGTCGAATTCCATGGGTCCGCCGAGTGCGCGGGCCATGGAATGAATGATCCTGGTTCCGAGGCCGGTGCCCGTCGCGCTGCCGCCCTGCCCGCTCCAGCCGATCCCCTCGTCCTCGACGCACAGGATGTGGCAGCCCTCGCCGGTCTTCAGCGTGACCCGGATCGGCCCGCTCCGCCCGTCGGGATAGGCGTATTTGTAGGCGTTGGTGACGAGCTCGGTGACGATCATGCCGAGAGACACCACCTGGTCGGTCGGCAGCAGCAATTGCACCGCCTCGACCGTGATCTGATGAATCCGCCCGTCGCCCTGCAGGGCGCCGCGCAATTCCTCGATCAAACCTTCCAGATAGGTGCCGACCTCGACGAAGCGGACGTCTTCGGAGGTGTAGAGGCGGCGGTGGATCTGGCCGATCGCCGCGATGCGCCCTTGCGTCTCGGTCAGGGCATCGCGCGCCGCGGCGTCGCTCACGGCGGCCGTCTGCATGCTGACGAGAGACGAAACGAGCTGCAGCGAGTTCGCGACGCGGTGATTAACCTCCCGCAACAGCAGTTCGGCGCGGTCGCGCCCGAGGCGAACCTGCCGCTCCGCCTCTTCCTTCTCGCGCTGGAGCTGGCGCTGCTGCACGGCTTGAAGGACGGCGCTGCGCAGGAGTTCGAGGAAGATGCCCTCGACGTCCTTGATCACATAATCCGTCGCTCCGGCTTTGAGCGCCGCCACCGCGATACGGCTCTCATCGGCGCCGGTGACGTAGATCACCGGCGGAGCGTCCGGAAGCTGCTGGATCTCCTCGAGCGTTTCGAGGCCGTCCTTGCCGGGCATGAAATGGTCCAGCGTGACGACATCGAAGCGTTCCTCGCGAAGCCTGGCCAGCCCCTCGTCGCCGTTCGAGGCGAAGCCGACCTCGAAACCATGCCGCGTCAGGGCCCGTTCGACCAACCGGCGCAGACCGGCGTCGTCATCGACATAGAGAACCCGGATGCCGCCGGGTACCGCGCCCGGACTGGCCGTGTCGTCGCTCATTCGGCGTCGGGAACCTGGATCACGGAGAGGAACAGACCGAGCTGGCGGATCGCCTGCGCGAAGGTTTCGTAGTCGACCGGCTTGGTGATGTAGACGTTGCAGCCGAGATCGTAGCAGCGCTGGATCTCGACCTTGTCGTCGGTGGTCGTCAGCACCACGACCGGCGCGCGGCGAAGATGCTCGTCCGCCTTGATCTTGGCCAGAATGTCGGTGCCGCTCATGTCCGGCAGGTTCAGGTCGAGCAGGACCAGGAACGGGCCGTGCGCGCGGTTGCCGGTATCAAGCAGGTGTTCGAGCGCCGCCGTGCCGCTGACGAAATGGCGGACCTCGTTGTTCACCCCGGCGCGGCGGATATTGCGCTCGATCAGGCGGGCATGGCCCTCGTCGTCTTCGATCATGATGATCGTGACGGGCTTCTGGTTGGGCATCAGGCAGTCCCCTCTGTCGTTGCCTTCAAGGTTTTCGGCAGTGTGACGCGGAAGGTTGACCCTTCCCCAAGCGTGGATTTGACGGTGATGTTGCCGCCCAGGCGGCGCACCAGCGCACGAACATGGGCGAGGCCGATGCCCTCGCCCGGACGATCCTGTGTCCCCGCGCGGCGGAACAGGTCGAAGATGCGGCTATGATCGGCGGGCGCGATGCCACGCCCATTGTCCTCGACGGTGATCGCCACCATGCCGCCCTCGACCCCGCCGCGGACCCTTATCTGGCCCGGACGGTCCGGTGCAAGATATTTGACCGCATTCTCGATGAGATTGCTGAACACCTGCTCGACCGCGAGGCGATCGCTGACGATCTCCGGCAACTCCCCGATCTCGACTGTCGCGCCGACTTCCGCGGTCTGGTGCTGGATCGAGCGGCTGATGGTGTGCAGCAGTTCGTTCATCTTGAGCGGCTCGGGCGAGAGCACGCGGCGGCCCTCGCGCGACAGGCGAAGGATCGCATTGATCAGCCGGTCCATCTTGGCGGTCGAGGAGCGAATGAATTCGATCGATTCCGGCAGGTCGACCTCGATCGCGCTCTTTGCGTCCTTGTTCTCCAGCTCGGGATTCTTCGCGACCGCCTCGCTGTAGAACTTCGCGATCTCGGTCCGGGCTATGTCGAGCTCGCTTGTGAACCCCATGACGTTGACGAGCGGCGATCTCAGATCGTGGCTGACGATATAGGCGAAGCGCTGGATCTCCTGGTTCGCCTCCTGGAGATCGGCCGTCCGCACTGCGACGATGGTCTCCAGATTACGGTTGAGGCTCTCCAGCGCGCCATGCGCGGTTTCGAGTTGCGCGGTGCGTTCCTCGACGCGGTCCTCAAGGCTGAGATTGAGCTCGTGGAGTTGCTCCTGCGCCTTCTCGGCTGCCTGCGTCGCGCTCGCCTGCGCCCAGCCGGCCGCGAAAAGTATGAAGGTCGTCAGCAGACCACCGGCGGCGATGAACGGAATGATCGCCCGGTTGCTGTCGCGGACGAAGAAGTCCGTGTTGCGCATCACAATCGTCCACTGCCGGCCTGCAGCGTCGAGCGTCTTCGTCGCCGAATAATCTGCATCGGGAGCGCCCTGGGTGGACGAGCGATAAAGCAGCTTCTCCTCGTCAACCGATGGACCGTCATAGACCGCGTAATCGATTTCGGATTCGCGCCCGCGCAATTCGAATGCCTTGGCGAACAATTCCGGAGCGCGGAACGGACTGTAGATCCAGCCGCTTGCGGTAGCGCGGCGCTCTTCCACCGTCGCCGGGACAGCCCCGTTCGGTGTTGCGTAAAGCGGTACGAAAATCTGAAAGCCGGGCTGTGGATTCTGGTTGGTTCTCTCCCCGAGCATGACCTTGGCCGTCGTCGCCCGGATCGTGGTCTCGGTCGCCTGCTGCATCGCCGCGAGCCGGTTCGGCTCCGTCGCCATGTCGAAGCCGATCGCGGAATGGTTCCTCTGGTCTTCCGGTAGGAGGAAGACGATCGGCGCGTAGAAATCGCGGTCGCCCTCCGGCCATATGCGAAAATCACTATCGATCGATGTCCGCACCCGGGCGGCGAAGACGTCCCGCTCGGCAAGGGGCACCCGGGCAATGTAGCCCATGCCCTGCACGCCGGGATAAAGCTCGGTGAGCCTCAACCGGTCGAAGTAGGATTTGAACTCGCCCGCAGTCACCTCGCCAGATGCCGCGAAGAACCCCGCCATACCGCGCAGCAGTGCGACATAGGTGTCGATGCGGTCCGACACGGCGCCCGCCCGTTCCTCTGTGATCGCGGCGAATCTGGCCTGCTCGGCCTCGCGGACCAGACTTCGAAGCTGGATGACCGCCAGCGCCGTGCAGAACAGCCCGGCGATCAGAATGAGGATGGGAAGGCCAGCGCGCGAAGGGGACAGACGAGAAAAGCGCACGGGAAGCTCGACTGAAGCCATGGAGCGATCTTCTAGAGAAAGCATCCGCGAAAGGCGAGAGGTTGAAACATTGCTTTAAAATGGAAGTTCATTGCCTTGGCACCACAGGCTCTACCGGTACGAAGATTTCAGCCAATACATCATTGTAATTGTTCTAATTTCAATCGGTCGATTAAGTGTTGACTTTGAGTTTGGTGGGTGGTGGAACCGTTTCCAGCCACCTCGTTGCGGAGAGTGTGCGCGAATATTCCTAGTCATATTTCGACAGATCGAGCGAAATGACCGAAGCACATGATCTCTCTTTCATGGCCTTGTTTCTTCAGGCCGATGTCATCGTCAAGAGCGTCATGGTTCTCTTGGCGGCAGCTTCCGTTGTTTGCTGGGCGATCATCTTCGAAAAGATTGTGCGTCTGGGTGGCGTGAAGCGCCAGGTCGGTCGTTTCGAGCGCGCTAATCGCAACGGCGAGAATTTGCAGAAGATCAAAGGCGATCTGCCGCAGAGCGTCATCGCTGCCGGCTTCGAAGCCTGGCATGACCGTGATCCGGAGGAGTCCCGCTCGGAGCGCCGCGAACGCATCGAACGTGCGATGAAGGCGGCGCTCGTCGCTCGCCTCCGCAAGATGGAACGCGGTTTACCCTTCCTCGCCACTATCGGCTCGTCCGCCCCGTTCATTGGCCTGTTCGGCACGGTGTGGGGCATCATGAACTCGTTCTCGGCCATCGCGCAGAGTCAGGACACGAGCCTCGCAGTCGTCGCCCCAGGCATCGCGGAGGCCCTGTTCGCCACCGCTATCGGCCTGGTCGCCGCCATCCCGTCGGTGATGGCCTACAACAAGTTCTCGACCGACCTCGCCCGCATCGGCCAGCGCACCAGCGCCGTGATCGGCGATCTCGGCAATCGGCTGGCGCGTGATTCCGGCCATCTGCACGCTCGTACCGCGGCGGCTGAATAATGGGCGCGTCCCTCGGCGGCGGAAGCGGCTGGGATACCGAGGACGGCGAATTCCGTCCGGTGTCCGACATCAACGTCACGCCGCTCGTCGACGTGATGCTGGTTCTCCTGATCATCTTCATGGTTGCCGCCCCGATGATGACGGTCGGCGTGCCGGTCCAGCTTCCGAAGACAGCGGCGGCCAAGCCCGCCGAGGAGAAGAAGCCGACGGTCGTCTCGATCGACAAGGACGGCAAGGTCTTCCTCGCGGAAGAGGAGATCCCCAATGACGAGGCCCTGCTCTCGCGGCTGACCACGCTCGCCAATGAGGACAAGGAACAGGTCGTCCTGGTACGCGGCGACCGGACGATCCCCTATGGCCGGATCATGGAAATCATGGGCCAGGTGTCGAATGCCGGCTTCCTCAAGGTCTCGCTGATCGCCGAAGCCGCGAAGGGGTTGCCGGGTCCGCCCGCGCCGGGCGCCCCTGCCCCTGCCGAAGCGCCCGCATCTCCCGCACCGGTGGCACCCGCTGCTCCCACTCCGGCCGCGCCGGGAGCAGCAAGCCGGACTCCGTGAGCGTATCGGTGCAACCGCTCGATCATCAGCCCATCCGCGCGGCGACGCTGCAGGCGATCCAGGATGCCGCCGACGCGGCCGACCGGCGCGTGGCCATCGTCGGCCTCGTCGCGGCCTTGGCGCTGCATGCTTCGCTGGGCATCGGCTTCCTGAACTGGGAGCCGGAGGAGCAGATCGCACCGCCCGGCGACATGATGATCACGATCGACCTGTCGCCCGCGGCGCTCGCCACCGCCAGCCAGAACGCCGGCGAAAGCGCCGAGAGCGCTCCGGAAGTCGCGACCCCGCCGGAGAAGGTTGAAGAGGAGACGACCGAGGAAACCCCGCCGGAGCCGACGCCGCCCGAGCCGGAAAAGGTCGACGAGCCGCCGCCAGAACCGCTACCGCCCGAGCCGACGCCGCCGGAACCCACGCCTCCCGAGCCGCTGCCACCGGAACCAACGCCGAATCCGGCGACCGTGGAAACTCCCCCTGTCGAGGCGCCAAAGGTCGAGAGCGCACCCGTCATCGTCGCACCTCCCAAGGCAGCGCCGCCGAAAAAGGCGGTCCAGAAGCCGAAGAAGAAGACGCCGCCCCCGCAGGCGGCGACACAGGCAGGCGCGACCAGCACGCAACGCAGCGACATTGCGGGCAGCGGCGCGAGCGCGAGCCCGACGGAGATCGCGCGCTACACCGGAAGAGTCCGGGCAGCGATCGAACGCAACAAGCGAAGCCCCGCCGGAAGTCCGAGCGGCAGCGTGAACCTGTCCTTCACGGTCACCGCGTCGGGCGCGGTCACGGGTCTGAGAGTCTCGGGTTCTTCGGGCAGTGCGGTACTCGACAACGCCGCGCGCCAAGCGGTAGCCGGCGCAAACATTCCTCCGATCCCGGAGAGCCTGCCACGCTCGTTCAGCATCGGCGTGGCTATCCGCTTCCAATAAACGAAAGAACTAGGGCGTGGACTCATAAGTGCGCAGCCATAGCTGGATTGATGCGAGCTTGACGGAGGCAAGGTAGTTGGCGGCGAGCTTGTCGTAGCGGGTAGCGATACGGCGGCACTGCTTGATCTTGAAGAATCGCTCGACCAGGTTGCGCGCCCGGTAAAGGTAAGGGCTGAAGCAGATCGGCTCTTTGCGATTTCGTTTGGGTGGGATGTTTGCCCACGCGCCCTTCTGGCTGGCGAGCTCCCTGATCCAGTCGGCGTCATATCCGCGATCTGCCAGCAACATTGTTCCTTGATGCAATCCGGTCAGGAGCAGCGAACATAGCCTGTTGTCGTGAGCTCCGCCGGGCGTCAGGCCGAGGCCCACCGGCAGGCCATCGGCGTCCACGACCGCGTGAATCTTGCTGGTCAGTCCGCCTCGTGAACGACCCACGTGTTGCTCGCGATTGCCGACGATACAGGCGCCGTGCTGGTGCACGCGCACTACCGATGTGTCAATCATTTGTACCGCTGCGTCATGAGCAGCGGCGACGGCATTCATAATGCGGTCCCAGACACCCGCCCGGCGCCAGCGAACGAAGCGATTGTAACAGGTGGTATAGGGGCCGAAGCTCTCCGGCAGATCGCGCCACGGCGCGCCTGATCGCAAAACGATGCCATTGAGAATGCGCCGGTCGTCGACTCGAGGGACGCCGCGTGGCTTGTTCGGGAGCATCGGCCTGATGACGCTCCATTCGTAGTCGCTGAGTTCATACCGCATGATTCGTGCTCCTCTTGGGAGCTTGGAATCACATCTATGCGATGGCACTCAATGCGGGATCCCCAACTTCCGGAATCTGCGCAACTGCGGACTGTACGCAAAGCCAGCTGGACGGGGATTCTTGACCCTAAGCGGACGTCAAATTCAAATGGCTGTGACGAGCACCCGCCGCGCACACATCCTCATGGAGCTCTTAGCAAACCATACGTCGCCGCGAAGACTGGAAGGGTTTCTTTGGGGGCTGGCTGGGCCTGGATCTAGGACACCTCCGAGGCCTCCGTGTGCGCCGCCCTGAGTGGTTTCGGGCCTCATGTGTCTGGGCGTTTATGCCGGCCGACCTAGGACCGCGCCGATCCGGCACGCTTGAAAATACAAGCATTGACAGTGTGACGGTTCCGGAGAGTGTGGGCCTGCTGCTTGCCCGCTGAGAAGGGCACTTGCCCGCGCAGCCTGAAAACCTCCACGAGTTTTCCAGACTCATAGAGGGGGACACGCCATGGATATTAAGCGCAGGGACTTGTTCACCGGTGGGTTGGCCGGTGCGGCGCTCGTCGCACTGCCGCAACGTGCTGCAGCGGCGGTTGACACTGGGATGAACTATCCTGTCGGCGACTTCGTTCTAAGTCGGACTGAGAAGGGGCTGAGCGTCACGCACAAGCAGACTCCAGATCGCGTCCTCTGGGCGACGCAGTCGAGGGGAAATTTCCTCGCTGCCGAGGAAGCGTCGGCGGCAGTGACAGAAGTCGGTTCGCCAGAAGGCACCTTCAAAATCAACGACACGGTGACGACCCGATATGAATCCCCGACGATCGATGACATTCAGGTCGCGGGAAGCGCGGCGACGGTCTCTGGGACGATATCGGGCCCGGCCGATAGCGTCGCATATACGCTCGTCTTCAGTGCGGTTTCGCCGACCCACCTGCAGTTCGCGATCAAGCTCACGGGCGACAAATCGTCTTCACTGAACAGGGTCGTCTTGGCTATCGACTCATCGAAGGATGAGGCCATTTTCGGCTGCGGGTCCCAGCTGACTTACTTCAATCAAAAAGGAAAGCTCGTCCCGATCCTTGTGCAGGAGCATGGCATCGGGAGAGGCAAACCCATTGTGACCGAACTGGTCAACCTATTGGACTACGACAGCGGTGGAACGCCCTTCCACACGGGGAAGCCGGTCCCGTACATCATGACAAGCCGCCTTCGCTGCATATTTCTGGAGGACTACGAATACAGTGAGTTCGACATGCGCAAGGCGGACGCCATCCAGATCAAGATCTGGTCTGGCAAGATGTCTGGTCGCATCCTCTACGGCAAGACACCAGTCGACCTACTCGAAGCGTACACCGAGTACACGGGCCGCATGCGAAAGCTGCCGGAGTGGGTCCACAGCGGCATTATCCTCGGCATTATGGGCGGCACCGACAAAGTGCGCGAGCGGATCCAGCGCACGAAGGATGCTGGTGTTCCGGTCGCTGGCCTTTGGCTTCAGGATTGGGTTGGAACGCATCCGACGAGTGCGGGAACGCAGCTCTTCTGGAACTGGTTTCTGGATGAAGCCTACTACCCTGGTTGGCGGCAGCTAGTCGACGACATCGCCAAGGACGGAGGCAAGATTCTCACCTACATCAACCCGTTCCTTGCAACCATCGAAGGTCACGACCAGCTTTTCCAAGAGGGTAAGGCGAAGGGGTATCTGGTCCAGCACGCGGATGGATCTCCATACCTCATCAAGAATGCCAATTTCATGGTCGGGATGATCGATCTGAGTAATCCGGCAACACGCTCCTGGATCAAAAATGTCATGAAGACGAACATGGTTGGGACTGGCGCCGGCGGATGGATGAATGACTTCGGCGAGGCCCTGCCTCTGGATGCAAAGCTGTACGGCGGTGCGGATCCCTGGGTGTGGCACAACAAATTTCCAGAAGAGTGGCAACGCCTAAGCCGAGAGGTCATCGACGAGACCGGTCACGGCGACGAGATGGTTTTCTTTTCTCGCTCCGGTTACACGCGAAGCCCGGGCATCTCGACGCTGTTTTGGCTCGGTGATCAGCTAATGACCTGGGACGAGTATGACGGCATCAAAACGGCACTGGTCGGAATATTGTCAGGCGGCATATCGGGCTTCAGCATGATGCACAGCGACATCGGCGGGTACGTGGCCCTGAAGCTGGACATCGCCGGGAAAGAGATACCGATCATCAATCGGACGCCAGAATTGATGATGCGGTGGATGGAGCTCAACGCATTCACCGCGGTGATGCGCACGCAGGAAGGGATAACACCGAACCTTTCGATAGAGGCGGATAGCACGCCAGAGATGCTGGAGCATCTCCGCCTTTGCGGGGCGATCTATCGTGCTCTCACCCCCTATCGAAAGTCTCTCGTGGATGAGGCCAACGGGCGGGGCCTTCCATTGGTCCGCCACCTCTTCCTGCATTATCCAGATGATCCCAACACGCATGACATTCGCTACCAGTTTCTCCTTGGCGAAGACCTCATGGTGGCGCCGGTTCTCGATAAGGGCGCCGATTCCGTTGAGGTCTACTTTCCGACAGGAAGTGCTTGGAACGATGCATGGACAGGGAAAGACGCGGGTCAGCCAGGAGAGTGGGCTCGCATGCCTGCGCCGCTCGGGAAGCCCGCCGTGTTCATACGGAAGGGTTCTCCCGACGCTACGGCTCTCGCGACGTACCTTAAGGACGCAACCGCCGCGAACTGATGTTGGGAAGGCAAGCGCGGCGGCACCTAGGCCCGGCCAATCGCCGGGGCTTATTCTTTCCATCCGTCCTCTGAATCCGCCGCTCGTGCGGAGCTGGAGCGTCAGGGCGCGAAGGCGTGGCACGACCTACGGACTGCCATACGATCCGAACGCTCTGTCGGAAGAGGATGATGAAGTGCCGCGCGGCGCGATCGTCCAGTTCGTCAGCGCCAGGGCTATGGCGACGCTCGAATTCCTCCAGCAAGAGTGAATCAACGTGGCAATTTCATCGGCGCCGGCCGCGAGCGTGACCGGATCATCGGGCGGCACGAGGAAGGGGCGCCTTTCACCATTCCGAGGGAGCCGGTTAGACGGCGCATCCACGGCACCCAGACGTTCAATGTGCTTTGCGGCGGCGAGTACTTCTTCATGCCGAGCATATCTGCATTGAAGTGGCTCACGAACCTGAACGGATGAAGGAGGCTGACGATATCCGATCACGTTGACGGTCCGTGGTCGATTGGCGAGATCGCGGCCGACGGATCCGTTCTATCTTCGATGCAACCAGTTGGGCGCAACCCGCTTTTGGCGCTCAACGGAAGTGCTCTCGGCTTGCGGCGGCTTCCGGAGACAATCAGGAAGCGGACTCTCGGGCGGCCGATGGCCAGCGAACTTAATGAGTTCACGGCCTAGTCCGCCTGACCGTATCGTGAGCAGGAAGGTTTGACCGCGTCTTCGTTCTCGAACAATTCCAGCATAGGGTGCGCCGCATCGTTCCCGTTCGGAGATGTCCGATGCGTCGTATGCTTGCCCTGGCCGCGTTTTCCGCTCTCGCTTTGTCCGCAGGTGCGGTTCTGGCCCAGGATCCCATCTCCGCGCGCGAACCGACAATGAAGAACATCGGCCGCGCCTTCGGCGCCATCAACCGGATGAACCGCGGCCAGGATTCGTTCGACGCGGCCAAGGCGACAGAGGCGTTCCACACGATCTCTGCCAACGCGAAGACCTTCTCGACCCTGTTCCCCGACAGCGCGAAGACCGGCGACAAGAACGCCAGGCCGGAAATCTGGACCCAGAAGACCGATTTCGACGCACGCGTGAAGAAGCTCGCCGCGGATGCCGAGGCCGCCGCCACGGCCACCGCGAAGGGAGAAGCGGATTTTAAAACGTCATTTGCCGCGGTTCAGCCGCAATGCGGCGGTTGTCACCAGGTCTATCGCAACGAATGATGCGCCCGCCGCGGCAGCGTCGCGGAATTGCCAAAATGAAGAGGATGTTGCATCTCGTTCGTGCGCCGTGTGCCGCAACCCGAGAGAGAGCATTCATGCGCGTTCCAATTTTCTTCAAGATGCGCTCGCCGACCATCGCTGCGATCATCCTCGCCGCCCTCTTCGGCTGGCAGGCGCCGGCAACGGCCCAGACCCGGATCGTTGCGATCGTCAACGGCACGCCGATCACCTCGACGGCCGTGGCCGAGCAGAAGGCTTTCGTCCGCCTGACGCAGAAAAAGCAGATGACGGACAAGGAGGCGCTCGCCGTGCTTGTCGACCAGACGCTCGTCCAGCAGGAAGCCAAGCGCCGCACGGTCACCGTGTCGGACAGCGACGTCGACCAGCGCTTCAACGGCCTGGCCGCGAGCAACAAGATGACACCCGACCAACTGGGTCAGGGCCTCGCCCAAGCGGGGACCAGCGCCCGCACCTTCAAGGAAAACATCCGCACGCAGCTGATACAGCGCCGGCTGGTCAACTTCCGGATCCGCGCGAGCTCCGGCATCGCCGAGAAGGATATCGCCGCCGAGATCACCGAGCGGAAGCAGAAGGGCGAGGCTGCAAACGACGTCTACACGCTCCAGCAGATCCTTTTCGTAACACCGGCCAATCCGCCGCCCGCCGTCGTGGCGCAGCGAAAGAAGGAAGCCGAGACGCTCCGCACGCGGATTCAGAGCTGCGATCAGGGAGCGGAATTCGCCAGAAGCCTTCGCGACGTCGCGGTCAAGGAAAAGATCACGCGTCAGTCCAGCCAGATGGGCGACGCGTTCCGCCAGCAGGTGCAGGCGTTGAAGGTCGGGCAGGCCACCGCTCCGGACCTCAGCAGCGTCGGCGTCGAGATCGTGATGATCTGCGGCAAGCAGAGCGTCCAAGACGACACCGCGCTTCGCCAGGAAATCACGAACGAGCTCGCAGGCGAGGCCAGCAAGGGCGAGACCGAGAAGATGATGACCGAGCTCCGCCAGAAGGCGCTGATCGAATATCGTTGACGGTCAGCGTGGCCTGATCGACAGGCGAAAGCCGCTGTAGAGCGATGGATCGCCTCCGACAGGCAGTTGATAGCCGACGTCGGCGTTGAGGCTGCCCCTGAAATCGCTGGTCCCGATCCGGCCGAATTCGGCCGAGGTGCTGACCTTCGGCTCGAAGCTCATCGAGGTCGTCGCGTCGTCCGTCACGCTAAGACGCGGGGCGATCTCCGATCCAACGCGAACGCCGTCATAAGGCTGCGTGACCCTGCGGACGCCCGCGAAGGCACTGACATTCTCGCCGCTCCCGCTGCGCTCGTAGGTCCCGGCCGCGGCACCTCCGACGAACATTCCCGACTGGACGGCGCTGGCGCCCCTTTCCGCCTTGAGTTCCCAGTTCAGCCGGGACTGGGCCTCGGGATCGCCGGGCTGGACCATCTCGGTCGAAAGCTGAACCGGAGTGTCGGCTCCCTTCACCCTGACGCCGACGCTGCGGTCGGGCGCGAGAGCGAAAGGATTGGTGCGGTCCGGATGAAAATCGAAACCGCCGCCGATCAATTCGGAATTGATCGGCCTCCGCGCCAACGAGGGTAGCGGCGCGGAGCGAATCGTACCCGTCACTTCGGGAGGCGCGGACATCGCATCGCGATAACTCTGCTCGATCCCGTCGCAGAGCAGCTTCAGTTCGGGCGTGATCTTTCTGTCGTCGCAACTCATCGCCGGCGGCTCGGAGACATCCGGAGCATCCTGCGCGTACGCCGGAACCGCCGACGCGAGCGCAACGGCGGTGCAAAATGCCAGTCGGATGTCGAGCATCAGGCCTCCGGTTCGTCGCTGACGTCCTTGGAGTGCGGGCTAGGGCCGCCGTTCGAAACGGCGCATTCCGAATTTACGGACGTGCCCTGAATCGCTCAACCTGGCCAAACGGAATAGCGGAGTTGCATCCGTGAGTTACAGCGCGCTGGAAGCTTCGTTCGTTTTCAGTCGAAATCGAACAGATCCCCAAGAAACGACTTTTTCTTGCGGTGTCCATAGCGCGGGTCATGGTGCTGCTGGTGACGGCGATCATAGTTGCGGTCGTCATCATAGTGCCGCTGCTGGGGCGGCGGAGGTGGCGGCGCGAAGGTCGCCTGCGGCGCCGGAGCCGCCTGCCCGCCCGCCGCACGCTCGATGATCTTGTCCAATTCACCACGGTCGAGCCAGACGCCACGGCATTGCGGGCAATAGTCGATCTCGATGCCCTGGCGATCCGTCATTACGAGTTCCGCACTGTCGATCGGACACTTCATCGGCTTCATCTCCCTCATTCAACTCAAAACTAGGCGCGGAACGTGGAGAGTTTTGACCCCCAGACAATCAGTAAAACTACGGCAAGCCGTTCGAAAACGGATGAAATTTTGGAAAGGTTCGGAGGAACGCGCTCGCCTGCGAACACA
Organism: Rhizobiaceae bacterium CPCC 101076; assembly: GCA_003347645.1. Lineage (GTDB taxonomy): Bacteria > Pseudomonadota > Alphaproteobacteria > Rhizobiales > Methylopilaceae > Flaviflagellibacter > Flaviflagellibacter deserti. The sequence goes on along the minus strand of QDFX01000001.1, from coordinate 176,222 downwards.
AAGCTACCTATATGTTGCTTCGCCCGGCTTTGGGAGTTGCGAGGAAACATGAAACGCGTTTCTGGTATTGTGAGTGCCCTTATTTTGGCGGCGAGCATGAGCCTGATTGCCATGGATCATGCCGACGCCCGCAGGAGCGGCAGCTTCGGCAGCCGTGGCACGCGGACCTTCCAGGCGCCGGCGCCGACGCAGACGGCTCCCACGACGGCGCCGATCGAGCGTTCGATGTCGCCGCGCACGCAGACGAACAACCCCGCCGCGATGAACCAGCCTGCGGCCGCCAACGCCCAGCGCCCCGGCGGCATGTTCGGCGGCGGCTTCGCCGGATCGATGATGCGCGGCCTTCTGATCGGCGGTGTGATCGGCCTGCTGCTGGGTCACGGCTTCGGCGGCCTTGCCGGCATGCTCGGCCTGATCCTGCAGATCGGTCTCGCGATGATCGTTGCCACCTTGATCATGCGCTGGCTTGCCAATCGCCAGTCGCGTCCGGCCGAAGCCTCCGCGCGTTCGCCGCAGCCGGCAACGGCGACGGGACCCCAGCATTCCGCCTACGAGTACAACGGTGCCGGCTCGTCCGCTCCGATGGGCTCGGGCTTCGCCTCCGAGGCGCAGGTCGAACAGGCCGATCTCGACCGCTTCGAGCAAATGCTGAACGAGGTGCAGTCCGCCTATAGCCGCGAGGACTATGCCGCGCTGCGCAGCCGCACGACGCCGGAGGTCATGTCGTACATGGCCGAGGAGCTCGGACAGAACGCGACGTCTGGCGTCCGCAACGAGGTCTCGGACATCAAGCTCCTGCAGGGCGATGTGTCGGAGACCTGGCGTGAAGGCGACGATCAGTACGCCACGGTGGCCATGCGCTATGAAAGCCGGGATGTCATGCGCGACCGCACGACCAACGACGTCGTCTCGGGCGACATGGATTTGACCGAAGCGACCGAGCTCTGGACGTTCGTGCGCTCGCGCAATTCCGACTGGAAACTGTCTGCGATCCAGGAAGTCTGATCGCACTATTGATAAGGCCGGGGGACTTGCGCGCCCCCGGCCTATGATCCCAATATCGTCGCGCTCAGCTCGCAACGGTGTGCCGATGGATCACGCTCAGACGCAGCTTACGCTTTTCATGGATGAGCCGCCGGCGCTCGAACCGGCCAATGACACCGGGGTCGTCGCGCCGTGGGAGGCGCTCGACATGGTGCTGAGCCAGCCCGATCCGGGATGGCAACTCGTCGCCCCTCGAATGGAAATGCACGTCCGCCGTCGGGACGGCATCGAGCACACCCTGATCATCGCGGTGCCGCGCTCGCTTTAGCGAGCCGGTAGCTTGTTGAGGATGAAGCGGTCGATGGCCGCGGCAACGCCGTCCTCGTCGTTCGACGCCGTAACGTAATTGGCCGCCTGCCTGACGGCGTCCGGCGCCTGCCCCATCGCGATCGAAAGCCCCGCCCTCGCGAACATCGGCAGGTCGTTGGCCATGTCGCCGATCACCGCGACTTCCGAAAGCGGCACTCCGGCCGCCTTGGCCAGCGCGACGACGCCGTCGCCCTTGTTGGCCGGAACCGCGGTGACGTCCAGGAAGTAGGCCTGCGACCGGGCGGCCGTGGCTCGCGCGCCGACCAGCGCCTTCACCTTTTCCTCGACCGCCTTCAGCAAATCGTGGTCGTCGCTGACGCCGACGATCTTGTCGACGTCCTTGGTCAGCGATGTGAGGTCGAATCCCAAGGTCGGCTGCACGCTCGCCGACAGGATCTCCCGTGGGACATGAGGATTGCCGGTGGAGCGCGCATACCAGAGCCCGTGCGCGAAAAGCCAGGGCTCGACACCGGCCTCGTCCAGCGCGGCCACCACCATCGAAACCACCTCCGGCTCAAGCCTCACCGCGAACTGAACCGCTCCGTCCCTCGAGAAGATCGTCCCGCCGTTGAAAGCCCCGAGCGGCCGCTCGATCTCGAGCTCGTCGGCGATCCACTGGATGCCGCTCGGCGGCCTGGCGCTGATGAGGGTGGCGCTGATGCCCGCCTCGCGCAGCCGGCGGAAGCCGGCGATGTTCACATCTGACAGGCTCTTGTCGTAATGGACGAGCGTGCCATCGACGTCGGAGATGAGAAGGCGGATGGGCGGTGCGGCTGACATCGTTCCAGCCTAGGACATTGATGTGACGCGCGCGACTACCCCATCGTTGGATGCCGATCGATCAATTTGAGCTGGATCGCAACCTTGAAGGCGTTCACGATCTCCCGTGCGACTACTGGCGTACCGCAACGAACGGAATCGTCAGCAATCCGCGCAAGCTCTGGCGGCCCGCCGGACAAGGGAGAACGAAAGAATGGCAAAACGCTTTCTGAAAGCCATGCAGGCGCCCGTCCTTGGCGCGATGATCCTATCGAGCGCAGCGCTGGGCTTGCCCGCGGCTGCATTCGCCGCGCCGATCAGCCAGACACGGATCGACATCTCGACGATTACTCCGACCGACCTGACGCGCGCACAGCACGTCGTTCGCCGTCCCGTCAGGCGACCGCCCGTCGTGGTCCGTCCCGGCCGTCCAGGTGTCGGCCGCCCGGTCGTCGTAGCGCCGCGCCGCTGGGCGCGTCCGGGCCATTACCGCTGGCGTCCTGGCGGAGCCATCGCCGCCGGAGCTGCGCTTGGCTTCGTGGCCGCCTCGGCCGCCTATTGGTCGCGCCCACCGGCGCCCGGAATGTGCTGGTACTATACGAGCCCGAGCCGCCGCAGCGGCTTCTGGGACTACTGCCCGTAGGACTTGGCCTCGACGGCCTCTTCGAAAGCCCCGCCCTTCCGGCGGGGTTTTCAGTTCGCGAGCACACCGCCGAGCGCGATCATGCTCAGGGTCACGCCCATCGAATAGGCGATCAGGATCGACAGCGGCGCCGCATATTCCGCTTTGACGCCGCGCACGAGGAAGACGAGCAGGACCGGCAGCCAGTCGAGCGCATAGCGCTGCGCGCTGTACTGGGAGAATCCGTTGGAGTGGTAGAACAAAGTCAGTCCGAGGATCACGCCGACCGTCGCGATCCCGAACAGGAAGGCCCGGTTCCAACGCGCGAGGAATGCGAGCAGCAGGACAGGCGTCACCAGGAAGAGCGAGGCGCCGTTGACGTCGAAGCCGGACAGTTCCGTCATATATCGCCCGGCGAACTCCACGTGCGGGCCGGCGATGAACATGTAGATGGCATTGAACAGCAGGTACTGGCTCGAGAAGATGCCGAGTTCCTGCACCCGCAGCCGCAGGAACAAGGCGGCGTCGCCTGCCTCGTTCAGCGCGGCTGGGAAAATGTACGAATAGCCGGTCTCGAGCGGCGAGCCGAAGCGGGCGTAGTTGTAGGCGAAGTAGACGCAGAGCGCCAAAACGGGCGCCACGGCCAAGGCAAATGCCCGCCTGATCGCCGCCCAGTCGATCCTGAACAGCGGCGTCTTCTCATCGAGCAGCAGCACATAGAGGAACGGCAAATAGAGGATCGTCATCTGGCGGCAGAGGAATGCCAGCCCGATGAAGAGGCCGGCCAGAAGTGCGTTCCGCCGGAACAGCGCGCTATAGATCGCGGCGGTCGCGAACAGGAAACCCCAGACCTGCGCGAAGAACCAGACATGGTCGCCTCGCAGCGCGACGAAGGCGAGCGGCGTCGCGAATAGGATCGCCAGCACCGTCAGGATCGATAGATCGCGCGAGCCAGTCTCGCGCGCGGCGATCCGCCACCACATCCATCCCGTCGCGGCGAATGCCGCCAGCACGAGCGGCATGAAGAAGTGGAAGCCGGCGCCGAACAAAGCCACGAACGGCAGCGCGATCACACCCGGCAGCGGCGGGAAGATGATGTAGGTGCGGCCCTCGACGTTCGCGCAATCGGCGTCGAAGCAATGGTCGGCGTCGAAGCGGCCGTTCAGCCAGCCCTCGGCGAGCAGCGCATAGGAATTGCTCTGCGGCGCTTCGCGTAGGACCGCCAGGGCGAAAACCGCGACAAATGCCAGGACGAGACCCGCAAGCGCCCCTGAGATCACCACCCGACGAGCCGTCACTGAAGTCTCCATTGAGCGCCGACAGCGTCGAAGTAGCCGAGGCGGGTGAAGGACGCCTAAACGGCGGCTGCGCGGCGCGCTCCACGGAAGGTCAGGAGCTTGTGGCCGAAGAAATTGACCACCGCTCCGACGCCGATGGCAAAGCCATGCGCCAGCCCCTCGCGCATGAATTCCGGCCAGGTGCTGCCGGACTGCAGACCGAGGAAAAGATCGGTCAGAACGAGGACGACCACCGCGCCGACGAGATTGACCCCGAGGAAGGTCAGGCTCTGTTCGAGCAGCGTTCGCGACGATCCCGGAAAGACGTATGTGCGGTAGAGCGTGAAGCCGACGCCCATTCCGATCATGTAGGCGACGAGCACGGCCGCCGGAAACGGCATGACCAGCGACAGCGGAAACCGGACGATCCAGTTGACCGCCGCCGCGAAACCGCCGAGCAGCAGGAAGCGGAACACCTGGTTCGCCATCAGCGCGGTGATCCGGCTTTTCATCACAGCGTCCAGCCCAGCACGAACGCTCCCGCCATCAGGCCGCCCAGGCCGAGGCTGATCGGATCGCGGATCGCGAACGCCACCGGATCGTCGTTCAACTGCTCGCGATGGCACAGCAGCCAGATGCGCGACACCCACATGAACAGGGCCGCTGGGAACACCCAGAGGAACAGCGGCTGACGATAGAATTCGGCGTTGTAGACGTCGTTCATGATGTAGAGGACCATGATCGTGATCGCTGCCATTGCGGTCGATACGCCCATCGCCACCACCATTCCCGCGTCCGATCCGAGATAGCCGCGCCCGCTGACCGAGGAGCGGCCATTGGCGACGCTCTTCTGGATCTCGGTCTGGCGCTTGGCGAAGGACAGCGAGGTGAACAGGAACATCGAGAAGACGAGCAGCCACGGCGACGGCACCGCAGAAACGGCCGCGATGCCGATGCCGAGACGTAGCGTGAACAGCGCCGCCAAGGTGAAGGCGTCGACGATAGGCTGGCGCTTCAGGTAGAATGAATAGGCCAGCGTGGTGACCATATACGCCGCGACCAGGCCGAACGTGGCCAGCCCCAGCGAGGCCGCCGCGACAAGTCCTCCGCCGATCAGCACCGCCGCCGCCGGAACGCCGTGCTTGATCCGAAGCGCCCCCGAGGCGAGCGGCCGGTTGCGCTTGGTCCAGTGGATGCGGTCGTCGCGGAGATCGAACAGATCGTTCAGCAGATAGGTGCCGGACGCCATCATCGAGATCGCGGCGAAAGCGACCAGAGCCTGCGCCAGGGCCAGCGGATCGGTCGCGAGGCCGGACAGGACGAGCGGCACGAAGACCAATGCGTTCTTTGCCCATTGATGGGCGCGGACAGCCCTGAGCCATCCACGTACGCCGAGCCGAGGACGAATGAACTCGGCCTCAACCGGCTTTCCCAGCGCACGTGCCTTGCGTGTCGTATCGTACGAGGCGCCGGCCAGAACGATGGATTGCGACACCGCCCAGACGTCGAGGTCGGACCGGCTATCGCCGGCATAGGCGAAGCCATCCGGAAAGCGCTCGACGAGCACAGCGGCCTTGTTCACGCCCTTCAGATTGCTGATGCCATCGCTGGCGATGACGAAATCGACGAAATCGAACCGACGACCCAACCGTTTGGCCAGAAGCTCGTCGGCCGCGGTGGCGAGGCCGACCTTGCGGCCGTTCGCATGCGCGTCCCGCGCATAGGCGACCAGATCCTCGTTGAGAGGCAGGTTCTCGACGTCGAGCGGCACACTCTCGCTGAGCTTGCGCTTGAGGACGGCCTTCCCCTGGAACAGCCATCCGACGAGATTGAAGATGCGAAGCGGGTTGGCCTTCAGGCAGGCGATCGCCGTCTCATGCAGCATGTCCGTGCGCAAAAGCGCGTCGTCGACATCGAGCACGAGCGGGACGGCCGCCTCGGATCCGGAGATCTGCGAACGGTCTTCGACCCGGACACGCGGCAAAGCACCCATGATTTCAGTTCCCTCGCCGTTCGCAAACCGCACGGGCGCAGCAAACTGAAATCAGAAAACACTCAAATACGCGATAAACTTCACGAATTATGGTTATTACTGAAAATAACCATGTCAGTTTTTAGCTATTGTTAACCGAATGATCTCGGGATCCGAGATCAACTACTTGAGCGGACACTGGCGGCTCAGTCCTCCCTCTTCCGGAGCTGCACGTCTCAGTAATGGTGGGAACCAGCCGGCTGGCGATTGCAGACCCCGTTTCCCCGCGCTAATTTGAATGCAAAATTCATAATTCACTTAGCGGAGGAAGAGGATGGCCGGTTACGATACGATGATCTTCGGAGCGTCCTACGGGTCGCTTCTTGCGACGAAGCTGGCGATGGCGGGCCACAACGTGACCCTCGTCTGCGTCCCGAGCGAGGCCGAGATCATCAATTCCGAGGGCACGAAAGTCCGCATGCCGGTTCGCGGTTCCTCGAAACAGGTCGAGATTTCCTCGCTGGGCCTCCCCGGACGCATCTCCGCGGCCACGCCCTCGGACGTGAACCCAGCCGACTTCGATCTTGTCGGCCTGGCAATGCAGGAGCCGCAATATCGTGCGCCCGGCGTCCGCGAGCTTCTCGATGCGGCGGCGCGCGCGAAGGTGCCGTGCATGTCGATCATGAACATGCCGCCTTTGCCCTATCTCAAGCGCATCAAGACCCTCGACCACCACAGGCTGATGCACTGCTTCACCGACCCGACCGTGTGGGAACATTTCGATCCCGCGCTCGTCACTTTGTGCAGCCCCGATCCGCAGGGTTTCCGGCCGCCCGAGGAAAAGCCGAACGTGCTGCAGGTCACCCTGCCGACCAACTTCAAGGTCGCCCGCTTCGATTCCGACGAACACACCGCGATGCTGAGACGGATGCAGGACGACATCGAGGCCATTCGCTACGAGACCGAGGACGGTCCCGTCGAGCTGCCGGTGAAGCTGAAGCTGCATGATTCCATCTTCGTGCCTCTCGCGAAGTGGGCGATGCTGCTGACCGGCAATTACCGCTGTGTGCAGCCCCAGGAGGCCCGCTCGATCCGCGACGCCGTGCATTCGGACATCGGGGAATCGCGCGAGATCTATGAATGGGTGCAGAAGGTCTGCATCGGCCTCGGCGCCTCGCCGGACGACATGGTGCCGTTCGAGAAATACGCGAACGCCGCCCTCGGCCTGCTGAAGCCGTCGTCCGCCGCGCGCGCTCTGTTCGCCGGCGCGCCCAACATCGAGCGCGTCGACCGTCTGGTCCAGGCAGCGGGCGAACGCCTCGGCATGCGCCACCCCTCGATCGACCGGACCGTCGCCCTCGTTGACGACCGCCTGGCGATGAACCGCCAGAAGGCGGCTTAGTCGCTCTCCCGAACATGCATCGCCAGAGGCCGGGTTTAGTGAACCGACTTCGCTTGACTTGACCTCGGCGGCGCACCTATATCGCGCGGACGTGGCGGGGTAGCTCAGCTGGTTAGAGCAGCGGAATCATAATCCGCGTGTCGGGGGTTCGAGTCCCTCCCTCGCTACCACATCTCTTCTAAGTCGTTGATCCGGAAGAAAACCCTTGAAAATCAAGGGGTGCTTGGCTGCGGCCGGTACAATTTCCTGGTACAAAAAAGACATGGAAGACGACGTGGCCAAGCTTCGATATCTCGACCGATCCGGGGGCCAACTTCGCCTTCGACGAGCCATTCCAAAACATCTTCAAGAGCTCGCCGGCGCCAAGAATTTCGTCCAACGCCTGAACGGCTGCTCGGCTGCTGAGCTCAAGAGAGCAGCTCATCGATTTGCTGCCGAAACTGATGAAGCCTTGCGAGTTCTGGGCGCTAAAATGTTGACGGCGCAAACTGCTGAACCGCTTCCTCGTTCTAGCCCTATTTCCCTGTCCTCCTCGCAGGCTGAAGCCATCGCTGCGACGTTCAAGCAGGATCTCATCAGGCAGGAAGTTGCCAGCGGGTGGTCCACCGAAACCAACGATGAGGCCGACCAGGACCGACACCCGGTTTTTGAGGCTTACATGGACAAGGTTTACGCGGCCCAGGAAGTGGCTAGCGGCCGGACGACTATCCAACCACTGGCAGCCGACTTGCTCGTCCAGCACGGGATTGCCGATCCATCGCTGGGCCGAGAGACCGATGGCAGCTATCCAATCAGGCGGCGTCGACGGCGGGTGGTGCCGTCGTGGCTCCAGGCTGAGCCGAACTTTTTATACCTGTGCCGGCTGTTGGAGGGCGTCCAACTACAGCTCGCAGAGTTGAGGTATCAAGCTCTTAAGAACGGCACGATCGTCCTGCCAGAAGCACCTCGAAACGAGGTCAGCACGTCCGCGCAAAGGTCCAACAGGACCGTAGGCGAGCTTCTCGTGGCCTATATCGACCGGAAGCAGAATGCTGTTAGTGCCTCGCGGATGGCTCAGTTCCGGCTCGTGACACGTGCCATGCAAGAGGAATGGGGCGAACACAAAACCTTAAGCGAGATTACGCGCGAGGACTGCAAGGAGCTCATTAATCTCATCGCGCGGACGCCGCCTTATGTCAGTCAGCACTACCGTGGAAAAACCCTTCGCCAAGCTGCCGATGCCTATCTAGCGACGAACGGTCGGAGCGCTGAACGCCAAGAAGAGGCTGGAAATCAACTGGCCGTGCTTGTCGATATGTTCGAGCTGGCAAAGCGTGAAGAATGGGTCGAACGGAACGTCGCAATCACGATTGAGCCGCCATCGGCGCGACGACAAAAAGTGCATGAAGCCCATGAGCGATCTGCACAGCCGTTCACCATCGATGAGTTGCAGCGCATCTTCGCATCATCGCTATACGCGAAGTGGTCTGAGCTTCCGAAAACTCGGGATCACTTCTCAAGTCGAGATCACTCGTTCTGGGCGCCCTTGATCGCGCTTTGGACCGGAGCCAGGCAGAACGAAATATTGCAACTGGAACGGGGGGATGTTCGTCGGGCCGGTGAAGTGCCGTACCTTCAAATCACCGATGAGACTGAGATCGAGTACGACCCAGAGCAGTTCGACAAACGGATCAAGGCAAGAAATTCGCTGCGAGCCATTCCGATCCATCCCGAGCTAGTACGGCTTGGTTTCTTGGACTGGGCGAGCACTCGGAACCCTGGCAGGCTCTTTCCCGAGGCCTCCAAGGGCAACAGCGATAAACCTTCTGATATCTATTCGAAGCGCTTCAAAAGAGTGCTTGAGCAGGCTGGGGTCTGGGTGCCTCGCCGCAAGGTTTTTCATAGCTTCCGGGATACATTCAACGACGCCCTGCGTCGGGCTCACGTCGGGCAGGAATTAAGAGAAGCGATTTGCGGCTGGAAGTCGCAGCGATCCATGGACAGTCGATATGGCGAGGGTCATCTTGTGAGACACCTCTACGAGGCATGCGCAAAGGTTGAATTTCCGGGCCTCGATCTAACCCATCTGCGGCCTTGACGACCAACACCATTGCAACTCGCTGCAAGACTACAGTGATCCCATCTCCAGCTAGACCTAATCTGGAATAGCAACTGTCGATTTGATCCTTCCCCCAAGCAGCTGCACATCAGTTGTCGTGCAGACGTTCGTTTAACCCGACGGCTCTATAGATCGACAAAGGGTCCGATCTCGTCAAGGCACATAGACAGTCAACTCGATGAGGCAACCGACACGCCGCGTCCCTCTTCCTCGTCGTGCAACACGTTTCATCGCGCGACCGCAACACGGTTGGTTCGACCGCATCAAGCTTCGCCTGTACCCCTTCGAGATCCGCGGACAGCTATCGCCCGGCGAACTGCGGACGCTGCGCGGCCGTATTCGCGCCTCCAGCCTCCTCAGATCTCGGCACGCGGACGAGCTAGACTGCACGGTTGGCGGAACATCGTGGCTGCTGTCCGGGCAGCTCAAGCGGGTTGGCAACCGTGTTCGCCTCGACCTTGAGTTCAATCCCACTCGAGTGCTGGCCGCGAGAGCCGGCACCATTTTCCGAGGGGAAGAAGGCTGGCGCGCCGCCTTTACTCGCCGACCCGACGTTTCTGCTTCGATCTCGTACGAAACGATGGACGCGGCGGATAACTTCGTGCGTGACGAAGACACCCGCCTGCTCCTGAACTTTGACTGGTCCAGATGGACCTCACAGGCGGTTCGGCATGTCGTAGAAATTATCGCCGAAGACCTAGGTGTCTCTCCCGAGCATCCTAGGCGTCTGATGCTGAGCTCGAATTGGGATTGGAAGCTCCGCCAAATCGAGACGTATTGGGAGTTCGACGTTCCAAATGCCGTGGCTTCCGCCCGAGAACTCGCTCGGATATTCCGCGAGAACGCCTCTCAATGGTCGGTTACCTTTCACGATGTCAGTAGGGTCGGCGAGCGGGCACAGGTATCGGAACAGGGAATAGGCAATGCGTGGTCATCCACCATCGCCTTGGGCGCGACCGGCACGTCACTAGTAGCTTATGCGAAGTCGTTCACCCGGCTGCGGCTGGAGGTCCGCCATCTGCGGCCACCGCGCCGAATATATCAGCTGCCGGAAAGTTCGTTGTCCAGTTCGGACGTGGCTTCGTTGGAACGGATGCTAGCCTTCGTGCAGCAAAGATCGGCCGAGCGCTTGACCAGGTTTCTCGCAACCATAGAGGCGCCTTTCGCCATGCGAACGGACACCTCTCTCGCAGACTTAGCCACGCTACTCGGGATCATTGCCGAGCATCGGTTCAGGGAAAGAGAGATTTCCGAATTGCTGACCGTGCTGATCGCGCAGGGCCGCGTTGTCAGTAACGTCGGCCACCGGCTCAGACCGCTGGTCGATCTCCTGGTTGCTGCCGAAGTTCTCCGGCTAGGTAGAGGTACCCACAGACCCGGAACTTTTGTTCTGATTTCGCCATACCGTGAGGCACTCGGGCGCTTAGCGGCGAGAAGCGCTCCCTGAGTGCTAAAGCACTCAGTCTATGTGCGCGAAAACATGCGGTGTTCTCGGCAAGAATGTTCGAGTTACCGGGTGCCTGACCTGTCTGAAATGATAGGTTTTGACAATTTCGCCTTAAGCGCTTTCACCCGACGATTGCAACATGTTGCAATGAGCGAAGTCGCAGCAGTGGCTAACTTACTGGATCTGACGAAATCCCTCTCTCAGCGATGAAGGTCCTCACTTCACCGATGAAGCTCTCAATTGCTGTGACCCAGCCCGAAAGCCTATTCGCCACCATCTCAATCCGGGGCGCTTTTCCGCCGACACGTATGGTCCAAATGCCGCTCGACATCCTCTCTTTGTCGACCTGCATTCCCCATTCTTTCGCGAGAACTTCGACGTATCTCTGCGCGATGGAAAGCGAAGGCGATGTCCAACTCGTTGCATCGGTCCATATTTGCCCATCTTGCATGATGTAGCCCAAATTTATCGACTTCCCCTCGGGCGGATCCCAGCGAAGTACCAAGGATTTTCTGAATTCCGGTCGCACGCCCAACGGCTCCAGCTCAGCCAGAAATGTCTTCAGCAGAGCCGGCAGATCCGCTCCTCTCTTGGCAATCGCATCAAAAAACTGTTCTTCCGTTATCCCGCTTGTTTTGTGCGATTGCAGTGACGGTACCGGAAGCACCTCAAGGCCATTCGCTTCGGAGAAGCGAACGATGCCCCGCTCGATCATTGTCGTCTTAGCTAATGTGCGCGGGACAACCAGCCGGCCATACGCCGGCACGAGGTAGACCGCGAGCTCTATCAAGGCGAACGTAAAGTGAAATCCGGCGTGCGATTGCAATACCTCAACTAAGCGCTCCGTCTCCGCGCGGATACCGTCGCCGATCAGAAGGAGAACTATACGACCGCGGCGGAGGTTGTGGCTGACAGCATCAACAAACGCGGCTTCTGAGGGCGCATCAGGCAAGTTCGCGATACGCGAGTAGAGATCGTCGGGATCGCCAGTTGCCTTTGCTATCGCCGCCTGGAATTCAATGTACCCCATCCCAAATAGGCAGCTCGCGTAATCCAGCGCCTGCGCGACCACTTCTCGTCGCGCTTGCGGGTTACGCCAGAGTTTCGTCTCCGCGAGCACTAGATCCCCGTTCACGGTCATAAATAGGATATCTATGTTGCCGTGCGCCGTGGGCAGCTCTTTGCAGATCGAAAGTAATTCTGGAAAGCCCGGCTCTATCTCGTGCATAGGAATGCAAGCGGGGTGCTCAAAGATGAGGTTTTGAAGCCACTCTTCTCGGAACTGCCCATCTGACCCCGTGAGTTCCTCGCGCTGCAGTAGCTGCGCAGTCTCTCCGATCAAAACCGGTCGCCCCTTCGTAATCATTATTCGCTCCCCGTGAAGTGGGCACCTGAATGCCACTTACCCCGATTTGTCCATTGGGCATGCTCCATCGGACGCGTCCAAACTTAGGCTCGATAGCGTCCATTAGAATTGATTTTGATTTTTGGACGCGCTAGTATCTAGAGCCCGGACCTCAATGGACACTCCAACATGCTCGTAGGATACGGAAGGACATCGACCTCCGAACAGGAAGCAGGCCTCGCGGCCCAGACCCGAGATCTGGTTGCCGCCGGATGCGAAGAGATCTTCGCCGAGCGAGTTTCATCAGTGGGGAAACGAAGCGAGTTGGAGAAGGCCCTCTCGTTCGTTCGCAAGGGCGACACACTTGTCGTGACCAAGGTTGACCGGCTGGCACGGAGCACAACCGGCCTGTGGTCCATTGTTGAGGGCCTAAAGAAGCGAGGTGTCGGACTTCGCGTCCTGAACCTGGGCGGCGATGTGGTCGACACCACGTCGGCGACAGGGCAATTGATCCTCACGATCTTCGCAGGCTTCGCACAATTTGAGAGGGAGATGATGCTGGAGCGCCAACGCGAGGGCATTGAGAAGGCGCGCGCTGAAGGAAAATACCGCGGTCGCAAACCCACTGCCCGCGCGAAATCAGCAGAGGTGATACGGCAGCATGAACAGGGCAGATCACCAACAGAGATCGCGAACTCGGTCGGCATTGGTCGAGCCTCGGTTTACCGGATAATCGAGGCCCATTCTGCGCCGCCGCCATCGCCCGCACCTTAGCACGCGCATATAAAAGCAACGCAGCCTTGGGGCGTATGCCGACTTAGTATCAGATGCTTTATACCCGCCATCGTAGGTTATCAAACCTCCGAAAAATCAGGTACCGGTTACAGACCGCAGGTCGTTTGGGGGGAGCGATGAAACGGTTGGTACTTGTCTCAATTCTTACGGGGGTCGTTCCAGTCAACGCCGGCTTTTTAGATGGCAATAAACTGCACGAATTTTGCCGACAAGAAGACCCGTGGGGCGGAGGTTGGGTCGCCGGTTTTCACGACGGCTACCACCGGGCAGCTCGGGAGCGCGGATATTGCGCGCCCGCTGACGTGACCATCAGACAGATGTTCGATGTGCTCTGTGGATACCTCAAGGAAAATGCCGGCACTCGGCACAGGCCCGCGAGCGAGTTGGCAACGGAAGCTTTTACCGAGGCGTTCCCCTGTTCGAAACTTAGGTGATAAGGGATACCTGTTGAGCTGCTCGGGTGCTCCAGCAGCGAGCGCAGCTGACCAAACGGTTCGACGGCAGTCCATCCATATTCAGTGAACGGTCGCAGCTTCTTTGACCCGCTCTAGCGTCTCCGGTTCGGGCTCCAAAATGTCCAAAGCCGGTAAGGCGCGTACGATTTTCCTAGTCTCAAGGCTGACGGTGATGATCCGGCGGAAGAGCTCGAAGGGATAGGCCGGGTCGCCAACCGTCTCGATTGCGTAGCGATTGGCGTCATTAACTATGCCGCTGGCCGGATCGGTCTTCACGCATTGACGTTCCATCACCCATTCGAGCGCCGGTTTGCCGTTGACGACATAGTCGTATGCTTCCGGCGGAATGCCCGAGATGGTGATGCGTGGATTGTAGATGACCGTGGTCTTGTCGAGGTTTGGACGCTTACCCGCGAACTTCATCTTCTCGACGCGATAATAAGCAACGGCATCGGCGATGTTAGCGAGACGGAGATCGCCTTCTTTGATCGTCACCGGGAAGGGCTCGACGCTCTCGAAGTTGACGTGCAGATCGCCGAGTTTCCGACCTGCGTCGACGAAGGCCCAGAAATCCTCGGCGCGCTTTATCAGCGGGATGCGCGGCAACTGCTTCGAGAGGTTGTCGGCGTAGCGCTCCCGATACTCCTCCGAATGCAGCAGGCCATAGACGTAGTAGAACACATCGTCCTTGGAGATCGTCTCGTCGGGATAGGCGTCGGTGAATTGCTTTAGGCCTTCGTCCGTGATCGCGTCGCGGCGGACGAACCGCCCCGCTGGCGCGCTCTCCAAGAGTTCGCCTTGCGGCTGGTTAGTATTCGGCTCATCGGCGAGGCCGTACAGGTAACGCGGGAAGCACTGCGTCCCGCTTTTCGCGGCGACCACCGACAGGTCGAATATGGTGCTACCCATCAGCGCAGAGAAAGGCGTCACGTTCCCCGGACCGGGGACACTGATGAAGAGATTGTCCACCGCGGGCGATCCCAACGGGAAAATGCGCGGCATCTGATAAACGCGTTCATTGAAATCCCGTGAATAGTAGAGGAATGCTTTCGTGAAAGGCCTATAGACGATTGAATCAATACAGCCATCATCGAATGTGAAACGTTTTCGAGTTACCACGCTCTGCTTGAGATTGTGGGTCCAGCTGATCTTCGATGCATCGCCAGCAATAAATCCATCTACGGCGGCAGCCCGAGCTTGGCGGGCAGCATACTGGTGCACCGCGTCAAATCGATTAGCTTCAGAATTGTATGTTTCTATCATGCGCTGCATGTTGTCTGCCAACGCCGCCCGGCTTGGATTGATCGCCCACGCATCCCTGTTGGTTCCAACACCCAGCGAGAAGCCTTCAAAGAGCGCCGAACGCCCAGATTGCCGCTCACCTATGGCCAAGAACGCCTCGAACGCGGCATCTCGCTGCTTTAGCCAGTCTCCATGCTCATCGGGAGTAATCGACTGCCATCGCTGGGCTGCTGAAATTCCAGCCAGACTGCCGAAACGCTCAACTATTGCGAGCTTTTTCTCACGGCTGAGATAGTCACCAATGTCGTGGAAGCGGATCGCGCCCCGCTCGGTAGCCATGGGGTTCTTCACCAGAATGGCAATGCCAACTGGGGCCCGGCTACCTTGACCGAAGACCTTGCCGCCCTCCTGACGAGAGCGCTCTCCAGACGTGCGCTGATTGCCACGAAGGTGGAACAAGTAGAGACTGGAAAACTCTTCTGCCAAGCACTTACGCAAACCGTCTGCTGTGTTGGCGTCAAGCCAACCCGCATTGGTGACAAAGCCGACCACGCCTCTATCGCTAATGCGGTCGCTCGCCCAACGTATTGCCCTGATATAGCTGTCGTAAAGAACGCGCTTGCTCTTGGCGTTGCTGCGCTTGGCATAAGTTTCCTCGATACGCCCGTCCAATCGGGGATAAGAAAGGTTCGCGGCATTGTCATTCGCATCACTCTGTCCAACCGAATAGGGCGGATTGCCGATGATGACGCGGATGTCGAGATCCTTCTGGCGCGTCCGGCGGTTCGAGTTGGCATCTAGCATGCCGCTGACGAGGTCGCGTTCCTGCTCGTAGAGCTGAAAGGTGTCGGTGAGGCAGATGCCGGGGAAGGGCTCGTATTCCCCGCCCGCCTGCTCGTGATAGACGGCCTCGATATTGATCGCCGCGATGTAGTAGGCCAGCAATACGAGTTCGTTGGCGTGGATTTCGTGCCGGTACTTGTGCGCCATCTGCTCTGGCTTGATCAGCCCGGATTGCAGTAGCCGCGTGATGAAGGTGCCGGTCCCGACGAAGGGGTCGATGATGTGGACACCTTCGCTGCCGAGGGTTTGGCCAAACTCGGCTTGCAGCACCTCGTCCACCGACTTGATGATGAAGTCCACGACCTCGACCGGGGTGTAGACGATGCCGAGTCGATCCGCGAGCTTGGGGAATGCCGCTTTGAAGAATTTGTCGTAAAGCTCGACGACGATCTTCTGCTTTGCGGTTGCATCTTCGATGTCCTGCGCCCGCATCTTCACGCTGGCATAGAACTTGTTGAGGTTTTCCGCTTCCTTCTCCAGATTTTGTCGGTCCAGCACTTCGATCACGCTCTGAAGCGCCTTCGAGACCGGGTTGTTCAGGGCGAAGCTGTAACCCTCGAACAAGGCCTCGAACACCGGTCGGGTGATGAGGTGCTGAGCCAGCATCTCGATGGCCTCGTCCTCGGAGATGCTGTCGTTCAGATCATCTCGGATTTCGGCGAGGAAGGCCTCGAAGGCCTGCTTCTCCTCCGACCCAGCCGCATGCACCGCTGCGCGGATGCGGGTAACATGGACCTCGGCGATGCGGGCGACATCCTTCGCCCAGTCTTCCCAATAGGAGCGGGTGCCACACCGTTTGACGATGCGCGCCATGATCGCTTTGGCGAATTCATCGAACTGAAAGCCAAGCTGCGTGCCGTCACCGGCTAGCCCTGAGCGGTCGTCGCCCGGCTCGCTTCCGTCCCCTCCTCCCGATCCCAAATTCAGCCCGTTGTTCGTCCCTTGCGACCGAACCGGAAGTTGATTGGTTACAGCTACGATCTCGATCCGATCGCCGGGATCAACGCCGAGGTCGATCTTGTTGATGGTGGCGTCCAGACGATCATCGTGGGCCCGCAAGGCATTGAGGATTTGCCAGACGACTCGATACCGTTCGTTGTCGTTTAGTGCTTCTTCCGGGGCCTTATCGGCTGGCACCCCAACCGGGAGGATGACGTAACCCATCTTCTTGCCTTCGGCACGGCGCATCACACGGCCGACCGACTGCACCACATCAATCTGCGATTTTCTTGGATGCAGGAACAGGATTGCGTCGAGCGCCGGAACGTCGACGCCTTCCGAGAGGCAGCGGGCATTGGTCAGGATACGGCAGGTCGCGTCACCAGCATTTCCGTCCTTCAGCCACGCGAGCCGCTCGTTTCGGGCATGGGCACTAAAGCCGCCATCGACGTGCTTGATCTCGACATCCAGCGGCGGAATCGTTCCGGCGACTTCCTCATCCAGCGTGGCGCGCCATTCCTTGGCGACACGGGCGAACTCCGCGTCGACCAACTTGGAACGCTTGATGTCCTTGGCGAAGGCGAGCGCTCGACGCATCGGGCCGGTATCACCCGCTACATCCGGCTTCAAATCGGCCTTTGTCAGTGCCTTGTAACAACCAATGATCTTGGTCGCATCGTCGAGCTTTAATTCGCTGTTCTCGTCGGCCAACAGCCGCTGGACACCTGCGCTGACGGCCTCCTCATCGACCGCCAGCACGATGACTTTGTAGTCGGTCAGAAGGCCGTTCTGGACCGCCCATGAGAAGTTACGGGTGAACAGCGTTTCGCCGAACAGCTTCGGGTCATCCATGGAGCAGAGAACCGCACCGACATCGTCAGCGGTCTTGCGCACGCCGTCGCCGAAGATGCGCGGCGTCGCGGTCATGTAGAGCCGTTTCTTGGCCTTGATGTAATCACCGTCGTGCACTCGGACGAAGTTGCTCTCCTCCTCGCCCTCCAGCGTCACGCCAGTCGTGCGGTGAGCCTCATCGCAGATGATGAGATCGAACTCTGGTAAGCCGAACGAGGCTTGGGCGGCGGCTACGGCTCGAATGGACTGGTAGGTCGAGAAGACGACCGTAATATGCTCGGGAGCGGCGGAGGTCGCTTTCGCGGCGATAGTCGCCTCATGGGTCGTGGCCGGGATTTCGAGGTCATGGACGTCGATATCCGCGACATCACCGTCAGCGGCCTTGCGCACGCCAACCTGACTGTCGGAGCAAACAGCGAAGGATCGCAATGGGATCGTGCTGTCGATCGACCATTCGCGGATGGTCTGGGACATCAAAGATAGAGAAGGCACGAGGAAAAGAACCCGACCGCCCTTACCGGCCAAGGCTTCCGAAATGATGAGACCGGTATAGGTTTTGCCGGTGCCGCAAGCCATGATGAGCTTGCCCCGGTCCGCCCTCGCCAGTCCCTCCTTCACGGCTGCCAGAGCCTCGACCTGATGCGGGCGCGGCTTTTTGCCGGCGACCAGCTTCACGGTCGCGGTGGCGACGAAGGCTTCCCAATCGATACCGCTGTCTTCGAGGTCAGAGAGACCAACGCGGGTGGTTTCCACGATCTGATCGCGGAGCGCTTCTTCTGCGTGCTCACTCCATTGCACGCCGGTCGTATCGACGATCATCCGGCGTGTGAAAGGCCGCTTGCCCGACGCCGTGAAGAAGCTGTCGATGTCTGCCTTCTGGATGCGGTAGCCTTCCCGGTAAAATTTGCACTGGATCGCGCACCAGCAACCGGGGCTGTCGTTAAGTTCGGCGACGAGATCGATACCTGTGTCGCGCTGATCGAAACAATTGGCCTTCGCCCACTCACCGAAAGTCAGTACGCGACTGAACTGAGGCTTCTGAGTAGGAGCGTTCTCCAACCACACCTTGGTCAGGCGTTCGAAGTACGTTCCCTTCTCACGTTCTGACGATGATCCGGAACGATATTTTTCCAGGAGCGCGCGTAAGCTCAAGGACCCCCTCCCCAGCAAATCAGCGCGCATGTTAGCGACGCCTCGTGCCATGTGACACTCAGCGTTTGGATTTCCAACCCCTTTCAGCAGCTACCGCGGCTCACCGCTGCACCCACACGGTTGCCCAACCACGTCCGACTTAAGTGGTGCAGGGGAAAGTCAGGCCGCGAGCCTTCGCCCAGCCGTGTATGAACTCTCGAATTTCTTGAGTTCGTGGGCCAGGAGGGACCTTCCCATCGCGCATTGACAGTGTCGCGCGATTTGCGAGCAGCCAAGGCAAGAGCCCGAGGCGGTCATAATTTTCGCCGGGATCGTTACGCCCTGGATTTAGCCATTGAACAAAGAGATCGAACTTCTCACCGACGGCGTACTCAAGGGTCTTACGCACCGCCTCGATGTACTGGATCGAGCACAGGACAATGCGACAATCTTGGTTTTCTAGGATGTCGCCCGCGTAGAGTTGGCGCTCCTCCGGAGAGCCGCTTATCAAGAAGACCTGAGCGCATTCCCCGCCGTGAAGCGGAAGCGTGCGCGGATGCTGACCAGTTCTCACTGTTCCCCCGAACAGGGTATTCCACGTGGTCGATTTGCCGGAGTTTCGATGTCCCAAGACCGCGACAAACAATCGATCACCCATGTCAGTTCCCCCCACCGACCCACCTGGGCAACACCGATATTGCGCCCTTCCCAAACAAGCAAACATCTCCCGTCGAAGCTGCGGAGTGCACCGCAGAACGAGTAATGGCAGTCAATCCAGAGGTTCTTCGATGGTTCGTAGCCAGAGACTTTGAACAAGACCCGCTTTAATCCGGAGTAGGTTCGACCATCGAACGTCGGTTGCCGATGAAACCCGTTGCAAATCTCAATGACCGGAACGCAAGCGCGAACGAAGGGCGAAGATCGTGCGGTGTGCTCGACAAGACACCCGACGCGAATTTACGAAGATGCCGGAGCTCGCACTTCATGAGCGATCTCCGAGGTTACGGCCTCGCTCGAAGCTTTTTCCCTTCCAATCGTTGGTCGAGGGACGCGAACTATCGTGCCTTGAATTGAAAACTCAAAATCCTCTGCATTGATCGTCACCGATACGTCCCCGTAGTGGACCTCGCGGTGATGGTTTGCGCACAGCGTCACTACATTGGTCGCTGACAGCGACCCGATCTGCCTCTTCGATACAGGCATCACGTGATGCGCTTCTACATAGGGCTCCCCGTTCCTCTTCTTAAATCCGATTGAGTTGAGCCCTAAGCCTTCGCAGAGTTGACACCGATACCCATTGGCTCGCTTCACCGCGGCGCCAATCGGCCCCCGCTCGATCCCTTTACTAACCCTCGTTTTCACCTCTGGGCTCGCATTCATGTAGCGCTGCTCCAATTCGGCGAGCTTGTCGGGCGTATCGACCGGCGGAGTCGTAGGTGAGGGCAATTCCTCTGCATCCTCGTTCAGAAGCGCGAGGACGGCTTGGAAGTCGTCGGCGGGAATAGGAAAGGACGCCGCTTGATGACCGTTCAGCAATAGGTGAGACAGTCCAGGGCGCTCGCGCCGCAATCGTTCGATTGAAAGCGGCCCGGTCAGGTACTTGCGAAGATACCGAATTGGCACCGTAGGCCAGCCTGGCTCGCGCTCCGCGCCCTCGGTCCAGTAAGCATCCGATGCCCCCGTGCCGGGAAAGGCTTCGCTTTCCACTTCGCATAGCGCGTAAATTCCTGGCTCCAGTGGAGATGCACCACCACGTTTCGCCACGCTTCGGCGATCAACGCCGACGCGCACAATGCCGAGTTGACCCGGCTTGAACTTGTACTGATCCGATGGT
Source organism: Rhizobiaceae bacterium CPCC 101076 (assembly GCA_003347645.1). Lineage (GTDB taxonomy): Bacteria > Pseudomonadota > Alphaproteobacteria > Rhizobiales > Methylopilaceae > Flaviflagellibacter > Flaviflagellibacter deserti. The sequence continues at coordinate 155,856 of QDFX01000001.1, read as the reverse complement.
CGTACGCCCCAACTGTCGACGTCGATACCGTCGCTCAAAAAGCGGTCGATAGCCCATTTCGCTGGGTTGCAAACGAAGACCCAGTACGGAACGTCGCACTCTACAGAAACGCCATTTCCCGTCCCAGCCTCGATCTCGGCGAGGATTGCCTCTGATGCTGTGCCAAGCGCAGCGGGATCATTTGCAAAGTCCTGCCACACGGCCTCCTCAGTTTTGCTGCCTCTCTCCAAACCAACCCGACCATCCGTAGTGTACGAAGGGTCGATGCGGCGAAAATTCATCATCTTCATCGACACACCGTTGGGATTGCGAAATGTCGAAGCGCCGGACACGCCGCGCAGACGCGCGAGCGCCTTCAGCCTGTCTGATAACTCGATGATCCCTGGGTGTTCGGGGGCGTATGTGCTTCCCCGGAGTGTCATATAGAGGCTCAATGCCAAGATATGCTCCTCGCGGGTCCAGTCAGGATTACTTTTTGCGCTAACCGTCGACGGACGGGAGTTTCCGTTCTTAGCGGGTGGTCGCTCGCTGTCGTTTGGCAGCCCCAATGTCCGGCGCGCATACCACGCGGCCCGCTCCGAGAACTCCTCTGGATGATCTAGAATAATTTGCTCATAAGACAGATCCTGACGGTTCTCCTCCTGTAGAATTCGGAAACCCTGGGTCGGATTAGCCCGCGCGACCGCCTCTTCGGCTGAGCCTATGAGGCCCCGATTGCGGAGCTGTCCGAGTGTCCGCGTCGCGTCCTTGCCGTGACGCTTCATTACCCCGACGTACTCGCTTACTGCTTCGACAATTCGCGTTTCCGCCGGCGTGAGGCTGCTTAGATCGAGACCGGTACGTGCGCCGATAAGAGAGAAACCAAGAAAGGCGGACCGAGCCGTTATCGCCGTCGCGATCTCGTCGGTCATCGCACCGCGTCGATGAACATTTGTCTCGAATTGAGCCAGATCCTCAAAACTGGTGATCCGGCTCAGCGTGCGCGCGACCTGTTCATCCATCCCGCCCCCCCAAATGACAAAAGCCATTTTATCATCGCCGGTTAGGCGAAGGGCGCGCTAGTCCCATCCTAGAGCAGGGAAAAAGCGCGGTCCCTCGCCTGAGACCGGCCGACTGCTTAAGTGTCGATGCTGTCGGAAAACAAGGCTCAGCACATCAGGGCCCGGTGGCACGCCTAATTACCTCGACGGCTCCTGCAGCTGCCCTTCCGTCTCAACGCATTCTGTCGGAACATCCATAGGACCGACCTGACAATCTCGCGGCCGCGTCTGGTTCCAGACACGGATTAGCTGACAGCGGTTGTCCTTCCACCACTTGAAGATATTGCGTTCCCATTTTTCCAGCCCTCTTACCTCCGGAAGGCGCTCTCCGTCGGCGATACTGAAGCTCGCATCCTCGCCGGCATACCGTACGTGGAAGTGCGGTGGCGGATGCTCATTAGCCTGGATCGTCACCGATAGTCCGTGAATTTTGGCCACCTGTTTCTCGGTAAGAAATCGCATCCCCCGGTCGTCGAGGATTGGTCCCTGCTGAAAGCTTTCCGCGAGCTCTTCTGCTAGTTCGTTCGGTAGAGTTAGTTCGATTAGGGCCACAACGATCTCTCTCCTTCATTTATCGGGCGGCGCAACTGCCAAGTTCGCATACATGCAGGTCAGTCAAAAAAAGTGTTCAAAGAAAGCACCATTCGACAACCTGGTCAGGCGTTGGCCAGCCTACATTACCTGCGCGAGGTCGATCCGATGACGACAAAGACTCGTTGCTGGTACAGGATGGCCGACTTCCGGCGCCTACGAAAACGAGACGGTAGTTCGGCGGAGCTTCGAGCTGACTAACGTCGGGGTGCGCACATTCGAGCCGCTTTACTGGACGCTGGTCAGCCGGCTGATCACAACCAAGTACGATGCATTCATTGAGCGTTCTCTCGCTCTTGCAGGTAAGGACATCGCGCGGATCGTAGACGTGAAAGACATGCCGGGGCTGCGTCAGGAACAGGTGCAGGTCGTCAAGCTGCACGGAGATCTTGAGAGCGATGACACCATCGTGCTCACGGAAACAGACTACTTCAAGCGGCTTTCTTTTGAGGCGCCCCTCGACATCAAACTGCGAGCTGACACGTTAGGGCGGGCGGTGCTGTTCATTGGCTACAGCCTCTCAGACATCAACATCCGGCTTCTGTTGTTCAAGCTGGCTCAAGTTTGGAATGCCTCCGGTCATTCGCATAAACGACCCGCCTCCTACCTTTTCCTTGCTCGGCCTGACCCCATCCAAGAAGCTGTGCTCGGAGAATGGGGAGTGAAAGTGATCACTGAGGATGCTGACAATCCTGGTGATGCTTTGAGACTATTTCTAAAGCGGCTTGTTGCTGAGGCAACGGGATGAGCGGTGCCGACCAGTTGCATCAGGCTGCTGTTGCAACATGTTTCACTCGGGATGGTTCGTCTCGCTCTCGCGAGCTCTACAAGGCGTTCCGCCATTTAGAGGAGAAACGGCTTACCGCCGAGATGGATGTTAGTCGGCCACATCGAAAAATTCATTCCTTCGATTAAAAATCCGGACCCGCCATTATCCAGATCAGGGGTGGCGCAGCTAGGCCGCCTTGCGAGGCTTGGCCGCAGGCTCGGAACTGATGGGGGCAACAATGAGCGACGAGCTGGTGCAAGCGGAGGCGGATGCGCTTCTTGCAATGCCAAAGAAGTATGCGGAGGTCGCCTCCGTTCAGCTGCCTGACCGCGGAAAGTGTGCCGTCGACCTGGAAGGCATTGGAAACAAGCGAGAGCGGTTCTCCCTCGACATCAATCGAAGCTACATCAGCTTTTCAAAGATCACCTATCAGAACAGGGCACGGAGCGTTGTTGTTCTAGCTCGCCTGGACATCGACGGGGCACCGCACCGCAACCCTGACGACGAAGAAATCGCGTGCCCCCATCTCCATCTTTATAGAGAAGGCTTTGGCGATAAGTGGGCGTTCCCGCTGCCCCTCGGCATTTTCAGCGACCCCGCGGACCGCTGGAAAACTCTGCAAGAATTCATGGATTACTGCAAAATTGTCGAGGCGCCTTCGTTTGAGAGAGGCTTGCTGTGGTGACACCCATCGCCGAAGTACAACAGCTGGTCGATCAATATCGACTGTGGTTGAAAGACCGAACCCGATTGAGATCTGTACATTCCGACTGGGTGGAGATCACCACGCCCTTCATTGACCGCCACAATGACCTCATTCAGATCTATGCCCGCAAAGACGACTTTGGCTACCAGCTGACGGACGACGGCCATACGTTGAGAGATCTAGAATTGTCCGGCTGCGTTCTCGACACTCCAAAACGCAAGTCTCTGCTCCGGCTCGCATTGAGTGGTTTCGGCGTGGAGGAGGATGGCGGGACCCTTCGCGTGAGAGCCACGCCACAGAATTTTTCGGCTCGAAAACATGCCCTCGTCCAATCGATGCTGGCCGTCAACGATCTATTCTATACAGCGAGCCCAACCGTTCGAAGCCTATTTCGCGAAGACGTGGAGAACTGGCTTAGGCTGGCAGATATTCGCTTTGTTCCGAACGTTCAATTCACGGGCAAAAGCGGCTTTCAGCATCAGTTTGATTTTGCGATACCGGCTTCGCGCAGCGCGCCAGAGCGCATTTTGAAAGCGATTAACAATCCCAATAAAGACAGCGTCCTTAGCTTCATCATGGGCTGGCAGGACACGTCAGAGCAACGGCCCGAGGAGGCGCAGGCCTTCGCATTTTTGAACGACAATGAACGCGAAATCGCGCCGTCAGTCTTGGATGCCCTGCACCAATATGAAATTAGCCCTGTGCTATGGTCACATCGTGAAGATCAACGCGAGGCGCTAGTTGCCTAATGCAGATAAGCGCCGCGCGTGTTTCTCGCTCGGGGGCAACAATTTGAACGTCTGTGCTGGATTGACGGGGTTGATTTTGCTTGTCGTTTTGACAGGCGACGCGACCGCTAAGGACAAGCCTTCTGGGATCGCCTTGCCCCTAAGCGAGATTGTTGGCGGCGAAGCCTTCGCCGACGTGACCATCGACTATGTGTTCCGGCAGACGTTCACGACCACTCAAAGCAGCCGGCTGATTGTCGCTTAGCCGCGATATCTTCATCCGAGACCATCCCAGTAAGGCCGTCACTGCATAGCAGGACCTGGTCGCCGAAGTCGCCATCAGGGAATCCATGTAGCGCTGCTCCAATTCGGCGAGCTTGTCGGGCGTGTCGACCGGCAAAGACCTGGGTGAGGGCAATTCCTCTGCATCCTCGTTCAGAAGCGCGAAGACAGCTCGGAAGTCGTCGGCGGGAATAGAAAAGGACGCCGTTTGATGACCGTTCAGCAATAGGTGAGACAGTCCAGGGCGCTCACGTCGTAACCGCTCAAAAAGGTGGTGCAATTTGGTGCAAATCTGCTAGCAATAGGCTCTGCTCTATCAAAGACTTAGAAGTTCCGGCGGCGTTTCCCTCCCTCGCTACCAATACTCTCAGACACTTAGCGCAAGTTCGTCAGCTTCGCTGAAATGGCGAGCTACGAGCCAGCTACAATGCTGTAGCGGGCTTCAGCGGGAAAATGAAAGCTCGGGAATGAACAGCCGGGTGCGTTTTTAGGGAAGCGGATTCCCGAACTAAATTCCGGACGTGGTAACGGCAGTCCTCGACGATGAGCGATGATTTTCGTCAGCTGGAGGCTGAAGGGCTCGAGACCGAGACTGCGCTCCAAGGTCTGGGACAAGTTCGCCGCCCGGCGCGTCCGGTGATGGATTCGTTTTCACCGTTTGCGACAGCTCCGCAGACATGCCCACCCGGGACCCGGCATCGGTCAGATGAGATCCTTCAGTCGTTCTCGGCTGGATTGCACGATGACGTACAGCACGGGGATCAGGATTACGCCGAGCAGCGTTGCGGCCACCATCCCCCCGAAGATGGTGACGCCGATGGAACGGCGACTGGCAGCACCCGCGCCAGTCGCCAACACCAGCGGCAGGACGCCAAGAATTGACGCGAACGCCGTCATGAGAACAGGACGGTAGCGTTGACCAGTGCCCGCTTCAGCGGCCTCGCGGATGCTCATGCCCTCTTCTCGTCGGGCCTTCGCGAACCCTACGATCAGAATGGCGTTCTTGGCGGCCAGCCCGATCAGCAGCACCAAGCCGATCTGAGCATAAACATCGAGGTCGATCCCGGCACCCAGCAGATTTGCCAGAGCTCCCAGCGCAGCGACCGACACAGACAGCATCACTGCGACGGGTACGCTCCAGCTCTCATACTGCGCGACGAGAAACAGATATGCGAAGACGATGCCCATCGCGAGGATCGTTACAGTCTGGCTGCCCGCCCGACGCTCCTGCAAGGCAAGCCCCGTCCATTCGAATCCGAAGCCGTCTGGCAGATTTTCTTGCGCGACGGTCTCCATGGCAGCCAGTGCTTGTCCGGTACTGTTTCCCGGCGCAGCTTGTCCATTCACAGCGACGGCCGGAAACAGATTGTAGCGGCTGATCGTGTTGGGGCCGAACGAGGTGGATGTCGTGACGATCGATTGGAGAGGGACGAGGCTCCCCGTCTGGCTCCGCACATGAAGTCGCTGGATGTCCTCGACCCGGCTGCGGAACTGCGGCTCGTCTTGGATGCGGACCTGGAACACGCGGGAAAAGATGTTGAAGTCATCGACGTACAGGGACCCTAAGTGGGCCTGCATGGTTTGGAAAATTGTCCCGGCGGAGATCCCGAGAAGTTCCGCTCTCTTTCGGTCCACTCCGAGATAGACCTGCGGAACGTCGGCGGTGAAGGTGCTGAAGATTCCCGCAAGCTGCGGAGCCTGGTTCGCCCTGACGATGAGACCCCTTGTGACCTCGGCCAATTCTTGCTGCGTTTGTCCGGCGAGCGCCTGAACTCGAAGGTCGAAGCCCCCAGTCGTGCCGAGGCCGGAGATCGCAGGAGGATTGAACGGCACAACGGATGCGGCCGGAAGTCCGACGAACTGGCTTCTCAGGCGGCTGATGATGCCGTCGACAGCCTCAGTCGGGTTATTCCGTTCGCCCCAAGGCTTAAGCGCGGCGATCACCATGCCGAATTCCGACCCGCTGCCGCCGATCATGCTGTTGCCCGCGATACTGATGCTGTCGGCGATTCCGGGCGTCTGCCGCAGGATTCCGACGACGTCATCGAGCACCGCATCCGTGCGCTCCAGCGAAGCTGCGTTTGGCAACTGAACGTTGACGAAGAAATAGCCGAGGTCCTCCGACGGTATGAAACCCGTCGGCAGCAATCGAAACAGACCGAACACACCCGCGAAGACCAGGACCAGAACGAGGGACGACAGGATCAGCCGACGGGCCAGCCAATCCAGCAGGCGGAGATACCATCCGCGCGACTTTTCGAGCGACAAATTGAAGGCCCGGAACCACGCGAAGCTAGTCTCATGCCGCCTGAGGATCAGTGCGCATAGGGCCGGACTCAACGTCAGGGCATTGATCGTAGAAAAGGCGATGGTTACCAGGATGGTGACGGCAAATTGCCGATAGAGCTCCCCCGTTATCCCCGCGACGAACCCGATGGGAACGAACAGGGCTGCGAGAACGAGCGTCGTTGCCACGATCGGTCCGGTGACTTGAAGCATTGTCCGCCTGGTCGCCTCGGCGACTGCGATTGAGGGATCTTCCTTCAGCATCCGCTGCACGTTCTCTACGACGATGATGGCGTCGTCGACGACGAGACTGATCGCGAGGATGATTGCGAACAGAGTGATCGTGTTGGCCGAGTATCCGAGCGCGTAGAGGACGGCGAAGCCCCCGATAAGGGACACGGGAATGGTCAAAGCGGGAATCAGGGTGGCCCGCCAGTCTTGCAAGAAGGCATAGGTGACCAGCACGACGAGGATGAATGTGATAAGGAGCGTCACGAAAACTTCTCGGATCGCCTCGGTCACGAAGGACGTCGTGTCGAATACGATGGCGTAGGCGAGATCGTCGGGAAATTGGGAGACCAGGCGTTCCAGCTCAGTTTTTATCGCTGTCGACACCGCCAGTGCGTTGGCGTCGGGCGATTGGTAGACGACGACCGCTGCGCTGGGCTGACCATTGAACCGCGTTCTCGTGTCGTAGGTCTGTGCGCCGAGTTCCACCCGGGCCACGTCGCGCACCCTGACGATCGCCCCGTTCGGGTTCGTCCGGACAATGATGCTCCCAAATTCCTCGGCGCTGGCGAGGCGCCCGCGCGCCATGACGGTCAGTTGAAGTTGCTGGCCTACATCGGCGGGTGGGGACCCCAGTTGACCGGCGGATGCCTGCGCATTCTGGGCCTGGATCGCGGAAACCAAATCGGCTGCGGTGATCCCGAGCGACTGCATCCGATCCGGATTCATCCAGATCCGCATGCTGTACAGCGGACCGAAAACCGTGGCCTCGCCAACGCCGGGTATCCGGGCAATGGCGTCACGTACATTGATCGAGGCGTAGTTGCTGATGAATATCTCGTCCCGCGTGCCCCTGGGCGAATAGATGGACACACCCATCAGCATGCTCGTCGATCGGCTGCGGACCGAGACACCTGTCTGGGTGACCGCCGGCGGAAGCCGCGGCAAGGCGAGCGCCACGCGGTTTTGGACATTGACCTGAGCGATCGCAGGATCGGTGCCGACGGCAAAGGTCACCGTCAGCGTGTACGTGCCGTTGTTGCTGCTAGAGGACGACATGTAGATCATGTCTTCCACGCCGTTCACCTGGTCCTCTATCGGGGCACCGATACTGTCGGTGACGACGCTGGCGTTGGCGCCCGGATAATTGGCGGTGACCTGGACCTCCGGCGGCGTTATCTGCGGGAATTGGGCGACCGGGATCTGTGTGAGGGCGATAAGGCCCGCTAGCGTCATGACGATGGCAATCACGGCTGCGGAGCGTGGACGATCGATAAAGTAGGATGAGATCATGGGCCGCCCGCCCCGGCCACTGGAGCATCGTTATCGGCGGCATTCTCCGAAACGATGGGCCGAACGACGGTCCCCGGCCGAACATTCTGCAAGCCTTGGACGATCAGGCTCTCGCCTCCGCCAAGCCCCTCCTCCACCGTCCAATATTGGCCGATCTGCGCGCCCACCCGAATCCGCCTGATCCCAACTCGATCGCCGTGCTCGAGGACGAGAACGAACCGTCCGTCTCGGTCCTGCTCTACGGCACCGATCGGCACTACGGGGCGACGCATCGGCTCTGCCCGCTGAACGGAGACGGTCACGAACTGGCCCGGCACGAGCATCGCTCGAGAGTTAGCGAACCTGGCCCAAATCGGAATGGTTCCGGTCTGAGGATCGAATTCGTTGCCGAAGAACTCGATCTCGCCCGTCGGCTCGTAGGCGACTCCGGTTGGAAATCGCACGGTCGGAACGAAGCGTTTCGAGAGCTCGTCTTCGCTGAGGTCTCCCGCCTGGGTGCGAAGTTCCAGAATCGTGCGGTCGCTCACGGAGAAAACGACACGGATGGGATCGACCTGGACGACCCGCGCCAGAGGCTCGGAGGTCGGGCCGACCAGACTCCCGACCGAAAAAGCGGCCCGCCCCACTCTCCCGGAGATGGGAGCCCTGATCGTGGTGTAGTCGAGATTCAATTGAGCCTGTCGGACGCTCGCCTCGGCCGATTTTACGTTCGCTTGCGCGACGTCGCGCGCTGCGACCGCCTCGTCCAGGGTTGCCTGCGCTATGGCATTGGTCCGTCGAAGTTCCTGATTGCGCTGGAAACGCTGCTCGGCCTCCTGCAGCGTCGCCTGCGCGCTGGCGAGCGTCGCTTTGGTAACTGCAAGCGCGGCCTCGTAGGCCGTCGTCTCGATGATGAAAAGGACCTGTCCCTGCTGGATCAGCTGCCCCTCTTGGAACGGCCGCTCCTGCACGAAACCCTCCACGCGCGCGCGGACATCGACCGAATTTTGCGCCTCGACGCGCCCGACGAATTCAGTTCCGGGCGAGACATCCCTAACGAGGACAGGCGTTACGCCGACGGCGGGCAGCGGGGCTTCGGCTGCGGAAGCGGATGCTGCGACCAAGCCGAGCCATCCAAGCGATATCCCTAAGGCCGAGAATCCCGGCATCCCATCGAGGTGCACGCGGCGGTCCTTCCCTGAACTAGTTTTATCCCGCTCCTGGAAGCCGGACCCTTCGGCTCCTGACCCAGCGGCCCGGAACCCATACCCAACGCCCTTGGCGAGCGGTCCATACCCAACGCCCCTCAAGCCATTCGAAGCCCGGCCGATTATCCGGAACGGCCTCGTAGCGCGCTGGCGGCGCTGGTGGGCGCCGACCCCACGACGGGAAGGGACTCCGCCGCCGACCATCAGGAACAGTCTGCGCGTACACGGGGTCGAAGGCGACCGAACTGGCTGCAAACCCGCTGCCCAGTCCAAGTATCAATTGCCGACGAGACAGCATCGTTTTGGACCTCGCGCTCTTTTACAAATATACTCGACTACACTTTCTCACGTATAAGGACGACGCGGCACCTGATTATTATGGCCAATTCGGGCAGCACTCGTCGGCATTCTTGCTCCCACGACGACAGTGAGCAGCGGACTGGCAAGATTGAAGAAACAGAAAGGGAGATAAAGCAGGGTAGGAACTCCCAGCACTGCGGACATATAGGCGCCGCACGAATTCCAGGGCACGAGCGGCGAGGTGACGGTTCCGGCATCGGCAAGCGTGCGCGAAAGGTTCGTGGACGGCAGGCCGCGCGCCTCGAATTCTCTTCGGAAAAGCCGGGCGGGAAGCACCAGCGCCAGATACTGGTCGCCTGCGATGATGTTGAGCCCGATCGCGGTGCCGGCGGCACTTGCCACCAATTGCCCCGATGTTCGCGCCGCCTTGAGCATTGGCGTGATAAGCTTCGAAAGCAGGCCGAATTCGTCCAGCAGGGTACCGAACACCAGCGCTCCGAGGATCAGCCAGATCGTCTTCAGCATGCTGTCCATGCCGCCGCGCGACAGCAGGCTGTCGACCTCGGCAATGCCCGAAGTTGTCCGGTATCCGGTAGCGAGCGCCTGCCAGATGCCCTTGATGTAATCCCACGGCGCGGCGGTCTGGTCCGTCCCGACGAACCGCAGCACCGCCTCGGACTGCAGCAGCGGCGCCATCAATCCGGCGAACAGCGCGGCGGCCATGATCGCCAGCGACGCTGGGACCCGGAGAACGGAGAGGGTGACGAGCAGGACGAGCGGCAACAGGTTCAGCGGGGTGATATGGAAAAGCCCGTCGAGAGCCACGAGCTCGGAGGCGATGACCGCCTCCCCTGCCCCCTCGCTGCCGTCCATCAGGCCGATCATCCCGAACAGCACCGCCGCCAAAATGAAGGCGGGAACGGAGGTCTTCATCTGGGCGCGCAGATGGGTGTAGACGTCATTCCCCGTCAGTTGCGCGGCAAGGACCGTCGTCTCGGAGAGCGGCGACAGCTTGTCGCCGACATAGGCGCCGGAGACCACGGCCCCCGCAGTTATAACGGGCGACACGCCGGCAAGGGTCGCCAGGGCGGTCAGGCCGACGCCGATCGTCCCCGCCGTCGTCCATGAACTGCCGATCCCCATCGAGATCGCGGAGCAGATGACGAGGCTCGCGAGATAGAACCAGTTCGGACTGAGGATCTGGATGCCATAGAACACCAGCGTCGGAATCGTGCCCGACATGTTCCAGGCGCCGATCAGCGCTCCGACGGAAAGCAGGATGAAGATCGCGCTGACCACGGAGGACACGCCCTTGCGGCCCGCCTCGGCGATCTCCTCCCATGGATGACCGTTCTTCAGAATGATGAGGGCCGTGAACATAGCGGCGAGGATGAGCGCCACCTGTATCGGTCCCTCCGTGGCCTGAAGGCCGAAAAGCGCGACCGCACCGGCGATGAGCACGACCAGCAGCAGCATCGGGGCGATGCCGTCGGCGTAGGAAGGTTCCTTGATCTTTCGCGGTGGTTCGTCGGCTTCGGTCATGGTCGCCTCATCGCAACTCCGGGTCCGGGCCCCGCCCCGAATGGTGGACCCGCCACAGTCAGCCAACGACTTCCGAGGAGAGGACCATGCGGTCGTGCGTTGGGCGGCGACCTCAGATCCAGCGCCAATAGGGCACGCGACGGCACCTGCGAACCCAGCGGCCCCGGCGGCGGTAGCGGCGGCAGACCAGACGGGACCGGCGGACGCGGCGGCGATGTGGTCGGCCGCGGTGCCAAACCGGCTGAACGGCGCCCTGCTCCGTCGACGGAGGACTTATCACTTCGGACCCGCTGGGAACTGTTTTGGGGGCAATAGGCAGTGCGCTGACCGAACGCGGAACTGTTGCGGCGAGCGCGACGAGACCGGCGCTGCCGAATAGACCGATTACGAATGAACGTCTGTCCATGCCTGCTCCTCCGTGACGATACTTCCGATCGCGGGCCTCGCACACCCTGACCCGGGCAAGCCGGTCTTACGACCGCGGCCATCTCTCGTCATGAACCGGATTTCCGACCGGCAGTGCGCTCAGCGCCGAAACGTCGGGCCATCCACCCGATTGCTCCGTAGGCTACTCCGCCGAACATCAGCGAAGCGGCGAGCATGAGGCCGGGCGTATAGAGCCCAGCGAAGTGGAACTTGGCGAGCAGGACCCCTCCGGCAAGGATGGCGACCACGCCGGAGCCTAGAAGCAAGCTCCAGCCCTTTTCCGGTCGAACCCTCAATCCAAGAGCAACCTGCATCACACCCTGGATGATGAATGTCGCGGCGAGCACCGCGGTGATCGCAATGGCACCGGCGAACGGGTTTCCGTAGACAAGCACTCCCCCGATCAGCTGGACGACCCCCAACAGCAGATGCCAGGTGAACCCCGCCCATCTCCTCACCTGGAACGACTGAACGATCTGAATGCCGCCGCTCACGGCGAGGGTCGCGCCCAGCATCACACCGACCGCGAACGTCGATAGAAGCGGCAGGAACAGCGCCACTACTCCCAGCAGGAACAAGGCTGCTCCGAGAGCCAAGAAGGAGAACCATTTGCGGCCTTCTTCGCCGGCCGCCGATATTTGCAGCGAGTGTATCTCGGCCATGGCATCCTCCGGCAAGCTGCGACGCCCGCGACGTGTCGACCCTTGGGTGTCAGCCCGGTGCGGGGGCCAGGTTCCCCTCGGCCACCGGAACAGAATCGCTTGAGGCTGTTGCCCTCGAGAGTGCCTCCTGCAGGTTCTTCTCCTGCTCGGGGGACAAGGACGACCGAAGTATCTTGCCGTGATAGCCCGACAGCTCCTGCAGGACCTTATCGGGCTGTGCCTTGCGGATCAGCAGAAACAGTGCCGACGTATCCGGCTGCAGGGTTTCACCAAGCGAACGAATGAAGCCGTCGTTGATGCCGTAGTCCATGGCGCTCCCAGACAGGGCACCCGTGCCCGCGCCGACCGCTCCGCCGATCGCCATACCTGCGAGTGGGTTGGCCAGCAAGAGTCCGATCAGCCCGCCCCAGATCGCGCCAGTCATTCCACCACCGGCGGCTCCGGCCCTGACGAGATTCATGCTTTGCTTGATGCGGGTTTGCCCATCGGGGCTTCGGATGGCGACAACCGCATCCTCCAGATCGATGAGATACTCCTTCTGCAGCCTGACCAGTTCAGTCAAGACGCGGTCCGCATCGTGCGGATTGTCGAAGCCCACGACCACCAGCTCTGACATGGCATGCTCTCCTCTCGACGACCGAAAGTCTCGAGCGACCGGGACACTCTGCGGACTCCATGTTGCACAACCTCCGCCGAGGTCCGGACCGCCAAGGTCCCATGAACTCCGTCCAAGAGAAGAAGACAGAGTGTCAGCCAAGCATGTATTGGTACTTTAACTTAAACATGTATAAAAATCGATAAACAGTTCAAAATTCAGCATATTCTAGACGACTGCATGGCGTCTCCAATGCATCGTCTCTTTAGGTGCTGACACCTTATTATGGTGCGACAAGTTGTCAAGAGACGAATATTCTGCGAGGTTTTGCCACCCTCCGGCGAAACCTTGGAAGCTGGATGATGGCGACGCTGCCCGTAAGCACCGCAGGAATCATGCTAATCGCCGTCGTGATGGTTCTCGGCGGGCTGAAGCTGGCGAGCGCGGTGGTCGCTCCCGCGATGCTGGCGCTGTTCATCATCGCGCTCGCATGGCCCCTGCAAGGCTGGCTTCAGGCCAAGCTGCCGCGCCTCGCAGCTCTCGTCCTCACCCTCCTGACCATCCTGGCGGCGTTCGCCCTCCTGTCTTCCGTCGGCACCTGGGCCTTCAGCCACGTCGGTCGCTGGACCATGGCGAACGCCCAGACGTTCCAGGCAACTTACGACCGCGCGGCAAACTGGCTCGAAGGGCATGGAATAGCGGTCGCCGGCATCTGGGCGGAACACTTCAGCGCAGGATGGGTCCTGGGCTTGATCCAGCGGCTAACGGCCCACATCAACGCGACGATCACCTTCTCTCTGGTGGTGCTGATCTATGTGGCGCTCGGGCTCGTCGAAGTAGACGCCATCGCCGCGAGGATACGCTCACTGCCGAGGAAACCGCTCGCACGGGCGATCCTCGAAGGCTGCGCCGAGACGGCTCGAAAATGGCGACGCTTTATGGTCGTCCGGACGCTCATGAGCGTTCTTACCGGCACGCTCGTCTGGATCTTCGCAGTTGCTCTCGGCTTGCCGCTCGCACGCGAATGGGGCGTCATCGCCTTTGTTTTTAACTACATACCAATCATCGGTCCCTTCTTCGCGACGCTGTTGCCGACCCTGATCTCGGCGGTGCAGATGGAGAGTTGGCAGAGCGTGGCGACCGTGCTCGGCTGCATGTGGTCCATCCAGTTGATAGTCGGCAGCTACGTCGAGCCGCGCCTTTACGGCTCCGCCCTCACGATCTCACCCACGATCGTGCTCTTCTCCATCTTTCTCTGGACGTACCTCTGGGGCCTGCCTGGCACTGTGCTCGGCGTGCCGATCGCCGTGGCGGCGCTCACATTCTGCCGGATCGACCCGCGGACTGAATGGCTGGCGACCTTGGCGTCGACGGCACCGCCTCAGGGCGATCCACGCCTCGCGGCCGAAGGCGGATTCCCGCGAGAACCCGCAGCGCCGACGACTTCAACGAAGCGAATGGGCGGCGAAACTATTCACACAGATCAAGCAGTCGCGCTGCGTGAGCGCGGATCATGGCACACGCGTTGGGTGAAATGAAATGTTGACTTGACAATATGCTACAGTACAGTTCGGCGCAGTCTGAATAGACCGTCAATGTATCTGCCGCCAATATCGCGGCCTTCGCAGCTACTGCTTGCCGTATGCTGAGTATTATCTCTATGTAAGCATAGAATACTTCTAAAATGAAAGCCATTTCACTGACCACGTGAGGAGGCGCGCATGACGACGACGTCTGCTGCAGATCAGGTCGCGGCATCATCGACCGAGCAGAAGCTCAAGCTTCCGGTTCTCACTGCGATGGTCATCGGCTCGATGGTCGGGTCGGGAATTTTCTCCCTGCCACGAACCTTCGGACTCGCGACAGGCCCCTTCGGTGCGATCATCGCCTGGTGCATCGCCGCCAGTGGAATGTACATGCTCGCACGCGTCTTCCAGGCACTCGCCGAACGCAAGCCTGATTTGGATGCCGGCGTCTACGCCTATGCGAAGGAAGGTTTCGGAAACTATCCGGGATTTCTCTCCGCGCTCGGCTACTGGATTGGCAGCTGCATCGGCAACGTCTCCTATTGGGTGCTGATCAAGTCCACCCTCGGCGCCTTCTTCCCGGTCTTCGGCGATGGAAACACCGTGGCCGCCATTGTCGTCGCGTCCGTTGGCATCTGGCTGTTCCACTTCATGATCCTGCGCGGCACCGAGCAGGCGGCGTTCATCAATACCGTCGTCACCATTGCCAAGATCATCCCAATCCTCGTCTTCATCTTCATTCTGTTCTTTGCGTTCAAGCTCGACTTGTTCCGTGCCAATTTCTGGGGCGGCGAAGGCATGCCTCCGACGAGCCTGCTCGAGCAGGTGCGCGCCACCATGCTGGTCACAGTATTTGTATTCCTCGGGATCGAGGGCGCGAGCGTCTATTCGCGCTATGCACAGAGGCGCTCGCATGTCGGCGTCGCAACAATCATCGGCTTTCTGAGCGTCACCACGCTCATGGTGCTCGTGACGCTGCTGCCTTACGGCGTGTTGGAGCGACCCGACATCGCGGGCATGCGGCAACCGTCCATGGCGGCCGTGCTCGAAGCCGTTGTCGGACATTGGGGTGCGGTGTTCGTCAGTATCGGGCTTCTGATCTCGGTGCTCGGCGCGTATCTCGCCTGGTCGCTGATCTGCGCCGAAGTGCTGTTCGCCGCGGCGAAGACCAAGGACATGCCGAAGATCTTCGCGAGGCAGAACGAGAACCGGGTGCCGGCGGCGGCGCTGTGGCTCACCAACATCATCGTCCAGTTGTTCGTCATCAGCACCTATTGGTCGAACGACGCCTTCTCGCTGATGCTGAACCTGACCAGCGTGATGGCGCTGATCCCGTTCCTGCTCGTCGCCGCCTACGGCTTGCAGTTGGCCATGCGCGGCGAGACTTATGGGACCCGGCCGCAGGAACGCAGACGCGACATGATCTTTGCGGCGCTTGCCGTCATCTACACGCTGTTTCTGATCTATTCCGCCGGCATGAAGTTCCTGGTTCTCTCAGCGATCCTGTATGGACCGGGAACCATCCTCTACTTCTGGGCGCGGCGGGAGGAGAACCGAAAGTTGTTCACGCCGATCGAATGGGGCGTGTTCATCGTGGCCATGATCCTGTGCAGTATCGGGATCCACGGCCTCGCCACTGGCTACATCACCATTTGACAGAACGGAGATGCACCATGCCGAAGTCAGCCATCCTCGATAAGCCAGCCCAAGAGACGCCGGCGTCTAAGACCGCCTACGGGGTCCACTCCGAGGTCGGAACCTTGCGCAAAGTCCTGGTTTGCGCACCCGGCCTCGCACATACGCGCCTGACCCCCAGCAATTGCGACTCCCTTCTGTTTGACGACGTGCTGTGGGTGCAAAACGCCAAGCGCGACCACTTCGACTTCATGAGCAAGATGCGCGAACGAGGAGTGGAAGTGGTCGAAATGCACAACGCGCTTGCCGAAACGCTCGCGATCCCCGATGCGAAGAAATGGCTGCTCGACCGCCAGATCGTGCCCAACGAGGTCGGCCTCGGCCTCGTCGACGAAGTTCGCGGATTTCTTGATAGTCTGGAACCGCGCCAGCTTGCCGAATTCATGATCGGCGGCCTTTCGGCAACCGACGTTCCGGACAAGTACGGCTCCAAATACTTTGCGATGGTTCGGGAGGCGACGGGGGCGAAGGAATATCTCCTCCCGCCATTGCCCAATACGCTCTACACGCGCGACACCACATGCTGGATCTACGGCGGCGTCACGCTCAATCCGCTGTACTGGCCGGTGCGGCGCGAAGAGACGCTGCTGACGACGTCGATCTACAAATTCCACCCCGATTTCGCTGGCAGGGTGAATGTGTGGTGGGGCGATCCTGAACAGAATTTCGGTTCGGCGACACTCGAAGGCGGTGACGTCCTCGTCCCCGGCAATGGGGTTGTCATCATCGGCATGAGCGAACGCACATCTCGCCAGGCGATCACCCAGCTCGCAGCGAAGCTGTTTGAAAAGGGCGGCGCCTCGCACGTCATCATCGCGGCGATGCCGAAGCTCCGTGCCGCGATGCATCTCGACACCGTGTTCACCTTCTGTGACCGAGACCTCGTCTCGCTCTATCCCGAGATCGTCTACAAGATGCACGCGATCTCGCTGCGGCCTTCTGACGGACCGGTCGGCGTAGACGTCACGGTCGAGACGAAGCCGTTCATCGATGTCGTCGCCGAGGCGCTGAACCTTAAGAAGCTGCGCGTCGTCGAGACGGGCGGCGACTCCTACGCCACCGAGCGCCAGCAATGGGACAGCGGCAACAACTACGTCGCGCTGGCACCCGGCGTCGTCGTTGCCTACGACCGCAACACCTATTCGAACACGATGCTCCGTCGGCAAGGCGTGGAGGTGATCTCGATCGTCGGCGCCGAGCTCGGCCGCGGTCGCGGTGGCGGGCACTGCATGACCTGCCCGCTCATCCGCGACCCGGTCGACTACTGACGTGCCCGCCGGCCGCGGAAATCCTCGCGGCTGGCGCCCATCGATTCACAGACAAGGTGAGCGCGGCCGCCGGCGTTCCGGCGAACTGCCTCGCTCTCGGCGTCGTCGGCTGCTGCGCGGTTGCATTCGTCGCCGACTTTAACCGCACGGAATCTGCGGCGCTGGGATGGAGTACTGCGGGCCGTGTCCAGCGAGTTGGAGGTGACCAATGCTTTCGAGACGCTCATTCCTGGAAACGCTGCTGGCGGCGCTGGCGATGTTGCCATTGTCCGGCCTGGCAGACATCAAGGCCCAGGCGCAGCCCGCTCCGGGGATCGACAGGCCACGGCCGCCCGGAGGCGGCAGGCCGGGATCCGGAGGTCGTCGCGGCTCGGGTTCCGGAAACCGACCCGGCCCGGGCAACAGGCCCGGCTCGGGCAATCGCCCCGGCGAAGGTAACAGACCCGGAGGCAACAGGCCCGGAGGCAACAGGCCCGGAAATCGTCCCGGCAACAGACCTGGCAATCGACCGGGCAGGCCTGGCAACCGCCCCGGCCGTCCGAACCGGCGTCCACCGCCGCTTCGGCGTGAACGGCGTCCTCCCGCCCGGTCCGGCTTCATCTGGGTGCCCGGCTACTGGACCTGGAGCGACAGCGCCTGGGATTTTGTCTGGGTGCCCGGCTACTGGCTGCGTGCGCGCCCCGGCCGGCGGTTCATCGGACCGAGCTGGTCGATGAGAGGAGGAGACTGGGTGTTCGCGCCTGGTCGCTGGCGCTGACGAAGCCGCATATGTAGGCGTTGGGGGCTATGTCCCCGCGCCTCACAAACCAGTTCTGAGCTGAGCTGATCTGAGCTGCAGGAAGTCTACGTCGGCCGTGGGCTCGACAGAGTCTCGCCTGAGCGGCGAGGCTCCTCTTTTCTCGCCTTTGCCCGCGGTGGGGCAAGTCGTCCGTGACCCGTCTGCGAAGACAATAAACCGTGGTCTTGCGATGTTCCTTACATCGAGCCATAGGCAGCGACACAGATCATCGTTCGCTTGGTCGCTTAGGGCAATCGTGGGCGCTGGCCGACCTAAGCAGGCAATCAGAGCCCCATGATGATGCTTGGACGAGAAACGCGGGTCATTGATTCCGCTCGGTTGAGTGGCGGACGGAAAGACCGAGGCGCAGAAGGCGCAATGCGTTCGCAGTGACGAGGACGGTCGCGCCGGTATCGGCCAGGATCGCCATCCATAGGGTCGTCACGCCGAACAGCGTCGTGCCGAGGAAAACGGCCTTCAGCCCCAACGCGAGCCCGATGTTTTGCCAAATGTTGCCGAGGGTCGCCTGCGACAACTCAATCAAATCGGCAACACCGGTAACGCGGTTTCGCAATAGGGCCGCATCGGCGGTCTCCAGCGCCACGTCCGCGCCGCCTCCCATGGCGACGCCGACAGAAGCAGCGGCAAGAGCGGGGGCGTCGTTGATGCCGTCGCCGATCATCGCGATCGGTCCGAGCTTCTTCATATCGGCGATTTCAAGAAGCTTGGCTTCCGGCAGCAGCTCCGCCCGGGCGACCAGCCCGAGCTTGCCAGCGGTTGCGTCGGCAGTGCGCCGGTTGTCTCCGGTGAGCATGACGGTGGAGATTCCAGCAGCGTTGAGCCGGGCAATGCCGACGGCAGCATCCTCCCGAGGCTCGTCACGCAGAGCGAGCAATCCCTCGACCCGCTTTCCCGAAAGCAGCACGACGACTGTTTTTCCCTCCTCCTCGAGGGCGACAATCTTCCGCGAGACGCTCTCGTCCGGCGCCGTCTGCTCGGCCGCGTATCGCGGCGACCCGACCGAGGCGAAACCGTCCTTGAGCCGGGTCGTGACTGCCTTTCCCGGCACTGCAATGGCGCCACCGAAACTCGCGGGTATATCGAGCGCTCTCGCGGTTGCCGCCTCTACAATTGCGATGCCCAAAGGGTGACTCGTGTTGCGCTCGACAGCCGCGGCGCGCGCCAGCACGTCACCCTCATTGCCGACAATCGGCACGATATCGGTCACTTGAGGGCGGCCTAGAGTCAGCGTGCCGGTCTTATCAAAGGCGACGGTTCTGACCTTGCCGAGCATCTCGAGAGCGGCACCGCCCCTTATGAGGAGACCCTTCCGCGCGCCTGCCGCCAGACCGGACGCAATAGCGGCAGGCGTCGAGATCACCAGAGCGCAAGGACACGAAATCAGCAGGGTTGCCAGCCCACGATAAACCCACGTCATCCAGTCGGCGTCGAACACAAGCGGCGGCACAACGATGACCAGAGCCGCGGCGGCCATTGCGGCCGGAGTGTACCAAGCACTGAATCTGTCGATCAGCCGCGCCATGGGCGCCTTCGATCCCTGCGCTTCCTCCACGAGGTGAATGATGCGAGCAATCGTATTGTCGGCCGCCACGTGGCTGATTTCGACGCGAAGCTCCCCATTCGTGTTGATGCTGCCTGCGAAGACCTTGTCACCTGCCTGCTTGGCAATCGGCACCGACTCGCCCGTGACAGGCGCTTCGTCGAGCTCGGAAAAGCCCTCCAGGATTTTTCCGTCGGAGGGAACTCGATCCCCGGGCCGCACGATTACGATATCGCCGAGTGCGAGATCATCGACCGAAATGCGCTCGACGACGCCATCTCGCTCGCGGAATGCGACACGGGGAACGAGGTCGATGAGCGCCTCGATGCCTGCGCGAGCCCGTCCGGCGGCGATCGTCTCGAGCAGTTCGCCGACGGCAAATAGCAAAATGACTACGGCAGCCTCTTCAGCCGCGCCGATCAGGACAGCGCCGAAGGCCGCGATGGACATGAGAGTTTCAATGCTGAAAGGCGTTCCAGAAATCGCACCTGCAAAGGCGCGTCTGGCAAATGGAACGATGCTGATTACCGCCGCTGCGGAGTAGGCCCATTGGCTCCATTGCGGCTCAATCTGCGCGGCAGCGAACGCGGCGCCAAACATCGCCGCCGCGAAGATTACGAGCCGCCCTTTCTTGCCCCGCCACCAGGGTTCCCGTGCGCTCAGCACGGGTGCGCTTCGGGGCGCCACCAGATCTTTCCGTTCACTGATAGGCGTGAAGCCGAGGGCTCTGATCTTCTCTTTAATGGTAAGCGCGGACGTGCGGTCTTCATCAAACGTGAGAGCCACACTTTCCTGGCCGTAGCTCACATTGATGTCGCTGACCCCGGGGAGCCGCTTCATCGCATTTTCGATTTTGAGCGCGCACGCTCCGCAATCCATGCCCTCGACGCGCAGTTTCAAGGGGCTGAGAGCCGCCATTGGGGTTCCTCGACATTCCCGATATAGCGCAATAGATAGGGCCTGTAGTCACTACAGGGTCAATGCTTTGAGCGATGTTCTGACGATCGGGTATCTGGCGCGGCAAACCGGCACCAAGGTCGAGACGATCAGGTTTTATGAGAGAAGCGGCCTTCTCCCGGCCCCAGCCCGGACCGACAGCAACTACCGCGCATATGACATTTCTCACCTGCGACGGCTGAGTTTCATACGCAAAGCGCGCGACCTTGGTTTCTCGCTCGATCAGGTCCGGGAACTGATGTCGCTATCGGACGAACGAGACCGATCTTGCGCAGCCGTCGATGCCATCGCGCATGCCCATCGGTCGGATATCGAACGCAAGATCGAGGATCTGAAAGCTCTGAAGTTGGAGCTCGATAACATCATCGACCAGTGCGGCTGCGGAACCGTCGCCGAATGTCGGATTATTGAATCGCTTTCGCCAACAGACAGGTAGTTGGCGCGAGGAGTTCGAGCGTTTTAGGCTCGCTTGGCATAAACTAAGACGGATTTTAAACTCAGCATCGGTCATAGTCTGCGAATGCAAGACTTTGATCGACGATTCGGCAGGTCGTTTGCAATATCTGGGCCCTCGCTCGGATCGGTGGCAGCGGTTGCCGACCAACTGAAGCTGGAAAAGGGCCGATTGCTTGGTTCGGCCGGAACGCCGCCAGCCGGCACCGCCAGGGTCGGTATCTGGCAGTGCCAACTGCCCTTTGAAACTCTGACGTGGACCAGCGCCGTCTACGACCTTTTCGAGCTTCCGCGTGGATTTCGGGTGACCCGGGAAGAGGCCTTGGGGTTCTACACGAAGGACTCCCGCGAGATCCTGGAAGAAGTCCGTACACGAGCGATCCAGGACGGCACCGGTTTCACGCTCGATGCCGAGATTATGACTGCGCTCGGAAAGCCGCGGCTCATGCGCATAACGGCCACGGTAGAGTATGAAATCGACCGGCCGGTTCGGATCTGGGGAACCAAGCAGGACATCACTCCGACAGGCGATCAGCCGTAAAGCGGACCGAGCCTAACGCCGCGATCACGCGGACGCGGTCGCCTCGATAATCAGATTGGCGACTTCGTCCGGATGTGAAATCAGTGAAAGGTGGCTCGCCGCGATCTCGATCGTCCGCGCTTTCATCCGCGCCGCCATGAAGCGTTCGAGCTCAGGCGAAATGGTTCGGTCCTGCGTGGAGACCGCGTACCAAGTGGGCTTCGATCGCCATGCCGCTTCGGTCGTCCGGCCGGCAAAGAGTGTTTCCGAAATCCGACCCTGGACGGCGAACAGGGCCTTGGCTCTCGCAGGCTCCAGGTCACCACCGAAATCCCGCAGGAACGCTTCCTCGCTGAGTTCGGCAAAACCTCCGGCCTTGACGAGACCCGCGCTCGCTGGCGGGGTCGGGTATTTGGCGGCCAGCGCGGTATAATCTTCTCCGGCGTCGGGCGCCCTTGCGGCGATGTAGACCAACCCGGCGACCTTCAGATGAACACCGGCCTCGCTGATGACCATGCCGCCCCATGAGTGCGCCACGAGAATGGTCGGACCGTCCTGAAGATCCAGGATCCGGCGCGTTGCCTCGACATCGTCCGCCAACGAGGTCAACGGGTTCTGGACTGCCGAAGCGTTGAGGCCTGCGGCCTGGAGGCGCTGAATCACGTCAAGCCAGCAGGAGCCGTCGGCATAGGCGCCGTGTACCAGGACGACATTTGTTATCGGGGACTTTGACTGAGCGCGAACCGAATTCGCGATCAACGACGTCGCGGCGGCCGCGGCGATACCAAGCGAGAACGTGCGTCTGTTTATCATGTTCGGTCTCCTGCGGATTGGGGATATCAGCCTTGGCGATCGGGACGCTTGGCGGCCGCGGCCTGGATGGCTGCGAAAACAGCGTCCAGCGACGCCTCGACCTGTTCGGCCTCTGCGACGGATTCTCCGCGACCCGGCCTCAAGGTGCCGAATAGTCGATTCCAGCGGCTCCGCAGTGTTTCCCTGAACATGAGACTTTCCCTCTGATGACAGCCCGTCGGCCCCGGCGGACACCAGATTGCCGGCCGGCGACATCCGTGGGAATCGTACGCTCGGCTTGCCAACCCACGCTTTCGATTGGGTCAGTTCATACGGAGGTCTAGTGGGTAGGCGGCCCGATACGGGAGACAATGCGGCCGGAGCAGGAACGCGTGTTCCGCCTAGCGTTACATATCTGTCATCTTTTCCCTTGATATGGAGCGGGCGACTGCGGAACTGCTCGCGAACGACCGGGGAGCATCGATTGGATCACACCAGCCGGGCATTCGACGACGAATTGTTGGGATTGACGAGCCGCATCCAGGAGATGGGCGATCTCGCCCGGCATCTGTTCGAGAATGCCATAACCGCGCTTCGCACCGGCGACGTTTCCCTCGGGCAGCGCGCCGTCCATCAGGATCTGTCGATCGATCAGATGCAGATCGAGATCGAGGATCTCGCGATCCTGATCATCGCCCGGCGCCAGCCGGTCGCGAGCGATCTGAGGCATGTGATCGCCTGCATGCGCATGGCGAGCGATCTCGAGCGTGTTGGCGATCTCGCAAAGAGCATCGCCGCGCGGGTCACCAGCGAGAACAACGCGCTTTCGCAGATGGCGATCTCGTCGAGCCTCAAGCGGCTGGCGGCGGCGGTGCAGAAGCAGCTATCCCGGGTGCTCATCGCATTCGATCGTCTCGACGCCGAAGCGGCCGAGGCGGTCCGGCTCGGCGACGTCAAGATCGACGAGCTCTACAACGCTCTCTTCCGCGAACTCCTCACTTACATGATGGAGGACGCCCGCAGCATCGGTCAGTGCACCAACCTGCTGTTCTGCGCCAAGAACCTCGAGCGCATCGGCGACCATGCGACCAATCTCGCCGAGAACATCCAGTACGCCCTCACCGGACGGCAGCCGCTCGCTGCGCGTCCCAAGGGCGACACCGTGACGGGCCTTCCCTAGGTCGGTCCCGAGACCTTTAGCGCCTGTCGCGCTCCGTCACGCCTTGCAGCCGTTGTAGAAGACCTCCGCGCACTGCTTGGCGCGGAAGGCGATCTCGTCGCGGTGCGGCGCCGAACGCTGGCCCATCATCGCGGTTCGCTGCGGCTCCATGATCATCATGCCGCGCAGCATGCCGGAGGCGATGTGGACGTCGTCGACCCGTAGCGTTCCCTTCGCCTTCTGCTTGTTCAGCCAGTCCTCGATGACACCGTTCACCGGCACGATCGCCGATTGGTAGAAGGCGCGCGCGATCTCGGGGAAGCGCTCGCATTCGCCGATCACCAGGCGGTTGATGGCGATCGTCTCCTCGCTGAGCGTCAGCACGCCGAAGGCGAACAGGATGCGCTCCAGCTGCTCCTCGGTATCGAGATCGTCGGTCACCACGCCGTCGACATCGAGCAGGAAGCGGCCGATCCGCTGACGGATCACGGCCTCGAACAGCTCGGCCTTGTTCGGTACGAGCTTGTAGAGCGTCTTGGTCGAAACGCCCGCCCGCTGCGCGACGCAATTGATGTTCGTGCCGGCATAGCCGTTAAGCTGAAATTCGCGATCCGCCGCGTCGAGGATGAGGAGCATTGTGTCCTCGTCAGACCTGATCTGCGGACGCCCGCGGGAACGCCGGATCGTCTCCTGAATTTGTCCCATAACTATTTTCCAAATTCCCGTTGACAGAACCTATCTAGGCACTATTTTGGAAAATATCAAGTTTCCTAATTGCAGTACTCGGCTGGAACCGGAGCCCTGCAGGAGCTGAACCGATGAGCAAGCATCAGGATCAAATTTCCGCCGACCGCGCCATCCCGCCCGAAAAGGCCGTGCCCGATATCCCCGCTGAAAAGCTGGCCGAGGCTGCCGCTCCGACCACTCCCCAGGAAACAGACCGCCCGAAGCACTCGTTACGGCGCATGGCGCTTGCGGGAGTTGCGGTCGCCGCACTTCTCGGCGTCGGCTATTGGGGCCACGATTATTGGACGGTCGGCCGCTTCGAGGTCTCGACCGACGACGCCTATGTGAAGGCGGACAACACGACGATCGCCCCGAAGGTCTCCGGCTATATCGGAGAGGTCCTTGTTCGTGACAACGAGACGGTGAAGGCCGGCCAAGTCCTGGCCCGGATCGACGACCGCGACTTCCGCGTCGCGCTCGACCAGGCCAAGGCGGACGTCGCGGCGGCGCGCGCCGCCGTCGTCAGCAAGCAGGCCCAGCTCGACGCCCAACAGTCTGTGATCGACACCGCCCGCGCGACCGTCGAGGTCGACAAGGCCAACGCCACATTCGCCGAGCAGGACAACGACCGCTATACGAATCTCGCCAAGACCGGCTACGGCACGGTGCAGAACGCCCAGGCGGCCTCGTCGAAGATCATTGCCGCCCGCGCCACTATCGATCGCGACACCGCCTCGCTCACCGCCGCGGAGAAGCAGGTCGACCTGATCAAGGCCGACCTCGCCCAGGCGCAAGCCACCGTCGCCCACGACGAGGCGGTTCAGCGTCAGGCAGAGCTCAATCTCTCCTATACGCAGATCACCGCTCCGGTCGACGGCGTGGTCGGCAACCGCACGCTCCGCGTCGGCCAGTATGTGCAGGCCGGCACGCAGCTGATGGCGGTCGTCCCGGTCGCGGGCGCCTACATCGTCGCGAACTTCAAGGAAACGCAGCTCACCGACGTGAAGCCCGGCCAGAAGGTCGAGGTCGACGTCGACATGTTTCCCGGCGCGACCGTCGAGGGCCATGTCGACAGCATCGCACCCGCCAGCGGCCAGGAATTCGCGCTGCTGCCCCCGGACAACGCGACCGGCAACTTCACCAAGGTCGTCCAGCGCGTCCCGGTGAAGATCGTGCTCGACCCAGGCCATAACCTCTCGGGCGATCTGCGCCCGGGCATGTCGGTCGTGCCGACCATCAACACCAAGGTCTCAATCGAAAAGGCCGTGGCGGACGCGCGGTAACCCGCGCGCCCGGCTTGCAAGGAGCTGGGTCATGTCAAACGCAACCGTCGCCGCCGTCCCTGCCTCCCGGACTCCATCCGCCGAGGACAAGGCCAGCATCTCGACCTGGATCGCCATCATCGCCGGCTCGATCGGCGCGTTCATGGCGATCCTCAACATCCAGATCACCAATGCCTCGCTGCTCGATATCGAGGGCGGCATCGGCACCGGCGTCGACAACGGCGCCTGGATCTCGACCTCGTACCTCATCGGCGAGATCATCGTCATCCCGCTGACGGGCTATCTGAGCCGCGTCTTCTCGTTCAAGACCTACATCATCGCCAGCACGATCGCGTTCGCGCTGTTCTCGATGGCCTGCGCCTCCGCGAGCACTCTCGGCGAGATGATCGTTTTGCGCGGCCTGCAGGGTTTCGCCGGCGGCGTGCTGATCCCGATGGCCTTCACCATGGTCGCGACCCGCCTGCCCAAGTCGCAGCAGCCCGTCGGTCTGGCGATGTTCGCGCTCGCGGTGACCTTCGCCCCGGCGATCGGCCCGACCATCGGCGGCTACCTGACCGAGAACTACGGTTGGCAGACCATCTTCTTCATCAACACCATCCCCAGCATGGTGATGGTCGCCGCGCTCTATCTGACGCTGGAGCGCGAGCCGATGCAGCTCGGCCTACTGAAGGAAGGCGACTGGTTTGGCATCGCCACGATGGCGGTCGGCCTCTCCGCCCTGCAGACCCTGCTGGAAGAGGGTAACAAGGACGACTGGTTCCAGTCGCCGTTCATCGTCCAGCTGGCGATCATCGCCGTGGTGTTCCTGACCGCGTTCATCTGGATCGAACTCAAGATCGAGAAGCCGCTCGTCGATCTGAGGCTCCTGAAGAACCGCAATTTCGGCGTCGCCACGTTGGCGAACATCCTCGTGGGCTTCGCTCTGTTCGGATCGGTCTATGTCCTGCCGCAATATCTCGGCCAGGTGCAGGGCTACAATGCGGAGCAGATCGGCATGGTGCTCGCCTGGACCGGCCTGCCGCAGATCCTGCTGATCCCGCTCGTCCCGATGATGATGAAGCGCTTCGACGTCCGATACATCACCTTCGTCGGCATCGCCCTGTTCGCGGTCTCCTGCTTCATGAACATCCACATGTCGCTGAACTATTCCGGCGACCAGCTGTTCTGGCCGAACATCGTCCGCGCCATCGGCCAGTCCATGGTCATCACGCCGCTGACCGCGATCTCGATCATGAACATCCAGCCGAAGGACGCCGCGAACGCATCAGGCCTGTCCAACATGCTCCGCAATCTCGGCGGCGCGGTCGGCACGGCGACGCTCGGCACGATCATCACCAAGCGCGAGCAGTTCCATTCGAACATCATCGGCCAGTCGGTCACGCCGTTCCGCGAGGAGGTCCGTACCCGCATCGACCAGATGACCAACTACTTCATGGCGCACGGCGTCTCGGATCAGGCCACCGCGCAGCACCAGGCGATCATCGCCCTAGGCAAGACGGTGAGGCGGCAGGCGCTCGTGATGGGCTTCAGCGACACCTTCGCCGTCATTGGCGTCATCCTGGCCATTGCCGCCGTCGCGATCCTGTTCGCCAGGAAGGGCCAGGCGAGCGCCGCAGGTGCGCACTGAGCGAACACCAGCCAGACGCGCATCGATCTTCCGCGCGGCGCCTCGAGGCGCCATGATGCAGGATCGATGCGCATTCTCGTCTTCCAGCACCTCGTCAGCGAACATCCGGCCGTCTTCGCCGAGTTCTGGGCCGAAGCCGGCCACACGATCACCACGGTCGAACTCGATCACGGCGATCCGATCCCGGATTTCTCGGCGTTCGACCTCCTCGCGGTGATGGGCGGGCCGATGAACGTCTTCAACGAGGAGGAGCATTCCTGGCTCGTCCCCGAGAAGGCCGCCATCCGGCATTGGGTGCGCGATCTCGGCAAGCCCTATTTCGGCATCTGCCTCGGCCACCAATTGCTGGCCGACGCACTCGGCGGCACTGTCACCCTGATGGAGCGGCCGGAAGTCGGCCTCGCGACGGTCCAGTTCTCGCCGGCCTGCAAAAGCGATCCGCTCTTCGGCCAATTCCCCTCGGTCCTCCAGACTTTCCAATGGCACGGCTGCGAGGTGTCGAAACTTCCGGAAGGCGCCGAGGTGCTCGCATACAACGCCCACACACCCGTCCAGGCCATGCGCTGGGGCCGCCATGCATACGGCGTGCAGTTCCACCCGGAAATCACCCACTCGACGGTCGATGACTGGAGGCGCATCCCGGAATATTGGGCCGACCTCGTCAACTCGATCGGCGAACAGCGGGCCGAGCAGCTCGCCTTGGAAGTCAGGCCGCGTCTCGACGATTTCCGCGCCACCGCTCGCAGCCTGAACGACCGGCTGATGGCGATGGCCTCCCTGCCCGCCTGATGCCCGAAAGTCCGGGCGCGCCCTCGCAATCCTGTGCTATGGAGCGCGCTTTCCCGCGCCCGTCATGATCACCGATCCCACCTTTTATCTCGCCGCCATTCCGGCCGTCATTCTGGTCGGCCTCGCCAAAGGCGGCTTCGCGGGCATCGGCACGGTCAGCCTGCCGCTGATGGCGCTGGCGATCGACCCGGTCCAGGCCGCTGCGATCCTCCTGCCGATCATGATGGTTCAGGACGTCATCAGCGTCGGCGCCTATTGGAAGAAATGGGACCGCCGCAACCTCGTCCTGCTCGTTCCGGGCGCGATCGTCGGCATCCTGCTCGGCTATCTCCTGGCATCCAGGGTTTCAATGGCCGCGTTCAACGTCGCGCTCGGCCTGATCGCGGCCGCCTTCGCGCTACGCTATCTCCTCCGGCCGCAGATGCCGCCGAAGCAGGGCGGCTCCCTCGCCGGCTATTTCTGGGGCACGGTCTCGGGCTTCACCTCGATGATCGCCCATTCCGGAGCGCCGCCGTTCCAGATCTACGTGATGCCGCAAAAGCTGGAGCGCGACACCTTCGTCGGCACTTCCAACGCCTTCTTCGGCATCGTCAACTGGCTGAAATTCCCGGCCTTCATGGCGCTCGGCGAGTTCACCACCGAGAACGTGACGACGACCGCCGTCCTGCTGCCGCTCGCCATCGCCTCGACCTGGGCTGGCGTACTCCTGGTGCGGCGCGTTCCGGCCGAGCCGTTCTACAAATTCATCTATCTGCTGCTGACGGCCGTCGGGCTGAAGCTGATCTGGGAAGGCGGAACGGCGCTGCTGGGGGCGGCCTAGGCGAGGTGCTCTCCCTCCCCACTGTGGGGAGGGCCGAGTCGCGCGTCAGCGCGAACCCGGGCGGGGGCTGGGCCTATCCCAGCTTTCTGCCATACGGAGAGGCCATCACCCCACCTGGCTCGCTTCGCGAGTCCGCCCGCTCCATTCAGGGGAGGGAGGCGCCCTACCTCTTCCTGATCCGAACCAGCTTGAAGAACCCCGCCGGGAACACCGGCGCGACTTCGACCACCTGCATGTCCGGATGCCGCGCCGCCCATTGCTCCAGCCGCGACACCTTGAAGTGCGAGCTCCAGCCGATCCTGCCCATCAGCGGGGCGAGCCTCTCCTCGGCCCAGGCCTGGAGGCCCTTGTCGACGCCGAGCTTGGAGGTGACGACGATCTCGCCGCCCGGCCTGAGCACCCGGCGCATCTCGTCGAGGGCCGATTCCGGATTCGGCACGAGCGTGATGACGAAAGGCACCGCCACGGCATCGAAGCTCTCGTCGCGAAAGCCGAGCCGGCAGGCGTCCATGCTGGCAAGAAGCTTCACATGCCCGAGACCGAGATCGCGGACCTTCTCGACGGCCTTCTCCAGCATGTGCACCGAGAGGTCGACGCCGATCACGTTCCGGTCGGATGGGTAATAGCGGAGCATCAGCCCCGTACCGACGCCGACTTCCAGGATGTCGCGTCCGCAGGCGGCCGCCGCGGTCGAGGTCTTCGAATGCGCGTCGGTCAGGAACCTGTTGTAGACGGCGTCATAGATCGGCGCCCATTTCTCATAGACGCGCTGCTGGCCTTCCAGGTCATACTGAACGGTCATTTGGCTTTACGCGACTGCCAGTTCGGATTTCGCGGGAGCGACACGCGTGCCGGCCTTGATGACGCCGCCGCCGAGCACCCTTGCCTGCCCGTCGTCCGCGTCGTAGATCACGCAGGCTTGGCCGGGCGCGACGCCCTCTTCGGGATCGAGAAGCGAGATCTCGATCTCGCCGCCAACCTGACGCAGAAGCGCCGGGCGCGGGGAACGAGTCGAGCGCACCTTCACGAAGACATCCAAGCCCTCGGCGGGAAGCGCGTCGAGGTCGGCATCGCCGAGCCAGTTCACGTCGCGAAGGGTCAGCGTCCTGGTTGCCAGCGCCTCGCGCGGCCCGACGATCACGCGATGTGCCGCGGCGTCGAGACCGACCACGAACAACGGGTCGCGCGCGGCAATACCGAGTCCGCGGCGCTGGCCGATCGTGTAGTGCATGATGCCGTGATGGCGGCCGAGCACACGGCCGTCGAGATGAACGATCTCGCCCGGCTCGCCGGCTTCCGGCTTCAGCTTGCCGACGATGTCCGAATAGCTGCCCGACGGCACGAAGCAGATGTCCTGGCTGTCGTGCTTGTCGGCGATGTGCAGGCCGAACTCGCGGGCGATGTCGCGGGTCTCCGTCTTGGTCAGGTCGCCCAGCGGAAAGCGCAGGATGTCGAGCTGATCGCGGGTCGTGCCATAGAGGAAATAGCTCTGGTCGCGCTCCGGATCGCGGGCGCGGAGCAGCGTGCGGCCACCCTCCGGCGCAGCGCGCGAGGCGACGTAATGGCCGGTCGCCAGCACAGCCGCACCGAGATTGCGGGCGGTGTCGAGCAGGTCGGCGAACTTGATCTTCTGATTGCACTCGACGCACGGGATCGGCGTCTCGCCGATCGCATAGCTTTCCGCGAACCGGTCGATCACCTTTTCGCGGAAGCGCGCCTCGTAATCGAGGACGTAGTGCGGAATGCCGATGGCGTCGGCGACGCGGCGGGCATCGTGGATGTCCTGGCCGGCGCAGCAGGCACCCTTGCGATGGATGGCGGCGCCGTGGTCGTAGAGCTGAAGCGTCACGCCGACGACATCGTAGCCTTCCCGCTTCAGGAGTGCGGCGACGACCGATGAATCCACGCCACCTGACATCGCCACCACGACGCGGTGGTTCGCCGGCTGGCCGGGAAGATCGAGATCGAAACGCATTGCCGAAGGGATGCCTGTGGTCACCAGACGCGGTCTATAGCACCGCGCCCGGCGAATGTAGGCCCTTAGCGCCTCGGGTTCCAGTCCGATCAGGCGTCGGGCGTGGTGTCGGTGTCATCACCGGTATCACCGTCGTCTTCCGTCGGCGGTGTGGTCGAGCCGTTCACGATGTTCTTCACGTCGCTGAGCTTGATGCGGATATTGCCGACGTTCAGCACAGGCTGACCGTCTTCGAGCTCCACGCCGGTGACCGGGCCCTGGATGTCCGTGGACGTCGTCACCGCCTTGCCGGCGGCATCCTGCGCAACCACGGTGATCGTATAGAAGCCGTTCGGCGCCGGCAGGTTGTCGGTGGTCATGCCGTTCCAGGTGAACATCTGGTCGCCCTTGGCCAGGCTTACATTCTGCGAATAGACCTGCTCGCCGTCGGCGTTCTTGATGATGACCTTGGAGGTCGGGGCGGCGCTTTCGGAATTGATGAGCCAGGTCGCGTTCGACTCGTCGAGCAGCGTGGTGCGGCCTTCCGCCACGACCTGCTTGCCGATGAACGAGACCGCGCTGGAAAGCCGTGTCGCATCAGAAGTGGCGAGCAATGCTGTCAGCGTGTCGTTGGTCTGGATTTGCTGCTCCACACCCGCGAACTGGACGAGCTGCTGGGTGAACTGGTTGGTGTCCAGCGGGTCGAGCGGGTTCTGGTTCTGCAGCTGGGTCGTCAGCAATTGCAGGAACTGATTGAAGTTGTCCGCGATGCGGGCACCCGAGCTTCCGCTGGCGGCACTGTTGCCCGTCAGCGAATATGATCCAACGCTTGAGACTGCCATGGTCGTTTACTCCTTACACTCGCAGGTCGAGCCCGCCGTCCGCGCGCGGGGGTGCGCGGTAGGCGGTTTCGGCGGCAAGGCGCGCCGGCTCTTCCTCAGTGATCGGTGATTGGGTTGCGCTCTCCCAGAGAGCGCGCTGTTGCTGGAATTGCTGCTGCGCGCCGCGGTCGTCGCGCATAGAGAAGCTCAGGGAGCCCTGGTCGGTCTTGAAGCCGGCATCGGTGAGCGCCCTTTCGAGCGCGCGCTGGTCGGATTTCAGGAGTTCGAGCGTCTCGGCCTTCTCGACGATCAGTCGCGAGTGGACGGTGCCGTTCTTGTCGATGTCGACACGGACATCGACGCGGCCGAGCTCCTGCGGATCGAGCCTGATCTCGAAGCGGCTCGACCCTTTCTTCACCCGGCTGGCGATCTCGCCGGCAAGCGCCGGGATGGCGACGGCGGCCTGGGCCTGCGTCTGCGCGTTCAGGCGTGCCACCGCATCAACCACGGTTGGCTTGGCGTCAGTCATCTGCTGGACGGTCTGGTTCTTGTCGGCATGGCTGACGGGCTTATCGTTCGCCTGGGCGACCGGCTTGTCCTGACTGTCGTCCGGCTTTTCACTCTTCGCCGTCTGCTGCGGCTGGTCCGCACTCTTCACATCGGCCGGCCTGTCTGTCTCGGCCTTGGCATCGACCGGCTGCGGAGCGGGCGACGGTACGGGCTTCGCGTCCTTGGCCTCCGGCTTCGGCGTTTCGGGAGCGATCGCCGCCACCGCTTCCGCCTGCGCCTTGGCGGTCGTCGCCGTCATCTCAACGGTCTCGACCGGCTTTGCTGCGACGGGGGCTGCGATTACCGGCGCCACAGGCTTGGCATCGGTGGCTGTCACGATCTCGTCGGCTGCGCCGGTCGTCGGCGCGGCCGACTGATCGTTAGCGGTGGGCGTCGTCGTGCCCTTCACACTAGTGACGCCCGCTGCATTGGCGATGGCGGCGGCATCAGCGGGCGCGGGTGTGGACGAAGCCGCGACGTTCGCGGCCGGACGTGTCTGGACCGGCGCGGCGCTGGCAACGGGGCCAGCCACCGGCACGATGGACGGCTCTGTCGCATCGGCATCGGCAATCGGAACCGACGTCACGGCTGGCGCAGGAGCGGGATTCCCCTGAGGCTGCGGCGCGGAAGCGGCAACATCCTTAGCCGGGACCAGACCCGACTGATCCTTCGAAACGGGTTGGTCCGGAGCGGGAGCCGCTGTCGCCGCCCGCCCTTCGATCAAGGGTTCGACGGGCTCGCCGTCCACGGGGACGATCGTTCCGGCCGGTTGCGGCACAACGGGCAGTTCCGGCGCAGCCACCGGCGCACTCGGCGTGGCGGTTATTGGCTCAATGCCTTCGCCCGTCGCCGTCGCCGGCTTGGGTGAAATAACGACAGGTACCGGGACGACCGGCACCGGGACGGCTGCCGCCAGAAGGAGGGTTGGATCGCCGTCGCCCTCGAGCCCATCGCCGTCCGTCGAGGCGATACCGTCCGGCGCACCGTCATCGGCTTCGCTGGCCACGTCTTCAATCTCGACCGGGACCGCCGGCACATCCGAGCCCGTCATGGGCGGCAGGATACCATCCACCGGAACACCATCGACCGGTGCTGCGTCGACCAGAAGCCCCGCCGTCATCGCCTTCTCGACGTCGGCGCTGACCATCGGACGCGGCGCCAAGAGTTTCGCGGACTGCGCCGTGACGCTTGAAAGCTCCGCCCCTGCCACTACGGCGCCGTCCGGAACGATTCCCGCCTGCCCTCCGAGCGACGCAACGATCTGCTCGAATGCCTCAACGGCCCCGCTCGCGCCCGAAGGCGCACTCGTTGCCTGACCGGGAGTAACCGGCTTCGTGCCTGCGACCTGAAAGAAATCGACTGATGCGGTTGCCATGGGCGGCCCTCTGCTCACAAGGCATGACGCAAGGCTCGTTCCATTTATGCCAACCAGATAACTAGCTGTGATTGCTAGATATTTTTACGAGACTGAATCGGCTGCGGCGATCCCGCCGGGCAAAAACTTCCGGGTTCGGCAAGACATGCCGACGGCATTCGCAGCGAGCCTGCCCCAGACCTTGCCAATCCGTTTCTGGATGATGCTCTCCTTCAACTTTGAGCTTAGGCAAATGTTAAAGTGCAGGCATTACGGTGCATGGAAACTTTGGTCAGTCTTGTTGAGAGTATCCCATGACCGAACTGCCGCGTGCCAAGGTGAAATACGTGATCGGACCGGACGGAAGTCCGTTGACGATTGCGGATTTGCCCCCGTCGAACACGAAACGCTGGGTCATCCGCCGCAAGGCGGAGGTGGTTGCCGCCGTGCGCGGCGGCCTGCTGAGTCTTGAGGATGCCTGCAAGCGCTACACCCTTACGGTGGAAGAGTTTTTGGCTTGGCAGGCGTCGATCGACCGCCACGGTCTGGCCGGCCTCCGGACGACCCGTATCCAGCAGTACCGGGTTGGCTGAGCGTTAACGCCGGTCAACCAAGATTACTCAAATTTTACTGACGCCGGGTCTCAAGATCCGGCGTTTTTATTTTTGCTTAACTTATCTCCCCTGTAAGCGCCCTGAACTGCCCAACCCCGATTAACGCCCCCGTTAACCAGCCGTTTACCGACACTCGGCAATTTCTGCCGGGTATCCGGTGTCGTCCGGGTGCGGACGTGGGGCGCGGGGCAGGTTTTTGAGTGGCTTTCTCGAATTTTTGAAAGGCCTTGGGGCACAGCGCCTGCTCGCGATGGGCGCCGTCGCGCTCAGTCTGGCCGGTTTCTTCACCTTCATCGCCATCCGCGTCACCGAGCCGGACATGGTTCCGGTCTTCTCCGACCTCGCAATGTCCGACGCCGCGGGGGTGGTGAAAGAACTCGAGGCGCAGGGAATCAAATACGAAGCGAGCCGCGATGGTTCGACGATCTCGGTTCCCTCCGACCAGGTCGCCTCGGTCCGCATGAAGCTCGCAGAGCAGGGCCTGCCGACAGGCGGCGGCGTCGGCTGGGAAATCTTCGACAAGGGCGACGGCCTGTCGTCGACGAGCTTCCTGCAGAACGTCAATCGCCTCCGCGCCCTCGAAGGCGAACTCGCCCGCTCGATCCGCTCGCTGGACCGCGTCAGCGCCGCCCGCGTCCATCTCGTCGTTCCGGAACGCCCGCTCTTCGCGAAGGACGCGCCGAAGCCCTCCGCCTCGATCGTGCTGCGCGTCTCGGGCGAGCTCGGCTCCGGCCAGGTGAAGGCGATCCTCCACCTCGTGGCCTCCGCCGTTCAGGGGCTCGAGCCGCAGTCAATCTCGATCGTCGACGAGCGCGGCGCGCTCCTGGCCGACGGCTCCGACATACAGGACGGCATGCCCAACGGCGCACAGGAACGCGAGACGGCGTTCGAGAAGCGCCTCAAGGATCAGGTCCAGAACATCGTCGAGCGCGTGGTCGGTTCCGGCCGCGCCCGCGCCGAGGTCAACGCCACCTTCGACTACACCCGCGTCACCAACACCGCCGACACCTTCGATCCCGAGAGCCGCGTCGTCCGCTCGACCCAGACGAACGAAGAGGAAGCCGAGAGCGGCAATCCCGAGCAGTCCGTTTCCGTCGGCAACGAACTGCCGAACGCGGCCGCCAACAGCGGCAATGCCACCACCCGCGAAAAGAGCTCGAAGAGCCAGGAAACGACGAATTACGAGATTTCCCGCACCACCCGCACCGAGGTGCAGGAAGCCGGTCGGGTGAAACGCGTCACTGTCGCCGTCCTCGTCGACGGCGTCTATACGAGCGATCCGAGCGGCAACATCACCTACGCCCCGCGCTCGCAGGACGAACTCGACCGCATCGCCGCCCTCGTCCGCACCTCCATCGGCTTCGACCAGGGTCGCGGCGACCAGGTGGAAGTCGTCAATCTCCGCTTCGCCGAACCGCCGGGCGTCCAGCCGATCAACGACAATGCCGGCTCGGCCATTCTCGGCCTGACCAAGGACGACCTGATGCGGCTGGTCGAACAGGCGATCCTGTTCATCGTCTCGATGCTCGTCCTCCTGATGGTCGTCCGGCCGATGGTGAAGAAGATCCTGGCGCCCGACGCCAAACAGACCGCGGCGCTCCCCAGCGCGCCTGCCATCGAGGGCGTGCCCGCGGCCGACGCTCCGGTCGGCGCCCTGCCGCCGCCGGACCCGACCGCACGCATGATCGATCTCGCCCAGGTCAACGGCAAGATCGCCCAGGAATCGCTCCAGCGCGTCGGCGAGCTCGCCGAGAACAATCCAGCAGAAACCGTCGCGATCATCCGTCAGTGGCTGACGGAACCCGCGCCGGCCACGTGATAGACCGCCATGGCTCCTAACGCCCTCGCCACCCGCATCCCGACGAAACGGGTCCTCACCGGCCCGGAACGCTCTGCGATCCTGATGCTTGCGCTCGGTGAACAGCACGGCGCGGCGATCTGGAAGCAGCTCGACGAGGACGAGATCCGCGACATCTCCCACGCAATGTCCAATCTCGGAAACATCGAGTCCGAGATGGTCGAGAACATGCTCGTCGAGTTCGTCTCGAAAATGTCCTCGGCCGGCGCGCTGATGGGCAATGTCGAGTCGACCGAACGCATCCTCACCGGCTTCCTGCCGAAGGACCGCGTCGAGCAGATCATGGAAGAGATCCGCGGCCCCGCCGGCCGCAATATGTGGGAGAAGCTCTCCAACGTTCAGGAGCAGGTTCTCGCCAATTACCTGAAGAACGAATACCCGCAGACCGTCGCCGTCGTGCTCTCGAAGATCCGCGCCGAGCACGCCGCTCGCGTCCTCGCCATCCTGCCCGACGAATTCGCGCTGGACGTCGTCAAGCGCATGCTGACGATCGAAAGCGTGCAGAAGGACATCATCGAGCGCGTCGAGCAGACATTGCGCACCGAGTTCATGTCGAACCTGTCGCAGACGAGCCGCCGCGACGCGCACGAGATGATCGCGGAAATCTTCAACGCCTTCGACCGCCAGACCGAGACTCGCTTCCTCACCGCGCTGGAAGAGGACAATCGCGACTCGGCCGACCGCATCAAGGCCCTGATGTTCACCTTCGACGACCTGATGCGCCTCGACGCGGCGGCCGTGCAGACGCTGCTCCGCAACGTCGCCCGCGACCGCCTCACCGTGGCGCTCAAGGGTGCGACGCAGGCGGTCCGCGACTTCTTCATGAGTCACATGTCCCAGCGCGCCGGCAAGATGCTGGCCGACGACATGGGCGCCATGGGTCCTGTCCGCATGCGCGACGTCGATGAAGCGCAATCCCACATGGTGATGGTGGCCAAGGATCTCGCCGCGAAGGGCGAGATCATGATCACCAAGAACCGCAGCGACGACGAGCTCGTATTCTGATGGCCCTCGCGAAGCCCGTCCCCTTCCTCTTCAACAACGATTTCGACGGTCGCCAGCGCGGCGAAGAGATGATCCCGATGTCGCAGCATCTGGCCGCGATCTCGGAGAGCGAGCAGCGCGCCTTCGCGGCAGGCGAGATCGAGGGCCGGTCCCTCGCAATGGACAGCGAGACCGCGCGGCTGGCCAGGACCATGGACAAGCTCGCGGCGACGATCGCAGCCGAAATCGCGCGTTCCGAAGCCCGTTTCCTGGAGCAGGAGCGCTCATCGATCGAGCTGGCGCTCTGCCTCGCCGAGAAGCTCGCGGGCGGCGCCATCGCCAAATTCCCGCTGGCCTCTATCGAGGCCGCCGCCCAGGAGGCTTTCGCCGAGGCCCGTACCGCGCCGCATATCGCGGTCCGCATCAATGACGGCCTGGTCGAGCAGGTGAAGGAACGCCTGACCCATCTGGCGGCAGAGCGCGGCTTCGCCGGCAAGCTGATCGTGCTCGGCGATCCCGGCATCGCTCAGGGCGACGTCCGCCTTGAATGGGCCGACGGAGGCGTCGTCCGCGATCGCGCGGCCATTGCTTCGGCCATCGACCGCACCATCAAGCACCACATCGAATCCGTCACCGGCAAGGCATCAGGAGAGCCCACATGAGCGACACGGATCTGCCGCTGCCCAATCTCGACGGCACGACCTCCCCCGACGATTTCACGACCGACCGCAGCGATTCCGGCCCGAAGATCGCGGACGATCTCGAAGCCGTCTTCGACGTCCCGGTCTCCGTCTCGGCGGTGCTCGGCCGAACCAAGATCGAAGTCGGCGACCTGATGAATCTCAGGCCGGGCGCCGTTCTCGAACTCGACCGCCGCGTCGGCGAGGCGATCGACATCTACGTCAACGACCGGCTCGTCGCGCGCGGCGAAGTCGTTCTCGTCGAGGAAAAGCTCGGCGTCACCATGACCGAAATCATCAAGGCCGAACGCTGATACGCAGCGGTGAAGGCCGTCATCCTCCGGCTTGACCGGAGGAACCACTGAGGCAGCGGTTTGGGTCCTCCGGTCGAGCCGGAGACGACGACCCGGAAAGGATGTGAAGCCATGAGGCTCATGATCGTTGGAACATTGTCGGGTCAGCTGACCATGGCCACCAAGATCGCCATGGAGCGCGGCGCGAAGGTCACCCATGCCGAGGACACCGAGCAGGCGCTCCGTGTGCTTCGCGCGGGCCGGGGCGCGGACCTTCTCATGGTCGATGTCGGCCAGCCCATCCGCGACCTCGTCGACAAGCTGGAAGCCGAGCGCATCCATGTCCCGATCGTCGCCTGCGGCATCGATAACGATGCCCGCGCGGCGGTCGCGGCGATTCACGCCGGCGCCAAGGAGTACATCCCGCTCCCACCCGATCCGGAGCTGATCGCGGCCGTCCTCGCCGCCGTCGCCGAGGACAATCGCGACATCGTCTTCAAGGACGAGGCGATGAAGCTCGTCGTCGACCTCGCGGCCCAGATCGCGAAGTCGGACGCGAGCGTCCTCATCACCGGCGAGAGCGGCACCGGTAAGGAAGTCATCGCGCGCTATCTCCATTCGCGCTCGAACCGCGCCGGCCGCGCCTTCATCTCGGTCAACTGCGCCGCGATCCCGGAGCAACTGCTCGAATCCGAATTGTTCGGCCACGAGAAAGGCGCCTTCACCGGCGCCGTCGCGCGCCGCATCGGCAAATTCGAGGAGGCCGACGGCGGCACGCTGCTGCTCGACGAAATCTCGGAGATGGACGCCCGTCTGCAGGCCAAGCTGCTGCGCGCGATCCAGGAGCGCGTGATCGACAGGGTGGGCGGCCAGCGCCCGGTACCGGTCAATATCCGCATCCTCGCAACCTCGAACCGCAATCTCACCGAGGAGGTCCGCAAGGGCACATTCCGCGAGGACCTGCTCTATCGCCTCAACGTGCTCAATCTGAAGATCCCGCCGCTGCGCGAACGTCCAGCCGACATCGCGGTCCTGTCCGAGCATTTCGCCCGGAAATTCGCCGACGCGAACGGCCTGCCCTACCGGCCGATCTCCGGCGACGCCGCCCGCGAACTCGCCCGCGCCCGCTTCCCCGGCAACGTCCGTGAGCTGGAGAACACGATCCACCGTGCCGTGCTCCTCGCACAGGGTCCGGAGATCGGCGTCGATGCCATCCGCACGCCGGACGGCGCTCGCATGGAGGCTTCCGCGACCGGCCCGGCCCAACAGGCCGCGCTTGCGGCCGAAGCCGCCACCCGTTCGCTCGTCGGCCTGACCGTCGAGGCAGTCGAGCGTTCGCTCATCCTCGACACGCTGAACCATTGCTTCGGCAACCGGACCCATGCCGCGAACATCCTCGGCATTTCGATCCGCACGCTCAGGAACAAGCTGAACCAGTATTCGGCGGAGGGAATTCCGATCCCGCCGTCGACGGGCCAGGCGGCGTAATCGCCGGGAATGCGCCTCGCGGTCCTCGCCGACATCCACGGCAATGTCCTCGCCCTAGAAGCGGTCATTGCCGACATGGCCGGACGCGCCGTGGACCGTGTCATCAATCTCGGCGATTGTGTCTCCGGCCCGCTCTGGCCGTGCGAGACTCTCGATCTTCTTCGTCGCCATGACTGGCCGACGATACGCGGCAATCACGACCGCTGGGTCGGCGAGGCGGTCTCCGAGCCCGAAGGCAAG
The DNA here is from genome assembly GCA_003347645.1 of Rhizobiaceae bacterium CPCC 101076. Lineage (GTDB taxonomy): Bacteria > Pseudomonadota > Alphaproteobacteria > Rhizobiales > Methylopilaceae > Flaviflagellibacter > Flaviflagellibacter deserti. The sequence goes on along the minus strand of QDFX01000001.1, from coordinate 116,432 downwards.
TCCGATGCGCACGCCTGGCGAGCGCTCGACCAAGCCGGCCGCGCCTGGCTCGGCGCCCTGCCCGCGACGCTCGATCTCGGTCACGGCGTTCATGCCTTCCACGGCCGCCCGGGCAGCGACATCGAATATCTGATCGAAGACATCGAGAACGGCCGCCTCGCCCGCGCTCCGCTCGCCTGCATCGCGAACCGCGTCGGCGACATCGACGCCCGCGTACTCCTGTGCGGCCACAGCCATCAGCCCTCGATCACGACCCTTGAGGATGGCCGGCTGATCCTCAATCCGGGAAGCGTCGGCTGCCCCGCCTATGACGACGAGGACCACGTCTCGGAGACCGGCTCGCCCATGTCGCGCTACGCCATCCTCGACCTCCCGGAACAGGGTCCACCCCGCGTGGAAATGCTGGCCATCCCTTACGACCACGAAAGCGCGGCGAAAGAGGCCGCACACAACGGCCGCCCCGAATGGGCGCACGCGCTCATGACCGGCGTCATGCCGACGCGCTGATACTGGCAGGCCCGGCTCGCCTTCCCCAGATAAGGAATCTCACCTATCCGGGGTACATCATGAAAATCGACCTCACCGGGAAAACTGCCGTCGTCACCGGCTCGACGCTCGGCATCGGCTTCGCAATCGCCAAAGGACTCGCCGAAGCCGGCGCGACTGTCGTCGTCAACGGCCGAAAGCAGGACGCGGTCGACAAGGCGATCGAACTCCTGAAGCAGGCGGTTCCGGGTGCCAATGTGCGCGGCGTCGCCGCCGACCTCGCGACGGCAGAGGGCTGCGCTGTCCTCGCCAAGGCCGAGCCCTCGGCCGACATCCTGGTCAACAATCTCGGTATCTTCGCGCAGCAGGACTTCTTCGACGTTCCCGACGAGGAATGGACACGCTTCTTCGACGTCAACGTGCTGTCCGGCGTGCGGGTGTCGCGCGCCTATGTGCCCGGAATGGTCGACCGTAAATGGGGCCGCGTGATCTTCATCTCGTCCGAGTCCGGCCTGAACATCCCCAAGGACATGATCCATTACGGCGTGACGAAGACGGCCAATATCGCGGTATCCCGCGGACTGGCGAAGCGCCTCGCCGGCACCGGCGTGACGGTGAATTCCATCCTGCCCGGTCCGACGCTCTCGGAAGGTGCGGCGGACATGCTCCGCGATGAGGTCGCCAAATCGGGCCAGACCGTCGAACAGGCGGCGGCCGCTTTCGTCAAACAGCACCGGCCGACATCGATCATCCAGCGCGCGGCGACCGTCGAGGAAGTCGCCAATCTGGTCGTCTACACCGCCTCTCCACAGGCGTCCGCGACGACCGGAGCAGCACTTCGCGTCGACGGCGGCGTGGTGGACACCATCGCCTAGGCCGTAGGACGTCCATACCCATGACTAAATATTAACGTGCCGGTTCTGAGCGAACACGCTACCCAGAACGCCCACGGAGAACCGCCTCGTGTTCGTTTCCTTCTTCCCCCAGCCGAAACTGTTCTTCTGGTCCGTTGTCATCTGGTCGGCTATCGCCATCGGACTCTGGTACGGCTTCGCCGCCGAGTTCGGCGCAACATACGGACTGGGACTGGGAGGCGCCGCCGATCCGGCGCGAGCTGGCACTGTCGCCACCTTCTGGTCGCCGGCCTTCCTCTGGTTCTATCTCTATTTCGCGGCCATGGTCTGGATCTTCGCCGGCTTCTGGATGCGGTACTCGCCCCACCCCTGGGCCGGATGGTCGATCCTCGGCTCGGCGCTGATCCTGTTCACGACCTATTTCCAGGTCCAGGTCTCGGTCGCCGTGAATGCGTGGTACGGGCCGTTCTACGATTTGATCCAGGCCGCCCTTGCGAAAACCCGACCCGTCACGCTCCAGGAATTTTTTGCGGAGCTAGTCACATTCGCCGGCATTGCGTTCGTCGCGGTCGCCGTCGGTGTCTTCATGCGCTTCTTCATGAGCCATTGGCTCTTCCGTTGGCGCAACGCAATGAACGATTACTACATGTCGCACTGGTCGAAGCTGCGCGCCGTCGAAGGCGCCTCGCAGCGTATCCAGGAAGACACGATGCGTTTCTCAACCACGATGGAAACTCTCGGCGTCAATCTCGTCCAATCCGTCATGACGCTCATCGCGTTCCTGCCGATCCTGCTCAGCTACTCGCAAACGATCACGGAGATGCCGTTCATCGGCGAAGTCCCGCATGCGCTCGTTTGGGCGGCGGTCCTGTGGGCCGCGTTTGGCACCGCTTTCCTCGCTCTCGTCGGCATCAAGCTGCCCGGACTTGAATTCAAGAACCAGCGCGTCGAAGCCGCGTTCCGAAAGGAACTAGTGTATGGCGAGGACGATCCCAGCCGCGCCAGACCGCCGACAGTCGGCGAATTGTTCTCCAATGTACGCCGGAACTATTTCCGTCTCTATTTTCATTACGCGTACTTCAACGTAGCGCGCATTTTCTATCTGCAGACCGACAACATTTTTCCCTACATCATTCTTGCGCCATCGATCGTAGCTGGAAAGATCACGCTCGGCTTGATGAATCAGGTCCTCAACGCCTTCGAACAGGTTCGCTCGTCGTTCCAGTATCTCGTAAATTCCTGGACGACGATCGTCGAGCTCCTGTCGGTCTACAAGCGTCTCAGGACCTTCGAACGGGTGATCCACGGCGAACCGCCGCCGGCACCGGCCGTCGAGGACGCCCGCCCCGCAGTCGCCTAGCTCGATGAAGGCGGTCTGGCCCCGACCGCCGCCTTCATGACGCTCGACGGAGGATTCTCAGCGGGTCCAATCGATGGGCTCCTGTAATCTATTGGTAGGCCGCCATTTCCGGCCTAATGACGCATGCTGGGCAGCGTTGGAATTTAAGCCCAAGCTCGAGCTCCGGAGACTACCAGCGTACAAGCCGCTGAGCTGCAAGGGCGCCGAGGCCGGAGAGGCCGGCAATAGCGAGTGTGTACCAGGTCGCGACGAAAAGCGGAGAGTCGTCGGTACAATGCAGGACATAGATCGTCCCGGCAATTCCGCCCGCAAGAAGACCGGCGACCGCTCCGGCAATTCCCGAACGTGATGGCGCTCCGTGACGCATTGCCAGCAGGAAGATCGAGAGCGGGCCGAGGCCGATCGCCATAACGAGGAGGAAGCAGTACACGTTGCTCGTGCCCATCAGCCTTTCCGGCCAACTCTCCGAGGGAGTAGTGAACAGTTCGAGGGTGACAGCTGCGACCAGCAGGATCGGCGATGCCATCAACAGCGGAACCGTTTTGCGCAAATCTCCCTCCGGGCGTGACAGGATGCGCAAAGCGCCGAAAGCCCCAAGCGCCAGCGTCAGCAACACCACGAATTTGAACAGGAAACGCAGCGTGCCGGCAGCAGCAGCAAGATCAGGCCGCGGGGCGAGCGTGGCGAGGAAGACGGCTGCGGCAACGGCGGCCGCGAGCGCTGCAGCGCCCCACCAGACGGTCGAAAGCGACGCCGGGGGCGGCCTTGTATCGGCTGCCAGCGCCTTGATCAGTTCGTTGGTTTCCATTTCAGCCCCGCCCGAACCGTCTGGCGATCGCCGCCAGGCCGCGATGCAGAGCGACGCGGACCGCCGTTTCGCTCATGCCTAGATTGCTGGCCGTCTCGCTGATCGAACGGCCGTCGACGGAAACCGCCGCTACGACCGAGCGCTGGCCGGGTGCCAAGCTCTCCAGCGCACGATTTATCTCCCATTCGCGCGCCAGCTCCGCCTGAGGTTCGGCAGCCGGTTCCGCAATCGCTTCGATGTCGATCTCCATCCTGCGGCCACGGCGCCGAAACGCGTCGATGAGCTTGTAGCGCGCGATCGCGTAGAGCCATGGCGCGACAGGCGCATCTTCCCGCCACGTGTGGCGCTTGAGGTGAATCGCAAGCAGCGTCTCCTGCACGATATCCTCCGGATCGATCCCGCCGTTCACGATCTTTCGCCGGGCAAAACCGCGCACGAGGCAGGCTGCGCGCCGGAGAAACTCGCCATAGGCTCTTTCATCTCCCGCGATCGCAGCGCGCATAAGCCGGGCAAGTTCGTTGTCGTCGCTGCTGTCCAAGCCTGCCTTCCTCCCGAACTACGTTGCTGCGCAGTCCTTTGTTACCTGGCCGGCGAATTTTGTTACGTGGCCGGCAAATTTCTGCTCAGGCCAAGCCCCGGACGATCACGAAATCGTGTCTCTGGCAGGTGGTAACACAGAGGCTGCCGGACCGAACTGGGATTGCGCGCCCGAGGAGCGGCGCGCGGGCCACCCAACCGGGAGAACAGTATCATGACCACGAAATCAGCCGTGAGCGCCGCCGTGCTGGCCGGCGCCGTCGCAACCGCGCTCGCATCGTTTGCCACTGCTTCCCCCCTGTCGAAAGCGGAAGTGAAGGCAGCGATGGACGCCGGCAAGGAAAAATGCTTCGGCGTTGCCCTGAAGGGGCAGAACGACTGCAAGGCCGGCGCCGGCACGACCTGCCAGGGCAGTTCGACCGTCGACTACCAGGGCAACGCCTGGAAGTTCGTCGACGGCGGCACCTGCACCACGATGGACCTGCCCGGCGACCGCAAGGGATCTACCACGGAGCTGAAGCGCGACATCCCGTCGTAAGCACGCGACCTGCCGGAAAGCGGAGGACCAAGATGAACGAACTGGCCATTCACCCAGCGTCCCGCACGTCGAAACCCTCGCGCTTTCCGGCGTACTCCGTCGCCGGCCTTGCCGGTACCAGTTTCAAGCACGAGCACCTGCAGGCAATCACCGCCAGCGGCGAGAACGGTTTCTTCGAGGTCCACGCCGAAAACTACATGGGTGCCGGCGGGCCGCCGCACGCCGCGCTCGCCCGTATCCGCCGCGACCATCCCGTTTCGCTGCACGGTGTCTGCATGTCGATCGGCGGACCGCGGCCACTCGACCAGGCGCATCTCGGTCGTTTCAAGGCTCTCGTCGATCGCTATGAGCCGGCGCTTGTTTCGGAGCATCTCGCCTGGTCGACCCACGAGACCACCTACTACAACGACCTGCTTCCCCTGCCCTACACGCCGGCAACGGTGTCGCGTGTCGCCGATCACATCGAGGAGATGCAGGAGGCGATCGGCCGGCCGATCCTGCTCGAAAATCCCTCGACCTACGTGCTTTTTCCGGAATCGACGATGAGCGAGACCGATTTCATCCGCGAGCTGGTGCGGCTTACCGGTTGCGGCCTGCTGCTCGACGTCAACAACGTTTTCGTCTCGGCCACCAATCACGGCTATTGCGCGCGCGACTACCTTGCGGATTTCCCACTCGATCATGTCGGCGAAATCCATCTGGCCGGGCACGCCGAGCAGGCGGATGACGAGGGCGACCTGCTGCTTATCGACAGCCACGATGGTCCGGTGGCCGATGCGGTCTGGAAGCTCTTCGATATCGTCATTGGCCAATGCGGGCCGATCCCGACATTGGTCGAGTGGGACAGCGATATCCCGGATTGGCCGGTGCTCAAGGCAGAGGCCGCCGCCGCCCAAAAGATTCTCGACCGTCACGCCAGTGGCGACATGCCCGGTAGACCCTATGCCGCCTGTTGAGCGACCGTTGAAGGATTCCGAGCGCAGGCTTGGCTATGCAGCGGCATTCACCGCAGGGCTGCTCGATCCCGCCCGTCCCCCGCCCGACATGGTTTCCGGGCCGGGAGGCAAAGCCTCGGTCAGGCGGTACGCGGTCTACCGCAACAATGTCACTGTCAGTCTGATCGATGCTTTGGCTGCCAGCTTTCCGGCAACCCGGCGCATCACCGGGCCGGACTTCTTTCGGGCGGTGGCTCGCTCGCATATTCGCGAGACGCCGCCCACCTCGCCGCTCCTGTTCGAATACGGCCGCGATTTTCCCGATTTCATTGAGCGCTATGAATACGCGCAAGCGATGCCTTGGCTGGCCGACGTGGCGCGGGTCGAGCGGGCTTGGCTCGACGCCTATCATGCCGCCGACGCGGAACCGTTGGCGTCCGCTCTACTGGCATCCATCCCGCCCGAACGACTGGCCGATACCGTGTTCATGCCGCATCCGGCGACCTTCGTGGTCCGCTCCCGCTACCCGGCAGTGACGATCTTTGCCGCTAACCGGAGCGGCGGACCTGTCGGACGGATCGAGGCAGCCGGTCCGGAAGACGCGCTGGTTACGCGGCCCGGCCTCGACGTTTTTGTTCGCCACCTGCCACCCGGCGGCGCCGTGTTTGTCTCGCATTTGATCTCGGCCAAGCCGCTCGGTGCAGCCGCCGCCGCGGCATTCGCGGAGAGCGCCGAATTCGATCTGTCTGCGAACATTGCCGGCATGCTGAACGCCGGCGCCTTTACAGCGGCGCAACCGGGAGAGCGCGCATGACAAACGCAAGCCGTAATGCAGGACTGCGAGGTGTCGCTGCGCTTGTCGAGAAGATGAACGCCGCTCTGCGAACGATTGCCACGCCGTCCCTGACCCAGCTTGTCCTGCGCTGCGCACTTGCGGTTCCGTTCTGGCGGTCTGGCGTCAACAAGTGGGATGGCTTTTTGCAACTGAACGACGTCGCGGTGCTGCTTTTTAGGTCCGAGCTCAAGCTGCATCTGCCGGGCGGTCCTTACGATTTTCCTGCGCCGACGCTCGTGGCACTCGCATCCGGTTCGGCAGAAATCCTGCTGCCTATTCTTCTCGTTCTCGGCCTGGGGACACGACTGGCGGCGTTCGGGCTGCTTCTGATGACACTGGTCATACAGCTGACGGTGCCGGACGGCTGGCCGCTGCACATCACCTGGGCGGCGATGGCCCTCGGCATCATGGCATGGGGACCAGGGCGAATCTCGCTTGATTCACTTTTCCGCCGAGCGGTCTATCTAAACTGATCAGGGTCCGCTTTGCGCTAATTCCGCATCTTGGCTTGTAGCCGGAAAGCAGACCTGCAGGTAGATCAGCGTGGAGGGAGGTCGCGCTACTGCGACTTCCTCAGCGAAGTGTTTCCATCTCCAGCATCGTGGGACGCGATCGGCTCGGAGGCGGACCCCGAAGTGGGCTACATTGCAGCAGATTTTCTGAACCGCGGAGCTTTTGGGCCGCGCTCCCAATGCACGATATGCCGTTGCCGCATCTGCTCCTCCGGCCGGATCCGGCTTCGGAGGAATTCGGACAGCGCGGCGCGGACGAGGTCGGATCGCGATAAGAGTTCGTCCTCCTGCTCCGCGAGCCATTCGTCGACGGCTCGACTGAGCTCCGGTGTGAGTTGCGCGGCGATCACCACCGACTTTCCGCTGGGGCTTGTCATCGGTCCGCTCAAAGGAACAACCGTGGAATCCCCCAGGCGATAGCGGCGGCCCACAAAATGGTCGCGACCACACCGAAGCAGAGCATTCCGGCTGATAGGATATTCTTCACGCGCCCCGGGACTTTCCTGACCCTTGGCGTAGCGACGGCAGTTTTGCTGGTGTCTGTCATCGATCCTCGCATCTTGTGTCCGCCCCGGCGGAAGCGCTGCGGTGCCTGGCTCCTGGAGACTCGACCGGCAGGTGAAAAGCTCGGTTCCCTGTCAGACGAAGTTCGGCCTTGATCCTCCAGGCCAGGAGTGTGAGCACGAGTGACAATACGAACGCGGCTATGGCGTACCCGTACATCAGGCGGCTCCTTGGATGCGGAGAGGAGAGGCATGCCTCTCCTCTCACTTCATGATCAGACCGTCAGGACCGTCACGATCTCGTAGGTGCCTGGCTCGATGATCACGATGCGGCCGTCGGCGAGGACGATGTAGCTGAAGCCCCGATATTCGGGGACGAGCTCCACGATTTCGACCGGTAGGGGCCGGACATGGACCGTCCGGGGTACGACCGCGCCGACCGAGACGTTGAAGTTGACGTTCACCTTCTCGACGTTCGAGGTGACGATCTTCTCCCGGATCGTCGTGCGCTGCTCCGTGCTGAGATTGACGGAGGCGGCTGCCCGGCCCGTCTTCATGTCTCCCTCGGTCTTGGCGCCGGCGGCGCTGCGCTCGGTCGAACCCTTGGTCTCGCCCTGGGCGCTGGTGCCGGACGTCGACTTGTTCGTATCCTGGGCGCTGCGTTCCTTCTGCGCGTCGGGCTTTTGGTCCTGCGCGCTTCGGGAAGCGTCGGATTTGGGCTTCTGGTCCTGAGCGCTACGCTCGGTCTGCGGCTTCTGAGGAGCGTCCTGGGCGCTCTTCTCCGCGCCGCCCTTCTTCGGCTCCTGAACGCTTCCGCTCATAGAGCCGGATTCCTGCGCCGAACCTGCCGCACCGGAACCAAGCGAGCCTCCGGCTCCGCCGGACCCGGACGCGCCGCCTGTCGCGGAAGGCGCGGACTGGCTCGGAGGCATCGGGGCGCCGGATGTTCCGGAAGCGCCGCCCGACTGGGCATTGGCAAGCGAGAGGCCGGCGACGAGGGCGAGGGCCGCTGCGCTGGCGAGAAGCACGTTCTTCATTGCGTTATCTCCCATGTTCGATGTGTCGGTGAGAGCGGATCAGTCGATGATCTCGACGACTTTTCGCGTGCCGGGATCGACCAGCGCAGTGCGACCGCCGACGCTGACGTAGCGGTATTTCGTTGCGCTCGGCACGCCTTCGATGGTGTGCAGTTCGACGGTCTCGGGAACGACGGTGCCGACGCTGAGACTCACGTCAGCCGGCACGGCCGTGACCTTCTGCTTCACCACGTATTGGCGGATCTGCGTGCGCTCTTCGGGCGAGACGATCACCGTCTGCGCCAAGGCCGCGCCTGCCATCAGGGTCATCGCGGTCGCCAAAACCATCTGCTTCATCCGAGTCTCCACTGTGAGCCCGGCCCCACAGGTGCAAACGGATGATCGACAGATTTATTCCCGTATCAGCGAGAAACAGTCACGGGCACAGGTGAGTGTTCGGGAGAGAGGCCGCAAATTCCTTCCGCCTGCAGGAAGCCCCAGCCGTAGACGGCGTCGCGCCCGGGAACGCCGAGATCAATGGCGTTCCTTTCGAGCAGCGCCTCGGCCTCGGCTGGCATCAGGGTCGGCTGGCCGCGCTTGATGACGGCGAGCGCTGCGGAGACGACGGGCGCGGCGAATGAGGTTCCGTGAAAAGCGGCGCCGGCGGCGCTGATCGTCGGCGCGGAGAAGTCGATATAGTCGCCTCGATTGGCGCTGCGGTAGACTGAAAGATTCTGATCGGTCGCGGTGACAGCCACGACCGCCGGATAGCCGGCGGGATATTTGGGCGGGGCGCCCGGACCGTCATTGCCGACGGCAGCGACGACGGGGATTCCACGCCCGATCGCTCGATCGATGGCTTCCTTGAGAAGCTGGTTCGGCGGCCCGGCCAAGCTCAAATTGATCACGTCGACATTCCGCTCGACCAGCATGTCGATGGCCTGAATCAACGACATCGCATCTGCACGATCACCGTTGGGGTCCTGCGAGAAGGCATCGATGGCAATCAGTTTGGCAGCCGGCAGCAGCCCCTCCACCGCAGGTGCATTGCCCACCAGGATGGACGCGACGGCGGTCCCGTGCCCCGCGTCCGATGGGGCGGCGGCCGTTCGAAGAAGCTCCACGTCACGCCCGAGAAGTGGAGGGCTGGAGAGATCGACCGCGGTGTCGATCATGCCGATCGTGGGCTGTGTGTGGCAGCTCGGATCGGAGGCCGGCCAGGCGATCAGTTCCTCCAGCTTTCCGGCCTCGTTCTGCGCATCATGACCGGCCGGATAATAGAAGTCATTCGTCGCCACGGTGGCGCCCGGCCTCAGTTCGAAGACGGCGGCGGCTGCGTCCGTCAGCGAGCGGCCCTTGGGCAGGTGAAGTTCGACGACGCCGGTTCTGGCGGACGCGCGCCGTTCGACAACGAACCCGCGACTGGACAGGCGGCGGAGAGCTGGACCGTCCAATCCTTTCACGAGGATTCGGTCCCGCGATTTGAGAGAAGTACCGTTCCTGTCGATCAGGCTGGCGGCGCGTGAGATGGACGTGCGTGCCCGCTCGCTAGTTGCGCCCCGGCGCGAGGTTGCGCCGGCCGATGCGGCGCTTTTGCTCGACCCCCGCGAGGTCGGGGATGCCGTGGCGCCTTTCGAGGTCGCGACACCCTTCCCGTTTCCCCCGCTCGCGCGGGATTGGCCGCTGTTTCCTCCCGAGTTCCCCTTGCCGCTCCCGCCGGAATTTCCATTGCCGGAATTTCCATTGCCGCCGTTCCCGTTGCCCGCTCCTCCACCTTTGCCGTTTCCCCCCTTGCCGTCCCCGTTTCCGTTCTTGGCCAGCGCCTGCGAGAAGCCTTCGACGAACATCGAGTTCGGCATGAAAGCGATCGTCACCAGGATCGCGGAAACGAATGCGAGCAGGCGTTGACGGCGCAAATTTCGACCTTGCGGCAAGAACAGGAACGGCAGAGTCAACGCACGGCCGGGACGGCCGATCCGGGTCCCGCAAGTTTTTTTTCCGCATCTCGGGAATAAACGGCGCAGCGGATCGTTTTCATAGACGTGCACACGATGTCGAACGTCCAGGCCAATCTCGTGGCCATGCTTCCGAGGCTGCAGCGTTTCGCCCGCACTCTCAGTGGATCGTCGGTGATCGGGGATGATCTGGTGCAGGCCACCTGCGTGCGAGCGTTGTCCCACGAGGGCGGCTGGGTCGAGGGCACACGCTTCGACGCATGGATTTTTCGCATCCTCCGCAATCAGTGGATCGACTGGCTGAGAAGGCACCGCACCGAGGGAGATCAGGAGCCGATCGAGGACGCGCCTGAATTGGTGGGCGAGGACGGAGAGCGGCGTGCGCACCAGACCTTGATGCTGAAGGAGGTCTGGCGAACCATCGACCGGCTGCCGGCCGAACAGCGCGAAGTGCTGCTTCTCGTTTGCGTCGAGGAGCTGAGCTATCGCGAAGTGGCCGAGGTCCTGGGAGTACCGACCGGCACCGTCATGAGCAGGCTGGCTCGCGCCCGGGCCCGGCTCACCGGTTTTGAAGAGACAACAGGTTCGGCCGTGGAGGAGCTGGGATGATAGCGATCCCCAACGATGAGATGTTGATGGCTTATGCCGACGGCGAGCTTGAGCCGGCCGTCGCATCGGCAGTCGAGCAGGCGATGGTCCGCGATCCCATGATCGCCATCAAGGCTGTTGAATTTTTGCGGAGCCGGCGGCTGGCGCGCGACCGGTTCTCGGCCGAGCCGCTCCCTGTTCCATCCGCAGAATTGCTGCGCTCGGCGATGGGCGGCCGGGAAAGGCCGACCGGCCGCTGGCTCGCGAAACCGGGCCTGCGTCTGCTGGCGGCGTGCCTGACGCTCGTCGCCGCGGGCGCTGTGGGATGGGGCTTGAACGGCGGAGCGGCTCCAACGAGCCTAGTCGTGCTGGACTTCCCACTGGCAGAGGCGGTGTTCGATCGCGTGGCGACCGGAGAAACCGTGGAGGTCGCGGGAGGCAAGGTGAGGGCGATCGCCACGATGGAACTGCCTCGCGCGGGCCTCTGCCGGCAGGTGGAAATCGTCGATCCCGGGGCAGATGTGACCAATGCGATTGTCTGCCGGCACAAGGGCGCGGAATGGAAGACGGTCCTCGCGCTACGCGGAGCGGCGAAGTCCGGTGAGTATGAGCCCGCGGCGGGAAACGAACTGATCGACAGATTTCTCGACGGCGAGAAAGCCGGCCCCGCTTTGGATGCCGAGGCCGAAAAGCGAGTCCTGAAACATTCGTGAGTGTCATCGCGATCATGAGAAGGCGCTGAACGCTCTCAGGCAAACAACAATCGATCGCGGTCCTCGTCACATCGTTCTTGAACGCGGGACCAGAAGTCCCCGACCGCCCTGTTCAGGCTGGCTCGACCGCGGATCAGCACGATTTCGATTGGAATCGAAATACCTGGGTTGGCGAGCACCAGATTGCCGTTCGGATCGAGTTCTTCCCTGACCAGACTGAGCGGGGCCCAGGCCACTCCCCGACCCTGTTGAGCAAGGTTCTTTAGGACCAAGGCCAATTGCGACGTGAAAATCGTGGTCGCGTTCAACGTCTTCATCAGATCGGAAGCGACGGTCGCTACGATGCGGCCGATGCCGGATCGCTCATCGAAGGCTAGGTAGGGTGTGGGACTGGCGGGATCACCAGGAACCACGTGGAGAGGGTTGCCATCCTCGCCACAGCCACTGACCAGGACGAGGTCATCCGTGCTGAGGATGATCGTCTCGAAGTCCTGTCCGTCGAGCAGCGTTCTTGTATCGGGATGCCGATGGCACAGGAGGAAGTGCGCGCCGCCTTCCAGCATCAGGCGTTCGCACGCGACCATGTTGTCGGCGACGAGATTGATCGGCGTTGACGAGATCACGCCGCTGACTTCCCCGAACCATCTCGGAAAGAACGTCAGCGAAAGGGCATGGGTCGATGCAAAACGGATCGGAGCATTGTCCTGAGCTTGGACGGCCTCCAGGCGGCCCTGCTGCAACTGGCGCATCGCATCGCGCGATGCTTGGAGGAAGAGTTCGCCGCCGGGCGTGAAGCGAATTTTATGCGTGTCGCGCTCGACAAGCGAGCAGCCGACCCACTCCTCCAACGCCCGTATCCTCCGGCTGAAGGCGGGTTGGGTGACGTTCCGCGCCTCCGCAGCGCGCGAGAAGTTCAGATGGGTCGCCAGCGCAGCCAAATCGTCCAGCCAACCGATATCCAAGGTCATCCCTTCCTGCATTGATCAAGAAGATAACGGCATTAGACGCCATGGACCGAAGCGCCGAAACTTCGTTTTGGCATCGTCGATCGGCCGGATGCGGGCGGTGATCGTGCATGACCAAAACAAAAATTCCGGAGGAGCATACATGAGAATTCCCGCTCTGCTCTCGAGCGTGATGCTTTTGGCATCCACCTGCGCGGCCCTCGCGCAGGATTATCCCAGCCGTTCGATCACCATGGTCGTGCCCTACGCGGCGGGTGGTCCGACGGACACGGTCGCCCGGCTGACCGCCGAGGCGATGTCGAGCGCGCTTGGCCAGCAGATCGTCGTCGAGAACGTCACCGGCGCCGGAGGGACGCTCGGGACCGGACGTGTCGCCAGGGCGGAGCCGGACGGCTACACGATCCTCGTCCATCACATCGGCATGTCGACCGCGCCTACGCTCTACCGCAAGCTCGCCTACGATCCGAAAACGGCGTTCGAGCCTGTCGGCCTGATCTCGGACGCGCCGATGACCCTGATCGCCCGCTCGAACTTCGAACCGAACACGCTGCAGGAGGTCATCGCGCTGGCGAAGAAGGACAAGGAGAAACTCACCCTCGCCAATGCCGGCATCGGCGCGGCCTCGCATCTCTGCGGCATGCTTTTCATGTCGATGATCGGAACACAGATGACGACCGTCCCCTACAAGGGCAATGGCCCGATCATGACCGATCTGCTGGGCAAACAGATCGATCTCACCTGCGACCAGACCACGAACACCGCCGGGCCGATCAACGCCAAGCAGGTCAAGGCCTATGTGGCGACCTCGCCGGAACGCCTCAGCGTGATTCCGGATGTCCCCACCGCGAAGGAGGCCGGCCTTCCCGAGTTCGAGGTCTCGGTCTGGCACGCTTTGTACGCGCCGGCGAAAACCCCTCCGGAAATCGTTCAGAAACTCACCACGGCGCTACAGGCGGCTCTCAAGAACGAGAACCTGGTTACCCGGTTCCGCCAGATCGCCACCGAGCCGGTGTCGCAGGACCGAGCCACACCGCAGGCCCTGAAGATCCACCTGTCGGCGGAGATCGACCGCTGGGCGCCGATCATCAAGGCCGCCGGCCAGTTCGCTGACTGAGTTTCCCGGCGCCGGCATAGGTCCGCCGGCGCCGACGACCATGGTCGCCACCTCGGCCGGAACTCCCCACCCCGCAATGGCATGGATCAGCGAATAGGAGATCACCCGTGAGTGTACGGATTACAGATATTCGTGAGGTAACCAAGCCGATCGCCTCGCCGATCCGCAACGCCTATATCGATTTCAGCAAGATGACCTGCAGCCTCGTCGCCGTCGTCACGGACGTGGTGAGGGACGGCAAGCCCGTCGTCGGCTACGGCTTCAATTCCAATGGGCGTTACGGACAGGGCGGCCTGATCCGCGAGCGCTTCCGCGATCGCGTGCTCGACGCCCCTCCGGGGACTCTGCTGGACGACGAAGGGACCAATCTCGACCCGGATCGCGTCTGGAATGCGATGATGGCGAACGAAAAGCCCGGTGGGCATGGCGAACGCTCGGTTGCCGTCGGCACGATCGACATGGCCATCTGGGATGCGACCGCGAAGATCGCCAACAAGCCGCTGTTCCGGCTGTTGGCTGAACGCGAAGACCGAACGGCAAATCCGCGCGTCTTCGTTTACGCCGCGGGCGGCTATTACTATCCAGGCAAGGATACCGATCTTCTGCGCGCCGAAATGCGCAGCTATCTCGACCGGGGCTACAGCGTCGTGAAGATGAAGATCGGCGGCGCGTCCCTGGATGAAGACCAGAAGCGCATCGAAGCCGTGCTCCATGAAATAGATGGCGAGGCACAGCTCGCCGTCGATGCGAATGGCAGGTTCGATCTCGAGACCGCCATTGCCTATGCCAAGATGCTCCGAAACTATCCTCTCTTCTGGTACGAAGAGGCTGGCGATCCGCTTGATTACCAGCTTCAGGCGGCTCTTGCGGAATTCTACCCCGGTCCGATGGCGACCGGAGAAAACCTCTTCAGCCACCAGGACGCCCGCAATCTGCTGCGTCATGGCGGCATGCGCCCGGATCGGGATTGGCTCCAATTCGACCCCGCTCTGGCCTACGGCCTATGCGAGTTCCAGCGGACGCTTGCTGTCCTGACGACCCATGGCTGGTCGGCCGCGCGATGCATTCCCCATGGTGGCCACCAGATGGCGCTCAACATCGCCGCGGGCCTCGGCCTCGGCGGGAACGAGAGCTATCCCGACCTTTTCCAGCCTTATGGCGGCTTTCCTGATGGCGTGCGGGTGGAAGCCGGGCGTGTCACCTTGCCCGACTTTCCGGGCATCGGCTTCGAAGGCAAGGAGAACCTGTACCGCGAAATGGCCGCTCTATCGGCCTGAGACGAAGCGAGATGCAGCTTAGCGGCCTCTGGTGCCGCTCTGCGTCTAAAGCTGTCGCGATATCTGCCGACCGTCGCCCAAGCCGCTTTCGCCGTCCCAGGCTCGAAGAACGCATCGAAGGCAAGACGCAATATCTCGACCGCGTGATCGACGGACAGAGTGCTGCCGAGCGTCGGGCTCGCCATTGAGTCAAGCGCTGAGCTCAGGCCGGGCGTGTCTATTCCGGTACACGTTGGCCGCCCGTCGCGACCGCCTTGGGGCCGGCGGGGGCCCTGCCTTCCGACTGCTCGGCGCCGGTGACCTCGGAAACGATATCGGCAGCCATGCTTTCGAGAAGCGCCATTTCGTGGGGTTCTATGGAGCGCGGCTTCTCGTCCAGGATGCAGAGGGCGCCGAAAACCAGGCCGTCGGGCGTCCTCAGAGGCGTGCCTGCATAGAAGCGAACCCCCCATTCGCGGATCAGTTCATTGTCGGCGAAACGGGGATCGCGTTCGATGTCGGGGACCACGAGCGTGGTTCCATTTGCCACCACGTAGTTGCAGATCGCTTCCTCGCGCGGAATTGGACGGACGTGGCCGGTCTCGTCCGTGACGGACTCGGGCAGTTTGCCGCTTTGTCCGACAAAATGCTCCGTCTCATCGTCGATCGCCGAAATCACAGCGACGGCCGTATCAAAGACATCGGCCGCTCGCTTGGAGACCGCGTCGAACATCTCGCGATGCTTGGAGTCTAGGACGCCGCTCTTGTGCAGCGCATCGACTCGCTCGGTCTCGTTTTCAGGCGCTCCCGCTTGCTGCGCCGTCAACGCCTCTTCGGGGTCGACGAGCCGGTGGATGCGGCTCACAGCCTCCTGGAGCGAGGTGACCACCGCATCGGCATGGAGACGCGGCAGGGCCTTGTCGTGAAGCAGCTCTTCCGGAGCATTCCAGGCGGCGATCACGATCTTCAAATCTGGCCAGCGAAGCCTGAGCCGCGTGGCTAGATGCCGGGCCTGCATCGCGGGATTTTCGCTGAAATAGCTGAGGCAGACCGTCTCGGTGCCCTCCAGCTCCAGATTCGCGACGTAATGCGCATTGACGGTTGCCGCCGGCAGCGCCTTTGCAGCCACCCCCTCCAGGCAGAGCGCGTGGGCAACCATTTCCGCAGCCAGAGCGTCGATTTCCCATTTGCCGCCCAGACAGACGACGCGCCCGCCCGCGGCCGTAAGCTCCGCAGGATGATCGAGTCGCAGTTCCTCAAGAAGCGTGTCCATGCCGGATGCGAGGCGGAGGCGGTGTTCCGCGGTTGCCCGGCGCAGGTGCTGCTCGCTGGCCTGCCGCAGGACCTGCAGCGCGGTCTCGTCATAGAAGGCGATGACCGACCCGTCGGCGATCTCCTTCTGCGCGATGTCGATCGCCTCATCGACATCGCCCGCGATCAGCCGCTGGTAAATGCGAGAGGGAAGATCGAGGACCGGCGTGGAGCCGAGTAGCACGTCGAGAAACTGCAGTTGGGGAACATTGCGCCCGAGAACCAGCAGGCAGACCGTGATCGGCGTCGACAGGATCAGCCCCATGGGCCCCCATATAGCGGTCCAGAACATCGCCGCCGCTATCAGCGATATCGCGGAGAGGCCGGTGCTCGACCCGTATAGTATGGGCTCGACAACGTTATTGCTGATGATCTCCAAGGTCACGATCAGAGCGACTGTCCAGATCACCATGCTCCAGCCATCATCGATGGCGAAGGCGAGTACGATCGGAAACACCGCCGAGATCAGGGGGCCTATATACGGGACGAACCGCATCACAGCCGCGACCGTGCCCCAGAGCAGCGCGCCCGGAACGCCGATGAGCCACAGGCCAAGCCCCATCGGCACGCCGTAGCTGACGTTCACGAGAAGCTGCATCAGGAGATAGCGGCTGACGCGGCCGCCCGCCTCCTGCATCGAATCGGTCGAGCGGTGGACATCCCGTCCCAGCAATCTGAGAAAGCGATCGCGAAGGTCGCTGCGGTCGAGCAGCACGAGAAAAACGAAGACCAGGATGATGCTGGCGGTCGCCAGCGGCTTGGCAGCGCGGCCGAGCCAAAGCATGGCCTGCTCGATGGGGGTTGCGCTCTGCCCCACCACCTCCACCTTCTGGGGCGGTGGCGGGGCCGCTTCCGCCGGTCGCTGCTCCGGCTCCGTCACCTCTTTCCTAACCCGCTCGACCGTCTGCAGGAGGCGGGCGAAAACTCCTGGCGCTCCTATTTCCTCGCGCAAGTCGGTGAGCTTTTTCGAGATTGTCGACTGATAGGTCGGGAATTCCGCCGCGAGGGACCGGATCTGCGTTGCGAGCAGAATCCCGAAAACGGAAATAAGCGCCAGCACGACCGCCATGACCAGGCTGATCGACAGGACGCGTGGAAGCCCTCGCTTGGTCAGCCAGGTAATGGGTGGGTTCAGCGCGAAGCCGATCAGAGACGCTACCGCCAAGGGGATGAGGATATCGCGGCCGTAGTAGAGCGCCAGAATGATGATTGATGCCGATATCAGGCCGGCCGCAAGTCTGACAGGGTTGATCGAGCCCTCGGCATTGCTGCCTGCGGCCTCGATTTCCGGCTCCGTCATCTGCGGAGGCGATGGACCCAACATAGCGCAACCTCCGGGGTCGATGCTCTGGATGCGGTACCACTCCTTATAAGTCGGCAACGTGCAGGTTCTTTCCCGCGTCGGTGCAACTTCTTCTGCCTCGAATCCGGCTAGGGGATCAGCGATGGAGCCCGAAATCTGGCAACGCCGCTTCGCCAAGCTTCCGAAAGGAGGTCCGGAACGACGGCGCAGAGGTGGCCCGCGAGATCAGAATCCGGAGGCGCAACTGCCGATATTGGTCGCCACCGGCTATCCGGACGCAGAAGCGCAAATTAGGCGAGCGAACATCGCTCATCCACAAACCGTTCGTCGAAGATAAACTAGCTGCCAAGCTGCTTTTGACCGAGTTGAGCAAAACTCGAACGGACTACGTCGCGATGCTCAAAGCCGTGCACGCAGTTCCCGCGTCCGTCCTTGGTTCCGGAAGTACCTAATTTCGTGGCTTATCGGCCACTTTTTCTCGCGAGACGTAGTCAGCTAAGGGTGGCCCCTTGGCTCACCGTCCCGCGCAGTTGGTCACAAGCGGACCTTCCAATGGCCGCATTGCGTCAAAAGCGGTCGCGATATCTTGTCGGCGGTCGCCTAAGCCGCCCTCGCCGTCCCGGCCCGTTCGATGAAGGCCGGGACGTCCGCCGCCCGCATCGGCCTCGCGAACAGGAATCCCTGCGCGTGCGAACATCCCGCCGCGCGGGCCAGCAGCAGGTCTTCCTCGGTCTCGATGCCTTCGGCGATGACGTTTTTAGACAGGCCGCGCCCGAGCTGGGCGATGGTCGAGACGAACAGGCGGTTGTTCTCGGAGCTGCGCATGTCCTGGACGAAGCTCTTGTCGATCTTGATCAGGTCGATCGGGAAATCGCGCAGATAGGTCAGGCCGGAATGGCCGGCGCCGAAATCGTCGAGCCAGAGCGAGAAGCCGCGTTTGCGGATCGCATGGAGCTGCGCGATCTGCTCGCTCGAACCGTCCATCAGGAGGCCCTCGGTGATCTCGATCGCGAGGCGCGACGCATCGCAGCCGGTCTCGTCCAGGACTGCGTTGATCTTGGCCAGGAAATCGCGCCGCTTGAGCTGCGCCGGCGAGACGTTGATGCCGATGACGAGGTCCGGCCATTGCGCGGCGTCTTCGCAGATCTTCCGCAGCACCCAGAGGCCGAGTTGCTCGATCAGCGAGGTCCGCTCGGCGATCGGGATGAACTCCGACGGCGGGATATAGCCGCGCACCGGGTGGCGCCAGCGGACCAGGGCTTCCAGCGCATAGATCTGCTTGGAACCGGAATCGACGATCGGCTGGTAATGCACTTCCAGCTCGTCCATCAGGATCGCGCCGCGCAGTTCCCGCTCCAGCCCGCGCCGGTAGGTCTCGTCCTGCATCAGCATGCGGTCGAAGCTCTCGACCCGGCCGCGGCCGCCGCTCTTGGCGCGATAGAGCGCGAGGTCGGCGCAGGCCATCAGGTCGAGCCGGTCGACATCGTGCTCCGGGCTCCAGGAAATGCCGATCGAGCCCTCGATCTGCACCGTGCGGCCCTCGATCATCGTCACTTCGTGCAGAGCGTCGAGCACCCGCACCGCGACCGACTCGCAGGTCGATTTCGAGATCGGCCCGTTCAGCACGAAGCCGAATTCGTCGCCGCCGAGCCGGCCGGCGTTGTCGGCGCCGACCTCGCGGATCAGCACCTTGCCGACACGCGCCAGCACCGCATCGCCAAACGCATGGCCGAACATGTCGTTCATCGGCTTGAAGCGGTCGAGATCCAGCAGGAACAGCGCGCAGGGACGACCGGCCCGCGCATGGCGCACCTGTTCATGCACCGTATCGATAAAGGTCGCGCGGTTGAGGAGGCCGGTCAGCCGGTCGCGGCGGGCAAGATCGATGTTCTCCGCGCTCTGGCGCTGATGGGTGCGCGCATGCGCCTTGAGCTCGCTCACCAGCGCCAGCGCATAGGCGCCGAGGCCGATGACGCAGGTCAGCGTCAGGAGGAAAGGGATTCCGTGCGCGTCGCCCTGCGCCTCGCCGAGATAGATCTCGACCGCGATCCAGGCCGCGACCGAAAGCAGGACGCTGCCCGCGAGCGCCCAGCGCACCTGTCGAACCCGACGGTCATAGAAGTCGAAATCCACCCGCACGAAACTTCAGCCCGTTTAAACCCCGTGCCTCCTTACCCGTTGGGACTTAACGCCTCGTGACATGGATCACGGAAAATCGGCCCTATCGCCTCTTCGCCCAAATCGTAACCAGACGTTAACCACGTACCCGGCAAATTCTGCCCAGTGACTGCCGGAGCGATCCGGCTCGTGTTGTGTGAGGTCGTGTTCCGAGTGCCCCGTTTTGTCCGCCTCCTCTCTCCGGCGGACCTTTCGTGGAGGCAGGCTTGGAAGTCCGTGCTCTCGCTCCCAACCCGACGCCGCGCTTCGGCCCGACGCCTAGAAGACCTGTGCCGCACGGAGAGATAATGGCCGACCTGACCGCCGCAACCGCCGGCAAACCGGGCTTCTCCTTCAATCCCAGGGAGCTCCTGGTCTTCCTGCAGAAGAGCGATCTCGGCCTCGCCATCGGCGTACTGACGATCCTCGTCGTCCTCATCCTGCCGCTGCCGCCGGTCCTGCTCGACGTCTTCCTGGCCTTCTCGATCACCTTCTCGGTGCTCATCCTGATGACGGCTTTGTTCATCCAGACGCCGCTCGAATTCTCCGCCTTCCCGACCGTCCTTCTCGTCGCCACGATGATGCGGCTGGCGCTGAACCTCGCCTCGACCCGTCTCATCCTCGCCAACGGCCAGAACGGCACCGACGCCGCCGGTCACGTCATCGAAGCCTTCGGCTCATTCGTGATGGGCGGCAATTTCGTCATCGGCATCATCGTCTTCACGATCCTCGTCATCGTGAACTTCGTCGTCATCACCAAGGGTTCCGGCCGTATCGCCGAGGTCGCGGCGCGCTTCACCCTCGACGCCATGCCCGGCAAGCAGATGGCGGTTGATGCCGACCTCTCGGCCGGCCTGATCGACGAGGCGACGGCCAAGAAGCGCCGCAAGGACCTCGAGGACGAAAGCTCGTTCTTCGGCGCCATGGACGGTGCCTCGAAATTCGTCCGAGGCGACGCGATCGCGGGCCTGCTCATCACCATCATCAACGTCGTCGCCGGCATCATCATCGGCGTCGCCCAGCACGACATGTCGATGGGCGAAGCGGGCATGGCCTACACCCTGCTGACCGTCGGCGACGGCCTCGTCAGCCAGATCCCCGCGCTTATCGTCTCGACCGCGGCCGGTCTCCTCGTCTCCAAGGCCGGCGTCTCGGGTTCGGCCGACAGGGCGCTGATGACCCAGCTCTCCGGCTACCCGAAAGCGCTCGGCATGTCGGCGGCGGTCATGGCGGTGCTCGCCGTTCTCCCCGGCATCCCGGCCATCCCGTTCCTGGCGCTTGCCGGCGGCGCCGGCTATCTCGCCTGGAACACCGACAAGAAGAACCGCGCCAAGATCGCCCAGGAGGCCGTCCAGGCGCGCGCCCAGGAAGTCGCTGCGGCTGCGCCCCCGGCCGAGGAGCCGATCTCCGAAGCACTCAGGATCGACGACCTCAAGATCGAGCTCGGCTACGGCCTCCTGCCGCTCGTCGACGGCCCGGACGGGCAGGACAAGCTCACCGAGCAGATCAAGGCGCTGCGCCGGCAGTTCGCGTCCGACATGGGCTTCGTCATGCCCTCGGTGCGCCTGCTCGACAACGTCCACCTCGGCGCCAACAACTACGTCATCAAGGTCAAGGAGACCCCGGCCGGCCAGGGCCAGGTGTTCCCGAACCAGTTCATGTGCATGGACCCGATGGGCGGCCAGATCCAGCTTCCGGGCAACCACACGACCGAGCCGACCTTCGGCCTGCCCGCGACCTGGGTCGATTATGCGCTGCGCGAGGAGGCGAGCGTGCGCGGCTACACTGTCGTCGACGCGCCGACGGTGATGTCGACCCACTTGACCGAGATCCTCAAGGCCAACATGGCCGAGCTCCTGTCCTACGGCGAAGTCTCGAAGCTCCTGAAGGAGATCCCCAAGGAGCAGGCCAAGCTCATCGAGGACATCGTCCCCGGCCAGATCTCGATCACCGGCATCCAGCGCGTGCTGCAATTCCTCCTCGCCGAGCGCGTCTCGATCCGCGATCTCGGCACGATCCTCGAAGGCATCGCCGAGGCCGTCGGCTGGACTCGCAACCCGGCCTCGGTCGCCGAGCATGTCCGCTCCCGCCTCGGCCGCCAGCTCTGCGCCCAGCACGCGGCGCCGGACGGCGTGCTGCCGCTCATCGTCCTGTCGCCGGTCTGGGAACAGGCCTTCGCCGAATCCATTGTCGGCCAGGGCGAGGATCGCCAGCTCGCGATGGCTCCATCGAAGCTGCACGACTTCATCGATCTCGTGCGCAACAAGTTCGAGGACGCGGCGCGCGCCGGCGACGTCCCGGTCCTGCTGACCTCGGCCTCGATCCGCCCCTTCGTCCGCTCGATCGTCGACCGCTTCCGCAGCCAGACCGCGGTGATGTCGCAATCCGAAATCCATCCCCGCGCCCGGCTGAAGACGGTCGCCGCGATCTGACCCCCACCCGAGGACAGTCCCGATGCTCAACCTGTTGCTGCCAAGCCTGCTCGCGGCTGCCGCGGGCGGAAGCATCGTCTTCCAGCAGATCCTGAACAACAATCTCAGGACCGAACTCGATTCGGCGGCGTGGTCGGGCTTCGTCAGCTATCTCGTCGGCCTTCTTTGCATGGCCATCCTCGTTGTCGCGATGCGCGAGCCGATCCCCTCCGCCTCGACCATCGCCCGCATCCCTTGGTGGGCATGGAGCGGTGGCGCTTTCGGCGGCGCCTTCATCATCCTGGCGATCCTGCTCGTCCCGCAGCTCGGCGCCGCGACCTTCATCGCCCTCCTGATCGCCGGCCAGATGATCGCCTCGGTGGCCTTCGACCATTACGGCATCATGGGGCTGACCCAGCGCCCGGTAGACCTGCCGAAAATGATCGGCGTCGCGCTGTTGATCGGCGGCGTGGTGTTGATCAGGCGGTGATGAAGGGAAGGAGAACTCTCTCCCGCAAGGGAAGAGAGAAAACCTCACCCACCCCACGGCCCGACACTAAACGGCGGATTGTCCGCCAGCTCCTTGTACTTCTTGTCTTCCCAATAAAGCCGCACCCCGTCGAGCTTACGGGCCAGGTCGATCCGAAACTGGTGTATGTCGCGGTCATCGAATGGTTCAGCCTCGCTCGTCGTGCGGTCCGTCGGCTCAGGCCCGTCCCCCTTGAGTTGCACGATGATCCGAGCCAGCGACGCAAGCGCCCGCGTCACGTCCGGAGAGCTCGGCCGCGCTTCAAGCCTCGCGATCTCCCGCTCGACAAGTCTCCGCAGACGGCCGGTCAGATCACCGGCCGGAACCGGCGTCATCTCCGTCAACGGCTCCTCGTCCGTCTCATCGTCGACAAACCGGAACTTCGGCACAGGCGGAGATAGCGGCCGCGCCACTTCGAGCGGCGGCAATTCCTCGTTCCGGGTCCAGCCCCATTCTACGATCCGCCGCTGCACGAGGCTTTGCGAGACGCCGAGCATCGAGGCCACGTCATGCTGGGACGCACCGCACTCGTAGAGACGCTTCGCTCGTTTGAACCGTTTTGGGCAGATGACGACGGAGCGTGGACGAGGCATGCCGCCAATATACCGTTGGCCGGATCAATGTCAAGGAATATAATCATATTCCGCGAGCTGCAGCCTCCGCACGGCGCACCGGCGCGGTCAGACGCACTCTGCAATCGCACGTTCGAGGATATCCACCCCCAGATCGATTTCATCGTCGGAGACGGTCAGTGGCGGAGCGATGCGAAACACGCCCCCCATCCCGGGGAGTTGCACGATGTTCATGCTGAGGCCGAGTTCCATGCAACGCCGCGTGATCCTGTCCCCAAGCTCAGGGGCGGGTTGCTTGCTCCAGCGGTCGGCCACGATCTCCATCCCGAGGAGCAGGCCTCGGCCACGCACGTCGCCGATGCAGTCGAACCGCTGTTGCAGCGCCTCCAACCGGCCGCGCAGCATATTCCCGGCCTCCACGGCTCGGGCAACGAGACCATCGCGCTGGACGATTTCGAGAACTTTCAGACCGACCGCCGCTGGGAGCGGGTCCGAGACGTGGGTCGTATAGAACAGGAACTTGCGCTCATGGCAGCGCTCTTCGATGTCCGCCGTCGTGACGACGGCCGAAAGAGGAAGACCTGCGCCGAGGGTCTTGGACAAAGTGAGGATGTCAGGTGAGACACCATCCCGCTCGCAGGCAAACATGAGACCCGTGCGACCGACGCCGGTCTGCGCCTCATCGAGGATGAGAAGCATTCCCCGCTCCTCGCATTTCCGCTTCAGCGCGGCAAGGTAACCAGGCGGCAACTCGATGATGCCGCCAGAACTGAGGATCGGTTCGGCGAGGAAGGCGGCAAGATTACCCGTCGACTGCTGGTCCACCAGAGCGAAAGCGTAGTCGAGCTCGGCCTGCCAGTCGGCCGTGCCGTTTCGCTCGAAAGCCGGCCGATAGGCATTGGGGACCGGAATCGCAAAGGAACCGACGGTGGGAGGGCCGTAGCCCTTGCGGCCGGCGCTGTATGTCGCCGACGCGGCAGCGGCAGTCATGCCGTGCCATGACTGGGCGAAGCTCACGACCTCCCAGCCGCCGGTCGCAAGCTTGGCCATGCGCAATGCCGCCTCGTTCGCCTCGCCGCCCGTCGTGAGCAGCATGGAGCGTTCGAGACCCGCTGGCGCGAGGCGGGCCAGTTCCGATGCAAGGTCAACCACAGGCCGGCTCAGCATGCCGCTGAACAGATGATCCAGGTTCCCGACATGGTGTGCCACCACCTCGGAAATCTCGGGATTGCCGTGTCCCAGGATCGCACTCATCTGGCCGGAGGTGAAGTCGAGGATCGCCCGACCGTCAGCGTCATAGACGAAGCTGCCCTGCGCGCGTTCGATGATCAGCGGCTCGAATACGCCGCCATACCGGACGAGATGCTTGCGAGCTCTGGCCCAAAAGTCCGGATCGGCATTTTTGCTCATGACTGCCCCCGCTCCATCAGAAATCTCCGAGAGCGTAGAGAAGCCGCCGTCATCATGGTAGCTTATAGAACTGAACTAAGCTTTCAGAAAAAGTTATGGCTTCCTATCTCGACATCGACCTCCTCCGTTGCTTCTCGATCGTCGCCGAGACGGGAGCGCTCAGCCGCGCGGCGGAGCGGATCGGCCGTAGCCAGGCTGCGGTCAGCATGCAGATGAAACGCCTCGAAGACGTCGTCGGCCAACCGCTTCTCAATCGAACGGGACGCGGCGTCTTCATGACGGTTCACGGCGAGCGCCTTTTGACTCATGCGCGGCGCATCCTGCGCTCCCACGATGATGCCTTGGCGGAACTCTCAGGCCGAAACCTCAGCGGCACGCTGCGCTTCGGCTGTCCCGACGACTATGCCGATGCGTTCCTGCCGGCACTGCTGCGCAGCTTCGCGCAACTGCATCCGCAGGTGATGATAGAGGTCGTCTGCGCATCGACGCCTCGCTTGGTCGGTCAGTTGGATCGCAACGTCCTCGATCTCGCGCTGACTTCGGTTTCGCTCGATACCCCGCGCCCGGTGCTGCGCCGGGAAGACCTCGTCTGGGTGGGGCCGAAGAACGACGGCGGGGATTGGCCCGATCCTCTCCGATTGGCACTCGGCGATCCGGATACGCTCGATCATCGCGCTGCCGTAACCGCGCTCGATCAGGCCAAGCGCGGCTATCAGATCGCCTATTCGAGCGGTAGCCTGTCCGGGCTTCTTGCGGTGGTTCGATCCGGACAGGCCATCGCCGTGCTGACCAAGGCTGCCGTGCCGGTTGATCTCTGTATCCTTTCGAAGACTGCTGGACTGCCTGATCTGCCGAAGATCGGGCTGATCCTTCGAATGGACGAAAGACGCGCCTCACCGATAACACGGGCCTTCGAGGCTCATATCCGAACAGTGCTGCCGACTCTCTGACGGCCGATTCTGCAGCGCAGGACTGATGAGGGCTCGCGACAAGCGAACGTCCGCCTCTCGCCCACCCGCGCGTGCGACGCTTCGGCTGCTCCTGTATGGTCCGTGCGAAACGGGGGACGCCATGTCGATCAAGATCACCGCGTTGACGCATGACCTTTTGGTCAAGAAATCGTTCGTCCGGCTGGTTTGGGAGAACGATCCGAACCAGTCGCTTGGACTTGAAGTGCCGTTCGGCTGCGGCCTCGAGGAACTGTCCGGCGAGGCAGAAAGAGCCGTTCGCGCTCTTTCTGATGAACTTCGGACGATCGAGGTCCTGAAATAGGCAAAAAGGCGGGCGCCTCGCCTTCCATCAGCGGCGATGAATCAGGCCGCCAGTAGAGCCGGCTCCACCACCGTCGTGGTCACATGCGCGCCGGAGCGCGTGGCGTCGAGCGCGCATCGCAGCGCGGCCCGCATCGCGTCCTCCTTGGAGGAGTAGTCCGCCTCCACCTTGCCGTTCCGCAGAACCTGCCAGCCGGCCTTGCTCCGCTTGATGAGGATCTGCTCGCGCATCTTCGAGTCCTCCGCTGCGTCGAACGGAAGAATCGCCGATTTATGTGACAGGGATGTGGTTTCCCCTCTCCCGTTCCGGAAAGGACGCCGGGCTTTGAGCGAGGTGACGGGAGGCGGCGATGCGCAGCGCCGATTGCCCACCCTCACCCGGATCGCCCTCGGCGACTCGACCTCTCCCGCTTCGCAGGAGAGGGGCAAAAATTCAGCTCGCGCGGCGGGAGTGTCCCTGGATGCCGATATCGTCCATCGCCTGCTGGTCGCGGACGTTTTCGGCGTTGCGCTCGCGGGCCTGGTCGCGCTCGTCGAGCAATTCGACCTTCTTCAATTCTTCGAAAGCTTCCGCCAGTTCGGCCTGCGCGTCGGCAAGCTGGCCCTTCATGTTCTCGGCGGATTCGAGAAGGTTGTCGCGGCGCTGCGTGGCGGCGCGGGCATAGGTCGGATAGGCGAAATGCGTGGGATCGTTGATCCCCGCCCGGGTCTGTTCGGCGACGATCTCGCGGTCGAGCTCCGAAGCCATGCGCTGGAACTCGGCGATCATCGTTTCGATCTGCGTTACCTGCCGACGCTTTTCGTCGACCTGGAAGCGCTTCAGACGGATCAGTGTGTCACGCGATTTCATGGCCTACTCTTCACACAGGCCGGTTAGCATTCGGTTCACGAACGCCCTAAAATTTGAGCCAGCCTTTCATAAGCTTCGCTCAAGCTCGTTGCTTCTTCCTTACCTTGCGAAAGAAAAGCTTCGAGCGGCCCGTTCAGCGCGATCGCTTCGTCGACTTCCGGGCTCGATCCGGCCCTGTAAGCGCCGAGCCGGATCAGTTCCTCCATGTCCGAATAGGTCGCCATGCTCGCCCGCGCCTTCTTCACGAAGGGCAGATAATTCGGGTCGGCGGAGCGCGGCATGGTTCGCGATACCGATTTCAGCACGTTTATCGCTGGATAGCGGCCGCGCTCGGCGATCGAGCGCTCCATCACGATATGGCCGTCGAGAATGCCGCGCACCGCGTCGGCGACCGGCTCGTTGTGGTCGTCGCCGTCGACCAGCACTGTGAAGAGGCCGGTGATCGTGCCCTCGTTCTCGCCCGGGCCCGCGCGCTCCAAGAGCTTCGGCAGCTCCGAGAAAACGGTCGGCGTATAGCCCTTGGCGGTCGGTGGCTCGCCCGCCGACAGGCCGACCTCGCGCTGCGCCATGGCGAAACGGGTGATCGAATCGATCATGCAGAGGACGTCCTTGCCCTCGTCGCGGAAATATTCGGCGAGCGACAGCGTCAGATAGGCCGCCTGGCGGCGCATCAAAGCCGGCTCATCGGATGTTGCGACCACGACGATCGAGCGCTTCAGGCCCTCCTCGCCGAGATCGTCCTGCAGGAATTCCTGCACTTCGCGGCCGCGCTCGCCGACGAGGCCAATCACCGCCGCGTCGGCCTTCGTATATTTCGCCAGCATCGACAGAAGCACCGACTTGCCGACGCCGGAACCCGCGAAGATGCCCATGCGCTGGCCGCGGCACGTCGTCAGGAACGTATTGAGCGCCCGCACGCCGAGGTCGAGCGGCTGGCCGACGCGTTTACGTTTATGTGCGGACGGTGGCGATTCTCTGAAAGGGTAAAGAAGCGGGCCGTCTGGCAGCGGACCTTTTCCATCAATGGGACGGCCGAGCGCGTCGACCACGCGGCCGAGCCATTTCGGGCTCGGCTTGACCCCGGCATGGTCGCTGCCGACCAGCGCCCGGCAGCCGCGCCGGACGCCGTCGAGCGTTGCGAACGGCATCAGCAGTGCCCGGTCGCCGGCGAAGCCCACCACCTCGCAGGGGACTTCCCTCCCCTCGGCGACCTCGATGCCGATCCGCCCGCCGACCGCCATCATGCCGAGCGGTCCGGCCACCTCGACCAGCAGTCCGCGCACGGCCACGACCCGGCCGAAAACCTCCCGGTCGGGAATGTCGCGCGCTGCCTGGATCAGGCCCTTCATGATTTAACCAAGACCCAATTTCGATTCGTCTGTGGATGGTAACGGTTCATTTACGCCCGCCGTTAATGATTGTGCATCGGAATTAACCACGGAGATCCCCGGTCGCTTGCGCTGAACCTGTGAGTCCACAGAGTCACTTAGGACATTGAGTTGAAGTTTCGCTTTAACCATGATCTAGGCTGATATCTTTGTAGTTTCAGGTACTTAGCAAAATCGATGCGCTCGTATTCTTCACGCTTGCTCGTGCGAATCAAACTCTGTTAACCATTCGCCAGTAGCGTATGAATCGGAGTGGGGAGACCGGCCGCGGAAGCGGTGGAGGACAGACATGCGCGTGCTTCTTATTGAGGATGATAGCGCCACCGCGCAGAGCATCGAGCTGATGCTCAAGTCGGAGAGCTTCAACGTCTATACGACCGATCTCGGCGAAGAGGGTGTCGATCTCGGCAAGCTCTACGATTACGACATCATCCTGCTCGACCTGAACCTCCCCGACATGTCGGGTTACGAGGTTCTCCGGTCGCTTCGGGTGGCGAAGATCAAGACGCCGATCCTGATCCTCTCGGGTCTGGCTTCGATCGAGGACAAGGTTCGCGGTCTCGGCTTCGGAGCCGACGACTACATCACCAAGCCCTTCCACAAGGACGAGTTGGTGGCCCGCATCCACGCGATCGTCCGCCGCTCGAAGGGTCATGCCCAGTCGGTCATCAATACTGGCGACTTGGTCGTCAATCTGGACACCAAAACGGTCGAGGTCGGCGGCACGCGCGTCCACCTCACCGGTAAGGAATACCAGATGCTCGAACTCCTCAGTCTCCGCAAGGGCACGACGCTCACCAAGGAGATGTTCCTCAACCATCTCTATGGCGGCATGGACGAGCCGGAACTGAAGATCATCGACGTCTTCATCTGCAAGCTGCGCAAGAAGCTCGCCTCGGCGACCGACGGCAAGAACTACATCGAGACGGTGTGGGGCCGCGGCTACGTTCTCCGCGAACCTCCGGAAGACATGCGCGCCAGCGCCTGATCCGGCCGCGCACCCAATAAAAAAGCCCCGCTTCGGCGGGGCTTTTTTCGTTTCTGGCGGGCCATTGCCCCACCGAGAATTCAGCGGGCGTTGGCGGCGTAGCGCAGAGGCATGGTCGTTGCGCCAGCTTCGGCAATCGAGCGTACGTACAGACCGCGCTTGTCCGGTACAGCCTTGAAGCGATCGCAGAGCCCGACCACGGTTTCGGCCGCGCCGAGCACCAGGAAACCGTCGGGCGCCGTGCAGGTGGCCATGCGGTTCAGGATGTCCGTCTTGGTCGTCTCATCGAAGTAGATGAGGACATTGCGGCAGAACACGATGTCGAACGGACCGAGCGGCGAGAAATCGCGCAGCAGGTTGATCGGACGGAACGTCACCTTCTGGCGGATCTCCGGTGCGATGTGCCAGTACTCGCCCTTCTGCTCGAAATATTTCAGCAGGAACTGGATCGGCAAACCGCGCTGCACCTCGAATTGGGTGAAGCGGCCGGCCTTGGCCTTCTCCAGAACCTCGCTCGAAATGTCTGTCGCGATGATCTCGAAATTCCAGCCAGGGAACCTTGCCGCCTGCTCGGACAGGATCATCGCCAGCGAATAAGGCTCCTGCCCCGTCGAGCACGCGGCGCACCAGATGCGGACCCGGCGGTTCATCGCCCGGGCCTTCTGCATGTGCGGCAGCATCGTTTCAGTGAAGAGGTCGAAGGGGAGCTTGTCGCGGAAGAAGAAAGTCTCGTTGGTCGTCATCGCCTCGACGACGTCTTGTTCGAGCAATTGCATGCCGCCTAGGCGGACCTTGTTGATTAGCTCGGAGAGCGTCGACAGGCCGTGCTTCTTTGCGACAGGCACGAGGCGGCTCTCGATCAGGTAGGACTTGTCGCCGACGAGAACGAGGCCGGAGCGTTCCTTCAGGAAGCGGTTGAGGATATCGACTTCTGTCGGCGTCATGCCTGGGCTCCCGTCACGATGCGCACGATCTGCGGTCCGATCTCGTCGAGCGGCAGGATCGCCGAACAGGCGCCGAGGTGCGCCGTCGCTCCGGGCATGCCCCAAACCACGCTGGTTTCCTCATTCTGTGCGACCACCGCTCCGCCGGCGTCGGCGATTTGCAAGGCTCCACGCGCGCCATCGGCGCCCATTCCGGTCAGAACGACGGCAAGCAGGTTAGGCCCGTAAACTTGCAGCGCGCTGTTGAACATCGGATCGACGGCGGGCTTGCAGAAGTTCACGGGCGGCTCGTCCGTGATCTTGATCACGGGGCCGGCCGGCGAATTGGCGATCTTCATGTGGAAACCGCCGGGCGCGACATAGATCCTGCCGACCTTGATCAATTCGCCGTCCGTCGGCTCATGGCACGGCGCTTCGGCGGCGCGGCCGAGATGTTCGGCGAGAATGGTCGTGAATGACGGCGGCATGTGCTGCGTGATCAGCACCGGCACGCGCGGAATAACCTTCTTTATCGCCGTGACGACGACGGCGAGCGCCTGCGGTCCACCGGTCGACGACCCGATCACGAGCGCCTTCGGAACGATGCGTGGCATGCGGCGGATCTGAACGGGGTCGTTCATCCGCTTCGAGATGTTGACTTCCGTGGGAGCCGCCGCCGTCGTACGCGGCGCTGCGATCGGAGCTTTGGCAAGCGGGGGAGCGGCGACGGGCGGCGTCGCCGAGCGAAGCGAGGTCGCCGGGCGAAGCTCGGACCTGACCGGGGTGAACGTTCCGCCGCGCCGGGCGGCCTGGTTGGCGAGACGCTTCGCGGCTCTCGTGCCAAGGGCACGAACACGCTCGACGAGGTTATGACGGAAGGCTTCGGAGCCGCCGGAGAGATCGCTGGTCGATTGCGGCTTGGCCAGGCAGTCCATCGCTCCGAGCGCCAGGCAGCGCATCGACAGCTCGGCGTTCCGCATGGTCAGGCTGGAGGCGATGATGACGGCGACATGCGGGCGTTTGTCGAGGATCAGGGGCAGCGCGGTAACGCCGTCCATATCCGGCATCTCGATGTCGAGAATGACGACATCCGGCAAGGAGCGCTCGAGATCCTCGAGCGCATTCTTGGCAGAGCGATGGGTCGCTACGACCTCGAAATCGCTCTCTTCCTGCAGCCAGCGAGAGACGATGCCGCGCACAACGAGCGAGTCATCGACGATCATCACCCGGATCGGGTGGGCGGAGTCCGTAACTTTGGCGAACGCGGCACTGGGCATGCGACTCGGACTCACGACACAAGGAAGGAAATGGCGATCTCAGATGAGACCGACCTCGTGGAATTTCGCCTCGACGATGTCCTTGTCGAACGGCTTCATGATGTATTCGTTCGCGCCGGCGCGGAGCGCCTTTGCGATATGGGCGACGTCGTTCTCGGTGGTGCAGAACACCACTTTCGGCACGTCTCCGCCCGGCATGGCGCGCAGCTCGCGAAGGAACTCGTAACCGTCCATCACCGGCATGTTCCAATCGAGCAGGATCGCGTCGGGCATTTCCTGCTGGACGAGTTCGACCGCCTGATGGCCGTCCTCGGCTTCGGTGATGCGGAAGTCGAACTTTTCGAGAATCCGGCGCGCGACCTTCCGGATCACACTGGAATCATCAACCACCAAGCACGTCTTCATCACGGCCTTCCTTCTTCGCTGACGGGCAATTAAGCGGCGATCGCTTCGCGGCCCTGGGCGAGAGTTTGCTCGACGTCCAAGATAACCAGAAGTTGTCCTTCCAAACGGTGAACGCCTTCCGAGATTGTCGCCCAGCGCGGGTCGAGGTTTGCCGGCTTGGGCTCGCGCCCCGCGACCGGCAGCTTCATCACTTCACCGACAGCGTCGATCAGCAGGCCATAGGCCTCGCCGGCATAGTCGATGCCGACGGCCATCGGAGGCTTGTCGGAATGCTTCGGCGGCAGGCCGAGGCGGATGCGCATGTCGATCGCAGTGACGATGCGGCCACGCAGGTTCAGCACGCCCGCAACTTCCTGCGGCGCGAGGGGCACCCGGGTCAGCTGGTCCGGAGAAAAGACGTCCTGGACACGATGGATCGGCAGGCCGAACAGCTGTTCGCCGATCTCGACCGTGACGTATTCGATGAATTCGTCTTCCTTGGAGCCAACGGTACTCATGCGGCCTCCTGCGTCTTGGTTTCCTTGAGGGCCGCGATCAGACCCGGCCGGTCAAACTTGGCGATGTAATCGTCGAAGCCCGCCTGACGGCCGCGTTCGATCGCGGATGGCGAGGACAGCGACGACAGGGCGATGATCGGCACCTTGCTGTGGTTTTCGTCCGCCCTCACCGCCTCGGCGAGGTCGAAGCCGCTCATTTCCGGCATCTCGATGTCGGAGACCACGAGGTCGAACTTGCGGCCTGCCTTCAGCATCGCGAGCGCGTCCTCACCGCTGGCGGCGGTCGTGACGTCATAGCCCGCGGCGCGGAGCACCGGCGTCAGCATGTTGCGGAAGAAGGCGCTGTCGTCGACGAAGAGCAGGTGGCGCGTCGCCGGCTCGGAGCCCATCTCCTTGCGGAACAGCCAGTCCTCGAAGGCGAGCGGCAGGTAGTGCGCGACGTCGATGATCTCGGTCGCATTGCCCTTGACCACGGCGGAACCGAGGATACCCGGCCGGCTCGACGCGACCTGGATGTCGAGGCGGTCCTCGACGATGTCGACGATCTCGTCGACAACGAGTGCCATCGAGCGCTGGTCGTCAGCGAAGACCAGAAGCGGCTGGCTGCCTTCGGAGCGGATCTGCGTTTCGTCGCTGACCGGGATCAGCGGCATCAGGTTGCCGCGATACTGGACGAGGTGACGGCCGTTCGAGACCTCGATCTTCGACACGTCGACCTCTTCGAGGCGGGTGACGAGCGAGAGCGGGACCGCCTTGAGCTCGGGATTGCCGGAGCGGAAAACCAGCATCGACAGCGTTTGGCTCGACGTCGACAGGATCTGTTCGACCGGATCCTGCGCGGCGAAGGCCGGGCTCGTCGCTTCGCTGCCGACCGCCGAGGCGATGCCGTTCGGGTCGATGATCATGATCACCGAGCCGTCGCCCAGAATGGTCGTGCCCGAGAACATGGTGATGTGGCGGAGCCGCGAAGCCATCGGCTTCACGACGATTTCCTCGGTATGGAAGACGCCGTCGACCACGATGCCGAACGTGCGCGAGCCGACCTGGCTGACGACAATGAAGCCGGAGTTCTCGTCCGGCGTCGTGCCGTCCTCGATCTTCAGCATCTTGCGAAGGTGGATCAGCGGCAGAAGCTTGTTGCGAAGGCGAAGGACCGGGGTGTCCTTGATGTGCTCGATCTTGTGCTCGGACTGGGCATTGGCACGGACGAGTTCGACCACCGCCATCTGCGGGATCGCGAAGCGGTTGCCCGCGACCTCGACGATCAGCGCCGGGACGATCGCCAGCGTCAGCGGGATCTTGATGGTGAAGGTCGTGCCCTCGCCGGCGACCGACTTCAGGTCGATCGTGCCGCCGATCAGGTCGATGTTCGTCTTCACGACGTCCATGCCGACGCCACGGCCGGACACACTGGTGACCGCGGCGGCGGTCGAGAAGCCCGGATGGAAGATGAACTTGTGGACTTGGGCCTCGCTCATCTTGTCGAGCTCGGCTTCGGTCGCCAGGCCGTTTTCGAGGGCCTTTCTCTTGATGCGGTCGGTGTTCAGGCCGCGACCGTCATCGGCGATCTCGATGATGATGTGACCGCCTTCGTGGAAGGCCGACAGGCGGATCGTGCCCTTGTCGGGCTTGCCCGCCATCTTGCGGTCTTCGGTGCTCTCAAGGCCGTGGTCGGCCGAGTTGCGCACCATGTGCGTCAGCGGATCCTTGATGATGTCGAGAATCTGGCGGTCGAGTTCGGTCTCGGCGCCATGCATGTCGAGTTCGATCTTCTTGCCGAGTTCCTGGCTGAGATCGCGGATGACGCGCGGCAGCTTCTGCCAGGCGTTGCCGATCGGCTGCATGCGCGTCTTCATCACGCCTTCCTGCAGCTCGGCCGTCACGTTGGACAGCCGCTGCAGCGGCATCTTGAATTCGGACTCTTCGTGGTGACGGACGATCTCGAGGAGCTGGTTGCGGGTCAGCACCAGTTCCGAGACCATGGTCATTAGATGTTCGAGCGTGTCGACGCCGACGCGGATCGACTGCGAGGCGATCGAGCCCTCGCTCTTCGAGCCGTCATCGTCGTTCGCGGCTGCCGGAGCAGCTGGCTTCTTGGCGGCAGGAGCGGGCTTCGCCTCGGCCTTCGGCTGCTCGACCTTCTTCTCCAGGACAACGGCGACCTGAGCCGGAGCGGGCGGCGCGGAAAGATCCGGGCCGGGCGTCTCGCGGAATGCCTTTTCGAGCTCCTCTTCGGAGACTTCGCCCGGACGCAGCTCGCGTTCCGGTTCCTTGGCGGTCGGCTTGGCCGGTTTGCTCATATCCGGACCAGGCGTCTCACGGAACGCCTTTTCGAGTTCTTCTTCGGAGACCTCGCCCGGACGCAACTCGCGTTCGGGGGTCGCTACCGTTAGTACTGGCTCGGGCGGAGCCTCAGCGACGGGCGCCTTGCCGGCGGCTTCCGACATCGCCTCGAGCTGGGAAATGATGTCCCGGTCTTCGCCTTCGGGCTCGGCTTCGGTGCGCTCGAGCTCGCCGAGGATTTCCTTGATGCGGTCGATCGAGGCCAGGATCAGCGTCACCGCTTGTGTGTTGACCCGGGCGCCGTCCCGGAACTTGCCCATCAGCGTTTCGGCGGCGTGGGCGATCGCCTCAAGGCGGGGGAGGCCGAGGAAGCCGCAGGTGCCTTTGATCGTGTGGACCAGGCGGAAGATGTTATCGAGGATCTTCGCGTTGTTTGGATCCTGCTCGAACTTGACGAGTTCGATGTCGATGACGTCCAGAGACTCGCTGGTTTCCGTCAGAAATTCGCGAAGCAGATCGTCCATAAAGACCCCCGAGGCACGAAGTGGTCGTGCAATTCCCTTGGGTCGAATTGGTAAACGGCAAAGGGTTACCGCCGGGTTGAGGGGCGGAACAAAGCAATCAGGTTCCGAACAGCTTATGGGCTAAGTCGCTTTATGGTTAATGCTCGGTTAAGCAGCTGCCGGAGCTGCTGACGGCGAGGCGATGATAGTCACCGAGCCCTCGTCTACCGACATCTCGACATCCATGTTTGATGCCCGGGCAACGAGGCCTGTATAGAACGGCTGGATCACGTGCGCGTCGATGCGGTCCTCATGCGGCTGGCCGCTGATCAGATCCTGAACGCCCGCGGGAACGCGCGCCATCTGGCCGGTCGTGACGATGCGGATCAGAGTGTCCGGCTCGTTTCCCTCGACGGACACCTTCATCAGGCCACCGCGCGGGATCGTCGTATGCGCGATGACGACCAGGTTCAGCAGCAGCTTCACCTTGTTCTTCGGCAGGAGGACACGGGGTGCGCTCCACTCCAGTTCAGCTTTGCTGTCCTTGATGAATCCATGAGCCACCTGCTCCGCATCGGCGACGTCGATCATCGCACCAGCGGAGCCGGCGGCACCGAACGCCAGACGGGCGAATTGAAGCCTGGCTGAGGCTTGTTGGGCGCTCTTTCGGACGAGGTCGATGGCGAATTCCCGCATCTGCGGGTCCTTCTCCTCCTCCAGCACTTCAAGCCCGTTGACGATCGCGCCGACCGGGCTGATGACGTCGTGGCACAAACGGCTGGAAATCAGCGCGGCGAGATCCAGGGCGTCGAGTTCGACCGGCTCTGTCATTGTGGCCTCCAAGCGAGCGGCGGCATCCGGCCGACCGAGCGTCCAAGGCGTGATACACAATCGCAGAGATTCGCCTCAAGCGCCCTTCGCAGGTAAACGCTCCAGCTTCACACAAGGCTTCGGAGATCAGATTGTCGTCTTTGTCCGGCGGAACCAAAGAGCTCGTTTCGCTCGCCATCCCGTTAACCGAACTCGCCGCCGAAGCCGGCCGCCTCATACTCAGCCTGTCGAAGACCGGGTTCGAGGTCCGCTCGAAGGCGGACGCCTCACCTGTCACCAATGCAGACGTGCAGGCCGAGGAAATGTTGATGCGCGGGCTCGGCCTCATCCTGCCCGGCGTTCCGGTCCTGGCCGAGGAAAGCGCCTCGTGCGGCCAATATGCCGAAACCAGCGGAACCTTCCTTGTCATCGATCCCCTCGACGGAACCCGCGAATATGTCGCCGGCCGCCCCGAATACACGGTGAATATCGGCCTCGTCATCGCGGGACGCCCGGCGCTCGGCATTCTCGCGGTCCCCGCTCTCGGCAGGTTCTATCGGGGCGTGCCCGGCGGTGGCGCGCAGCGAGCGCTTGCCGAACCCGGCACTCTTCCCGACAAGCACGGCTTCACGCCGATCGCGACCCGTGCCCAGCCCGCCTTGCCCGTCGCCCTGACAAGTCGCGGGTATAACGATCCGATGACCGAGGCCTTCCTCGACATGATGGCGATCGAGAAACGAGAGCGCCTCGGCTCGGCCTACAAATTCGGTCTCGTCGCGGAGGGATCGGCCGATCTTTACGTCCGTTTCGGTCCGACCATGGAATGGGATACCGCCGCGGGAGAGGCGCTGGTCGTTGCCGCGGGCGGCTCGGTCCTGACGCCGGAGGGCGAGCTCCTCGGCTACGGCAAGGTCGAGCAGGACTTTCGCAACGGCCCGTTCGTCGTGTGGGGCCAGCCGCCCCGTTGATGGCGGGAAAGACGGCCTTTGCTCGGTCACAGTTTCGTTCAAAAGTCGGTGCATTCGCGCTCCGCGAATCACTTGCGCACTTCAACCACTCGCCGGGGATCTGAGTGAGATGCCGCTAACCTCCGCTGCCCGCCTGCTGTTTGCCGCTTTCTCGCTCGCCTTGGCCGGCCTGGCCGCCTCGCCCGCCGCTGCGCAGTATGAAACCTCGCAACGCGCCGGCACCTATTCGGCGGACGAGATCGTCTCGAGAGGTCATAAATTCTTCGGCACCGTCTCGCGAGAGCTGGCGATGCTCGTCGAGCGCGCCGGCCAGCAATGGGGTCGACCGAACGGCTATATCCTCGGCCAGGAGGGCTCGGGCGCGATCGGCGCGGGCCTGCGCTACGGCGAGGGCAAGCTCTACATGAAGACCGAGGGCGAAAGCCGGGTCTACTGGCAGGGGCCGTCGCTCGGCTTCGACTTCGGCGGCGAGGGCGCCCGGACGATGATCCTCGTCTACAACCTCCCCGGTCCACGCGCGATCTTCAGGCGCTATGGCGGCATTAACGGCTCCGCCTATCTCGTTGGCGGCTTCGGCATGACGGCACTGACGATCGACAACATCGTGCTGGTGCCGATCCAGTCGGGCGTCGGCGCCCGTTTCGGCGTCAATGTCGGCTATCTGAAGTTCACGCCGTCCGCGACCTGGAATCCCTTCTGACGAATTCATGACGGTCTGTCGCCACTGAACACTGGCGGCGGCAGGCCGTGCATGGCATATGGCCCTCTCCGCTAGGCGAAATCGGGCTTCGTGATGGTCGAGCCGCTTCTATACGCCGCGCTCGGCTTTCTGACCGCGAGCCTCGTCGCGCTGTTCTTTGGCCGCGCGCTCTGGAACCGCGCCGTGCGGCTGACGACGCATCGCATCATGCGGCGCCTGCCCCTGTCCCGTGACGAGATCGTCGCGTCTCGCGACCTCGTTCGCGCCCAGCTTGCCGTCGAGCATCGCCGACTTGAGCGCCAGGCCAACATCATGCGCGAGCGGATGACAGCCAGCATGGCCGATGTCGGCCGGCGCAATCAGGACATCCTCGACATGAAGGCGCAGATCGAGACCGATCGCGCCGCGATCGCGGACTGGGCGCAGCGCGAGGCCGCCGCCCGAAACGAGGTCGCGAAGGTCGGTGCCGAACTCAACGCAACGAGGCAGCGCCTCTCCGAGACCGAACGCCTGCTGGCCATTACACGCGATGAACTGGAGATCGCTCAGGACGACACCACGGAGCTCGTTCGCCTCGCCGACGACCGCAAGGTCCAGAGCGCAACCGTGCAAAGTCAGAGCGCCCAGTCCAGCCAGGTCATCGCGAACCTCGAACGCCAGCTCGCGGCAGCCCGCCAGGCAGCCGAGGAGATTCAGGAACGGCTCAACCGCACCAACGAGGCAGTCAAGAACGAGCACGACCGCGCGGAGAGCATCCATCAGAAGTTGGTCGAGACCGAGAGCAATCTCTCTCAGGCGCTAACGAAACTCGATCTGAACGAGCGCGAGTTCCAGAAGAGGATCGACGAATTGCAGGCCGAGAAAAACAACCTGCTCGGCCAACTATCGGTCGCGCAGGTCGAGATGGACGGCTTCGCCCGCGGCGGCGCCGACAACGAGGAGATGGCAGCGCTCCGACGGGAGATCGAACGCCTCGCGTCCGATATCGCCCGGGTCGTCGAAACGCCAGCGTTCGAAACCTCGGCATCCAACTGACCTTCTCTTTCGGGTGAACTTCTTCGCCGTCCGGCCGTTTGTGCCGATGTGACCCTGCGGCTGACCATCTCCCTCCTCCTTTGCACTTTCGCTTTCGCCGCCATGGCGGTCCCCTTGCCGCAGCCAAGGCCGGCCGCATTGAAGCCGCCGCCGGCCTTGCCGGAGCCGAAGCCGAAGCCGAAATCGCTGACCGAGAAATCCGTCGAGAAGCCTGCGGAGGCGGAACCTCGGAACGAGGAAGCGACAAAGGAAAAGCCGGGTCCAGAGCCAACACCAGTGCCGCCGGGAACCGTGGAAGTCGAATTCCCGATCGAACCCGTGCCCGACCCGATCTGCGACGCTCTGGAAACCTCGAAGGAGGCCGAGTTCGAACGACTGCCGCGTCTCACCGAGGGAGAATGCGGGGCGCTGACTCCGATCAGACTGATCGCGATCCGCCCGAAGGACAGCCAGCCGGTTGTGCTGGATCCGCCGATAACGACGCAATGCGCGATCGCGTCTTCGCTCGTCACCTGGGTCCGGGATTCGCTTCAGCCGATGGCGCTCAAGCATCTCGGCGAGGCGATCAAGGGTTTCCAGAGCACGGGCGGCTACCAGTGCCGGCCCCGCAATCACGTCGCGGGCGCCAAGATGAGCGAGCACGCCAAGGCGAACGCCATCGATATAGGCTACTTCCAGCAGCTATCCGGCAAGACGGTGAAGGTCGGTGACCCGACCGAACCCGGCCTCGCCTTCATGACCGAGATCCGCGGCAAGGCCTGCGGCCCGTTCACGACGGTGCTCGGCCCCGGCTCCGATCCCTCTCACGCCGAGCATTTCCACCTGGATCTCGCTAAGCGCGGCCGCAATAAGAACGCACTTTACTGCAAGTAGCCCCGCGCCTGTTCAAACCGGCCCGCGGCTGGTAGGTGAACGCCAACCCGAACAATCGAGACAAACCCAGCGGCCATGACTGCCGAATCCGTTTCTCCGTCCGCATCGCGCCGCACCTTCGCGATCATCTCGCATCCCGACGCCGGCAAGACCACGCTCACCGAGCGTTTGCTGCTGGCGGGCGGCGCCATCCGCGCGGCCGGTGACGTGAAGGCACGTGGCGAGCGCCGTCGCGCCCGCTCCGACTGGATGGATATCGAGCAAAAGCGCGGCATCTCCGTGACCTCGTCGGTGATGACGTTCGAGCGCGACGGCATCACCTTCAACCTGCTCGATACGCCCGGCCACTCAGACTTCTCGGAAGACACCTACCGGACGCTGTCGGCAGTCGACGCCGCGGTCATGGTCATCGACGCGGCCAAGGGCATCGAGAGCCAGACCCGCAAGCTGTTCGAGGTCTGCCGCCTTCGCGACATCCCGATCATCACCTTCATCAACAAGGTCGATCGCGAAGGCGTCGACCCGCTGACCCTGCTCGACGACATCGCGTCGGGCCTCGCGCTCGATCTCGCGCCAATGACCTGGCCGATCGGCCTCGGCACCGATTTCCGTGGCCTGATCGACATCGAGCAGAAGGTCGCGCTTCTTCCCGAGGTGCGCGGCGGCACGCAGTCGAAGGAACTCACCTTCTCAGATCCGCACGAACTTGAGGAGAAAGCTCACGTCGAGCCGCACATCCTCAATCCCTCCATCGAGGGCCTCGAACTCGCCGAGGGCGTTCTTTCGCGGTTCGACCGCGAAAGCTTCCTCGAAGGCCATCTCTCGCCGGTCTATTTCGGCTCGGCGCTAAAGGAATTCGGTGTCGACCGCCTGCTCGACGCGCTCGAAAAATTCGCGCCGCCACCAACCACGCGGCCGGCCAATGGCCGCAAGGTCTCGGCGAGCGAGGCGCCGGTCACCGGCTTCGTGTTCAAGGTCCAGGCGAACATGGACCCGAACCATCGCGACCGCGTCGCCTTCGTCCGGCTCTGCTCTGGCAAGTTCAAGCGCGGCATGAAGCTGTTCCACGTTCGCGAAAACCGCATGGTTACGATCGCCGCGCCGATCTTCTTCTTCGCCCAGGAGCGCGAGACCGCCGACGAGGCGCTGCCCGGCGACATTATCGGCATCCCGAACCATGGAATGCTCCGCGTCGGCGATACGCTGACCGAAGGCGAGACGATCCGCTTCGAGGGCATTCCGAACTTCGCGCCGGAAATCCTCCGCCGCGTGTCGCTTGATGACCCGATGAAGGCCAAGCAGCTCAGCCGCGCGCTTCAGGACATGGCCGAGGAAGGCGTCACGCAGGTTTTCCGTCCGCTGATCGGCGCGCAGGCCATCGTCGGCGTCGTCGGCCCGCTTCAGCTCGACGTGCTCGCCTCGCGTATGGACAAGGAATACGGCGTGCCGATCCGGTATGATCAGGCGCCCTTCGTCACCGCGCGCTGGATCGCCAGCGACGACAAGACCGTGATCGAAAAATTCCTGGAAGTGAACCGCTCATCGGTCGCCGAGGACCGGGATGGCGCGCTCGTCTATCTGGCGCGTAACGCATGGGCCCTGGACCAGGCCAAGCAGGACTGGCCGGCTCTGCGCTTCGCGGATGTGCGCGAACGGGGCTGAAACCGCGCACATCCGCCAGCGGCGTCAGTCTCCGTTGGTGGAGACGACGCGGCGTAGGCGATCCTGGAACGGGCGGACGGTGTCCGCGTAGGCGCGGCCCTCCTCACGTAGGGCGCGGATGATCGCGACCTGTTCGTCGTAGAGGTTGAGCGCGGCGGTCCGCTGCTCGGGCGTCATGTTCCGCGCCTGACGGAAATGCGTCCGCACCTGTTCCAGGAGACCATCGATCTCCGCTTGAGGGATCGACGCGAGGAAGCCCTTAAGCACCGCGTCGAAGGAGGTCTTCCAGCCTTGCTGGTCGAAGCCTGCCTTGCCGATCAATCCGTTCTCCGCGCTATCGTCCTCGAACCATTGATCCGCCTCGCCCTCGTCATAGGCGACCTTGCCGCGCGAGGGCTGCAGCTTCTCAATGATCGTGACGACCTTCGCGGTTTCATCCGACGTCAACGCGGTGGCGGCGACCGGCGTCAGGCTAATCCCCAAAGCCAGCGCGAGACAAAGCGTACGTACAGTACGGAATTCCATCACTGGCACTCCGCCGTCATGGCCGCCTGTGCCCGGCCGTTGGCCTGTGCCTGCATGACCGAG
Source organism: Rhizobiaceae bacterium CPCC 101076 (assembly GCA_003347645.1). Taxonomy (GTDB): domain Bacteria; phylum Pseudomonadota; class Alphaproteobacteria; order Rhizobiales; family Methylopilaceae; genus Flaviflagellibacter; species Flaviflagellibacter deserti. The sequence goes on along the minus strand of QDFX01000001.1, from coordinate 74,743 downwards.
CCGCCAACCGATGCCGCCTGGGCAGCGATCACGCCACCGCGCCCGGCAACTCCGCCGAAACCGCCGACCATGGACAGCGCGCCGCCCATCATCGCCGCATTGGTCTGGGCTTGCGCAGCTTGCTGAGCCGCATCGGCGCAGCGGTTGGCAGCCGCCTGCGCCTCAGCCGGTGTGGCGACAGCGCGTGGAGCGGCTGCGGCAGTCTTCGTTTCGGCAGATGTCTTCTGTGCGGTTGAACTCGTCGTCTGGTTACATCCCATAAGCGCGAGTGCGCACACCAGCATTACGGCTTCTCTCATGTCCCACCTGATCGAGCCGCCCCTTTTCCCGTGCCCTTGTTAGGGCCCACCGGGATGGGCGTCTTGGCGCTAGGCGCACAGATGCGGCATGGAGCGAACTTGGCTCAGGAACTGCGATCGCGCATGGCCTGCGCCCGGATGTCTGACGGCGTCGCGCCGTAGCGCTGCCGAAAGGCGCGGTTGAAGCTGGAGAGGTCGCGGAAACCGACATCGAAAGCGATGGAGGAGATCGTCTCCCGCTCGGGCCGCGTCACCCGCAACAGCCGATAGGCCAGATCGAGCCGGTTAATCCGGAGGAACTCAGAGAAGGTCACGCCATCACCCTCGAACAGCATATGGAGATAGCGCGGTGAAATCCCCTGGCGCCGCGCCACAGCTGCCGCGTCGAGCTCCGGATCGGCGATCCGGTCGAGAATGTCCCTCTTCACCAGTTCAAGGCGCGCCGCCTTGATGCCGGCCCCGGTTCGCCCGGCTCCGCCGTCGACCACTCCCTCGAACATCAGCGCCGCGAGATCGTAGAGGTGGTTCGACGAGACCGCACGGGCTCTGTCCGAATCTGGCGGATAGCGGCGCAACAGAGCCGCGTAGCCATCGAGCAGCGAGACACCGGGAGCGCTTCTGGGGATGTGATAGGAGTGGTCGAGATCGATGCGCGGCACGAGCCCGGCCATACGCGACCGCTCCAGCGAAATCACCTTCACCAGTGTGTAAGGCAGATCGAAATTCATCTGCACGCCTTCATTGACGATCATCACGTCGCCGGCCGCTACCTTGATCGGCGGACCGCCGACGATCGAGCATTCGAAATCGGTCTCGTGGATCGTCATCAGGTAATTGTCGCGCCCGTCCTGCAGGAGTTCCCGGGTCCGGGCGCCCCGAAGCGGCGTGTAACGCGCGTCGCCCACCGTCACGTTCGACGGCAGGATCATCGCCGACAGATCGAAGTCGAGATCGATCCCCGCGGATGGGGTGAATTGCAGGCCCGCGACGTGGCGGGCGACGAAATCATGAGCGAAGGCGAGCCGGTCCCGGGCCGGGACGTCACGGGTGGAGAAGCGCTGCACGCGAGCGAATCCTGTCTTCGTCTCCGTCGAAACGAAGACGCGTGGGCCGCCACCCGCCTTCCGCTATAGCCAGTAAATTCCTGTTCGTGAAGACGTTTCCCTCCGTACGGGATATCCTCGGGCGCGTGTCATAAAACTTGCATCTGCCGTCGCATAACTGTCTTCGCTTCAGTGGGGACGTCGATGAGCATCACCGTTGCGACTGCCGGCCTTTCGATCCTCCTCACCACCGTCAATCTCACGACGTTGAGCCTCGCCGCGATGCGGCTCAGCAGGCACGAACGGCTTCCGGTGCCGCGCGCCATACCGCCTGTATCGGTGGTGATTCCCGCTCGCGGTGTCGAGCGGTTCTCCGACGAGACGCTGACATCCGCCTTCTCGCTCGATTACCCGGATTACGAGCTCATTTTCTGCGTCGCCCAGGACAGCGATCCGATCATCCAGGTCATCGAACGCCATATGGCGGCCGTGCCTCATATCCCCGCGCGCATCCTCACTGGTGACGACCGCATCAGCGAGAATCCGAAGCTCAACAACTGCGTCAAAGGCTGGGACGCCGCGCGGAATGATTGGGTCGTGCTCGCCGATTCCAACGTCCTGATGCCGGCCGATTACATCCAGCAGCTCTTCGCCAGTTGGGAGCCCGATACCGGGCTCGTCTGCTCGACGCCGATCGGTTCACGGCCCGACGGTTTCTGGGCTGAGGTCGAATGCGCCTTCCTCAATACGCTGCAGGCCCGCTGGCAATATGCCGGCGAGAGCGTCGGCCAGGGCTATGCGCAGGGCAAGAGCATGCTCTGGAACAAGCCGTTCCTCGATGGCAATGGCGGCATCCGCGCGCTCGCGGCGGAGATCGCCGAGGACGCGGCGGCGACCAAGCTGGTGCGCCGCGCCGGCCGCCATGTCCATCTCGCCAATTCGCCGTTCGAACAGCCGCTCGGCTCGCGCACCGCGAAGGAGATCTGGTCCCGCCAGATCCGCTGGGCACGCCTGCGCCGCGTCACCTTCCCGGCGTTGTACGTACCGGAGATATTCATCGGCTCGGGCGTCGCCATCCTCTCCGCGATGATCGCGGCGACAAATGCCGGAGTGAGCGTCCCGGCTGCCGCTGCGGCTGTCATGCTGGTGAACTACGTGCCGGAAATGGCGCTCGCCGCTCGCAAGGGTTGGCACACCTCACCGCTTCAGCCCGTCGCTATGCTTGCGCGGGATTTCATGATCCCCGCCGTTTGGATGCGGGGCTGGCTCGCGGGTGAAATCCTCTGGCACGGTCAGTCCATGGACATCAGGCCGAAATCCCAGGACGAGCTCGACAACCCGTCCCTCGCCTGATCACTCGGCTGGCTGAAGCAGACTGTGGCGGGCGGCCTTTTCCGCCCGCGCCTGCGCCGATTGCCGGCATGCGAACTCCAGCACGAAGGCGAAAAATCCGAAAACGCTGACAACCGCACTGAGAACGACGATAGTTTCGAGAGGCATGGCTCTTCTCCTGTTGCGTGGGGAGAGAGCGCCCGCCCTGGCGACCCCGCATTGATCGCGATCAACGCCGTCAGGCGTGCAGGACGATCCCGCTGATCCCTTCGAGCGCCGTCCTGTCCGCGATCTCGACGATCTGCGGTTCCGGCAGCCGGATTACGCCCCGCGTCTTCAACTTGGTGAAGCTCCGGCTCACGGTCTCGATCGTCAGGCCGAGATAGTCCGCGATGTCGGTACGGCTCATCGGCAGGAGGAGCGGATTGTCAGGCAGTCCGTTCTCGGCGGCGCGGGCCGAGAACATCAGGAGGAAGCTCGCGAGCTTTTCGACCGGAGTGAGACGCCCCAGCACCATCTGGCTGTCGCGCGCTCGCCGCAGAGCCAGCCTGGTCATCCGATGGAGACGGTCTTTAAGGCGTGGAAACCGGTCTTGAAGGCCTTCCATCTCGCGCACGGGGAATGCACAGAGCTTCGACGCGACCACCGCCTCGGCGGTCTGCGAATACTCCCCTTCATCGGCGAGGCCGAGATAATCGCCGGGCACGAGGAAGCCTGTGATCTGCCGCCGCCCGTCCGGCAGCGCGATCGACAGCCGCAGCATGCCCGAGGTCAGGGTATAGACCCGCCGGCGCGGTTCGCCCTCGTCGACCAGGATCTGATTCGCCTCGACGGAGGCCGAGGTCATGATGCTCTCGATCGCACCGACCTCGTCATCGCCCAAAGCCGCGCAGACGGCACGCGTCCGCACATCGCAATCGAGGCAGACCCCGCACGGAGCGCGATGGGGCAGGACGTGGAGAATGATCGGGCTCCAGGACGGTACGTCTGTGAACTTACGCCCCCAGTCGTTTGATCGAAATCAGCATTGTCACTTAGTACGACCAAAGTTGCATGCCCCGCCACCGGTTCAACGTAGACGCGCGCCGCGACAATGAATTGCATAAAGAATGCGGTTTTCACGCCTTGACGCGAGAAGCCGTCCACGGCAGCACGGGGGCTCGCATCGTTCACCGTGCGGGTACCGAACGAAAAACATCCAGGGAGGACCAGTATGATCAGTCGTCGCAGTCTCATCACGACCGGCGCAGCGGGCGCGCTCGGCAGCGCCGCACTCGCGGCCCCGGCCATCGCGCAGTCGGCTCCGAAGATTCAGTGGCGCTGCACGTCATCCTTCCCGAAGTCGCTCGACACGATCTACGGTGGCGCGACCGACCTTGCGACCTTCGTCCGCGAGGCGACGGACGGCAATTTCGACATCCAGGTCTTCGCCGCGGGCGAGATCGTTCCCGGTCTCCAGGCCGCCGACGCGGTGATGAATGGCACGGTCCAGATGTGCCACACCGCCGCCTATTATTATGTCGGCAAGGATCCGACCTGGGCGCTCGGCGCGACCGTTCCGTTCGGCCTCAATGCGCGCGGCATGCACGCCTGGCTCAATTACGGCGGTGGCAACGACCTCCTGAACGAATACTTCAACCCGCAGGGCCTGCATTACATCCAGGGCGGCAACACCGGCACCCAGATGGGCGGCTGGTTCCGCAAGGAGATTAAGACCGTCGCGGACCTCAACGGCGTGAAGATGCGCATCGCCGGCCTCGCCGGCCAGGTCATGGGCAAGCTCGGCGTCGTTCCGCAGCAGGTCGCGGGCGGCGATATCTATCCGGCGCTCGAGCGCGGCACGATCGACGCCGCGGAATGGATCGGCCCCTATGACGACGAGAAGCTCGGCTTCGTGAAGGTCGCGCCGTTCTACTACTATCCCGGCTGGTGGGAAGGTAACCTCGCGCTCAACTTCTTCATCAACAACGAGCAGTGGAACTCGCTGCCGAAGAACTATCAGAGCCTGCTTTCGACCGCCGCGAAGGCGTCGACGCTCGAAATGCTCTCCGAGTACGACTACAAGAACCCGGCCGCGCTCAATCGCCTCGTCGCTGCCGGCGCGCAGCTTCGGCCGTTCCCCCAGGACGTGATGAACGCCTCCTTCGCCGCAGCCCAGGAAGTCTATAAGGGCATCAACGCGACGAACGCGCCGTTCAAGAAGATTTATGACTCGATGGTCGAGTTCCGCGCCCAGACCTATCTCTGGCAGCAGGTCGCCGAATACACGTTCGACACCTTCATGATGCTGCGCCAGCGCGACGGTTCGCTGAAGCCGCAGAACGGCTGATCGGCAGATCCCCGGGGCGGCGCCATCGTGCGTCGCCCTCTTTCATTCGAAAGACCGTTCCGAGGAGGGCAATCACATGGGCGCGCTACTCGCGCTGTCGCGTGGCATCGACCGCGTGAACAAACTGGTCGGCCGCGCGGCCTCATGGCTGATCCTGATCGTCGTACTGATCAGCGCCGGCAATGCCGTCGTCCGCAAGGCGTTCAATATCTCCTCTAACGGCTGGCTCGAAATCCAGTGGTATCTCTTCGGCGCGATCTTCATGCTCGCCGCCGCCTGGACACTGCAGTCGAACGAGCACATCCGCGTCGACATCGTCTCGAGCCGGCTGTCGCGCCGCACGCGCGACTGGATAGATCTGCTCGGCCATATCCTGATGCTCTTGCCGTTCATCGGACTGATGATCTGGCTGCTCGTCCCCTATGTGCGGCTGTCTTATTCAAGCCAGGAATATTCGCCGAATGCCGGCGGCCTGATCGTCTGGCCAGCCAAGGCGCTGCTCCTCGCCGGCTTCCTCCTGCTCTTCGCCCAAGGCCTGTCCGAACTGATCAAGCGCGCCGCGATCATGTTCGCCGGCGTCGAGGACGATACGCCGCTCCACCATTCCGATCCCGTCGAGGATGAGATCGCGAGGCTCGTTCCGGACGACGTCCGCGCCGACGCCGAGGAGATCCGCCCGTGATCGAACTCATCGCCCACAACCTCGCGCCGATCATGTTCGCGTCGTTGGTTGTCTTCCTTCTGCTCGGCTATCCAGTCGCGTTCTCCCTTGCCGCAAACGGCCTCCTATTCTTCGTCATCGGCGTCGAGCTCGCCCCCTATTCGTCCGGCGAGATCAACCTTTTCTGGCCGCTCCTCGGCGCCCTGCCCGACCGCATCTTCGGCGGCATCATGGCGAACGAGACGCTGCTTGCGATCCCGTTCTTCACTTTCATGGGCTTGATCCTCGAACGATCGGGCATGGCCGAGGACCTGCTCGACACGATCGGCCAGTTGTTCGGCCCGCTGCGCGGCGGCCTTGCCTATGCAGTGATCTTCGTCGGTGCGCTGCTTGCCGCCACGACGGGCGTGGTTGCGGCGTCCGTCATCGCCATGGGCCTGATCTCGTTGCCGATCATGCTGCGCTACGGCTATGACCGCCGCCTCGCATCAGGCGTCATCGCGGCCTCCGGCACTCTGGCGCAGATCATTCCGCCTTCGCTCGTACTGATCGTCCTCGCCGACCAGCTCGGCCGCTCGGTGGGCGACATGTATGCGGGCGCGATCGTTCCCGGCCTCATCCTGACCGGCCTGTATGTCAGCTACATCTTCCTGGTCACGATGATCTGGCCGAACGCCGCCCCGGCCTTGCCGATCGAGTCGCGGACGCTGGGTTCCGGCGTGACTTCGCTTTTCGTCACGCTTTTGACCGGCGTAGCGATCGCCGTTGCCGTCGACCTTCTGATCCAACCGCATGTAGAACAAGGCGCATCGATCTGGGGCGCAACGGTCGCGACGCTGCTCGTCTACGCCGTTGCCGCCCTGAACAAGACGATGAAGCTCAATCTGCTGTCCTATCTGGCGCAGCAGGTCATCATCGTCCTCGTCCCTCCGCTGGCGCTGATCTTCCTCGTCCTCGGCACGATCTTCCTCGGCATCGCCACGCCGACCGAAGGCGGTGCCATGGGCGCCGTCGGCGCACTCCTGCTGGCGTTCTCCAAAAGGCGCCTTACTGGCGGCCTGATGATCCAGGCGATGGAGTCGACGACCAAGCTCTCGGCCTTCGTCATCTTCATCCTGGTCGGCGCCCGCGTGTTCTCGCTGACCTTCTATGGCGTCAACGGTCATATCTGGGTCGAGGAGCTGCTGACCAGCGTGCCCGGCGGCGAGGTTGGCTTCCTGATCGTCGTTAATATCCTCGTCTTCGTGCTGGCCTTCTTCCTCGATTTCTTCGAGCTGGCTTTCATCCTCGTCCCGCTGCTTGGGCCGATCGCGGAGAAGCAGGGCATCGACCTGATCTGGTTCGGCGTGCTGCTCGGCATCAACATGCAGACCTCCTTCATGCATCCGCCGTTCGGCTTCGCGCTGTTCTATCTGCGCTCGGTCGCGCCGAAGGGCTGGTTCAAGGACAAGGTCACCGGCAATCAGATCCGCGGCGTCACCACCGGTGAGATTTATCAGGGCGCGATCCCGTTCGTTTGCATCCAGTTGATCATGGTCGGACTGACCATTGCCTTCCCCGGCATGGTGATGCGCTACAAGTCGGATCCGCCGCCCGCGCCCACGGAGCAGTCCGCTCCGGCCCAGCCGGGCGGCATCACCCTGCCGCCGATGCAGGCGCCGGCCGGCGACAACCCGCTCGGCCTGCCTCCTCTGGGCATGCCTGCGCCGCAGCAGCAGGGCAGCGAGAACAACCCTCTCGGCCTTCCGCCGCTCGGAATGCCGCCGCAGGAGGGCGCGCCCGCTCCGACCCAGCCTCAGCCCGCGCAACCGGAACTCGGCCTGCCACCGCTCCAGTTCCCGGCGCCGCCACCGCAGAACCAGCCGGCCCAATGAGCGAAACGCCCGGTCAAAAGCCGGGCGTTTTCTTTGTCTGGAACGTCCGCTCGCCGGCTCCGTTCGAGCCATATGGACGGTTCGCTTACATCGATCGTCGGCCTCGTCGCGGCCTTCGTCACGACCTCGGCCGCCGTGCCGCAGGTTTTGAAGGCCTGGCGCACGAGATCGACCGGCGATCTCAGCTGGCGCATGCTCGTCATCCAGGCCTGCGGGCTTTCGGCCTGGGTGCTTTATGGCGTACTGAAGGCCGACTCGATCATCATCGGAGCCAACGCCGTCGGCACGTCGCTCTATCTCGGTCTGATCGCGATGAAGGCCCGCTGGCGCTGAATCTTATGGAGCCGGGTTCGTGTAAGCGCGATGCACCGCGTCGATCCGCTTCTCGATCTCCGGTGTGATCGTCACGTCGAGCGAACCGATATCGGTCCTCAGCTGTACCATCGTCGTCGCGCCGATGATGTTCGACGTCACGAAGCTCCGCGATGTCACGAAGGCGAGCGCCATCTGCGCGGGATCCAGGCCGAAATCCTTCGCGATCCTCAAATATTCGTCGATCGCCTCCGCCACGCGCGGACGCTCATAACGCTGGCCGCGGTCGAACAGGGTCGTGCGGGCCCCCGGCGGACGAGCGCCGCCCTGGTACTTGCCGGTCAGATAGCCCTGAGCCAATGGCGAATAGGCCAGTAGCCCGACCTGTTCGCGGCCGGCGAACTCGGCGAGCGCGGTCTCGTATTGCCGGTTCACAAGGTTGTAGGCGTTCTGCACGCTCATCATGCGCGGCCCGCGGCCGAGCTCCGATGCCTGGAGAAAGCGAGCGGTGCCCCACGCCGTCTCGTTCGAGAGGCCGACATGGCGAATCTTGCCGGCCTTCACGAGATCGTCGAGCACGCCGAGCGTCTCCTCGATCGGCACCTCGTCCGGCACCGGCGGCGGGCTGCGGAACACATTGTCCGCGTCGAGGAACATCGGGACCGCCCGATCCGGCCAATGGAGCTGATAGAGATCGACATAATCGGTCTGCAACCGCATCAGCGATCCCTCGATGGCGGCCGTGATGTTGGCGCGGTCGAGCTTGGTGTTCTGGCCGTCGCGGATCCAGGTCATGCCGCTGCGGCCGGCGACCTTGGTGGCGATGATCACCTTGTCGCGGCCGCCACGCGCCTTCAGCCAGGTGCCGATGATGCGCTCGGTCGAGCCAGCCGTCTCCGCGCGCGGCGGAATGGCGTAGAGCTCAGCGGTGTCGATGAAATTGATGCCCTGCGCGAGAGCGTAATCGAGTTGTTCGTGGCCTTCGGCCTCGGTGTTCTGCTGACCCCAGGTCATGGTGCCAAGCATGATCGACGACACCATGAGATCGGTGCGCCCCAAACGACGATATTCGAGCATTTCAGTCCTGAGTCGGGATGAGCCGCGCACGGCCGGCGCGGAAGACGGGAATTTCCGGAATGGCGCCAACATGATCGGTCGGCTGCCGGTCCGCAAATAATACTATTTTATAGTAGTCATTACAATTCGGCGACGAGCCCCCATATTCGCGTCACGCCGAAGCCACCGCGATCGTTAGATCCGCCTTTCGGCATCAGTCGCAGACCCACCCTTCAACGAGTATCCAGAGTGAAACCCGATTCCGGCAACTGCCAAGACATCGTTTCGGCCTCCTGCAAAAAGGATGACCTTTCCTACGTCCCGAGTAGCTTCATGCAGGGCTTCAGCCTGCGAGCCATTTTCGCGGCCGACCTCATGCTATTCGCTTTCATCGCCCTGATCTTCCTCGGCGTTGTCGGCTCTCATACGCCCCAGTCCGCCTCCGCCGAGGAGGGCCGCGCCGCCACCTCCGCTCCGCCGCCGGTTGACAGCCTGCAGGGCTCCAGCCGTGTGGCGCGCTTCTCGACCGTGACCCGAGGCAGCGAGGATCATTGGAACGACGACCGCGATTTCGACGACAGCGCCAAGTGGCCGGATCGCGACTGAGCAGTCACGGCTTCTTATGGATCGGATCGACCCAGTAGACCTCTTCCGGTTTCTCGACCGGATCGACGTCGGTGATGTTCACCACCACCGCCTCGTTGTCTGAACGCACGAGCACGCATTCCAGCGGCTCGGCCGGGTCGGCATTGATCTCCTGATGCGGCACGAAGGGCGGGACGAAGATGAAATCGCCCGCCCCCGCTTCCGCCACATATTCCAGGCGGTCGCCCCAGCGCATCCGCGCTCTGCCGCGGATGACGAAGATCACGCTTTCCAGTTCGCCGTGATGATGAACGCCGGTCTTGGCGTTCGGCTCGATCGTGACCGTGCCGGCCCAGATCTTCTGCGCGCCGACACGGGCATGATTGATCGCCGCCTGCCGGAACATTCCGGGCGTCTGCGCCGTGTTCGGATCGAGCTGATCGCCTTTGATGACGCGCACGCCATCGTGCTTCCAGCGATCGTGGTGATGATGTTCGCCGCTCATGATCCGACATTAGAGCGGATCGCCGGGCGCGGCCACAAAAGGCTCGGCCGCCCCGAAGGGCGGCCGATGAATTCGGTCAGTTGCCGGTCTTCGGCGCTTTCTTGAATGTCGCTGCCTTCGACTGCGTCGCAGGCGCCGGTTGGTCGTCCCTGCGCAGCTTTCCGAAGAGCGCATCGGACATCACGGGGCCGGACTTCGGCTGATGGTAGATTTCCTGCCGGATCTTCTGATTTGCCTTGCCTGAAGCGGCAAGCGCGGCATCTGCACTGAAGGCGAATGCGCCAACTGCGATCAAGGCGCCGATCATGACTTTCATAACATCCATCCCATGGGCGGGCCGCTCACGGCCCGCGGTTGCTTCAGCTCGGGCGGCGAAGCTGGTTACGTCGTCCGTCACGGACATATGTTATGATCGATACAGAAGTACAAGCCTCCGCTCTCCGAATTTCTCCGGTCGGCGGAGTTCGCAGGCCCACGGCAGACTGGTCGAGCTCGGGAAAGGTCCGAGAGGAAAGCGGATGTCACTGCGCGGGTGAACCTCCTGCGGTGCTTCCTCTGGCCGCAAAAGGCGCCATTTTGGCCCGGTTCGTGGTACCTTTTTGAAGGAGGACTTGAACGGCAAGACCAGAAGCTGAGACGTTGCAAGACCATAGATCGAAGACCAGCGCCCGAAGTCCCCCGGGCCCAACGGTCGCGACGCTAGCAAAGCGCCACGGCACGATCCTGGCCTTGATTGTCTTTGTGGTCCTTCTCGTTCTGCTCGTGCCGAGCCGTGCGCAACCGCCGGCAGATCCTTCCCGCTTCGCATTGGTGCTTGATATCCAAGGTGCGATCGGGCCGGCAGTGAGTGAATACCTCCGTCAGGCGTCCGAAGTGGCAGCGGAACGCAAGGCCGCCCTGATCGTCCTGCGGATGGACACTCCGGGCGGGCTCGCCAGCTCGATGCACGACATCATCCGCGACATCCTTGCCTCTCCCGTGCCGGTCATCACCTACGTCGCGCCGAGCGGTGCGCGTGCGGCGAGCGCCGGCACTTATATTCTCTACGCAAGCTCGCTCGCGGCCATGGCGCCCGGCACCAATGTCGGTGCCGCGACGCCCGTGCAGCTCGGTGGCGGCTCGCCCTTCGGCGACAGCCCCGACAAGGAAGGCAAGGAAGGCGAAAAGGGCGCACCGTCGCCCACGGACACCTCCATGAAGAAGGCCGTCAACGATGCAGTGGCCTATATCCGCAGCCTTGCCGAGCTACATGGCCGCAATGCCGACTGGGCGGAGCAGGCCGTCCGCGATGCGGCGAGCCTGTCGGCGAGCGCCGCACTCGAGCAGCGCGTCATCGAGATTGTCGCAACGGATCTTCCGGACCTTCTGGCCCAGGCCGACGGTCGCTCCGTCCGGCTTGGCAATAGGACGGTCACGCTGAGCACCAAGGGCCTCGACACCGTCTCCATGCAGCCCGACTGGCGGGTTCGCCTGCTCGCCGTCATCAGCGATCCGAACATCGCCTACATCCTGCTGCTGATCGGGATTTACGGCATTATCTTCGAGTTCTTCAGCCCCGGCATGGTTGCTCCTGGCGTCATCGGCGCGATCGCGCTCACTGTGGCGCTGTTCGCGCTCAACCTCCTCCCGCTCAATTATGCCGGCGTCGGCCTGCTGCTCATCGGCGTTGCGCTGATAGTGGCCGAAGCGTTTGCGCCATCGTTCGGATCGCTCGGAATAGGCGGCGTGATCGCGTTCGCGCTGGGCTCGCTCTTCATGTTCGAAAAAGTGCCGGGGTTCGAGCTGTCCCTGCCGGTCGTGCTCACCGCAAGCGCTGCGAGCGCAACGCTATTCGCGATCATATTGGCGGTTGCGATCCGGGCGCACCGGCAAAAAGTGGTGAGTGGGGAGGCCGTCATGATCGGTTCGGTCGGCGAGGTGCTGAGCTGGTCGGACACGGAGGGCGAGATCCATGTCCATAGCGAGAACTGGCGCGCCCGTTCCGCCGGCTCGCTTAAGCCTGGCCAGCGCGTGCGGGTGATCAGCCGTGACGGCCTCACGCTCACAGTCGAACCGGAGGGATAGCCAGTCTCCCAGGGAGGAAACCAGACATGCCGCTGAACCTTATTCCCTATGTCTTCATCGCTGCCCTTGTAGTCGGCGTCCTGCTTTCGGCGGTCCGGATTCTCCGGGAATATCAGCGCGGCGTGGTGTTCACGCTAGGTCGCTTCTCGGGCGTCAAGGGCCCGGGCCTCTTCATCCTCGTCCCGTTCGTGCAGCAGATGGTCCGCGTCGACCTTCGCACGATCGTCCTCGACGTGCCGAGCCAGGACGTGATCTCTCGCGACAACGTCTCGGTGAAGGTGAATGCGGTCCTCTATTTTCGCGTGGTTGATCCGGACAAGGCGGTGATCCAGGTCGAGAATTTCATGACGGCGACCAGCCAATTGGCACAGACGACGCTGCGCTCGGTGCTCGGAAAGCACGAACTGGACGAGATGCTGGCCGAACGCGACAAACTCAATCGGGATCTGCAGGAGATTCTCGACACCCAGACCGACGCCTGGGGGATCAAGGTCGCCAATGTCGAGATCAAGCATGTGGACATCAACGAGAGCATGGTGCGCGCCATTGCCCGCCAGGCCGAGGCCGAACGCAACCGACGGGCGAGGGTCATCAATGCTGAAGGCGAACACCAGGCGGCGGAGCGCCTGGTCCAAGCTGCGACGGCACTCTCGGCACTTCCGGAGGCGATGCAGCTTCGCTATCTCTCGACCCTCTACGATATTGCGGGCGACAAGACCTCGACCATCGTCTTCCCGATCCCGATCGATATCCTGCGCGGTGTCCTTGGGCCGGTATCCAGCGGTAGCGAATCTCAACCGGCGCGGGCCAACACTCCCAGCACTGGTGCTCAGAGGAGAACGCGCGACTGATCAACCTCGTCGAGAGTGTCGGGGCGTGTTAAGCGGTGGGAGTACGTGCCAAGGATCGGCAACCCTCGCGCCGCCGCGCTCGCAAGGCGAGGACGCTGCCGTCGCCCGCTTGCCGCGAGGCCAGGAAGGCCTATGATAACTTGCCTAAGTGACAGGAATGACAATGAGCGTGCAGCCCGTCGACGACGCCTTCGCGACCGAAGTCGGAGCCGGAGAGCGGCCGCCTTTTCGTGTAGTCCCCAATCAGTTCGCCCTTCCGGACGTTCTCGAAGCCCTGCCCGAAGCCGTGTACACGACCGATGCCGACGGCCGGATTACATCCTACAACAAGGCGGCCGTTGAACTCTGGGGTGTCGCTCCGGAGCTGGGCAAGAGCGAATTCTGCGGGTCCTGGAAGCTGTACTGGCCCGATGGCACGCCTTTACCGCACGATGAGTGCCCGATGGCACAGGCGCTCCGGGAAAAGCGCCCGAGCCGCGGCGCAGAGGCGATAGCGGAGCGCCCGGACGGAACTCGCGTTCCGTTCCAACCCTTTCCCACGCCGCTTTTTGATAGATTTGGCAATCTGATCGGCGCGGTCAACATGCTGGTCGATCTCTCCGGCCGCAACGTCGCTTACGAGACCGCGCAGCGCCTCTCCGCCATCGTCGAATCCTCCGACGATGCGATGCTGGTCAAGGATCTGAACGGCATCATCACCACTTGGAATGACGGCGCCGAACGCCTGTTCGGCTACACTGCCGACGAGGCGATCGGCCGACCCGTTACGATGCTCATTCCCGCAGACCGCCAGGATGAGGAGCCGAGCATCCTTGCCCGGATTCGTCGCGGTGATCGGGTCGATCACTACGAAACAATTCGGCGACGCAAGGACGGGAGCTTAGTCGAGATTTCATTGTCGGTTTCGCCGGTCCGTGATCGGGCTGGCCGCATAGTCGGGGCATCGAAGGTCGCGCGCGACATCACCGAACGCAGGCGCGCCGAAGAGCAGCAGAATCTTCTCATCCGGGAGATGGATCACCGCGTCAAGAATCTGTTCACGCTGGTACACGGGCTGGTGACACTGAGCGCACGGTCGGCTGCCACCCCCGATGAGCTTGCCTCAACCGTTTCCGCCCGCCTGAACGCGCTGGCACGGGCGCACGCTCTCACGATCCCGCAGATATCCAGTGCGGCGGCCCGACAGGATCAGCCGATAACGCTGCATGCGCTGATCCGATCGATCACAACCCCCTATGACTGTGACAATCGTCAGCGATTGGTGATCAAAGGCCCAGACATCGCGATCAGCGGCAGCGCCGTGACGAGCTTCGCGCTGATCCTGCACGAGTTCGCAACCAACGCCGCCAAGTATGGGTCTCTTTCGACACCCGAAGGACAGGTTGAGATTGGTTGCCATGAGAACGGAAACGATTTCGTTCTGACCTGGACCGAGACCGGGTGTCCGCTGTCTTCCCAGCCGGGAGAGGAAGGGTTTGGAACGCGCCTGGTCAAAGCTACGGTGCAGGGACAGCTAGGCGGGGCGGTATCCCGCGAGTGGACATCCGGAGGCTTGGTCATCTCCCTTACCATTCCGCACGACCGTCTCGTTCCGTAGCCCGCGAGATCGGATCTCAGGGAAATCGATGCGGGCTCACTTCATCTGATCGATCCGTCCGGCGCGACATCGCGCCTCCAGCCCAGACACGGCGCCGAGGCTGACGCGGAGGTGTGCGGTCAAAACGGTTGACGGAGGTTGTGGCGGCATGAACCGGACGTCCAGCCGGACGGGCGCAGCCACAGACAATATTTCCAGATAGTTAGTTGTGGCGCTCCCTAGGGGACTCGAACCCCTGTTTTCGCCGTGAGAGGGCGACGTCCTAGACCGCTAGACGAAGGGAGCGCGGCGCGGCATCTGCTCGCGAAGGCACCCCTATAATGAGCCGCCGCCGAAGGTTCAAGCGTGATTGTGCGTTAATGCGTCAGCGTTTCGATCCGGCCGCGATAGGCGAGCGTCGTCGCGTCGAAGACATGGATCATCTGCCGGCCGTTTTCGGCCTCGACCGTCACGAACAGCCGTTTGCCGTCGGAGGTCGTTCCGGTGATCCTGGTACCGGCCGCGATCGGCAGCACACCCTGCAATTCGCCTTCCGACCCCGGTACGCCCTCGTTCTGCTTGACGAGGCGCCATGCGATCACCGACATGACGCTCAGAAATCCAATCGCCATGGTGGCGATCGACACGAAGGCGAAGATGCGCATCTTGCGCATGATCTCGGCCGTGCGCGGATCGACCTCGGCTTCCCTCTCGTCATCGATCCCAACCATATGACCGATCCTGTCCAACAGCGTCTTGAGATTGTCCTGCCGCCAGAAGCGGCCGGGGAGAGGCTCGACCGCGCGCTCGCGCAGGCCGTGCCGGATTTGTCGCGCACCCGGATACAGGCGCTTGTCCGCGACGGCAAGGTGACGCTAGGCGGCAAGACGGTCCGAGACCCAAAGGCGAAGGTCGCGGGCGACGATCAAATCGCGATTGAGATTCCGCCGCCCGAACCCGCGGAGCCGGAAGCGGAGAACATCCCGCTGAACGTCATCTACGAGGATGACGAGCTGATCGTCATCGACAAGCCGGCTGGGCTCGTCGTCCATCCGGGCGCAGGCAACTGGACCGGCACGCTCGTCAACGCCCTGCTCGCCCATTGCGCCGGCTCGCTGTCCGGCATCGGCGGCGTCGAGCGCCCCGGCATCGTCCATCGCCTCGACAAGGACACGACGGGCCTTCTCGTTGCCGCCAAGAACGACCGCGCCCATCGCTCACTGGCAGAGCAGTTCGCCGACCACGGCCGCACCGGAGCGCTGGAACGCGCCTATCTGGCGCTCGTCTGGGGAGGCATGTCCCGCCAGCGTGGAACGGTCGAAGCCGCGATCGACCGCGATCCCCGCAACCGCGAGAAGATGCATGTCGCGCGCGGCGAACGCGGCCGCGAGGCGATCACCCATTGGGAGATGGAGGAAAGCTTCGGCCCGGTCGCGGCGCCGATCGTGAGCCTCGTCCGTTGCGCACTGGAGACCGGACGCACGCACCAGATCCGCGTCCACATGGCCCATCTCGGCCACCCGGTTCTCGGCGACTCAACCTATGGCGCTGGCTTCAAGACCAAGGCAAAGCATTTATCGGAGGAAACGCGCGCGCTGCTCGACGGCCTCGGCAGACAGGCGCTGCATGCAACCCACCTCGCCTTCGAGCACCCCGTGACGGGCGAGTTGATGTCGTTCGAAAGCCCCCTTCCCGTCGACATGGAGGCACTTGTCGAGAGCCTCCGCAAATCTCTTTAGTGTTCGCTAAAAAAATCTGTCGACGCCCCCTTATCGCCACAGAGAGGTGGGCCTATATTAGCTACCGATGGCTTGGCGATTTTCGCAGCCAGCTGCGGTCCCGCCGTAAGGGGGACATGCGGGGAAAGGGTAGTCATGGCGCGCGCAGCGCTTCCAGTTATCTCAGCAGACAGCGGCCTGAGCCGCTACCTCGACGAGATCCGTCGGTTTCCGATGCTCGATCCCGACGAAGAATTCATGCTGGCCAAGTCCTGGCAGGAGAAGGGCGACCGCGACGCGGCGCATCAGCTCGTCACGAGCCATCTCCGCCTCGTCGCGAAGATCGCGATGGGCTATCGGGGCTATGGCCTTCCGATCGGGGAAGTGATCTCCGAAGGTAATGTCGGCCTCATGCAGGCGGTGAAGCGGTTCGATCCGGATAAGGGCTTCCGCCTCGCCACCTACGCCATGTGGTGGATTCGCGCCGCGATACAAGAGTACATCCTGCGGTCCTGGTCGCTCGTGAAGATGGGCACCACGGCCAACCAGAAGAAGCTCTTCTTCAACCTGCGCAAGGCCAAGAGCCAGATTTCGGCTCTGGATGACGGTGATCTGCGTCCGGACCAGGTCGCGAGCATCGCCAAGAAGCTCGGCGTCACCGAAGAGGACGTCGTGTCGATGAACCGCCGCCTGTCGGGCGACGCATCGCTCAATTCGCCGCTGCGCGGCGATGAGGCGGATTCGTCCGAATGGCAGGACTGGCTCGTCGACGAGAGCGCCAGCCAGGAATCCGTCCTCGCCGAAAGCGAAGAGATGGACAATCGTCGCGGCGCCCTCAAGCAGGCGATGAATGTGCTGAACGACCGCGAGCGTCGTATCTTCGAGGCAAGGAAGCTCGCCGAGGAGCCGATCACGCTCGAAGAGCTGTCGACCGAGTTCGGCGTGTCGCGCGAGCGCGTCCGCCAGATCGAAGTCAGGGCTTTCGAGAAGGTGCAGCAGGCGGTCCGTGCCAGCGTCGCCCGCCTCGAAGCGGGCCACGCCGCCCTCGCCTGAAACGAACCTGTCTGATACGACAAAGGCCCAGCGAAAGCTGGGCCTTTTTATTATCGCGGGGTCACCGGCGAATTGCTGGACGCGATCGGCGGCGCCGCATCCCAGGCCGCGAACGCGTCGTTGAACGCGCGCTCGCCCGGCGGTCCCTTCTCCAGAGTCAGCACGGCGCGGCGGCCATTTTCGTAGAGGATCGGCACGTCGATCCAGGAACGCTCGCGGATCGCCTTCAGGTTCTGCTCCCGGTCGGTCGGCGAGTCGGACAGGCCGATCAGGAACATGTTGCTCATCACCTTCACCGACAGGCCGGTCAGCGCCGAGCCGCCCGCTTCTTCCGTCGGCTTGAACAGGATGCCCGGCACATTGCCGATGCCTGCGTTCGAGAAGTCCGGCGGGAGAGTGAACTGGATGTCGATCGTGTGGCTCGCCGGCAGCGTCGAGTCGAGATTGCGCTTCAGGGCGAGCGTGACCTTGATGTTCCGCTCGGGGATCGTGATCTCGCCGCGGATCTCCGTCTCGCCGCTACCGCCCGGCGCGGGACCCGTGCGCCAGACGACCTGACCGGCAAACGCATTGCCGCCCTGCTGGTCGGGTGCCTCCTCGTAAAGGATGGCGCGCTGGCTCACCAAAGTCCCCGGATCGACCGGCTCCGACGGAGCCGGCGGCGTGTCCGTCGACACGTCCGCGGTCTGCTCGGCCGGCACTTCGCGAGCGACTCCGCCCTGACCGATGGTCGGCGCGGCAGCTTGATCTCCCACGCGATCGGAAATCTTCGGGCCGGTATTCGTCGCGGTCGGGGTGCTGGAGCCGTCGCCGGACATATAGGCGATGCCCCCAAGCACTCCGGCGGCGACGAGCACGGTCACCGCGACCGCCGCCAGCACGCGCACCCGCGATCTCGGCCTGGGCTCGTCCTCGTCGATATCGCGAACATCGCCGTTCTGGATCGGGAACGGCCGCGCATCCCCCGACGGCTCGAAGCCAGGACGAACGGGGGCGGTGAACGACGGTGACTCGGGCGAACGTGGTTCCGGAGAACGCGGCTCAAACGGGCGAGGCTCCGGCGGCGCGACCGGTGCACGCGGCGGCTCGAAACGCGGCTCCATGCGCGGCGGCGGTGCGGCACGCGGGGGATCCGGCTCGAATGCTGCACGGGTCGTGTTGACGCTGACCTGAGCATTGGCGGCAGCGGCGCCGAGCGACGCCGCATCGGCAGCGGCGGACTGGACCTTGGTCTGTCCCTCGCCACCCGGACGGGGCGGCGGTGCCTTCGGCGGTGCCGCGGCCACGCGCGCCTCGGTCTCGATCTTCCGGACGGCTTCCTCGAGGGCGAGGCGCTCCTTCGTGATCTCGGATTCGGTTAGCGGCGGGTCGTAGCTACGGAGCTGTTTGACGATTGCCTGACGCGCGCGCTCATACACCGCTCGACGGTTCTCGGCCGTGTTCGGGGCGAGCCCTGCAACAGCGCGTTGAAGAACGGGATAATAATCGGCCATGCCACCAACAAATTACACTTTAAAGCGTATTCTCGCAAAGACGGTTGCGAAACGGTCAGTCCTGGAAGGGATCATGAACCAGAATTGTGTCATCACGCTCCGGGCTCGTTGAAAGAAGCGCAACCGGACAGCCGATCAACTCTTCGATTCTGCGCACATATTTCACCGCCTGCGCCGGAAGGTCGACCCAGGAGCGACCGCCCTGGCTGGATGCCGTCCACCCTTCCACCGTCTCATAAACCGGCTCGATTCGCGCCTGTTCCGCCTGACTTGCCGGTAGCCTGTCGATTTCCTTACCGTCAAGACGATAACGCGTGCAGACCTTGATCTCGTCGAAGCCGTCGAGGATGTCGAGCTTGGTCAGCGCGATGCCGTCGATGCCCGATGTCCTCACGGTCTGGCGCACGGCGACGGCATCAAACCAGCCGCAGCGGCGCGGACGGCCGGTGACGGTGCCGAATTCGCGGCCGCGCTCGCCGATCAGGCGGCCCGTCTCGTCGTGCAGTTCGGTCGGGAACGGCCCTTCACCGACGCGAGTGGTATAGGCCTTGGCAATGCCGAGCACATAGCCGATGGCCTTCGGGCCGAGGCCCGAACCGGCGGCAGCGGCGCCCGCGACGGTATTGGACGAGGTCACGTAGGGATAGGTGCCGTGATCGACGTCGAGCAGCGCGCCCTGCGCGCCCTCGAACAGGATTCGCGCTCCGGAGCGGCGCTTGTCGTCGAGCAACTCCCAGGTAGCATCGATATAGGGCAGCACCTTCGGAGCTGCCGAAGTCAGCTCTTCGAGGAGCACCTCGGCCGAAAATTCCTCCAGCCCGAGCCCGCGGCGGATGGCGTTGTGGTGGACCAGCAGGCGCTCGATTCGCTGCGGCAGCATCTGCGGGTCTGCGAGGTCCTGCACGCGAATCGCGCGGCGGCCGGCCTTGTCCTCGTAAGCGGGGCCGATGCCGCGTTTGGTCGTGCCGATCTTGGTGCCGGATGCCGCTGCCGCATCCTCGCGCAGCGCATCCAGCTCGCGATGGAGCGACAGGATGAGCGTCGCATTGTCAGCGATGCGCAGGCTGTCGCGGCTGACCTCGACGCCCTGATCCTTCAGACGCTCGACCTCGGCGCCGAAGGCATGCGGATCGATGACGACGCCGTTGCCGATGACCGAAAGCTTGCCCTTGCGCACCACGCCCGACGGCAAGAGGCTCAGTTTGTAGGTCGTGCCGTCGATGACCAAAGTGTGGCCGGCGTTATGGCCTCCCTGGAAGCGTACGACCACATCGGCCTTCTCGCTCAACCAGTCGACGATCTTGCCCTTGCCCTCGTCGCCCCATTGGGCGCCGACCACGACCACATTGGCCATCCGAAACTCTCGCTAGCTCTCGACGTGAAAAAAGCCCTGCGCCTTGTGAGGCCGGGCTTTGCCGTGTCGTAAAGGATCAACCACTGTGAGGCAAGGAGACAAAGGGCCCCTTGCTTTGGGCCCATTTGGCGGGCACGAACCCGGCGATGAGCACCCCGCCCCGTTCGCCGGCCGGAATCTTCGACCGCCCTTATCTGCTTCTCGTCCTCACCCAATTGCTCTGGGCCGGCAATATCGTGCTCGGACGTGTCGCCGCCGGCGAGATTCCGCCGTTGATGCTCGCCTTCCTGCGCTGGTCGATCGCTGCGGCGATCATCCTTCCGATCGCCTGGCCGCGCATCCGGCGGGACTGGCCGGTCATCAAGGCGAACGCTCCTCTATTGCTGCTTCTGTCGGCCACGGGCATCGCCGCCTACAACACGCTCGCCTATTGGGGCCTCAATTACACGACGGCGCTCAACATCCTGCTGCTGCAGTCGATCGGTCCGCTGATCGTCGCGCTCTGGAGCTTCGCGCTCTTTCGCGAACGCCTGACCAACGGCCAGCTCTTCGGCATCCTCACCTCGCTGTTCGGCGTGGTGACCATCATCTGCCACGGCGACTTCACCCATCTCGCGTCGCTGACGTTCAATGTCGGCGATCTGATGAATCTCGTCGCCCTGTCGATATACGGCGTCTACACCGTGATGCTGCGCAAGCGGCCGAAGATGGACCATGTCGGCTTCCTGGCGATCACGGTCGCCGGCGGCGCGCTGATGCTGGCCCCGATCGCCGCTCTCGAATTCGCCTCGGGCGCGCGCATGGACGTCAATCCCGGCACGCTATCGATCGTCTTCTATGTCGGCATTTTCCCGTCGCTCGTCGCCTATACGATGTTCGTCCGGGCGGTCGATCTCGTTGGCGCCAATCGCGCCAGCCCGTTCTTCCACCTGATCCCGGTGTTCGGGGCGATCCTGGCGATCGTCTTTCTGGGAGAGGATTTCCAGCTATTCCACGCGATCGGATTCGCGCTGGTGATCAGCGGTGTCGTGATCGCGACGCTGAAAGCCAAAAGGCCTTTGGCAGACCAGCCAGTCTGAGAACGGCGTTCGCTGGCGGGTTGCAGACTTGATCAGAAAACCAGCGGCCTCGCCTGGCGCACCTGCGGCAGCGCCCTCACCTGCTCCATGACCGAGTCCGGCACGTCGCCGTCGATCTGAACGAGGGCGATCGCGTCTCCGCCCGGCGAGTAGCGGCCGAGCGCGAAGGTCGCGATGTTGACGCCCGCCTCTCCGAGCAGGCTCGCGAAGCGGCCGACGAAACCCGGCTTGTCCTCGTTCGCGACGTAGATCATCGACGGCGCGAATTCGGCATCGATTTTTATGCCCTTGATGTCGATGATGCGCGGCTTTCCGTCGGCGAACACGGTGCCCGAGATCGAGCGCTCCATGTTCTCGGTCACGACCGTCAGGGTCATCAGCGCATCGTAATCGCTGTCCGCCTCGCTCGTCGTTTCCTCGATGACGATGCCGCGTTCCTTGGCGACGACTGGCGCCGAAACGACGTTGATGTCGGCCAGCATCGGCCGCAGCAGTCCGGCGATCGCGGCGGAGGTCAGCGCCTTGGTGTTCATCGCCGCGACCTCACCCTGATAGGTGATCCGGACGCTGCTGATCCCGGTATCGGTCAATTGCCCGGCGAACGAGCCGAGCTTCTCCGCCAGCAGGATGAAGGGCCGGAGCTTCGGCGCCTCTTCGGCCGAGATCGAGGGGAAGTTCACCGCATTGGTGATCGCGCCGCGCACCAGATAGTCCGACATCTGCTCGGCAATCTGCAGCGCGACGTTCTCCTGCGCCTCCATGGTAGAGGCGCCGAGATGCGGCGTGCAGATCACGTGCGGATGGCCGAACAGCGGGTTCTCGGTCGCAGGCTCGGTCGAGAACACGTCGAATGCCGCGCCCGCGACATGGCCGCTGTCGAGCGCCTTGCGCAGAGCCGCCTCGTCGACGAGGCCGCCGCGCGCGCAATTGATGACACGCACGCCCTTCTTCGTCAGCGCGAGATTGTCGACCGAGAGGATGTTCTTGGTGCGATCGGTCAGCGGCGTGTGCAGGCTGATGAAGTCGGCGCGGCTGAGGAGCTCCTCGAGCTCGACCTTCTCGACGCCGAGATCCTCCGCCCGTTCGAACGACAGGAACGGATCGAAGGCGATCACCTTCATCTTCAGCCCGATCGCGCGATCCGAAACGATCGAGCCGATATTGCCGCAACCGATGATACCGAGCGTCTTGCCGGTGATTTCGACGCCGAGGAAGCGCGTCTTCTCCCATTTGCCGGCCTGGGTCGACTGGTCGGCGGCGGGAATCTCGCGTGCGATGGCGAGCAGCAGCGCGATCGCATGCTCGGCGGTCGTGATCGAATTGCCGAACGGCGTGTTCATAACGATCACGCCGCGCGCGGTCGCGGTCGGAATGTCGACATTGTCGACGCCGATGCCGGCGCGGCCGATCACCTTGAGCTGGCCAGCCTGGGCCAGCACCTTGGACGTGACCTTGGTCGCCGAGCGGATGGCGAGGCCATCGTAATTGCCGATGATCGCGGCGAGCGCGTCGCGATCCTTGCCGAGGTCCGGCTGGTAATCGACCTCGACGCCCCGGTCCTTGAATATCTGGACCGAGGCCGGAGAGATTTTGTCGGAGATCAGAACCCGGGGCATGAGCGCGCCTTCAAGCGGCGCGGCTCAGCGCCGCCTTTGCCGAAACGAACGCCCAGTCGAGCCAGGGCAGCAGAGCTTCCAGATCGGCCGTCTCGACCGTCGAACCGCTCCACAGACGAAGACCGGCCGGCGCATCCTTGTAGGAGCCGATGTCGTAGGCGACCTGCTCGACCTCGAGGATCGAGACGATCTCCTTGCAGAAGGCGGCCTGCGCCTCCGGCGGAAGGCTCGTCACCTGCGGATCGACGACCATCAGGCAGAGCGCCGTGTTGGAACGATTGGCCGTCTCGGCACCAAGGAAGTCGATCCACGGGGTACGTTCCACCCAATCGGTGACGACCTTGCAGTTCGCGTCGGCGCGGGCCCGCAGCCCCGCGAGACCGCCGATCGACTTCGCCCAGTGCAGCGCGTCGATATAATCTTCGGTCGCCATCAGGCTGGGCGTGTTGATCGTCTCGCCCTCGAACAAGGCCTCGATCAGTCTGCCGTTCTTCGTCATGCGGAAGATCTTCGGCAGCGGCCAGGCCGGCTTGTAGCTCTCGAGACGAGCGACGGCGCGCGGCGACAGGACGAGCATGCCGTGCGCGGCCTCGCCGCCCATCACCTTCTGCCAGGAGAAGGTCGTGGCATCGAGCTTGGCCCAGTCGAGTTTCTGCGCGAAGGCGGCCGAGGTGGCATCGCAGATCGTCAGACCCTTGCGGTCGGCGGCGATCCAGTCCGCATCCGGGACGCGAACGCCGGAGGTCGTGCCGTTCCACGCGAAGACGACGTCGCGGTCGCAATCGACCTTGGAGAGGTCGGGTAGCTCGCCGTAGGGCGCGGTCATCACGCGCACATCGTCGATCGGAAGCTGTTCGACGACGTCGGTGACCCAATCGGCGCTGAATGCCTCCCAGGCCAGCACGTCGACGCCGCGCTCGCCGAGCATCGACCACAGCGACATCTCGACGGCGCCCGTGTCGGACGCCGGAACGATCGCAATGCGGTAGTCGGCGGGAATTTCGAGAATTTCTCGCGTCAGATCGATCGCCTGTTTCAGGCGGGATTTACCGATCTTCGAGCGATGGGAGCGCCCAAACGGCGCATTTTGGAGAACGTCAACGCTCCAGCCGGGGCGTTTAGTGCAGGGTCCGCAAGAAAAACGCGGATTAGCCGGCCGACGGCCGGGTACATCATTTATCATCACCCTATCCTTCCAGATAGATGCCCTTCGTTGGGGAAGGGTGTCCCGCTGAACAAACTGAAGCGGGGGATGACGAAAGTCAAGAATACTTCTGAACTGTCCCGGAAACGAAGAAAGCCCGGCACAAGGCCGGGCTTTTCGGAACAGTGATCGACCGCTCAGTCGAAGGTGTAGCGCACGCCGAGCTTGATGTCGTGCGAAGCGATGTCGTTCCAGTGGAACGAGTTCCCGGGCGTGGGGTTGCTGCCGTCCGGAGCCAGGAGGTCTTCAGTCTGGGCATCGCCCATGTAGAGGAAGCGATAGGCCAGATCGACAGTCCAGTTCTGGCTGAGTTCAAACGCCAGGCCGGCATGCAGGGCCCAGGCGAAATTCCAGGTCGCGGTGTCGTCGCTGAGCCCAATCGCGCCGTTGATCGGATTGTAATCGACGAAATCCGAAATCTCGATTCGGGCGGCGCCGATACCGGCACCGAGATACGGCGTCATGATTCCGTACGACGGGAGATCAACATAGGCGTTCGCGAGCAGTACCCACTCGCTCTTGTCGCCGGTGAAGGTGTTCGCGCCTTCGCTGCCGGGATTGGTCGTCGTATCGAAGTCGTAGCTATCGGTGCCGAAGAAATCGGACTTGCCGCGATATTCCGCCGTGAAGTCGGTCCGGAACCATTCGTTGAACTGATAACCGAAACCGATGCTGATAAACCAGGACGGGTCCCACTGGCTATCGTGAAGGTCGACGAATGACGTCGGGCTGGTAACGGTGTCCCAGTAAGGACTGTCGATATCGTCCGAAACCTGATGGCTGGCGCCGATATCACCGCGTAGATACCAGCCGCCCGCGGCGACTTCGATCGGTGCCGGCTCGATATATTCAGGCATGTCGGCGGCGTGCACCACCGGGCTCAGCAGAACGACGCCGAGCGCCGCTCCCGCGAAGATTTTGGACTTTGACATAGCTCCCGTTCCCTTTCCCGAGCCGCGGATGTCCCGCGAGCGGCCGGATCGACTTGAAAGGGAATATCAACGCTAAGTCTTAAAAGCCGATTAACCTTAACGACGGCCGCAAATTCATAGGTTAACGATAGTTAACTATATAAGCGGTAGAAAGTATTGGACGTCCAGTTCAGGCGGCAACGCTGGAAAGCGCGCCGATGACATCATCGACAACGGTCTCGACGAGATCTCGATCGTCGCCTTCGGCCATCACGCGAATCACCGGCTCGGTGCCGGACGGACGGATGACCAGGCGCCCCTCGGTGCCGAGCCGCCGCGTCGCCGCCTCGATGGCGGAGACGACATGCGCCTGCTCCAGTGGCTTACCGGAGCGGTAGCGGACGTTCTTCAGGATCTGCGGCAGCGCTTCGAAAAGATGGCAGGACTCGGAAGCTGGCTTGCCCGTCTTCTTGACCATCGCGAGCGTCTGCAGCGCCGCCAGAAGGCCGTCACCGGTCGTTGTGTAATCGGACAGGATGATGTGACCGGACTGCTCGCCGCCAAGATTGTAGCCCTGCTCGCGCATGGCCTCGGAGACATAGCGGTCGCCGACCGGCGTGCGCACAAGATTGAGGCCCAGGCCGTGCAGGTAGCGCTCGAGCCCGAGATTGGACATCACGGTCGCGACGATACCGGGCTTCGACAGCCGGCCGTCCTCGGCCCAGCTCGTGGCGATCACCGCCATCAGCTGATCGCCGTCGATCACATGGCCCTTTTCGTCGACGAGGATCAAACGGTCGGCGTCGCCATCCAGCGCGATGCCGATATCGGCGCGAACCTCCCTCACCTTCTGGCAGAGAGCGGCAGGTGCGGTCGAGCCAACATCGCGATTGATGTTGAAGCCGTCAGGATCCGCACCGATCGTCACGACGTCGGCGCCAAGCTCCCAGAAGGCAGCGGGCGTGACTTTGTAACCTGCGCCATTGGCACAATCGACGACGACACGCATGCCCTCAAAGCTGATGTCGCGCGACAGAGTGCGCTTGGCGAATTCGATATAGCGGTCGTGCACACCCTCGATACGGCGGGCACGGCCGAGGTCCGCGGACTTGGCGAGACGCGGGCCGAGATCGGCGTCGAGCAGGGCCTCGATCTCGAGTTCGATCTCGTCGGAGAGCTTGTAGCCGTCGGGGCCAAACAGCTTGATGCCGTTATCGTCGTAAGGATTGTGCGAGGCGGAGATCATCACGCCGAGATCGGCGCGCATCGACCGCGTCAGCATCGCGATCGCCGGGGTCGGCATCGGGCCGACCTGAAGAACGTCCATGCCGACGGCGGTGAAACCGGACACCATCGCAGTCTCGATCATGTACCCCGACAGACGGGTATCCTTGCCGATGACGACGCGGTGGCGATACTCGCCGCGATTGAAGATCAGGCCGGCGGCCATGCCGACCCTCAGTGCGAGATCGGGCGTGATCGGCGGGGTGTTCGCGCGACCGCGAATGCCGTCGGTACCGAAATATTTGCGGGTCATCCCTGTCTCTCAACCGTCATGATTTGACGCCGGTATAGCCCATTATGAGGGGGTCATGGTTCAAGAATCGTGAGCGTTCGTTACGGCAGGGAGAGTTGCGTGGATAAAAGGACCGAGAAGGAGAAGATGCTTGCGGGCGATTTCTATCGTACCGACAGCGCGTTGTTCGCCGAGCAGATGAAGAGCCGCGCGGCGATGGACCGTTATAACGCCACCCCTGCTCAGGAAGGGGAACTGCGCTGTGCCCGGCTGGCTGAACTGATGGGCACTTCGAACGGCGCGACCGTCCGCGCGCCGGTCTATGTCGACTATGGCTGGAACGTGCATCTCGGCGAAGGCGTCTTCCTCAATTTCAATTGCGTCCTGCTGGACGTCGCCGAAATCCGCATCGGCGCGAAGACCCAGATCGGCCCGAACGTCCAGATTCTGACTGCCGATCACCCGCGCGATCCCCAACAGCGCCGACAGGACCTCGAATTCGGCCGGCCGATCACGATCGGTGCCAATGTCTGGATCGGCGGCGGGGCGATCATCCTCCCGGGTATCACCGTCGGTGACGACGCGATCATCGGCGCCGGCGCCGTCGTGACCCGTGACGTGCCGAAAGGCGCGACGGTCGCGGGCAATCCGGCACGGGTGTTGCGTAAAGCATGACGATGCATGTGAGAGCCGCTTTGCCTGGCGAAATCCCCGCGCTGGCCAAGCTCTGGTACAACGGCTGGCAGGATGCCCATGCGGCGCTGATGCCGGCCGAACTGACACGTCTCCGCACCGAACAAAGCTTCGCGGAGAGATTGGCCGCGGCCCTGCCCCGCATCCGCGTCGTCGGCCCGGAAGGCGCGCCGATCGGCTTCGCGATCGTCAAGGACGACGAGCTTTATCAGCTCTTCGTCGCGGCCGATGCGCGGGGAAAGGGCGTCGCCGTCACGCTGATCGAAGACGCCGAGACACGGTTGGCCGCAAGCGGCGTAGAAACGGCTTGGCTTGCCTGCGCCATCGGAAACGAACGCGCGGCTCGCTTCTACGAGAAACGCGGCTGGCGGCGGATCGGGACATTTTCCAACGAGATCGAAACGTCTGAAGGACCATTCAATCTGGATGTCTGTCGCTACGAGAAGCGGCTCGGCACCCTTTCCTCAGGGGAAAGGGCCGACACACACCGGCAGGTGTGAGCGGGGTGAGGGGTACACCCTCTCGATAGGCCCAACCCCTCACCCGGCCAAAGCTGCCGCTTTGCGCCGACCTCTCCCACTGGGAGAGGCGACCCCCCAAAAAACAAAAAGCCCGGCCGAAGCCGGGCTTTTCTCATTTCTACCGCGTCAGGCCTGCGGCTGCGGCTCGAGACCCGTATCGGGCTTCGGCCGCGGCCGGCTCTTGCCGACGGTCGGCACGGCTGAACCGCGCGGGGTCGGCGGCTCGTCCGCGGCATCGCGCACCGGCGGCTTGCCACCAATCAGGCCGACAATCTCGTCGCCGCTGAGGGTCTCGTATTCGAGCAGGCCCTTGGCGAGGATTTCGAGCTGGTCGCCCTTTTCGGTCAGCACCTGGCGAGCCGTCGCATAGCCCTCTTCGACGAGGCGCTTCACCTCGGCGTCGATCTTGCGGGAGGTCTCTTCCGAGATGTGCTGCTGCTTGCCCATGCTGTAGCCGAGGAAGACCTCCTCGTTGTTGTCGCCGTACATGACGGTGCCGAGCTCGTCCGAGAAGCCCCACTGCGTGACCATCGCGCGGGCGAGCTTGGTCGCCTGCTGGATGTCCGAAGCGGCGCCCGAGGTCACCTTGTCGTGGCCGAAGATGATCTCTTCCGCCACGCGGCCGCCCATCAGGATAGCCAGGCGCGAGGTCATCTGCTCGTAGCTCATCGACAGCTTGTCGCGCTCCGGCAGCTGCATGACCATGCCGAGCGCACGGCCGCGCGGAATGATCGTCGCCTTGTGGACGGGATCGGTCGCCGGCACGTTCAGCGCCACGATGGCGTGGCCGCCCTCGTGATAGGCCGTCAGCATCTTTTCCTGCTCGGTCATGACCAGGGTGCGGCGCTCGGCGCCCATCATGATCTTGTCCTTGGCGTCCTCGAACTCCTGATGCGTGACCATTCGCTTCGACCGGCGGGCCGCCATCAGGGCTGCCTCGTTGACGAGGTTCATCAGGTCGGCGCCCGAGAAGCCCGGAGTGCCGCGCGCGACCGTCTTGAGGTCGACGTCCGGCGCCAGCGGCACCTTGCGGACATGCACTTTCAGGATCTTCTCGCGGCCCATCACGTCCGGGTTCGGCACGACAACCTGGCGGTCGAAGCGGCCCGGACGCAGCAGCGCCGGGTCGAGAACGTCCGGACGGTTGGTCGCGGCGATGATGATGATGCCTTCGTTGGCCTCGAAGCCGTCCATCTCGACAAGGAGCTGGTTGAGGGTCTGCTCGCGCTCATCGTTGCCGCCGCCGAGGCCGGCGCCGCGATGGCGGCCGACCGCGTCGATCTCATCGATGAAGATGATGCACGGGGCGTTCTTCTTCGCCTGTTCGAACATGTCGCGGACGCGGGACGCACCTACGCCGACGAACATCTCGACGAAGTCCGAGCCCGAGATCGTGAAGAACGGCACGTTCGCCTCGCCGGCGACGGCACGCGCGATGAGCGTCTTACCGGTACCGGGAGGGCCGACGAGCAGCACGCCACGCGGAATACGGCCGCCGAGACGCTGGAACTTCTGCGGGTCGCGCAGGAAGTCGACGATCTCGTGCAGGTCTTCCTTGGCTTCATCCACGCCCGCGACGTCCTCGAACGTCACGCGGCCATGCGCCTCGGTCAGGAGCTTCGCCTTCGACTTGCCGAAGCCCATGGCCTTCCCGCCCGCGCCTTGCATCTGGCGCGACAGAAAGACCCAGACGCCGATCAGCGCGATGAACGGCAGCCAGTTCAGGAGGAGCGCCAGGAACCACGGCATGCTCTCCTGCGGCGGACGCGCGGTCACCCCGACGCCCTTGTTGTAAAGGCGGTCGACGAGGCCCGGATCGCTCGGGGCGTAGGTCTGGAAGCTCCGGCCATCCGTATAGGTGCCGGTGATGTTCGGCCCTTCGATCACCACGTCGCGAACACGCGAATTATCTACTTCGGTGAGAAGCTGGCTGAACGAAATCTCATTGGTCGCAGAGCGCTGTCCGGGATTCTGGAACAGCGTGAACAAAGCGAGCAGCAGCAGAACGATGATCACCCAGAGGGCGAAGTTCCGGTAATTCGGATTCATCATGAGCCTTTCGGGGCGGCGCTCCCTAGAGCGTCCGGGCGGGACAGTCCCGACCGGAAATGTAAGGTTCCTCTCCGTCCTTCACAAGAACAGATAGAGCCGGCCGGTTTTCCGGCTACTGATATCCATCAAACCACAAAATGGTTTCCTGAAGGCTCACACAGTTTCTCGACGTGGCGGCGCTGTGGAAATCACCAGTTGACCTTTGCTGACTGCGACGCGCGCTCCGCCGAGCGTCCGCCCCAGGGATTTCCCCGCCTGGAGAGCATCACGAACGGCGTCGAACAGCGCTTCGCCCCGTTTCAGGCGCTCGGACGTCCCGTCGCCGTGCTTCCCGACCGCCCTCAGCATCATCCGCAGTCCGATCTCCTCCGGCAGAGCGAGGAATGACGCGCCGTCGATCCGCGTCTGCGCCGGCCCGCTCATCGCCAAACCGGCCCAGACATTATCGACGGCCTGCTCGATCGCGACATCGGCCCGCGCCATCCGGCGCGCCAGCACCGCCAGCCGCTCGGCGGTCAATCCCTCGCGGTCGAGTACGTCGCGGCCCGCTCTCAGGCGGGCGCGCGCGAACCTCGGATCGGCATTGCTGGCATCCTCGCTCCAGGACACGCCCGCCGCGTCGCAGGTCGCGATCAACCGCGTTTTCGGAACGCCGAGCAGCGGCCGGACATGGATCAGATCGCCGCGCGCGCTCACCGGCCGCATCCCGGCCAGCCCGGCGGGGCCCGACCCAGCAGCCAGCCGCATCAGCACGGTCTCCGCCTGATCGTCGAGCGTATGAGCGGTTACGAGATGCAGGGCGCCGATCTCGGCGGCGTATTCCATCAGCAATCGATATCGCGCGGTGCGGGCCGCTTTCTCGATAGAGGAAACGGGCTTGGCGCCCGTCCAGCGCAGCGTCCGATGGTCGATGCCGAGTAATCTTGCGAGCGCCGCGACCTTTTCCGCTTCGTCTCCGGACTCCGGCCGCAGCCCGTGATCGATAGTTGCGGCGCAAAGTCGCAACCCCCGATTGCTGGACCATCTGGCGAGGAGAAGCAGGAGGGCGGTCGAGTCCGCGCCGCCCGAGACTGCGGCGAGCACGCCGACGGACCCTTCGAGCGGCTGAAAAAGCGCAGCCGCCTCCTCTTCGGTCACCGGTCCGCCGGGGCGCGGCACTGCGCCTCCTTCGGAATCAGGCAAGGCCATGCTGTTGGTCACGGAATTGCCGCTGTCGCCCCGACACAGTCATCAGGCACATCCCTTACTTTTATCTGTTGCCGGAAAAAGTTGCGCATGACCTTTCAGTGGAGTGGAACCGGCGGCATGGCCCCTCATTATACGTTCGGCGCTGCGAGAGTACGGGCCGCTCGCAGTCTTATGCCCTGTTTCGGAAAGTAAGTCCTTTGCGTCGTCGCGACCTCATCCTCGGAGCCGCTGCGCTCCCATTTGGTGCGGGCCTTTTCGCACAACTCGCCGAAATCCCGCTCGCGCAGACGGGAGACGCCGCGCCGTTCAACGCCTCCCAGGTTCGCCAGATCGCGCGCGACATGGCGTCGAAGCCCTACAAGGCGCCCGATACCGGCCTGCCGGACGAACTCAAGGACCTGCCCTACGACCGCTATCGCGATCTCCGCTTCGTTCCGGAGCGGGCGATCTGGCGCGGCGAGGGCCTGCCTTTCGAGGTCCAGCTCTTTCACCGCGGCTTCCTCTATTCGAACCGGGTCGACATCTTCGTCGTCGCGGAGGGGCAGGCTCGCCCGCTCGTTTATTCGCGCGACCTGTTCACCTTCGGCCAGGTCACCCCGCCGCCGCCGAACGTCAATCTCGGCTTCGCCGGCTTCCGTCTGCATGGCCCGATCAACCGGCCGGACTATTACGACGAGATCGCCGCTTTCCTCGGCGCGAGCTATTTCCGTTCGCTCGCCAAGGGCCAGGGCTACGGCCTGTCCGCGCGCGGCCTCGCCATCAACACGGCGAGTCCCGAAGGCGAGGAATTCCCGGTCTTCCGCAGCTTCTGGATCGAGCGCCCGGCGAAGGGCACCTCGTCCATCGTCGTGCACGCTTTGCTGGATTCCAAGTCGGCGTCTGCCTCCTACCGCTTCACCATCCGCCCGGGCGACACCACGATTTTCGACGTCGAGATGGCGATCTATCCTCGCCAGGACGTCGAACAGGCCGGCCTCGGTCCGCTGACCAGCATGTTCTTCTTCGGTCCGAACGATCGTTCGGACGTCGACGACTTCCGTTCGGCCGTGCACGATTCCGACGGCTTAGCGCTCTGGAACGGCCGCGGCGAACGCCTCTGGCGGCCGCTGACTAATCCGAACCAGCTGCAGATCAGCGTCTTCGGCGACGCCAATCCGCGTGGCTTCGGGCTGATGCAGCGCCACCGCAATTTCTGGGATTTCGACGACCTCGAAGCCCGCTACGAAAAGCGGCCGTCGCTCTGGATCGAGCCGATCGGCGACTGGGGCGAAGGCGCGGTCTACCTCGTCGAGATTCCCACCAAGGAAGAGATCCACGACAACATCGCCGCGTTCTGGAGGCCCAAGGAACCGCTCCGCAAAGGGGCGGAATACCTCTACAACTACCGCATGCACTGGTGCGGACCCAATCCGTTCGACCAATCGGATCTCCTGACCTTCCACGACACGCGCATGGGTGCCGCGGGAGACAACCGCCTGTTCGTGATCGACATCGCGGGCGCCAGGATCAAGGACCTCCAGCTCGACGATCAGGTGAAGCCGGTCATCTCCGCAAACCCCGGCAAACTCAGCAATGTCGTGTTGCAGCCGAATTCCGAAACCGGCGGCTGGCGGCTGAGCTTCCAGCTCGATCCCGACGACGAGCCGCTGGTTGAAATGCGCGCCCAGCTTTTCCGCGCCGATCAACCGCTCTCGGAAGTCTGGATCTATCGATGGACGGCGTAGCCGAGACACAGACCGCATTGCCGGTCGGCTTCCGCGCACTTCCGGACGAAACCAATCTGGAAATGCCGGTTCAGTCGCTTTGGCAGCGGCCGCCCCGCAACGGAAAGCCGGCATCCTGGCCGCGGCTCGCCGGCCTGCGCCGCTTATTCGTGATAACGACGGCGCTCATCCTGTCGGCGGCGGGCGCCTACGAGATGTATCTCGTTCTTAGCGTCGCCGGACTGACCTTCCTCGAGCACCTCGTCCTCGTCACCTTCGTGATCTTGTTCTCCTGGATTGCGTTCTCGTTCGCGAGCGCACTGCCCGGCTTCTTTTCGCTGCTCAGGCGTGGCGGCTGGCGTCTCGGCATCAATCCTGATGCTCCGCTCCCCGAACTGACGGCGAAGATCGCCCTTCTCCTGCCGACCTACAACGAGGACCCGTCCCGCACGATGGCTGGCCTGCAGGCGATCTACGAGGATCTCCAGGCCGCCGGCCGGCTCGAACACTTCGACATGTTCATCCTCAGCGACACGACCGACGCAAACGTCTGGGTCGAGGAGGAGGCCGCGTTCCTCGCACTTCGCGACCGCACCGGCGGGCACGGACGCATCTTCTACCGCCGGCGCCACAAAAACGTGGAGCGCAAGGCCGGCAACATATCGGACTGGGTGAAGCGCTTCGGCGGCGCCTACGAGACGATGATCATCCTCGACGCCGACAGCGTCATGACCGCCGACGCGCTGGTCCGGATGGCCTCCGCGATGGAAAACCACTCGGATGTCGGCCTGATCCAGACCCTGCCGATCATCGTCAACGGCTCGACTTTGTTCGCCCGCCTCCAGCAATTCGCCGGCCGTGTCTACGGCCCGCTGATCGCCCACGGCATCGCCTGGTGGCACGGTTCGGAAGGCAATTACTGGGGCCATAACGCCGCGATCCGGACGAAGGCTTTCGCCGAACAGGCCGGCCTGCCGCACCTGAGCGGCCGCACGCCGTTTGGCGGCCATATCCTCAGCCACGACTTCATCGAGGCGGCTCTGATGCGCCGGGCGGGATGGGCGATCCACATGATCCCGGGCCTCAAGGGCTCATACGAGGAGAGTCCGCCCTCGCTTACCGACGTCGCGATCCGCGACCGGCGCTGGTGCCAGGGCAATCTGCAGCATATCGGCGTTCTGCCGGCACGCGGCCTGCACTGGGTCTCGCGCCTGCATCTTCTCGTCGGCATCGGCTCCTACATCACCGCGCCGCTCTGGTTCCTGTTTCTCGCCACCGGCATCCTGATCTCGCTGCAGGCGCGCTTCATCCAGCCCGACTATTTCGGCGAGGGCTTCACGCTCTTTCCGAACTGGCCGGCCCAGGACCCCGTGCGAGCAGCGTGGGTGTTCGTCGGCACAATGGCGATCCTGCTCCTGCCAAAGCTCATGAGCTATTTCACGCTGCTCACCCGGCCGGACGATCTGAGAGGCTCGGGCGGCGCCGTCCGCTCCTTCTTCAGCATGCTGCTGGAGACGCTCATTTCCGGCCTGATCGCGCCGGTGATGATGCTGATCCAGTCGGTCGCCGTGGTCGAAATCCTGATCGGCAGGGACGCCGGCTGGAAGCCGCAGCGCCGCGACGACGGCTCGATCTCGTTCCGCGAGGTCGTCCGGTCCTATGTCTGGCACACCCTCTTCGGCATCCTGACCGCCGTCGGCGCCTACGCGGTCGCGCCGTCCCTCTTCCTCTGGATGACGCCGGTCATTGTCGGCATGGTCCTGGCGATCCCGCTTGCGGCACTGACCGCCACGCGCGGCATCGGCATCGGCCTTCGAAAGGCCGGCCTGTTCCTGATCCCGGAAGAAACCCAGCCACCGCGGGCGCTCGTCCGCGCGCGGGAACTGAGCGCTCAGCTGCAAGGCGCGGAAAACCCCGGCGCCGTGCGCCTTCTGGCCGCTGACGAACGCCTTCTCGAAGCCCATCGCGCGATGCTGCCGCCGCGCAGCACGCGCAAGACCGGCGGCATCAGCGGCGATCTCGCGATCGGCCTCGCAAAGCTCGACGAGGCCGAGGGCGAAGGGCTGGACGTTGCGCTCAGTGACCTGACGGCGAAGGAATTCGCGGCGCTGCTCGCGGATTCGCGGGGCGTCGACCGGCTGGTTGCGCTGGCGCGGGGGTGAAATGCCTCTCCCGTTTACGGGAGAGGTCGACTCGCGAAGCGAGCGGGTGAGGGCATGTGTGAGGCAACGAGCATCGTGCTGGCCCTCACCCCGGTCGTCTGACGACGACTCGACCCTCTCCCGCTTCGCAGGAGAGGACTAGCATCCCAATTTCTGCATTTCCCTGTCGGACTGCCCCTTCGCGCCCGACCGCGGATATTTCCGACCGAGCTCCATCAGGGTCGCGCAGGCCTGTTCCTTCTGGTTGATCGCGCCGAGCGTCTGGCCGAGGCGCAGCATG
Source organism: Rhizobiaceae bacterium CPCC 101076 (assembly GCA_003347645.1). GTDB lineage: Bacteria > Pseudomonadota > Alphaproteobacteria > Rhizobiales > Methylopilaceae > Flaviflagellibacter > Flaviflagellibacter deserti. The sequence goes on along the minus strand of QDFX01000001.1, from coordinate 39,713 downwards.
CTATCGGCAGCACGCGAAGCCTGCGGGTAGTCGGTCACGACCTTCAGGTACGGCTCGATCGCATCGTTGTGCTGGTTGCGCTGGTAATAGCTTTCGCCGAGACCATAGAGCGCGTCGGGCACGCGCTTGTCGTTCGGAAATGTCTGCAGGAAGGAGCGGAACTGGGTTTCCGCGAACTCGTAGTCCTTGCGCTGCAGAAAACCCGCTCCGAGCGAGTATTCCTCGTCCGGGCTGCCGCTCGCCGTCAGCGAAGCGATCGACCCGCCCGGCCCGCCTCCCGGTCCGGCCGGCGGCTGTTGCGGTGCGCCGCCCGGTTGGAAATCGGGCGCGAGCACCATCGGCGCGCCCGGTTCCTGCGCCAGTGGGCCGGGCTGGCCCGTGACGGGACCACCCGTCGGACCGGTCGGGAGTTGGCCGAGATTCTGCGGGCCGGGAGCAGGCTGGCTCGGATCGGCGGCGCCCATCTGCACGCCGGCGCTCGGCCGGGTTCCGGCCGGAGGGCCGAGCGGCTGTTGCGGCGGGCGGGCATCGGTCTGGCGCGGCGGCTGGCCGGCCTGCGCACGCCCGGGAACTCCCGGTCCGCCCTGCAATGCCTTCACCTGATCCTGAAGCTGGCGGATCTGGAACTGATATTCCTCGTTCCGTCCGGTCAGCTGGCGCACCTGCTCCTCGAGCCGGTTGATGCGCAGCGACATGTCGGACGCGTTCTGGGCGAACGAGCCTTGCGGCAAGACAAACGAAAAGCCGGCAATGCCTGCTGCGAGAAGAAGGGAACGGGCGCGGATCATATGCGGACGGTCTCTGACGAGGATTGCCTGATTAAGCAGTCAGTTCGGGCTGAATTACGATTTAGTGTTCATGCTCTCGTTCAGCAAACGAGAACGGCGCGCCGATGGTTCGGCGCGCCGCAAACTCACCCAGCCAAGGTCGAGTTCGGATCAGCTCGACGGGCCGCCGAGGACGGTTACGGCGCGACGGTTCTGCGACCAGCAGGAGATGTCGTCGCAGACCGCGACCGGGCGCTCCTTGCCGTAGGACAACGTACGCATGCGGCCCGGGTTCACGCCGCGCGAAGCGAGATAGTCGCGGGCAACCTGACCACGGCGTGCGCCAAGCGCGAGGTTGTACTCACGCGTGCCGCGCTCGTCAGCATGTCCTTCGACCGTGATCTGATATTTCGGATAGCGCTGCAGCCACTGGGCCTGCTTGTCGAGCGTCGCCTGGGCGGTCGAGGTCAGGTCCGTGGAATCGGTTTCGAAGAATACGCGGTCGCCGACATTGACTACGAAGTCCTGCTGGCTGCCCGGAGGGCCACCGGCGCCGCCGCCGGCTAGATCCTGGTTGGTCTTCGATGCGCACGCCGAGGCGAGAAGCCCCAGTGCGATGACGGCGGCGATTGAAACGCCGCGGGAGGTACGCTGAAAACGCCACATAGCGGAAAACTCCTCACGTCCTTGGCCGGACTGACCATGCATAACCTTTGAGTGGTTAAGCGAAGGTTCCGTTAAGTGCATTTCTTCAATCCCGCTTCACCCTGTCCGTCCTGATTGACGGCCCGCCGTTAGCCGCACGGAGTGAGCGCCAAAAGTGGCGGGAAGGCGACAAAACTGATGCCTTTCGGCAACACTTCACGCGAACCCCCATCGCGGAACACGCAGAAACGCCGGGCATCGGATCAATCGCCGCGACTTTGCCGGGCAGGCAACGGGCCTGCCCGGGCAAGTGATCAGCGGCCCGCCTCGATGATAAGATTGAACGGCGTCTCGATCGCTCGACGCACCCTTCCAAGCCCTGCCGCCTTCAGCACGTCTTCGAGCTGACGCGGCCCTGCCTGCGCGCCCAGAACATGGGTGCCGTTCTCCGAAATGGCGTGGGCGCAGCACAGCGTGGTCGAAGCAGCATAATAGAGGCGACCGATCGGATTGATGTTGTCCTCGACACCATCCCGCGCAAAGGGCTCGACAAGCATGAGTTTGCCATCCTCCGCCAGGGCGCTTGCCGCGTGCCGCACCGCATGGACTGGCCGGCCCATGTCGTGCAAGCAGTCGAAAAAGCAGATCAAATCGTAGTCCCGCTTGGCGTAGCCGTCGGCCGGTGCGGTTTCGAAGCTCACGCGATCCCCGACGCCGCTATCGTGCGCGACTTTCCGGGCGGTCGCGATCGACTCCTCATGAACATCGAAGCCCCAGAATCGACTTTTCGGGAAGGCCTTGGCCATCAGAACGGTCGAATGGCCATGCCCGCATCCGACATCGGCCACTTTGGCACCCCGTTCGAGCTTCTCGGTAACACCGGTCAGCGCTGGCAGCCATTCCTTGACGAGGCTGGCGCCATAGGCATTGCGGTAGAAAGCGGCGACGCCGCAGAAGAGCCGCTCGTCATGCTCCCCCCAGCTCACGCCGCGCCCCGCCTTGAAGGCTCCGCGCGACTTCGCCTCATCGGCCCACATTGAGGCAACCACCTCCCAGGCGTGCGGCAGGAAGACCGGGCTCGAATTGTCGGCGAGGATAGCTGCCTGCTCGGGAGTCAGCTCGTAGGTAGCCGAGGTCGGATGGTAATCGACATACCCGCCGGCCACTTGCGAATTGAGCCATTCGCGGACGTACCGCTCCGCGCAGGCGCTTCGCCGGGCGACCTCCACGGAACTCAGGGGCCCTGCGCCTGCCATGACTTTGTAAAGCCCGAGCTTGTCGCCGAGACTCACCATGACGCCGCCGTATCCGGCCGAAAGATCCCCGAAAAGACGCTCGACAAGAGTGTTGAGCTTCTGCTGATTGATAGTCATTGCATTCTCCGTCTTCGCACGGCGCCCCGAGCGCCGAACTCGACGGGAAGATGCTCGCTTGCCATTCGTCTCGTGAGTGCGAGACTGGTCAAAAGCAGTTCTTTCGTGCCAAGGGGCGCGCACTATGCCGGGTCAGACGCGGCCGTTGCATGTCAGCCTCGTGGCCATACCCGATGCCGTCATATCGACGCTCACCGGCATCTATGACGTACTGGGCTCGTTTCGCATGCTGGACGGCGAGCCATCGATCCCGGTCGAGCCGCCCTTCACGATCGAGATCGTCGCAACCCGAAGCGGCAGCGTGCCCCTGGCGAGCGGGATACCTGTGGAGGCCCATCGCGCGGCCTCGGATGTCGACGCGACCGACATCATCATCGTGCCCTCGGTCCTGCTCGGGGTCGAGGGCTGGAAGGTCGGCCGCTATCCGGAACTCATCCAGTGGGTTCGGCAAAGGCATGCGCACGGTGCGCTGCTATGCTCGGCCTGTTCGGGCGTGTTCCTACTCGCCGAGACCGGTCTGTTCGATGGCCAGGACGCGACGGTCCACTGGGGCTATGCCGACGCGTTCGCAAGGACGTTTCCGAACATCCCCGTTCATCCTGAGCGCGTTCTGGTCGTCTCCGGAGCGCGCGAGGAACTCATCACATCTGGCGCCTCGATGACCTGGCACGACCTTATCGTGTATCTGATCGCACGGCATGTCGGCGCGACTGCCGCGCAGACCGTGGCGCGGTTCTTCGCGCTGCAATGGCACCATGACGGACTCGCGCCCTACATCGTTTTCCAGGGCCGAACGGATCATGGCGATGCCGCCATCGCGAATGCGCAATCCTGGCTCTCGACGCACTTTTCGGTCGCGAGTCCGGTCGAGGAAATGGTGCGCTGCTCTGGAATCGCCGGTCGCACGTTCAAACGGCGGTTCAAGGAAGCGACGGGTTTTGCCCCCATCGACTATGTTCAGCGACTGCGTATCGAGGACGCCAAGCGCCGACTCGAACGTACAAATGCACCTGCCGACGAGATCAGCTGGCAGGTCGGTTACGAGGATGCGGCGTTCTTCCGGCGGCTCTTCAAGCGAATGACCGGACTGACGCCAGGTGCGTATCGCCGGCGCTTCCAGGTCCCTGTATTTGCCCGGACTCCCGGCACCTGAATATCCGTCTCAAAGCGGAGCGGTCCGTTCGCGCGGGCAGCCCGCGGCGGTTGGCTCCTTTAGTTCAGCGGCGGCGACCATGCCGGGTCGGATGCGAAGGCCTGCGTCTGTACCGCCTGCTCGTTATAGCCGGTGAGGTCGATCGAATAGAGCTTCGGACCGCCGCCCTGGTCGCGGAAGAACATCAGCACGCGGCCGTTCGGCGCCCAGGTCGGGCCCTCGTTGTGGAAGCCTTCCGTCAGCAGACGTTCGCCCGAGCCGTCCGGACGCATGACGCCGATGGCGAAGCGGCCCTGATACTGCTTGGTGAAGGCGATGTAGTCGCCGCGCGGCGACCAGACCGGCGTCGAATACGAGCCCTCGCCGAACGAGATGCGGTTGGCGCCGCCGCCGCCCGCGCTCATCACGTAAAGCTGCTGCCTGCCGCCGCGATCGGATTCGAAAACGATCTGGGAGCCGTCCGGCGAAAAGCTCGGGCTGGTGTCGATCGCCGCATCGTCTGTCAGTCGCGTTGTCTGCTTCGAACGCAGGTCCATCGAATAGATGTTCGAATTGCCCTGGTTTTGCAGGCTCAGCACGACACGCGAGCCGTCCGGCGAGAAGCGCGGCGCGAACGTCATCCCGGGGAAATTGCCGACCAGCGAGCGCTGCCCGTTTTCCAGATTCAGAAGGTAGACCTGCGGATTGCCGCCGGCGAAAGACATGTAGGTGATCTGCTGCGACGACGGGCTGAAGCGCGGTGTCAGCACGAGATCGTCGCCGCGCGAGAGATAGCGCAGGCCGTAGCCGTCCTGGTCCATGATCGCGAGGCGCTTGATCCGCTTGTTCTTCGGTCCGCTCTCCTCGACGAAGACGATGCGGGTGTCGAAATAGCCCTTCTCGCCGGTCATGCGCTCATAAATGGCGTCGGCGATCTTGTGCGCGATGCGGCGCCAGTTATTGGGGTCGGCTCCGAATTGCTGGCCGATCATCTGCTGGCCGCCGAACACGTCCCACAGGCGGAATTCGGCACGGATATTGTTGCCGCTGCGGCTGACGCCGCCGGTCACCAGCGCCTGCGCATTGATAATGCGCCAGTCGCCGAAGCGGGGCGGCTGGTTCATGTTGGTGATCTGCTCGATGAAGGCCTGCTTGGCGATCGGCGCGAACAGGCCCGAGCGCTTGAGGTCCGCCTCGACCAGATTCGAGATGTCCTGCGCCATCTGGTCGCCGAGGAAGTTCGTGACCGCGATCGGGATTGGCTGCAGCTGACCCTGATTGATGTCGACGCGAACCTGCGCCTGCGCCGCCCCGACGGGCAGAAGCGCCAGACCGGCTAGAGCGAGACATCTCAGTAGTTGAGCGGCAAAGGGCATGAGTGGACCTGATCGAGATTGAAAGGGGGCGAACCGTCGGGGCCCGCCATTACGCATCCGGCAGCTTGAAGTCGAGGATCACGCTCTTCCAGAGGTTATAGTCCTCCGGCGGCAGCCGCAGGGGCCGCGTCGGCTGGGTGCAGCTGTTCACCGCGCGCATCGCACTTTCCGCGAATGCCTGGAACGCCGGGTTGGCCGAGCTTCCCTGAAGTGAAGGCTGGCCGATCAGGACGCCCTGCGGCGTGAGTTCGAACTGGATCGTCGCCATCAGGTCGCGCATGCCCTGCGTACCGACCGGCGGGCTCCAGCACTGATAGAGCTGTTCGCGGATCATGTTGCCGAGCATGGTGGCGCGCGTCAGCGCGAGCTGCGAGGCCTGGCCGTTCGAAATGCCGGCCGTGGTAATGCTCGCCATCTGCGGCGCGGCCTGGGCGACGCGGCCCGGATCGCGCTTGTCGATCATGGTCGCGATCTTCGACGGATCGAATTTCGGCTGCGGCTTGGGATCGGGCTTCTTCTCGACCTTCTTCGGCGGGTCGGGCTTCTTCTCGACTTCCTTCTTGATCAGGTCGTCGAGCTTGGCTTGGCTCTTCTCGTCGACCTTCTTCTCCGGCTTCGGCGTCTCAGCCGGCTTGGGAGCGGGCGTCGGCACCGGAGGTGTCTCGGCCTTCTTCGGCTCTTCCTTCGGCGGCTCCGGCGGCGGCGTTTCGGCCTTCTTGGGCTCGGGCTTCGGTTCGGGCGTCTCGACCTTGGCCGCATCCGGAGGAGGAGGCGGAGCGTCGACGTTTTCCTTGGCTTCCGGCGCGGCAGGACGCGGCTCGGGCGTCACGGCGGCGATCTTCTTGGCCTCGACCTTCGGCGTGTTCTCGACCTTCTTGGAGGTCCGGTCGCCCTTGGTCAGCGCATCGTATTCGGAGGGGCTCAGGACCTCGACGGCAACCGATTCGAGCGTCGGATCGAAGGGCTTCGCGGTCGTGAAGCCGATGACGGCATAGGCGATCACCCCCGCATGCGCGACGGACGACACGACCATCCCTGTCCGCTGCTTCGTCACCCCCGTCAGCTCCCCTGCTCTACCTCGGTCACCAGTGCCACGCGACGGAACCCGGCGGCGGAGATGGTCCCCATCACCTTCATCACCTGTCCGTAATTCACGTTGCGGTCGCCCCGCACATAGATACGTTCTTCATACCCCTGCTTCGTGATCGCATTGAGGCGAGGCACGATATCGTCGATCGCAACCTTGGTTTCCTGCAGGAATATCTCGCCGTTGTTGTTCACCGTGATGGTGAGAGGCTCCTTTTCCTCGTTCAGCGAGGGAGCCTGGGTCTGCGGCAAATCGATCGGCACGCCGACGGTCAACAGCGGCGCCGAGACCATGAAGATGATCAGAAGCACGAGCATCACGTCGACGAGCGGCGTGACGTTGATCTCGCTCATCACCGCCGCGCGACGTCCGCCGCGCCGGCCTCGCCTGCGCCCGCCTCCGCCGCCCTTTGGGAGTGCGCCCGCGCCCATTCAGCTACCCGTCCGTTCGTCGATCTGGCGCGACAGGATCGCGGAGAATTCGTCCGCGAAGCCTTCGAGCCGGTTGGCCTGCTTCGAAACTTCGGACGAGAACTTGTTGTAGAAAATCGTTGCCGGAATGGCGGCCACGAGGCCGAGCGCGGTGGCGAACAGCGCTTCCGCGATACCGGGCGCCACCACCGCAAGCGAGGTGTTCTTCGAGGCCGCGATCGACTGGAAGCTGGTCATGATACCCCAGACCGTGCCGAAAAGACCGACGAACGGGCCGGCGGAACCGACCGTCGCGAGAACCAGCAGCCTCGCCTCGAGCCGCTCCAGCTCGCGCTGGATGGTGACGTCGAGCACCTTCTCGATGCGCATCTGCAGGCTCGCGACCGCCTTGCCGCCACCCTCGAAGCTGCGCTTCCATTCCCGCATCGCCGCCACGAACAGAGCCGGCATCGAGCTCGTCGGCCGCGGCGCGAGGTTGCGATAAAGCTCCTCGAGGCTCTGGCCGGACCAGAACACCTTCTCGAAACGGTCCATCTGCCGGCGCGTGCGGGCGTAGAGCACAGTCTTGTCGACGATGATCGCCCAGCACCAGACCGACGACACGACAAGGCCGATCATGATCAGCTTCACGACCAGAGCCGCCTGAATGAACAGGCCCCACAAAGACAGGTCGTGAGCCGTGACTGCGGCTACTCCCTGCTGGGCGATAGCTGGGTCCATGAACGACATACCCTCCCGGGACCAGGCTCCGGCCCGGTCGCAACGCAGACAAAATCCGAACGGCTTTGCCGTCCGACGCGGCCCCCGGCGGCAGGCGCCGCCTTCCCGCGCACTCGAAGGGCGCGGCTTGGTCGCTCTTTAATGCGGCCGAACCGTGACAACGGACGCGAAAGCCCCAAGACCTTCATCACTTGTTAAGGTTAATGATCGGTTACCGCGCCAAGATGACTGCGTGCAAACGCAAAAAGGCCGCCTCAAGGCGGCCTTTTGTCGTCATTGTCCGGGAGAACTGGTTTAGGCGTGCTCGCCCGCCTCGTTGGTCGGCGTCTGCCGGCCGCGGCGATCGGCCATGAACTGGTCGAACTCCTGCTTGTCCTTGGCCTGACGTAGGCGCTCGAGGAAATCGCGGAACTCCTGCTCCTCATCCTCCAGGCGCTTCAGCGTCTCGTTGCGGTATTCGTCGAATGCCGCATTGCCGCTGGAGCGATGCCAGTGCCGGGCATTGCGCTTCCAGTCGCCACAGCCGCCCTTCCAGCGGGGAAAGCCCGCAAATTGTCCGCGTCCCATTCGTCCGCTCCCGAAGGCAAAGGCCAGGGTCATCAGACCGATTGGCCACCAAACCATGAACCCAAGCACGACCGCCGCAATCCAGGCGGGCTTGCCAAATTCGTCGAGTTTTGCCGCGATCGGCATCGTGTGATCCTCGTGAATGTTAATCACATTCACATTAATAGGTTTGGACAGGCTGAGCGTCAAGGAGACCCGGGAGGATTATCTTTTGCGCTCGATGCCGAGGCCCTGGAGGTAGACCAGCATCCCAGCCTCCAGCAGATCCTCCGCCGACATTGGGACTTTTCGGCGACCGCCATCCGCGCGCCCGAACAGTGAGGCTATGCCGTGCGTCATCGACCAGATGTGGAGCGCCACCATCAGGGCCGGGGGCCGGCTGTCCTTGGGCGCCAGTTCGACGAGCCGCTCCGCGGCCGAGCGCAGAACGGCGAACGCACGGTCGCCGACCTCGCGAAGCTCGGGCGACCCATCGGTCGGCGTCCCTGCCTCGAACATGGCCGAATAATAGGCAGGCTCGCTCCTCGCGAAGTCCAGATACGCCCTGCCCAGTCGCTCCATCGCCTCGAACGGCTCCGGCTTTCCATCGTTCCAGGCACGCGATAGCGCCGCCTCGAACGTCTCGAAGCCGCGTTTCGCCACATCGGACAGGAGTTCATCGCGGTCGCGGTAATGGCGGTAAGGCGCGGCCGGGCTGACGCCCGCCATCCGCGCCGCGTCCGCGAAGGTGAAACCGCCGACGCCCTTCTCCCCGATCAGGTCGAGCGCCGCGCGCACCAGCGCTTCCTTCAGGTTACCGTGATGATATCCGCGTCCCATGTGAAGGGCTATTACATGAGTCTGGCCCCCGTGTCCCGGGTCGCGAAAGCGAGCCCGGGACCCATACTCCGCAGGATCTCGGCTCCATCATAAGCACCGGGGTTATGGATTCCTGGCTCGGCTTCGCCGCCCCGGAAAACGCTTCTGCAATGCTTGCCTCCGTCATGCTTTCCGGGGATACGCCTCCCATGCGCCCCTTCCTCATCGCCCTCGCCCTCCTCGTCCCGCTGCCCGCATCCGCCCTCGACGGCGGAACGCCTCTGGCCGCCGGTACGTCCCTCTCCCGCGCATCGGTCGCGATCCAGGCCGTCGCCCCGCAGCCGGACGGCAAGGCTCGCTTCTCCGAATGCACCGGCGCGCTCATCGCACCCGATCTCGTCCTCACCGCCGCGCATTGCGTCGACGAGGCAGCGAGCCCCGAGCATGTCGCGGTCTTCTTTTTCGAGGGCTCGAAGGCCGTCCCGCCCTTTGCTCCCGTCGCCGCCATCGTCCGCCATCCGGGCCACACGCGCGGCTGGGCCTTGAGGCCGGGCGACATCGAACAGCGCCAGACCGAGATCGCCGCTGATATGGCGATCCTGCGCCTCCGCGCCCCGGCGCCCCCCGGCCATCCGGCACTCGGCTTCGACACGGCCGGCAAGCCCTCGGCGCTCTCCATTTCCGGCGCCGGCCTCGCTGGTCCAAAGGGCAAATCGGGGACGCTCAAGGGCGTCGCGCTCTCCAACATCAAGCACACCCAGACCGGCGCGGCGCTCGCCTTCGCGACGCCTGACGCGGGTCAGGTCTGCCGGGGCGACAGCGGCGGACCGGTCGTCACCCCGTCCGGAGGCATCTGGGGCGTCTCCGGCGCCATCCTCCGTCCGAAGGAGGGCTGTTCTACGCGGATGGTCGTCGTCCCGGTCGATCCGGCCTCGCCGGGCTTCGTCGCAATGATGCGGATGGCGCGCGGTGGCTAGAGTTCGTGTCCCGGGGCCGCGCAGCGGAGCCCGGGACCCATACTTCGCAGCGCTGCGCTCCGTCTCCAGCACAGGGGTTATGGGTTCCGGACAGCGGCTTCGCCGCTTCCGGAACACACACGCGTGACGAAACCGGCAAATCCTCCTATACGACCGCAAAACAACGAGGAAACGCCACACGATGCCGACCGAATTGCCGGAAGATGCCACGCCCACTCCGACGCCTGCCGAGCTTCCGGACACGCTCTTTCTCGCACCGTCCAGAATGCGCTGGATCTTCACGCTGATCGTCAGCGCGCTCATCATCGCGCTCGACGTCTTTCTGTTGGTCACGCGTGACGCGCAACTCGTCTGGGTCCTGATCGTGCTGTTCGGGATCATGGGTGCCATGGCCGCTGCCCAGCTCATTCCCGGCGGCGCCGGTCTCTGGCTCGACCGCGACGGCTTCACCTATCGCGTCCTGTTCTTCGACCGCCGCCGTCGCTGGTCCGAGATCACAGCCATCGGCTCAGGCTCGGCCGGTCTCCTGCAGATGGTCGGCTATCACAAGGTCGGCGAACCGACGACCAAGCCGCGCGAAGTCCTGCCGGACACCTACGGCATGCAGGCCTACGACCTGGCCATGCTGATGAACCGCTTCCGCGAGCGGGCTTTGGGGTAAATCGGATCCCTCTCCCGAGGGGAGAGGGTCGACTCGCCGGCAGGCGAGCGGGGTGAGGGGTACGCCCTCTCGATAGGTCCAACCCCTCACCCGGCCAAAGCTACGGCTTTGTGCCGACCTCTCCCATTGGGAGAGGCAAAATCACCCCACCCGGTCCCCAACCGAGATCGTCCCGCCCCCGATCACCTCCACGAACACGCCGAGATCGGTGTGCCCGAAGTTCTGCATGATTGCCTTCGGTAGATTGGCATCCCGCTCGGCGGTCTCGGGATTGACGTTCACCGCCCCGCAGCGCGGTGTCCGCGCCAGCCCCCGGAACTTGACGTCGCCGATCGAGAATTCGCGGTCGACCCAGCCGAACTCCTCCCAGGGCTCGAGCCCTTCGAGATAGATGTTTCCCCTGAAGCGCAGAGGATGCAGCGAACGTCCGGTCGCCTCTTCCAGCGCCCTGACCGACGCCATGTTGATGATCGAGATCGACCGCATGAACACCGGCGAAACCACGCTCGCATCGGTGAATTTGTGCGCCTCCGCCTGCACCAGCTTCGGCCTCCCTTTGGTCGCGAGCCCGATATAGCGCTCGAAGAAGGTCTCGACCTCGTCGCGCCCCTCCGCCGTCCCGAGATCGGCCTCGAGCAAAACCGAGCCGTCCTTCTTGATCGTCAGCATGCGCGTGTCGGGATCGAACGAGGTCGCGAGCGCGGCAAGCTCCTCGTTGTTCCGCAGCATCAGGAAATAGCCCTTGTCGAGCGGTTCCGGATGGGCCGGATCGAACTCGGTCGTCCCGAGAGCGATCGCGTAATCGCGGTCGCAAGCGAGGCCGTGATCCGACGTCAGTTCCATCTCGCTCAGTCGCTCGGGCGACAATCCCTTCACGGGATAGCGGAAAAGTTCGGCAACCTTGGCCATGTCAGCCCTCCAGCTCCGCCGCACCTTTCACTGGAGGACGCGGAAGTCGCCATAAGCGCTTTGACGTATTGCGGGATCGGCTATGCCACCTGAGGCCGCCACGCGATCACACCTTCCGTCCGAGCCCGTACCTCGGGCGAAGCCAGGCAGGTGGCGACCGCCTCATAGCCCGGCGCACCCGGATAGGGAGTGACGAGGGTCGGCGGGCTGTGATTGGCCGGGCAGAAGATGATCGCCTCGTCGGGACCGACCACCGCCAGATCGAGGATCGCCGAGGAGCGCGTCATCAGGAAAAGCGAACGGGCGCCGTGTCCACGACGGCGCAGATGGGCGATCAGGGCCTCCTGCGTGGCCTGATCCAGTCCCTGCTCCACCATGTCAACGACCAGAATGGCTGGTCCCTCGGATTCCAGTCCGGCAAGCAAGGCGATCAGAGCCTCCGACACCACGGCGCCGTCCTCGACGAGCCACGCCGATGTCCGCTCGACCCGCGACTTGAGGCCCGGGTCAGCGTCCAGTCGCATCCGAGCCGCCGCGCCGCCGTCAGCCAACCGCTCCAGGCCAAGGAAAGCGGCGTTGGGCAGCGTCTCGGCCAGACGCTGGGCCAGCCGTGTCTTGCCGCTGCCCAGCGGACCGATGATGAAGTTCAGCGCCCGGATGTCCCTCAGTTCGAACCATTCCCCGCCCCACGGCCAGGGAAGGTCGAAGGCAACACGGATTTCGGCGGTCGGGTGCAGCAGGCGAGCCAATTCTCCGGCGGCCGGCGCTCTGCCCTCGGCGAGGTCCGCCCGGAGCTTCCGAACCTTCTCCACCATAGCGACAAGATCGCGGCCCCGCTCTTCCAGCATCGTCTGGTGTACGGCGAGAGCCCGCTCCAGATCCTCCGCGTCGCCGTCGAGCACTCGCGCCACCTGCGCGAGGCTGAGCCCGAGCGCGCGCAAGGCCGCGATCTCCGCCATTCGAGCGACTTCCTCGGGACCGTAGGCCCGCCATCCGGCTTCGGTGCGGACGGGTGTGACGAGGCCACGCTGTTCGTAAAGTCGAAGAGCCTTGGCGGAGACCCCAAGTCGCCGGGCGGCTTCGGAAGGATTGAGGAACTGGGCGGAAGAGCTCACGATTCACCTCGCCGGTTGCTGACCGCCATTGTTATCGAGGCGGCCCCATGGGCCGGGTCAAGCCGCCAGGATCAGCCCGCCAGCTTTTCCCGCACATCCGCCGGCAACCGCGACGGCCGCCCCGTCTCTCGATTGATCGCGGCGCAGGTCACGTCCGCCTGGACCAGCAGGACGCCGCCGCGGCTGATCGTCTGGGCCAGTTTGAGCGACGCACCGCCAAGCGCGCCGATCCGCGTCTCGACGACGATTTCGTCGTCCATTTTGGCCGGCAGCCTGAAGTCGATCTCCATCCGCGTGACGACGAAGACGAGACCCGTCTCCTTCAGCACCTCGCTCTGGTCGACACCCGCCGCGCGCAGAAGCTCGGTCCGGCCGCGCTCCATGAAGCGCAGATAGCTCGCATGATAGACGACCCCGCCCGCGTCGGTGTCTTCCCAGTAGATCCGGATCGGCAGCGAGTGAGCGCTCACTCCTCGCCCCCGTCGAACAGCGGCATCTGGTTTCCACCAACGCTTTGCGGAACCGCCAGCCCGATATGCCTGAAGGCATGCGCTGTCAGAAGCCGGCCACGCGGCGTTCTCTGGATGAAGCCCTGCTGGAGCAGATAGGGCTCGACGATGTCCTCCAGCGCATCGCGCGGTTCGGACAGGGCGGCGGCGACGGTGTCGATGCCAACCGGCCCGCCGCCATAGTTCAGCGCGATGCAGGAGATGTAGCGCCGGTCGAGCGCGTCGAGCCCGGCATCGTCCACCTCCAGCATGCGGAGCGCCTTGTCGGCCACCGACCGCGTGATGGATTCGGCGCCTGCGACATGCGCGAAGTCTCGCACCCGGCGAAGCAGCCGCCCGGCGATGCGCGGCGTCCCGCGCGCACGGCGCGCGATCTCGCGGGCACCGTCCGCGCTCATCTGAACGCCGAGAACGCGCGCGCCGCGCGTCACGATCAGGTCCAGTTCCTCGATTTCGTAGAAGTTCAGCCGGATCGGGATGCCGAAGCGGTCGCGCAGCGGCGTGGTCAGCAGACCCGCGCGGGTCGTCGCCCCGATCAGGGTGAACTTGGCGAGGTCGATCCGGACCGAGCGCGCCGCCGGCCCCTCGCCGATGATGAGGTCGAGCTGGAAATCCTCCATCGCCGGATAGAGCACTTCCTCGACCGCCGGGTTCAGCCGGTGGATTTCGTCGATGAAGAGGACGTCGCGTTCTTCGAGGTTCGTCAGCAGCGCCGCGAGATCGCCGGCCTTGGCGATCACCGGGCCGGACGTCGCGCGGAAATTGACGCCGAGCTCCCGCGCCATGATCTGCGCGAGCGTCGTCTTGCCGAGCCCGGGAGGACCGGCGAACAGCACGTGGTCGAGCGCCTCGCCGCGAGACTTCGCCGCCTCGATGAAGATCGAAAGGTTCGCCCGCGCCTGCTGCTGGCCGATGAAATCGCCGAGCCGCTGAGGGCGCAGCGAGTTGTCGGCGTCGTCCTCGGTGTGCTTTTCGGGGGAGATCAGGGGACGGCTCATTTTTCCCCTCTCCCGTTTACGGGAGAGGTCGACTCGCCGAAAGGCGAGCGGGTGAGGGCAAGTGGGAGGCAATGAGCATCGTGCTGGCCCTCACCCCGGTTGCCTGACGGCAACTCGACCCTCTCCCGCTTCGCAGGAGAGGGGAAAAAGGCCGCCCCACCCCTCACTTCGACAACTCCCGCAGCGCCATCCGGATCAGCACCGCCGTCTCCGCCCCGTCACCCGCCGATCGCATTGCGGCCGATACCGCGCCGCTCGCCTGGATCTGCGGATAGCCGAGATTGATCAGCGCCGATACCGCATCAGCCACCGCACCGGGCGCACGCTTCTCATCGATATCGTCCTGAAGCTGGATCAGCCCCGCATCGACGCTGGCGAAGGCCGGCGCCTTGTCCTTCAGTTCGGCCACGATGCGCGCCGCGACCTTCGGACCGACGCCCGGCGCCCGCGCCACCGCCGCCCGATCCTGCAGCGCGATCGCATTGGCGAGGTCCGACGCCTTCAGCACGCCAAGCACAGCCAGCGCCACTTTCGCGCCGACGCCCTGCACGGTCTGCAGCAGCCGGAACCATTCGCGCTCAATGTCGGTCATGAAGCCGAACAGCCGGATCTGGTCCTCGCGGACATAGGTTTCGATCGCGAGCGAGGCGACCTCGCCCTTCATCGGCAGCGCCGCGAGCGTCCGCGTCGAGCAGTTGACGACGTAGCCGACGCCGCCGACATCGAGGATCACCCAGTCGTCGCCGGTCGAATCCACGATCCCCCGCAATTTGCCGATCATCGTGCCCCCACCGCCAGCTTGAGCGCCGCGCTCACCCGGTGATGCGCGTGCGTGATCGCGATCGCCAGAGCGTCCGCCGCGTCGGCGCCTATCGTGCCCGCCTTCGGCAACAGCACGGCGATCATCGCGCCGATCTGCTGCTTCTCGGCATGTCCCGCACCGACCACCGTCTTCTTCACGAGGTTCGGCTTGTACTCGGCGACCGGGATACCCGCCTGTGCCGGCACCAGCATCGCGATCCCGCGCGCCTGGCCGAGCTTCAGCGTCGACATCGGATTGTTGTTCACGAAGGTCTCTTCCACCGCGGCCTCGTCGGGCGCGTATTCGCGCACGATCGCGGCGAGGCCGTGATGAAGGAAGGCCAGCCGCTCGGCGAGCGACACCTTTTCATCCGGCACCACCTGTCCGCAGCCCACGTAGACGAGGCGGTTGCCGATGGTCTCGATCACGCCCCATCCGGTGCGCCGAAGGCCGGGATCGATGCCGAGAATGCGAATCGGATGTGGGACCATAACGTGAACTAATGCCGGTTCGGCGGTTCACGTCCAGTAAAGCCGGAAGGCTGGTCCGGAAAAGATCGAGGCCGGGCTGTTAGGCCCGGCCTCTTATCCGCGGTTCCGAATGCTAATGGGCTGGGGGTGCACACGGGACCGCGAATCTCACGGTGATTGCGAGACTCGCAGCTTATGCGACCACCGAAACGTCAAATTACCGCGAGGGTAAATAGGGCTAAAGTCCCCTCCTGCAACGCAGGCGCGCGATCAATTCAGTCAAATCAACGGCTTAGGCCGTAATGTGCAACCTGCAATAGGGAGAATTACTGGTTTTGATCTCGATCACGCTGCCGTGAGCTTGGCCAGTACCTCGTCCGAAACCTCGAAGTTCGAATAGACATTCTGCACGTCATCGTCGTCCTCGAGCGAATCAACGAGCTTCAGCATGCTCTGTGCCTTGTCCTCGTCGAGCGCGGTCGTGGTCGAGGCGCGCCACACGGCTTTCGCGCTCACGGCCTCGCCAAGAGCAGCCTCCAGCGCCTTCGCGACCTCGTTCAGATCCTCGAAACCGCAGGTGATGACGTGGCGCTCGTCGTCGGACTGCACGTCCTCGGCGCCGGCCTCGATCGCAGCCTCCAGGATGGCATCCGCCGAGCCGGCCTTCGCCGGATAGACGATCTCGCCGACATGATGGAACATGAAGCCGACCGAGCCCGTCTCGCCAAGCGCGCCGCCGGACTTGGTGAAATAGGAGCGCACCGCGGACGCCGTGCGGTTCCGGTTGTCGGTCAACGCCTCGACGATGACGGCGACGCCGCCCGGGCCATAGCCCTCATAGCGCACTTCCTCGTAGTTCTCGCCCTCGCCGCCCATCGCCTTCTTGATGGCACGCTCGATATTGTCCTTCGGCATGGACTGGGCCTTGGCCTCGTTCACGGCCAGGCGCAGGCGCGGATTCATGTTGGGGTCGGGCATGCCCATCTTCGCGGCGACGGTGATCTCGCGCGCCAGCTTTGAGAACAGCTTGGACTTCTGCGCGTCCTGCCGCCCCTTGCGGTGCATGATGTTCTTGAACTGCGAATGTCCGGCCATGGCGTCCTCTGAGACTTTGGCCGGGTTATAGTGTCATGGACCGGGCCTCGCCAAGCCTCTCTCGACCGCGCTTCCTCGCAGGATGAATCTAGGCCGCGGACTCTCCGGATGCGAGTAGCGAAGAGCTTGATGGCGGCAGACGACCCCTTCTAGGTTGGACGCATGACAGTCAAACGGATGGACAACATAGGAATCGTCGTCGAGGACCTCGGAGAGACGATTGCTTTCTTTCGCGAGCTCGGCCTTGAGCTCGAAGGACGGTCGACGATCGACGGAGAATGGGCCGGACGTGTCACCGGGCTGGATGATCAGCGCGTCGAGATCGCCATGATGCGCACGCCGGACGGCCACGGCCGCCTTGAGCTGTCCCGCTTCCTCACGCCGCCGACCGTAGCGGATCATCGCGACGCCCCGGTCAACGCTCTAGGCTATCTCCGCGTCATGTTCGCAGTGGACGACCTCGACGAAACGCTCGGAAGGCTCCGCAATCGCGGCGCTCAGCTCGTCGGCGAAGTCGTCCAGTATCAAGACGTATATCGGCTCTGCTACATCCGAGGGCCTGAAGGGCTCCTCATCGGCCTCGCCCAGGAACTCACCTGAGCGTCCAAAGGGTGGATGGTTAGACTAGCGCCCGCGATGCAGCCGCACATGCAGCCGCACATGCAGTGCGTGGACCTTCTCGGCGAGTTCGGGAACCGGCCCCTCGACGATCACGTCGGGCGCGACCTCGCGGACCGAAAGCGGCCGCACAGGTCCCGGCGGCACGCCGAGTTCGTCGAGCCAGCCCACGAGTTGCTCCGTCGACGAGGCGTAGACGATGCGGCGAAGACCGACCCAGGCATGGGCCGCGGAACACATCGGGCAGTGCTCGCCCGACGTATAGACCGTCGCGCCGGCCCGCTCCTCCGGTGACATGTGGGTCGCCGCCCAGCGCGCCAGTTCGAATTCCGGATGCCGGGTCTGGTCGCCGCCCGCCGTGCGGTTGCGGTCTTCCTGCCTGACGCTGCCCTCGGCATCGACGAGCACCGAGCCGAACGGCTCGTCGCCGGCGTCGAGCGCTTCCTCGGCCAGTTCGACGCAACGGCGCAGGATACGCAGATCGTCTTCGGTCATGTGCGCTTCCTCGATCAAGATCTGCCCACTTACCAGAAAGCCGGCTCGACCGGCTCGAGTCGGGCACCAATCCTGACCGGCGAGATCTTCACCGCCAGCCCCGTCGCATCGTCGGTCTCCACTGCGAAGCCGCACACCGTCGCCGCGGCCATCGCCGGTTCGAAGCGGCTCGACGGGATCTTCCGCACGAAACGACTGATCGGCTCCTCCTTTTCCATGCCGAGCACGGAATCGTAGTCGCCGCACATGCCCGCATCGGAGAGATAGGCCGTGCCACCGTTGAGGATCTGGTGGTCTGCCGTCGGCACATGCGTGTGCGTTCCGACCACGAGACTCGCGCGGCCGTCGACGAAATGGCCGAAAGCCTGCTTCTCGCTCGTCGCCTCGGCATGGAAGTCGATGACGATCGCATCGCACGCGACACCCAGCGGGCAGGCCGAAAGCTCGGCCTCCGCCCGGGCGAACGGATCGTCGAGCGCGTCCATATAGATGCGGCCCATCAGGTTCATCACCAGCACCCGGCGTCCGTCCCGGATCTCGATCAGCGCCGAACCGCGCCCCGGCGTGCCGGACGGGAAATTCGCCGGGCGGATCAGCCGCTCGGCGCGCTCGATGAAGACGAGCGTCTCGCGCTGGTCGAAGGCGTGGTTGCCGAGCGTCACCGCGTCGGCGCCGGCCGCGATCACCTCGTCGTAGATCGACTCGTTGATGCCAAAGCCGCCGGCCGCGTTCTCGCCGTTGACCACGAGGAGGTCGAGGTTCCAGCGCTGGCGGAGTTTGGGGATGATGTCGATCGCCGCCTGGCGGCCGGACCGGCCGACGAGGTCGCCCAGAAAAAGAATTCGCATAGAGCGAGCTTCAAAGACCTTCGCGGCCCAAATTGCAACGAATGATCTCGTCTTCCGTCACCACGGCGTCGAGCGGAACGTCGTGCAGTTCGCGCGGAACCTCGTCCACTTCCTGCAGCGCGAAGGCATAGCCGATCATCAGCGGGCGTTCGTGGCGGGCCAGCGGTCCGAGCGTCCGGTCGTAATGCCCCTTGCCGTAGCCGATGCGGAAACCGCGCCGGTCGAAGGCCGAAAGCGGCACGACCACGACGTCGGGAACGACTTTCGGCGCTTGCGGATCCGGCTCGCGAATGCCGCCGTACCCCTTCGCCAGGGGATCCTCCTCCCGCCATTCCAGAAACTGCATCGGCCTGGTGGCGGTCACCACACGCGGCAGGGACAATGTCGCGCCGGCCTTCCGCAGTCGCTCCGCCAGCGGCGCCGGCTTCAATTCGCCCAGGATCGGCATGTAGAGCGCCACGATCTCCTTCGAATGCTCGTGGATGACATGCATCGCATGCTCGGCCGCGCGCTCGGCCGCCCGATGCGCCATCCCATCGTCCAAGGCCCTCCGCGCCGCGATCTTGGCGGTGCGGAGCGCCGCCTTCTCGGCTTGCGCGGCGTCGGAATCGGCGGTCATCACCGGAGCCATAACACAATCGGCGCCGGGGTTGCGCGACCGCTCAGAACCTCCCCGTCAGTCCGACGCGGATCGTCCGGCCAGGCGATGGAACGAGGGCCAGGCTGAGCGGCTCGACATAGTAGATGTCAGTCAGGTTCTCGACGCTCAATTCGAACGAGAAATTCTCGTTGATATCGTAGTCGGCGAACAGATCGACCAGCGTGTAGGGCTTCCAATTGATCATCGCGATCAGCGGAGCGGCGCCGGAGGCCGGGGTCTCGGCGGCGGCGGCGCGTGGGCCCGTATGCGAGACGCGGCCGCCGATCGTCAGTGCATCGTCGAACAGCTTCTGCGACAGGGTCAGGGTCGCGTTGTATTCCGGCGGGATGTAGTTGGTCGCGTAATCGGACGCGAGCGAGCTGTTCATGCAGGTCGACTTCGTCCGACAGAATTCGACTTCGGTATAGTAGGTCGCCGCCAGTTCCGCGGTGAAACCGCTCTTCTCGTAACGTCCGGACAGCTCCAGTCCCTGGAACCGGGCCTGCTCGACATTGACGAGCTGCAGGATGGAGCCCGTCCACTTCCTGCTGATGTAGTCGTCGATCGTATTGTCGAAGAACGAGAACTTGATGCCTGTGTGGTCACCTTCCGAGATCAGGCCGTCGCGCAGGACATTGACGCCGAACTCCCAATTATGGGCGCGCTCCGGTCCGAGATTCGGATCGACCACCAGCAGGAAGCCGCCGCTGGACTCCAGCAGCGACGGCAGGCGCGAGGCCTCCTTGTAGCTGCCGAACAACTGGATGCCGTCGAAGGGCGTGACGGTCGCACCGAACGAATAGTCGAAGGCGTCGCCGCTTCGCGGTTCGGACCGGTAGGCGTCGTAGACGAGCTTGTCGGTCGTCCTGAAACGCTGGTAGCGCAGTCCGTTATCCAGAGTGAGCCAATCGGTCGGAGACCATTGCGTGAAGCTGAAGCCGCTCGCCTGCCAGCGCTCGCCCTCGCGCGGCGGCGGTATCCACCAGGTCGAGTCCTCGGTCGGCCCCGTCGCCTCCTCGAGATAGGATCCGCCCAGCTGGACCGAGACCTCGCCGAGCCCGGTATCGAAGACCGACGTATTGGTGACGTCGGTACCGGTCATGTCGACCCATTTTCCGACGCCCACGAGGCCGGTATTGCTCTGCCGACTGTACTCCTCGAGCGACGTCCGGAAGGCATTCCATCGCAGATCGATTAGATTGGTCGTCGATGGATCCCAATGATAGCGCGCGGTCACGCTGTTGAGTTGGGAGTTCGACAGGATTCCCTGATAGACGGTCTGCGTCGGGCTCGTCAGTCCGGTCGGGTAAGTCTCGCCGAACTCGCTTTGCGAGTAGGAATAGCCCAAGTCGAGCGTGTGCCCGTCGCCAAGTTTGAGCTTTCCCTTCAGCAGGGTGGATTCGGTGTCGCTGGAGGTATTCAGGACCTCCTCCCCCGGCAGATAGGGCGTCAGTCCGGCTGACGGATAATAGTGCTCGTAGGTCTGGCAGCCGGCGCCGCCGCAGATCGTCTGCGGACCGACGTCCTTCGCCGCTCCCGAGCCGTTCTCGCCGGCGTGGTAATTGCCAGCGATCCTGCGCGAATAGCCGGCGACGAAATCGATGATGTCGCTCCGCCCGGCGATGACGGCGCTGCCGGACCCGGAGGTCGGATCCAGGACGCCCGGCCTCTCGATGTCGTCGCTCGTGAAGCCGGTGCCCAGCGGGTTCATCTGACTACGCTTGCCGTCGACCGGTTCCGTCGTGTTGGTCCCTTGACCGAACTTGACCCGGCCGCCGAAATCCTTGCCGTCGAGCAGGATGTCGTCAGGGGTGATCGTGCTCATCCGCACGATGCCGCCGATCGCCCCGGTTCCGCCGGCGCCGAAGCTCGGTCCCTTCTCGATTTCGATACCGCCGATGAAATCCGGATCGATGAAGGTGCGGCTGCCGACGCCCTGGTAGCCGCGATAGACGGTCGTCACGTTCTGCGCGCCATCCACCGTCACCGGAACGCGCCCAACGCCCTGCATGCCGCGAATGTTGACGTCGACGGCGCCGCTGTTGCGGTTCTCGCCCGATAGCACGCCGGGAGCGTTCTTGAAGATGTCGCCCGGCGAGGTGCCGCGGAAACGCTCGATCTGCTCTTCCGAGATATAGCTGACCGACCCCGGCGTCTCGTAGGGCAAATCTTTTGGCGACGATCCCTTGCCGCCTCCCGTCACGGTGATCGTCTCGAGCTGGATGGTCTCGCCATTGCCTCCGGTGCTCGTCCCCGCCAGGCCTACCCTCGGGTCGATCACCGTTACAGTATTACCGCCGGCGAATTCGGCAACGAGGCCGGTGCCGGCAAGGATCGCCCGCAACGCCTGCTCCGGTGTCATCTCGCCGCGCGCGCCGGGCGATGTCACGCTCCGCGTCGTCGCTCCGCGCGTCAGCACCTGGATGCGTGTCGTCCTTGCGAAGGCGCTCATGGCGCTGTCGAGGCCTTGCGGCGGGATCGAAAAGGCGCGGACGGCGGAATCCGTCTCCTGCGCGAGGACCTCGGCCGGCGCCGCGACGACGGCAGCCGCGCTCGCTCCCAGAAGACCCGCCGCGAGGACGCGGCAAGCCGCGCTCCTTCCGAACACGCGCGAACGACCGCGCAACGCATGACGCACCATAACCCCAGCCCCGTACACCCGCGCCGGACTCGGCGCTTTCAAGGGACAGGACGCGCGATATGCGGAAAACCCCGGAGGGGTCCCGATTTTTCAGTGCAGCAGGACGAGGAAGGGCGTGATTTCGCGCGCGCCGATGCCGAGCACGCTCCGCAGTGCCTGGGGCACCGTCTCCGGCCGGTCGATCTCGAACGTGCCGGAAACCCGGAGATCGGCGATACGCGGGTTGAGGATGAATATCCGTCCGGCGCGATAGCGGTTCAGTTCCGCGACGACGTCCGCCAGCCGCTCCTGGCTGAACACGATCTGGCCGTCGCGCCACGCCAGCGCGGTCTTCGGATCGGCCTCGAATGCCGAAGAGATCCTGCCGTTTCCGAACGCGACCTTCTGGCCGGCGGCGACGCGTACCGGAGCCTTTCCGTCCTCGCGGCTGACATCCACCAGGCCGTCCTCGACGACCACTTCCGCACGGTTGTCATTGCGCACGCTGAACGCGGTTCCGATGTCGCGGATCTCGGCGCCGTTCGCGATAACGACGAACGCGCGGGGATCGGCGGCGATCGTGAAGAAGGCCTCGCCGCGGCGAACGTCCACGCGCCGCTCGCCGCTCTCGAAATCGAGATCGAGGGCGGTGTCGCTGTTCATCTCGACGCGGGTTCCGTCGGCAAGGACCACCGCGCGCCGTTCGCCGGAAAGCGTGACGTAGTCCGCGCCCCAGCGATCCAGGAATGCCGGCCCCTGCACCACGATGACGGCGGCGAGGCAGGCCGCTGCCAGACCGCCGACTGTCGCGCGGAACCGCCGCGTGCCCCGGGAGCCCGCTGTCCGGTCGGCTGCCCTGTGCGGCCGCGCGGCGTAGGCTCGTGCGGGTTCCTTCAGCGATTCCATCAGTTGAAGCACGTCGCGCCAGGCTTGCTCATGACGCTCGTCGTGGGCCAGCCATGACGAGAACTCCGCCCGGTCGGCATCCGAGGCGTCGTCGGCTTTGAGGCGGAATAACCAAGCATTGGCCTCCGCGAAGAGCGCGTCGTCGTCCTCCCGCTGCGTTTGGCGAGTCATGCTTCGTCCGGCCGTTCCGAATAGATGTCGCGCTCGCGCACGCCGCCTCTCTATAAGGACGCGCCGTCGACCGAAATCCCCTGCGATTATTTTTCGTTGGAACGTTCGGCTGCCCGCACATGCTGCCGGCATTGCAGCACAGCCTGCCGAAGATGGTATTCGACGGTCCGCGTCGAGACACCAAGGGCCGCCCCGATCTCGCGGTAGGATCTGTTCTCGACATGGAACATCAGGAAGATCGCCCGGGTTCGCGCCGGCAGCGCCTCGATCGCGTCGCGAAGCGCCCGCTGGTCCTCGTCGGCGATCATGGCCGCGTCGGCAAGCGGCCCGGAACACGCGACGTCGACGCCGTCGTCGTCCTGCGCCATCCACCTTCTGCGCGTGACCAGACGGCGAATATGGTCGCGCGCCAGATTGGCCGCGATCGTGAAGAGGAATTTTCGCGGATTGTCGAGCTCCGCCTTGGCCGGCATGCGCGCGAGACGCAGAAACGCCTCCTGCGCCAGATCGGCGGCCGCGCCCGGATCGTCCACGCGCCGCCGCAGGAACGTGTCGAGCTCGCGGCTGTGATCGACAAACAGGCTCTTTAGATCCACGCCCATGAACGGCAGCTCCGGCCCGCAATGCGGGACATGCACGAAGCTCCCTTAGTGCAGCCTGAATTACGCTGCAACATCAATAACTTATACGAATTCTAAAGAGTCCCTGGCAAAAACCGGAAAACGCTTGTCGCGACGTTGGATAGGCGAAAGTTTAGAATCCACCCGATCAAGCGCGGTTTAGACGAGGAGAGAAAGCGCGGAGCCACCGAAGCCGTCGGATTTTTCGATCCCGGGAACCTACCTAAGTAGGTGGGCGCCATGTGCCTAAGCCCAGGGGCGAAGGCAGGGACAGCTCCCGTTGAGATCGATAAGGCCCCGGGAATACAGTTTCCTAACCAACCCAGCAGCACCGCTCGCTTAACTTAGGTCGTCGTGGCCGTTCGCGCCAGAGAGATCGGTGCGATGGGTCTGCGACCTCAGGTCCGCCGCGAGGACTTCCAGACGTTCGGAAACCCGGTCGAGCAGCTTCGCCGCCTCGTCCTGCTCCGCTTCGTTCGCCGCAAGCGCATTGTCGTCGGCGTTCCGGAGACGCTCGATATCGCCCTCCAGCGCCTTGATCCGGCGCCGCGCTTCCGCCAGTTCGTCGGCCACCACGATCGACGCCATCACCGTCAGCCGCATGTCACCGATTTCGCCGAAACTTTCGCGCATATCGGCAATCTTGCCGTCGATCTGCTCCGCCAGGCCTTGGAGATGGGGTTCCTGACCATCGTCGCAGGCCATCCGATAGCTTTTACCGGCAATCAAGAGGTTTACCTCGGCCATGGGACGTTCTCCTGACCTAGGCGTGAGGCTGTTCGGACAACACGTCGCGTATCGTCTCCATCGCGGTATCAAGTCGCCGGGCGACATCGCGATTGACGGTTTCGAGACGAGATGCCCGCGCGTTCAACGCGTCGAGTTCTTCGGCCATGCGTGCGCGGTCGTCGGAGAGAAGTGCTATCTCGCTCTCGTGGTCGGCGCCTGTTCGCCGTGCCGCGAGAATGCGTGTTGCAGCCCCCTCCACCGCACCGACGGCTGTCTCAAGCCGTCGGATCGCCGCCGCGAGTGCGGTGTCCCTCATACGCATACACTCCCCTGCCGCCGCCATGGGGTTTCTGACCGCAGAAAGCGGCTGAATTCAGATTATGGAGGGTCAAAAAAACGCACGTCAATCGGCGCGGTTCCGCAATTCAGCTCCGTTTTCGATGCACTGGCCTTTTTTGCTCCTCTCGACTACCTCTTCGCGCATGCAACTCACCGCCGTCGGTCGACCCGCTTGACCGGTTTCTCCCGGAACGCGCCTTCGGCAAACTTCAGATCCGCAACTGAAAGACCGCGCCTATGACCTCTCGCGAAACTCATGATCGCATGGCCAACGCATTGCGTTTCCTTGCAATGGACGCGGTCGAGAAGGCCAAGTCCGGCCATCCGGGCCTGCCGATGGGTGCCGCCGACGTCGCGACGGTCCTGTTCACCCAGTTCCTGAAGTTCGATCCGAAGGACCCCCACTGGCCGGACCGCGATCGTTTCGTGCTCTCCGCCGGCCACGGTTCGATGCTGCTTTACGGCCTGCTTCATCTTGTGGGTTACGACAGCGTCTCGATCGAGGACATCAAGAATTTCCGCCAGCTCGAATCGGTTACGCCCGGCCATCCGGAGAATTTCAAGACGCTCGGCATCGAGACGACCACCGGTCCGCTCGGCCAGGGCCTCGGCAACGCCGTCGGCATGGCGCTCGCGGAACGCCTGCTGAACGCCGAGTTCGGCGACGACATCGTCGACCACCACACCTACGTCCTGTGCTCGGACGGCGACCTGATGGAAGGCATCAGCCAGGAATCGATCGCCATCGCCGGCCATCTCAAGCTCAACAAGCTGATCGCCTTCTGGGACGATAACGGCATCTCGATCGACGGCCCTCTGACCTTGTCCGACTCGGTCGATCAGGTCGCCCGCTTCAAGGCCGCGAACTGGAACGCCTTCCACATCGATGGCCACGACCCGGAAGCGATCGCCAACGCGATCAGGACCGCCCAGGCCAGCGACAAGCCGACCCTGATCGCCTGCAAGACGACGATCGGCTTCGGCGCGCCGACCAAGGCCGGCAAGTCCTCCGCCCACGGCTCGCCGCTCGGCAAGGACGAGATCGAGGCGACCCGCAAGGCGCTGAACTGGGAGTACCCGCCCTTCGAACTGCCGAACGACGTGCTCGATTTCTGGCGCGGCGCGGGCGAGCGCGCTCAGGGCGACCGCAGCAGCTGGCTCAACCGCCTCGCTTCGGCCGACGTCAAGAAGCGCGAAGAGTTCGAGCGCCGCACCAACGGCATCCTGCCGGCCGATCTCGGTTCGGCCTTCCAGCGCCTGAAGGACCGGCTGATCGCCGAACCGCAGGAGGTCGCGACCCGCAAATCCTCCGAGCTCGTCCTCGACGCCATCGCCGACACGATCCCGGAACTCCTCTCCGGCTCCGCCGACCTGACGCCGTCGAACAACACCAAGGTCAAGGCGTTCAAGGAAGTCACGCCCGGTGATTTCGCCGGTCGCTATATCCATTGGGGCATTCGCGAGCACGGCATGTGCGCCGCGCTGAACGGCATCGCGCTGCACGGCGGCATCATTCCGATGGGCGCGACCTTCCTCGTCTTCTCGGATTATTGCCGCCCGTCGATCCGCCTCGCCAGCCTGATGGGCCAGCGCATCATCTACGTCTTCACCCATGACTCGATCGGCGTCGGCGAGGACGGCCCGACCCATCAGCCGGTCGAGCATGTCGCGGCGCTCCGCGCGATCCCTCATCTCCTCGTCTTCCGTCCGGCCGATACGATCGAGACGGCGGAGGCCTGGGAACTGGCGATCCGCCACACCGACCGCCCGAGCCTGCTTGCGCTGACCCGCCAGAACCTGAAGCAGGCACGCCTCGAACCGGCCGCGAACCTCACCGAGCGCGGAGCCTACGAGATCCGCGCCTCGAAGAACGGCGAAGCCGAGATCTCGATCTTCGCGTCGGGTTCGGAAGTCTCGCTGGCCATCGAGGCATACGAGAAGCTCTCGGCCGACGGCATCGCCACTCGAGTCGTCTCGGTCCCGTGCATGGAGCTGTTCGACGAACAGGACGCCGGATACCGCGCTTCGGTCATCGGAAACGCAAAAGTGAAGGTGGGCGTCGAAGCGGCGATCCGGATGGGCTGGGACCACATCATCGGTCTCGACGGCATCTTCGTCGGCATGCCCGGTTTCGGTGCCTCCGGCCCCGCCAACCAGGTTTACGAACATTTCGGAATCACGACGGACGCGGTTGTTTCTCTGGCGCGGAAACGTTTGGGCCGCTAAGGAAATTCAGCAAATCTGGTCAGGAGGATATGACATGGCGGTTCGGGTAGCGATCAACGGTTTCGGACGCATCGGACGTCTCGTCCTGCGTGGCATCGTTGAGAGCGGTCGCAAGGATATTCAGGTCGTGGCCATCAACGATCTGGGTCCGGTCGAAACCAACGCTCACCTGCTCCGCTATGACTCGGTCCACGGCAAGTTCCCGGCCAAGGTCACGGTCGAGGGCGAGTTCATCGACGTCGAGGGCCACGGCAAGATCAAGGTCACCGCGATCAAGAACCCCGCCGAACTTCCGCACAAGGAGCTCGGCGTCGACATCGCGCTCGAATGCACCGGCATCTTCACCGCCAAGGACAAGGCCTCGGCCCATCTCGAGGCCGGTGCCAAGCGCGTCCTGATCTCGGCGCCGGGCGACGGCGCCGACCTGACGGTCGTCTACGGCGTCAACCACGACAAACTGACCCGGGACCACGTCGTCGTCTCGAACGCATCCTGCACGACGAACTGCCTTGGTCCGGTCGCCAAGGTCCTCAACGACGCCATCGGCATCGAGCAGGGCTTCATGACGACGATCCACTCCTACACCGGCGACCAGCCGACGCTCGATACCATGCACAAGGACCTCTACCGCGCCCGCGCGGCGGCCATGAGCATGATCCCGACCACGACCGGCGCCGCCAAGGCCGTCGGCCTCGTGCTCCCGGAACTGAAGGGCAAGCTCGACGGCACCTCGATCCGCGTGCCGACCCCGAACGTCTCGGTCGTCGACTTCAAGTTCAACGCCAAGCGCGCGACCACGGTGGAAGAAGTCAACGAGGCGGTGAAGCGGGCCGCTGCCCAGCAGCTCAAGGGCATCCTCGACGTCGTCGACGAAAAGCTCGTCTCCTCCGACTTCAACCACAACCCGGCCTCGTCCTCGTTCGCGCTCGACCAGACCAAGGTCATGGACGGCACCCTCGTCCGCGTCCTGTCCTGGTACGACAACGAATGGGGCTTCTCGAACCGCATGGCCGACACGGCCGTCGCGATGGGCAAGCTGATCTGACCTCTGCTACACTCGACCGGACCGGCGGGGGACACCACCTATGGCTGAGGCGAGGCGGATCGGTCGGGTATCGGCCGGCGGGACGGATGGCTCGACGCTCGAAAGACGCGTTGAGCGGTTGGAGGAGGATATGGCCGAGGTGAAGACGAGCCTGCGCGGCATCGAAGGTCGGCTTGGCGGAATCGAAGTCAGTCTCGCTCGTCTTGATGGCCGGTTCGACGGCTTCGATAAGCGCCTGCAGATGATACCCAATGTCTGGCAGACCATTGCCATCATGTCATCGATGCTGATCGGAATGGCCGGCATCATCTTCGCGACCGCCAACTTCCTTCGCCCATGAGCTTCAAGACACTCGACGACATCTCCGATCTCGCGGGCAAGCGCGTCCTCGTCCGCGTCGACTTCAACCTGCCGATGGAGAACGGGCGCGTCACCGACGATACCCGTATCCAGGCCGCGCTGCCGACCATCAGGGACCTCACGTCCAAAGGCGGCAGGGCGATCCTGATCGCCCATTTCGGCCGGCCGAAGGGCAAGCGCGACGAGGCGCAGAGCCTCCAGCACATCCTGCCCGACGTCTCGCAGGCGCTCGGCCAGCCGGTCGCCTTCGCGCCGGACTGCATCGGCCCCGACGCCGAGCGCGTGGTCGCGGCGATGAAGGACGGCGAGGTGCTCCTCCTCGAAAACCTCCGCTTCCATCCGGGCGAGGAGGCTGACGACGAGGCCTTTACGAAGGAACTCGCCAAGCTCGGCGATATCTTCGTCAATGACGCCTTCTCGGTCGCGCATCGCTCGGCCGCTTCGGTCGTCGGCCTGGCCAAGCTGCTGCCGGCCTATGCCGGCCGCTCGATGCAGCAAGAACTGGAAGCTCTCGCCAAGGCGCTGTCGCATCCGGAACACCCGGTCGCGGCGGTCGTCGGCGGCGCCAAGGTTTCGACCAAGATCGACCTGCTGTCGAACCTCGTCGGCAAGGTCGACACTTTGATCATCGGCGGCGGCATGGCCAACACCTTCCTCGCCGCCCAAGGCATGGATGTCGGCAAGTCGCTCTGCGAGCATGATCTCGTCGGCACCGCCAACGACATCCTGAAGACGGCGAAAGAGAAGAACTGCCGCATCGTCCTGCCGATCGACGTCGTCGTCGCCAAGGAATTCAAGGCCCATGCCTCGAACCAGGCCGTTCTGGCAGAAGGCGTCGCCAAGGACGAGATGATCCTCGATGCCGGCCCGCGCAGCGTGCTCGAAGTCTCGAAGCTCCTCGAACATACAAAGACCCTCGTCTGGAACGGCCCGTTCGGCGCCTTCGAGCTGGAGCCGTTCGACCGCGCCACCGTCGCCGTGGCGAAAAAGGCCGGCGCGCTGACCAAGGAGGGCAAGCTTCTCTCGGTCGCCGGCGGCGGCGATACGGTCGCGGCGCTCAACCATGCTGGCGCGGCCGACGACTTCACCTACATCTCGACCGCCGGTGGCGCATTCCTTGAATGGCTGGAAGGCAAGCCCCTCCCCGGCGTGGAAGCCCTGCGCCGGCAATGAGGACGATCCTGATCCTCGCGTGCCTGGTCGTTGTCGTCGCCTGGTTCGCGGGCGGCCGGGACTGGCTCTACGAGCGGATGGAGACCGGCCGCTGTCTCGACGGCGGCGGCACGATGGAAAACGGTGTCTGCGTCGGGATGCGCGACACCAAGTGACACGCTAGTCCGGAGAGACCGACAATGGCCCGCATCACGCTGCGACAGCTCCTCGATCACGCCGCCGAATACGGCTACGGCGTCCCGGCCTTCAACATCAACAACATGGAGCAGGCGCTGGCCATCGGCGCCGCCGCCGACAAGCTCGACGCTCCGGTCATCATCCAGGCCTCGCGCGGCGCCCGCTCCTACGCCAACGACATCATGCTGGCGAAGATGATCGACGCCCTCGTCGAGATCTATCCGCACATCCCGATCTGCATGCATCTCGACCACGGCAACAACGAAGCCACCTGCGCCACCGCGATCCAGTACGGCTTCACCTCGGTCATGATGGACGGCTCGCTGAAGGCCGACGGCAAGACCGCCGCCGATTACGAGTACAATGTCGGCATCACCAAGCGCGTCGCCGACATGGCGCACTGGGCCGGCTGCTCGGTCGAGGGCGAGCTTGGCGTGCTCGGCTCGCTGGAGCACGGCGGCGGCGAGCAGGAGGACGGTCACGGCCTCGAGGGCACCGTCTCCCACGACCAGCTCCTCACCGATCCCGACCAGGCGGTCGATTTCGTCGCCAAGACCAAGGTCGACGCGCTCGCGGTCGCGATGGGCACCTCGCACGGCGCCTACAAGTTCTCCCGCAAGCCGGACGGCGCGGTTCTCGCAATGAACGTCATCGAGGAGATCCACCGCCGCCTGCCGACGGTGCATCTCGTCATGCACGGCTCGTCCTCGGTGCCGGAGGACCTGCAGGAGATCATCAACCGCTACGGCGGCCAGATGAAGCCGACCTGGGGCGTCCCGGTGGAAGAGATCCAGCGCGGCATCAAGCACGGCGTCCGCAAGGTCAACATAGACACCGACAACCGCATGGCCATCACCGGCGCCATCCGGAAAGTGTTCGCCGAGAATCCCTCGGAATTCGACCCGCGCAAATACCTCAAACCCGCCACAGACGCGATGCAGAAGCTCTGCATGGAGCGGCTGGAACAGTTCGGCACCGCCGGCAACGCCTCGAAGATCAAGGTCATCCCCGTTGGCGTCATGGCCCAGCGCTATGCCAAGGGCGAGCTTGATCCGCGCATCGAAGGTGTCAAAGTAGCGGCCGAGTAATTCGGGGTCACATGAGGCAGCGGGCGGCATCAACGGCAATCTGGCGGCGGGCGCTGATCGCGCTTGCCTGCTCGCTGTCGCTGGCGCTCGTCACGCTCGGCGTCGGCTATCAGCGCGGCATGGTCGCGCAGAAATATGTCGAGGCGATCGCGCTTTCGGCCTCCACCGGCCAGCCCTGCCCCGTCACCGGCCCGGCCACCACTGTCTGCCCCTTCGCCGGCCTCACCGCCACGGCGGAACACGAGACCCAGGACCTTCGCCGTCCCTCCGTCTCTTCGCAGGCGATCCGCCTCACCCTCCTGAGCGTGGTGCCGCCCGCCTCGCTCGGCGGCGCCGTGCCGTTCCGCCCTCCCAGAGAAGCCTGACCTCACCCGTCAGTACCCCCTTTCTCTGGAGCTTCATTCGATGACCAGCACATCCGGGCGCGTCCTCACGCGCCGCCTGTTCCTTGCCGGCATGGCCGGCACGCTTGCCGCCTGCCAGCAGACCACCGCCTCGGGCTCCAAACCCGCGGCGGCCCTGCCGACGAAATACGCCGCGCTCTATTCCCCGCTGCCGAACGAGCGCTTCCCCATCCCCGGCGTCCCGGCGAACGCCATCAAGCCCGCATTCGTCCGTCAGCAGGTGACCTATGCGACGGCCGAACCGCCGGGCACGATCATCGTCGATCCGGGCGCGAAATACCTCTATCTCGTCGAGGAAGGCGGCACCGCCATGCGCTATGGCGTCGGCGTCGGCCGCGAGGGTTTCGGCTGGAACGGCTCGGCGAACATCGCCCGCAAGGCCGAATGGCCGCGCTGGACCCCGCCGGCCGAAATGATCGTCCGCCAGCCCGAACTCGCCGAATGGAAGAACGGCATGGACGGCAGCCTGTCGAACCCGCTCGGCGCCCGCGCGCTCTACCTCTACCAGGGCGGCCGCGACACGCTCTACCGCCTGCACGGCACCAACGAGCCGCGCTCGATCGGCAGCAACGTCTCCTCAGGCTGCGTCCGCCTGATCAATCAGGACATCATCGACCTGTATCAGCGGACACCGGTCGGAACGCGTGTCGTGGTGCTGGGGACTGCTGGGGTGGCGAGCGCGTGAGGTGATGGGGATGGCCGGCCGGGTGTGTAAGTGCCCGGCCAGCCACATGCGGAAACCGCAGATCTGCATCAGACAGTCAGTCCCCGTCAGCGGATGCGAAGCGATCCCTCTGCAGCTGGGACAAAACTTGATCACCAATCCGTGGCGACTATGGTGAGCACAAATGGGAAATGGGAACTGTGCATTTCGCAAAAGGCATATCGGAATCGAGCCGTTAGCCGTTTAGGGAAAGAGACGATTAACCATAATTTTACAAAGTTCGCGTTTTGTTCTTATGTTCGCTATGATTCGGCTCGCGGGACGGAGGTCGGTATGGCACCTGATGAGCTAGTGCTTGCCTTGTTGAAGGCGATGCCACACAAAAAAATCGACGGTAAGAAGCGTCTCCAGAAGCTTGCCTATCTAATGGCGAGCGCAGGCGTCGATTGTAACATTCAGTTCGACCTAAGGGACTATGGTCCCTTCAGTGTGGAGATTGCTCAGGCTGCTGACTACCTAACATTCTCTGGCCTTATTGAAGAGGACGAGCAGCAGTTGGGAGACAACAATTTCTTTATGACGTCCTACAAGTTGATCGAGTCGATACCCACTCGACCCGAACTTTCTCATGACCATGTAAAAGCGTTGGCTGCCCTCGCCAAATACACAACAATTCAGCTTGAAGTTGCTGCGACATATTTATTTTTTAGGAATCGCGGGTTAGACGAAGAGACTGCTCGACAACGCACAGTCGCAATGAAACCCGCCAAGGCTTCTCCGGCAGTTCTCGCGAAGGCTCCAGAGATCTTAGGCCATCTTCCTCACTAAGGTAATATGGACAAAGATCAGAGAATTCGCGATCCGATTCATAATTTGATCGCCTTCTCTACGAAGAGACCCGAAGACGTAATGCTTTGGGAACTCGTACAGACGGCCCCAGTGCAGCGCTTGAGGCGGATTAAGCAGCTCGGATTCTCTGAGTTCGTTTATCCAGGCGCAACTCATACTCGCTTTTCGCATGTGCTTGGTGCGATGCAGATGGCTCGAAGAATGCTGGACGTTTTCGAACGCAACCAGCAACTTCCTGCGGACGACCACCCTCGGCGCCGCCTGGCAACTCTTGCAGCCGCACTACTTCACGATGTGGGCCACGGCCCCTATTCGCACGTCTTTGAAGAAGTATCCTCGAAACTAGAGCTCAATCAATCGCACGAAGCCTACACGCTTGAAATAATACGAAAATCAAGAACCGCAGAGATTTTAGATAAAAATAACATTCTTGATGAGACTGCCCTTTTCTTTGAACAAGAATCTGGAAACGATCCATATCAAACGATAATCTCTTCTCAACTAGACTGCGATCGACTCGATTTTCTAATGCGCGATCGCTATTATACTGGAGTTCGATCCACCGCGATTGACCTTGAGTGGCTACTGGACAGCCTGAAGATATCGAAAATATGCGTCGATCCAATCGAGGGAATCTACGAATATTCGTTCGTTGTTCAGAAGAAGGGCGTCAGCGTTGTCGAAGAATTCGTGCTTTCATATATGAAAATGTATCAGAATATTTATTTTCATAAGACGACGCGCGGTGTACAGCACATGGCTTCTGACATCATCTACAAGACAGTATCGGAAGTCGATCAACAATTTAATTCGATTAATTCACACCCACTTATTACCTTCTTTAGAAATAAAGATAATCAAGCCCTGGATAATTATATGAATCTAGATGATTCTTCCGTTTTGTCATTAGTGAAATTGATAGCAGACGCCAATAATCATCCCGCGAATGCGCTGGCAAATCGATACCTAAATCGAGACACTTACAAATGCTTGGATCTACCTTCTTCCGAGACAGGAGAAATAAGACGCGAGAAAGCTTCGAAATTCATTGAAGCTTTGAGAAGCGAAAACATCGCATTCTTCGCGGATCGCCTCCCGGGAAAAGCTTACAAGCAATATGACGTTATGGATCGAAATTTCTTAAAGAATATTATGGTTGAGGCTGACGGTGAGCACGAACCTCTAGGTCGCGTTAGCCAGCTAGTTCAAGCAATACCAGCAAAACCGACGAGGATATATTTCGATTGCTCAAAAGATAGAGACCGAGCGAAGTCCATTCGAGATAAAATGGGTTGAAATTAGTTTCCTCCCCGCTTCGCGAGCCCAGCATGCTCATGCAGCGGGGCAATCAGTTCGCAACTTGACGATCAGCCCGCCAAGTCGCCCAATCTCGATTGGACGCTCACCGACAACTCCCGTTTGAACCTTCCCGTCCGTCCCATCGACCAATGGTCATCGGGGCAGGCAGCCGGGCTTTCCGAAGCCCCCGCCCCCAGGAAGGAAACGGACCATGTCGCTGAAAACCGTCACCATCGCTGTCGTCGCCGCTTCGCTGGCGCTCGGCACCGCCGCTCCGGCCTTTGCCGGCTGGAATGGCCCGAACGAATTCCAGAACAAGCCGAACCCGAAGTTTCCGGGCCCCGGCCCGAAGGACTTCAAGGCGCCGCCGAAGAAGGCCGGCCCGAAGCCGCATCACCACGGCCCCGCGTTCGGCGCGCTGATGGGCGTCGGAGTTCTCACCGCCGCCGCCATCGCCGCCTCTCAGGATGACGAGGAGTGCTGGCAGGAGCGGCGCAAGGGTGGCCGGATCGTCACCGTCTGCGTCGAGGATTGAGCCTCGCCTCAGGCGCCTGGCGTCACCCGCCCCACCCGGCGTGACCCCGGCATCCTGCGGCCTCTCCCGCGCCCGGAGAGGCCGCCTCGTATTGCGAGGCGGCTACCCCACCCGCTCCCACAATTCCGCGCCCTCGTTCCCGACCTTGTTCACCGCCGTGGACACGGTCCACATCTCCATCTCTTCCGCCGGCAGCGGCTTCATCAGCGCGGTCGCGTCCTCGCCCGAGAGCCAGAGGTCCCAGTCCTCGTGCGGCACGATCACCGGCATGCGGTCGTGCAGCGGGGCGATGAGTTCGTTCGGCGCGGTGGTCAGCACGGTGAAGGTGCGCACCCATTCGCCGGTCGCCGGGTCCTTCCAGTTCTCCCACAGCCCGGCCAAAGCCATCGGCTCGCCGCCCTTCAGCGCCAGCGCATAGGGCTGCTTCACCTTGCCCTCGCGCTTCCACTCGTAGAAGCCGTCGACCGGGATCAGGCACCGCCTCCTCTTGGCCCAGGCACCGCGGAAGGCGGGCTTGGTGGCCACCGTCTCGCAGCGGGCATTGATGAGGCTCGCGCCGACCTTCAGGTCCTTGGCGAAATGCGGGACAAGCCCCCAGCGGATCAGGTCGAGCGAGTTCTCGCCGGCCTCGTGGTTGCGGCGCACCACGGCGAGCTTGTCGGTCGGCGCGCCGTTCCAGCGCGGCGGCG
Organism: Rhizobiaceae bacterium CPCC 101076; assembly: GCA_003347645.1. GTDB lineage: Bacteria > Pseudomonadota > Alphaproteobacteria > Rhizobiales > Methylopilaceae > Flaviflagellibacter > Flaviflagellibacter deserti. Next base: position 4,786 of record QDFX01000001.1, on the reverse strand, counting down.
CGTTGAAGAGATCGCCCTGGGGCGCCTTGAACAGCCGCCGCATGGCCTCATGGGGCATGGTTTGAACGACGCGTCCGCACATGGATGAGAAATCGCCGTTCGGAACGACGTGCGCAAGGCGGATTGCACCTGGCGCTCTCCGGTCAGTTCCCCTGCATCCGCCACAAATCGATCACCAGCGCCGACACCACGCCCAGGCTCATGATCGACACCGCGACCAGGAACACATTCTTCGCGTGGTTGTAGACCCGCCGCTCGGTCGAGCGGAGATCGAGGAGGCGCGCCAGCGCGTAGATCTGCAGCACCACGCCGACGGACAGCAGCAGGATGATCGGCGCGTCGATCGGCTGGGTCGGCAGCGGGTTGCCGGCCCATTGCGACATGAAGCCGAGCGAGAACGCCAGGAAGATGCCGACCACCGTGACGGTGCCGTTGCGGAAGACCGGCTCGACCGGCGGCTCGCTGTCCGAAGTGCTCACGGGTCGCCTCCCGGGCGGCAGCGCATCCAGAACGTGCGCGGCGGCATCATAAATCCGGCACGCCGCCGACCGAAATCCCCCATCGCACGTTTCCGGACCGCGCCTAAATGTCGGAAACCTCGCCGACCGCGCGGCGTTGGTCCTCGGGGACGTCAATGCGAGCGGAGCCATGAGCAAGCATCTGAAGCAGAGAGAGCCAAACGATTCCGATCTGAAGGGCAATCCGATGATCGGCGGCTCGAAGGGTGTCACCATGGCCGGCGTCACGCCGGACGAACTGGCGGACGCACAGGGCGAGACCACGATCGAGGGCGATGTCGAGAACGACACCAATCCGCAAGGCGGCATCGACAAACCCGACGCGCTGAACAAGCGCCAGCCACGCTGAGGAGATCATCATGCAGGGCGGAAAGACACACGAGCAGCAGCTGAGGACGCTGGAACGCAAGGACGACATGCCCGACGAACGCCGGCTCGCCGACGAGCGCCAGCAGGTGGGCCGCGACGCTCCAATGCCGCGCCCTAACGACGGCGACGCCCGCCAGAGCGAGTTCGCGGTCAGCCGGGGCGGCGTCAATCAGGAGAGCCGCGATCACAACAAGCACAATCGCGGTGGCCAGGAGGGACACAAGCCACAGCAGCACAGCCCGGCCGAGGAGAAGCACTAGGGCGGCGGCTCTCCCGCGCGCAATAAAAGGAGCGCGTCGTGCCCAGCGTGCTGCTAGGCTCGGCGCCTTCAACGAAGAAGAACTTTGCGAGGACACGCCAATGCCCGAATTCGTCATCGAGAGGAACATGCCCGGCGCCGGCTCCCTGAGCCCCGAGGAGCTGAAGGCCGCCTCGCAGACCTCCTGCAATGTGCTGCGCGAGCTCGGTCCCGACATCCAGTGGGTCCACAGCTACGTCACCGACGACAAGCTGTTCTGCATCTATCGCGCGCCGGACGCCGAGATCATCCGCGAGCACGCGAAACGCGGCGGCTTCCCGGCCGACGCCGTGCTGAAGGTCCACCGCGTGATCGACCCCGTCACGGCCGAGTGAGACCCGTCCCGGTCCGGGTGGGCGAAGCCCATACCGAGAACGGGGCCCAGCGTTCCTCGGCGGCGCAGCCGCCCTTTATCTATCGAGCGCCTGCGGCGTACATAAACGCTGGGCCCCGGATCGGCGCGCTTCGCGCACTTGTCCGGGGAACGGGAAAGCCCGCGACGCCGTCATCCTCCGGCTCGACCGGACCCATAGAGCGCCTGCCAGATGGCATGGATCCTCCGGTCAAGTTGGAGGATGACGAAGAAAGCGAAACACCACCTCCCCCGCTTGACACCGCCCATCCGTCGCATACAACCAATGGCAAGGGGTCATTCGCGATCACCCCGTGAGGCGGCAGCCGAACATCGCGTTCCACCTCCCCAACAGGGATGGACGCCATGCCGTCGAATACCGAAATCACCACGTCCCAATTGTCCCGTCTGATCGGCCAGCCGAGCGCGCCGATCATCGTCGATGTCCGCCTTCCCGAGGACGTCGCGGCCGACCCGCGCACCCTGCCGGGCGCGGCACCGAGGGATCATTCCACCGTGTCGCTCTGGGCGCCCGAACTGACCGGAAAGTCCGTCGTGGTCGTCTGCCAGAAAGGCCTGAAGCTCAGTCAGGGCGCGGCCGCCTGGCTTCGGCACGAAGGCGTGCCGGCCGAAACGCTGGAGGGCGGTTTCGAAGCCTGGCGGAATGCCGGCGGGCTTCTTGTCGACACCAAGAACCTGCCGAAGCGCGACGAGCGCGGACGCACCGTCTGGGTCACCCGTGCGAGGCCGAAGGTCGACCGCATCGCCTGCCCCTGGCTGATCCGCCGGTTCGTCGATCCAAGCGCGGTCTTCCTGTTTGTCGCCGCCGGCGAGGTCATGTCGGTGGCCGATCGGTTCGCGGCGACGCCGTTCGACATCGAGGGCGTCTTCTGGAGCCATCGCGGCACCCGCTGCACCTTCGATACGATGATCGATGAGTTCGGCCTCAAATCCGAAGCCCTTGAACGGCTGGCGCTGATCGTGCGAGCCGCCGACACCGCCCGCCTCGACCTGTCTCCGCAGGCGTCCGGCCTGCTCGCCGCCTCACTCGGGCTGTCGCGCATGTTCCGCGACGATCTCGAGCAGCTCGACGCCGGCCTTCTCCTCTACGATGCGTTCTATCGATGGAGCCGCGACGCGGTCGAGGAGACCCACAACTGGCCCTCTCCCTCGAAAGCGTGAGGGAGGCCGGCATGACCATCACTTCCACCGCCGCCGAAGAGGCCGTCTCGGTTCCGGAGAAACCCACCCTCGCCGAGGCCACCAGGGTCTGGGCCAGGATCGGCTTCCTCAGCTTTGGCGGTCCCGCCGGCCAGATCGCATTGATGCACCGCGAGCTCGTCGAGGAGCGCCGCTGGATCGGCGAACAGCGTTTCCTGCACGCGCTCAACTATTGCATGCTGCTGCCCGGCCCCGAAGCCCAGCAGCTCGCCATCTATATCGGCTGGCTGATGCATCGCACGCTCGGCGGGCTCATCGCCGGAATACTGTTCGTCGTGCCCGGCGCGCTGGTGATGCTGGGCTTGAGCGTTCTCTACGTCTTCTACCGCCACGCCCCGCTCGTCGACGCCGCCTTCCTCGGGGTCAAGGCCGCTGTCCTCGCGATCGTGGTCGAGGCCGTGCTGCGGATCGGCAAGCGCGCACTCAGGAACCGCGCGATGGTCGCCATCGCCGTCGCCGCGTTCCTCGCGATCTTCGTCCTCCGCATCCCCTTTCCGCTCATCATTGCGGCTGCCGGCCTCGTCGGCTGGATCGGCAGCCTCAAGGCCCCCGAGCTCTTTTCCGGCAACGGTCACAAGGGTTCGGGGCCGGACATCGTCGGCGTCGTCGATCGCATGTTCGAGCGGGGCGAACTCCAGCACGCCCAGCCGTCGCGCCGCCGGGCGCTGACTGTTCTCGCGGTCTGGCTCCCCATCTGGCTCGGCCCCGTCGCTTTGCTCTGGCTGATCACCGGATCCCACAGCGTCTGGACTGAGATCGGAACCTTCTTCAGCTCGATGGCGGTCGTCACCTTCGGCGGCGCATACGCGGTTCTTGCCTATGTCGCGCAGGCCGCCGTCGATGGCTTCGGCTGGCTCGCGCCGGGGGAGATGGTCGACGGGCTCGGCCTCGCCGAGACGACGCCCGGTCCGCTCATCCTGGTGCTGCAGTTTGTCGGCTTCCTCGCCGCGATGCGCGATCCGGGCACGCTCGATCCCATCGCGGCGGCGTGCCTCGGCGCCTTACTGACCATCTGGGTCACGTTCGCCCCCTGCTTCCTCTGGATCTTCCTCGGCGCGCCCTATGTCGAGTCCCTTCGCGGAAACCGCGCGCTGTCGGCCGCTCTGTCCGCGATTACGGCGGCAGTCGTCGGCGTGGTGATGAATCTCGCACTCTGGTTCGGCATCCATGTCGTCTTCCGGGAGGTCCGGAGGTTCGAGATCGCGGGAATCGGCCCAGACCTCCCCATCCTGTCCTCTGTCGACTGGTGGGCGCTGGCCCTGTCGGCCGTCGCGGCGTTCGTCTTGTTCCGGCTGCGCCTTGGCATGCTGCCGACCCTGGGGATCTGCGCCGGACTGGGCCTGTTGCTGGGCCTTTAGTCGCAGGGGCTGCTGTCCTCTCATTTCCGACCGGATTTGGGGCCATCTGTGTTTCGTTTCACACGAACGTGGCCCCGTTCTTGCTCCGCTGCGAACGCGCCCCGCATGAGCGGACGCGAAACGCGACACAGGAATCCCGAATGCTGGTACTCGCCCTCTCCGTCTGCCTCGCCCAGAGCCCGGACACCTGCAAGCAGGTGCAACTCACCTTCGCCGCGGATAATGCGACGCCCTTCCAGTGCATGCATTACGGCCAGCCGGAGATCGCGAAGTGGAACGTGCTCCATCCGGAATGGACGGTCCGGAAGTGGAGCTGCGTCCCCGCCGACCGGATGCCGCGCGACATCTGAGCCCGCGTCCGGTCCGGGTGCGGCGCACCTGCATCCCGAGAAACGGGACCCAGCGTTCCTCGCGGCGAAGCCGCCAATTCTATTGAGCGCCTGCGGCGCACTCATGCGCTGGGCCCCGGACTCCACCACGCCCTCATGCCCGGGCGAAACCGCGGGCGCCGGGCTGGATTGCCGGGACAAGCCCGGCAATGACGGCGAGTTGAAAGCCTCATCCTGAGCCGGACTCGCGAAGCGAGCCGTGTCGAAGGATCGCCGCACACTCCGAGCCTGCCGCCATCCTTCGACACGATACTGCGCATCCGGCTCAGGAAGGCCCAACC